>NZ_JAAGPD010000001.1 GCF_017104565.1 Paraburkholderia sp. Tr-20389 | reverse complement strand
GCGTGAGCGGCTCAAGCAACTTATCAACGAAAAACGGCCCGGGCGCTCTTGCGCTCGGGCCGTCAAGTCCAGACCGTTTCGTTATACCGTTCGAGTCCTCAAAAGAGACCTTAACTGAACGGCATTAGGCCCGCGGGCCGCCCTTCGCATTCCCACTACCTGTTATTCCCGATCGCATCCGCCGTCGCGAGCAGCGCTTCAGCCATACGGATACTCGCAGCATCGATCAGTCGCCCATCCAGCGAAACCGCGCCTTTGCCTTCCTTCGCGGCTTGCGCCATCGCGTCCATGATGCGGCGCGCCTTGGTGACTTCGGCCTCGGCGGGCGTGAACACGCGATTGGCGAGTTCGATCTGCGACGGATGGATCGCCCACTTGCCTTCATAACCCAACACGGCGGCGCGGCGCGCGGCCGCATCGTAGCCGTCGGGATCGCTGAAGTCGCCGAACGGGCCGTCGATGGGACGCAGCCCGTACGCGCGGCATGCCACCATCATCCGCGTTTGCGCGGCGTGCCATTGGTCGCCCCAGAAGTAGTCGCGCTCGCCGCGCTCGTTCTTGTCCGTGAGCACACCGTAGTCGCGATTCACGCCGCCGATCACCGTCGTGCGTGCGCGCGTCGATGCCGCGTAGTCCGCGACGCCGAACGACATCGCCTCCAGGCGGCGGCTCGATTGCGCGATACTCTCGACGTTCGCCATGCCGAGCGCGGTTTCGATCAGCACTTCGAAGCCGATCTTCTTCGTGCGCCGGCGAGCGGCCTCGATCTGCGTGACGAGCATGTCGACGGCATACACGTCGGCGGCCACGCCGACCTTCGGAATCAGGATCATGTCGAGACGCGGGCACGCTTCGACGATATCGACGACGTCGCGATACATGTAATGCGTATCGAGACCGTTGATGCGGACCATCATCGTCTTGGTGCCCCAGTCGATCTCGTTGAGCCCTTCGACGATGTTCTTGCGCGCCTGTTCTTTGTCGTCCGGCGCGACGGCGTCTTCGCAGTCGAGAAAGATGATGTCGGCAGCCGAGCGCGCGGCCTTCTCGAACATCGCGGTATTCGAGCCGGGGACGGCCAGCTCGGAACGATGCAGCCGTGCCTTGGCCTGCTCGATGACAGTAAAGCTCATATGCGTTCTCCTGTAGGCAATCTTTGAAGGTTTCGGCGCTGGGCGCTCAGCCCGTCGCGCCGAAGCCCGATGCAATGCAGTTGATGGACAGCAGCAGCGGCACCTGATACGCGCGCCGCTGCCGTTCCGTCTGCGCCGAACGGTAAAGGCGAAGCAATTCGATCTGCTGCCGGCTGATCAGATCGATGGCGGGCAGCCTGCGCTCCAGACGGGCACTGAACTTCGGAAAGCGCGTACCGGGCCCCGACGAACCCGTGACGGCCTGCACCATCTTCACGGTCAGCCGGTATTCGGTTTCGACCTGCGTAAAGATCGTGTCGCGGATCTGCTCATCGGGAACGAGGCTCGCGTATTCGCGTGCGATCTCCAGGTTGACCTGCGCGAGCGTCTTCTCGACTTCGTCGATCACGAGCCTGAAGAGCCGCGATTCGTTGAACATGCGCCGCAGCAGATCGAGTCCGCGTTCCTGCCGCACGGAGAGAAAGCCGTCGATCGCGCTGCCTACTCCGTACCAGCCCGTCAACGCGTGACGGTTCTGCGCCCATGCGAACACCCAGGGAATCGCGCGCAGATCCTGCAGACTCTTCGCGCCGAAACGGCGGGCAGGGCGCGAGCCCATGTTGAGCATCGACAGTTCTTCGAGCGGGCTCGCCGCCTGGAAATAAGCCAACATGCCCGGCTGCTCGATGAACTTCGCGTACGCGGCCCGCGACGCGCCCGACAACGCTTCCATCGCCTCGTCGAATTCGCCCTTGGGCAACAACGCGTCTTCGCGTTCGGACTTCAGCGTATGTTCGAGCACGCTCGACGCCAGCAACTCGACGTGATACTGCGCCGTGCCGCGATTCGCGTATTTGAACGACACCACTTCGCCCTGTTCGGTCACGCGGAAACGTCCGTCGACGGAGCCGGCGGGCAACGCGGCGATCGCGCGGCCGGCAGCGATGCCACCCCGGCTCACGGAGCCGCCGCGTCCGTGGAAGAACGCCATCGCGACGCCCAGTTCGTCGCCGAGCCGCCTGATTTTCGTCTGCGCCTTCGACAGCTCCCAGTTGCTCGCGAAGAATCCGCCGTCCTTGTTCGAATCGGAATAGCCGATCATGATTTCCTGCACGCCGCCTTGCGCACGGATACTGCGGCGGACCATCGGCACGGCCAGCAGTTCGCGCAGGATTTCTGGCGCGCGGCGCAGGTCGTCGATGGTTTCGAGCAGCGGCACGACGGGCAGTGTGCAGCTTTCGGTGCCCGCCGCGTCGGAAAAGAGACCGGCTTCCTTCGCGAGCAGATAGACGCCGAGCACGTCGCTCGCGCGATGCGTCATGCTGAGAATGAACGCGCCGAATGCGTTGCGATCCACCTGCTGACGCATCTCCCGAACCGTGCGGAAAATCTGCAGCGTCTGGGCCTCTTCGGGCGGCAGCGACTGGAAACGTCGCTCGCGTTCGGCTTCGCTGTCGGAAGGCTGGGCCAGTTCGCTCAGCAGCCACGCCTTCCATTCGGGCGAATCGCTCGCGGGCGGCTCGCCCGACGTGCCGCAGGTCGCGCGCCACAAGCTCTGCAGCGCCTGCTCGATGACGGTCGTGTTCTGACGCAGATCGAGTTGCACGGTGCTGAAGCGGAACGTCTCCACTTCGTGCCGCAACGGGCGGATCAACATGCGCGCGAGCTGGCCGCTTTCCGTCGCGAGCAGCGTCTGTTCGATCACCAGCAGGTCGGCGGCCAGTTCGTCCGCGCTGGTGTAGCCGCCTTGAACGGGCACGCCGTCGGCGGGGCGGCTTGCGTTGGCAAGCGATGCGTCGAGCCGGCGCAGGACGCACGTCAGATATTGACGGAACAGTTCGCCCGGATTGCGCGACGCGACCGACGCGGGTTCGCCGCTCGCCATCAGCACGCGCGCCAGTGCTTCGTGGAAACTGTCGGGCAAGGGCAGCGCCTCGGACGTGATGCTCAGCGTCTGCGCCAGTTCGACGAGACGCAGGCGATAACGCTTCAGGCACGCGAGTCTATTCTCATGCAGCGTCGCGCGCGTGACGCTGTCGTCGACGAACGGATTGCCGTCGCGATCGCCGCCTATCCAAGAGCCGAACTGGAAAAAGCGCGGCATGTCGAAGCGCTCGCCCGGATAGTGCCGTTCGAGCGCGCTCTCCAGTTTGTCGAACAGCAGCGGCACGGCTTCGAACAGCGTCTCGCCGAAGAAGTGCAGACCCCACGCCACCTCTTGTGCGACCGTGGGCTTTTCGAGCCGCAGTTCGCCGCTCATCCACAACAGCTCGATGTCGTTTCTCAGCGCGAGCACGAGCGTGTAGCGTTCGCGCGGCGTCCAGCGCGGCGATTCGAGTTCCATCAGACGCCGGTAGATGCGCCGGTGGATTTCGAGCACGGTGACGCGCTTCGCTTCCGTCGGATGAGCCGTCAGCACGGGCCGCACTTTCATATGGCCCAGCACGTCGCGCACTTCGCTGGCGGGGACGCCCGCTTCCGCGACTTCGGCAATCACGCGCGCGAACGAATCGGGCAGCCTGTCATAGCCGCCTTCGAGTTCGATCTCACGGCGACGGCGCATCGCAGTGCTCTGTTCGGCGATGCTGAGCAACTGGAACCACATGCCCTGCGCCTGCAGCATGCGCCGCAGCACGACGCGCGCGGTGCGGTCGTCCATCCGCTCGCGCATCAGCTCGCTCATCGATTCGTGCGCGGACTCGCCGCGCAGCGTGCGTTCCACTTCCGGCTGACGGGCACGCGCGATATCGCGCAGCAGTTCCGACAGCAGATCGATCACAGCGTGTTCGTATTCGTCCGCACTGAGCGCGGGCAGTGACGCCGACGCGGCGGCGAGCTTGTGCAGCCCGTCGACGGCGGCGTGCCTGCCCGCATGGAGGGGGCGCACAGCCTCGACGCGCGGCGAGTCGGGCTGTGTGTCGATGCCGTAGCCCCAGTCAGGCAACGCGGCGCGCGACATTGCTTTCGAGCACTGAGGCAACGGTGGAACCCAGCTCGGATGCGCTGGGCGCAACCGAGAGGCCATAGGACTGCATGATCTGCGCTTTCTCGGCCGCACTGTCGCCCGCCGCCGAGATGATTGCGCCCGCATGCCCCATGCGCCGTCCTTTCGGCGCAGTGAGACCGGCCACATAGCCGACCACGGGCTTCGTCATATGCTCGCTGACCCACTTCGCGGCTTCGGCCTCCTGCGGGCCGCCGATCTCGCCGATCATCACCACGGCTTCGGTTTCGGGGTCCTGCTCGAACAGCTTCAGATGATCGAGGAACGAACTGCCGTTGATGGGATCGCCGCCGATGCCCACGCTCGTCGTCACGCCGAGACCGAGCGCGTTGAGTTGCGCGGCGGCTTCGTAGCCGAGCGTGCCCGAGCGCGACACGATGCCGATATTGCCGCGCCGGTAGATATGGCCCGGCATGATGCCGAGCATCGCGCGTCCGGCGCTGATGATGCCCGCGCAGTTCGGGCCGACCACCATCGTGCGCGCTTCCTTCGGATAGCGCAGCAGATAGCGCTTCACGCGCATCATGTCCTGAGCCGGAATGCCGTCGGTGATCACGCAGACGAGTTTCAGACCGGCGTCGGCGGCTTCCATGATGGCGTCGGCGCAGTAGGGCGGCGGCACGAACACGAGGCTCGCGGTCGCGCCCGTTTCGCGCACGGCGTCTTTCACGGTGTCGAAGACGGGACGTTCGAGGTGATGCTTGCCGCCCTTGCCGGGCGTCACGCCGCCCACCACGTTGGTGCCGTAGGCAATCATCTCTTTCGCGTGGAACGAGGCCTTGTCGCCCGTGAAGCCCTGCACGATGACGCGGGTGGTTTCGTCGATCAGGATGCTCATGTCCGTTCTCCTTATCGGTGGTTGCCGGCGAGGCGCGCGCGGTGCGCCTTGGACGCCTCGACGGCCTTTTGTGCCGCTTCCAGCAGCGATTCCGCCGCGATGATGGGCAGGCCGCTTTCGTTGATGATGCGTCGTCCCTCCTCGACATTCGTGCCCGCCAGCCGCACGACGAGCGGCACTCTCAGCCCGCGCGCGGCCTGCACGACGCCCTCCGCAACCCAGTCGCAGCGGTTGATGCCGGCGAAGATGTTGACGAGCACGGCCGACACGTTCTGGTCCGACAACACGAGGCGGAACGCGGCCGCCACGCGTTCGGGCGAAGCGCCGCCGCCGACGTCGAGAAAGTTGGCGGGCTCGCCTCCCGCGTATTTGATGGTGTCCATGGTGGCCATCGCGAGGCCGGCGCCGTTGATGATGCAGCCGATATCGCCGTCGAGCCCGACGTAGTTCAGGCCGAACTGCGCGGCTTCCGCTTCGCGCGGATCTTCCTGCGCGGCGTCGCGCATTTCCGATACGTGTGGGTGGCGGAACAGGCCGTTGTCGTCGAACGAGATCTTGGCGTCGAGCGCGATCACGCGGTCGTCCGTCGTCACGACGAGCGGGTTGATCTCCACCATCGTCGCATCGAGATCGCGGAACGCGCGGTACGCGCCCATGATCGTGGAGACGGCGCGGCTCACCTGCTTGATGCTCAGGCCGAGACCGAAGGCGATTTCGCGCGCCTGGAAGGGCTGCAAACCGACGGCGGGTTCGACCACGGCCTGAAGCACGGCTTCCGGGTTCGTGTGGACGATTTCCTCGATATCCATGCCGCCCTGCGAGGACGCGATCACGCGCACGCGTTCCGCTTTCCGGTCGAGCACGATGCCGAGGTAGATTTCACGATCGAACTTCTCCGCGACTTCCACGTACACACGCTCGACGACCTTGCCTTCCGGTCCCGTCTGCGTCGTCACGAGTTGCTTGCCGAACAGCGAGGTCGCCGCTTCGTGCACGTCGTGATAGGTCTCGCACAGCTTGATGCCGCCTGCCTTGCCGCGCGCGCCCGAATGGATCTGCGCCTTGACGGCCCAGTGCCAGCCGCCGAGTTCGGTTGCGCAGTACACCGCCTGATCCGGCGTGTAGGCCACCGCGCCGCGCTGGATCGGCACGCCGAAGCCGGCCAGCAGATCTTTGGCCTGATACTCGTGAATGTCCATATCGATGTCTCCTTGGTATTGCGTAGGTTTTCGCGTAATTCCTTGACCGTCAGATCACGAGATTGCGAGGCTCGCCGCGTGCGAAGGCCTCGATGTTCTCGATCAACTGGTCGGCGAGCGACTGCATGGCGTCGTCGGACGCCCACGCGACGTGAGGGGTCAGGATGAAGTTGGGCAGATCGAGTTCGAGCAGCGGATTGCCCGCGACGGGCGGCTCCTGGCTCAGCACGTCGAAGCCCGCGCCGGCGATCACGCCTTCCTTCAGCGCCGTCGCCAGCGAGGCTTCGCACACGAGCCCGCCGCGTGCCGTGTTGATCAGCAGGCAACTGGGCTTCATCATGCGCAACTGGTCGAGACCGATCAGGTTGCGTGTCGCGGGCGTGAGCGGCGCATGCAGCGAGATCACGTCGGAGGTGCGCAGCAGGGTTTCGAGCGGCACGTATTCGGCGCCGGGCAACCGCGTGCGCTGCGAGTCGTGCGCCGCGAAGATCACGCGCATGCCGAAGCCGCGCGCGATCTGCGCCGTGCCCTGGCCGAGCGCGCCGCCGCCGATGATGCCGAGCGTCGCGCCATGCAGATCGCTGATCGGGTGATCGAAGAAGCAGAACTGCCGCGCCTGTTGCCAGCGTCCGCGCTGCACGTCGTTGCGATAGGCGAACAGGTTGCGCCGCAACGCGAGCATCAGCGCGAACGTATGCTCGGGCACCGTGTGCGTCGCGTAGCCGCGAATGTTGGCGACGGCGATTCCGCGCTCGCGGCAGTACGCGGTATCGACGCAGTCGTAGCCCGTCGCCGCCACGGCGATCATTTTGATCGACGGGTGCCGGTCGAGCACATTGGCCCGCAGCGGCACCTTGTTCGTGATCGCGATGGTGGCGCCGTCGAGCCGCTGCTCGACCTCATGCACGGAGGTCGACGCATACTGGACCCAGTGGTGATCGAACGCGGGGCGCCGCACATCGGCATTCAGCGTCGAACGGTCGAGAAAGACGATTTCATGTTGCATGGTGTCGTGGGTGCCGTGAGATGAGCGGGAAGCGCACGGTCCGATGCGGCTGCATCGGACGCGCACTCGGGTAGCTGCACTCAGGAAGCGAATCAGGCAGCGGCGACGCGGCGCGGGGCGGGTTGAGCCGCCGTTTGCGCGCTCGCGTGGACCGCCTGAGCGCCCGGCGTGTGCGTGCGCCAGTACTGGCCTGCCGCGCCGACGCCGCTGCCCGGACGCACGTCGATGCCGGTGTCGAGCATCGCCATTTCCGCACCCGCGATCGCGCTCATCAGCATCAGTTCATTCAGGTCGCCGAGATGGCCGATGCGGAACACCTTGCCCGCGACCTTCGACAGCCCTGCGCCGAGCGCGAGGTTGTAGCGGCGATACGCGGTGTCGATCACCTGCGCGCCGTTGATGCCTTCCGGCACGACGATCGCGGAGACCGTATCCGAATGCCACCTGGGTCCCTTCGCGCACAGCTCCAGCCCCCAGCCTTCCGTGACGGCGGCGCGCACGCCCGAGGCGAGATAGTGATGCCGCGCGAAGACGTTATCGAGCCCTTCCTCGAACAGCAGGTCGAGCGCGGCGCGCAGCCCGTAGAGCAGCGACAGCGCGGGCGTGTACGGGAAGTAGCCGGTGGCGTTGGTGCGCACCATGTCGGCGAGATCGAAGTAGCAGCGGCGCGATTTCGCATGACTGATGGCCTTCAGCGCCTTCTGGCTCACGCACAGGATGCCGAGACCTGCCGGCAACATCAGGCCTTTCTGCGAGCCCGTCACCGCGAGATCGACGCCCCATTCGTCCATGCGGAAGTCGATGCAGCCGATCGAACTCACGCCGTCGACGAACAGCAAGGCCGGGTGACCTGCGTCGTCCATCGCGCGGCGCAGTGCGCCGATATCGCTCGTCACGCCCGTCGCCGTTTCGTTGTGACACGCGAGAATGCCCTTGATGGTGTGCTGCCGGTCCGCCTTGAGAATCTCCGCGATCCGTTCGACGGGCACGCCTTCGCCCCAATCGACGTCGAGAATCTCCACGTCGAAGCCGAATCGCTGCGCCATGTCCGCCCACAGATGGCTGAACTGGCCGAAACGCGGCACCAGCACGCGGTCGCCGGGCGACAGCGTATTGGTGAGCGCCGCTTCCCATGCGCCCGTGCCCGACGACGGGAAGATGAACGGCTGGCCTTCCGCCGTCCGATAGATCTTCTTCAGGTCGGACAGCAGGCCATGCGCGAGTTCGGGGAATTTCGTCGAGCGGTGGTCTTCCATCGATACGACCATCGCGCGCAGCACGGCGTCGGGAACGTTCGTCGGGCCGGGGACGGCGAGGATGTTGCGTCCGGCGATGCGCGAGCCTGAAGTGTTCGACATGGTTTGTCTCCTTGATTGATGGGCTTGAGAAGTCGCTCGAAGGGTTGTCAATGCGCGCTGCGGCCGGCGGCTGCACGGTCGTCGCGCGTTGCGTCCTGGCGCAGTGCGTCGGGCGCGTCGCGATACACGGGGAACTTCGCGGTGAGCGCGAGCACGGCGTCGGCGGTGCGGCGGATCACCAGATCGTTGCCGGGCGCGTCGAGCACGTCGGCGATCAGATGCGCGAGCTGTTCCGCTTCGGCTTCGCGCAGGCCGCGCGTCGTGATGGCGGGCGAACCGATGCGCACGCCGCTCGTCACGAAGGGCTTTTGCGGATCGTTCGGAATCGCGTTCTTGTTGACCGTGATGAACGCGCGGCCGAGCGCGGCTTCCGCTTCCTTGCCCGTCACGTTCTTCGCGCGCAGGTCGACGAGAAACACATGCGAATCGGTGCGCCCCGACACGATCCGCAAGCCGCGCTGCTGGAGTGTCTGCGCGATGGTGCGTGCGTTGACGAGCACCTGTTGCTGGTACTGGCGGAATTCGTCCGTCATCGCTTCGCGCAACGCGGCCGCCTTGCCCGCGATCACATGCATCAACGGGCCGCCCTGGATGCCGGGGAAGATCGTCGAATCGATCGCCTTCGCGGTGTCGGCGCGCGAGAGGATCAGACCGCCGCGCGGACCGCGCAGCGTCTTGTGCGTGGTGGTGGTCACGTAATCGGCGATCCCGACCGGGCTCGGGTAGAGACCGGCCGCGACGAGACCGGCGTAGTGCGCCATATCGACGAGCAACGTTGCGCCGACGCTGTCGGCGATCGCGCGAAAACGCTGCCAGTCGATCACGAGCGAATACGCGGACGCGCCCGCGACGATCATGCGCGGCCGATGTTCCTCCGCGAGCCGCTGGGCTGCGTCGTAGTCGATTTCTTCCGTCTCGGGATCGAGGCCGTACGACACCGCGTTGAACAGCTTGCCGCTCACGTTCACCGACGCACCATGCGTGAGGTGGCCGCCATGTGCGAGCGACATGCCGAGAATCGTGTCGCCCGGCTTGAGCGCGGACAGATAGACGGCCTGATTCGCCTGCGATCCCGAATGCGGCTGCACGTTCGCGTGATCGGCGTTGAAGAGCTGCTTCGCGCGATCGATCGCCAACTGCTCGACGACGTCGACGTGTTCGCATCCGCCGTAGTAACGCTTGCCCGGATAGCCTTCCGCGTATTTGTTCGTGAGCTGCGATCCCTGCGCTTCGAGCACGGCGGGCGACGTATAGTTTTCCGATGCGATCAGCTCGATGTGATCCTGCTGGCGCTGCGTTTCCGCCGCAATCGCGTGCTGCAGTTCCGGGTCGGTGACGGCGAGCGTGTTTTTGTAGCTGAACATGGATGAACCTCTCTTGAGTGGACCGGACGGGCCAGACGTATTGCGCGCCCCCTTCGCATTCCTGTTGAAACGATGGTAGAGGCGTGCCGCGCAAAACACTCATTCGGGTTACTTATCCGACCCATAACCATGCGTGCGAGCCTTGCCGGGCGGGCGTGAAACCTCGCGGGGTACTCCCTCATGGGCATTGCGGGCGTAGCCCCGGCTGGTAGAGTTGAGACGTGAAATCGAGCGGTTATGGCTGCGTTCAGGAGGATAGGGAGCGAGATGCTGCATCTGACTTTGCGTCAGTTGCGCGTGTTCGAAGCGAGCGCGCGCCACCTGAGTTTTTCGCGCGCTGCGGAAGAGCTTCATCTGACGCAACCCGGCGTTTCGTCGCAACTGAAGCAGCTCGAAACGAGCATCGGCATGCCGCTCTTCGAGCAGGTCGGGCGGCGCGTTTTTCTGACGGCTGCGGGCAAGGAGCTATACAGCCATACGCGTCTGCTTCAGCAGCAGTTATCCGTGCTCGAAACCTCGCTCGACCAGTTGCGGGACATGAAGCAGGGCAAGCTGAAGGTGTCGCTGGTGAGCGGCACGGCCAATCCGCTCGCGCTTCAGTTGATCGCGAAGTTCACACGTGCGTTTCCCGGTGTGAGGGTGAGTCTCTCGGTGGGGAACAGGGAGTGCGTGCTGAACGAACTGGCGAACAACGAGACCGATCTCGCGATCATGGGACTGCCGCCCGAAGGGCAAGGGCTCGCTGCCGTGCGCGTGGCGAAAAATCCGCTGGTGATGATCGCGCCGCCCGATCATGCGCTCGTGCGCGCGCGCCGCATCGCACTTGAAGCGTTGGAGCGCGAAACGTTCCTCGTACGCGAGTCGGGCTCCGGCACGCGCCGCGCGATGGAGCGTTTCTTCGCCGAGCATCGCGGCAGCTTTCGGCCGGGTATGGAAGTGAGCAGCAACGAGGCGATCAAGTGGGCGGTGCAGGCGGGCATGGGCCTGTCAGTCGTTCCCCTCGCGACGATCATGGCCGAGCTGGAAACGCTGCGGCTCAAGGTGCTCGACGTCGAGCATTTTCCTATCGTGCGGTATCTGTATCTGGTGCATCGCGAGAGCAAGCAGCTTTCGACGGCAGCGTCCGCGTTCAGGGACAGCCTCGTGAGCGGCGCGCACGAGGCGGGCGAGCGGGTGGCGATGGAAGTCTGACCAAGGCCTAAGCCGGCAGCAGGATTTCGCCTTTGCCCTGAACCGACACATCGCCGCGCAGCCTCAGTGGGGCACGCGTGCGCGACAGCATCGCGAAAGCGCCGCCTTCGCGCGCGAGCGTCGGCACGAGCAGCCGCCAGAATACGTCGATGTCGCTGCTGTTTTCGGCGAGGCGCGGAGTCGTGGGCCAGGCGGGATCGAGCAGCACGAGCGAGCCGCGTCGCATGCCATACGCCGGATGTTCTCCAACCTTGCCCGCAATCGCGACAGTGCCCGCGACCATGCGCGACGCGACGAATGCGCCCGCCGAACCGAACACCGCGATCGTGCCGCGCCGCATGCGATCGCCGAGGCGTGCGCCCGCGTCGCCGTGAATCACGAGCGTGCCGCCGCGCATGCCGTCCATGTCGCCGGGCAGCGCAGCGCCCGCGAAGTCGCCTGCATCGCCGCGAATCTCGATCCGTCCGCCCGTCAGCTCGCATGCTGCGAAGCTCCCGCAATGGCCGTCGACCAGCACCGTTCCCGCGCTCATCTGCAAGCCGACGAAATCGCCTGCGTTGCCGTCGACGAGAATGTGGCCCGCGTTCATGCGCATGCCGAGGCGGTCGAAGCGTTGCATGTCGCCTTCGAACACGAGTTGCGGGGCATCGCGCGAGCCTTCGTCGACATTCACCGCGAACAGATCGCCGACGCTTATCCGCTCGGCGCCATGCCAAAGTGTGATCGCGCAGATGTCTTGCATAGCGAGTTCCGCGAGCCGTGCGGGCAGCAATTCGCGTGCATCGATGCGCAACGCGGGCGCCTGTTTCAGACGTAACGTGATGCGCTTCATCGGCTCTCCGGCTCAGTCAGTTGGTCGCACAGTTGATGCAGATGGAAGTGGAACGGCCCGAGCTTGCCGCCGTAGTTGCCCGCCGAGATCCGCACGAGGCCATGTGCGACACCGGCGTCCTCTCCCGTCGCGGCGTCGATGCCGACACGCATCGCGTCGGCCACATCTGCCTCGCTCAATCCGTCTATCACGATCTCCAGCACGCTTCGCACGTCGCCGTGCAGTTCGGTGCGCAGCGCGAGTTCGGCAAGGCCCGGACAGAATGCATCGTTGGTCGAGGCGGGCAGCGCAGAATACTTCGAGCCGACCTTCGACCCCGAGCGTACGACGCCGCCCGGAAACGGCATGATCACATTCGGCACGTTGCGTATCGCACGCACGGCAGTCTGCGCGGCACGAAGCGCCGCGTCGGTATCGCGCGCGAGAAAGAGCAGATTGCCGCCGCCCACGCCCTTGATGACCGAAGTGGTCTCCTCGGCGACGAACTCGCCGTCCATCACGGGCACGCGCCAGTAGCGCTTGCCGTCGATCATCTTCGCGATCTGCCAGCCGTCGCCGAAGAAGCGCAGATTCTTGCCGAGCGCAATCGGCTCGCCATTCTCGATTCCGCCGAACACGGCTGTCGTCGGGCAGGTCAGCACGCACTGTCCGACGCGGCGCTCGACCTGTTTCGCGAGCTCCTTGCCGGACATCGAAAACAGCAGCAGTGCGACGCCCGGTCGTCCGTCCGGTGTTTCGTCGGGCGATACCTCGCGCTCGATGCCGGCTTCGCAACCGCAGGCGATCACGGAGGTCGCGAAGCCGGTTGCCGCGAGCGCCGCATTGCGCGCCCATGTGGCATCGCGCGCCGTGACGATGAGGCGCGTCGCCTTCATCGGGAAGGCTTCGGCGAAGGTGTCGTCGATCGACACACCGCGCACGCTGCGCGGCGAAGTTGTCACACTCATCACGCAGACTCCGCACGCGGTTGTCGGTGGATGCCGCACGCAGCGGGCAGCAGACGGCCGCCGTTGCCGCACAGGCAGAGTTCGTCGCGGCTGATGGGCGCGCGCCGCATGTTGGTCGCGAGGTAGGCGTCGCCGTAGTCCTCGACGATCTTTTCGATCGAGCGGTCGAACTCGGGCTCGACATAGTGCGTGCCGCCCGCGGGCGTCGCGACGATGCGGCCTTCGCGTGCGACCAGTTCGCCGTCCTTGAACACATAAGCGGGCGTGCGGAACATCGCTTCGCGATCGGCATGCTCGCGGTACACGGCGATATCGGCGGCGGCGCCCGCATCGAGCCGTCCGCGATCGGCGAGCCCCAGCAGCCGCGCGGGCGCGGCGCGTGTGAGGATCGCGATCTCGGTCAGATCGAGTTCGCGCGTGAGGCCAGCAAGCGGCGACTGCGCGGCGACATCGGGATGAAGCTTCGCCAGTTGTTCGTCGCGGAACGATTTGTCCATCAGCAGACGGATCAGGTGCGGATAGCTCGTGAACGGGCCGCCGTTCGGATGATCGGTCGTGAGCGTGATCTGCCACGGGTTCTTCACGAGCAGAAACAGTTCGAGCCCGATCGTCCATTGCAGTGCGTTGACATAGCTCGTTTCCCGGTAGCGAAACGGCACGACGCCGCAGCCCGCGTCGCATTCGATATCGCCCGCGATCCACTTGCGCGGCGAAGCGAACGCGGCCTGTTTGACCTGCTTCATCGTGTCGCCGGAAGCCGTCACCGTCTGGCCGAACATGATCTGGCCGACGTCGATCGAAATGTTCGGATTCGCGTTGACGGCCTCGGCAATGCGATGCGCCGCCGACGAAAATTTCTTCGGCCCGTCGTTGCCGTAGCTATGGAACTGGATATGCGTGAGGTGGCCGGGAAGACCTTCGAGCGCATCGATGGTGGCGAGCGTCGAATCGATATTGCCGGGCACGCCGAGATTGCTCGCGTGAATATGCAGCGGGTGCGGCACGCCGAGATCGGTCAGCGCGCGGGCCAGCACATGCAGCACGTTGCGCGGCGTGATGCCGTAGTGCGTGTGGTGTTCGTCGACATCCAGGCTGCGCTGGTTGAACTTGAACGCCGATATCCCGCCTGGGTTGACGACCTTCACGCCGAGTGCGCGGCTCGCGTTGATCGACCAGCCGACGTAATCGCGCATGCGTTCGTAGTCGGTGTGCTCGGCCAGCATGCGCAGGAACAGTTCGTCGTTGCCGAGCATCACATAGGCGCCGTGATCGATGATCGGCGTGTCGCCCATTTCGAGGTGCGTGTGACGCGCGTTCGACGCGATCATGGCCGGCTCGAACGCGGCCGTGTAGCCCATCTCGGCGTAGCGGTAGCCCGTCGCGAACGTGCCGGGCGTGCAGTCGCCGCATGAAGCGAGTTCGAGCGGATTCTCGGGCGCGGCCCGGTTGCGATGATCTTCCGGCATCAGCAGTCGCGCGAGATTCACCTTGCCGCCGCCGATATGCGAATGCATGTCGATGCCGCCCGCCATCACGATCATGCCCGACGCGTCGTATTCGCAATCGACGGGCTCCTGTTCGGGCAGATCGACGATCTTGCCGTCGCGCACGCAGATGTCCCTGATCTGCCCGTCGATGCGGGACGCGGGGTCGTACACGCGGCCACCGCGCAAGCGGAACGTGCTCATCGTGCGGGCTCCTTTGACGCGGACGTCGCGGTGAATGACGCGCTCGTAAGCGATCCACCGAGGGCCTGCGCGATCTGTGCCGCGACGTGCGCGACGGCAGGCAGCGTGTCTTCATAGATGGGCACGAGCGGCAGCACCACACCGCCGTCCGCGCGGAACAGGTGTCCGCCGGAGCCGATGCCTGGCGTCGACACGGGGATGAACAGCGTGGGCCCGTGTCTATCCGCGCATAGCGGCGCGAGCCCCGGATGACCGAGCACCACGGTCGGCACGCCGGTTTGCGGCGGCGGCAAATCGACACCGAAGCTCGCGACCCAGACCATTGCATCGACAGCATGGTCTGCGAGCAGACGCGCCGTATCGTAACGATGCGGATCGTGTTCGAGGCCGCTGCGATGGATGCCTGTGCGTAGCGGCAAACCGGACATCCATGTGAGCGTCTGGTTCACAGTGGCCGCGCCGTCGTCTCCGCCGAGCGCGAGATTGCCCGCGCGTGTCCTGAGGTTGATCGACTTGGTCAGACGGTCGAGTGCTTCGACGAGCAGCGCCGCGTGATCGCCGGGCAGGTCGGCCGTATTCCAGACGAGCGTCACGTAACGCGCGGCGAGCATCCGGCCGGCGAGCGCTTCGAGTTCGGGCGCGGTGCCCGCATGCGGTTTGCCCTGCAGAAGCTGGTCGACGTGCAGGTTCAGCAGCGCCACCGTCTCGTACAGATCGCCATGCAGCGGTATCGCGCGTTGCGAAACCGTTGCTGGCTGTGCGTCGCGCGCGAGGTTCGCGTCGACTTCACTACCGACGTATATCACTTCGCGTTGCGCGGGACCCGACGCGTCGCGCGGCGCGGCGCCGATTCCGCAGCGCTGGAAGAACTCGGGGTAGCGCGTCGCCGGCGTCGACGCGAAGCAGACGATCAGGTCCGAGCGCGTGCGCACTTCGGAAAGCGTCGTCGTGAACGCGCCGCGATCCTGGATCGCGGTGAGGCTGCGCATCAGCGAGCGGCCGTGCGCATGATCGATGATCGCGGCGCTCGCGTTCGCAAGCCGATACAGCGTGCGCGTGCCGGCAACGTCAGTGGCCATGCCCGCGAACAAGGGCTGCCTTGCGTGCGCAAGCCATTGTGCCGCGAGGCCGACCGCATCGTCGAAGCCGAGCGGTTTACCGTCGAGTGTCGGCTGTGCCTGAGCCGGACGCGTGCCGAACTGCGCGAGCGCCCGCTTCGCACGCGGACAGTCGGTGCCGTTCAAGGTCAATGTCGTGTCCGTCGCTATCGAAAGCCGGTCGCATAACAGCGGGCAGAACGGACACGTCCAGGAAGTAGGAGAGCGGTTCGAGGTCATGTCCGCCTGACAGCAACTCATGTGCCATTTGCGTTGAAGACACGTCTCGCAGGCAGTTGCGCGAGACGCTTCGATACGGAAGACGCGTACGCGGTGCGCTCGTTCGACGTGTTTTGCGCCGTGCACGATGCAGACTGTCACGCGTCGACGGATGACAAAGGACAGGCACACGGCGTGGAGATCGATGGCATGGAACATGAATGCAGCAGGCACGAAACGCGACCACCTGCACGGGGAGCAAGCGATGAAAAAGATCCTGCTGTACGAACATCTCAGTGCCTATGGCGACGCGGACGGTAGCGTGTCCGCGGACCTGCGAATGCAGGGCAGGGCGATGCGCGACGCGGTGGCACGCGATCTCGCGCGGTCCGATCACATCGCGCTGACCTGTGTCGCGGGCCACGACGAAGCACGCGAGGCGATGGAGACCAAACCTGTTATCGACTGGCTTTGCGCACCGCTCGCGATACCGCCGACGCGTTTTCTCGCAGCGGAAGCACGCCGTCACGACGCCGTGTGGGTGATCGCGCCTGAGACGGGCGGGGTGCTGAGCGCGATGTGCGAAGCAGTCGATTCCGCGCGCTGGATCGGTTGCGACGCGGCGACGCTGCATATCGCGAGCAGCAAGCGCCGTACGGCGCGCTGTCTCGCGCAGGCTGGCATGTCGACGCCGCGCGCGTGGTCGGTGGAGGCGCCGCTCGACGTCGCGCGTAACGCAAGCGCCTGGGTCGTCAAGCCCGACGATGGAGCAGGTGCTGTCGATACCCGCGTCTATCGCGACTACCGGCAGGCCGAATACGTGTTCCTGCGTCGCGCCGCGTTGGGCGAAAGCGTGACGCTCGAAGCGTGGATCGACGGCGATGCGCTGAGTCTTTCTCTGCTTTGCAACCACGGCCATGCGCAACTGCTCGGCATCAACCGCCAGCATATCGGCATCGATGACGGACAGATCAGTTACGAAGGCGTGACGGCGAACGTCATCCCGCTTTCCGACGACAAGGCCGCGACGTGCAGGGCGCTCGCCGCACGCATCGCTCGCGCGCTGCCGGGCCTGGCGGGGTTCGTCGGCATCGACCTCGTCTGGCATCCGCAACGCGGGCCGGTCGTGATCGAAGTCAATCCGCGCGTGACGTGCGCGTATCCGGCGCTGTCCCGCATGCTCGATTTCAACCTCGGCGCAAGCGTGGTCGACGGCCATTTCGATCTCGGCGACGACCTCGATCGGAGGCGCCATGCAGCGTGATCTCGTGATCGGCTGGGACATCGGCGGCGCGCATGTGAAGGCGGCGCGGATCGAATCAGGACGCGTGTGCGACGTGATGCAATGGGTCTGTCCGCTATGGCAGGGCGTCGCGCATCTCGATGCCGTGTTCGACGCCGCCGCGCAGCGCTGGCCCGATCACGGCGACGCGGAGCATGCGGTCACCATGAGCGGCGAAATGGCCGACATTTTCGACGATCGCGAGACGGGCGTGGGCGCGCTGGCGAACCGGCTGGCGAGCCGCTTCGGGCCGCGTACATCGTTCTACGCAGGGCGCGCCGGATGGCAGCCCTACGAAGCCGTCACGGACCATTGGGCCGACATCGCCTCCGCCAACTGGCACGCGACGGCGGCCTTGATAGCGGCGCGCGTGCCCGCAGCGGTGCTCGTCGATATCGGCAGCACCACGACGGACTTCATCGCGATCCGCGAAGGCGTGCTCGTTTCGCGCGGGACGGACGACGCGGGGCGGCTCCGATCCGGCGAACTCGTCTATCAGGGCGTCGTGCGCACGCCGTTGTGTGCGCTCGCGCCGCGCATCCGCTTTCGCGGCGAGCCGCACAACGTGATGAACGAACTGTTCGCGACCACGGCCGATATCTACCGGCTGACAGGCGAACTCGATCCGCTGCACGATCAGCATCCCGCTGCCGACGGCGGCGAGAAGGATCGCCTCGGCAGCAGCCGGCGTCTCGCGCGAATGATCGGCCGCGATGCGCGCGAAGCGTCGATGGCCGACTGGGAGTGCTTCGCGCGCGAATGGCGCAAGGCGCAGCTTGCGCATCTGTCGGCGAACCTCGCCCAGGTGCTTGGGCGTGTCGGTCTCGGGCATGACGTCGTGCTTGTCGCGGCGGGCTGCGGGGCCTTTCTTGCCGACGAGCTGGCGGCCCAGTTCGGGCGCGACGTGATGCCGTTTGCGTCGCTCGTCGATGCCGATGACACAGATGACACAGCCGCGCGCTGGACGCAGGTCTGCGCGCCCGCCGTCGCTGTTGCGCTGCTGCGCGCGGACGAACGCTGCATGGCTGATGCGACCGTTTGAATTTCGGCAAACTCCGCACATGAGGCGTCTATGTGGGTCGTGAAGATTGGCGGCAGCATGAGCCGCGATCCGTTGCTCGAAGAATGGCTCACGGATCTGGTCGACTTCGGCGGCGGGCGCGTCGTGATCGTGCCGGGCGGCGGCGATTTCGCGGAGCAGGCCCGCGAGCATCAGGACATCTGGCGTTTCGACGACGTCGCCGCGCACAACATGGCCGTGCTGGCGATGGCGCAATATGCGCTGCTGATGCAAGGCATATCCCGGCGCCTCGTGATCGCCGCAACGGATGCGCAGATTCGCGCCGCGCTGCATGCGGGCCGCGTCGCGGTATGGGCGCCCCTCGACCTGCTGTATCAGGAGCCCAACCGGCTGACCAGTTGGGACGTCACGTCGGACAGCCTCGCCGCGTGGCTCGCGAACCGCTTGAACGCGGAACGTCTGGTGATCGTGAAGTCGTGCGACATCGAGCGGGAGCGATCGATCGACGAATACGCCGCGCTGGGTATCGTCGACCGCTCATTGGCCGGGTTCACGCACGACGCGCCGTATCCCGTCGATCTGCTGAGCCGGACCGACGGCGCGCGCGTGCGCGACCTGCTGCTTCACGCGACCACGGACTGACGGATTGCGACAGCGCCGAAGCCGGTATCGTTGGCGGCGGGGCTCGCCGCGCCCGGCGTATGGGCGGGGTACGACAACCGCGCGCGCAGATCGTGCACGCGCGCGGCATTGAGGCGCCCCGTGCGCGAGCCGTCGCACAGTGCCGTGCGGAAGCCGGCGATATCGGGGCCGAGCGCGCGGATCAACGGCACGTGCCCGCTGAGCAGCGAGCCCGCGAGTCCCGCCATCACGTCGTGGGCACGCGCGATCTGCACCATGTGGTCGAGCACCGCGAGCGGCACGCATTGAAAGAGATTGCCGCGCTTCTTGGTGGCCGTATCCACCATGACGGCAGCGAAGCGCAGTTCGGCCGCGTAGTCGACTATCCGCAAGTCGAGGCCGTTGTCGACCAGCAGCACGGGCACCATGTTCCATTGAAGCCCGCGCATGTACGCGAGCGTTCGACACGCGATATCGAACGAGCCGCCGTCGGCGGGGACGCCCGCCTTCACATAGTCGACGCCGCAACGCCCCGCCTGCGCGGCGCGAAACACCAGGCCCGCGTCGTCGCCCGGCAGCAGATCTCCGATTGCCGCGCTGATGGGCAGACGGGGATAGTCGGCACGCAGCGACTGCACGACATGCGCGATACGAGCTGCGGAGACGGCGCCAAGCGCGCCCGCGCCGGGCTCTTTCAGGTCGATGAGATCGGCGCCGGCCCTGGCGGCGTCGCGCGCCTCGTCGAGGTTGCGCACACTGGCGAGCATACGGATCATAAGGCCTCCTCGTTCAGAACATGATCGGCCTCGGCCGGTCTTGCGAAAAAAGCATGCACGGCGTCCATCAGCCATTGCCACGCCTGCTGCTCGCGCGGCCCGGCCGTCTTGTCGATGGCGATGGACAGGTAAGCCACCTCGGCCTCGATCTTCTCGCGCGGCAGCATCGCGAGCCGGCTGACCAGCACCGCGCCTTCGATCACAGCGGCCTGCGCGCGGTTGAGGCCCGTGAACGGCGCATCCGTGCAACGCGCGACGCACTCCATCACGAGGGTCGGACGCTGCGCGTCGTCGTTCACCGAGGCGAGCCGCAGTTCGGCGTGCGCGAGCGTATCGGCGAGCCGCACGCAACGCACGTGATCGACGGCGACGGTCGGCCACGTGCGCCTGCCCGTGACACAGCCGGCGAACACCCGCACGTCCGTCGTGAAGTTGACGACGGCGCAGCCGGTCGAGATCACGTTGTCGTAGGTGGCAGACGGCAGGAACGGCATCAGCAGAAAGGTATTGCCTTGCTGGCGCACGCCCATCGGCGCGATGTGCGGCTTGCCTTCGGGCGTGACGGTCGTGACGACGGTTTCGTGGATCATGGTCATGCTTCCTTTCTGCGAGTCGTACCGGGCGCGCATTGCGCGAGCAGCTCGTCTGCTTCGCGTGGGACCGCGCATCCCCATTCCAGCGGCTGATCCTGGCTATAGCGCTTGCCGAGCCGCCACGCGAGTTCCGCGCGCGCGAGTTCGACACCCATGTAGAACGCGTGTGCGCCGTCCGCTTCCAGACGCAGATGCGGCCAGAGCGCGAATGCATCGGCGGCGAGATGATGGCCGTCGCGGTTGTACACGTGAATGCCGTCCGTCGAGACCTGGACGCGAAAGTTCGGATCGCGGATGGCGGCGGCCGTTGCGGCAATCTCGTCGGGCGTATCCGGAAACGGATGCTTCGCGTGCGTCGTCATCAACTGATGGGTGAAGCCCTTGGGGAGCGTCTGGCCTTCGCGGGCCGCGTACATCATGCGGCGGGCAACATCGGCTTCGCGTATCGCGCAGCGCGCATGACCGCTGACCTGCGTCGTGAGAATGCCCGCGATGCCCAGTTCGATGCCGATGCCCAGCAGCACCGCGTGGATGCCGCTGGTGTCCGCTTCCGTGAGTTCCGTGACGTTGCCCGTGCCCATCAGGATCGGCGCGTCGGCATAGCGCTCGCGCAGGCGCTGATAGCGCGTGAGCGATTTCAGCAGCCCGAAGGGCAGCGGATCGAGGATCGGATCGGCGAGAAAGGGCCGGCCCTGTTGCTGCATCGTATCGATGGCTTCGTATAGCGAGGCTTCGTCGCCTGGCGTGCGCGGAATCAGCACGGGCGTCGAGTCGATGTCGTTGAGCACCCAGAGCGAATCGGCCGTCAGGCTCAGCAGATAATCCGCGCCCGCGCGGCCGCCGCGCACCAGTTCCTTCACGTCCATCGAATCGACGCTGACCTTGTACCCTTGCGACTTCAACGCGCGGATCGAATCGGCGAGGTGTGGAAACGGCGTCGCGGGCAGACAGCCGAGATCGATCACATCGGCACCATCGGCGGCGAGAGTTGCCGCTCGCGCGCAGATCGCGTCGACGCCCAGATGCGGCGCATCGACGATCTCCGCGAAGATCGCGATATCGTGCTTCGTCAGATCGACGGCGCGGGCGCTGCAGTCGAACCATCCCGGCAAGTCTTTGAGTTCTTCGGGGCCGCGCTGAACGGGAATGCCGTAGTGCGCGGAGAGCGCATCGAGATCGCCGCGGCATCGGCCAGGCACGATCACCCGGTCGGCTGCGATGGGCGCGGCGACACGGCGCCGGATCATATCCGCCGTCATCAGCGCCGCGACCTGCAGGCCGATCTCGCGAATCTCCCAGCTGAACGGCGCGGGCGCAAGAGTGCGCAGCACGCGTTCGAGTGCGGGCTGGGCAAGGCGGCCGGTGAGGAAAACGATATGTTCCATCAGGCGCTCGCGCAGCACGGCATGTCGACCTCGGCCACGCGCGCGTCGAGCGCTGCGCGCAATTCGTCCAGCGAGCACACGACGCGGCAATGATCGATTCGTTTCAACCGCTCGACGTTGTCGAGTTCGATATTGCGCGGACGCAGCTCGACCCAGTCGAGCGGACTCTTCGTGACGACGACGGGCTGTGTGTCGCATGCGAACACGATGCCCGGAATGCCCAGCTTGCCCGCCTGCGCGAACATGTTGGTCGGCAGCGTGTCCGAGATGCCGAACGCGCATTTCGCGACGGTATTGCTGGTGGCGGGCGCGACGACGACCGTGTGATAGCGGTTCTCGTCATACAGCATGCCGACGGGCACCGCGCTCGCGCTGTTGTCGCGGAACACCTTGAAGCGCGCCTTGAGTTCTGCGAGTTCGATCTTGTATAGCGGCAGCACTTCTTCGGCGGCGCGCGACAGGAACAGATCGACATGAGGCAGCAACGTCGCCGCGATATCGAGCGACTCGATCAGCCCATGTCCGGAGCCGGTGATAGCCCAGGCGAAGCGTGGCGGGTGTTGCATGTGGGTCGTCGTCATCGTCGTCGGTGGCGCAGCCAGGTTGTTCAGTTTGCGATACACAATGCGACGCGTCGCGATCAGCCTTGTATGTGGCGATTAGCCGTATGCGCGATACAGACGGCTTGCGCGGGCGCGTTCATATCCAATGCTTGCGACATTCGTGCCTGGGCCGCTTCTTGCATGAGTGCGCTTGACGGATCGACAGGTAAGGAACCCAGATGAACGTAATCGACAAGAACGTGCTCGAGCGGCCACATCTCGCTGCATCCGAGATGGACGTGATTTTTATTGAAGGCTTCGAGGGCGACACCGTGATCGGCATCGACCCGGACGAGCTGACCAATCTGCAGCCGGTGCGGATCGACCTGTGGGCAGGCGTGCCGCACAGTCATGCGTGCGACACCGATCAGATCGGCGACACGATCGACTACAGCAAGGTACACACGGCGCTCGTGTCGCTGCTCGCGACGCACAAGATGCAGTTGCTGGAGGCGCTCGCGGAATCGGTCGCGCAGATGCTGATCGTCGATTTCGGCGCGCACTGGGTGCGCGTGTCGCTGGCGAAGCCCGCGAAGTTCGCGAATGTGAGGGCGGTCGGCGTGACGATCGAGCGGACCGTGCGCTGGCCGTGATAGCCGGCGCACCTGAAGCACGCGCCGTTTAGTATTCGGCAGCGATTTCGATGCTGGCCTCGCGTGCTGCGCTTTCCATGCAACGCACGCGCAGCAGCGAAGGGTCCAGGCAGGCGCATGCGAAAAGCGTTGCTACCGTCAGGTCCGCAGTCGTGCCTGGGTTGATGCCTTCGCGCTTCATCGCATCGTCCCATGCAGCGAGCTTGTCGAAGTCGAGCGCTGTTTGCATGTGCCACGCGCGGGCATCGAGCGTGACTCTGCGCGCCACCGCGATACCGTGCTTTCTTGCGATATGCGAGTCGGGCCAGTGGGACAGAAACGCAAGCCACGTTCTGAGCACCGCTCGCAGCAGACGCGGTTGATCGGTGGGACCGACGGGCGCCGCGCCCAAGGCCGCGCGCATCTGGATCACACCATAGCTGAGCACGTCGACGAAGCCGCTCGCATACTGACGCGCGATGCTGTCGCGGTCTCTTGCCAGCGTCATCGCGCTGAGCAGATCGACGGTCGGCGCTGTGCCGACATTCTGGCTGGGCGCTTCGCCGAGGCCGCCCGGATTGGCCAGCGCAATCGCGCGATAGGCGGCGCACGCATCGCTCAGATCCAGACGCGACAGGGTCGCGCGCACGGCGAGATGCGCTTCGTGCGCGGTCGGTCCGCGTTGCGTCGTGTGCAGGCTTTCGAATGCATGCGCGAGCGGCGCGCATAGCAGTACGATGCCCAGATTCGTATTGCAGCCGGCTGCCCGCATCGACAGACTCACCGCGCGCTCGATGCGTTCGCCCACGCTCGCGCCGCATGCCGTCACGGCGGGACACGACGCCTGCGCGCTGGCGATGAACAGATCGGCTGTCATCCGATGCCCCGGCGCGCCGAAGCTGACGTTGCCGGGCTTCGCGCACAGCACGTCGAGCGCGCACGCCCACGCGAAGGCGTCGGCGATCGTATCGGCGCGCGTGCCGGGCATCATGCGACTTCCTTGATGTCGACGGCGCGCCGCGCAAGCGCCATGCGCCGGTTCAGCAGATCGTCGACGATACAGCCCGCGATATCGAACGATGTCACCGACTGCAGCCCGCGCCACGCGGCCACGCCGTTCACCTCGATCACGGTCGAGCCGAACGGGTTGTCGTCGCAAGGAATCAGGTCGACGCCTGCGTAGTCGAGTCCGAGCGCGGCGCTCGCGCGTTCGGCGAGCGTCGCGAGCGGCGCGCTGAGTTCCGCTTCCTCGCAGCGCGCGCCTTGCGCGACGTTGTGCACCCAATGCTCGCTGATCCTGCGCATGGCAGTCATCGCCTTGCCGCCGATCACCATCACGCGCCAGTCATAGCCCGGCTCGCTGACGGGCCTGACGAAGCGCTGCAGATACGCGAGCTGTCCATACGCCTTCAGCGCCGGCAGCGGCTCGCAACCCTCGGGGCTCGCGCCGATCCGCATCACGCCCTTGCCTTGCGAACCGAATAGCGGCTTGATCACGACCTCGTGGTTTTGCCTGCCTTCGCGCATCAGCACGCGCTGCGCGAACGGGGCGGATTCGGACACCCATGTCGGCGGCGTCGGAATCCCCGCGCGATGCAGCAGAAAGGTGGTCATCGATTTGTCGACGCTGCGCTCGATCGCCCGGGCGTCGTTGTAGACGGGCACGCCGAGTTCCCGCAGCGCGTGCAGGATGCCGAGCCGCACGGTGACCTGCTCGAAGGTCCCGCCCGCGATGCCGCGCACGATGACGGCATCGGGCAGGCCGCGTCCGTAGCCTGGAATCGCGAGTCCGTGCGGCGCATGCGTGGTGTCGAAGCGGCAGTCGGCCAGATCGACGCAGCGGCCCTGCGCGCCGCGCTCGCGCAGCGCCCGTTTGAGACGCGAGGTATGCCAGCCGGTTTCGTCCGTCATGATCGCGACGGCGAGCGGGGTGCCTGTCATCTCACACCTCGTCGAGCCACAGCGGGCGCAGCAGATCGAAACGGGTTGCGCCCGCGTGGAAGGTGCGTCCCGTGGTCAGATTGCTGACCCAGACTTCGGCGGGCGCGAAAAGCGCAGGATCGATCTTGTAGAAGTCGAATTCGTATTCCTTGAACACGTCGGCGAACGGCCGGCCAAAGTCTTTCGATGCAGAAGAGGGAAGGCGTCGCGCGAGATCGCGAGCGGCGTCGTCGCTGCCCGTCACGCTCAGATGCACACGGCCGCCGTACAGGATGGCGTCGTTGGTGCGGCCCATCGCTTCGACGCCGTCTTGCGCGGGCGGCGGCAATGGCGCACTGGCGGAGCCTTCGCGAATGTCGTCGAGCGCGAAGCCGAGTTCGTGCGCCTTGTGCAGCGCGACTTCGAGCGCGCGCGCAACCACTTGCGTGGTGCCCGCGCGGCTCGACGTCGGCGTGAGGATCAGCGTGAGATTGCGCGGCTGCAACTTGCAGTCGCGCAGAATCTTGTCGATCACGACAGCGGGCGGCGCGCGATCCACTTCGAGCACGAGGCAGCCCGTCGACACGACGTCGCGGTAATCGAGTTCGTCGAATAGCGGCTCCTTGCACGCGAGCGAACGCGCCGGCCCCGAGCCGAGCGCGAAGAACTTTTTGCCGCCCGTTTCTTCCTTGCTCGCCGCAAGACTCCAGCCTGCGTATTGCGACGCGAGGCAGGCCAGCACCGGTTGCGCGCTGGCGATCTCGACGAACGTCGGCCATTCTTCCGTCGCGTTGCGCGACGCAGCGGCGCGCAACGCGACGCGCCCCAGGCCGCCCATGCAGATTTCGCCGATTGCGATACCCGCGGCGACGCTGCCGGACGTATCGATGCCTGCATCGACGATCATCACGCCGCGCTCGTCGCGCTTCGCATCGATGCCGAGTTCGGTGTGTCGTTCGAGCAGACTCGCGATCAACGGCCGAACCAGCGTGTTGACGCTCAGAAACGAAGGCGACGGCGAAACATCAGCGAGAGAGGGGGAGGTCTGCATGGCCTGATTTCCGGGTGATGTCGATGGAGAGAACGGTTGCTGCGCGGGCGGCGAGTTCCTTGCGTAGTGTGGCCGGCGGCGTGCCGTGCGCGCAGTCCGCCGATACGCTGCACAACGGCGCGCCCGCCGCGACGACACTGCCCGTGACGGGAATGTCGTGACACCAGCCGAGATTCAATGCGCGCTGAACGAATTCCGGCGATATCTTGCGGTCGCGATCGGCGAACACGATCAGCTCGCCGCGCATCGACGCTGTCTGATCGAACGGATTCGATTCATCGGCATCGAGCGGCGCGCCCGCGCACGCGCGCGTATGCAGCGCCAGCAGCGACGGGTTGGCGTCGCGATCATGAAGGGACAGCGTGGCCGAGGGCCGCGCGTTGACTTCGAGCACGAAGCAACGCTCGCCGTCGAAAATGAAGTCGAGACTGTTGAGCCCTTTGAGTCCGGCGCGCGACACGATGGCATTCGCAGCGCGGGTGATCTGTTCGCGCAGCGACCGCGGCACGTCGATGTTTCCCAGCGCACCGCCATAGACGAACGGATGCGTGTTGCTCGAAACGATCAACTGTTCATTGAAGCCGATGATCGCGGCGCGACGCGTATCCGCGATGAACAGCGCCGACATCGAACGGCCTGCTTGATGGCGCTGAAAATAGCTGTCGCCGTTCACTGCGATGGTCGCGGAGGCGTGGTGGATATGAACGCCGCCCGTGCCGTTCGCGCGTTTGACGAGCCAACCTGCTGTATCGGCAGGTACTTGCAACTGTATGTCGGGATGAGGAATGCCCGCGTCGTCCAGCAACGCGAAGAAGCACGCCGGGTCGCGCACCGCGTCGCATGCTTTTCGCGTGTTGCCGATCGGAGCAAGCGCGATGCGCCTGTCGTCGAGCAGTTCGCGATGCGCTTCGAAACCGCTGCCTGCAATCCAGCCGATCACGTTCGGGACGCGGCTGGCCGCGTCGAGCGCTTCGCGCACACGTCGTGGATCGATCGACAGCGACTCGGATTCGCCGATCGAATACCACATGCCCGACGTTCGCCGCGTGTCGGTGTCGCCGAACAGATCGAGCACGATCACGCGCCAGCCGGCACGCCGCGCCGACTCGGCCAGCATGCGGGCGGACAACGCGGCGACAACGACGACGGGCGGCGACACGGCGGCCTCAGGCTGCGGCGAGCGAGGAACGCTCGGCCACCACGCGGCGGGCCATCTCCATCGCGTCTTCGAAGCCGAGATAGACCTTTTGCTTCGCCGCGAGCATCTGCATGAAGAGCCGCTGCTGCACTTCGTATTTGACGTTGCCGATCGCGAGCGCGCCGATGCCGAGCGCGCCGTGCTGACCGACGCGCTTGCCGTTGTCCATCACGCCGACGCCCGCGATGCCCGCAGGCGGCACCGCGTTCACATCGGCGGCGACGAGCAGGCGCGACGCATCGTTCACCTGCTGCGCGCTCATCACTTCGACGCCGGCAGCCGCCGTCGCGAACACGACGTCGACGGACTTCAAGGTTTCCGCCAGCGCATCGGCGCTGCTTGCATCGGCGCCTTCGAGCGCGGCACCGAAGCGCGCGGTGGCGCGCTCGCACGCCTGTCGCGCGGCGTCGAGTCCGCGGCTGCTCGCCAGCGACACGCGCGCGCCGGTCTGCGCCGCCAGCACGCCCGCGATCAGTCCAACCGGCCCCGTTCCGCCGAACACGAGCACGCGCTTGCCATCGAGACTCGTGTCGAATGCGTGGCGCAGTTGCCATTCGACGCTCGCGACGAGCGCGGCCGCCGTCGTGAACGAGCCGCTCGGATCGGCGAATACGGACACTTCGAACGGCGGCACCATCGCTTCGCGCGAGAGGCGCAGCATGTCGGTGGCGAGCATCACGTCGCGTCCGCCGATGAAGATGCCTGTGTGCGCGACGCCTTTGGGGCCGCGCGAAAAAATCGCATCCTGTGTCAGCGGCCCGATCAGTTTGGCGTCGACATCGGTGTAGGGCACGACGACCTGATAGCCCGCATCGACGGCCATGTTCACGTCGAACGGGCTCATCTGCCGTCCCGGTGTGAACATATGGAGAATGTGTTGGCGTTCCATGTTTCCTCGGTAAACAGGGTGATCAATCCTGGGCCGATGCCCAGGTGACGGTAGCGCCCGCGTTGAGTCCTCTGACGATCTCGACTCGCAGTCCGGGCCCGATCTCTTGCGCGTCGCGCGCCGAACGCAGCGCGTGTTCCGCTTCTTCCTGCGACTCCATGATCGCGAACCCGGTCGGCCCCCACGAACTCTGGCCGATGCCCGCGCAATAGCGCGCGCCGATCCAGTCGAGCACGCGTCCGACGTCGGGGCTCGTATAGATGCCGCCTTGCGACTTCGCGAAGTAGCGGCCGATGCCGTCCTGCAGCGCGCTCACGCCTTGCGCGAAGGGCGCGAACTCGTGTTCCGCGACGGCGGGGAGTATCTGCATCAAGGTCAGATGGCACGCATGCGCGGCGAGTGCCTGCGGGAACGGCGGCAGCGCGGCGAGCGCCTGGCGTTCCGCCGGACCGGAGAGCCCTGTGCGCGCATCGTCGAACACGAGCATCACGCGCCATGTGGACGGGAAGTCAAAGCGCGACAGCACGGGCGGCAACACGCCGGGCCCGCGCGGACCGCCATCGACGATCAGTCCGCCGCGCTCGAACCCGGCGATGCCGACACCTGAACGCGCACCGCGCGCAAGCGCCGGAGCGAGTTGAGCCGCGCTGAGATCGAGGCCGTGCAGACGCGCGAACGCATGACCGACAGTCAGCGCGAGTTGCGTGCCGGAGCCGAGCCCGGCATGGGCCGGCAATGTGCGACGCAGCCGGATATCGACGGGCGTGTCGTGTCCCGTCAGATTGCGCAGCGTGTCGATATGCGCCTTCACGCGCGGCAATTCATCTTGGGCCGACGGCACGGCGCTGTAGTGGTCCTCGTCATCCGACGAAAGGCGCGCGTCGAGCGTCGTGCTGATGCCGTCGATCACGAGCCCGAGACTGCCGAAGCGTCGTCCGAGCGACGCGCCCGGATCGAGGAATCCCAGATGCAGACGTCCGGGTGCGTTTACGGTGACGATGCTGGTGTGCTTCGTCGATTCAGCGGTGCCATGCAGGCTCATAGGCGCGTTCCCCAATCCCTGGACGGGTGATCGTTGTCGGGGCATCAAACGCAAGCGCTATGCCATGCGTGCCGTTCACACGCGTGAACGCCTTTGAAATTGCGTGTGCGCGCGGCGGATGTTTTCAACGGGACGTCCGTCGGGAAGAACGGTGTGCAAGCGGACCTTGTGCAAAATCGGTGACATTTTGCTTCATGTCTGCACGAACGGACTCGCGACCTGAGCAGGCGGCGTGAGGTCCGCGAACTGGCCTTCGAGCCACGAACCCGTCTTCTCGATCAGAAAGCGCCGGAACGCTGCGCAGGCAGGCGACAGTTGCTTTGCGTTCATATGCACCACGTGCCACACGCGATCGATGGGCGTGCCGTTCACGTGCAGGATCGCTATCTCGCGCGCGAGCAGTTCGAGCCGCAGCGTGTGCAGCGGCAGCAGGCTCACGCCCATGCCCGCCACCACCGCCTGCTTGACCGTCTCGTGGCTGTCGAGCGCGAGCGTGCGGGCCGGCGTGAACAGATGCTGCTGGAACATTTCATTCGCGACGGCCGCCGTGTCGGAACCCGGCTCGCGCATCAGAAAAGTGTCATGGCGCAGTTCGTGCAAGTCGAAACGCGCTGCATCGACGAATGGATGCGTCGTACTTGCGGCAATCACGTGCGGGTTGTACGCGAGCGGTTCGCAGTGCGCGTCGAGTTCGACGGAAGGACGGCCCATCACGGCGAGGTCGATCGCGTTGTCCTGCAACTGGCGCAGCAACGTGTCGCGTTTGGCGATCGAAAAGTGGATATCGACTTTCGGATGCCGCTCCGCATAGCGCGAAATCTGTCGCGGCACGAAGTAGCGGGCGGTGCTGACGAGACCGATCGACACGGTGCCGCCATCCGCCGAAGAGAGGGCGCGCATCGCATCGTCGGCATCCTTGATGTCGCCAAGAATGCGCTTCGCGTGATGCGACAGCGTCGTGCCTGCCTCGGTGAGCGCGATTCGACGACCGATGCGCTCGAACAGCGCGAGTCCGATCGCTTCTTCGAGTTGCTTGATCTGCATCGATACGGCTGGCTGCGTCAGATGCAGCACCTCCGCGGCGCGCGCGAAGCTCTCGTATTGCGCGGCAGCCGCGAAGATCTGCAACTGGCGCAGCGTGAGGGTGCGAAGCAGGTTGAGCATGATGGTCACTCCACGCAGCGGCAGATAAGCATCGCTTAAAGCGCAAATAAGAATCTCTGAATTTTTCTCTCGGGCCCGCTGGCTTACTGTGTTTGCCAGCGGTCAACGCAAGCAACGGACGATCGAGGTCACGATGAATGCACGAATTGAACCAGGCGAGCAGGCGCAGTCCGCCGGCATCGCGAGCGGCCGCTGCGTCGACATGGATGGCGCTCAACCGGCGCTGCCGGACTTTCTCGCCGACCATCTGGCGCCGCGCCGTGCGCAGGCGCCCGGCGTCGTGCATGCCGCCGACGCCGAAGGGCTCCGTGAGGTGATCGACGAAATCGCAGGTACGGTGAAGCGTATTGCCGCGCGCATCGCACAAGGCGCGATTGGCGGATCGCGGCACGCAACGCCGGGCGATACGGCCTTGAGCGTGGCCGTCCAGGATAGGTTGATCGCGATGTGCGAACGCAGCGCCGGAATCGCAGGGCTGGTCCTGCCCGGCATGGCGTCCGCGCGCCCGACATCGGCGGGCCGCTATGTGCTGTTTGCCGACTCGCTCGACGGCGCGGCGAATGCCGAATCGAACGTCGCGCTCGGCACGGTGTTCTCGATCCGCCACGCGGGTGCGGCAAGCGCCGATGGCGGCTGCGTGATCGCGGGCTCCAGACAGCTTGCGGCCGGTTACGCGCTCTACGGTCCGGCGACGATACTCGTGATCACAGTCGGGCGCGGCACGCACGGCTTCACGCTTTGCCGCGAACGCGGTGAATTCGTGCTGACGCATCGCGAGATGCGCATTCCCGAGCAGGGCGCCGAACTGGCCGTTAACGGCGGCAACGAGCGCTTCTGGGAACCGCCTGTGCAGCGTTACGTCAACGAGTGCCGCGACGGCAGCGCGGGCGTGCGCCAGCGCGACTTCGAAACGCGCTGGATTGCATCGCTGGTCGCCGATACACACCGTACCCTGATGCGGGGCGGCTTGTGTCTGTTGCCGCGCGAGAGCCGCTGTGCGCCGCGCGCCGCGCGTCAGCCGCTGCTGTATCAGGCGCAGGCGCTCGCGTGGCTCGTCGAGCAGGCGGGCGGCCTAGCCAGCACGGGACGCGCGCGGCTTCTCGATGTCACCGCCGACAACGATACGCACGCACGTACGCCGATGTTCTTCGGCACACGGTGCGAGGTGGAGCGCATCGAGCGTTATCACCGCGAACACGAGCGGGGCGAAGACACGCCGTTCACGTCGCCGCTCTTCAACGAGCGCTCGCTGTTTCGTCCGGAAGCACGCGTGTAGACGGGGAGCGAGAGCATGTCGATCGAACATCCGATTGTCGCGGTGACGGGCTCGAGCGGCGCCGGCACCACCACCGTCATGAACAGTTTTCAGCACATCTTCCGGCGCGAAAAGCTCAATGCGCAGATCGTCGAAGGCGACGCGTTTCATCGCTACGACCGCCTGGCGATGCGCGCCGCGATGAAAGAGGCGGAGGAAACACAACGTCAGTTCAGTCACTTCGGACCCGAGGCGAATCTGCTCGAAGAACTCGCCGCGCTGTTCGCCGAATATGCGGCGACGGGGCGAGGGCGTGTGCGCAAGTATCTGCACGATGAAGCCGAGGCCGCGCAGTACGGTCTGGAACCCGGCATGTTCTCGCCGTGGATGGACCTGGAGCCGCCCACCGATCTGCTCTTCTACGAAGGGCTGCACGGAGGGTTCGTCGGTCGCGGGATCGACGTGGCGCAGCACGCGGATCTGCTGGTGGGCGTCGTGCCCATCATCAATCTCGAATGGATCCAGAAGCTGCATCGCGACAAGACGCTGCGCGGCTACTCGCAGGAAGCCGTGATGGACACGATCCTGCGCCGCATGCCGGACTACGCGCATCACATCTGTCCGCAATTCAGCCGCACGCATGTCAACTTCCAGCGCGTGCCGACTGTCGACACGTCGAATCCGTTCACCGCCCGAGACATTCCGAGCGCCGACGAAAGTTTTGTCGTGATCCGCTTCACGAACCCGAAGGGGATCGACTTTCCCTATCTGCTCACGATGCTGCACGACTCGTTCATGAGCCGGCCCAATGTGATCGTCGTACCGGGCGGCAAGATGGGGCTCGCGATGCAGCTGATCTTCACACCCATGATCCTGCAGATGATCGACCGCCAGAGACGCGCGGCCTGATCGTTCTGCACGAACGAACGTCCTAACCGTCAACAGGAGACACAGACATGCAAGTCATGCCGCGCAATCTGCCGATCGATGCCGTGCTGTTCGATCTCGACGGCACGCTGTTGCACACGTCGCCGGATATCGGCAATGCGCTCAACCGCGCGCTGGCCGAAAACGGCCTTCCGCTGCTCGCGCCAGGCGTCGCGCAAACGTTGATCGGTGGCGGGTCCGAGATTCTCGTCGATCGCGCGCTGACGCTGCTGGGCGTCGAGTCGCGACCCGCGACGCTCGATCTCGTGCTGCGCCGTTACGAGTCCTGCTACCACCAGATCTGCCGCGACGACGAGCAGTTGACGCAGCCTTATCCCGGCGCTGAAGCGACGCTCGACAGCCTGCGCGGCATGGGGCTCAAGCTCGGCCTCGTCACCAACAAGGAGACGCGTTTCGTCGATCCGCTGATGTGGCGCTTCGGATTGCAGGCATGGTTCGACATGGTCGTCGACGGCAACGCGCGGCTGCCGCGCAAGCCGGACCCCGAGCCGCTGCTGCACGCATGCGAAGCACTCGGCGTCGATCCGGCGCATACGCTGTTCGTCGGCGATTCGGTGACGGACGCGCTCGCGGCGCAGGCGGCGGGCATGCCGATGGTGTGCGTCAGCTATGGATACAGCAGCGATCATCCCGTGAGCGAACTGCCGTGCATGCGCGTGATCGACAGCATCGGCGAATTGACGGAACTGATCGGCGGTCCGCGTAAATGGCATCGTCCGGCGCGCGGCGATCATGCTGCCGCTGGGATGGACATGCAGATGCGCTCCAACCTGCCGAACTGAACCGGCATGCGCCGCGAGGCGCGTCACGTCTTCACGTCTTGATGTGCACGCGCCTCATCTTCCGGTAGAGCGTATTGCGCGTGATGCCGAGCGCGAGCGCAACCTGGCTCACATTCCAGCGGTGCTTGTCGAGCAACGCGAGCAGTGCTTCGCGTTCGGCCTGCAGAATCGCATTGAGCGGTGCGTTCGATGCCTCTTCCGTATCGGCGGAGTCGTCGGTGTCGGAGAGGGCCGTGGGCGCACTGACGGCTTGCGGCCGATTCAGGTTCTTCTCACGCTGCACGAGCCACGCGGGCAGATGTGCCGTGGTGAGTTCATCGCCGTCGCAGAGCGCCGTTGCCGTACGCAGCACGTTGCGCAACTGGCGGATATTGCCCGGCCAGTCGCTGTCGAGCAGAATCTGCCGCACATCCGCTGAAAGCCGTGGCGCCGGCGCGCGCTCCTTCTCCAGCAAGTGGCGGATCAGCGCGAGCTTGTCCTTGCGCGCGCGCAGCGGCGGAAGCTCCAGCATCACGCCATTGAGCCGGTAGTAGAGATCTTCACGGAACTGCCCGCTTTCGACGAGTTCGTTCAGGTCGCGATGGCTCGCGCTCACGAGCTGAAAGTCGACCTTGACGACCGCTTCCGAACCGAGCGGCGTGACTTCGCGTTCTTCCAGCACGCGCAACAGCCGCGCTTGCAACGCGAGCGGCATGTCGCCGATTTCATCGAGGAACAGCGTGCCGCCGTCGGCCTGCAGAATCTTGCCGCGCCGTCCTTCGCGCTGCGCGCCCGTAAAAGCACCGGCGCGATAGCCGAACAGTTCGCTTTCGATCAGATGTTCCGGCAGCGAAGCACAGTTGACCGCGACGAACGGGCCGTTGCTGCGTTCACTCGCGGCATGCAGTGCATTGGCGAACACTTCCTTGCCGCTGCCCGTTTCGCCGTGAACGAGCACGGCGATGCCGCGATCGATCACGCGCGCGCCGAGATCGAACTGACTCGCGATCTGCGCATCGCCGAATTCGACGCGCGCTGTGCCCTGGCGCAATGGGCTCGTGCTGCGCGTTGCGCGAGCCGGACGGCGAGCGAGCGCCGACGACGCGTCATCGTTCGATGCTTCCGCGCGTGCGGGCGCGATGGTTTCGCGTGCGGCACGATCGCGCGGCTCCTGGGCGACGACGAAGAAGCGGCTCGATGCGTGCGTGCGATAGATCGCTACGGGATAGAACGAGCTGCGCGTGCTGCGCGCGACGATCTCGCCCAGCGACGCATTGAAGATTTCAGTGACCGGCTTGCCGGCGATCTCGTCAAGCGTCACGAAACCCAGTTGCGCGAGCGCGCTGCGGTTCGCGCCGAGGATCGTGCCGTCATCGTCGACCGTGAGCTTGCCCGCATGCAAGGTGCCGACGAACTCGGGCCTGCTGTGAAACTGGATACGAAACGCGTGCGTATGACGGGCATCGAGCAGACGGTTTTCGATCATCTGCCGCGACATGCCTACCAGCACGAGCGAATGCTGCTGCAACAGCGGCGAGCGGCTGGTGACGTCGAGCACGCCCGCGATCGATCCGCCTTCGTCGAATACGGGCACGGCCGCGCAGGTGAGCGAGGTATAGCGCTGGTAGAAATGTTCGTGCTGGCGCACGGCGATCGCTTCGCCTTCCGCGAGGCAGGTGCCCATGCCGTTCGTGCCCGCTTCGCGTTCGTTCCATATGGCGCCCGCGCACAATCCCCAGTCTTCGACCTCGCCTGCGAACTCCGGCGAAGACGCGAGATGCAGGATCACGCCGTCGCTATCCGTGAGGACGACGGCAAGCTCGGAGTCGCCAAGCTGCTGATAGAGCGTGGCCATCTCGAGCTTCGCGCAATCGACCAGACTGGCATTCTGTTCGCGGCGCAACGCGAGTTCGGCGCTCGTCATCACGGGCGGCGGCAGGCACACGTCGGGATCGAGTCCGTAGTTTTCGATGCAGCGCGTCCACGAGCGGACCACGGGCGCGCTCGGTGCGAATCCGCCAGGGCGCGTGCGCATGATGGCTTCGACCTGGCTGGCTTGTCCCGCGAGCGGCTGGCATGACGACATGGTGAACATCTCCGAGAATTCGCTGCGCACTTGCATGCGGACAGTGCGCCACATTGAAGCCCATTATTGGCAATCGGAATTCACGTGACAATCGGCCATGATGGGCTACCTCCCGGGGAGTAGAGGTTAACCAGAGCAGCGCGATACGCGATACGCGATGCGCGAGGCACGCACAGCAGAACGCCGCCGCGAGCAGGACGCGGCGTCGATGATGGGGATCGGAAGCGGCGCATACGCGCCGCGATATCAGTGATGCGAGCGCGAGCCGTGTTCCTGCTGCCACAGCACGGCTTCGAGACGCGAGTGCAGATCGAGCTTGCGCAGCACGTGCTTGACGTGCACCTTGACCGTGCCCACGCTGATGTCGAGCTTGCGTGCGATCGCCTTGTTGCACAGGCCCGCCACGAGGTAATCGAACACCTCGACTTCGCGGGCCGTCAGATCGTTCTGCGCAGCGGGAATGCGCTGGCCGCCCGAGAGCGCATGAACGAGACTGCCCGTGACGGATTCGCTCAGCACGGCCGTGCCTTTCAGCGCTTTCTGCAGCGACACGCACAAGTCCTCGGGGTCCATGTCCTTCAGCAGATACCCGTGTGCGCCCGCGCGCAACGCGGCGACCACGTCGCGCTCGTTGTCCGACACCGTCAGCATGATGAAGCGCGCGTCGACACCGGCCTGGCGCATGCCTTCGAGCGTTTCGATGCCGTTCATGCGCGGCATGTTCAGGTCGATCAAAACGACATCCGGCTTGAGCCGCACGGCCATTTCGATGCCATCCTGACCCGAGGTCGCTTCGCCCGTGACCTCGAACGCCGGGTTCATCTGGATCAGTTGTGCGACGCCCTTGCGAAACAACGCGTGATCGTCGATCAGAAGTACTGTGTGAGGGACCATCTGCTCTTCCTGGACTCATTGACCAGACCAATGCGCTTCGTCGGTCCGGCTGGCTTGACTGCGTCTTGCGGCGCAGGGCGATGTCGTGAAGCTGTGAGCGGTGGCTTATTGTTTCTGTTGCCGAAGTGTTGCGTCGATGAGTTTAGCAATTAACCACAATTGAAAAAATAGTTTGCACCCGGAATGCACGCGCGTTCCGGGTTTTCCATGATGCCGGTTTAGAAGTGGCCGCGCAGTTCTTCCGCAATGTCGAAGATGTCGCCGACGATGCCGTACTTCGCGATCGAGAAGATCGACGCTTCGGGATCGGTATTGACGGCGATGATGTTCTCGACGTGCTTCATGCCCGCCATGTGCTGCACCGAGCCCGAGATGCCCATGGCGATATACAGTTTGCAGGCGGCTGCTGTCTTGCCGGACTGGCCGACCTGATGCGCTTTCGGCAGCCAGCCCGAGTCCGCGATGGGACGCGAGCAGCCGAGCGTCGCGCCGAGCGAGCCGGCGAGTTCGCGGAACTGTTCAACGTTCGTTTCCTCGCCGATGCCACGGCCAATCGACATGATGAAGTCCGCACCGACGATATCCACGTCGCCGCTCGCAGCGGGTTCTTCGAACGACACATGAGTGCTGCGCGGCGTGACGGCGGGGGCGTCGAATGTGCTGACCTCGGGCGTTCCGGCGGCGTCGGGCGCCTTGAACGCGCCGGGCCGCACGGTGACGACGACGGTGGCGTGCCCGGGAAACTCGATCTCCATGTTGACCTTCTGCCCGTAGCCCGCGCGCGTGGCGATCCAGCCGTCGCCGTCGCGTGCGAGCCCGAATGTGTCAGTGGTGAAGCCGTAGTTCCCCTTGACCGCGAGAGGCGCGGCGTAACCCAGCGTGTCGATCGTATGCGGCAGCAGCACGAGCGAGGGCTGGCGCGCTTCGATCAGCGCCTGTGCAACGGCCTGGTACGTGTCGGGGTCGAACGCATCGCTCGCCGTCTGCACAGTGACGATCTCGTCGACGCCTGCCAGCTTGAGCGCGTCGACGAATGCTGCGGGCGTTGCGCCCAGCACGGCGACCGTCACGCGTTCGCCGCCCGCTTCACGCGCGGCGCCGATCAGTTCGGTGCTCACGGGGCGCAGTTGCCCCTGACGATGTTCAGCAATAACCAGAATCCCGCTCATTACGCTTCTCCCCGAAGTTCCTTGATGATGCCCGCGAGGCGGGCGGCCTGTTCGGCGGGCGTGCCGTCGATCATCTGCGCACGTCCGAGTTCGGGCACATAGACGCGCCGGATGCGCGACAGCGATCCTCGTGCGCCCGTCTGCTCCGCGGGCAGACCGAGTGCGTCCGGCGTCACGGCTTCGATCGGCCGCGACGCGGCCTGCTTGATGCCGCGCAGCGACGCGTAACGCGGCGTGTTGATGCCCAGTTGCAGCGTGAGCACGGCGGGGCATTGCACGGTGACATTCGCGTAGGCGCCCCCTTCCAGCTCGCGGCGCGCGCTGGCCGTGCCCGCGCCGGGCGCGTATTCCAGACCGGCGACGACAGCCGCGTGCGGCCAGTCGAGCAGACCCGCGAGCGCCATCCCTGTTGCGCCGTACGCATGGTCGGACGCCTGCACGCCGGCGAAGATCATGTCGGGCGCTTCGCGGCGCGCCAGCGCGGCGAGCGCGCGCGCGATGCCGATCGGGTCGGCGTCTTCCAGTTCGTCGTTCCAGATGCGGATCGCGCGGTCGGCGCCTTTGGCGAGGCACTTGCGCAGCTCTTCGTCGGCGCGCTCCGGGCCGACGGTGACGACGACGACTTCGATGCCGTCGCCGTCGGCGCCTTCCTTGAGCCGCAGCGCTTCTTCAAGCGCGTAGTGATCCCATTCGTTGAGGTCGAAGACATGAAAGTCCGCTTCGACGTCGCGGTCGTCGTCGCGCAGCTCGAAATCCTCGTCGAGCGACGTGACCTGCTTGATGGTTACGAGTATCTTCATCCTGCCTCCTCCACTGATGTGGTCAATTGATGTGTGTCTGGCTCAGGCGGTCCCGCTTCGTCAGCGGCGCGCCGTTGCTGGCACTCCCGTTCGCGCGCGGCGGCGAGTGTGCCGGCGAGATGGCCGTACATGCGGGCACGTGCCTCCATGTCCGGTTCGAAGCGCATGCGCCAGCGGTCCGCATCGGTCAGGCTCTGATGCATGAACACGAGCACGCGGTGCAGCGGATACGACTCGTCGCGCAGCGGCAGCAACACGCGCCGCTGCGCATGGCGGTTGAGGATGACGGCACGCCGCACATCGGGCGACGCATGCTGGGCAAGGCGCGCGAGCGTTGCCTGCGGCGTGCCGCGATGGCGCGCGACGCCCGCCAGCACGTCGATATCGTCGTCCTGCAACAGACGATGCAGCACGCTGCCGGGCAGTTCGTCGCGCAATGCGACGCCCGCGCGGACCCACGCGACCTCGTCGTTCGCGAGCAGCGCGAGCAGTGTCATCGGGCAACCCGTATGGCGCGTGACCGAGCGGCGCACGTCGGGCTCGCGGTCACGTGCAAGACGATCGAGCCAGCTGCGTGGGCAGGCCCGGTTGCGCGCGAGACTGCTGCGCACCCACACGTCGCCGTCGCTGGCGAGCCACTCGACGACCTTGAGAGGCAGATCGTCGCGCACGGCGACCGCGCGTCTGACGAGCGTGTCCGCGTCGAAGCACAGCAAGATCAGCGCGCCTGCGGGTGTCGCCGGATTGGTGGCGGCGGCGCGGCGGACGGTCGGGTCGTCATCGCGTGCCAGTGCGGTCAGGATCTCGGCGGCCGTGCGCACGTTCGATGCGAGGCTGCGCCGTTCCGCGCTCGATGCCGGGACCGTGCGCAACAGTTCGTTCGGGCACGCGCGATGACGCAGCACCTGAGCGCGCACGGCGCTTTCACGCGTGCTTTGCCATAGCTGATGCAGCGTGCGTGCATCCGTTGCGAAGTGAATGGCGAGCAGCCGCTGCAACGGCGCGATACCGCGGCCGGCGAGGTGCGCCAGCAGATCGGGCTGTATGCCGACGTTTTCGCATAGCGAGCGCAAGGTTTCGATGCTGTCGGCGTGCGCCGCGATTTTCTCCAGCAGCGCGGGCGGTGCAAGCGGATGTCGCGCGATCAGTTGCGCGAGGCGTTGGGTGCCTTGCTCAGCCGTCGTGGCTTCGAGCGACGCGGCAAGCCTTTCCAATCCGTCGGCGGGCGTGGCGGCGTTGCGGGCGAGGCGCGTCGCCAGCGTGCCGTCAGCGTCGGCGGTGGCGAGTATGCAAAGCCTTGCAAGCACGGCAGGCGGCGCATACGGGCAGGCCGCGAGCGCGAGCCGTTCGCTGCGTGCGCCGAACATGCGCGCTTCCAGCCGCTTGCGCTCGGCACCGCCCGCGTGCGGATAGAGCATCGCGCAAGCGAGCGCATCCGGCGCGTCGAGCGCGAGCCGCATGAGTTCCCGCCAGTGGCGACGCAGCCGCGCGCCCGCGCGTGCGTCATGCGCGGCGCACGGTTGGCTGTCGGCGTGACGGGCGGTGGGCGTCATGGCGGCGATGGGTCGCTGGAGGTCGTGTTGCTCAGGCGTCGGCCGTGATGCGGACATCGTCCGCGGGCGGCGCGTCGTCGTTGACGTCGACGAGGCTCTCGGCAATCAGCTCGATCAGCTCGCGCACGACGAAACGTCCTTCGTAGCCGCTCGTCTTCAGCGCGTCTTCGAACATCGTCAGGTCTTTCGGGCAGCACACGACGAACACCTCCAGACCTTCGATGCTGGCCGCTTCCTTCATGCGGTTTTGAGAGGGCTTTTCCTGACCGACGGGATCGTTCATCCAGATACGGCCGCCGCCTGCGCCACAGCAGAACGAGTTGTCGCGCGAGCGTTTCATTTCGACGAGATCGCAGCCGAGCGCTTCGATGATCTGGCGCGGCGCGTCGTAGCCCTTGTTGAAGCGGCCGAGGTGACACGGATCATGGAAGGTCACGCGATAGCCGAGCTTGCGCTTCGGACGCAGCCGGCCCTCGGCGAGCATGCGCGCGACGAGGCTCGTGTAGTGCTCGATCTCGAAGTGGCCGCCGAAGTCCGGGTACTCGTTGCGGATCGTGTTGTACGAATGAGGGTCTGTGGTGACGATGCGACGGAACTGTGAGGTGCCGAGTGTCGCGATGTTCTGCGTCGCGAGCACTTCATACAGGCCTTCTTCGCCGACGCGCCGCACATCGTTGCCCGCGTTCGCTTCGCCTTCGAACAGCAGGCCGAAATCCACCTCCGTATCGTGCAGCAACGTGGCGAAACCCTGCGTGACACGCTGGTTGCGCGGATCGAACGACGCGTAGTCGCCGACGAACCACAGCAGATCGACGGGCTCCTTGCGCGCATCCTTGATCGGGAAGGGCAGCGACTTGGTCCACGCGGCGCGTTTGCGTTTCGATTCGTTGAACGAGTTGCCGTTCTTGTGGATGGCCTGCAAGGTCTTCTGCACCTGCGGTTCCATGTTGCCGTCTTCGACGAGATTGCGGCGCAACTGCACGATGATGGGCACGTGTTCGACGGCGACCGGGCAGATCTCCACGCACGCCATGCAGGTCCGGCACGACCAGACCGTTTCCATGAAGACCTGGCCGATGTCCTTGCCGTGCACGTCGAGCTTGACCTCTTCGGGCAGCGTGTTTTTCTCCAGCGCGTCGTTGGCGAATTCGCGCAGCGACAGGATCACGTCGCGCGGCGAGAGCGGCGCACCGACGGCGCGCGCGGGGCAAGCCTCATGACAGCGGCCGCACTTGGTGCAGGCGTCGAGATTGAGCAGATGCTTCCACGTGAAGTCGGTGATCGTCTTGTAGCCTGCGCGCGGCGCGTCGGCCTCCACTTTCGGCAGGCGCTGCGCGGCGAGCGGGTCGCGCATCAGCAGCGAGCCGCTTGCCGTGAAGATGTGCTTGACCTTGGTGTACGGGATGAGCGCAATGAACGTCAGCGCGAGCGCGCCGTGAAACCACCACAGACCCGTGCGCATTACGTATGCGGCCGACGCGCTGAGCCCCGCGCCGCGCATGATCTCGGCGAGCAGCGCCGCAACGGGCGACCACCAGCGCGTGTCCCACACCACGGCGCGATCCTGCAGCCACACGAGGCGCAAGCCGCTCAGCACGAAGCCGGTGATGCCGATCAGCACGAGCGACCACAGGAAGGCCCAGTCTTCGCGACGATATCCGCTGCGGTCGTAGTCGGGGTCGCCGGGCTTGCGATCGGGGCGCGTGTAATCGAGCTTCGGCGGTTTGATCCAGCCGCGCCGCGCCATCATGTAGATCAACCCGCCCACCAGCGACAGGCCGGCGAGATTCATCGCCAGCTTGAAGAACAGATAGAAGTTGCCGTTCCAGAAATGGAAGCCGAGAAAGCGCGCGGTGATGTCGTAGTCGACGGTGACGGTCGCCGTGCCGAGGAACAGCACCGCGAAGCCGTAGAAAATGAAGCGATGCGCGCGGCCCGCTGCCGGGTCGCGTCGCGCGATCGTGCGATGGCTCAGCACCACGCGCACCATGGCGCCGACGCGTTCGCGCAGATCGATCGGGCCGGCTACGGGTTTGCCGCGCCGGTACTTGCGCACCTGCACATAGACGCCCCACGCGAATGCGGCCATCGCGCCGACGCCTGCCAGATAGAACAGTACGATCGCGAACGTGGGGAAGCCCTCGAAGAGGATCCGGGTGACGTTGACGGGGTCGAAGTTCGCTGCGCTCGACATGGGCTCGTCCGTTGAAAGAGTAAAAGGGGCACCCGCCCCGGCATCGGCTGCACGAATCGCCGGGTGCGGCGATCCGGACGGCGCGATGCGCGTGGCGTCCTGACTGCGGGGAAGGGCGGAGGAAGCCGGCGGCCTTGCCGGCTTCCGTTGCTTACCGCTGCGTTACTTCTTGTAGACGATCTCGAAGGTGCCGCCGGGTTGATGCGGCGTGCCCCACACGGCCACTTCGCGCTTGTACGGCAGCGGGAACTGGGCGTTCTTCTCTTCGATCTCGCGTGCGAGGCGATGGCCCGTGAAGGTCGCATCGGCGATCAGACGCGGCGCTTCGGCATCGCCGATCAGATACACGGCCTTGATACCCTTGCCGTCCCATTCGCTCTCACGCTGTTTCAGTTCGCGATACAGGCCATCGTTCGAGCGGCGAGCCGTCACGAGCACGAGCGAATCGAATTCGAGCCAGCGGTGCGTCTTGTTCTCGTCGCGCGGCAACTGGCCGGCGCCCTTGTACGTGCGGCGCGAACCATCGCCCCAGATGTTGTAGATCTGGATGCGGCCCGGCTCGATGCGGCTTGCGAAGTGATCGCCGAGTTCATTCACGCCCAGTTCGTGCAGGCGGCGCATCATGTTCGGATACTCGAGCGTGAAGTGCATGTAGTTCGCGAGATGCACGCCGCTCACGATGGTCACTTCGTGACCGGCCGCCGCGAGCTTTTCCGCGAGGCTCGGCGCCATGAAGTACGTGTCGGCATTCAGGATCACGACGCGCTTGCCGATCGCCTTCTTGCCCGACAGCACCTGTTCCGGCGTCAACTGGTCCGGCTGCGAGGCATCCGCGCCCGGAATCGGATCGTGCGTCAGGCAGTTGGTGCCGTCGCCGACCCAGTGCGAACCCGTGGCGATCACGACCTTCTCGGCGCCGTAGTCGAGCACATCGTCGGCCGTGAGCGGCTTCTGACCGAGTGCAAGCTGGCTATGACGGTTCTTCTTCAGCAGCTTCGTGATCTGCGTTTCGCGATAGTCGCGGTGATAGCCCCATTCGCCGAGGCCCGGCAAGGTGACCACGCTATTCAGATGGCCGCCGATCTTCTCCGCCTGATCGACGAGGTGCACCGTGTAGCCGCGTTGCATCAGCACGCGCGCGCACTCCGAGCCTGACGGACCCGCGCCGACCACGAGCACCGAATCGTTCGAGCTGCATTCGGCGAACTTTTCCGGGTGCCAGCCGCGGCGATACTCTTCGCCGGCCGTTGCGTTCTGCGTGCAGATCATCGGCGGGCCGCCGATTTCCCAGCGCGAGATGCACACGTTGCAGCCGATGCAGACGCGAATATCGTCGACGCGGCCTTCGTCGATCTTCTTCGGCAGGAACGGATCGGCAATCGACGGACGCGCTGCGCCGATGATGTCGGCGATGCCCTTCGTGACGATCTCCGTCATCTTCTCGGGATCGGTGAAACGGCCGACGCCGAGCACGGGCTTCTTCGACACTTCCTTGATGAAGCGCGTCCACGGCACCTGATGCCCTTGCAGATAGAAGCGCGACGGGCCCGCGTCTTCACCCCATTCGGCGATATCGCCGACGTCGACGTCCCACAGGTCGACGAGCGAATCGGCCATTTCGACGAACTTCATGCCGTCCTTCTCGACTTCGATGCCGCCGCTGCCGTACAGCGAATCGACGGCGAAGCGCGTCGCGATTGCGCAGTCGCTGCCGACGGCGCGACGCACTTTCTCCAGCGTTTCGAGCCAGAAGCGCGCGCGGTTTTCGAGCGAGCCGCCATAGCCGTCGGTGCGCTTGTTGTAGTACGGCGAAAGGAACTGCAGCGGCAGATACGAGTGCGCGCCGTACACGTAGACGATATCGAAGCCGGCGTCGCGGGCGCGCAGCGCGGCATCGACATAGAACTGCTGCACGTCGCGAATGTCGTCGAGATCCATCTCCTTGCAGTAGGTCAGGGTCTCGAACTCGGACGCGTACTGGCTCGGGCCGCGAGGCGTCGCGCGGCTCTCCATGCACGGCGCGTGTGCGCCGCCGTACCACATTTCGATGCCTGCCAGCGCGCCGTATTTATGAACCTCTTCCGTCATCGCGCGCAGATTGCGCACGTCGCCTTCGTCCCAGATGCGCGCTGAAAGACGGTGTGTGTCGTCCGACTCGGGGTGGATCGAGCAGTACTCGGTGTTCATCGCGCCCCAGCCGCCTTCGGCTTTCATCGAGCGGTGGGCGGCCTGAAAGCCCGGCAGGTTGCTGCCTGCGCCGATGCAGTGCGGAACCTGATAGAAGCGGTTGCGCAGGGTCTTGGGGCCAATCTGGATCGGCTGGAACAGCACGTCATGACGGGGATCGCGGGGCATGGAAAATGTCTCCTTTAACATGGACTACCGAGACAAAGGCGGGCTACGGCCGTGGACCGTCGAACCCTGGACAGTTCTTGTACTTCGCTCTGCCTCTGTCTTTCTCGTGGTGACGGCACGCGCGCTGCGGCGTTGCGCGTGCCGCCGTATCGTGGGGACTGCGTGTCAGGCGGCGACGCGGGTGCGCAAGCGCATCGGGTCGTAGAACGGCGTCTTGCTGACGACGCCGTTGAACTTGCCGGCCGCGTCGCGAATCTCGACCTTGGTGCCGAGGGCCGTGTGGTTCGGCTTCAGGTGCACCATCGCGAGCGACTGCATCAGATAGCGGCTGAAAATCGAACTCGTCACGACGCCGACCTGCTCGTCGCCGATATAGATCGGCGAACCGGCGCTCACGGCCGCGTCGTGCCTGACGACCACGCCCGCCTGCTTCACGCGTTCCTTGCCGCGCGCGGCGAGCAAGGCCTGCTTGCCGACGTAGTCGCCCGCCTTGTCGACGTCGACCATCCAGTCGAGATTCAGCTCCCACGGCGTGGTGTCGCCTTCGGGCATGTCGAACGGATAGAAGAGCAGCGCGGCTTCGATCCGCGCGATTTCCAGCGACATCCACGAGGCGGGCACCGCGCCGTGCGGCTTGCCCGCATCGAGAATGCCGTCCCACAGCGCGACGGCGTCGGCGGAAGCGCACGACACTTCGAAGCCCTGTTCGCCCGAATAGCCGCCGCGCGACACGATGATCTTGCGGCCGAAGAGTTGTGTCTCGACGTGCGCGAAGTAGGGCAGCTTGTTCAGTTCGATGCCGATGTGCGGCTGCAGGATGTCGGTCGAACGCGGACCTTGCAGCGACAGCATGTGCACGTCGAAGTCCTGGCGCCATTCCACGTTGCGCTTGTGCGCGGCGCGTTCGAGAAGCGACTGCGTGGTGCCGCCGCCATGCGAGAGCCTGAAATGCTGCGGAGCGTCGTAGATCACCATCAGGTCGTCGCAGACGCCGCCGCGCTCGTCGACTTCGGCCGCGAGCCGAGCGGTGCCCGGCTTCATGCGGCTCACGTCGACCGCGCAGATGCTGTCGATCACGGCTGCCGCATCGGGGCCCGTCACGCGCACGATGTTGAGCGCGCTGATGTCGTAGAGGCCCGCTGCCGTGCGCACGGCGACCACGTCGTCATACGGATCGCCCGAGTAGTACCAGGGAATCGGCATGTCGTTCCAGGAGTCGCCATCGAGCTTCGAACCTAGCTCGCGATGACGGGCGTTGAGAATGGATTGCCTTGTCATGATGTTTTCCCGAAAGTAGGACCCTTTACTGGGCAATGACTGCACGCGTTTGGTGTTGCGAAGGCGGCGATATCGGACGGGCTGGATGGGCCAGCGTCGATGAGCGCAAGTCTCTGCCGTTCAATTTCGCCCCACAATCGCCCGGTGGCACTACCTCCCGGTGGGTAGACGCGGGTACTCCGGCTGCGCCGGCGCAAGAAGAAAATGAGCACGTCCGGCTGCGAAGCGAGACTGTACGTTTGCCGAAAGGCATCGGTAAAAGAGGCGGGAGCGCCAATGCGGGCGCGGCTCGCGCCGACATCGGCGAGACCCTCGTGAAGCGCCGGATGGCGTGACGGACAGCGTCGTGCGCGACAACCATTACTGCGCAGGGACTACCCCCACTGAATCATTGATAAGCGTTTTTTGCAGGCCGATGCTTCTTCCATGAATGCAACGACGTGAAGGACACGCAGCGTGTCTGTCACTCACGCCCACAGCTGAGACTTATGGAGGTGTCGACGGCATGAATGCTTCGAGAACGATCCCCGTGCGAGTCGCACGCGTCGAGCCGGTGACGCAAGATGTGCGGCGCTTTACGCTCGAATGTGCCAGTGGAGGCCGGCTTCCGGCGTATTCGGCGGGCAGCCATGTCGTCGTGACGATGCGCGGCAAGGAACGCGTGTGGCGCAACGCCTATTCGCTCACCACGCCCGCCGGCGCGCGCGACGCGTATCAGATCATGGTGCGCCGCGTGCCCCAGTCGCGCGGCGGTTCCGCGTTCATGCACAGCGACGTGCACGAAGGCAGCGAGCTTGAAATTTCGATGCCGTCGAACTTCTTCCCGATCGCGCGGCGCGGCGCGAAGCACGTGATGATCGCGGGCGGCATCGGCCTCACGCCGTTCCTGTCGATGCTGCCCGAGCTGGCGCAGGCGGGCGCGCGCGTCGAGATGCATCTGTGCTGCCGTCCCGAAGACGAGGCGTCGTTCAGCGAGTTGATCGCGACGCGCACGACGGGCGGCATCACCGTGTACACCGACCTATGCGACGCGAGCGAGCGCTTTGGCGCGATGCTCGCGCGGCAGCCGGCGGGTACGCATCTCTATACCTGCGGACCGGAAGGCCTGATGAGCGGCGTGGCGAGCACGGCGCGCGCGCTGGGCTGGCCCGCGAGTCATTTCCATCAGGAGAGCTTCGGCGGCGGCTCGCATGGCGCGCCCTTTACGGCCGTGCTTGCGCAAAGCGGGCGCGAAGTCAGGGTGCGAAGCGACGAAAGCCTGCTCGAGGCGCTGGAGCGCGAAGGGGTGGACGCGCCGTACATGTGCCGTGGCGGCGCGTGCGGCACCTGCGCGCTCGATGTGCTCGAAGGCGAGCCGGATCATCGGGACTTCTGCCTCGGCGAGGCCGAGCGGGCCACGGGATGTCAGATGCTGCCCTGTGTGTCGCGCGCCCGGGGCGAACGCCTCGTGCTGAACATCTAACGCAAGGGGGATCTCATGGCTATCGACTTCAAGAAGGACGAAACCTTCCGCGACACCTATACGTTTCGAAACAGCGACGAGGCGATCCTGCGTTTTCCGTTTCCGTTTCCCGAAGACGCGTACATGTATTCGATCAATATCGAGCCGCATGTAAAAGAGGGCAACTCGCCTGTGTTCCTGTCGACGTTCGACATTGACGAGCACTACGTGGCCGAGTGCCGGGACCGCGCGCTGACGCTCGAACGCGATCCGCTGCGCTGTCAGGTGCTGGAGCACATGGACGCGGCGCAATGGGACACGCTCGAACTGATCATGGAAAGTCTCGCCGAGGATTACCCCGAGCATTTCTCGCTGACGCGCGACGGCGACCGGTGGACGTGGATCAACCGTCCGCTCGGTCTCGAACAGACGTTCACGTTCGGCGATGCAAGCACGCTGCCGTGCTCTCCGTTCGAGTACATCACGCGCCAGGCGCAGGGCGACTACGTGCTGATCGATCACCGCGACGACAATCTGTTCATGGACGGCGGGATGGTCACGACCCAGGCTGACTGGTCGCTCGACTTCGACCTCGGCATGAACTTCATGGAATGGCACGGCCCGGTTCCTCTCGCGCATCAGGCAGGCATCTTCGAACGCGCGCTGAAGTTTCTGTTGCGCCTGCAACTGGGTGCGCCCGTGCGCCGGCTGAACTGGACGATGACGGTCAATCCGCGGCTCGATACCTCCCCGGAGAACTACCACGAGTGGGGCCGCGACCGCGCGAGCGTGACGCCGCAGAATGTGGGCGACAAGCTGCATTTGCGCGTGGAATTGCAGACGCTGTTCCGCCTGCCGCGCAGCAACGCGATTCTCTTTTGCGTGCGCTGCTACCTGATTGGTATCGGCGAACTGGCGCGCGTGCCGAAATGGGGCAAGCGCCTGCATCGCGTGCTGTCGACGCTGCCGCCCGAGCTTGCCGATTACAAAGGCATCACGCGCTACCGGCAGACGGCCATCGAATGGCTCGCGCCGCTCGATGACGGCACGACGCTTTCGAAGGGCACGCATCCCGAAGTCGAGCGGCTCGGGGTGGAAGTTGCATAGAAGGGCATTCGCCGGGGTGCATGCCTTTAACGATCTACGCCGTTAACAACCACAAGCTGTTCAGTGTTTCCTTCCCGCGTTCGCGCTTCCATGGCGCGGAGCGGGTGCTTTCACGCGGATCGATTCCCACAATCGGTATTCCACCGGAAAAAGGACGACAGTTATGAGTGCGGTTTCCGAAGACTACGTTGCCGAGGCAGCGGACGGTACCTTACATCGAAAGATCAGCTGGACGGGTGCATTCTGGGTGGCGAGCGGCGTGCCCGCGCTCGTGCTGTTTTCGATCGGGTCGATTGCGGCGACGGTCGGCAAGCTGTCGTGGGCGGTATGGATCATCTCGATCGGACTTGGTTTCATCCAGTCGTTCTCGTATGCGGAGATCGCCGGTCTCTTTCCTCACAAGTCGGGTGGCGCGTCGGTGTATGGCGCGATCGCGTGGGTCCGCTATTCGAAGCTGTTTGCGCCATTGTCGGTCTGGTGCAACTGGTTCGCGTGGTCGCCCGTGCTGGCGATCGGCTCGGGGCTCGCGGCGGGCTACATACTCTCCGTGCTGTTCCCGGCGGACGCGGCGATCAACACATGGCAGGTCACGCTGGTGAGTCTCGACTGGATCCGTTCGGGCCTGAGCCTGCGGATCAACTCGACCTTCATACTCGGCGCGGTCGTGCTGCTGGTCACCTTCGCGATTCAGCACCGCGGCATTCTGAACGCGGCACGCATTCAGACGATACTCGGCATCGCCGCGCTGGTGCCTCTGATTCTCGTCGGCACGGTGCCGCTCTTCAGCGGCGATCTTCCGTTGCACAACCTGTTTCCGCTCGTGCCGTTCGCGAAGGACAGCGCCGGGCAGATCGTCGACGGAACATGGGATCGAGCGGGTATCACGCTGATGGCAGGTGGACTGTTCATCGCCGCATGGTCCACGTATGGCTTCGAAACGGCCGTCTGCTACACGCGTGAATTCCGCGATCCGAAGGTCGACACGTTCAAGGCCATTCTGTATTCCGGCCTGCTGTGCATCTTCGTGTTCACGATCGTGCCGCTCGCGTTCCAGGGCGTGCTGGGTCTCGGCCACATGGTCACGCCCGCCGTCAAGGATGCCGCGGGCAACATCGTCACGCCCGCCGTGTACGACGGCATGCTTTCGCCCGACATCTACAGCGGCATGGGCGTCGCAAAAGCGATGGCGCCGATGATTCACGGCGGCTTGCTGGTCGAGCGCGTGCTGATCGTGATGCTGGTGCTGGCGCTGGTGCTGGCCATCATGACGTCGATGGCGGGCTCGTCGCGTACGCTGTATCAGGCGTCCGTCGACGGCTGGCTGCCGAAGTACCTGTCGCACGTCAACGAACACGGCGCGCCGACCCGCGCGATGTGGACGGACCTGTGCTTCAACCTGGTCCTGCTGTTGATGTCCGACTATGTGTTCGTGCTGGCGATGTCGAATGTCGGCTACATCATCTTCAACTTCCTGAACCTGAATTCCGCATGGATTCACCGGATGGACCGCCCGGACTGGAGCCGGCCGTTCCGCGCGCCGAACTGGCTGCTCGCGCTCGGCACGCTGTTCTCGTTCGTCAATCTCGCGCTGCTCGGCATGGGTGCGGATATCTGGGGCTCCGGCACGCTGATCTCGGGCCTGTGCTTCGCGGCGCTGATCCTGCCCGTGTTCCTGTTCCGTCACTACGTGACCGACAAGGGGCATTTCCCCGATGCGATGAAGGAAGACATGCAGCTCGTCGGCTCGCAAAGCGTGGCGCGGCGCGCAGGCATCCTGCCTTACGTGACGGTAGCGGCGGGCATCTTGGTGGTCGCTGTCACGCACAGCCTCGCGATCTATTGAACCCCGCATCGAACGGACGAAACTGCCATGATGTCGACCAACAAGAGCCGGCCCGAGTACGCGCGGCTGGCTCCCGATCTGCACGGCACGCGCCACTGGTTCATCACCAACGGTGCGAGCGCCGAGGATTGCGTACGTGCGAGCCTTGCGCTCGCGGGGCTCTCGCCGATGGACGTGTGGGAGGTGCACGATGCCACGCGGCACGGCGCGGGTGTCACGTTCCATGAAGCGAGAGAGCGCACCTTCGCCGATGACGCCGCGCTGTTTGCGGCATTCGACGAGGCGTTGCGCGACCCGGCCGTCGCGACCATCGGCCTGCGCATCTATGTGCTCGGCAGCGAGCCGTTCATCTGGTCGATCCGACGCATCGCGGAGCACCACGCGCTTGCGGCGGAGGCTGTCCAGTTGCAGCACAGCGGCACACTGCAACGTCGCGTCTACTGCATTCACTGTCACGCGTTCAATGAGGCCGTGACGCGGAATGTCGTGACCTGCGGTGGGTGCGGACTGCAACTCCTCGTGCGCGATCATTTTTCACGGCGCCTTGCCGCGTTCATGGGCGTGCAGGCGGATGCCGAAGTATCCGGCGAACTGCCTGCCGTCTCCCATCCCTATCTGTAGTTCGCTGTCGTTCTTCCCCAAGTCTGATCGAGACGCTCATCGCGCTGCTTCGGCGGCGCGGTGAGTTCGCGCGCATCGCAACGGTCCGCGCGATGTCGCGTCATGTCACGTTATCTCACTGCTGGTAATCACAAAGAGACTTCGATGAATGAACTACCTCGCTATGCAGCGCTTTTCGCTTTGTGCTTATGCGGAAGCGGAGCCAGCTATGCGCAAAGCTCCGTCACGCTCTACGGTGTGCTCGATGACGGTTTGAACTACACCAGCAACGCCGGTGGACACCATGCTTTTGCCATGGTGAGCGGCGATACGGCTGAAACGAGTTTTGGCCTGAAAGGAACGGAAGATCTCGGCGGCGGATTGAGCGCGATCTTTACGCTCGAAAACGGCGTCAACATCAACACGGGCCAGCTCAACGAAGGCGGCCGGCTGTTCGGGCGGCAGGCCTTCGTCGGTCTTTCGTCCGCACCCGCCGGCACGCTCACGTTCGGCCGGCAATACGATGCGACGATCGATATGTGGAGTCCGTTCACGGCAGCCGGAAACTCGATCGGCGATCTGGCCGCGCATCCGTTCGATAACGACAATGCGGACTTCGACTTCCGGCTCAGCAACTCGGTGAAGTACGTGTCGCCGACACTCGCCGGTTTCCAGCTGGAAGGTGTATACGGCTTCAGCAACTCGACGAATTTCGCGTCGAATCGGGCATACAGCGCGGGCGTGACGTACGGCACGGGTCCGTTGTCCATCGCGGTCGCCTACCTGCATCTGAACGGTCCGGGCACGGGAACGGACGGCGCCGTGACCTCCGACTCCGTGTTCGTCGCGACGCGGCAGCAGAACATCGATGCGGGCGTGAAATGGACGTTCTCGGAGAACGCCAACGTTGCGCTCGCGTATTCGCACGTCGACGTCAGGTCGCCCACGGGCAACGGGTACGCGCCGGACATCGGAACGGTGACATGGACGTCGTGGAAGTTCGACAACATCGAGATCAACGGACAGTATTACTTCATGCCGGATCTCTCGCTGACGGGCGCCTACACGTTCACGCACGGCAAGCTCGAATCCACTGCCGGGAGCGACAGTCCGAACTGGCACCAGGTCGCGCTGATGCTGAACTACAGCCTCAGCAAGCGAACCTCGGTCTATGTGCAGGGCGCCTGGCAGCACACCAACGCGAACACGGGTACTGATCTGGACGGCGCGCATATCGTCGGGTCCGCCGGGCTGTCGTCGTCTGGAAACCAGGTCGTTGCGCGGCTGGCGATGTCGCACAAGTTCTAGCGCACGCCGGCCCCGCTGGTCGCGCGCGCCTTGTATGCGGCGAGCGCGGTGGGGACGAAGGTCAGCACCACGCGCGAGCCCCGTTCGGCCGGTTTCACTTCGAGCCGTCCGCCGAGGCTGCGGGCGCGCTCGCGCATGATCGACAGGCCGTAGTGATGCTCGTCGCCTTCGGTGCGGTTGATGCCGCGGCCGTCGTCGTCGATCGATACGGTCATCGTGTGGCCGTCCGACATCAGTTGCACCTGGGCTGTCGTCGCGCGTGCATGGCGAAGCACATTGGTCAGCGCCTCGCGCACGATCTGCGCGACGTGCATCTCCTCGTTGACGGACAGACGCATGCGCGGCACGCGGTTGTCGATCGAAATCTGCACTTCGCTGCGCGAGCCGAATTCCTCGGCAAGTTCTTCGAGCGTGGATGCGAGGCCGTGTGCATGCATCGGCGAACGGAACGTGGTGAGCAGTTCGCGCAACTGCCGGTAAGCGCTGTCGATACCTTCGCGAATGCCGCGTGCGATTTCGGCGATGTCGGTTTGTGAGAGTTCGGGCGGCAGCACGGCCTGCAGGCGGGCCAGCTGTATCTTCATGTACGACAGCGACTGTGCCAGCGAGTCGTGCAGTTCGCGCGCGATCGCATTGCGCTCTTCGAACAGCGCCATGCGCCGGTCTCGCACGTCGCGGCTGAGATTGGAGATCGCGTGCGCCAGCACGCTCGCGATGGTTTCCATCAGATACAGGTGGCGCAGCTCGAAGCGCGTATCCGGCTCGCCCTCCGCGATCAGCACGCCATAGCTCGCGAGCGGCACGCGCACGGGCGCGGCCAGCACGGGCGGCGGCACCTCGCCGTTATCGAGCGGCGGGAACGTGTGCGTGCCGGCAAGCGTCATCAGTTCGTTCGTCACACGGGCGCGCACGATGGACGGCACATCGCCATTGGGCGCGACAACGGGATCGATGTCGAGCAGTTGTGCCGTCGATTCCGTGACCACCAGTGCGATGCGCCGCGCGCGCAGCACGCCGACCAGACGTTGCAACAGCGCTTCGAGCGTGCGGCCGGACGGTTCTTCTTCGGCGAGCTGGGCGCAGATGTGATGCAGCAGTTCGAGCGACTGGTCGGCGAACGTAATATAGTCCTCGACGATGCGCTTGAGCCGCACGGACTCGTCCTGCTCCGTGCGCAGCCGCACGGCGAGCTGGGCCTGGAGCTTCAGCAGGCGATCGATTTCGTCGCGGCCTTGCGGCACGCTCAGCCCCGTTTCAACGAGCGCCTGCAATGCCGCGCGCGGCCGCGCGACGAGCGTGCGCCGCGTGCCCCATGCGAGCGACACCACGCCGAAGATCAGCAGACACACGGTGCAGGCCTGCAACAGTCCGAGCACGGCGGCATGCACCTCGCGTTGATACGCAACCTGCGAGCGCAACGCGCCGAGCGCCGCGAGCTTCACATCGGGTTTGCCCGCGTGCTCCGGCGCAGCGGGCGCATTCACCGCCGCCAGCGCGCCGCCGATTTCGGGCGTGGGCGCGCCGCGTTGCCTCCAGTCCGTCAGTAGCGTATCGTTGCGGACAAGCGAGTCGGACAGCTCTCTCAAGGCACGTGCGGTATCGGGCGAATCCGTTTGCAGGCTCGCGGCCTTGCGTTCCAGCCGCATGGCTTCGTCGAGCGAGAACAGCGTCTGCCGGAAGCCTTCGCTTCCTCTTGTCTGCATGAACGCGCCCAGGTAAAGCACGGTGATGAGCGCCACGATACAGGCGAGCAGCAAACAGACTTTCGCGTAAAGCGGATAGCGATGAATGCGCGCAGACTGGTCGATATTCATGGGCGGTTAGTGTGAGTTCGCGCGGCGTTGGCGATCAGTGATCCTGTTTTTTGAAGCGAGAGCGTCATGTCGGTTTATCTGTTCGCCACGGTATTGCTGGCTGCAGTGGCTGCACTGGTGATTCCCAGACTCGGATACAGCCCTGACAACAATGATCTATTGTATGTCTCGATCGGGCTGGCAGGGTGCCTTGCGGCGTTTCTCCTCAGCATGGCGTACGGCGCACGCCGTACGGCGCCGCGCATCGTGCGCACGACCGAATCGCCGGAACTGGGCGCATTCGCCGCCAATCTTTCCACGCCCGCCGTGCTGCTCGACAACGACGCTCTCGTGTTCGTCAACAGCGCGTTTCTCAAGCACGCGCGTTGGGAGTCCTACGCGGATGAAATCGTCGGGATGCCGTTCAGCAATCTCGTTCATCCACAGTCGCTGCTCGATCTGACCGCATTGCTCACGCAGTCGCGCGACGGCGAAGAGCGCACCTCGGGCTCGCTGCGCATTGCCTACGGCGACGGCAGTTTTCGCCTGCACCCTGTCACGGCGTTGCGCGCGCGCGGCTCGCGCATGACGCTGCTGCAATTTCCCGCGCCGCATACCAGTGTCGATGCGCAGCGCAGCGAGCTTCAATTGCTGCAGCACTGCAAGGATGCCGTGTTGCAGTTGCCTCAGGCGCTGTTCCGCGTCGACCGCGAGTTACGTCTGATCTTTTCGAATCCCGCGTGGCGCAGCCTCATGCGCGCCGTCGGCAGCGATGCGGAGCTCAAGCCGTTCTCTTCGTTCTTTCATCCCGAAGACGCCGAGACGCTGAATGCGCGCGTGAAGGCGCTGCTCGACGGCCACCTTAGCGAGCTGGTCACGGAAGCACGTCTCATCCGCGCCGACAACACCACGGCGCATGTCGAATTGCGCCTGCACGCCGTGACCGACGACGAGGGTGTTCTCGACGGCGCCGTCGGTCTCGCGACGGACATCTCCAATCGCCGCCGCAACGAAGAAGCGCTGCGCGCGAGCCGGCGCAGTCTGCGCACGCTGCTGTCCAACCTTCGGGCGATGATCTATCGCGGGCAGAACAATCGCGACTGGTCGATGGAGTTCGTCAGCGAAGGGTGCTTCGATCTGACGGGCTACGAGGCGTTCGAACTCATCGACGAAAGTCGCCTCGCGTTCCGCTCGCTGATCCATCCCGACGACCGTGAGTTCGTGTGGAACGAAGTGCAGGCGCGCGTGGTCGCCCGCGAGCCCTATGAACTGACCTATCGGATCGTGGACCGCTCGGGACAGACCAAGTGGGTATGGGATCAGGGCTGCGGCGTCTATTCGGCGCGCGACGAGCTGATGGGACTCGAAGGCTTCATCGTGGAAGTGGCGCGCAGGCAGATGGTCGAGGAAAACGCCCGCCGCCGCTTGACGTTCGAGCATTCGACAGGCCTTGCGAGTGCGTCGATGTTCATCGGCCGGATGGAGTTCGCGGCGGCCATCTCGGCGCGAACCCCGCTGCCGTGCGCGATCTTCGCGATCAACGTCGGCGAACTCGAACACGTCGCGGCGCGCTTCGGACAGGACTATGCCGATCGCGTGATGATCGACCTGGGCAGGCGGCTCGAAGTGACGCAAGGGCAGCTCAATTGCGCGGCGCTGCTGGACCCGCATGTGTTCGTGGTGATGGTGGTCGATTTCAGCGCCGACGCGCTCGCGTGGTGCGGTGACGCGCAAGGGCTTGCGCAACGCGCGGCGGCGAATCCGGATGCCGTGCTCGACGAGCTTCAGGACAACCTGCGCGGTCTGCTCGAAGCGCCCGTTCGTATCGAAGGGCATGAGTTCAGCGTGCCGACGCGCATCGGTTGCGCGTCGATCGGGCATGGCAAGGGCGATCCGAAGAACGTGCTCGACCATGTGCTGGCGGCATCCGGTTGGGAAGCGGCGGGCGACGCCTGAGCCGTTTCAGGGCGTGCTCATGCTGCTGCGCATGTCGAGCAGCGCGAGCACAGGTTCCAGCGAGCGATCCGGCATGCCTTCCGCTTCGAGGCAGGCGAAGTCGAGCAACGCCCGTTCGTGACGGGCAAGCTCGGCCAGGATCGCCGCGTCTTCCGGGGGACCGTTGCGCTCCAGTTCGTCGTAGAGCGTGACGAACCGGCCGATCTCGTCGATGAACCACGCAATGAAGACGGGCCACGACTGCCCGGCATGCCGCTGCGCAAGCCGGATGCCCTTTTCACGCTGTGCCGCCTCGTCGATGCCGTCGATGCCGAGACGTCTCACCAGCGGCATCATGCGCATGGCCGTCTGGGCTTCGAGCCACGCCATCGTCGTGAGCTTGCGCTGACGGTCGGGTGCCGTGGCTTCGCGAGCCATGGCGGCGAACCATGCCTCACCGTATAGCTCGCCTTCGTAGGCCGCCTTGATGCTGGCGATGTATGCCGTTCTGTCCACTTGCGAGGCTCCTTGAGCGGAATGGGCGTTGCGGGGCATCCGTCACGCCGGAAACACGGCGAAGTGATGGGACAGCCAGACCACGAGCACGGTCGCCACCAGCGTCAGATACGGAAGCCAGGCGGCGCGGCGCCGGGTCGTGCCGTCATCAGGCCGCAGTTCCAGGTCGTCCAGCATGGCGTCGGGGAAGCGGCCTTTGTCCTGCACGTAGTGCCGATAGATGAACACGGGGATGATCAGCGCAATCGCCACGAGGCCGTTGCGCAAGGTGCCCGGTCCCCAGATGTCCGCGCCCGCGCCGATGCACACCAGGTCGATGAAGCCGCACAATGCGCCGAGCGCGAGCAGCCAGTTCGGGCATTTGAACGGACGTGCCCAGGTCGGACGATCGAGCCGGTGAATCCAGCCTGCCTGAAGGTTCAGGAACACGAATGCGAAATAGCAGACGTTGGACATCGCGAGCACCGCGACGTTATCCGACATCATCAGCAGGATCAGGTTGAAGCAGAGGTCGGTCCACATCGCGCGCGTCGGTGCGCCGTGCTCGTTCACATGCGACAGATAACGCGGCAGCCAGCCGTCGACGGATGCCTGATACAGCGTTCTGGACGAGCCCATCATCGATGTCATCACCGACAGCAGCAACGTGAAGACGAGCATCACGACGATCAGGTAGAAGATCGCCGTGCCGCCGCCGATGATTCGCGCCATCGCGGCCGCGACACCCGTGCCGTCGTAGATTTCGGGGGCGAGCAGCCCCTTGAGTCCCATCGCGCCCTGGAACGACAGCGGCACGAGGATGTACACCGCGAGGCACAGCAGGCCCGAGTAGAAGATCGCCTTGAAGGTGTCGGTTTTCGGATTCTTGAACTCGCGCGTGTAGCACACGGCGGTTTCGAATCCGAAAGTCGACCAGCCCGCGACGAACAGTCCGCCCATCATCAGCGTCCAGCCGGCCGCATTCCATGTGCCTGGAACGACGTTGCCCTTGGCGTCGTGCGCAAGCGGCAGCAACGGAAACCAGTTGCTCATGTGGACGGTGCCGGTGAGCAGCGGCTCGAGACCGAAGACGGTCAGCGGAATCAGGGCAATGATGCCCATGTACTTCTGCAGCTTCGCGGCACGCTCGGCGCCGTGGTGCTGGACGAAGAACGTCAGCAGCAGCAGGGACGCGCCCAGGATGAAGGTCGAGTTGATGCGCAGGCTCAGACCGTCCTTGATGAAGTCGAGCTTCATCAACGTGAACGACCACGTGTTGATGGCGGCGTCGGCGGGAAAGAGCGTGGAGAGAATGTAGCTCGCGCCGAGCCCCGTGCCGAGCGCCAGCACGGGCGACCATGCAAACCAGTTGCACCATACGGACACGGGCGCAAGAAACTTCGAGTACCGGACCCATGCAATGGCGCCGTAAATCGACGCGCCGCCCGATTTATGAGGAAAGAGCCCGGAGATTTCGGCATACGTGAAGCACTGGATGAAGCCGATGGAAATGGACGCGATCCAGATGATCCATGCGGGCTGGCCGACCGTTGCGGCAATCGCGCCCAATGTGAAGAGCACGAACGCAGGCGAGCCGCTCGCCACCCAGAACGCATCCTTCCATGTCAGCGAGCGTTTGAGGGTCGACCGCATGCCGTCATCGGCCAGTCCCTCCAGACGGTGAATCTCTTCGGTTGCACTCAATTTACGTCTCCTCGATCACGTGCCCGACAACGCGTCGCGGCCGTGATCTGTCGATATTGAAGAACAAGGCATGAAATCATGGTGCAATGCGCAACCTCCGGCTCACAATACCTCGGGGTAGGTAAGACCGTCGGTGCATGCCAGCAAGAATGGAACCGCCCATGAACGGCGGTACGGCTAGCCGATTGCGGTGCGCTTCTTCTTTTCGGGGTCGTCGAACGGCAATGCCGCCGCCGTTGCGCGCGCATCGACACTGCCTCTCACTTCCAGAGCGACGCCGTCGCGAGCTTGCGCGACATTCATGCGGGCGATGGCGAGCGAGCGGTTGCTGAGCCTTGAATACATTCCGCACGTGACGACGCCGACCTGTTCTCCGTCACGCCACAACGTGTCGCCTGCGGACGCGGCCCTGGATGCTGCAATGTCGACGCCGTAGATCCTGAAGCGCTCTTTGCCGGCGAGCCGGAAATGTTCACGCGCGCCGCAGAACTCGGTCTTGCCGGGCGACACGGTGAAGTCGAGACCCAGCTCCCACAACGTGTCGCCCGCCTTTTCGTCCGCGAACGGGTACATCTCCGAGTTGTCGTACGGGAAGAACAGGAGATAGCTCTCCACGCGCAACCAGTCCAGCGCGAGGAACGCGCATGGCACGATGCCGAATCCCGCGCCTTTGGCGAGTATCGTGTCCCAGATGAGCGGCGCGTCGGCGGCTTTGCAGAAGATCTCGTAGCCGCGTTCACCCGTATAGCCGGTCCGCGAGATCATCACGGGGCGCCCGAACAGGCGCGTTTGCACGTGATGGAAGTAGGGCAGATCGCGGATGCTGGGGACATGTTCCGCGAGGAAATCCACCGCGTTCGGTCCCTGCAGCGACAGGTCGTGCAGATCGTCGTCGAACAGTACGGCGACCTGGCGGCCCTGCGCGGAGCGCACGAGCCGCTCGTAGCCCGTGCCCGCGCCATGCACGACCATGAAGGCATTGGGCCCCGTGCGGTACACGATGCAGTCGTCGATGAACTTGCCTTCCTCGTTCAGGATCGCGGCGTAAGCCGATTTGCCGGGATACAGCTTGCCGATGTCGCGCGTGGTCGCCCAGTCGAGCAGGCTTTCGGCATGCGGGCCCACGTAGTGGACTTTCTTCAGGCCGGATACGTCCATCAGTCCGGCTTTCGTGCGGATGGTCTCGTGGTGGTCGGCGAGGTCCGTCGAATAGGTCCAGGCCGTGCCCATACCGTTCCAGTCTTCGAGACTGGAACCCAGGGCACGGTGACGGTCTGCGAGCGCCGAGATGCGCCAGGAATTTGCCATAGAACACTCCGTTAGGTCGATGATCGGATTCGTGCGTGTCGTCGTCTCCACAGGTGAGATCGTTTCTTATCGACGACAAATGCTCAATCCGTTAGTCGGGGTACGACTAATGAGGTAGACGAAACGGGGAAGGGGGCAGGCCGCGATTGCGGCGACGGCTTTTTTATTTGCTGTGCGTGACGTCTGTGTCGTCGCAGTGCGGCCCGGAGCGAGGCTCAGGCGTCTGGCCTCGTTGCGGTTCGGTGATGCGGAAGGGTGTACTCGCGTGAGTACGCGGGCGAGCGATTCACCCGAAGACGGTCATCAAACAGCAGCGCGGGCCCGAAACATTTCCCATCGATAGCGGGCGAGCATGTATGCATCCATCACGGCGATCGCGTAGACGAACACGCCGCCTGCATGGCTTCCGACGAACGACCGCCCAGGCGGCGCAAGCTGCATGGTCACGAAGCCGAGCGAGAGCATGAAAAACAGCATGATCAGCGCTCGCGTCGGCATGCGGTTGAGCACCTGTCCCGCACATGGCAGCAGGACTGCGGCTGCCAGAACAATGTACGGATGCACCGGCCGTGCCGCCTTAAGCTTGCCCATGAACGCCTCCCTTCATCACAGCGGAACATACCTGCAGGGCCTGATCGAGCAGCGAGCCGACGAGCGCCGCCGGCAAGCGTGCGTCGCGAAACACGGCGCGTCGTAACACGAGATATTCGCTGCGGTCCGCGCCGTGTGCCTGATACACCATCCTCACACCCTGGCGCGTCACGAGCATTTCCTTCGCGCGAGGGTCGGCAAAGAACGCCCGCACGTGAGGATCGAGCGCGGCAAGCGGAAGATCGGCAGCGGGCCTGTCGGCCTTGATCGTCATCTGGCGCGGCCATTCGTGCGGCGTCGCGACGCGAACGGGCAAACCATCGGCGGGCGAATAGAACTCGGTGTTCTGCGCGCGCGCGAGCATGTCGACGGTACCCGTTATCGGCAGAGCGCGTTTCACCGTGACCAGCAACCATAGCGACGGCACCTTGCGAAACACGACGTCGTCGACGAGTGGCGCGATGTGCACTTCATATCCGCCATACGTCCCGGCAAGCACAGGCCACGCGACGGAATCCTGAGTGACGCGATGGCGTTCGAACAGCGCAAGGCACGCATCGAACAGCTTGCCCCGCTCCGCTCTCAAGGCATGGCGATCGCGCCGGTGCATCAGGACCAGCGCGGTCACGAAGAGGGCCGCCAGTACGATTCCCGCTGATTGCATGTCGGGCGCGCCTCGCGTCAATAATGCTTCGGACGTGGCCAGTCCATCGTGAACTGATCGCCGCGCTTCACGTATTTGTATCGATGCAGCGCGAACCAGATCGACGCCATGATGTAGAAGGCCATGATCGACAGCAGCGACGTGCCGTAGCCGAGATACGTCGCAAAGTATGTCGCGGTGCACAGCACTGCCAGCACGATCGCGGGGATGGGGTGGAACGGATGGATGTAGCCGCGATTGATGCTGCCGAGCGGCCATTGGCGGCGAAACTTGATGATGTTGATCGACATGAACGTGTAGCCAAGCAGGCCCGAGAGGATCGAGAACGTGATTACCTGATCGAGCAGCCCGGTGAACGCGAACGAAATGGCGATCGGCACGAGAAAGATGATCGCGCGATAAGGCGTGCGGTAACGCGGATGCACTGCGCCGAACCACATCGGCATATAGCGGTCGCGAGACATCGAGAACCATGCGCGCGATGCATCGTTGATGCAGCCGTTCGCTGAGGCCACCGCCGAGAACAGCGTGCCCACGAAAAGCAGCGTCTGCAAACTCTTGCTGCCGGACAGACGGGCAGCGTCGTACAGCGGCGTCACCGCCTGGCCGAGATATTCCCACGGCATCAGGCCGGTCGCGACGTACCAGGTCATCGCCGCCGCAACGAGCAGCGTGATCATCCCGCACATCGTGCCGAGCGGAATGGAGCGGCCCGCCGAGCGAACCTCTTCGGCGGCCTGACAGGTGCCTTCGATGCCGAGGTAGTACCACATGCCGAACTGCAACGCAGCGACCACGCCGAGCCATCCATATGGCAGTTGCGTGAGCAGTTCGCGATGAATGAGTGTCTGCCCTGGATGCCACGGCGCGACGCCGAGAAACAGCACGACGATCGCGATGAACGCGACAGCCGTGATCACGAAGTTGACTGTGAGCGTCACGAATACGCCGCGATAATTCAACAGCGCGAGAAAGGCGATCGTGACCAGCGTAAAGGGACGCGAGTCGAAATTCGCGTAGCCCGAGTCGATGGCCACCGCCTTGATCAGATCGCCGACCACCAGCGCGTCGGCGGCTTCCAGCATCGTGTAGGCCATCACCAGATAGAGGCCCACGTTGAACGCCATCAGCGGTCCGATGATGTGCTTGGCCTGTGTGTACTGGCCGCCCGCTGCGGCGACGGTCGACGTCACTTCCGAATCGATCATCGCGACGCACGTATAGAGCAGACCGATGATCCAGCACGCGATCAGCGATCCATATGCGCCGCCTTTCGCGACCGAGAAGTTCCAGCCCATGAATTCCCCGACCAGCACGATGCCGACGCCGAGCGCCCACACGTGAATCGGCCCCAACACTTTCAGCAACGCGATCCGCTCGCCTTGCTGTGCCACGCCTGCTGCGTCACTCATGAGCTGCTCCTTTGCGGCATGATGACTGTTGGATCACTCTTTGCCTTCCGTCGAACTCATCAGGAAGTCGTCGTCGTAATCGCGATGAACCCGGAACGCATCGATCAGAATCCACGCGAAAATAAGGATCGAAAGACCCCATGCGGCGTTGCTCAGCCATTGCCAGAAGTTCATGACGTCTCCCCGAATTTTTCGGCAATCACCTGACGGTATTGCCTGTCCGACACGCGCAGCACGAAGACGAAGTAGCCCGCGATCACGAGCGCAGTCACGATCAGCGAGACGGGTTCGATCTGGTAATCGAAGCGGGACGTGATGATCGGCTTCGCCTGCTGCGCGTCATAGCCGAGCTTGCGCCATTGCGCTTCCATGGCGGGCGTTTGTCCAAGCTCGCGCCATGACACCTGGGTCTTCGCAGTTTGTGCTTCAGGTGGCTTGTCGGGCGTCTTGAGCAATAACGGCGCGAGCAGACTGCAATAGACGAGCACGAGCAGAAAGATGCTGTCGACGAGCTGGCCGAAGCCTTTCTGAACGGGCGGAACGTAATCGGCTGCCATGGTGGGCCTCCTTTCGGGTGACGGCATTCCGGTTTGCAAGAGTGGAGCGCAATGCGGCAGCGGCCCGGTGCCTGCACGGCGCCGGGAGAACACATCGGGCTGCTTGAGAAGGAAATCGGGCGCCTAGTCGACGGCCGGGCTGAGCGCTTCGCCGTCGCCTGTCGCGAGTGCGGCTTTGGCCGCGCGATTCTCATCGAGGTGACGAATATCGAGCCCGTAGATGTGATCCTTGTCTTCCTCGTAATGACGGATCATGGCAAGGATCGACGCGGAGTTGAAAACGAGCACCGCGCCCGCGCCAATGGTGAGCGCGACGCGTACGAAAAAGTCGTTTGTCTGCGAGGTGACGGCGAAGTACACGTAGCCGATCGTGACCCAGAGCAGCAGGAGCGCAATCTGCGCCATGCGCCGGTCGCGGGAGAACATCTGATTGATGCGCTTGCGAATCGCGTGTTCCATCTCGGCAACTCCCTCGGACGTGCCGGCACCGCCGGCGGTGGTCAATGAATCGGCTTCGCTTGTGAATTCACCTTGGTCAACAAAGTTTCCTGAGAGTATTTGTTGGTGGATGCGCGCTTGTCAATGCGGTTTGGTGGGTAGAAGGCGCAGGAGGCGCGTCCGAGGCTTCACTGCACGAGCATCACGTCAACCTCTCTTTACCTGTCACACGACTATCTTGCAAATACCCGTAATACGCGTAAAATGCATTTACCTGTCAGGCAGGTAATCCATCGAGGCGCTACGCGATGAAACGCACGTTGCTCAACCCACCACAGCTCGGCCAGATTCTGCGCACCGCACGGCGCGGCAAAGGGCTTTCGCAGGCCCAGGCCGCGTCGCGCGTCGGCCTGAGCCAGAGCCGCCTCTCGGCGATCGAACTCAATCCCGACTCGATTACCGCGGAGCAGCTGTTTGCGCTGCTGGCCATGTACGGCCTCGAACTGAGCGTGCAGACGCGGCCCGCGAGCACTGCGCCCTCGCAGGCGGAGTGGTAGTCGTGGGCCGCCCGTCTCATGCCCGCGCGCTGTCGGTGTGGACCAACGGTCTGCGGGTCGGCGCGTGGCGCATTCCGTCGCGCGGGGACATGGAGTTCCAGTACGACCGCGAATGGATGGCGTCGGACGCGGGGCGGCCGTTGTCGCTGTCGCTCCCATTTGGGATCGACGATGCGCCGTTGCGCGGCGAGCGCGTGCGCAATTACTTCGACAATCTGCTGCCCGACAGCGAAGCGATCCGGCGGCGTCTCGCCACGCGCTTCAGGACGGCCACCACCGACGCCTTCGATCTGCTCGAAGCTATCGGCCGCGACTGTGTGGGCGCTGCGCAACTGCTCGCCGAAGACGCGCAGCCGGAAGGATTCGACGGGATCGACGGCACGCCGATGTCGGACGAAGCGATCGAACAGATGCTCGCGCGCACGGTTGCATCGAGCGGTCCGGGCGCGGGCGGCGACAACGACGACTTTCGCATCTCGCTCGCAGGGGCGCAGGAAAAGACGGCGCTGCTTCGTCACAAGGGAAAGTGGATGCGTCCGCACGGCGCGACGCCGACCACGCACATCTTCAAGCTGCCGCTCGGGCTCGTCGGCAACAAGCAGGCGGATTGGACCACTTCAGTCGAAAACGAATGGCTTTGTCTCGCGCTCTGCAGAGCGTTCGGGTTGCCCGTGCCGCATGCCGACATCCTGTCCTTCGGCAAACAGAAAGTACTCGCCGTCGAACGCTTCGACCGGCGGTTGCATCCTTCGCGGAAGTGGATTTTGCGGCTGCCGCAGGAGGACTTTTGCCAGGTGCTCGGCAAGCCGCCGCATCAACGGTATGAGGCGGACGGCGGTCCCGGCATGATCGATATCGCCGCCGTGCTGCGTCAGTCGGAGCGGCCCGACGACGATCTCGCCACGTTCCTCAGTGCGCAGATTCTGTTCTGGATGCTTGCCGCGCCGGACGGCCACGCGAAGAACTTCAGCATCCAGTTGTTGGCGGGCGGGCGCTACGCGTTGACGCCGCTGTACGACATCATGTCGATCTGGCCCGTCGAAGGCGACGGCGGCAATCAGTGGTCGTGGCACAAGGCGAAGCTCGCGATGGCCGTGGCCGGCAAGAACCGGCATTACCTGATGAAGGACATCCAGCGCCGCAACTTCAACGCGATGGCATCGCGCTGCTTCTATGGCACCGATGCCGAGCCGCTGATCGAGAGCCTGATCGAGAAGACCCCCGTCGCTATCGAACAGGTCGCCGCAGCACTTCCCGCCGGCTTCCCGCAGAAGGTGGCGAAGCGGATCTTCGATGGTCTGAGGAGTTCAGCGGAGCGCCTCGCTGCCATGCAACCGGGTATCTGATACCGCGGGTTTTCTTACCCTATGCGTGATCCGCATACGGCCATGCGCGACTGGCATCATCAACTTTTTTGTTTATCCCTATCATCCGTTCGCCCGCCTGTTGACGCAATTGCTGACCGCAAACGGCGCCACCGTGCCGACGAAAGCGCAGCAAGCGGGCGAGGTTAGAATGCTGGCGTCGACGAAAGCGACGTTCGCTCCACACAAGGCTACCCGCGCGTTATGGAAATCAAGTGGATTGAGGATTTCATCGCCCTCGCTCAATACCAGAGCTTCTCGCGAGCAGCGGAATTCCGGAATGTGACCCAATCGGGATTCAGCAGGCGAATCCAGTCTCTAGAGCAATGGGTCGGCGCCGAACTGATCGACCGCAGCAGTTTCCCACCGGTCTTGACGCCCGCAGGTCAACTGTTCCGCGAGGTGGCGGACGACGTCCTGAACAAGCTCTTCGATACGCGCGCGATCATCCGCACTGAGCAGCGGATTGCGGGCAAGAGTCTGCAGATTGCGGCCGGACATACGATCGCGCTGAATTTTCTTCCCTCCTGGCTAAAGGCTCTTGCGGCTCACTTTGGAGAGGTGCGTGCGCGGGTGGTGCCGACCAACGTACACGACTCGATTCTGATGCTCGTCAACGGCAACTGCGAGTTGATGTTTGCGTATCACCATCCCGAACTCCCCTTGCATCTCGACCCTGCGAAGTATGAGCACGTCACGGTAGGCATCGACACGCTCATGCCCGCGAGCAGGCCTAATCAACGCTCCGCTCCGATGTACCGTCTGCCGGGCACCGCAAAACAGCCCTTGCCGCACATCTCTTATACGGACACGAGCTATTTCGGACGTTGTCTTTCACTCCTGCTTGGCCGGGCTTCCAGTACGCCTGCATTGCGACTTCATTACGAATCGGACATGGCCGAAGTTCTCAAGAAACTCGTGATGGAAGGCGAGGGCATTGCGTGGCTTCCCAAAAGCGCAATCGCCGCCGAGCTTGATAGTGGCGATCTCGTTCCCGCCGGACCGTCCATGTGGAACCTCGAAATCGAGTTGCGCGTCTATCGCGATGCGTCCAATCGCAATGAGTTTCTCGATTCACTCTGGCAGCACCTTCGTGCCGTTTCTCCTGTGGCCGGCTAGGGTTTTCCCGGCTTATGCGGAATCAGCATAGCCACATGCAGCACTGGCATTCAGGTCTTTTTGATCATCTCTACCATCCGTTCTGACTCTGGCGCGACGCGTGGCCGACGCCGTGCAGAACCTCTTCCAGCGCATGACGATCGCATCGCGACCGCCATGCGTCACTCAAGGACGGATGGAAATGAAGAATCGCCTTACTCTGAATATTGCCGCCGGGATGGTGCTCGGCGTCATCGCAGGCTACGTGTGTCACACGAGCTTGTCCGACCCTGCAATGGTGAAGGCTGTCGCGGGGTACTTCTCGATCGTCACGGATATCTTCCTGCGGCTCATCAAGATGATCATTGCGCCGCTGGTCTTTGCGACGCTGGTATCCGGACTCGCAGGCATGGACAGCGGCCAGGACGTGGGCCGGATCGGTCTTCGTTCGGTAGGCTGGTTCGTCTGCGCATCTCTGCTCTCGCTGAGTCTCGGCCTCGTACTGGCCAATCTGCTGCAGCCGGGAGCCGGATTGCACCTGGTCGAAAGTACTGGCGAGGTGAACACCGGCCTGAACACATCGGCGTTGAACGTCAAGGATGTCATTACGCACGCATTTCCGACCAGCTTGCTGGACGCGATGGCACGCAACGACATCCTGCAGATACTCGTCTTCTCCGTGTTTCTCGGGCTCGCACTCAGTGCACTGAAACGCGACGAGCGCGTGAAGATCGTCATCCACGCGATCGACGGAATGGTGCCCGTCATGCTGCGTTTGACGAACTATGTGATGCGCGCTGCGCCGCTTGGTGTGTTCGGCGCGATTGCATCGGCTGTCACGTTGCGCGGCGCCGATGTCCTCTACACCTACGGCAAGCTGATCGGCTCGTTCTACCTTGGGCTGGCGCTTCTGTGGGCGATTCTGATCGGCATGGGTTATCTGTTTCTGGGCCGCCGCATTGGAGCGCTTCTGAAGTCCGTGCGCGAGCCGGCCATGATTGCGTTCTCGACGGCAAGCAGTGAAGCGGCGTATCCCCGCCTCACTGAACAACTGGAGCGCTTCGGCGTCGACAAGAAGGTAGTGGGCTTCACCTTGCCGCTCGGCTATGCGTTCAATCTCGACGGCTCGATGATGTACCAGGCCTTTGCCGCGATCTTTATCGCGCAGGCGTTCGGCGTCGACATGCCCGTCTCGCAGCAGATCTTCATGCTGCTGGTGCTGATGCTGAGCAGCAAGGGAATGGCCAGCGTACCGCGCGGTTCCGTCGTAGTGGTCGCGGCCGTGGCGCCGATGTTCCATTTGCCTGCTGCCGGCGTGGCGATGGTGCTGGCAATCGATCAGATCCTGGACATGGGACGGACCATGACCAATGTCATCGGCAATAGCGTGGCGACGGCTGTCATTGCGAAATGGGAGGGCGCGCGCCGGGCACGATCTGACGACGACGCACGGGTGTTCGATCAGGTGGAGGCGGGAGCAAAATGACGCCGGTGATCGCCGAACACAGGCGCAAGTACGGTATCGTCGGCGGCCTCGGGCCGTTGGCAAGCGCCGACGTGTTTTTCAAGCTCGTGAAGGCGTTGCCGTCATCGACGGATGCCGAGCACGCTGACCTGATTTTCCAGCAGCATCCGTTTCGCAGCGCCAGCGCGGGCAGTGCGGCAACGACAGAACGCAAGCTGTATATCTTCGAGATGATCCGCGATTTCGAAAAGCAGGGCGTGACGACAGTCGTGCTTCCCTGCTTCCTCAGTCATACGTTCATCGATGAACTGAAGACGAACACGAGTCTGCAGATCGTGGACATGGTCGACGCGGTGCGCCAGCATGTTCGCAAACGGATGCACGGGGCAAGGCGAATCGGCATTCTCGCGTCGGACTTCACGCGAGAAAAGCGTTTGTTCGAGCGTTATTTCATATCGCCCGAGTTCGAGGTCGTCTACCCGCGCCTGCGCGATGGCGTCGATCTCGTGACGGAAGCCGTGTATGGCGGCGAAGGCATCAAGAGCGGCAATCTGCGTGGCCGGCCCGTCGAACTGCTGCACAGGGCATGTGCCGATCTGATCGAGCAGGGCGTCGATGTCATCGTGCCCGGCATGACGGAGATCGCGCTCGTTGCCGATGAAATTCGCGTGCTCAGTGTGCCGCTGGTGGACTCCAATCTGGTGTACGCACAACAGGTCGTGTCCGGCCAGTATGACTCGCCGTCGAGTGTCTTCAAGGTGGGGGTCGTGGGCGGCGTCGGTCCCGCTGCGACCATCGATTTCCTCGATAAAGTAGTGCGCAACACGCCGGCCACTCGGGACCAGGACCATATCAGGCTGATCGTCGAGCAGAATCCGCAGATTCCGGATCGTACCGAAAACCTGATAGGCAACGGAGCAGACCCGACCGTCTCGCTATACGCGACGTGCAAGAGGCTGGAGGAAGGCGACGCGGACATCATTGCGATACCTTGCAATACCGCTCATGCGTTCGTCGAAAGGATCCAGCCGTACCTCGGCATACCGATCGTCAACATGCTGACCGAGACGGTCCGCTACGTGTGCGAGTCGTGGCCGGCGCATCGCGACATCGGCGTTCTTGCGACGTCGGGCACGATCGCGAGCGGTGTTTATGAAAAGGCGCTCGAATCACAAGGCCTTCGCCAGGTGGCTCCCGACGAGGCGCTACAAAAGTGCGTGATGGCAGCGATCTACGGCAACAACGGCGTGAAGGCGGGCTTCACTACGGGACGGTGTCAGGAAGATATCGCCGCGGCAGTCGAAGGACTGATTGCCCAAGGCGTGGAAATCATCATTCTCGGCTGCACCGAACTGCCGCTTCTTCTTCCGCTTGCCGAATTCATCGGCAGAAACGGCAAGCGGGCAAGACTCGTCGATCCAACCGACGTCCTCGCCCGGCGCTGCATCGCCTACGCGACGGCAGCCCGGGACTCTGCACGCGCCGCAATCACGAACAGCCTGACCTTGCCAGCCTGACGACCGAATTAAATGGAGTTGTCCATGTCCAGTATCACCGAGCGTATCGAGCACGACCTTCTAGGCGATCTCGCAGTACCCGATGCCGCCTACTATGGCGTGCACACGCTGCGTGCACTCGTGAATTTCGCTATCACAGGCATTCCGATCTCGACGTATCCGAATCTTGTGAACGCTCTGGCGAGCGTAAAAGAAGCCGCCGCCATGGCGAACTACGACCTTGGTCTGCTCGAAGAGCACAAGATGAAGGCGATCGTCCACGCGTGTCGTGAGATTCGCAATGGCATCGCACATGATCAGTTCGTGGTGGATGTCATTCAGGGCGGTGCAGGCACTTCGACGAACATGAACGCCAACGAAGTGATCGCCAATCTCGCGCTGGAGCATCTTGGCCACCGGCGCGGCGATTATGCTGTGTTGCATCCCAACGAAGACGTCAATCTCGGTCAAAGCACGAATGACGTGTATCCGACCGCGTTGAAGATTGCGACCTACATGGGGATCGTTCAGCTGGTGCATGCGATGGGTGTATTGCGTCACGCTTTCGAGCGCAAGGCAGAAGAATTCCGCAACGACCTCAAGATGGGGCGCACCCAACTGCAGGATGCGGTTCCCATGACACTCGGGCAGGAGTTCAGTGCGTTCGCCGTCATGCTCGGAGAAGACGAAGAGCGGTTGAAGGAAGCATCGAAGCTGATCTGCGAAATCAACCTCGGTGCAACGGCCATCGGTACGGGTATCAATACGTCGCCGGACTATGCGCCGCTCGCGTGCCGGCATCTGGCCAGTATCACGGGCATACCCGTCGTTACTTCGCCCAATCTCGTCGAGGCGACCCAGGACGTGGGCTCGTTCGTCCAGTTGTCGGGCGTGCTCAAGCGCGTGGCCATCAAGCTCTCGAAGACGTGTAACGACCTTCGTCTTCTTTCGAGTGGTCCGCGAGCGGGTTTCGGCGAGATCAACCTTCCGCCTGTTCAGGCGGGGTCGAGCATCATGCCCGGCAAGGTCAACCCGGTGATCCCGGAAGTCGTCAACCAGATCGCGTTCGAAGTCATCGGAAACGACGTCACGGTCAGCTTTGCCGCCGAAGCCGGTCAGTTGCAGTTGAATGCGTTCGAGCCGCTCATTGCGCACAGCATTTTCAAAAGCGTTGCGCATTTACGCGCAGGATGTCTCACGCTTGCGTCGAGATGTGTCGATGGAATCACCGCGAACCGCGATCGACTGCACGCGCTGGTTGAGAACTCGATCGGCATCGTGACGGCGCTCAATCCCTACATCGGCTATACCAATGCGACGCAGGTCGCACAGCAGGCGCTGCTGTCGGGGAAAAGCGTTGCGGAGATCGTCGTCGAAAAGGGACTGCTGAGCCGGGCGCAACTCGACGAAATCCTGCAACCCGCCATGCTGACCGAGCCGAGGCATGCGCCGTCCAGGCGGCCGCCCGCCCTGTCCCTTGAATGAGAAATCCGATGCGACGTTCTAGAATGGTCTCCTCGTTCGCCGAGACCGAGCCGCGACGGCTTCGCGGGTTCCAGGCCGGATCGAAACTTCCGTCAGGTCATTTCTACTGGAGTCACGAATGAACGCAATCAGAACGTTGAAACTGCTTGGTGCTGCATTCGTAGTCGTCGCTTCCGTCAATGCGTGGGCGCAGGGAAGCGAATCTGCCGATGCGTCGGCTCCGACGCATGGGACGTCGAAGTCCGACGTCAAGAAAGCGAATCGGGCGTTGAGCAAGAAAGTGGCTCAGGCGCTTTCCAAGGGAGGCATCGATACGACGGGCATCAACGTGCTGGCCAAAGGCGGCGCCGTAACGCTGGCGGGCGGTGTCAACGATCCGGCCCAGATCGACAAGGCGACCTCGATTGCGAAGGGCGTTGCCGGCGTCACGTCCGTGAAAAATGCGTTGACGGTTCGCGAGGGCGGGCAGTGAGTTCGCGCGGTACTCGCTGTGAATCGGTATAACTGACCGGGTGCATGCGTTCCATTGGAATTGCATGCGCCCGGTCGATCCGTATCGCCCGTCAAGGCTCGGCCGTTGCAATGGGTTGCAGCGGTCGCAGCGACGCGTTCGACGCATCCAGTGCTTCCTCCACCAGTTCGATCCAGTGACGCACGCGCGTTCTGCCTGCACCATCGAGATGCATCTGGCAACCGATGTTCGCCGTCGCGATGATGTCCGGCTTTCCGCTTTCGAGCGCGGTCAGCTTGTTGTCGCGCAGCTTCTGTGCGAGTTCGGGCTGTGTGATCGAATACGTGCCCGCTGAACCGCAGCACAGATGCGCGTCGGGCACAGCGGACAGATCGAAGCCGAGCCGCGTCAGCACGCTTTCGACTGCGCCGCCTAGCTTTTGCGCGTGTTGCAGCGTGCAGGGACAGTGAAACGCAACGCGCATTGCGATGGCATCGTCGGCGGGCTGCAGCGCGTCGAGCGGTTCGGCCGCCAGCACTTCGACGAGATCGCGCGCCAGCTCGCTCACGCGCGCCGCCTTCGCCGCGTAAAGCGGATCGTTGCGCAGCAGATGTCCATATTCCTTCACGAACGCACCGCAGCCGCTCGCCGTCTGCACGATCGCTTCAGCGCCCGCGGTGATAGCCGGCCACCATGCATCGATATTGCGGCGCGCACGATCGAGGCCTGCATCCTGCGCGTTCAGGTGATAGTCAGTCGCGCCGCAGCAGCCCGCTTCGCTCACGGGCGTCACGCTGATGCCGAGCCGATCGAGCACGCGCGCCGCCGCGGCATTCGTATTCGGCGAGAGCGACGGCTGCACGCAGCCTTCGAGCATCAGCACGCGGCGTGCGTGACGGGGTGTCGGGCGTTGCTTCGCGGACACGGCGGCGCGCGCGGGAATCTTCGCCTGCACGCTTGCGGGCAACAGCGGCCGCACCGCGCGTCCCGTCTTGAGCAGCGCGTCGAACACAGCGGGTCGCGGAATCACGGCGCGCAGGCCTTTGCGCCTCAAGCGCTCGCCGACGGGCCGTTCGACGCGGCGTTCGAGTTCCGCGCGCCCGATATCGAGTAGCCGGTGATACGTGACGCCCGACGGACACGTCGTTTCGCAATTGCGGCACGTGAGGCAGCGGTCCAGATGCAATTGCGTCTTGTCGCTGACAGGCTCGCCTTCGAGAAGCTGCTTGATCAGATAGATGCGCCCGCGCGGCCCGTCGAGTTCGTTGCCGAGCAGTTGATACGTCGGGCACGTCGCATTGCAGAAGCCGCAATGCACGCACGAACGCAGGATGCTTTCCGCTTCTTCGGCATCGGGAAGGGCTTTTGCGTGAGAGTCGAGATTCGTTTGCATGAGCGCGCTCGCTTCAGAGATCGGCGTACAGCCGGCCAGGATTCAACACGCCATTCGGATCGAGGCGATGTTTTAGTTGACGCTGATAGCGCAGCAACGGTGCGGCGAGCGGCTGGAATGGCTCGCGCTCCGGCGACGGCGTAAAGCACGTCGCATGTCCGCCCGCGGCATGCGCAAGCTGGCGGATTTCGGCAGCGAGTGCGTCGCTCTTGAGCCAGCGCTGCGCGCCTGCCCAGTCGATCAGCGCTTCGCCCGGCAAGGGCATCAACGGCGTCGCATTCGGCAGCGACAGACGCCACAGCGGACGCGTGTCCGCGAAGAACGACAGCCGATGGTCGCGCAATGCATCCCAGAACGCGCAATCGATCTCTTCGCCGCCGACGCGGTCCACGGCCGATTTCACCGAGCCGCTGCCGCCTTCGAGCCGCACATGCAGTTTGCCGCCGACATAACAGGCGCCGCTCACGGGCAACGCGGCCTTGCGCCATGCCGACAGCTCGCGCATCGCGTCGTCCACGCCGAGCGTGAGCGCGAAACTGCGGCGCTCGCGCGGCTTCGGCAGCACCTTCAGCGACACTTCCGTCAATACGCCGAGCGAACCGAAACTGCCTGCCAGCAGACGCGACATGTCGTAGCCCGCGACGTTCTTCATCACCTGACCGCCGAAGCGCAGATGATCGCCGTCGCCCGTAATCACGCGGCAGCCGAGCACGAAGTCGCGCATCGAGCCCGCCCACGGGCGGCGCGGTCCCGACAATCCCGTCGCCACCGCGCCGCCCACGGTTCCCTCGCCGTCGAACAGCGGCGGCTCGCACGGCAACATCTGGCCGGCGTCGTCGAGCACGGCGTTCAGTTCGACGAGCGGCGTTCCCGCGCGCGCCGTGATCACGAGTTCGGTCGGGTCATACGCGACGACGCCACGATGCGAGCGCGTATCGAGTTCTTCGCCTTGCACGTCGCGGCCCAGAAAACGCTTGCTGTCGCTGCCGCGAATGCGCAGCGGCGTGTGCTGCGCGATTGCGCGCTGAACCTGCGCGATGAGGCGCGCGCTGTCGTCCATTGAATCGAATTCGCGTCGCATCAGAAGCGCTCCAGCTCGGGAAACGGCAGCTTGCCGTGATGAATGTGCATCGCGCCGAATTCCGCGCAGCGGTGCAGCGTCGGAATGTTCTTGCCGGGATTGAGCAGGCCGTCGGGATCGAACGCGGCTTTCAATGAATGGAACAGCGTGAGTTCTTCGCTGCTGAACTGCACGCACATCTGGTTGATCTTCTCGCGTCCGACGCCATGTTCGCCCGTGATGCTGCCGCCCACGTCGACGCACAGTTCGAGGATCTTCGCGCCGAGCGTTTCGGCGCGTTCCATTTCGCCGGGCGCATTCGCATCGAAGAGGATCAGCGGATGCATGTTGCCGTCGCCCGCGTGAAAGACGTTCGCGACCCGCAGGCCATATTCGTCCGACAGCGCTGCGATTCCGCGCAGCACGCGCGCCAGTTCGCGACGCGGAATCGTGCCGTCCATGCAGTAGTAATCGGGCGAAACGCGGCCCACAGCGGGGAATGCATTCTTGCGGCCGGCCCAGAAACGCTGGCGTTCGGCTTCGTCCTTCGCGATGCGGATATCGGTCGCGCCTGCTTCGCGCAGCAACGCGCCGACGCGATCGCAGTCTTCCTGCACGTCGGATTCGGCGCCGTCGAGTTCGCATAGCAGGATCGCTTCCGCGTCGACGGGATAGCCCGCGTGAATGAAGTCTTCGGCGGCGCGGATCGCGAGGTTGTCCATCATTTCGAGGCCGCCGGGAATCACACCCGCGCCGATGATTTGAGCGACGGCCGCGCCCGCTTTTTCGACGTCGTCGAAGCTGGCGAGCAGCACCTTTGCGCTTTGCGGTTTGGTCAGCAGCTTCACGGTGATTTCCGTGACGATGCCGAGCATGCCTTCGGAGCCCGTCAGCAGCGCGAGCAGGTCGAAGCCGGGCGAGTCGAGCGCTTCTGAGCCGATCGTCAGGCGCTCGCCGTCGATAGTCATCACTTCGAGCTTCATGATGTTGTGCACGGTCAGGCCGTATTTCAGGCAGTGCACGCCGCCTGCGTTCTCGGCGACGTTGCCGCCGATCGAACATGCGATCTGCGACGACGGATCCGGTGCGTAGTAGAGGCCGTGAATCGCGGCCGCCTGCGAGATCGCGAGATTGCGCACGCCGGGCTGCACGCGTGCAATCGATGCATCGGGGTCGATGTGCAGAATGCGGTTGAAGCGCGCCATCACGAGCAGGATGCCCTGTTCGAGCGGCAACGCGCCGCCCGACAGACCCGTGCCCGCGCCGCGCGCGACGACGGGCACCTTGCGCGCGGCAGCGAATTTCAGCAGTGCCTGCACCTGTTCGATCGAATCGGGCAGCGCGACCATCATCGGCGTGGTGCGATACGCGGAAAGACCGTCGCATTCGAATGGACGCAGGTCTTCCCTGTCGTACAGCAGCTGCATGCCGGGCACGAGGCGCTGAAGTTCGGCAACCAGGGCGGTCTTGTCATGCGAGGGAAGGGGGCCGTCGATCCGTTCGTCGTACGCGTAGCTCATGGGGCGTCTCCGTGGGCGCGCGAGTGCTGTTTTGCACCTGCTTTCACGCGCCGCTTATCCGTGTAGCCGCCGATTGTTCACGTTTCGGATCGGGCTGTCGATGAAGATGGAAGGTGGTAATACCAGTTTTTATCCGCGGTCTACGGCGCGTTGAGCGCGTTGAGCCAGCAAGAATGCAGGAAATGGCAGTATCATCGGCTTCATGAAAAACCAGTTGAGAAAGTGGTCATACCAGTGATTGCAGACACGGAATCGAGCGGAAAAGAGGCCGATCGGAAGATTGCGGACGTCGTCGCGGAGCGCATCGAACGCTTGATCGTCGACGGCGTGCTGAGGTCAGGACAGGCGTTGCCGTCGGAGCGGCGCCTGACGGACAAGCTCGGTGTATCGAGAACGGCGCTGCGCGAAGGGCTCAAGCTGCTGCGCGCGCGGGGCATCATCGAAACGGCGCACGGCAAGGGCTCGTTCGTCGCGAATCTGACCGCGCAGCCGCCGCAATCACCGCTGATGCATCTGCTCGCTTCACAGCCGCGCACGCTCTACGACCTGTTCGAGGTGCGCGGCATGCTCGAAGCGGAATCCGCGCGCCTCGCCGCATTGCGCGGCACGCCCGCCGATTACATGATGATCACGCGCCGCTACGAGGAAATGCTCGCCGCGCACGAAACCGATACGGACCCCGCGACGCATGCACGCCTCGACCACGCATTTCATCTGGCGATCTGCGAGGCGTCGCATAACCCCGTGCTCGTGCATACGCTCCGGTCGTTGACCGAGTTGCTGCTGAGTTCGGTGTTCGCGTCGGTGAACAATCTTTATCACCGTCAGCCGCATCGCAAGCGGATCGACCGCCAGCATGCGCGGCTCTATAGCGCGGTGACGGGCAAGCTGCCCGAACAAGCGTATCGGACAGCCGCCGATCACATCAACAGCGTGCGCGACAGCCTGCAGGAGATCGAGCAGGAAGAGCAGCGGCTGGTGCGGGCGACCCTCAGGCTCGAAGGGTGGAAGTGACGGGCAGCTTGCGCGTGCGTACGCGGTGACGATCCTGGCTTCATCCTTCAATGCGTTGCGCAAAGATCAGCTTCGGCTTCGGCGATATGCCGCACGATGGCGGCGTTGACTTCGTCGGCGTGCGTGACGGGCCCCATGTGTCCCGCGCCTTCGACAACCGCAAGCCGCGCCGCCGGCAGCAGCATCGGCAGGCGCTCGGCGATCGCGCGCGTTGGAAACGGAGCGTGCTGTCCGCGCATGATCAGTGCCGGTACGCGCAGCGTGGCGTATGCATCGGCGGGCGTGCGCTCGTCGAGCAGCGCGCGGAAATCGAGCGGCGCCTTCGGAGCCCAGCGCGTGAGCGCGGCCTGCAGAGAAGGCCGCAGCGCGTCCCACGCGCCCAGGCCGCCCCAGTAATCGACGAACGAAGCGGCGGCGCCGCGATAGTCGCCGCAGCTCACGCCATCGGCGGTGAGCTTCGAAATTGCAATGATTTCTGCGAGTGCATGCGTGCCATACGAGCCCATCATCTTGAGCAGATGAAACGCCGAGGGCTCGTAGAGCGTCAGACTCGCGATGCGATGGGGCCGTTCGAGCGCTGCACGCAACGCTACACCACCGCCATACGAGTGACCCACGAGATGGACCTTGCCGCTCGACGCGTCGATGATGCCGACGGTCCTCGCTGCCTCGTCGGCGAGCGTGAATGCTCGCTCGCCGCTCCACGGCCCCGTGCTTTCGCAGCCGTAGTGCTCAGGCGTGACGAACGCGTGGCGTGAACCCAGGGCCTCGCCGAGCTTTCGCCATTGCGCGGCTCCCGACCCGGAGCAATGCAACGCGATCACCGACGTTGCAGATGAGAAGGCTGGCGATGCGGCGGTGCTATTCATGTCGGTCAAGCGCCTTTGTCGATAACGGCAACAGATGGATGAGCACGATGTTCTCCGGCGCGGTCGACGAAACCGATCGCGCTTTGACGTCGGTGCGAACGCCGTGCACTTGCAGAGTCCATGCCATAGTTGGACGAGCCTTGCCTGGAGGAGCGTTTGGCTATCACCCGCTGAACGGATCGGGCGAAACGTCGTCGAGCCGCCGACAGATGCACGGCTCGACGTTGGACTTTTGCAGACACGTGTGTTGCTGCTCACTGGATCTACAGTCGCTCCACCACGACTTCGAGATACTCGCCAGGCAGAACAAGCGTTGCGTCGTTCGACCGGTTGCCGTCGTCGATCAGTGCAATGAGATCGGCGAGGAACGCCGCCTGCCGTTCTCCTTCCAGTGAAGCGAACGCCTTGTTCATCGGCCCGTAGAACGTGCGGAACACCTCGATGAAATGCACCGGCGAACGATAGCGGAACGTGAAATCGCGGCTGATCGCAGTGATATTCCGCGCAGTGCCGTCGAACAACGCGTCGAGGCGCGCCTTCGTCCCCCAGAGCGCCGGCGAATTCACGCCGGCGGGCGGCGAAATGTACTTGCCGATCGTCTTGAACAGCTTCCCAATGAAGCTGTCCGGTGTCCAGTTGGCGAGGCCGATCCGTCCTCCAGGTTTGCAAACACGGGCGAGTTCGGCCGCCGCTTTTTGCTGATCGGGAGTGAACATCACGCCGAAGGTCGACATCACGACGTCGAATGAAGCGTCCGCGTAGGGCAGCGCTTCAGCGTCCGCTTCCTGGAACTGCACCCGGAGGCCTTCAGCTTGCGCACGTGCACGACCTGCATCGAGCAGCGACGCGACGTAGTCAGTCGACGTCACCTCGCACCAGCGGCGCGCGGCGGCTAGCGTCGCGTTGCCGTTGCCCGCGGCGACGTCGAGCACGCGGCTGCCTGCGCGAAGATCGAGCGCCTCGCACAGGTTCTCACCGACGATTTGCAGCGTGGTGCCGACGACGGCGTAGTCGCCCGTCGACCAGGCTGCCTGTTGACGGAGCTTGACGGCGGCGAAGTCTGCGACGGGTGCGAAAGCGGAATCGACAACGGACATGGAGATCTCCTGAAAGACCGGGGCGGCGCGTTCGACAATGCGTGCGTCCCGCGCCTCAGTTGGCGCCGCGAAACGATGCTTCGAGCGTGCCCGCGCGGCGATCGGGCGAAGCGCACGGGATCTGACAAGCGGTTTGCCGGAAAGGCCGAGGGGCCGTCGAAGCGATGTGTGATGCACAGCGCTTCGGGCTTTCAGAATGGGACCGGTGTTGCAGATCGCGTGAGTGCCAGTATCGGCACGTCAGCCGTGGGGAGGAATGTCCGGGCGTCCAGATGTTTTGCGCGGGACGCCGGAAATGGCGGGCGGACTCGAATTGCAGACGACCACCGAGCCTCGCCAGTAGGGCCTAGCGGTCTCTACGCGCGAGGTGGATACCCGCCAGCATGCAGCGCACCGAGCCTCCCGCCAGTTCGATGGTGGGAACGTCGAGCGGCAGCAGCCGCGCCGAACGTTCGATCAGCCTGCGCTGCCGTTGCGTGAGGCAGTCGAATGCACGCCGTGACAGCGCAAGCAGGCGGCCGTCGCGTGCCGTCAGTTCGAGCGCATTCCCCGCAAAGTTGTTCAACTGTCCATTGTCGAGCGCGATCACCGTGCGCCCTGTTTCGACCAGACGACGTTGAACGTGCTCACGCCGGATGGGATCGCTGATCACGTCGAAGCCGACCAGCGCGAATTCGGTTGCGACGCTCATCATCACGTTCGTGTGATAGACAGGCTCGCCGTTGGAGTCGGCGGTGTCGAAGCACATCGGCTCGAAACCGAAGTGCGTGCAGAAGCGTTCCAGCGCTACCGGATTCGCCCGCCGCGAGCGTGCTGTATAGGCGATGCGCGCCACGTGATCGAGCACCATCGCGCCCGTCCCTTCAAGAAAGATCTCGTCGTGTTCGAGGCCCGAATAATCGACGACATCCTGTACCCGATATTCCGACTTGAGCAGTTCGATCACATCGGCGCGCCGCTCGCGCCGCCGGTTGCTGCTGTACATCGGATACAGCGCGACATGGCCTCCCGCATGCGTCGAGAACCAGTTGTTGGGGAAGACGGAGTCGGGCGTGCTGTCCCCACCAAGGTCATCGAACAGATGCACGCGGACGCCCGCGTCGGAGAGTGTTTGCGCCGCGATGGTCACTTCGTCGTGTGCCGCGTTGGAGAGCAGCGCTCGCGCATCGCCGTCGTAGGCGACAGGCGCATGTTGGAATGCGTTGTCCGCGGCCGTTTCCGGGTTGGGCGTGAAGCAGTGCGGCCGCACCATCACGACGGCGGATGGCGCCTGAGTCGACAATCGGTTCATATGAGCACGTGGTTGCAAGATGCAAGAAGGAGCAGCGAGGCGATTGCGATTCAGTGCGCCAGTTCGAACGCGACGCTTTCAGCCGCAGGCGTGGATTCCGCGGCGATCAGCGCAAAGAGGTTCTTCGGGTCGGCTGCAGGGGGAATCAGTGAAATCTGCGTGCCGGCATCGTGTTGCAGCGCGAGCGCATGCAGGTAACGCAGCGCGGAATAGTCTTCCAGCGCGAAGCCGACTGAATCGAACACGGTGATTTGCGTTGCGCTCTCGCGGCCGGCCGCTTCGCCCCGCAGAACGCGCCATAGTTCGACAACGGGGAAGTCCGCGGACATCTGCTGGATATCGCCTTCGATACGCGTTTGCGGCTCGTATTCGACGAACACGCGACCCATGCGCAGTACGTCGGCATGCAGTTCGGTCTTGCCCGGACAATCGCCGCCTACCGCGTTCAGATGCATGCCGGGCTCGATCATGTCCGGTGTGAGGATCGTTGCATACGCCTTGTCGGCGGTGACCGTCGTGACGATATCGGCGCCGCGCACAGCGTCGGCCGTCGAAGCAGTCCGCACGACGCGCAATGCCGGGTACGCCGACAGGTTGCGCACGAGCTTCGCGGTCGCGTGCTCATCGACATCGAACACGCGGATTTCGTCGATGCCCAGTAGTGTGTGAAACGCAATCGCCTGAAATTCGCTTTGTGCGCCGTTGCCGATCAGCGCCATCGTCTTCGAATCGGGACGCGCCAATGCTTGCGCGGCAAGCACGGAGGTCGCCGCCGTGCGCAGCGCCGTGGTCAGTGTCAGCTCGGCGAGCAGGACGGGATAGCCCGTGTCGACGTTGGCGAGCGCGCCGAACGCCATCACGGTATGGATGCCCCTTTGTGCATTGACCGGATGACCGTTGACGTACTTGAACGCGAACAGCTTTGCGTCGGCGACGGGCATCAGTTCGATCACACCGTCGCGCGAATGGCACGCGACGCGCGGCGATTTGTCGAAGTCCGTCCATCGCAGATAGTCGGCTCGCAAAGTGCCGACCAGCTCGGCGAGAAAACGCGGCACGCCGATGGTTGCTACCAGGCGGCTAGTGTCGGGAACGTCGAGAAAGCGGGTCATGGTGTTGTCTCCTGTCGATCAGATCTGTTGCCTAAGCGGTTTGCGGCATGATACGCCGCCGACAGAGACATTATTTCGACGAGGGCAGCCAACAGAAAGATGGCAAAGGTGCTAAAAGTGTCCAGCTTTCGGGCATTTTGCTAGAGTCCGGATAGCAATTTGTTCAAGCGTATGGTGTTTCGCGAGACGGTGCCCTTATGCTGTGCGCCCATTCATCGCGTCAAAGGTAAACAGATGATCAATCTCGATGACGTCGATCGTCAGCTCATCGCGTTGTTGCGCGATAACGCGCGCGCTTCCGTCGTCACGCTGGCGAAGGAACTGCGAGTGGCGCGCGCGACGGTGCAAAACCGGCTCTTGCGGCTGGAGAAGCACGGCGTGATCGTCGGGTATACGGTCCGGCTCAAGCCCGCGGCGGAGAAGCATCGCATCCGTGCGCTGATGTCGATCGCCGTGCAGGGCAACCGGGCTGCCGATGTCGTCAAGGTCTTGCGCGGGCATCCAAGCGTGGCCACCATTCACAGCACCAACGGGCGTTGGGATCTGATCGCCGAATTGCACGCCGATTCGCTGGAGAACTTCGATCGCGTACTGGCAGCGATCAGGCTGATCGATGGGATCGCGAATACGGAGACCAGCATCCTGCTGTCGACGCACAAGGCCTGAGTGTCATTTGAGTTCGGGGTCGATTCCGAAAAGATTTTCTCATCGCGATTAAATTTTCACCGGTTCTACACTGCGTGGCGGTCGGTAATTGTGACTTCAAAGAGAGAGCCGAACCGGCGCTCGACCCTGGTCGCGACCTTCTCAAGGCAAGGTATGACCTGGTTGCAGCGCAATAAGTCCAATAAATACCGGCTCGCCAGGTAAGGCGGTTCAAAAAGATGAAACATCTTTTCCCGCGTTTTCGAATAAGGCGGAATTTCCTTTCCTGAAATTAACGGCGGAAAGAATCTCGCTAATTGGCCTATTGGCAGGCGAGAAGTATGTAAATCAAATCGTTAGACGGGTATTATTTACCCCGGTCGAACGGCGGGGGCGAACGAGTTGCACGCTCCCTTTGCTTACGCAGGGAGATGTTTGCGTAACGCATCGGAATGAGCGGCAACAGGTGGCGGGATGAACCCGCAGCCAAATTGCGTCGCCACCTCAAAGAGTCGATCTCCGGGCCTTCAATTCCGCGCATCGAGCAGGCGACTCATTGCCATTATCAGTAAGCAGTACTGTTTAAATAGAACTCGATCGTTCTGTCCTTCGGGTTCGCATATACGAACGAAAACCAAATTTTTTGTTCCCTTAAACTTTCTCGAGAGAACTCATTTTCGATGATTAAGCGACGTCAATTTCTTGGCAGCCTGACGGCTCTGGGTGGTGGATATCTCATGAGCACGTATGGACAGGCTTTCGGAGCCGTAACCAGTGGAGCGTCACCGGACGGCACGACGATTCCTTCGGCTTCCGTCATCATCGACAAGATGGGATCGAGGTGGACGGTCAAGAACGGCGTCGTATATCGCAATGGGCTTACCGTGGGCAACACGTATAACGTGTCGCTGTTGCTCTGGTATGGCGGGAAGATCTGGCACATCGGTACGGGCGGGCAGTTCTATGTGTGCGCGGACCTCGACGTCTGGCTGCCTTGCAGCGATCCACGCGTCGCTGTCGCAGCCCAGGCGGGAATGTTCTACGGTATCAACGGACACTACGACTATACGTATAAGCCGGCGCAGCTCGTATCGATCCTCAAAGGGATAGGTTGCACGACCTACCGCGTCGGATGCACTGACGATCCCGCGCAGATCAGCGCCGTTTCCAAACTGGCTCAAGCGTTTCAGTCGAATGGAATTTCGCTGCTGGTGCTCATCAACATGGGCATCTACGATTCGAATAACAATCTGTTTCCGAGCGAGTCTGCCGCCTATAACCGCGGATTGCAGGCTGCCATGTCCATCGCAAACGCGCTCAAGCAATACGGCGTCACGATGTATGAGTGTGGGAATGAGTTGACGCGTCAAAACGCAACAGTTCTTGACTTCACCAACGCCGGCACCAAGGCCATCGACTTCAATAACCTGAATTGGCCCGTCATGCGCGGGGCGATGCGTGGAATGATCGACGGCGTGAAGGCGGTGCAGTCATCCGCGAAATGCGGTATCAACTTCTGCGTTGCCGATATCGGCGCAGCGGACGCGTTGTGGGACGGCATGCAACCGGATGGCACGGGCGGGCACCCGAAAGTGCGTTGGGACATCACGACCTGGCACAACTACGAGGTGTATGGCGACATCTTCAACATCGGAATGGATGGCGCGGGCCCGGGATTCGATCTCCCGACGTATTGCAAGGCACGATATGGCGTACCGTTCATGATCACGGAATGGAACACGGGCCCGGAGAAGGCTCAGGACTATCGCGCCAGCTACATTACGAAAACGCTGGGCAGTTTCTATCAAGGGCGGAAAGCGCACAACGTTCAGTCCGTGATGTACTACATCCTCGATAGCGGGAACAATACGTTCGGCATTATGAAGGACGGCGTTGCACTGAATCCGCCGTACAGTGCGTTCGCCTCTTTCGTTTCGGGCAACCCGGACAACTGATACCCGCATAACGAGCGAGATGATCGAACACGTGCGGATGCAGTGTGCCGCATCGTAAAATCGGTCATGGACATTCGTTACGTGCAAAGTTTCGTCGCGGTGGTGGAAAGCGGGTCGATTGCAGAAGCCGCGCGACGCCTTGGGCTGACTGCAACAGCAGTGGCGGCCCGCATTCGCTCGCTGGAGGAGACTTTGGGCGCACCGCTCATCCAGCGTTCCGGCCGATACGTCAGACCTACGGCGGAAGGAGTCAAGGTTCTCGACAGCGCGCAGGCGCTTCTGCGAGCGATGCGCGACATGCAGGCAATCGCACAGGACGGCCAGACGCAGATTGGCGAACTGAGGGTCGGCGTATTCGTGTCGGCAATGGTGAGCGTATTGCCGTCGGTGTTGCAGCGTGTTTATGCCCACCATCCTGATATGAAGCTCTTCGTGGAGCCCGGCAGTTCTGTCGAACTGTGCCGGAAAGTGGCTGCCAGCGAACTGGACGTGGCGATCGTAGTAGAGCCTCAGTTCGCGATGCCGAAGACGTGTGAATGGCAACCGCTCACGGAGGAGCCGCTGGTTGTCGTTGCCCACGAGTCGATGGTGGGGCGGGACGCTCACGAGGTTCTGCAAAACGAACCGTTCATTCGCTACGCTCGCTCGGTTCTCGGCGGCCAGCTTGCGGACAGATACCTTCGCGATCACCATATCCATACGCGCTCGAGACTGGAGATCGACGGCTTGCTTGCCATTGCGACGCTCGTGGACAAGGGGCTAGGCGTCTCTCTATTGCCCGATTGGCCGTCGATGTGGACGAGCGGACTGGCTATCACGCGCATACCGCTGCCGGAACGCGCACCGGTTCGCCGCATCGGGCTGATCATGGCGCGCCATACACCTCGTTTTGCGCTGGTGGAGGTGTTTGCCCGCGAGGCGCTGGGTTTGTTCAATCGTCCTCACGGCGACATGCAGCCGTGACTGCTTTACTCGAATTGCGAGCCGCACGCGTGGTTGCTGAATAGAACAGTTGCTAAAAGAAAGGCCCCGCGAAGACGGGGCCGTTGTGCCGCAAAAAAGAGGCAATACCTGTACTAACCTCCTATCCGAGCTTCGACGCCTGATCTTTCTGCAGACTCGCTGAACGCAAGAAATCGAAATCGACACCCTCGTCGGCTTGGGTGACCGTTTGCAGGAAAAGCTTGCGATAACCACGTTCGGCGGTTGGCCGCTCGACGGGCATTGCTTCGGCACGCTTCCGCATTTCTTCATCGGCAACCAGCAGCGCGATCTCGCGACGAGACACACTAAGACGAATGCGGTCGCCGTTGCGCACATAAGCGAGCGGCCCGCCGATCGCGGCTTCGGGCGTCACGTGCAGTACGATTGTGCCGAAAGCAGTTCCGCTCATGCGTCCATCCGAAATCCGCACCATGTCCTTTACGCCGGCCCTCGCGAGTTTGCGGGGGATCGGGATATACCCCGCTTCCGGCATGCCGGGTGCGCCGACCGGTCCGATGTTCTTCAGTACGAGAACATCGTCCGGCTTGACGTCCAGTGCTTCATCGTCGATCCGGTTGATCAGATCTTCTACGTTCTCGAACACGACAGCCCGGCCCTCGTGTTCCATGAGCGCGGGATCGGCGGCCGATTGCTTGATGATCGCCCCTGCGGGCGCGAGGTTGCCACGGAGCACGGCAAGGCCGCCTTGCGGGTAGATAGGGTCCGAGAACGAACGCACGACATCCTGTCTGAACCCAGCGCCGCTTGCTTCGATCTCTTCGCCGAGGGTACGTCCCGTCACGGTCAGCGCATCCAGATGCAGCAGAGGCTTCAACTCGCGAAGCAAAGTGACGACACCTCCTGCCTTATGGAAGTCTTCCATATAATGCTGGCCCGTAGGCTTGAGGTCCAGCAACACCGGCGTTTCCTTGCCCATGCGATCAAGCATGTCCAGGTCGATCTTATGGCCCAGGCGACCCGCAACAGCAGCGAGGTGGACGATCGCATTCGTCGATCCGCCAATCGACAGCAGCACGCGCATCGCGTTCTCGAAAGCCTTTGGCGTGAGAATCCTGTCGATGGTCAAGCGTTCGCTCGCGATCCTGACTGCAACCGTGCCGGTTTGTTCTGCCACACGGATTCGGTCGGAAGTCACAGCAGGCGGCGTCGCCGCGCCAGGCACGGTCATCCCCAACGCTTCGGCAATGCATGCCATCGTGCTGGCGGTGCCCATTACCGAACAGGTGCCGACGCTCGCGACAAGCTGGTTATTCACGTCGGCGATCTCTTCCTGATCGATTTCGTTCGCGCGAAACTTCCCCCAGTAACGTCGGCAGTCGGTACACGCGCCGACACGTTCGCCGCGATGCGATCCCGTCAGCATCGAGCCGGTGACAAGCTGGATAGCCGGAATGCCGGCGGATGCCGCGCCCATCAGTTGTGCCGGGACTGTCTTGTCGCATCCACCGATCAACACGACCGCGTCCATCGGCTGCGCCCGAATCATCTCTTCGGTATCCATCGACATCAGATTGCGGAGATACATTGATGTCGGCGACGAGAAACTTTCGTGGATCGAGATAGTGGGGAAGTCGACGGGCAAGCCACCCGCGAGCATCACGCCGCGCTTCACCGCTTCGACCAGTTGCGGCATGTTGCCGTGGCATGCGTTGAAGCCGCTGCCAGTGTTCACGATGCCAATGACGGGACGATCCAGCGCCTGGTCCGTATATCCAGCGCCTTTGATGAATGCCTTGCGAAGGAAAAGCGAGAATCCCTGATCACCGTAAGACGTCAGTCCACGCTTCATGCCCGTTGCTTCCACGGGGGCCTGGGGGGCATCTTTCTTGTCAGCCATGACTTTCTCCAGATAAACATCAATGCAGTGCGTCCCGTTGTACGCGCACCGGGAATCTCATCGATTGACGATGCGAGCGGGAAGAAAAACCAGAATCAGAATCGCAGAGAGCGTGAGGCTGCCCGCTACGAGGTAAAGGCCGGATGTCAGCGAATGGGTTTCGGTTTTGAGCCATCCCATCACCGAAGGACTGACGAAGCCCGCGAGGTTGCCTGTCGAATTGATCAGTGCGATGCCGGCCGCCGCGCCCGCGCCGCCGAGGAACGAGGTCGGAAGCGCCCAGAACATCGGTAATGCGGAGATGATGCCTGCTGCTGCGAGGGACAAGCCGATCATCGATGGAATCAACTGGTTGCCACTGAGCGCGCATATACAGAAGCCAAGAGCGGCGAGGAGGGCGGGCGCGCTGACGTGCCACCTGCGTTCCCGCGTTTGATCTGCGTGACGGCCAACGAGAATCATGGCAATGAGCGCACAGGTATAGGGAATCACGGTGAGCAGACCGACGGTCAACGGGTCGTTGACGCCGGCGCTTTTGATGATCGTCGGTTGCCAGAATCCGAGCGCATACGATCCCATGATGATGCCGAACAGGATTACGCACAGCAACCACACCCACCTCGACGTGAAAGCCGCCTTGACGGATCCGTGCGTGCGCTTCGCAGCGTCGCCACTTATCTCGCGCGCTATGTGCGCTTTTTCCTGATCGGTAAGCCACTTTGCATCTTGCACGCGGTCGTCGAGAAAGAAATAGACGACGACTCCGAGCACGACAGCCGGCACGGCTTCGATGATAAAAAGCCATTGCCATCCTGCATATCCGGCGGTTCCGGCAAAGGTGTGCATGATGTATCCGGAAAGCGGTCCGCCAATCATGCCCGATACTGGATTGCCCGCTGTGAGGACGGCCATCATCTTCCCGCGGCGGTGCGATGGAAACCAGTAAGTCAGGTAGAGAATCATGCCGGGGTAGAACCCTGCTTCCGCGACACCGAGAAGGAAGCGGACGACGTAGAACGTCGCGGGTGTGGTCACCCAGGCCGTCGCGAGCGAAAGCACTGCCCACGTCACCATGATGCGCGCGATCCAGCGCCGGGCGCCCACGCGATGCAGCAGCAGATTGCTTGGAATCTCGAAGAAGAAGTAACCGACAAAGAAGAGGCCGGCGCCGAGTCCGTAGACTGCATCGCTGAAGTGCAGATCGTTCAGCATCTGCAGTTTTGCGAATCCGACGTTCACGCGGTCAAGGTAAGCAACGACGTAGCAGATGAACAGCAGTGGCATAAAGTGCCATGCTGCCCGCCGGAAGGTTGCATCGGCGGTCGCTTGTTCAGCGTCCACCGGCATGGCGGGGTGTGAGGACATGGGTTGTCTCCTTTCATTTGTCCGTTCATGCCAGCGGGCATGGGGCGATTGCGTGCTGCCGCTCATCGATGGAGGCGCTTCGCTGGAACGGGCAGGGCACGTTCGCCGGGCGATCAAGCAACCGTGTTCGGTGTTGATGTTGCGAATAGTGCAAGAGCCGGGAACGGGGAGAAAGGTGGGTCCGAAAGGTTGAGAACAAAAAATTTTTTCGGTTTGGGCCTGATGCGAACAGCACGCTCGTTCGATGGCCGCGCGGGCCTCGATCAGTGCGAAGAGACGTAAGCCGTATCTGCGAATTCTGCGGGGATAGCGAAGCTCTCGCGCATACGCTTCGCTTCCGCCGCCGGCGTCAAACCAAAGAGCCGCTTGAATTCCCTGCTGAACTGCGATGGGCTCGTGTAACCCACGGCGTGTCCCGCCGCTTCGGCGGTCAGGTCCTTGCGCACCATCAACAGTCGAGCCTGATGCAGACGCGTCGACTTCACGTACTGCATCGGCGACACCTGCGTAATGGCCTTGAAGTGGCTGTGAAAACTCGGGACACTCATACCCGCTTCGCCGGCGAGTTGCGTGACGTCGAGCGGCTGCGCATAGCTTGCATGAATCAGTCGGAGTGACCGGCCTATCCGGCCGAATTGTCCTCGCAACGCCAACGCCTCGCGCATCGAGGCTCCCTGGGCTCCCGTGAGCACCCGGAAATACAGTTCACGCAATAACCCGGCACCCAACACGGCAGCTTCGAGCGGCCGATTCATTGCCTCCAGGAATCGCAACACCGACGCCTGCATTGCGTCATCCATCGGCGTCGACATCATGCTCTGAGGTGCTTGTGAGGGCGCCGCTCCGCCTTCGTGGTCGATCTGCTCCGCAAGCTCGGCGGCCAATGTGAAATCGAGGTGCAGATACAGCGCGAGCAGCGGGCGCTCCGCTGTCGCGTCGGTCTCCATGCTGAACGGCACAGGCACGGATACGGCGAGGTAGTGACGCTCATCGTACAGATAGAGTTGCTCGCCGAAATAGCCTCGCTTGCGGCCCTGGCAGACGATCACGATACCAGGGTCGTACAGAACGGGCGTGCGCGACAGTGCCCGGTTCGACCGCAGGATGCGCACGCCTGGCAGTGCCGTGAGGTTGTACCCTTCGTCGGGTGCCAACGCGCGGAGCAAGGCAATCATGCGTTTCTGGCTTCGAGCGGATAGATCCGGATACTGCTTCGATGCGCGTGTCGTTCTCATAGTTTTATGCAAGAAAATCAGCGTAACTCGGCTTATCGTGCTCCGTTGGCCAGATTAGTATGCACTCTCCAACCGATATCTGGGAGAAGCTTCAATGGCATCCAGCAAAACTCTGCTCATCACCGGCGTCAGCAGCGGCTTCGGTCGCGCCCTTGCACAAGAAGCACTGGCAGCGGGTCACCAAGTCGTCGGTACGGTGAGAAGCGAGCAGGCAAAACGCGAGTTCGAGTCTCTGTCCGCGAATGCCGCTTGGGGGCGTGTGCTTGACGTGACCGACTTCGACTCAATCGACGGCGTCGTGGCGGAAATCGAGGCTGGCGTCGGACCCATCGACGTACTGGTCAACAATGCCGGCTACGGACACGAAGGGATCATGGAGGAAACGCCGCTGTCGGAGATGCGCCAGCAGTTCGATGTGAATGTATTTGGTGCGGTCGCCATGATGAAGGCTGTTCTGCCATTCATGCGTAAGCGCCGTCGCGGTCACATTCTGAATATCACGTCGATGGGCGGCCACATCACGATGCCGGGAATCGCGTATTACTGCGGGAGCAAATTCGCGCTGGAGGGTATCTCCGAGGCGCTTGGCAAAGAGGTCAAAGCCTTCGGCATTGCCGTGACGGCCGTGGCGCCGGGCTCGTTCCGCACTGACTGGGCGGGCCGCTCGATGAGGCGCACGCCCCGCTCGATTGCGGATTACGACGATATCTTCAACCCCATCCGCAAAGCCCGTGAAGAAAAAAGCGGCAAGCAACTGGGAGATCCCACGAAAGCTGCACGCGCCATGCTGGCTGTCATGGCTGCCGATCACCCGCCCGCGCATCTTTTGCTCGGCAGCGACGCACTCGGGTTCGTGCGAGAAAAACTGTCGACGTCGAAGACGGAAATCGATGCATGGGAGGCAACGACGGTTTCGACGGACGGCTGAAGCGTGGGCGGCCAAACCATAGCGGCACAGTTCGATGCAGTGGGAAATTGCTCATGTGTTCGAACGCGTGATCATGCGCGCCGAACACATGCATTCGAGCTGATTACCGTGCAAGGGTCGGAATGCATCCGACTTATTTGCCGGATTGTTCCGTACCATTAAACGCAGGACCGTAAGCGGCGTTCGCGTTGGCCTCCTGTTGCGCGATGATGGCCTGAGCACGTTGCAGGCTTCCCGGACAATCCCCCGAACAATCAGCGAGCGGATTGTAGCCGGCGTTTTCCAGCTGTACGAGTTGCGCGCGAACCTGCCCGCGCGTGAGAGGCACGTTCGTCTGAGCGAACGCCAGTGCCGGAACCAGGACGACTGCAGTGACGAAAGCGGCTTTGATCGACATGTTCATTTTCTTACCCTTCTAACTTGAAGATGGCCGCGAATTTCCGCAGCGACGAAGCCGCATTTCACACTAGGGAAAACACTTAGGCCATTGAATAAAAGCGACGAGCGGTTGAGTGTTTCTTCAAGTCACCCTAACGCGAGTTCTTCCGACATCGCATCTGCTCTGCGTATCGGGCAGGTCGCCTGAGAACATTTCGCGCCCCAGCCTGTAATTGCCCGAATAGCACCTGAACTTCAACGCGCCGCATGGAGCTTAACCATTCGCTCAATGCCGAGGCTGTTTTTCTCAATAGACCTGCCGTCACGCGCTGGCAAAATTTCAGTGCGTTACAAACAAACGAAAAAGCATGGTCCAAGTCCCGATAGCGACGCCAGTTCGCGATCTGGCACATTGTGACCCATTCAAGGAGACGGCATCAATCATGAAATACAGGACCGCAATATGTGCTTGCGCGGCATTGATGAGCATTGTGCCGACCTGGGCGCAGGCTGAAGACGAAGGCGCGGCCGATGGTAAAGCCACGGGTACCAGTATGGTGACCATCTATGGCTTGATCGATCAGGGATTGGAATACGTCAACAACGTGGCCAAGGGAAAGAACGCCACGACCAACGCTTATCGCATGGGAGACGGAACGGCAACGTCGTACTTCGGGATTCGCGGCAGCGAAGATCTCGGCGGCGGGACGAAGGCGATCTTCGATCTGCAAGGCGGCTTCATGCCCAGCAATGGAACGTCGCGGCAAGGTGGCCGTCTGTTCGGGCGGCAATCGTACGTCGGTCTCGATGGGAAGTTCGGCCGGCTGACGTTCGGGCGTCAATACACGATGCGCTTCTATGCGACCTCGTTCATCAATCCGTTCGGAACGGGCGCGCAAGGTCTTACCACGCTGGATAACGGCATCGCCAATGCACGCGCCGACAATTCCGTGAGCTACCGCTATTTTCTCGGCGGATTCGAAGGCGGGGTGAACTACAGCTTCGGTCGCGATGCCGTGAACGGCAATCCGGCGACCGCCGCAGCCGCCAATTGCCCGGGACAGACGACACCGTCGAACGAATGCCGGGAATATTCGGTCATGGGTAAGTACGATGGACACACCTGGGGCGTGGCGACCTCTTATGAACGCAACTACGGCGGCACGTCAGGAACGTTCGGCGGCCTCACTTCACCGAATCTCACCGACAGCCGGTTCACGTTGGGTGGCTACTTCAAGATCAGTCAAGCCAAGTTCGGCGTAGGCTGGATCAGGCGCGATGACGAAGGCCTCAAGACGCCGAAGAGCAACCTCTTCTGGGTGACGGGCACCGTACCCGTTACACCGTTCGTGTATGTCGACGGCATGGTGGCGCAACTCAAGTACGACCATTCGCCCAACAAGGCGCTGGTGCTCGTATTGCGCGGTGAATATCTGCTGTCGAAGCGCACGTTTCTTTACCTGACGGGCGAGCATATCCACAACTACGGCAATCTCGCGCTCGCAGCGACCACCATCACGCCTGTTCCCACGCCTCCGGCCGGCAGTTCGCAGATATCAATCATCGCGGGTATCCGGCACACGTTCTGACATGATGCAGGACGCACGCATCGCAGCACCCAAATGAAGCATGCCCCGCAGGCCGGACATCGATCCGGCCTGCGGGGCTTTTGTCATCGCAAAGACTGAACCGCGTGACCCGTTCAGCCGAGCAGCTTCGTCGCGGCTTTTGCCGCCGACATGTCGGCCACTTCCGCGAAGGGTTGTTTCCGCTTCAGGCTGCCGAGGCCGATGAACATGTCTTGCAGATAGCCGATATCGTCGCCTGTCAGCGAGAGATCCTTCGAGTAGGGCCGTTGCGATTCATTGAACTCCCAGATGGCCTGCGCCGATTGCTTGTCGAATTTTTTCTGCGCGTGTTTGCGTGCTTCGAAGAACGCATCGCGCGATGCGGGCGACATCAGGAAATCGTAGAGCGCGCCATAGGCGGCCATGACGGCGACCAATCCCTCGTGCTTTTCCTGCAATGCAGTATCGGACGCATAGGCGGTCTGGAAAATGCATCGCGGCAGCGCTTGCCACATGTTGGCATCGCTGATCGCCACGAGCCCGCCAGAAACGTTCAGATGCGAGATGCTCGCGCAGCACGCGTCCGCTTCGCCCCTGATAACCGCGTCGTAGCATTGTTCGTTGCTGCCTTTATCGACGAAATTGACCTGCGAAGCGTCGATCCCCTTTTCCTTCATCAACTGCAGCATCAGCGTATGCAGCAAGCCCAAGGTCGGGCCGACCGCGACCGTCTTGCCCTTTAGATCGGCGAGCGTCGTGACCCTATCGGCGGGCCGCGTGAAAACCGTTAGCGCGCATTTCTTCATCCCGGCGCCGACGATCTTGACCCTGGCGCCTTGCGCGATGCGTGACAACACCATGTTGTAGCCGGATACCATGCAGACATCTGCCGCGCCCGCGGAGATGGCATCGAAAGGGCCCGTTGCGCCGGGGATCTGCACGATCATCGCATTGACGCCGAACTGCCTGAAATAACCCATCTCGTCCATCAACGCGTTCAGCGTGGCATTCTCCAGTCCCGGGTTGCTGACGATGCGCAGCTGGGTCGTCGCGCTCCTCGCGAAATACGGCACGGCGAGCCCGCCAGCGGCAACGCTCAGGCCGAGCAGGCCGGCGCTGCGCAGAAAGCGGCGGCGGCTTAAGGTGTGGGTCATCGGCTGTCTCCATACGCCGGTCGTGCCGACGAGTTGTCGTTCATCGTGTAGCTTGCGGCCAATGCAAAAAAGCGCCATCGGGCGCATCGCGATCCTGCCAGCGAACAGCAACTGCGGGCAATTGAGTAAAATGGCCTCAGACTTAACGAGTTGGTAAAAGGGGGCACACGACGTGTCGGAGCTTGACTGGTACCTGCAGATCAATCTGAAGGCGCGCCATTTGCACCTGATCGTGGCAATCGACACGTACCGCAACCTGACCCAGGTCGCCGACGTCACGCATGTGACCGTGCCTGCCGTGTCGAAGTCGCTGGCCGAGCTTGAAAAAGGACTCGGGCTCACGCTGTTTTCACGCACGGCTCAGGGCCTCGTGCCCACGCAGTACGGCGATTGCCTGATTCGCCACGCACGGTCGATGCTGACGATCCTTCATCAGGCACGCGACGAATTGAAAGCGCTGAGTTCGGGCACCGAGGGCAAAGTCCACATCGGCATGCTGCCCGCATCGGCGTCCGTGCTGGTGCCGCAAGCGCTGGGCCTTCTGAAGCAGCGTTCGCCCGGAACCAATGTGGTGGTGATCGAAGGGACGACGGCCTCGCTCTTGCCCGAACTCTGGCAGGGGCGGCTCGACCTCGTGGTGGGCCGTCTGCCGCCTCCGGATACGCTCGGCAGTTTCGAGGAGAAGGAACTGCTTGAAGATCCGGTGACACTGGTGACGGGCCGTCAGCATCCGCTGGCCCGCAGGAAGACACTGAAGTGGTCGGACCTGCAACCGTACCCGTGGATATTGCCGCCGCCGGGATCGATACTGCGCGATCCGCTCGAACGTGCGCTCGAAGCGCATGACGTGCCGTTGACCAGCAACTACATCGAAACGCTCTCGATTCACGTCGTGCGCGCGCATCTGCAGGTATCGGACTTCATTGCCGTGATGGCCGACACGCCCGCTAACGATCCCGCACAACCGCTTCACACGCTGCCGTTGAGCCTGCCCCGTCTGCTGCGGCCGACGGGCGTGCTGTGGAATCGCAATCGTGGCCTGACGCCCAGTGCGCAACTGATGGTCTCGTGTCTGGAAGAGGCGGCTCAACGTCTCGCCGAAAAGAGCCGGGCCGCGCGTTAAGCGTCGCCCGCTCACACGAACCTGCCTGCCGCCCGCCGTTCTGCGCGGGCCTTAACCATTTGCTCAAACCCCTCGCCGTTTTTCTCAATTGACCCACGTCGTCGTGCTGGCAAAATTTGTCTACGTTCACTCGATAAACGAACGTAGACAACGCGATCCGCATCCGGCCTGCAATGTGTCGGCCTGGCCACGAATGCGAATCGCGGACTATTACCGGAGACAGAGACGACCATGAAGTTCAGGACCGCAATTCGCGCTTGCGCGGCGCTGCTGGGTATTGCCGCGATGGCGATGAATGGACCCGCTTTTGGCCAGTCGGTCGAAAACTTCTATCACGGCAAGACGCTGACGCTGGTTGTCAGCGCCGATGCAGGCACGCCGACTGACATCATCGCGCGTCAGTTCGCGCGCTTCTTCGTCAACTACATTCCCGGCAAACCGCGTGCGGTGGTGATGAACGTGGTGGGCGCCGGCGGGATGGTCGCGGCGGCGTCGCTTCAGTCCAGACAGCCCAACGACGGCACCGTGATCGGCTTTCTTCAGCGCAACAACCTCTATATCCCTCTGCTCGATCCGCGGCAGAACAGATTCGATCCCCGCCAGGTGAGATGGCTCGGCAGTCTCAACAAGGTCGAATACTGCCTGGTGTCGATGACGCGTTCCGGCGTCACCACCGCTGACGACCTGATGAAAAAGAAGATGTACATCGGCGCGACAGGCTTCGCTAACGAGGACAGAACGTTGCCCGCGCTGCTCGACGAATACCTCGGCGCGAAGATGAGCATCGTGCCGGGATACACGGGCCGCGGCGAAGTGTATCTGGCGATGCAGCGCGGCGAAGTCGACGGCTGGGCGTCGACCATCGATGGTCTGCAACAGGGCGAACCCGTGCGCATGCTTGCCGACGGCAAGATGAAGGTGTTGTTGCATCTTGGCTGGAACAGTCCGGCGCCTTTCTCCGATATTCCGAACCTGAGCGCGTACATCACGGATCCCAATGTGAAGGCGCTGTTCAACCTGTTCCTGCTGCCGTTCAACGCGGGGCGTCCGATCGCCGTGCCGAAGGACGTGCCTCAGGATCGTCTGAACGCACTGCGCGATGCGTTTGCAAAGACGATTGCGGATCCCTCGTTCATCGAGGCCATGAAAACTTCGGGTTTTCCCATCGATCCGATCGACGGCAGCGCGGTGGAGCAGATCGTCAGCAAGCTGTACGCGACGCCCGAACCGCAGCTAGAGAGCGCACGCAAGCTCATCTTCAGTTCGCGTTGATCGCTTGATCTGACCACGAGACGTCATGAACCTCATGCAGGTGAATGACAGCCACCATCAAAAGGCTTAGGCAAATGACACCTGAAATCATCGACATTCACCCGCATATCATTTCGGCGGATACGGATCGCTATCCGGTCGCTCCGCAACACGGACATCGCTCGAAGTGGTCGGCCACGCGCCCCGTCACGTTCGAACAGATGATCGCCGAGATGGACGAGGCCGGCGTGGCAAAAGCCGCGATCGTGCATTCGTCGACGACCTACGGGCACAACAACGCGTATGTGGCCGACAGCGTGGCGCAATTTCCGAAGCGCTTCACGGGTGTCTATTCGTTCGACCTGCTCGCACCCGATGCGCTGAAGACCTTCGACTACTGGCTGGCCAACGGCATGGGCGGTATCCGGCTCTTCACGGGCGGGGCGACGCATCAGAGCGACGGAAGCTGGCTGGTCAATCCGGCGACATTCCCGATCTGGGAGCGCTGCGCAGAGATCGGCATGACGATGGCAGTGCAGACGACGCCGGATGGCTTGTCGATGGTCGCCGAACTCGCCGAACGTTTCCCCACGGTGAAGATCGCGCTCGATCATTGTGCGCGTCCCGATCTCGAGGATGGCCCGCCGTATGCACGTTGTGCTGCACTGTTCGATCTGGCGAAGTACGACAACATCTACATGAAGATCACGCCGCGAACCTTCGATCTCGCGCAGGCAGCGCCTGGTGGAGCAGAGGCATTCTTCCAGAAACTGGCGAAGGTGTTCGGCGCCGATCACCTGGCCTTCGGCTCGAATTATCCGGCTTCCGCGGGACCGTTGAAGAAGCTGATCGATCAGGGACATGCGTGTTTCGCAGGTCTCAGCGACGACGAACGCGCGTGGGTCTGGGGACGTACGGCGAAGGTGCTGTACCCGTCGCTTGCCGACTGAATTCGTCGCGAGGTGGGAAACCCTCGATTCTCGCCGGCGCGTGAAGTGGGACCCATCAAGTGAGCCAGCGAGCTTGCCCTTTCATCAGGATGACGCATGGAATTTTTCAACGACGCAACGCTATTGGCAGCAGGCCATGCGCTATCGACGCTCTTGCAGTTCAACCGTCTGATCTTCCTCGTGTTCGGCGTCGTCGTCGGACTGTCGATCGGGTTGCTGCCGGGAATCGGAGGGCTGACGGGCTTCGCGCTGCTGGTGCCGTTCACTTACACGATGGACCCGTATGCGGCGTTTGCGATGCTGCTCGGCATGGCGTCCGTCATTACGACTTCGGACGTCATTCCCGCCGTGCTCTTCGGCGTGCCGGGACACGCGGCGTCGCAGGCCACCGTACTCGACGGGCTGCCGATGACGAAGCGCGGAGAAGCGTCGCGCGCATTGAGTGCGTGCTACATGTCTTCACTGCTCGGCGGCCTGATCGGCGCGGTCATTCTTGCTGTTTCGCTGCCGCTGGTACGGCCTTTCGTGCTGTCGATCGGCACGCCGGAAATGCTGGGGCTCACGATCTTCGGCGTCTCGATGGTGTCGGCCCTGTCGGGCAACGCGCCGCTGAGGGGCGTGGTCGCGGCCTGTTTCGGCATTCTGGTCGGCATGGTCGGCACCAACGTCGCTACGGGGCAAATGCGCTGGACGGGGGACATTCTTTATCTGCAGGACGGCATTCCGCTGGTGCCGATCATCCTCGGCATCTTTGCATTGCCGGAACTGTGCGAGCTTGCGATCCGGCGCACGGCCATCGCGGAGAATGTGCAGTTCACTTCGCGCCAGGGCATGCAACAGGGCGTGGCCGACAGCTTGCGTAACTGGTTCCTGGTGCTTCGCTGCGGCGGGCTCGGCGCAATCCTCGGTGCAGTGCCCGGTATCACCGGCGCGGTGACGGACTGGATCGCCTACGGCCACGCGCTGCAAACCTCGAAGGGCGCGAAGCAGACCTTCACCACGGGCGATGTGCGCGGCGTGATTGCGCCTGAAGCGGCCAACAATGCACGCGAAGGCGGCAGCCTCGTGCCGATGCTGTCGTTCGGCGTGCCGGGCGGCGCCGCTCAGGCGATCCTGCTCGGCGCGATGATGGTGCACGGCTTCATCCCAGGGCCCGACATGCTGACCAAGCATCTCGACTTCACCTATTCGATGGTCTGGTCGATCGCACTGGCGAACATCTTCGGCGCAGGACTGTGCTTTCTGCTCAGCGGGCAGTTCGCGAAGATTTCGACGCTGCGCTACACGCTGATCCTGCCCGTCATCATGCCCATCATCTACGTCGGCGCCTTTCAGGGCTCGCGTAGCTGGGGCGACCTGTTCGTGCTGCTGATCGCCGGTCTGATCGGCTGGACCATGAAGCGCCTCAAATGGGCGCGTCCGCCGCTGATTCTCGGTCTCGTGCTCGGCGTGCTGATGGAGCGCTACATGTCGATCTCGTACGTGCGCTACGGGACGGAGTGGGTCACGCGTCCGGTCGTGATGGTTCTTCTGATTCTCGCGGCACTGGTCTTCTTCAAGCCCTTGTTCAGCGCACTGCGCAGCGGCGGCCTCGCGCGGATGCGGCCGAGCGGAAAGATCGCGTTCAAGCTCGAAGACCTCGTCTATGTGTTCTTCATCGGCATCGGACTCTACATGCTGCTGACGGCGCAGAGCTGGCTCCTGATGGCGCGAATCGGGCCGACGGTCATCGCGAGCATTCTCGTGATCGCCGGAACGGGCAGTCTCGCCTACAAGGTGTTTTTCATTCCGGCGCAAGCAGGCATGGCGAACGCCGGTGGCGGCATCCACATGGATGTATCGAGCGACCACGGCGAAAAGCTGCCGAACAAGGTCGTGCTGCTGCGGGCAGCGAAGTTCTTTGGCTGGTTCGTCGGGTTCCTGGTCTGCATGTCGCTGATCGGCATGATCCCGACGGTGCCGATCGTGATCGTCGCGTTTATGCGGATCGAAGGGCGCGAGTCCTGGCGGCTCAGTCTGATTCTCGCGGCCTGTGTGACGGCGCTGATCTATGGCGTGTTCGATCAGATCATCCATATTCCGTGGCCGAGCAGCCTGCTGTGAGCGCCACTGCTTTAGCACCTCTTCATTGAACGAACACTCGAAGGAACGGGTATGACGGACAACCGACTCGAACGCATCGACGCGGACAACGCCACCGACGCTCAGAAGAAAGTCATCTCACGGCTCGGCGAAGGGCGAGGGCGCATCCCGACGCCGTTCAATATCTGGCTGCACAACCCGAATCTCGCCGAAGGCATGGAGATCATCGGCACGCATGTCGATCGATCGCCCGTGCTCAGCGAGGCGGAAAGCGAAGTCGCCATTCTCTCGACGGCCGTGTTCTGGAATGCGCCTTACGTGATCGCCAATCATCGCCGCCATGCGTTGAAATCCGGCGTTCCAGAGGTCGTGGTGGCTGCAATCCTGGAGAAGCGGCGACCCGAAGCCGGTGATGATCGTTTCGGTTTGATCTGCGACGCGGTCTGCGACCTTCTCGCGGGCGGCGCGATCGACGACGCGCGCTTTGCACGTTACGACGCCGGGCTCGGACGCGCCGTGATCGCCGAACTGCTCGTCACGGTGGGTTATTTCACGTCGATCTCGCTCGGCATGACCTTGCACGCGCTGCAGCCGAAGGGCTGACCTGAACGCGCCGGGCGGCGCGCATATTCAAGAGATGGTGAAACCGCGGAGGTACACGACGTGTCAGCTCTCGACTGGTACCTGCAGATCAATCTGAAGGCGCGTCATCTGCGCCTGCTCGTGACGATCGACACGTATCGCAATCTGACCCAGGTGGCCGACGTCACGCATGTGACGGTGCCCGCCGTGTCGAAGTCGCTTGCCGAACTCGAAAAAGGACTCGGGCTCACGCTGTTTTCTCGCACGGCGCAAGGGCTCGTGCCCACACCGTATGGCGACTGCCTGATCCGCCACGCGCGCGAGATGCTGACCATCCTTCATCAGGCACGCGACGAACTGAAAGCGCTGAGTTCGGGAACCGAGGGCAAGGTGCACATCGGCATGCTGCCCGCATCGGCCTCCGTGCTGCTGCCGCAAGCACTGAGCCTTCTGAAGCAGCGTTCGCCCGGCACCAACGTGATGGTCACGGAAGGCACCACGGCTTTGCTGCTGCCCGAACTCTGGCAAGGCCATCTCGACCTCGTGGTGGGCCGTCTGCCGCCGCCGGATACGCTCGGCAGCTTCGACGAAAAGGAGCTTCTCGAAGAGCCCGTTACGCTGATGACGGGCCGTCATCATCCGTTGGCGCGCAGGAAGACGCTGGCATGGTCGGATCTGCGTCCCTTTCCGTGGATACTGCCGCCGCCCGGCTCGATACTGCGCGATCCGCTGGAACGCGCACTCGAAGCGCACGACGTGCCACTGACCAATAACTACATCGAAACGCTGTCGATTCACGTCGCGCGCGCGCATCTGCAGATCTCGGACTTCATCGCCGTGATGGCGGGCACACCCGCCGGCGACACCGCTCAGCCGCTGCATACGCTGCCGTTGAGCCTGCCGCGGCTGCTGCGTCCTGCCGGCGTGCTGTGGAACCGCAATCGCGGCCTGACGCCTAGCGCGCAGCTGATGGTGTCGTGTCTGGAGGAGGCGGCCGAGCGGCTTCAGGCAGGGGCTGGCGCCGCGCCGCGCGGGGTGTCGTCGCCGGCGCGGGCAAACCGGCTGCAACCGGCTCCAGAGGCAAACTGAGCGAGCTTCAGCACTCGAGGTTCGCCATGCGCGCAGCCTCGCTCGAATGGCGGATTTGTCAGCCTCCCGCCATCTTTTGGACAGTTTCTGCGCACTACACTTCGTCGTGGAGTACCCGTTTTTCTCGAAGCGGAGACCATGATGAAGAAGATCATTCTTGCGTGTCTGACTCTTCCCGCGTTGCTGGCGGCTTGCGCCGCGCCATCTGCCGACAGTGTGTCGAGCGCCCATATCACGCCCCGGCAATGCCAGGATCTTGCCGCGCTCAAACAGGGCGCCGCGCCGACGCATGCACTGTTGACGACTGAGGCCGATGTGCTGCTGACAGCCGGCTATAACTCGGTGACCGACGGAGACGTCTATCCTGGTGCGTTGCACCACGCGCAGCGGCGCGTCGCTGACTGGTACAGGAAGGACTGCCCGGTTTAAGACACGATTGACTGTGCCGGTGCGGATCCGGCCGCACTGGCGCTGTCGGGTTTCGCGAGGCTGCATGCGGCGGCGCGGCAGCGTTTTGCCCTTATCTCCCTTATCTATTGAGTCAACATAACCGGAGACTCAACTGCATCGGCGAGCACACAGTGCGGCCTGGACGGCTTGAGCGGCTGCCCGCTTTCTTCTGTCGATTCCACACTTCATCGATCCGGCCAGGCTCTCTGGCGCGATACGCGTCAACGCCTCCGGCATCCAGAGCCGGTCTGGAACAGCATCTGCATCGAACATCGCAAAGCGCCGCTGCCGGCGTGCGTTGGCACGCGCCGGCACAACCGAGCCTTTACCGAATGGTTAACGCGCCCGCAGGTTAATTCAATAGACGGAAAACGGGCGCAGAAAGATCATTCAGTCAACGAGATCGCCTGAACAGCCACGCAACTTGCAAGCAGCACGCATGAAGCAGAGGGCATACAGGCCGATCCGATTGTCCAAGTCAAAGGAGACTACGTTGACCAAGAAAGTGCACCTCAAGCTCGCCATTGCCGAGCATCCGCATACCGCTGCGATCCGCGACGGTTCCATTCCTATCGAAGGCGTGGATGCGGAATTTGTCACCGTCCAGCCGCAGATCGGCGCGTTCCGCCGCATGGTCCGCGATGTCGAGTTCGACGTATGCGAACTGGCGCCGACGACCTACATCATCGCCCGTGCATACGGCGCGCCGTTCGTCGCGCTGCCGATCTTCGTGGTACGTCGCTTTCACCATTCGGGTCTGCTGGTGCGTCCGGATGCGGGCATCAAGACGCCCAAGGACCTCGAAGGCAAGAAAGTCGGCGTGCGCGCGTATTCGGTGACGACGGGCGCATGGACGCGTCAGGTGCTGATGGACGAGTTCGGTCTCGATGCATCGAAGGTGACCTGGGTCGTCGATGACGAAGAGCATGTCACGCAACTGAAACTGCCGCCGAACGTGATTCACGCACCGGCTGGCAGCTCGCTGGCGGAAATGATGGAGAAGGGCGAACTGGTAGCGGGCTTTCACGGCAACGCGGGCATCGGCCGCACGGGCGCGCCGACGGGCGGCTGGAAGGAAGTCGAGGCCGACTATCCGGATCTCTTCCCGAATGCGCAAGAACTGGAAGCTGAGTACTACGCACGCACGGGCGTGTATCCGATGCATGGCACGATCGTCGTGAAGGATTCGGTGCTGGCCGAGCATCCGTGGGTGGCGAAGTCGATTTACGACGCATTCGACAAAGCCAAGCAGGATTGGCTCGCGAAGCTCGACGCAGGCGAACTCACCGACAAGAAGAACAAGAAGTATATCGAGCTGCAGAAGATCGTCGGACATGATCCCCTGCCCTATGGCATCGAGGAGAACCGCAAGACGATCGAGGCACTCGAAGCGACCGCGTTCAAGCAAGGCCTCACGCCGAAGCGCATGTCCATGAGCGAGCTGTTCGTCGATCCCCGCGTTTGAATCAGGACGGAAGAAAAATGATCATCGATTGTCACGGTCACTTCACGACCGTCCCTGCTTCCTTCCGCGACTGGCGCGCGAAGCAGATCGACTCCGCTAACGATCCCGCCAACGCGCCGCCGCTCTCGGGCGCGCACGTCAGCGACGACGCTATTCGCGAAGGCGTCGGCAATGGCCAGTTGCGCCTGCAAAAAGAGCGCGGCGGCGACCTCACGCTGTTCTCGCCGATCGCCGGCCTGATGAGCCATCACCTTGGCAACGAGCGCACGAGCCTCGAATGGGCTGAAGTGTCGAACAACCTGGTGCGCCGCGTCTGCGACATCTACCCGGACAACTTCGTGCCCGTCTGCCAGTTGCCGCAGTCGCCGCTGGCGCCGCCGAAGAACTCCGTGGCCGAGCTGCGGCGCTGTGTCGAAGAGATGGGCTTTGTAGGCTGCAATCTGAATCCCGATCCGAGCGGCGGTTACTGGACCGGCAAGCCGATGACGGATCGCGAGTGGTATCCCGTCTACGAAGCACTGTGCGATCTCGACGTGCCCGCGATGATCCACGTCGCGGCGTCGTGCAACCCGTGTCATCACGGCACCGGCGCGCACTACCTGAACGCCGACACGTCGGTCTTCATGCAACTGCTGCAGGGCGATGTCTTCAAGGACTTCCCGACGCTGCGCCTCGTGATTCCGCACGGCGGCGGCGCGGTGCCTTACCACTGGGGCCGTTATCGCGGCATGTCGCTGGAGATGGCGAAGCGCCCGCTCGAAGGGTTGCTGAACAACATCTTCTTCGACACCTGCGTCTATCACCATCCGGGCGTCGAACTGCTGACCAAGGTCGTGCCGACCAGCAACGTGCTGTTCGGATCGGAAATGATCGGCGCCGTGCGCGGCCGCGACCCGGACACGGGCGAGTACTTCGACGACACCAAGCGTTACATCGACGCGTGCAGCGCGTTGAGCGACGCCGATCGTCACGCGATCTTCGAGGGCAATGCGCGCCGCGTCTATCCGCGCCTCGACGCGCACCTCAAAGCCAAGGGACTGTAACGCAGACGCGATCTGCACGGACATCATGAACTTCATCGACATTCATCCTCACATCATCTCGGACGATGAGAAGCGCTACCCGTCCGCGCCGCTGTTCGGCAAGCGCTCGGACTGGTCTCAGGAGCGGCCCAATACCGTCGAAGCGCTGATCGAGGCAATGGACGCAGCGGGCGTCGCGAAGGCCGCCGTCGTGCACTCGTCGACGACCTATGGCTTCGACAACAGCTATGTCGTGGACGGCTGCAACCAGTACAAGGACCGTCTCGTGGCGGTGGGTTCGGTCGATATGCTGGCCGACGACGTGCCGGCCGTGATCAAAGGCTGGGCGGACAAGGGTCTTGCCGGGCTGCGCATCTTCACGGGCGGCTCGACCAAGGACTTCGATCCGAGCGAACTCGACAATCCCAGGTCATTCAAGGCATGGGAGATGCTGGCCGAACTGAGGCTGCCGATGTGCATCCAGACCGGGCCGATCGGCTTGCCCCAGGTGGGCATGCTGGCGGAGAAGTTTCCGGGTGTGAACATCATCCTCGATCACCTCGGCCGTCCCGACGTGCTCGACGGGCCGCCGTATGCGAACGCCGCCGGCCTGTTCGCACTGGCCGATCTGCCGAACATCTATCTCAAGCTCACGCCGCGCATCTTCGGCGACGTGAAGAAGGAGAAGGCGAGTGCAGAGACCTTCTTCCCGCGCGTCGTCGAAGCCTTCGGCGCCCAGCGCATGGCCTGGGGTTCGAACTTTCCGACCTCGACGGGAACGCTCGAGGAGATTCTTGCGACAGCCGAAGAAGGGGTCGCCTGTCTCGGCGAAGAAGACCGCGCGTGGATCTTCGGCAAGACCGCACAGAAGCTGTATCCCGCGCTGAGCTGACGGGAATCGCACCGAACATTGCCAACCGCGTGCGCGGCCAACCAAAGCGCCGCCGCGCAGTGAGAACGAGAGATCAACATGTCCAACATACGCCTCAACAGCATCATCCGCGCGTTCGAATCGGGCAAGGCCGCGCATGCTGCGTTCGCCAAGCTCGACAAGCAGACTGCCATCGAAATGAGCGATTCGCCGTATGACGGCATCGTCTTCGAGATGGAGCACAACCCGTACGACGTGAGCGCACTCGGCGACGCGCTGCAATACATGCTCAGCCGCAAGCAGATCGTCGAGACGGCATCGGTGGAAACGAAGGTGACGCCGATCGCGCGCATTCCCGCCAACGGTGTCGAGATGAACCAGAGCTTCGCGAAGCAGGTGCTCGATCGCGGCGCGTATGGCGTGATCTGGCCGCACGTCGCGACCGTCGAGCAGGCCTATAACGCCGTCGCGTCGTGCCGTTATGCGCGGCCGAAGAGTGCGCCGCTGTACGAGCCGAAGGGTGTGCGCGGCGATGGTCCCGCGAATGCGGCGCGCTACTGGGGCCTGTCGATGCAGGAGTATTACGAAAAGGCCGATGTGTGGCCGCTCGCGCCGCAGGGCGAGATTCTCGTCGGCCTGATGTGCGAGAGCACGCAGGCAATCGAGAACCTCGACGACATCCTCGCTAATGTACCCGGCATCGGCTTCATCCTGATCGGCGAAGGCGACCTCAGCCAGGAACTGGGCTTTCCGCGCCAGTACGAACACCCTGAAGTCCTCGATGCGATGCGCCGGATCGTCGAGACCTGCAAGAAGCACAACGTGGTCGTCGGTCATCCGCACGTCACGGCAAAGAACCATCGACGACTGATGGAAGAGGGTTATCGCTATCTGATGTCGGCGCCGCAACGCACCTACGGCGTGGTCGGTCTCGCGCGCGACATGGCGGGCTACTGATGAACGGCGCCGAAAGTCTCGTCGCGACGCTGGTCGAGCAGGGCGTCGACATCTGCTTTGCGAATCCCGGCACGTCGGAGATGCATTTCCTCGCCGCGCTGGGCGACAACCCGAAGATGCGCAGCGTACTGTGCCTGTTCGAAGGCGTGGCGACGGGCGCAGCCGACGGCTTCTACCGGATGAAGGACAAACCCGCCTCGACGCTGCTGCACCTGGGGCCGGGACTCGCGAACGGTCTCGCGAATATTCACAATGCGAAGCGCGCGTCGTCGGGCATGGTCAATGTGGTCGGCGAGCATTCGGTGTCGCATCTGAAGTACGATCCGCCGCTCACGTCGGACATCGAGGGTCTTGCGCGGCCGCTGAGCCACTGGGTGCGCCGCGCCGGATCGGCCGATACGATCGCGTGGGATACCGCGCAGGCCGTGGCCAAAGCCAGCGAGCATCCGGGGCAGATCGCCACCTTGATCCTGCCCGGCGATACCTCGTGGCAACAGGCGGGCGCGGCGCGCGTATTGCCGCCGCCTGTCGATGCGCGTCGCAAGACGCCCAGCGCCGCGCGCATCGAACACGTCGCACAAGTGCTGCGCTCGGGCGAGCCGACGCTGATCATCCTCGCGAACAAGGCGACGCGCGGCGCGGCCCTCGACAAAGCCGGCCGCATCGCGGCGGCGACGGGTGCGCGGCTCGGCTCGCAGTTCTTCACGGCGCGTATCGAGCGCGGCGCCGGGCGTGTGCCGATTGCGCGCATTCCATACGCGGTCGCGCAGGCCACGGCATTTCTGAAGGACTACAAGCACATCGTCACGGTCGAGACGACCGAGCCCGTCGCGTTCTTCGCGTACCCGGACAAGCCGAGCTTGCTGAAGGCGGAGGGCACGCTGGTGCATCCGCTCGTCGAGTCCGACGAAGACAGCGAACTCGCATTCGACATGCTGTTGCAGGCGCTCGGCGCTGCGGGCACGGCACCGCTCGTGCAGCCGCGCATCGAGACAGCCGTGCCGACGGGCGCACTCAACCCGACGAGCATCGCCCACGCGCTGGCGGCAGCCTTGCCCGAGCACTGCATCGTGGTCGATGAATCGCTGACGACGGGCCGCGAGTCGATGAGTCTGACGATGGGCGCGCTGCCGCACGACCTCATCAACAACATGGGCGGCTCGATCGGTTATTCGACGCCCGTCGCGACGGGCGCTGCGCTCGCGTGTCCCGACCGGCGCGTGTTCTGCATGGTCGGCGACGGCAGCGCGATGTACACGATTCAATCGCTATGGACCCAGGCGCGCGAAAACCTGAACGTCACGACCATCGTCTTCGCCAACAACAGCTACGCGATTCTCAAGGCCGAGTACGCCAACATGGGCGCGGGCACGCCCGGTGAACGCGCGCTGTCGATGATCGACATCGACAAGCCGCGCATCGACTGGCTGGCGATGGCGAAGAGCATGGGCGTGCCGGGCATCGCGGTGGAGACGGCGGAAGACTTCCACAAAGCGATGGTCGATTCGACGCGCGAGCCGGGTCCGTGCCTGATCGAGGTCCGGTTGTAATTCGTTCGACAAGATACAAAAGCATACGGAGAGACAAGCATGACAACGACGCTGACTGGCGTGCCGACGCTGCGCACCAATCTGGCCGAATACGCCGTGACGAAGGCGATGCGCGACGGGCGCGTAAGCTCCGACGTGGTGACGCTGGACTTCTGCGGACCGACCCCGGCGCACAACGGCTTCAAGGCGATGGTGCGCGAGAACAGGTTCGACGCGGGCGAACTGGCGATCGTCACGTTCCTTCAGGCCAAGGCGTACGGCAAGCCCTATGTGCTGCTGCCGACGCCGATCTCAGGCCGCTTCCAGCATCACTGCGCGGGCTACAACCTCGACTTCGGGCACCTCGATCCGAAGGATATCGAAGGCAAGAAGGTCGGCGTGCGCACCTATACGCAAACCACGGCACTGTGGATTCGGGGCATTCTGCGCCATGAATACGGCGTCGATCTCGACAAGGTCACGTGGATGACGCTCGGCGACGGGCACCTTGCCGAGTACCGCGATCCGTCGAACTGTCAGCGTCTGCCGGCAGGTTCGTCGATTCCGCAGATGATGCTCGACGGCGAATTGACGGCCGCGCTGCTCGGCGAAGACATGCCGAAGGACGAACGCGTGCGCACGCTGGTCCCCGATGCGCATGCCGCCGCGAAAGACTGGTTCGCGCGCACGGGCGTGGTCCCGATCAACCACATGTTCGTGGTGCACGAGAATCTGTCGAAGGAGCGGCCCGATGTGGTGCGCGAGCTGTACCGGATGATCGTCGAGAGCCGCTCGCTCGCCGAAGGCGTGCCGGCCATCTTTCCGCCGGTCGGACCGGAAGCGAATCGCAAGGGCCTGCAACTGGCAATCGACTGGGCGCTCGATCAGAAGATCATTCCGCGCCGCCTGTCCGTCGACGAACTGTTCGACGATGTGACGGGCAGTCTCGGTTGAGCGACGCAAGATCGCGCCGGAGAAAACAGAACAATCATCGGAGACACGCAGATGGAGATCACCCGAAGCAGGGCGGCGCGGGCGGAGAATCGCTGGGGCATTCTCGTGCTGCTCGCGCTCGGGCTGATGATTTCCTTCGTGGACCGGACGAGCATGTCGGCTGCGCTCGCCGATCATCATTTCGTGCAGGAGTTCGCGCTGACGCACGTCGAGCGCGGCTGGCTCGGCTCCGCGATGTTCTGGTCCTACGGTTTGTTGCAGATGCCGATGGGCTGGCTGGTCGACCGCTATGGCGTGAAGTGGCCTTACTCGATCTGTTTCCTGCTGTGGTGTCTCGCGGCGGCGGCAACGGGCATGGTCACGACGCTGTCCGCGCTGATTTTCGTGCGTCTGCTGATCGGCGTCGCCGAAGCGGTGGTGGTCCCCGCCACCTATCGTTATCTCGCGAACAACTTCGACGAAACGCGTAAGGGCACAGCGCTCGGCATCTATTCGATCGGCGGGAAGATGGGGCCGGCGCTCGGGGCGCCGATCGCGGCGTGGCTGATCGCCGTCAGTTCATGGAAAGCGATGTTCATCGTCACCGGGCTCGCCGGACTGGTGTGGCTGATGCCGTGGCAGCTGATGCTCGACAACGACTATCCGTCGAAGGCTGAACTTGCGGCACGGAAACGGCGAGCCGCTGCCGTGCCGCTGGGAAATCTGCTGTCGAGTCCCGTGGTGTGGGGCGGTTTGATCACCAACTTCTGCTACAGCTATTTCGCGTTCTACTGCATGACGTGGATGCCCGCGTATCTGGTCGAACAGCGCGGGCTTTCGCTGCGGCAGTCGGGGCTCTATACGTTCTTCAGTTTCATTGGCATTGCGATCGTGGCGGCGTTCGCAGGGCTCGCAGCGGACCGCCTGATCGCACGCGGACACGACGCTGTCGTCGTGCGCAAATCGTTCATCGTGGCGGGGTTCATCGGCGGCACGACGGTGCTGATCGGCGCTTTTACACGCTCGCCGCAGATGGCGTTGTTCTGGAACGTCGTCTCTTTGTCTCTGTTGGGTCTCGTCACCGCGAACAACCTCGCGCTCGTCAAGCTCACGCTGATTCCGAAGCAGGCGGTGGGTTTGAATACGGGCTTGCAGCAGGTTGCGACGAGTCTCGCGGGCGGCGTTTCGGCGAGTCTGTCCGGCTGGTTGCTTCATGTGGGACACAGCTACACGCTGCCGATGCTGGCCATTTTCGGTTTTCTGTTGCTCGGTGCCGCCAGTACCGTGGTCTTGTTGCAGCGGAAATGGGCGCCGAAAGTCAACATGAGCGGACACGAGCAGCCGTCCGACGACGTGCCGCCGCGGGCCTTGCAGAGCGCTCCCATTCTCGAAGCGGATGCGGGTCGATATCACGACGAGTCGTAAGCCGGTCTGCACGCCGCTATAACCGGACGGTTAAGACGTGCGCGTTTTTATTCAATAGACGGCTTGTGCGCGGATGCCGATGATTGCGGCATTCTCATAGCCTGCCTTCCGCAGTATCTGTTTTATGCCAACAAGAATCTTCGACACTCACGTGCACGTCCACGACGCGGAAGGCAGGCAATCGTCATGACGCGTCTCAACGATTCATCGTCGGCGGCGATCGACGCGCGCGCCGGCACGGCGCCCTTGCTGCAGCATGCATCGTTGACGCGCTTCCTGATAGCGCGCGCCGGCTCCATCACGGCGCAGCAGATGCTGATGCTCGCGATCAGCTGGCATATGTACGACCTGACGGGGAGTGCCTGGTATCTCGGTCTCGTCGGACTCTTCCAGTTCATTCCGGGGCTCGCGACGACGTTCGTAGCAGGCCATTGCGCCGATCGCATGCATCGCGGACAGATCGTTGCGGTCTGTCTTGCGGCCCAGGCCGTCACGGCCGCGCTGCTGGCCGTATCGACGATGACGCACGTCGTGACACGCGACCTGTTGCTCGGGCTCTCGCTCGTGCTTGGTGCGATCCGCCCGTTTCAGATGTCGGGGCAGCAGGCGTTGCTGCCGATGCTCGTTCCGCAGACCTTGCTCGCGCGCGCGATGGCGCTCAGCACGGTGGTGCAGCAGGTGTGTGTGATCGCCGGGCCGGCGCTGGGCGGCCTTTTGTTTGCGACGGGCGTCAACGCGCTCTATCTGACCTGCGCTGCAGTGTTCTGCGTGAGCGCCGTGATGTACGCGCTGATCCGCTACGACTACGTTGCGCCGCCACGCGAGCCCGTCACGGCCGAGACCGTGCTCGCCGGCGTGCGCTTCGTGTGGAGCAATCCGCTGCTGCTAGGCGGCATCTCGCTCGATCTGTTCGCGGTGCTGTTCGGCGGTGCGACGGCATTGCTGCCTGTCTACGCGAAAGAGATTCTTCACGTCGGGCCGCAAGGTCTGGGCTTGCTGCGCTCCGCGCCCGCCGTGGGCGCGCTGTGTGTGGGTCTGATGCTGTCGCGGCGTGCCATGGTGAGCGGTGTCGGCAAGAAGCTGCTCGTTGCGGTTGCCGTCTATGGAATCGCGATCGTCGCATTCGGCGTGTCACGCTCGTTTCCGCTATCGCTGTTGCTGCTGGCAATTTCCGGCGGCGCCGACACGATCAGTGTGATCGTGCGGCAGACGCTGATTCAGCTCGAAACACCGGACCCTATGCGTGGACGGGTCGCGGCCGTGAACACGCTCTTCATCGGCGCGAGCAATCAACTGGGTGAATTCGAATCCGGCGTCACGGCGACGGCATTCGGCGCGATCGGCTCGGTGGTGCTCGGCGGATGCGCGACGGTGCTCGTCAGCATCGCGTGGAGTCGACTGTTCAAACCCTTGGCGCGGCGCGATACCTTGCATCGATAGCGCTTTAACGTTCCGGTTAAGTCGTTGGACTTTAACTTCAATGGACGGCGCCGACACACCGCACGATGATGACAAGACATCGAATGGAGCGAGACAGCACGGAGAAGCGTATGAGCAGTCAGTGCAAATCCCTTCGTGTCCTCATCAAGGACTGGTTTGGGAACGGCGGGCATTTCCGGGTCACGCGGCCGGACCGGTCGAAGTCGATGCCGTGGCGAGTCGTCAGAGTCGAAGTGGCGCGCACGTCCGGAACGTTCGCGATTGTGTTCTTTCGCCACGACGACGGCTCGTGGTGTGTCTATCCGCCTTCCGTCGTTCAGCCAACGTTGAATTGGCTTTGAAAGCGGCTGGGTCAATGTGGGCGAAGAGGCAGCCGAAATCGAATTGCGCATGGCACAACAACTTCATTGAACACGTTCAGGAAATCAGCATGACTATCACGGGCGACATGCTCATCGGCTTTTCTGCAGTGCGCGGGAACGAGGGCGAACAGCGGGCATTCAATCCCGCAAGCAATTCGGAGATCGCGGAGCCGGTCTTCGGCATGGGTGGCGCAGCGGAGGTCGAGCGCGCGACTTCGCTGGCACAGCAGGCTTTCGATAGTTATCGCAATGTGCCGCTTGCAAAGCGCGCGGCATTTCTCGAAGCGATCGCCGATAACATTCTGGACCTGGGCGATGAACTGATCGAGCGCGCACACGCGGAGACGGGTTTGCCGCTGCAGCGCCTGCAAGGAGAACGTGCACGCACGGTTGGACAGTTGCGTTTGTTTGCCAAAGTCGTGCACGACGGACACTTTCTCGGCGCGACGATCGATCACGCGCAGCCCGCGCGTCAACCTTTGCCGCGCGCGGATCTGCGGCTTGCGAAAGTACCGCTCGGTCCCGTCGCCGTATTCGGCGCGAGCAATTTTCCGTTGGCGTTTTCGGTTGCGGGAGGCGACACGGCATCGGCGTTGGCGGCCGGCGCGCCCGTCGTCGTCAAGGCGCATGGCGCACATCTGGGCACGTCGAAGCTCGTTGGCTGCGCTATCCAGAAAGCCGTGAAGGAAAACGGCTTGCCCGAAGGCACTTTCTCGCTGCTGTTCGGCGCGGGTCGCACGCTCGGCGAAGCGCTCGTGTCTCACCCCGTCATCAAGGCAGTCGGCTTCACGGGCTCGCGGCAGGGCGGGCTTGCGTTGATGCGCATCGCGAACGCTCGCCCGGAGCCGATCCCCGTCTATGCGGAGATGAGCAGCATCAACCCGGTATTCCTGTTTCCGTCAGCGCTCGAAAACCGTGCTGAAGCGATCGGCGGTGCGTTCGTCGATTCTCTGACGATGGGAGCGGGCCAGTTCTGCACGAACCCCGGCGTTGTACTTGCCATCGACGGGCCGGGTCTCGAACGTTTCGTGAAGGCAGCGGGCGAGGCGTTGACCGGGAAGCCCGCGCAGACGATGCTGACGCCCGGCATCTTCGAAGCGTATTGCGCCGGAACGAAGAACGTCGACGCCGTACAGGGCGTGACGATCGTCGCGCAGGGTCAATCGGCAGGTGAGCGTGCGAATTCCGCACAGGCGGCGCTCTATGTGACCGACGCGCAGCGCCTGCTCGCGTCCCCCGAACTGGAGGCCGAGATGTTCGGGCCGGCATCCGTTGTGGTTCGCGCTCGTGATCTCAATGAGTTGATCGCGATCGCGGAGCACATCGAAGGACAGCTCACCGTGACGCTTCAGATCGACGCAGCAGATCATGCCGACGCACAGCGCCTGTTGCCGGTGCTCGAACGGAAGGCCGGCCGCATTCTGGCCAATGGCTTCCCGACGGGTGTCGAAGTGTGCCACGCGATGGTTCATGGCGGCCCGTTCCCATCGACGTCGAATGCAATGTTCACGTCGGTGGGGGCGACGGCAATCGACCGTTTCCTGCGTCCCGTCTGCTATCAGGATCTGCCTGAAGGGCTGCTTCCGGATGCGGTGAAGGAAGGCAATCCGTTGGGCGTATGGCGTCTCGTCGATGGGGAAGTGGCGGGGCCTTCTGCACAAGCCGGTCGATGACTTCATCGCGCGAGCGTCTGTTGACGTGCACGTCCGTTGCTTAGGTTATGCGACCAAAAAATCGCGAAAATACATTAACAAACACTACAAATTGCTCGATACGATGGTGCACTTTCCTGTTTTCAATCACATATAACGGTGCGCCGGGATGCGCGCCGGCTAGGGAGAACTCATGCCTCGTCCGATTTCCGCGCGCATTCATCTCGATGCTGTCCGGCACAACCTGCGGCTGGTCAAGCGCACGGCGGCGCAGTCGCGCGTGTGGGCCGTGATCAAGGCGAATGGCTATGGTCACGGTATCGAGCGCATCTATCCGGCGCTCGCGGAAGCGGACGGTATCGCGTTGCTCGATCTCGATGAAGCCGTGCGCGTGCGCGAACGCGGCTGGACGAAACCCGTGTTGTTGCTCGAAGGGATTTTCGAGCCCGGCGATGTGGAGATTGCGGACCGCCATCGTTTGACGGTCACCATTCACTGCAACGAACAACTCGATTTGCTGAAGGCTGCAAGGCCGAACGAGCGTATCGACATTCAGTTGAAGATGAACTCCGGTATGAACCGGCTCGGGTTCAGGCCGCACGAATTCCGGCATGCGTGGGAGCGTGCGTCGGCTGTCCCGGCCATCGGTTCGATCGGTTTGATGAGCCACTTCGCGAATGCCGACGATGGCGAAATCGACTGGCAGATCGATGAATTCGATGCCGCTACGCGAGATCTGCCCGGCACGCGCTCGCTGTCGAACTCGGCTGCTGTGTTGTGGCATCCGCGTGCGCACCGCGACTGGGTCCGGCCCGGCACGATTCTCTATGGCGCGTCGCCGACGGGTTGCGCGCGCCATATCGACGGGTCGTCGCTGCGCGCCGCGATGACGCTGGAAAGCCGGATCATCGGTGTGCAGACGCTTGCTGCGGGAGAAACGATCGGTTATGGGCGTACCTTCACGGCGGATCGTGCGATCACGATCGGCGTGGTCGCATGCGGCTACGCGGACGGCTATCCACGCCATGCGCCGGCGGGCACGCCCGTGATGGTCGATGGCGTACGCACGCGCATCGTCGGGCGCGTTTCGATGGACATGCTCACCGTCGATCTCACGCCATGCCCTGTGGCAGGTATCGGCTCGCGGGTGGAACTGTGGGGCGAACAGATCAGGGTCGATGAAGTGGCCGAACCGTCGAATACGATCGGCTACGAGCTGATGTGCGCGCTCGCGCGGCGTGTGCCGGTGAGCGTCGAGGCCGGAGTTCGCGAAGAAGTGGTCGAGGTGTGATGCACTGATGTCAGTGTATTGAATCGTGCCCAGGACACTTCGTCGGTGCTCTGCCAGGCAAAGCAATGCCCAACCCGATCACGAGCATTGAACTGCTCTGACCCGACGCAGCATCCCTCAAACGAGCAAGGTTCCCTTGCTCGTTTTCATTTGATTCGCCCTCGCATGCGAGGGCGCGCGTCGCGCGAACCTTGGGCAGCGGGCCGGTCGCGTAGCAGCAGCGGCATCAAACGCCGGTTCGCTGTCTGTGCCGCCCACTCGCAATAGGCGGCGCTGCCTAGCACCCAACCGTTGAGCGTCGACTGCATCAGGTTATCGACCTCGTGTTCGTCGAGCGGATGTGCGCCGAAATCGCGGTAAGCCTGTTGGCGCGCCACCGGCGTCTCGCCGAGCGCACGATAGAGCGGATGATCCTTGATGAAGCTATCGACACGCAGCCCGATGTGATGCGTGTAGCTCGACCATTGGTAGCTTCCCGGCTCGGCGACAAGGCGGTTGCGCACGGGCGCCTGATCGATGACCTGACTCGCGAGCAGAAAATAGCGGTCGGGTTCGATCACCGTTGCCCGGTACCCGCCGCGCCACATCGTACCTCGGCGTCCGTGGCGGCGGTTGAAGGTCTCGACATAGCGACGGCAGACAGCCTGCATCGCCATTGCCACACTCGACTCGTAGGAAGGCGTGACGAGGAACTGTACTGCGTCGGGCATCAACACCCACGCATGGACTGCCAGATCGGCGACGCGCGCGGCGTCTGCCAGGCAGGCGAGGAAGTACAGGTAGTCTCCTTCGTCCAGGAATGCGGGCCCCGAGAGCCCCTGCAAGATAACGTGCTGCGGTTGTTCTGGGACGTAGTGCCGTGCAAGCCGTGTCATGCTGAATTAACCGGAAATCCGATGTGGGAAAGCGACCCGACAGGTGTCGGACGCGTGATGCTGCGTAACCTGTAGATGGGAAGAAATTCTATAGACCGCGCGCGCGCGCGTACATCGCGAATAGGCCTTTTTTTAGGCCTCTTTTCGTCGATTTGCCCAAGTTAATCGGGCCCTTTTTGACGCTGTCGAAAAGCTGCACTGCAAGATGCTGAGAGCAGTAAAAATAGCGCCACATGAGTGGGGGTTGAAAGGAGTGGTGTTGAGCGCCAGGTCGCGAAAGGATTCTGCTGAATGGAAGCTGGATTGGCCGCGCGAAAATCACCTCGGCGCAGCCCTTGTCCGCGCCCAACCCGAGAATTCTTCCGGTTAGTGCCACAATAAGCCGGCACCAGCGTGCAAGCCAATTCTGGTTACGGAGGCGGACGTGATTCACATCGCAAACGCAGCGGCTTCAGCGGCGGTGAACGGAATCTTCGCATCCCGGTTGTTCCGATATTTCGCGTCGATTCTTGTTGGCGCGATGTTGGCAACAGGTTCAGTACAGGCGCAGTCCCCTTCGTTCGATTCGTTTGCCGTCCCCTCCGGCAGCGCACCGCACGACGTCGCGCCGGAGCCCGGCGGCGCCGTCTGGTACACCGCGCAGGCGCAAGGCGCCGTCGGAAGGCTGGACCCGCGCAGCGGCAAAACGGAGCGGGTCCCGCTCGGCAACGGTTCAGCGCCGCACGGCGTGATCGTCGGTCCGGATGGCGCAGCGTGGATTACGGATGGCGGCCTGAACGCGATCGTACGCGTCGATTCGAAGACACTCGCTGTCGCGCGCTTCCCGTTGCCCGAAGACCGACCGAACGCCAACCTGAACACGGCCGTTTTCGACAAACGCGGACACCTGTGGTTTACCGGACAAGGCGGAATCTATGGCGAACTCGACCCGCGAAGCGGCAGCATGCGCGTGTTCAATGCGCCACGCGGGCCGGGCGCGTATGGAATCTGTGTCACCCCTGACGGCAGCTTGTACTTCGCTTCACTGGCCGGCAGCTACCTCGGCCGCATCGATCCGGTGAGCGGCGCGGCGCAAGTCATCGAGCCGCCGACACCGGAACAGGGAGCACGCCGGGTATGGTCCGATTCGAAAGGACGCGTCTGGATCAGCGAGTGGAACGCGGGAAAGGTGGGCGTGTTCGACCCGGCGGCGCATCGGTGGCGCGAATGGAAACTGCCGGGCTCCGATCCTCATGCGTATGCGATATTCGTCGACGACAAAGACATCGTCTGGCTCAGCGAATGGAGCGCCAACGCACTAGTGCGCTTCGACCCGCGAACCGAACGGTTCGAGACGTTTGCGCTGCCGCGCCAGCACGCGAACGTACGCCAGATGATGGGCCGGCCGGGAGAAGTCTGGCTGTCCGAGTCCGGCACGGATCACTTGCTGCGCTACCGGTCTGGCGCAGCGGTCGTCGGCAGCAAGTGACACCACAGTGACCGTTACCGTCTCCAGGCAATTCCATGACAGAAGATCCCGATGCCGACAAACTGAAGCGCGCTGGTGGCATGGCGCCGCGGCAGATCCACGAACAGGGGCGGAAATCCGTCCAGCGGGACCGTGAGGCGCCGGCCACGCACAACTCGCCCGTGCCTGAAGGTCGATGGCAGCGGTGGGTGCGATACGTATGGGGCCGCAGCGGACGACGCTAACCGCCGGCTTGGAGAAGCGCCCGGAGAACTGGACAGCGCGTGAATGCCAATGACGACGCACCGTTGCGGAGCCGCTCGCGCAGGTTGCCTGGCTACGTGGCTACGCTACACTCTAATGGACGATCCGCCGTAAGCTGTCGAGACGGGCACGGGCTCGCGGGCCATGACGAAGCATGGACACGGTCCTTGCCGGCCCCCGAGGCGGCGGACAGGCAATCTTCTGAGTCAGCAGCCCCCGCCTTGAACGCAGTTGGCAGCATCCCGTGCAACGCATGTCGCATCCTGTTTCGACCTTTCCATCCGCAACCACATGCAGTGAATGGAGGCTTCGAGATGAACAAAAAGAATGCCGCGGCCATCTGGATTCTGATCGCGATGCTGGCAGGCATCGGAATCGGCTACATGATCTACACGAGCTTTCCGGACCGAAAGGCTGCGACCGAGATCGCGGGCTACATATCGCTGGTGTCGGACGTGTTCCTGCGTCTGATCAAGATGGTGATCGGCCCACTCGTCTTTTCTACGCTCGTCGTCGGCATTGCGCACATGGGCGACGCGGCCTCGGTCGGACGGGTGTTCGCGAAAGCGCTAGGCTGGTTCGTTACTGCCTCGCTGGTCTCGCTGCTTCTCGGCCTGCTGATGTCCAATCTGCTCAGGCCCGGCGAGAATCTCGGGTTGCCTTTGCCCGACATCGGCGCTTCGGCGAACCTGGCGACCGCCAAGTTCACGCTCAAGGACTTCGTCGGTCACATGGTCCCCAGGTCGTTCGCCGAGGCGATGTCCAACAACGAGATTCTGCAGATCGTCGTGTTCTCGATGTTCTTCGGTATCGCGCTTGCCGCACTCGGCGAGAAGGGCAAGGTTCTGGTGGCCGCGATCGACCAGCTTTCGCACGTCATGCTCAAGATCACCGGCTACGTGATGAAGCTCGCTCCGCTGGCGGTGCTCGCGGCGATGGCCGCGACGGTGGCGGTCAACGGTCTGACAATCCTGCTGAAATTCGCGGTCTTCATGGGGGATTTCTACCTCAGCCTTTTCCTGTTGTGGGCGGTGCTGACGGCGGCCGGCTTCGTTTTCCTCGGGCCACGCGTTTTCAAGTTACTGGCGCTGATCAAGGAGGCATTCATGCTTTCGTTTGCGACGGCGAGTTCCGAGGCCGCGTATCCGAAGATCCTCGACGCGCTCGACCGTTTCGGCGTGAAGCGCAAAATCTCCAGCTTCGTGATGCCGATGGGATACTCGTTCAACCTCGACGGCTCGATGATGTACTGCACGTTCGCGACGCTGTTCATCGCGCAGGCGTACAACATGCACCTCTCGCTAGGTACGCAGTTGACGATGCTGCTGATCCTGATGCTGACGTCCAAAGGGATGGCGGGCGTGCCGCGAGCGTCGCTGGTGGTGATCGCCGCCACGCTCAACCAGTTCGGCATCCCCGAAGCCGGCTTGCTGCTGATCCTTGGCGTGGATACGTTTCTCGACATGGGCCGTTCGGCCACGAACGCGGTGGGCAATTCGATCGCGAGCGCGGTGGTCGCCAAGTGGGAAGGGGAACTGATGTCAGAGGCCGAGGCTGAGGCCAACGCGGCACGAATCGACGCCGAGCTGGGCGCGACGATCGCCCATCCGGCAGAAAGCTGACAGGGGCCGAGCCATGAAGACGCAGCGATTCTGGTCGATGCTGGCCATCGCGGGGCTGCTGATGGCCGGCGCCGCAGTGCGGGCGCAGGAGGACGCGCAGACGTCACGCCCGGTTCCCGACAGCTTCGCGCCGGCGGCGCTGACGGGCACGCTGTCCAAGGTCCGAGAGACGGGCACCATCGCGCTTGGCTACCGCGAGTCGTCGGTGCCGTTTTCCTGGCTGAGCGCGCGCAAGGAGCCCATCGGCTATTCGATCGAACTGTGCAAGGCGCTGGTGTCGGCGATCGGAGATGCGGTCAATCGGACTCTGACTATTCAGTGGGTGCCTGTCACGCCCGAAAACCGCATTGACGCGGTGGTCAGCGGCCGGGTCGATCTGGAATGCGGTTCTACCACCAGCAACGTGGAACGCCAGAAACGTGTGGCCTTCTCGCCGATTATTTTCGTGGCCGGCACCAAGGTGATGGTGAAGAAAGGGTCGCCGATCGGCTCGTTCCGGGATCTCGCGGGCAGGAGGGTCGCGGTCACGGCGGGTACCACGAACGAGAAGGCGCTGCGCGATCTGGACCGGAAGTTCAGGCTCGGAATTCAATTGCAGGTGGTGCCCGACCATGCGCAGGGCTTCGCGCAGGTGGCCGAAGGCCAGGCCGACGCGTTCGCCACCGACGACGTGCTGCTGTATGGCCTGATCGCGGAGCACGCCAGCGAGCGGGGCGAGTATCGCGTTGTCGGCGATTATCTGTCGTATGACCCGTATGGCATCATGTTTCGCAAGGATGACCCGCAACTCGCGCAAGTGGTGAGGGATGCTTTCCAGGAACTCGCGGCGGACGGAGAAATCGATCGCCAATACAAGCGGTGGTTCTTGCGCCGCCTGCCGTCGGGAACCAGCCTCAACCTGCCGATGAGTGCGCAGCTTGCGACCATCATTCAGACGATGGCCGGTGGCGAGGCGCAGTGAGCGCCACGCGGTCGTGCGCACGTCATGCTATGGAAGCGTGCACTGAGTTCGATGAGCGTTGCGTGACGGTGTAGAGTCGATGACGGATCGACTCAGGACCAAACGAATCGGGCGCGCACCGCTCGTACCACCTCGTCGTACTCGACAGGCGGCTAGCTGCACAGAAGCGCTTTAAGAACTCACTCGAATGCGATTCGCGGTAATCCGCTCCTCACGCACGCGCCTGGAGGGCCGGCGAGTTCAAACGTCCAACGACATCGCGAGGATCAGTCGACACTCTGTGCGTTGAGCGCATTCCGGGATCCGCTAATGTCGGCATCGACAGCATCACCATGCAGGACCTGTACCTCCGATTAGCCGTTCTCCACGGCCGTTCCCGCTAGAATCATGACCGGTGCCGCATTGCGCTCCCGGCGCTTGCGACTTACTTGCCATTCTCCGATTCGATCTACGTTTGAAGACTGCTACCCTCGAAGAATTGCGTGACGGGCAACTCGCCGGTGCGCGACACATCAAGCTCGCCTGCGGGTTGACCGAATTTCCGCGCGAGATCTTCGACCTCGCCGACACCCTTGAGGTGCTCGACCTGTCGGGCAATGCGCTCACATCGCTGCCGGATGACCTGCCGAGGCTGCGTCATCTGCGCGTCCTGTTTGCCTCGAATAACCCGTTCACCGAGTTGCCGGCCGTGCTCGGCGACTGCGAATCGCTGAGCATGGTCGGCTTCAAGGCGAACCGCATCCGGCACGTGCCGGGGCGAGCGCTGCCGCCTCAATTACGCTGGCTGATCCTGACCGATAACGACATCGAAGCGCTGCCGGCTGAAATCGGGGAGCGTCCGAATTTGCAGAAGCTGATGCTCGCCGGCAACCGGCTGCGGTCGCTGCCCGAGACGATGGCCGCTTGCAGCCGCCTCGAACTGCTGCGCGTTTCGGCGAACCGGCTCGACGTGTTGCCCGACTGGCTGTTGCGTCTGCCTCGTCTCGCATGGCTCGCCTACGCGGGCAATCCGCTGAACGCAGCGCGCGAGCACGTCGCGCTGACCGATGCGCGGGTGCCGGAAATCGACTGGCATACGCTCGCACTTGGACAAACGCTTGGAGAGGGCGCATCCGGCGTGACGCATCGCGCGACGCGTCTCCTGAGCGACGGGCATCCCATCGAGGCGGTCGCCGTCAAACTGTTCAAGGGCGCGGTGACGAGCGACGGCTTGCCGGAACTCGAAATGGCCGCGTGTCTGCAAGCCGGCGAGCACTCGAATCTCATCCCGGTGCTCGGCAAGCTCACGGGTCATCCGCTCGACGAGCACGGCCTCGTGATGAAACTGATCCATCCGGCGTTCGGCAATCTCGCAGGGCCTCCAAGCCTCGACTCGTGCACACGTGACGTCTATGCGGCCGACGTACGGTTCGACGGAGCAGTTGCATTGCAGATCGCGCTCAGGATCGCATCGGCGGCGCAGCATCTGCATCGGCGCGGGATCATGCATGGCGATCTCTACGCGCACAACATCCTGCATGACGGCGCAGGGCACGTATTGCTCGGCGACTTCGGCGCGGCGTCCCTGCACGATATCGACGATCGCGCACGGGCGCACGCGCTCGAGCGCATCGAGGTGCGCGCGTTCGGTTGCCTGCTCGAAGAACTCGCGCAACGTTCGGCGGGAGAGGTCGATGATCTCGCCGCCGGGTTCGATGCGCTGGTCGAAGACTGTTTCGCCGAGCGCATCGAGATGCGGCCTTCATTCGACGAGATTGTCGCGCGGCTGACTGCGTTGAGCGCTTTGAGCGGAGCCGGTCGCAGCGCGATCGTCGGATAACGGTTTTGTCGAGATGGCCGCGTTGACTCAGGCCATGCCGGATCGGCTAGTGCGACAACCTGGAGCGCTCTTCGACTTGCGATGGTCTTTGCAGCGTTTCATCCGGGCGGCGCGCTGCGCGTTCCGCGTGCCGGGAAATGCATCTGATGCCTGGTATCTCGGGCGCACTGATACACGCGCCGGCTCGCGCGGGCACACGGAATCGACACGATGACGAAGAAGAACGCAGTGACCATGTGCCCAGAACTCGCGGCAATTCTCGCGAGCGAGATCGCGCAAGGCAATCGCCTGAAAGATGGGCCGAGCAAGACTGACTGGCCCCAGGCGGATTCGGTATTCGCAGCGCTTGAGTTCGATCTGCGCAGCGAACCGTCGAGTCTTCCGGAATCTGTACGGTATTCGATCTGCCGTGATCTGCAATACGGCTGGCATGACGAGTGTTATTGCAGTATTCATCGGCATTTGCTTGTTGCGGGCGAGACGCATCTGCCTTGATCTGCTGCGCCTCTTTACACAGTCAAAAACGCAACTACCGGTCTGCCCGCCTCAAGCTCCTCAAACGCCTTCGGCGACAACCTTCAGCTCCGCAAAAGGGCGGCCCGAGCCTACCGCGAAAACCGCTACGAAGATTTCTTCTTTCGCGACGAAGACTTCATGTCGATCACATCGGGCGAGCGCTTGCGCTTGCCTGGCACCACACCCATGCGCGGATCGCGTTCGCGTGCGAGTTCGACCATTTGATGCGCGATGGTTTCGAACTCGGGATCGCGCTGCGACACATACAGCCACTTGCCGAGCACGGGATGCGGCGCGAGCACGGGATACTCGTCGAGCAAGCCGGCTTGCCGGTCATGCGAGGTGCATACGACGAGCCCATTCCACGGCTCCTCGCCGCTCGCCACGGCGAGATACAGCAGTCCATCGAGATAGGCAGCCTGGAAATTGAAGAACCGCTCCCGCGAATATTCGGGGTCGCGCTCCAGCGGCTCGAAAATCCAGACGAGCGGATTTTCCTTCTTGCGTTTCGGGTTCAGATCGACAGGCTGCATGACGGGCCTTCAGTGAAATTCTTCCGATGATATAACCGCGCGCCTTGTGGGGCTCCCGGTGCGCGCGGCCGTTGCCTCTTTCACACGAATTCGCGTGAGAACCGGGTATCGTATCGTTCATGGTGCGCTGCAGCGCGCCGTCGAAACCCAGCAATTCAGGAGAAAAGGAGCAGCAATGGCAAAGAAGGTCGAAACAATCGGCATCGTCGGCGCGGGCACGATGGGCAACGGCATCGCTCAGGTGGCGGCCGTGGCGGGCCTCAAGGTCGTGCTCATCGACGTGACGGACGCCGCGCTCTCGAAGGGCGTGGCGACGCTCACCGGCAGTCTCGCGAAGCTCGTCGAGAAGGGCAAGGTCGAAGCGGCGGCACGCGATGCCGCGCTCACGCGCATCGAAACGTCGACCGACTATCAGCGCCTCGCGGGCGCGGACATCGTCGTGGAAGCGGCGACCGAGAACGCCGAACTGAAGGTCCGCATTCTGAAGCAGATCGAATCCGTCGTGAGCGACGAGACGATCGTCGCGTCGAACACGTCGTCGATTTCGATCACAGCGCTGGCCGCGACGATCGGCAAGCCGGAGCGTTTCGTCGGCATGCATTTCTTCAACCCGGTGCCGCTGCTGCCGCTCGTCGAAGTGATCCGCGGCGTGCAGACCAGCGACGACACCGCGACGGCCGTGCGCGAGTTGACCGAGCGCCTCGGCAAGACTCCCGTGAGCGTCAAGAACGCGCCGGGCTTCGTGGTCAACCGCATCCTCGTGCCGATGATCAACGAGGCGTTCTTCCTGCTTGCGGAAGGCACCGCGACGGCGGAGGAGATCGATGCGGGCATGCGTCTCGGTGCGAACCATCCGATCGGGCCGCTTGCGCTCGCGGACCTGATCGGTCTCGACGTGTGCCTGTCCGTGATGGACGTGTTTCTGAAGGACTTCGGCGATTCGAAATACCGTGCGTGTCCGCTGCTGCGCGAACTCGTCGCGGCGGGGCGTCTGGGCCGCAAGACGGGACACGGCGTGTATCGCTACGATCCGAAGCACTGAAGCATTGCGCGTCATCCGAGTTCGAACGTGGTGACGCCATAAAGCCGCGTAAGCGGAAGGTCCGGCGCGTGCTTCGTGTACATGCGCGCCGTTTCGAACACGCTCGTCAGGCGATGCCGCTCTGCGAGCGCGACGGCCGCCGGGTTCAGTTCGGGCACGTCGAGCGCCACGACCTCGTTCGGGCAACGCGCGACGAGCGCCGCGAACAGGGCTTCGGCGATCCGCTTGTCATCGGCGAATAGCGGCCCGATCTTGCGTCCTTCGCGGCAGCGTCGAAGGACGCCATAGCCGCGAATCCGACCGTCGCCGATATAGGCGAGTGCCACTGAATCGGGTTGATCGATCCACGCGCGCAAGAACGCTGCACGCGGCGCAGGAAAGAAGCGCCCGTCATACGATGCGAATTGCTCGAATGGCAACCCATGCACATCGACTAACGCAGCCTCGTCGCGCGAAGGGTCGGCTTCTGCGATTCCCTGAAAGCGGATGTTCCGGTACGCGAGTTCGAAGCCCGACTTTCTGTAGTTCGGCTGCTGCGCAACCACCCCGTCGAGTCCGATATTGCGCGTGCCGAGATAGTCGATGCCATGCTGCCAGATGCGCAAGCCGAACCCTTTGCCGCGAAACTCCGGCCTCACGATATATAGTCCGATGAAGCCGAAGTGCCCGTCATAGGCGATGGCCGAAATCGAGCCGACCGGTTCGCCCCGCCATTCGCCGATGAAGAACCCATTCGGGTCGGCGCAGCGGAAGCAGGACGCGTCGTGCAAGCCGGGATTCCAGCCTTCCCGCGCGGCCCATTCGATCGCGAGATTCACTTCGTCGGCGGTCATCGTGCGGACGACGAAGTCGCGTGCCGTGTCCGGCGCCTGTTCCATGATGTCTCCTTACCCGGGTCCCATGCACGCCAGTGCGGTCGAGGCTGAAAGCCGTGTCGCATGAAGAGGTCATCTCAAGCCGCCTATGATGCCGCCAAAACCGATTTCACGTCGGCATGCGAATGGTTGCGTCGTCAAGTCAACGACGTTGAAAAACGCGCATGAAGCGTGATGCACGTTGGTGCGGATCGATCGAAAAGGCCTTGTTTTCTGCACCTGCGCGCAGCATTTGCGCACCGTCGAAGGGATTATTCAGCAAACGCTAAAGTCGCGAATCGACCCGCCGATATGCCGTAGTGGCGAGCGGTTCCATGGAAGCCGGCGCGCCACTTTCTCTCCTACCTTTGACCGGGAGTGCGGTGTGACTCGTTCGATGTCGTACGCAGTGGCGCGCATGCCATGAAGCGCAATCTATTCTTCCGCCTGCTTGCGCGTTTGCGCGTGGGACGCAAGCTGTTGCTGATCTATCTGCTCGATCTGAGCGCGGTGGTGTACATCAGCGGCATTCTGATCCACGAGAAATACATTTCGATCGACTTTTCGAACAAGGAGATCGTCGGTAACGCCTATATCGGCACGGTAAGCGATGCGCTGATCGACGTCGCGATGGCGGGCGCGGGGCGGCGTCCGCCCGCTGCGCGTCTCGAAGCGGCACAGACGGATCTCACGCACACTGAAGCGCGCTATGGCGCACATCTGCAAAGCGCGGAGCTGAATGCGCGTGTGCGCGCGGCGCTCGACGTGCTGGCTCGCGAATCGCAGCCCACCGCCGCACAGATCAACGAAGCCCTCGACGCATGCCGCGAACTCGTGACGCGCGTCGGCAATCAATCGAACCTGATACTCGATCCCGACCTCGACAGTTACTACGCGATGTCGCTGTCGATCCTGCGTTATCCGGCACTGCTCGAATCGGTGAACCGCATCGGCAGGCAGTTGCACGAAGGCGCGCACGCAGCGCGCTCGCACGACGAATTGCGCACGCGCTATCTTGTTCTCGAAGGGCAGCTCGATGCCGTGCTGCAAGGCATGCGCTCCGACTTTTCGGAAGCGGGCGCGGCGAATCATGCGCTCGATTCGGCGCTCGGGCCTTCGATGGCCCGCATGCTCACCGCCGTCGAGTCGTATCGTCATGCGGCGCGTATTATCGTCGACAGCAATGGCCAGGTCGATCCCGCATTGCTGTCGATCGTCGACGTGCAGCAGCAAACACTCGTGGCCAGCGTGCGCGACACCTGGCGCAGCACCTCGGTCCAGCTCGACGGCCTGTTGCATGCGCGCGTGCGCGGACTATTTTCGCGTATGTGGCTGCATCTCGGCACCGCACTCTTCCTGTTGTGCAGCATTCTCGGCATGGTCTATTTCGTCGCGCAGCAGATTTCCCGGCCGCTGCGTCAACTCGCACGCGTGATGGACACCGTGCGCAGGACGGGCGATCACGGGGTCCGCGCGGACTGGCATAGTCAGGATGAAATCGGCCAGCTCGTGCGCGGTTTCAACGACATGCTCGAACAGCTCGACCGCGAGCGCGATGTACAGAAGGAACTCGCGGCGACGGCGCGCGCGTCTGCCGCGCAGCATGCACTCGTCGAATCGACGCCCGTGCCGATGATGGTGACGGCCGTCCCCGGTCATGAAGTGCTGCACGCGAACCAACCCGCGCTGTACTGGCTCAACGGCTGTACGACGGACCCGTGGGCCTATGGCCTCGATTCGTCGGTGCGCGCGCGTTTCTTCCAGCAGTTGTCCGATCGCGATGCCGTCGACGAGTTCGAAGTGCGCTGGAAAGCGAGCACCGAACCGACATGGGCGATGCTGTCCGCGCGGCGCCTGAACTTCCAGGGCCGCGACGCCGTGCTGACAGCCTTCACGCCGATCAACCAGATCAAGCTGATGGAGCAGCGGCTCGAATTGTGGGCGAAGGTGTTCGAGGCGTCGTCGGAGGCGATCCTGATTCTCGACCAGGAGCGGCGTCTGTTGACGGCCAATGCGTCGTTCTATCGTGCGACGGGTTATCGCGCCGAAGATATCGCGGGCAAGCCGCCGGCGTTCATCGTCGCCGGCGCGAACGGCGGCACGGTGATCACGGCGCTCGCGACGCTCGTCGACCGCTCCAGTTCATGGAACGGCGAAGCGCAGATCCGGCGGCGTCAAGGCGGCGACTATCCGGCATGGCTGATGATCAGCGCGGTGCGCGACAAGCGCGGCAGCGTCTCGCACTACATCTGCACGCTGATCGATATCACCGATCGCAAGAAGAGCGAGGCGCGCATCGAGTTTCTGGCGGAGCACGACGTATTGACGGAGTTGCCGAATCGCGCGCTGTTCACGAAGCGCCTGGGCGTCGTGCTAGAAAACGCGAAATACGCGCAGCAGCGCGTGGCCGTGCTCTTCATCGACCTCGACCGTTTCAAGGACATCAACGATTCGCTCGGCCATCATATCGGCGACGGTCTGCTGCGTTCCGTGTCGCGGCGGCTCGTGCAGGCGGTGCGCAGCGGCGACACCGTGAGCCGTCTGGGCGGCGACGAGTTCACGATGATCCTCGCCGATGCGGGCAGCGCCGCCGATGTCGCGCGCACCATCGACGAACGTTTGCTGCCGCTCGTGCGCGAGCCGCATGCGATGGGCGGCGTCACGCTGCAGGTTGCGTGCAGCGTGGGCGTCGCGCTCTATCCCGACGACGGCACCGACATCGAAACGCTGATGCAGAATGCCGATGCCGCGATGTATCAGGCGAAAGCGGCGGGGCGCAATCTCGTGAAGTTCTTTTCGCCCGATATGGCAGAACGCGCGCGTCAACGGCTCGCGCTCGAAGCCTGCATGCGCACCGCGATCGAGCGGCGCGAATTGCGCCTCGCGTATCAGCCATGTCTCGACGCGCAAACGGGCGCGCTCGTCAGCGTCGAGGGCCTGTTGCGCTGGACGCATCCGCAACTGGGCGCGGTGACGCCGGCGCAGTTCATTCCGATCGCCGAAGAAACGCGGCTCATCATTCCGATCGGCGCGTGGGTCATCGACGAAGCGTGCAGGCAGCTCGCGCGCTGGCGTGATGCGGAGATGGGCGAGCTGCGCATGTCGATCAATCTGTCGGCGATCCAGTTGCGCGACGCCGATCTCGTCGAGACGTTGCGGCACAGTCTCGCCACGCATGGCGTCGCGCCGCAGCGGCTCGAACTCGAGATCACCGAAACGGTGTTGATGGATAGCGCGGAGAATTATCTCGACGCGATTCGTGCGATCCGCGCGCTGGGCGTGAAGCTGTCACTCGACGACTTCGGCACCGGCTATTCCAGCCTCAGCTATCTGAATCGCTTTCCGCTGGATCGTTTGAAGATCGACAGAGCGTTCGTGCGCGACATGCTCGATGCACCCGCCGATCTTGCCGTCATCAAGGCAATCATCGAGCTTGGACATGAACTCGGTCTGCGCGTGGTCGCCGAGGGCGTGGAAAGCGAAGATGAAGCGAATACACTGCGCAGCATCGGTTGCGACGAGTTGCAGGGGTTCCTTTATTCGGCGGCGTTATCTGCTGACGAACTGGAAACGTGGGCTGAGCAGCGCATCGAGGCGAATGTCGAATGAAGGCGCCGTCTGCCTGTGTGGGTACAAGTTACCTGCGCTTTGTCATGACGACGCGTTCATTTTGACCTTAGGAATGCGCTGTGTTCGTCAATATGCAAGGCAATGCGCCGCTCTCGCATGGCTTGGCGCGTGAATTGCGTGCTGCTCGCTTTGATGGCGCCGACGCGCCAGTCGACAGGGAGAGCAATATGAACCGCGATCAGCTGAAGGGTGTGGCGCAGCAGGTGAAGGGCAAGGTCAACGAGGTCGTGGGCAAGGCGACCGGCAATCGTACGCAGCAACTGAAAGGCGATCTGCAACAGGCGACGGGCACGGCGCGCAAGGCATACGGCGACGGTAAGGCAAAGATCAGAAAGTTGGGCCGGTAACGTCGATTCTTCGTGCCGGCCCGTCCGTCATGCGTTGAACATCGGGCGATCAATGATCGTGCCGCATGCACCCCGTCACCGGCTGCTGCGCGGCCTTGCGGCTCAGCAGCAGCGTGACGGCTGCGGACACGGCCAGCGTGGCGCCGACCACATACAGGCCCGCTGAGTAGCCGCCCGTCACGTTCTTGAGCCAGCCTATCGCGAACGGACCGACGAAGCCGCCGAGGTTGCCGACGGAATTGATCATCGCGATACCCGCTGCCGCGCCCGCGCCGGAGAGGAACATGCTCGGCATTGCCCACAGCGGTGCCTTCGCCGCGCTGATGCCCACATTGACGACGACCAGCGCCAGCACGATCAATAACGCGGTGCCTGCCTGACCCGCGAAGATGAAGCCGATGCACGCCAGTGCGCATGGGATGACGACGTGCCACGTGCGCTCTTCCGTCTTGTCGGAGTGCCGCGCCCACAGCACCATCGCGATCACGGCGAGGATGCTCGGAATGCCCGTGAGCAAGCCCGTTTGCAGCGCGCTGAAGCCGAACTGCCTGATGATCAGCGGCGCCCACAGTCCCAGCGTGTACAAGCCCGCCGACGTGCCGAAGTAGATCAGCGCGAGCGCCAGCACACGCGGATCGCGCAGTGCACTCAACGCGCCGGCCGTGTGGCCCGCGTGACCTTTGCGCTCGTCGGCCTCGGACTTGAGCTTCGCGATCAGCCATGCGCGTTCGTCGGCTTGCAGCCAGTGCGCTTTCGACGGCGTGTCGGTGAGGAACTTCAACACCACGAAGCCGAGCACGACGGCAGGCAGCGCCTCGATGATGTAGAGCAGTTGCCAGTCGGCGAGACCGAAGATGGGCGGCATCTGCATGATCGCGCCGGAGAGCGGCGAGCCGATGGCCGTCGAAATCGGCGCCGCGGCCATGAACCATGCGGCGGCTGCCGCGCGCTGCTTCGCCGGAAACCAGAGGCTCAGATAAAGAATGATGCCGGGAAAGAAGCCCGCTTCCGCGACGCCCAGCACGAAGCGCAACACATAGAAGCTGGTCGGTCCCGTCACGAACGCCGAGGCGGCCGAGATGATGCCCCACGTCACCATCACGCGCGCGATCCAGATTCTGGCGCCCACGCGATGCAGAATGAGATTGGACGGCACCTCGAACAGAAAGTAGCCGATGAAGAACAGCCCGCCGCCGAGGCCGAATGCCGTCGGCGAAAGGCCGATCGCCTTGTTCATCGTCATCGCCGCGAAGCCGACGTTGACGCGATCGAGGAAGCTGACGAAGTAAAGCAGCATCACGAACGGAATGATCCGCCACATGAGCTTGCGCGAGACTCGCGCTTCGAGTGCTTCGAGTTCCGGTTGCATATGTCTCCTCCTTGGAGGTTAGCCGGACTGTGCCGGCATATTCGGGCTTCGCGCGTCGTCTGCCGTTTGCGGTCAGTTGTTGTTGTGTGCGCGAAGCCTGCGGGCGGACGTGTTACGCGGCCACGGCTGCTTTCTCGACGAGCGCGCACACGGCCGCCGTCACTTGCGCCGTCGTCGCCTTGCCGCCGAGGTCGCCTGTATGCAGCGAGGTGTCGGCCGTCACCGTTTCGATGGCGCTCATCACGCGTTTCGCCGCTTCGAATTCGCCGAGGTGTTCGAGCAGCATCACGACCGACCAGAACGTGCCGATCGGATTCGCAAGGCCCTTGCCCATGATGTCGAATGCCGAACCGTGGATCGGTTCGAACATCGAGGGATAACGGTGTTCGGGGTCGATGTTGCCGGTCGGCGCAATGCCCAGGCTGCCCGCGAGCGCGGCGGCGAGATCGCTCAGGATGTCGGCGTGCAGGTTGGTCGCGACGATGGTGTCGAGCGAAGCGGGGCGGTTGATCATGCGCGCCGTCGAGGCATCGACGAGTTCCTTGTCCCATTTGACGTCGGGGAACTCTTTCGAAATCTGCAGCGCGACTTCGTCCCACATCACCATCGCGTGGCGTTGCGCATTGCTCTTCGTGATGACGGTAAGCAGCTTGCGCGGACGCGACTGCGCGAGACGGAACGCGAAGCGCATGATGCGCTCGACGCCGGCGCGCGTGAGGATCGACACGTCGGTAGCGGCTTCGATCGGATGACCCTGATGCACGCGGCCGCCCACGCCCGAGTATTCGCCTTCGGAGTTTTCGCGGACGATCACCCAGTTCAGGTCTTCGGGCGTGCAGCGTTTCAGCGGCGCGTCGATGCCGGGCAGGATGCGCGTCGGACGCACGTTCGCGTACTGGTCGAAGCCCTGGCAGATCTTCAGGCGCAGGCCCCACAGCGTCACGTGATCGGGCACATCGGGATCGCCCGCCGAGCCGAACAGGATCGCGTCCTTGTCGCGAATCGCGTCGAGACCGTCGGCGGGCATCATCACGCCATGCTCGCGGTAGTAGTCGGCGCCCCAGTCGAAGTTCTCGAACTCGAAGCGCAAGCCGTTGCTCGTGCGCGCGAGCGCTTCCAGCACTTCCTTGCCGGCCGGTACGACTTCCTTGCCGATGCCGTCGCCGGGGATCGTTGCAATGCGATAGGTCTTCATGTCTCACTCCTCGAATGATTTGGAATGAGACCGACTTTACCCAACTGGGAACGCAGTAACCGGTGCTAGACTCAAAGCATCTTTAACTTCAGTTCATCAATCGCACCGTGACCGACACTGTTCAACCCACCGATCTGAGCTTTTTTTCGACGCTGGCGGCCTCGGGCAGTCTGAGCGCCGCGGCGCGCGAGCTGGGGTTGACGCCCGCCGCCGTGAGCAAGCGGTTGACGCAGATGGAGCAGCGCGCGGGCGTGCCCCTCGTCAACCGGACCACGCGCCGGATGATGCTGACGCCGGAAGGCGAGGTGTATCTGGAGCATGCGCGTCGGATCCTCGATGAAATCGACGCGCTGTCCGAACTGCTGGGCAGCGCGAAGAAGAGTCCGAAGGGGTTGCTGCGGGTGAACGCGACGCTCGGCTTCGGGCGCAGTCACGTCGCGCCGGCGATCTCGCGCTTTGTCGTCCGCTATCCGCAGGTCGCGGTGCAATTGCAGCTGTCGGTGACGCCGCCGCCGCTCACCGACGATGCGTTCGATGTCTGCATCCGCTTCGGCGAGCCGCCCGACAGCCGCGTTGTCGCGCGCCGGCTCGCGCCGAATCGAAGGCTGCTGTGCGCGGCGCCGTCGTACATCGCCGGATACGGGGTGCCGCTCGCGCCGCACGATCTCGTGCGGCACAACTGCATCGGCATACGGCAGGGCGACGAAGCGTACGGCATATGGCGTCTCTCGACGGGACGCGGCGCCGCGCGCAAGACGGAGGCGGTGCGCATCAACGGCAATCTGACGACCAACGACGGCGAGATCGCAGTGAAGTGGGCGCTGGAAGGGCACGGCATTTTGATGCGCGCGGAGTGGGACATCAACGAATATCTCGCCGATGGCCGGCTCGTGCAGGTGCTGCCCGCGTATGAGACGCCGGGCGCGGATATCTTCGCGGTGTATTCGCAAAGGCATCAGATGTCGGCGCGGATCCGGACGTTTGTGGATTTCATCGCGGGGGAGTTGAGGGCGGCACGGGAGGGGTAGGGGGCCGCTGGCCAGGGCCATCGTGCGAAGCGTCATCGTGGGCAAGATGGAGGAGTTCGACGCGTGTTTCAGGCTGGCGGCGATGCTATGCACGAGGCCGCCCCGGTAGAGGGCGGCGATTCTCGGCAAGACGTCGTTGCCTGTCGGATTGCACCGCCGGCTACTCCCTCAGCCGTGGTGCGTTCCCCACAGCCATTCCTTGATCCGTTGTAGGACTTCCGGCGGCGGAACATGCGTGCCGTTGAAAAAGTTGCGGACCGTATCCGGAGTCAGGTCAGGGAAACCGTCATGAATCATCTCCTGCTGAAGGCGTGCAGGAGTGGGTCCCTCGCCGTGGATCCAGTCCAGGATCGCTTGGTCGCCTGGCTGAGCCTCAAAATTCACGCCGGGACGGGTGCGTTGCAGCACATCTCTCAGCTGGGCGCTGCCCCAGCCGAGATCGTTCAGCCACTGGCTGACGCGCGACTGCACCTGGGCGGTTATTGGACGGTCGTGGGTGCAATACCCGCTGCATCACTCAGCGCCTGATCCAGCTCGCGGTCGGCCTGCGCCCATTGCTCCGTAAGCGTTTTCTGTTCGTTCGCGATGGCGGTCTGAACGTCACGCTGCATCTGATGACGCAGGCTGGCGGCCTGTTTGAACAGCGCCTCGCGTTGCCCGGGCGTCTTTGCTTCATTGAACTGCTGTCCTAACCGCCTGAGCTGGTCAGCCTGGTTCTGCCCCGCCGCCCCCAGCAGACCCGTGCCATAGGGCGGCGTGAACTCTAGCTGCATGCGCTGCGCCGGATCGCCCATGATCTTCTGGTACGCGGCGTTCACCGGCTTCTGCACGTTGTCTTGAAGCGCCGTCGCGATCTTCTGGCGCGCTTCAGGCGAAGTCGTCTCACCGTACTCGCGGATCGCGTCGTTCAGTCTTTCGCGGTAGCGGGCACGCGCAGTCGGCGGCAATGCGTCGATCTGCTGGTTGATCAGGTTGATCTGCTTCACGAACAGCACCTCGTCCTCCGGCATGCCGCGCATCCGGTCGGCCTGTAGCGCACCCTCGCTATTGGCATTGTCGGTGTCGGTCGGATGGTCGTTGACGTCCTCGTATCTGTCGAGCAGATGCTGGGGTTCCGTGGGTGGAATGTTCGCGTTGGCGACCGGTGTGCCGCTAGAAACGGTCGACGCGCCGGCCGGTTGTGCCGTCAGCGGTGAGCCATCGCTGATCTGGCTGAGCGTCGAGCGAGACGGTCGCGCTCGCGCGGAAGCATTCGATGTCTGCTGCTTCTGCATGACCGGCGCGGAAGCCGGATCGCCATGCTGCGCCGCGCCTTCATTCGGCTCGTTATGGCGGTCCTGATCGCGCGACGCAGGTGCCGCATCCGCCCGCGGATGGTTGTCATCAGCTCCGCTGCGGTCCTGTTCGTTGTCGTCCTGCTGAGCCGCCCAATGCGTGTTGCGACTTGCGCTTGATACGTCCATTCGATTCTCCCGGGAACGGGCATGATCGCCCGACTTCGGCCATGCGGCGACGCCGCTGGTCCATACGCCAGCGGCAATCCGCGCTACGGTGTCGGCCAACGTTGGAAGTCAGTCTGCTCTGCGCGCTTTTATCCCGGGTGGTAGCCGGGTGTTTCGCATCCGTCGAACAGTCCGCTGCAGGTCCAGACATCGCCGTGCCGCGTGCGGACTGGCCTTCGCTCGGTGCTGGAACGCAAGACGAAAATCTCGGGCTGCCAATGGGCGGGGTGGGGGATACGTAAATCAGGTAGTGGCACCGGCTGGTAGCGCACAGACCTCGAACCGTCCGGCATCGAGGCAATTCGTGCCCCGTGCTGGCCGTCCACCACAAACCCGCCGAATTGTCGATATTCGTGGATCTCGCCGGGCACGCGGCGAGGAATGCCGTGAGGACGAGTTCTTCGACATCGACGAGGGAAGCGCGGGCGAGACAGGGGCAGCCCGCGCGTGCCGATGCGGCGTGCGGAGCCGCTTCGTATCGGCGGCATCAACGCGCGCCTGCGAACGAACCGCCGATCTCAAGATTGACGCTTTTACTGCTCGCGCGATTCCAGCTCTCCGTCGCTGGTCTCGATCTTTTTGATCTGCCGCCAGACAGGGTCGCGGATCCAGTAGTTTGACGCTATACCGTTCTGCAGCAGTTCGTAGGTTTCCTTACGAGTCACGGGATCTATATGCACGTGCCACACCGGCCTGCCGCCTATCGTGCGGACCTCCAACGTGTTCTTGCTGATCGAGACGGCCGCGAATCCATCGCGGAAGATCCAGGCGGCGTTGTGGCTTCGCAGCCAGTCATTGACCCTCGTTGCTTCGCCCGGCTTGATGTGGGCAACATAGTCAAGGAATTTGTTGTCGGGATTCGTTATGGTGCCGGGTACCGTGGTGACGAAATGTGTTGCCTGCCTTGGCAGCGCGCTGTCAGGATTGTGTTCGAATTCACGTAGCGTGGCGGGACTGCCGGCCGTGCTCTTCTGGTTGTACGCTGCCAATGGAGTTGTCGGCGTCGCCATTCTTCCCTGCATGTTCTGGATGCTCCATCTCTGACGATCGATCGGGGAACGTCCGTTTGGCACAAGGTCGGATACAAAAGGCGTGTAGGCCGACTTGCCTTCGGTCAGGTACTTGTGGTCCTCCAGATGTTCCAGGGTGCCTGCCGAACTGGAATATTCAAAGACGCCGTTCAGGTCGTTTTTGTCCTTGGGAATGTCGCCGATGTATGCGTTGCCGTAGCTGTCGATGCGCAGCACCTTGGTGTAGTCCCTTGCAAGATGGATGCGGCCATCCGGGCCGAAGCGAAGTTCGTCTTCCGAGGCAGCCCCTGTGGAACTGTCGACCGACGGGTAACCGCCGTTGCCTACGCTATAGAAGTTCAGGCGCGTCGAACCTTCTCCCCTGTTGTTGCGCCAGTACGGCTTGATATGGACCGGGCCGGTGTAGTCCATCCGCAGCGATTGTTGATCGACGACGTTCTGCACCTGCGCATTGGCATGTTGAATGAACCGTGCAGTTGTCAGCGCTGGATCTTCATTGGGCTTGTAGAAAGTCCGGCCGTTTCGCTTCATCTTCGATGCGAACGGGTTGTGCTGGGTGTCGCCCCAGGTACGGTTCTCTGCTGAGAACCCTGCCAGCTCCCGTCTGGCGCCCGCCGTCTGGGTCTTGTCGTAGACGTCCCAGCGATAATCGGGATTGGCCTCGTACGGTCCGATCTTGCCGTCATGGACCTTGCGCCAGCCGCGGATCTGCGTGTACTGGATATTGCCCATTGCCGCGACTTCGCGATCGTTGGGACCGGCCGCCCAGTTGCCAAGGCTGCCGTTGACGTCGACCATGTTCGGAGTTGGCGCGACGTAGTAGACATAGCCGTCCTTCTGGTTGCCCGAAGCGAGCTTCTGCGTGGCGGTGTCTTCATCACGGAAGGTTCCCAGATAGCCGGCTCCATCGACGTTGCCTTTCCCGTATCGCACGTGATAGTCGTGCATTTCGAGGTTGACGTTGCCGAGTGGCGTATTGCCTGCGTCGAAACCGAACTGTTTCTTGACCTCTTCAGGCGGGATGCTCGACGGGCGATACAGCGCGAATGGTTGCCGGCTGGCAAATGAATTGCGCACCGAAGGATCGCGCACCGAAGGATCGCGCACCGAACGCCGGAGGTCCGTATGCCGGCCACCGGAAGGCCCCGGCTGGCTGAAATCGGGCGGCGGCGGAAGCTGCGCGTCAGGCGGCGTGAGTCCATGCCCGGGTCGAGGACTCCCGAAGTTGCCCAGTGGCACGGTGTTCAAGCTTCGCGGCCTGGATCCGGCGGCGACGGGAGCGTACGAATGGTAGGTGCTGGCGTCTGCGTAGTATGTAGTGCGCGCGTTCGTTATGCCGCCGAGGTTTCGATAACCATTATCGTAAAGGCGCACAAGCGCGGCAGCCATTTGCTGGAAGCTGTTGTAGCGAAAAACGCCGAGGTTCGGATCGTAGATTTCGTATTGATCGTTGCGATAGTCGTTGGACGGATGGAGCCGATGTATCGTAATGACGTGATCGTCGACGGGATTGGCGAATGAGAAGGTGACTTCGGCAAAGGTATTTTCCTCGTCTCCTGTCCCATCATTGGTTATATGACGCGTCTCAAACTGGCTCTGGAGTTCGTCGGCCAGATCATGTCCGTCGCTCAGATCGGCTTCGCCATCGCGCTGTGTCAATCCCGGCATTGACGTGGTCGTCGTTGTCCGGTTCTGTTGGTGCATGTGCCGTATCTGCTCGATGGATTGCTGCCGAGTGGCGGGATCCGTCAACTGGTCGCGCAAATCGCGAACGGCATGCGCGAGGTCAGGGGACTGCCGGGACGCTACCCGTTGCATTGCCGTCGTGGCCAGGCCCGCACACTGATCTTGCAGGACACCAGGCTCTCCCGCCGCGGTCGAAAGTTCGTTGTCGCCCAGCAGTTCGCTCTCTATTGCTGTGCCGGCATAGTCGTCGGATGTGAGGTGCATGCCGTTACTATCGCCCGGCTGGCGTCTGACCCTTGGCGCACTGTCGGCGGTGGCCGGCGTGCCGCCAATCTTGCGTTGCTCAGGACGGCTTCTTTGTGGAACGTTCGCCCGGTTGGCAGTGGATGTCGTTTGCTGAGCGCCATCCGGGTTATCCGGTGGATCATCGGGGTTCGTGCTGCTGGATTGTTCTTCGGGATTCCTGTATGCGTGTAGCGGGCTGTTGCCATGGTTGATGGCTGATATCGACATGTTTGATGCTCCTGAGGGGTGTTGCCTTCACACGCTGCTTTGTGACAACGAGTGGGTCGTCCTCATCTCATCATGTGGGGCCAACAAGGTGTGTTAGCCGAGTACTAAACGTTCAGCCCACGTGCGTGCCGGCTTGCATCGACATCTCGGTCGGCTACGCGCCTCTGAATTTCTAACAACTCGCGTCGTACGTTTGGGCGGCGGGGCACCCATTCGGGAACGAACATCGGCATCGCGTGCGGCAGCGCTTCTGACGTCGCAGAATCATGAACGCGCTCTCGCCCTTGCAAACCCGACATCTCTGAACTATAAGTAACAGTTACCGATTCCGAATCTGATAAGGAAAAATATACCTATCAGTTGCACCTTTATTTTCCTGCTGCATCGTTGTACAGGCGGTGAACCGACTGGTTCTTCATATCGGATTCGCGTTCAAACAGTTAGCACAACGTAATGGTTAGCGGAGGCGTGCGATGTCCACAACAAGACGTAGTCAGCCCACGGCAACATCCACCGACAGCAAGGCATCACCTGCATCTCACCGGAGTCGCTCAGGTGGTGAGGGGACTCAGTCAGCAGACAGCGCGCAGAAAATGAGGCGCGTGAGTGCACGTGACGTACTGGCCGTCATGAAAAAGGGCATCCGATACAGCACGCAGGAAATCGCCGAAAAACTCGGTCAGTCCGTGCAGGCACTCAATCCGGTGCTGGCACAACTGGCGAACGAAGGGCACATCTGGCAGCTGCCGGGCATCAGAAGCAGCGTCTTCTGGATTCCGACGAAGAAGGAGGCTGAGGAACTGGCCAAAAGGCGCACCAACCGCATCACCTGGAACAGGGGCACTTTGCAGGGCTACGACGAACAGCATCGCACCTTCCGGGCGCTGTGCATGCTCGCTCGCCGGCCCTGAGTCGACCGTCTGGACGTACCTGCGTGAAGCACGAATGCTGTGCGCAATACCCCGTGCACGGGGGCTGCTCAACATCCTGACCCCGTGCAATTCTGCCTCGTTGGCCCCAGGTCAAGGCCAACGAGGCATCCTTTTGCGCCGCGCTCAAAGCGAGTGCACGTTCAGATTTCGACCTGCGCTACCGAATGCGGCGCCATGCCGAAAGCGCACGTCCATAGTGCTGCGCTGCACCAGCCCTGTGCCGCGAGGCTTCATCATGATTCAGCGGGGTGGCGTGCAACGCTTGCCTGAAAAACCTCGCAAACCCTTATCCCGCAAGCATTCCGGCGTATAAGCGCGCGCATGGCACACACCTTGCCTTAACACTCCCGTCGCGACTCAACGACGAGTCGCACAGCAGCATCCCCTAGTACCGACGAATTTTGGACAACGGCGTCCCCTGGATCTGGTCTCGCACCCGATTCGCGGGACGCCGTAGTCGTTTACAGGCCCGGAAACATGACCGACAAAGCCACATCGATCGATCTGCTGAACTGGCGCACGCCCGCGATGCGTGCATTCCACTTTGCGTGGATGGCGTTCTTCGTCTGCTTCTTCGCGTGGTTCGCGTGCGCGCCGCTGATGCCCCTCATCAAGCAGGAGTTTCATCTGACGGCGGATCAGGTGGCGAACATCAACATCGCCGCGGTCGCGATCACCATTCTCGTGCGTCTGATCGTCGGCCCGATGTGCGATCGTTTCGGCCCGCGCAAGGTCTACGTCGCGCTGATGACGCTCGGCGCGCTGCCCGTGCTCGGCGCGGCGCTCGCGCACAGCTACACGGCGTTCCTGCTGTGCCGGCTCGGCATCGGCGCGGTCGGCGCGAGCTTCGTGATCACGCAATATCACACGTCGGTGATGTTCGCGGGCAACGTGGTCGGCACGGCGAACGCGACGAGCGCAGGCTGGGGCAATGCAGGCGCGGGCGCCGCGCAGATGCTGGTGCCGCTGATGCTCGCGGGCATCGTCGCGCTGGGCGCGAGCCATGCCGACGCGTGGCGTCTCACGCTCGTGCTGCCCGGCCTCGCGATGCCGCTGATGGCCGCGCTCTACTGGCGCTTCACGCAGGACTGCCCGCAAGGCAATTTCAGCGAACTGCGTGCGCGCGGCATCTCGGTCGACAGCGGCAAGAAGGGCGGCTGGGCCAGCCTTCTCGCAGCATCGCGCAACTATCGCGTGTGGATGCTGTTCGTCACCTACGCCGCGTGCTTCGGCGTCGAAGTGTTCATCCACAACGTCGCGGCCATTTACTACGTCGATCACTTCCAGCTCTCGCTGCGCGACGCCGGTCTCGCGGCGGGCAGCTTCGGCCTGCTCGCGATCTTCGCGCGTCCGCTCGGCGGCCTGCTGTCGGACTGGGGCGCGAAGCGCCGCGGACTGTCCGCACGTTCGATGCTGCTGTTCGCGCTGATCGCCGGCGAAGGCGCGGGCCTGCTGCTGTTCTCGCAGGCGAGCCACGCGGCGTTCGCCGTGGCCGCGATGCTGCTGTTCGGTCTCTTCACGCACATGGCGTGCGGCGCGACCTACGCGCTGGTGCCGTTCATCGATCGCAAGGCGCTCGGCGGCGTGGCGGGCATCGTCGGCGCAGGCGGCAATGTCGGCGCGGTGGCGGCGGGCTTTCTGGCGAAGGGCATGGGCGACCTGCATCAAACGCTGATGACGCTCGGCGGTCTCGTCACGGCATCCGCGATCTGCGCGGTCGCCGTGCGCTTCTCCGCCGAGCACACCGCACGCGAAGCCGCACTCGGCGCAACGAATTAAATCAATGAATCCCCTCTCTGACAGGATCGGCGACATGAAAGTCATCGTTATCGGCCACGGCATGGTCGGCCACAAACTGCTCGAATGCCTCGCGGAACAGTCCGCTGCGCGCCTCGACATCACAGTGCTGTGCGAGGAGCCGCGTCCTGCATACGATCGCGTGCACCTGTCGGAGTTCTTCTCGGGCAAGTCGGCCGACGACCTGTCGCTCGTCGCGCCGGGCTTCTTCGATCGCGACGACATGGTGCTGCGTTTGAACGCCAAGGCTGTGTCGATCGATCGCGACGCGCACACGGTGACGACCTCGACGGGCGAAACGCTTTCATACGACAAGCTCGTGATCGCCAGCGGCTCGTACGCGTTCGTGCCGCCCGTGCCCGGCAAGGATCGCAAAGACTGCTTCGTGTACCGCACGATCGAAGATCTCGAAGCGATGCAGGAGTGCGGCGCGCGCTCGACGAAGGGCGTGGTGATCGGCGGCGGCCTGCTCGGTCTGGAGTGCGCGAAAGCGCTGCGGGATATGGGCCTCGACACGCATGTGGTCGAATTCGCGCCGCGTCTGATGGCAGTGCAGGTCGACGACGGCGGCGGCAAGACGCTGCGCGGCAAGATCGAAGAACTCGGCGTGACCGTGCATACGCAGAAGAACACGCTGGAGATCGTCGACGGAGAAGACGGCACGCATCGCATGCAATTCGCCGACGGCAGCCATCTCGACACCGACATGATCGTGTTCTCGGCAGGCATCCGTCCGCGCGACGAGATCGCGCGCGCGAGCGGCCTCGAAGTCGGCGCGCGCGGCGGCATCGTGATCGACAACCAGTGCCGCACGAGCGATGCCGACATCTATGCGATCGGCGAATGTGCGTTGTGGAACGGCCAGATTTTCGGCCTCGTCGCGCCCGGCTATGAAATGGCGCGCGTGACGGCGAAGCAGTTGCTCGGCGAACAGGACGCCGCGTTCGCGGGCGCCGACATGAGCACGAAGCTCAAGCTGATGGGCGTCGATGTCGCGAGCCTCGGCGATGCGCATGGATCGACGGCGGGCAGCCGCACGTATCAGTTCAGCGACGAGCGCAAGCAGGTGTACAAGAAGCTCGTCGTGTCGGACTGCGGCAAGTATCTGCTGGGCGGCGTGATGGTCGGCGACGCGAGCGAATACGGCACGCTGCTGCAGATGATGCTGAACCGCATCGAGCTGCCCGAGTCGCCGGAATTCCTGATCCTGCCGCAAGCGGACGGCAACGCGAAGCCCGCACTTGGCGTCGATGCATTGCCCGAGAGCGCGCAGATCTGCTCGTGCAACAACATCTCGAAGGGCGCGATCTGCGCGTCCGTCTGCGCAGGCGCGACGACTATCGGCGACGTGAAGAACGCGACGAAGGCGGGCACGGCATGCGGCGGCTGCGTGCCGCTCGTCACGCAGGTGATGAAGGCCGAGATGAAGAAGCAGGGTCTCGCCGTCAACAATCATCTGTGCGAGCACTTCCCGTTTTCGCGCCAGGAGTTGTATCACCTCGTGCGCGTCGAGCGCATCAAGACCTTCGGCGCGCTGCTCGAGAAGCACGGCCATGGCCTCGGCTGCGATATCTGCAAGCCCGCCGTCGCGGGCATTCTCGCGTCGTGCTGGAACGAGTTCGTGCTGAAGAAGGAGCACGCCGGCCTGCAGGATTCGAACGACTACTACCTCGCGAACATCCAGCGCGACGGCACGTATTCCGTCGTGCCGCGCATGCCGGGCGGCGAAGTGACGCCCGAAGGCCTGATCGCCGTCGGCCAGGTCGCGCAGAAGTACGGCCTCTACACGAAGATCACGGGCGGCCAGCGCGTCGATCTGTTCGGCGCGCGTGTCGAGCAGTTGCCGTCGATCTGGGAAGAGCTGATCGCCGCCGGCTTCGAGTCGGGCCACGCATACGGCAAGTCGGTGCGCACGGTGAAGTCGTGTGTCGGCTCGACGTGGTGCCGCTACGGCGTCGACGATTCCGTCGGCCTCGCGATCGATATCGAGAACCGCTACAAGGGTCTGCGTTCGCCGCACAAGCTGAAGTTCGCGGTGTCGGGCTGCACGCGCGAGTGTGCCGAGGCGCAGAGCAAGGACGTCGGCATCATCGCCACGGAAAAGGGCTGGAATCTCTACGTGTGCGGCAACGGCGGCATGAAGCCGCGTCATGCCGAGCTGATCGCATCGGATCTCGATCGGGAGACGCTGGTCCGCTACGTCGACCGTTTCCTGATGTTCTACGTGCGCACGGCTGACCGTTTGCAACGCACGAGCGTATGGCGCGAAAACCTCGAAGGCGGCCTCGATTATCTGAAGGATGTGATCGTTCACGACAAGCTCGGCATCGCTGCCGAACTCGAAGCGGAAATGCAGCACGTGGTCGACACATACGAATGCGAATGGAAGAAGGCCGTGACGGACCCCGAAACGCGCAAACGCTTCCGTCATTTCGTCAACAGCGACAGCACCGACGACAACATCAGCTTCGTCGCGACGCGCGGCCAGATTCGTCCCGCCACGCCTGACGAGCGGCAACAGCGGCCCGTGCGCATTCCCGTCGTCGTCGAGCAGTCGACGGAATCGGCCGAAACCGTTTAACGCTCACGCTCATCCTCATTCATTGATAGAAACGGAGATCGACATGAACAACGACCGTCTGCCGACCACCTGGACTTCCATCTGCGCGCTCGACGAAATCGTGCCGAACACGGGCGTCTGCGCGCTCGTCAACGGCGAGCAGGTGGCCGTGTTTCGCGTCGAAGGCGAACGCGGCGGCATCTACGCGATCGACAACTTCGATCCGACCTCGCAGGCAGCGGTGCTGTCGCGCGGATTGATCGGCAGCCTCGGCGAGCGCGTCGTGGTCGCGTCGCCGATCTACAAGCATCACTTCGATCTGCGCACGGGCGAATGCCTCGAAGCGCCGGAGAAGTCCGTCAGCGCGTTCACGACGCGCATCGAAGACGGACACGTGTGGGTATCTGCCTGACTGCGGGCCTGACTTTCTAACGGACTTCTGCGATGGCGTGCGAGAACATCAAGACGGCTTGTCCTTACTGCGGCGTCGGTTGCGGCATGGTGCTGCACGTCGAGGAAGGGCAGGTCGTCAAGATTTCGGGTGACAAGGATCACCCGACCAACTACGGCCGCCTGTGCACGAAAGGTCAATCGGCGCACGTCGCGCTGCGCAACTCGGGGCGCCTCGAAAGCGCATTCGAGCGGCGCACGCGCGATGCCGATCCGATCCCCGTTCCCGTCGATCTCGCGATTCCCGACACGGCCCGCCGTCTGCGCGCGATTCTCGACGAGCACGGTCCCGATGCGCTGTCATTCTACGTGTCGGGGCAGATGTCGATCGAGGCGCAGTATCTCGTCAACAAGCTCGCGAAGGGCTTCATCGGCACGAACAACATCGAGTCGAACTCGCGGCTGTGCATGGCGAGCGCGGGCAGCGGCTACAAGCTGTCGCTGGGCGCGGACGGCCCGCCCGGTTCGTATCAGGATTTCGACAAGGCGAATCTGTTCTTCGTGATCGGCGCGAACATGGCCGACTGTCACCCGATCCTGTTCCTGCGCATGATGGATCGCGTGAAGGCGGGCGCGAAGCTGATCGTCGTGGATCCGCGCCGCAACACGACGGCCGAGAAAGCGAACCTGTTCATGCAGATCAGGCCGGGCACCGATCTCGCGTTGCTCAACGGCCTGCTTCATCTGCTGCACGCAAACGGCCGCACCGACGCGCGCTTCATCGCCGACTTCACGGAAGGCTGGGACGCGATGCCCGCGTTTCTCGACGACTACACGCCGGAGAAGGTCGCCGCGATCACGGGGATTCCGGAAGCCGACATCCGCCAGGCCGCGCAATGGATCGGCGATGCGCCCGAGTTCGTCAGCTGCTGGACGATGGGTCTGAACCAGAGCACGCACGGCACCTGGAACACGAACGCGATCTGCAACCTGCATCTGGCGACGGGCAAGATCTGCCGTCCGGGCAGCGGCCCGTTTTCGCTGACGGGACAGCCGAATGCGATGGGCGGGCGCGAGATGGGCTACATGGGGCCGGGCTTGCCGGGTCAGCGCTCGGTGCTGGTCGAGGAAGACCGTGCGTTCGTCGAAGACCTGTGGCAAGTGCCGCGCGGCACGCTCACGACCAGGCTCGGCAACGGCACCGTCGACATGTTTTCGCGGATGTCGGCGGGCGAGATCAAGGCGTGCTGGATCGTCTGCACGAACCCGGTGGCGAGCGTCGCGAATCGTCAGAACGTGATCGCCGGCTTGCAGGCCGCCGAACTCGTGATCGCGCAGGACGCATTCCTCGACACGGAGACCAACCGCTACGCAGACGTGTTGCTGCCGGGCGCGCTGTGGGCCGAAGCGGAAGGCGTGATGATCAACTCCGAGCGCAACATGACGCTGATGCAGCAGGCGATCGATCCGCCGGGCGCAGCGCTCGCGGACTGGCAGATCATCGCGCGCGTCGCCTGCGAAATGGGCTTTGCGGATGCGTTCACGTATGCATCGGCGGCGGAGGTGTTCGACGAGATCGTGCGCGCATCGAATCCGAAGACGGGCTACGACCTGCGCGGCGCGAGCCACGCGCGTCTGCGCGAGACGCCGGTGCAATGGCCGTGCGCGCCCGACGCCGCTGACGACCGCAATCCGCTGCGCTACGTGAACGACGGCGTCAGCCAGACGCTCAAGGTACTGCCCGACGGCACACGCCCCGCGCTCGCATTTCCGACCGCGAGCGGCAAGGCGATGTTCTTCGCGCGACCGCACGTGGATCCCGCCGAAATGCCGGGCGCTGAGTTTCCCGTCGTGTTGAACACGGGGCGCCTGCAACATCAGTGGCACACGATGACGAAGACGGGCAAGGTGCCGATGCTGAACCGGCTGAACCCTGCGCCGTTCATCGAACTGCATCCCGAAGACGCGGCATCGCTCGGCGTGCGCGACAAGGATCGCGTCGAAGTCCGTTCGCGCCGTGGCCGCGCGGTGCTGCCCGCCGTCGTCACCGAACGCGTGCGTGCCGGCAACTGTTTTGCGCCGATGCACTGGAACGACGTGTATGGCGACGATCTATGCATCAACGCCGTGACGAGCGATGCGATCGACGCGATTTCGCAGCAACCCGAATTGAAGTTTTGCGCGGTGGCGCTGACGCGCGTCGAAGCTGAGACGGCCGATGTCGTCGACGAACCGGCACACGACATTCACGAAGCACCCGTCGCTGCGAGCGCTGCGCCTCTTTCGCGCGTCTCGCACGACGGTCAGCAACAGGAACTGGATATGTCCCGTATCGACGCTCTCGCCGCCATGCTCGGCATCACCGACACGCCCGCGCCGACGCTGGACGACGCGTCGCGCGTCTATGTCGCGGGTTTCATCAGCGGCTTGCGTTCGTCGCAAGGCGAGGCGCGCGGCGTGCCCACGCTGCCCGCCAGCGCGCCGCTGCCGGCGGCGACGCGCCTGTGGTTCGACGGCGTGCTCGCGGGGCTGTTCAGCCGTGCCCCATCGGATGCGCCCGCCGCGTTGCCTTCGGCTGCTCATCCCGCAGCGGACAGCGCGTCTGCCGTGCGCATCGCGCATGCGCGGCCCAAGGTCGTGCTGCTGTGGGCATCGCAGACGGGCAACGTCGAATCGCTGACCGAGCAATACGCGACGCAACTGATGGAGTCCGGCTTCGAAATCCGCATGTCGTGCATGGCGGACTATCCCGTCGCCGCGCTTTCGCAGGCGAAGTACGTGCTGCTGATGACGAGCACGTTCGGCGACGGCGATGCGCCCGACAACGGCCAGAGCTTCTGGAGCGCGTTGCAGGCCGACACGGCGCCGCGCCTCGCCGATCAGCAGTACGCGGTGCTCGGCTTCGGCGATCCGACCTACGACCAGTTCTGCGGCCACGCGCGCAAGCTCGATGCGCGCTTCGCGGAACTGGGCGCGAAACGTCTGCATGCGCGCGTCGACTGCGACACGGACATCCAGCCTGCCGCCGACAAATGGCTCGACGCCGTGATCGCGAAGATCAAGGAAGACGACGCGTCGCTGTACGCCGTGCCCGCGCAGGGCGTGATTCCCGCCGTGCTGCCGGGCGCGACACCGTCGAAGACGAGCCCCGCGCAATCGCGACTGGTCGAGAATCTGCGGCTGAATCGTAACGGCTCGAAGGACACGCGCTACTTCTCGCTCGCGACGGGCGACTCGAACCTCGAATACGAAGCAGGCGATGCATTGGGCGTGTGGCCGCGAAACTGCCCGGAACTCGTCGACGAACTGATCGATCTGTCGGGCGTGAAGGGCGATGCATCGGTGCACGTGGCGGGCGTCGGCGACATGCGGGTCGCGGAGGCGCTGGCACGGCACTACGAAATCGCGCGGCCGAGCGTCGAAGCGCTGCAGCTGATCGCCTCGCGCAGCCGCAACGATTCGCTCGCCAGGCTCCTGACGGAAGAGCGCAAGGGCGATCTGAAGCAATGGCTGTGGGGCCAGCAACTCGCGGACGTGCTGCACGAGTTTCCCGTCGATCTGTCGGCAGGCGAACTGCTCGGCGTGCTCAAGCGCTTGCAGCCGCGGCTCTATTCGATTGCGTCGAGCCCGAAGGCGCATGAGGGCGAAGTGCATCTGACCGTTGCCGCCGTGCGCTACAACAACGGTCGGCGCAATCGCAAGGGCGTGTCGTCGACGTTTCTCGCGGACCGCGCACACGATGTCAGCGTGCCTGTCTTCGTGCAGAAGTCGGCGCATTTCCGCCCGCCGCGCAGCGGCGACACGCCGATGATCATGGTCGGTCCCGGTACGGGCGTGGCACCGTTCCGCGGCTTCCTGCACGAACGCGCCGCGCGCGGCGCGCAAGGCCGCAACTGGCTGTTCTTCGGCGAACAGCATGCGGCCACGGACTTCTACTATCGCGACGAGATCGAAGGCATGCAGAAGAACGGCCTGCTGACGCGGCTCGACCTGGCGTTCTCACGCGACCAGAGCGACAAGGTCTATGTGCAGGACCGCATGCGCGAACAGGGTGCGCAACTGTGGTCGTGGCTCGAAGAGGGCGCGCACTTCTATGTTTGCGGCGATGCGAGCCGGATGGCGAAGGACGTCGATGCTGCGTTGAAGGATGTCGTCGTCGAGCACGGCGGCATGAGCGCGGAACGCGCGGAGGAATACGTCGGCTCGATGACGAAGGACCGCCGTTACGTGCGCGACGTCTACTAAAGCGGGCGGGGCGCGTGGCTTCACGTCACGTGCGCCTCGCCGTAACCCTCGCGTCATGTCAAGCATTTCCGATTAAATCGCACGCGATGTATAATGCGTTCATGAAGAGACATCTGTCTCGTGCTGACGAGGACGCAAATGAAGACCACCGCCAAGGCAGAAGACACGAATCCGAAGCTCGCCGACTTCCTGTGCTTTGCCGTTTATTCGGCGAACCTCGCGTTCGGCAAGGCCTACAAGCCGATTCTGGAAGAACTGGGACTTACGTACACGCAATACATCACTGTCATCGCGCTGTGGGAAGAGGACAACCAGACTGTCAGCAGCCTCGGTGAAAAACTGTTTCTCGAATCGAACACGCTCACGCCGATTCTGAAGAAGCTGGAAGGCATGGGTTATCTGGAGCGCCAGCGCGATCCGGAAGACGAGCGCCAGGTGCGTGTGAGCCTGACCAGGGCCGGACGGAAGCTGCGCGAAAAGGCGTTCGGCATGGATCTGGTGCAGGCGTGCGGGCTCGAACCCGATGAGTTCTCGAAGATGCAGAAGTCGATCGTGACGCTGCGCAACAACCTGATCAAGGCCGTGAGCGAGCAGGAATAAGCGCGGCTCATCCCGGTTCATCCGGGCGCGGCGTGTCAGTCGCGCCTGTCGGCGCCACCGCGCGCCGTTTGCATTCCGCCGGTTTCCGGCTTTTTTCATCCCATATAAATCGCACGCGATTTAATCGCATGCTTGACAAAGGGGGCTTTTTATCTAGAATACATCGTACGCGATCTAATCGTTTGCGTTTAAAAAGGGGTGCCCGAAGCGTGTGCCCCGCGAAACATCGAAAGACATGGCGCCCTCGGGTGAGGGCCTTCAACTAACGGAGTCAAAGATGAACAAGTTCTTCAAAGTCGCAGTCTGGTTTGCGGTTGGCGTGGCAGCTTCCTCATCGGCATTTGCTAGCGGCTACGGCCCTGCGCCGCACTACAACCCGCTGCAAGGCGCGCCGGCGTCGCAGCAAGGCCCTGGCGCGACCGTCGCCGATGCCGGCCGCAACGCCGCCTTCAACGACGACATGGGCGGTGTCGCCGATCAGGCGGCTCAGTCGGGTGCCCGCACCATCTCGAGCCAGTTCAACGTGTCCACCTTTAAGCATCACTAACTCACGCGCCAAGGAGAACGAACATCATGGCAAGAATCGACAACGTGCTGTACACGGGCAAGACACAAACCACGGGTGGTCGCGAGGGCACGGCGCGCAGTTCGGACGGACGTCTGGACATCCTGCTGTCGTCGCCCGGTTCGAACGGCAAGGGCACGAACCCGGAGCAACTGTTCGCGGCCGGCTGGTCGGCCTGTTTCATCGGCGCAATGGGACTCGCGGCGCGCGAGCTGAAAGTCGCGCTGCCTGCCGATACAGCCGTGAATGCCGAAGTGGACCTCGGCACGGGCGAGGGTGGCTACTTCCTGCAGGCGCGTCTGAATGTGAGCCTGCCGGGCGTGAGCCACGACGTCGCGCAGAAGCTCGTCGATGCGGCTCATCAAACGTGCCCGTACTCGAAGGCGACGCGTGGCAATATCGATGTGGAAATCGCGCTGGTCTGAGTGCGAATGATCTGCGGCGTCCTTCGGAAGACGGACGCGCAGACCCGCTACCCTGGCTCGCCGCCGTCCGGACGCGAAGACTGCGGCGGCTGCGGATTGTTGGCGGGATTGGTGTCGTACCTGAACACGCGCTCAATGCCCGCTTCGGGATGCTGCGCCACCAGCGAGTTCAGTGCCGCTTCGAGCGAATCGGCGGTGTCCTTCGCATACACCTGCTCGCCGTCCACATAGACCGTGAACGAACGCAGGTATTTCGCTTTCTTCTCGGGGTTTTCGATGATCTGCCGCGTCCATTCGTAAAGCGGGTACGCGTCGGTTCCCATCTGCTCCGCTTCCTTCACGTACCCGGCGAACGCGTCGTATTGACAGATCAGCGCGGCGCGGTGCGGGCTCAGTACGTCGTGTAGCGGTGCACACGATTGAGCAACGGGATCGTCGCGCAGCGCGCCGGCCCGTTCGTCCGAAACGGTGATCCTGATCTGGAAGCGCATGGTGGACTCCAAGCCATTGCTCATATGTGAAAAACTGGCTGTCGGATTCGACGTCTGGTGATTTTACGTGCGAGTAGCCTGCACGCAGCACAATGACCCATTCCGAACGGCATCGTCGGTTCGAATAGGGCCGGTTGGTCGCGCTCTTGAGGCACGAATGCGCCAGGGCATCGCTGTCGAAGCCGTCCCTCGTGGCATCCCGCTGCTTCGGTGTCACGGGCGCTGCGATTGAAGGAGGGTGTTTCCGTCTGTTCTCACCTCTGATAACGTGAACAATTGGCTGCGACGCAATAATTCCAATGTCGCCGCGATCCATTCTCGACTGATTCAGGATGCCGTCATCTTCTTCTCACATCATTTCGCCACGACGCGACTCATCAAGCTCGTTGAACCGTTCGCTAGAGCGTGGCATAGAGATTCTGCGTGCATTCGGTCCGGGCGCCGCCTTGCTGACCAACGGCGATCTCGTCGAACGTACGGGTTTGCCGAAGGCGACAGTGAGCCGGCTCGCGACCACGCTGGTCGAGGCTGGTTTTCTGGAGCACGATGCGACGCGCCGCGCTTACCGGCTAGGCATTCCTGTGCTCGGCGTCGCGCAGGCCATGCGAAGCGGCTCCACGTTATTGCAGGCGGCCGCACCGATGATGCGCGACACCGCCCAACGCCTGCGGATCAATGTCGGGATCGCCGGTGCCGATGGTGAAGACATGGTGTATCTGGAGTCGGTCCGCTACAGTTCGCGCGCGTCGCTGCGTACCGTCGTTTCCGGTCAACGGGTGCCGATGGAGCTGACTTCGTTGGGACGGGCGTGGCTCGCGATGCAATCGCCGGCGGACTTCATGTCGATGATCGGGCGTTTCAGGGCTCGCAAGCGGGCGGGGTGGGCCGCGCTGGAGCAAGAGATCGCCGATGCCGTGCGGGCCGTGCATCAGTGCGGATATTGCGTTGCCACGTGGCAGCCCGAGGTGATTGCGCTGGCGACACCGCTCGCCATACCGGGACATAAGCTCACGGTGCTCAATTTCAGTCTGCGTACGGTGGACTCGTTAGAATCGGTCGTGGATTCACTTGCGCCGTCCCTGCTTCGCCTGCGCGACGAGATCGTTGCCGCGACGATGCATATCGAGGGATAGCGCAAGTGTCTGCTATTTCTCGCTGATGGCGCGAGCCGGAATGCCGAGCACGACAGCAAGTCCTCCAAGAATCGACACGATCGCGACTGCGTACAGGCCGGGCGCGCTGCTGCCGAAATGCGTGGATGCGAAACCGATGACGGTCGGTGCGGAAATGCCGCCGAACTGACCGAGACTGCTGATGAGTCCAATGCCGCTGGCTGCCACCGTACTGGACAGATAGGCCGGCGGAATGGTCCAGAACAGCGACAACATGCCCAGATAGCCGGCCGTCGCGATGCAAAGCAGCACGACCAGTGCAGCTGGATGGCTGGCGAAGGCGGGCAGCAACACGACGCCCAGCGCCGCCATCACAGAACTTGCCATGAAGTGCCAGCGACGCTCCAGCATCCGGTCGGAGTTCCTGCCAAGCAGATACATCGCAGCCGCGCCGGCAACGTAGGGAATCGCAGACAGCAGGCCGATATGCCAATAGTTCGTGACGCCGCTCTTCTGGATCACGCTGGGCGCCCAGATATGCACGACGATGCTCGCCCACGGCACGCTGAAGTACGCGAAGGTCAGGAAGTAGAACTTCGGTTCCTTCAACGCGACCCAGATCGACGCATGCGCTCGCGCGGCTTTTGCCTGCGCGTCGTGACGCAGTTCGCCGAGCAGCAAGTCCTTCTCATCGGCTGAAAGCCACGTTGCCTGCTCCGGGCGGTCCGTCAGATAGATATACGCGAACAGGCCCGCGACCACGGAGGGCAGTCCTTCCAGAATAAAAAGCCACTGCCACCCTTTGACGTTCATGAAACCCGAAAGCGTGTTCAGGATCAGCCCCGAAACCGGGCCGCTGATGATCCCCGACACGCAGATGGCCGTCATGAAGATCGCCGTCACTCGCGCGCGTCGCGCCGCTGGAAACCAGTACGTGAAGTAAAGGATCACGCCGGGAAAGAAGCCCGCTTCGGCGGCGCCGAGCAAGATGCGCGCGATATAGAACTGCGTCGGCGTCTGCACGAACGCCGTTGCGGCGGAGACGAGACCCCACAGCGCCATGATGCGCATCAGCGTCTTCCTCACGCCGACGCGTTCGAGCCAGAGATTGCTCGGCACCTCGAACAGCATGTAGCCGACATAGAACAGGCCGACACCGAGCCCGAACGACGCATCCGACAGCCCGACATCGCGTGAAAACTGCAGATGCGCGAAGCCGATGTTCGCGCGGTCCATATACGCGAACACGTAGCAGATGAAGAGGAATGGCAGAAGCCGGACAGTGACCTTGCGGTAGACAGCTTCGGCGCGGGGCCGGTCAGATACGGAATCCAGTGGCGCCGTGTGCGCTGTGTGCATGATGTCTCCACTCGTTATGGGTTGTGCACTGCGCACCCGGCGCGCCCCAAGTGCTGTGCGTTGGGCTTCATTATCGGTCGCAATACGAGTGTGACAAGTCCGTCGTTTCATACAGCGGAACGGTGAAGGTCAGGCTCATTGAATCAGCACTGTTCCGATGGATGGAACGAAGCAGATGCGGCACGTCGATGCCGGGACTATGCTCCATTGCACGACATTCACACCGCGCAACCGAGACATAGATGAATACATCCGCAACTGTTCAACTCGCCGTGGAATCCGGCGTCGCTGTTATCACACTGAATCGCCCCGACAAGCGCAACGCAATGACCGACGCCATGCGTACCGAACTGATCGACGCGCTGGAAACCGTGCAGCGCGACAAGCTGGTGCGCGCCGTCATTCTCACAGGCAACGGCAAGGGCTTTTGCGCCGGCGGCGACGTGAGCGGGATGGCGCAGCGCATGGAAGCACCGGCGGGCGAGGTCGCTTTCAACGGATGGACACGCCAGCAACGCGTCCATCATACGGTGGACCTGCTGTATTCGATGCCGAAGCCGACCATCGCTGCCGTCAACGGGGCGGCGGCGGGACTCGGCGCGGACATGGCCTTGTCGTGCGACTTCATACTCGCGTCGGATGAAGCGAGCTTCGCGTGGAGCTACATACGCCGGGGCCTGATACCCGATGGTGGCGGCCTCTACTTTTTGCCCCGACGGGTCGGCCTTGCGCGCGCCAAGGATCTCATCTTCAGCGGCCGCAAAGTGGAAGCGAAGGAAGCGCTCGCAATCGGCATTGCGGACCGCGTGTGCGCACCGGATGCATTGCTCGATGAAGCCCGCGCATGGGCGGCCGAACTTGGCGAAGGCTCCGCGACCGCGCTGGCGCTCGGCAAGTCGATTCTGAACCAGAGCTATGAACTGTCGGCGCAGCAGGTGTTCGCGCAGGGCAGCCAGGCGCAGGCGGTGTGCTACACCAGCCGCGAGCATCGCGAAGCGGTGCATGCTTTTTTGTCGAAGACACGTTGAGTACGGAGCCCAGCATGAACGCCATTTCCCGATTGATGCGCCCGAAAAGCGTGGCTGTGATTGGTGCGTCCGCGGATGTGTCGAAAACGTCCGGGCGTCCTGTTGCCTACCTGAAAAAGCATGGCTTCGACGGCGCTGTCTATCCCATCAACCCGCGCTACGAAACCATCGACGGATTGACCTGCTATCCCGATGTGGCCGCACTTCCCGAAGCACCCGATGTCGGCATCGTGCTGCTCGGCGCCGGGCGCGCGCATCTCGCCGTGAAGGAGCTGTCCGACCGGGGCACGAGCGCGGCGATCGTTCTTGCAAGCGGCTATGCGGAGACGGGCGACGAAGGCGCACGGCGACAGGCGCAACTGATCGAAGCCGCCGGCCCGATGCGCCTGCTCGGGCCGAACACGATCGGCCTCGTGAATCTCACTGACGGAATCACGTTGTCCGCGAGCGGCGCGCTCGAAACGGATTCGTTCACGGTCGGCGGCCTCGGCGTCGTGTCGCAAAGCGGCGGCATCCTCGGCGCGTTGCTGTCGCGCGCGGCGGCGGCGGGCATCGGTCTGTCGAAGCTCGTGTCCACCAGCAATGAAGCCGATCTGGACATGGCCGACTTCGTCGACTATCTGATCGAAGACGAAGCGACATCGGTAATCGCGCTGTATATGGAAGGATTGCGCGATCCCGAACGGTTCCGTGCGGCTGCGCTTCACGCACGGGCTGCGGGCAAGCCGGTCGTCGTGTTCAAGATCGGACGCTCGGAATCGGGCGCGCGCTCGGCCGTCTCGCACACCGGTGCGCTCGCGGGTTCCGACCGGATGTACGACGCGCTGTTCCAGCAGACGGGCGTGATACGTGCTGCGACATTCTCCGATCTGCTCGACGTTCCGAACACGCTCGCGACCCGTCGCAAACTTGCCGGCAAGCGCGTCGCGATTCTCACCTCGACGGGCGGCGCGGGGACGCTCGTGGCGGACAGCCTGGGCGTCGCCGGATTCGAAACACCCGCGCCGGATGAAGCGACAGCAGCCAACCTGCGCGCGTTGCAAACGGGCGATCATGCGGTGCTCGATCGCAATCCGATCGACGTTACGCTGGCGGGTTTGCAGCCGGAGTTGTTGCGCGGCGCGATTCGCACACTGCTGGATAGCAGTGGCTATGACGCAGTGGCGGTCATCGTCGGTTCGTCTGGTCTCGCGATGCCGGATCTGATGGCGGGCGCAATCCGCGATTCAATGCCGGGAACGAACAAGCCCGTCATTGCGTACGTCAGTCCGCACGCGCCGGGAATCACACGCTTGTTGAACAGGGAAGGTGTGCCCGCGTTCACCAGTCCGGAAAGCGCGACGAGCGCGTTGACGGCGTTGTGGCAGCACGAAGAGAACATGCGACGCGGCGCGTGCGTGCAAATTCAGCCGGAGCACATCAGTTTCGATTCCGATGAGCTCCCGCAACGTTCGCTCGACGAGGCCGAAGCCAAAGCGCTCTTTGCGAAGTTCGGCGTGCCCTCGGTCCGCGAAATACGGGTCGTCAACGCAAAGGATGCGGAAGCCGCAGCGCGAACGCTTGGCGGGCCGGTTGTCCTGAAGTTGCTCTCGGCCACCATCACGCACAAGAGCGATGTGGGCGGGGTGGCCGTCGGCGTGTCGGCGGATGCGATTGGCGCGCGCCTGAACCGGATGCGCGACGATGTCGAGACGGCAACGGGCACGAAGGCCGAAGCCTTTCTCGTACAGGAGATGGTGACGGGCGGTATCGAAGTCATACTCGGGCTTCATCGTGATCCACTCGGTACGGCGATTCTGCTCGGGATGGGCGGCGTCACAGCGGAACTGATCGAGGACACGTCGATGCGTCTGTTGTGTCCGCAAACGGGCTTGTCACGCGACGACGCGCTCGCCATGATTCGCGAACTCAAGACGTACCCGCTGCTGAATGGTTTCAGAGGCAGACCGCGTGCCGACGTCGAGGCGCTTGTGTCGGCGGTTGTCGCGTTCGCGCGGATGGCGGTTCAGCTAGGCCCCCGCTTGCGCGAAGCCGAGATCAATCCGATCTTTGTTCTGCCCGAAGGGAAGGGCGTTTATGCGGCAGATGGTGTCGCGGTTACAGGCAGCACGGCGTAAGTTCACACGGAGTCTGAGTTTTGCTCCCCGTACCCTTCGCAGGTAAAACTCTGACTCGTGAAATTCGCTCATCGTGCGCCGCTGCCTGCAAACGCGTGTAGTCCTTGATGGGCGCGCTGAACAGGATCGTGCAAAATACCGCATCTAAAATGCGGAGAATGGCTCGTGGGTGTCAACTTCGACCTGAACGACTTGCAGGCGTTTAGAGCAGTGGTGGAACTTGGAAGCTTCCGCAAGGCCGCCGAGGCAGTGAGCATTTCGCAACCGGCCTTGAGCCGCCGGATCGACAAGCTCGAGGAAGCACTCGGCGTACGTCTCTTCGAGCGCACCACGCGCAGCGTCACGCTCACCACTGTCGGTCGCGTATTCGCGCCGAGCGCCGAACAGTTGCTCGATGATCTCGACGTCGCGTTGCTCGGCATACGAGATGTTTCCTCGAGCAGATTGGGTCATGTGACCATCGCCTGCGTACCTTCGGTGGCCTACTATTTCTTGCCAGGCGCCGTCGCGAGCTATCATCGCCGCTTTCCGCGCATCAGGGTCAAGATTCTGGATTCGAGCGCGAATGAGGTCCTTGCCGCCGTCATCAGCGGAGAGGCTGATTTTGGCGTGAGCTTTATGGGCAGCCAGGAACCCGAGGTCGAGTTCAAAATGCTGCTGCAGGAGCGCTTCGTTGCCGCTTGCCGCCGCGACCACCCGCTCGCGCGCAAGAAACGCGTGACCTGGAACGAGCTTTACGAGCACGAATACGTTTCGGTGGACAAGACCTCCGGCAACCGGTTGCTGCTCGATCAGGCGCTGTCGGCCGTGGCGCCGCGTTCGCCAAGCATCTGCGAGACGCGTCACGTCACAACCATGCTCGGTCTGATCGAAGCGGGGCTCGGCGTCGCCGCAGTGCCGTCGATGGCCATGCCGGGACACAATCATCCCATCCTCACGAGCGTACCGCTCGTCGAACCGGTGGTGAAGCGGCGCGTCGGAATCTTGAGGCGCCGCGGGCGTCCGCTGACACCGGCCGCTCAGGAGTTCCACAAAACGATTGTCGAGATGAGGCACGGCGGCGTCGCAAGCAGCGACACATCCGGCAATGATGCTTCCGTGAAAAGGCGGCCGGCCAGGAAGGCCGCGTCGTGAAGTTGGCAAGACCGCTTCGCCTGCTCTATGTGCAGGTTGTGCTGGCCATGGTGTGCGGTGTGGCGCTCGGTCACTTCTTGCCGCAAGCCGGCCCGCTGCTCAAGCCCTTGAGCGACGGGTTCATTCGTCTCGTGCGGATGATGATTGCGCCGATCGTCTTCTGCACGATCGTCTCGGGGATCACGTCGCTTGCGAGCGGAAAGGCGATCGGCCGCACGATTTTTCAGGCGCTGGCGCTCTTTTATTTCCTGACAGGCGCGGCGCTCGCGCTCGGACTCATCACGGCCTTCGTGTTGCGGCCCGGTGCGGGCATGCATATCGACGCTAGCCACCTGGACGTGAGTATCCTCGCGCAATATGTGAAGGACCCGCATCCGCCCGGCATTGTCGCGTTCGCGATGAGCCTTATCCCCGAGACGATGTCCGGTGCCTTCGACAAGGGCGAGGTGCTGCCGGTGCTGCTGCTCTCGCTGCTCTTCGGTTTTTCGCTAAATTATTATCCTGAGTCGGGCAGGCCGGTGCTGGCGTTCATCGACGGCATCGCTCAGACCCTGTTCCGCATCCTCGCGATGATCATGCGACTTGCCCCGCTCGGCGCATTCGGTGCGATGGCTTTCACGGTGGGCCGCTTCGGGATTCGCTCGGTCGGCTCGCTCGGCATGTTGATGGTGTCCTTCTACGTGGCATGCGTGCTGTTCATAGCGCTCATTCTCGCTCCGCTTGCGCGCCTGCACGGTTTCGCGCTTTGGCGGCTCTTGCGCTATATGCGCGAGGAGTTGCTGATCGTTCTGGCGACGTCGTCGACGGAGCCGGTGCTGCCGCGTCTGATCGCAAAGCTGGAGGCGCTCGGCTGCGACAAGGGAGTCGTGGGGCTCGTGTTGCCCGCAGGCTATTCGTTCAATCTCGATGGGACGGCGATCTATCTGACGCTCGCGTCGATGTTCATTGCGCAGGCATGCGACGTGCCGCTTTCCGCGCCGCAGATCGTCACGATGCTCGCAGTCATGCTGCTCACGTCGAAGGGCGCGGCCGGCGTGTCGGGCAGCGGGCTCGTCGCGCTCGTCGCGACGCTGACGGTGATTCCCGATCTGCCCGTCGCCGGGGTGGCGCTGCTAGTGGGCATCGACCGCTTCATGTCCGAGGCACGCGCCCTGACGAGCGTGATCAGCAACGCCTGCGCAGTGATCTTCGTTTCGATGTGGGAAGGTGCCTGCGATCGTACGCGTCTCGCGCGGGTGCTCGGGGCAACAGCGCACGGCGACGCGAAAGGTGTGGAGAAGCCCGCGCGGAATGCTCCGGGGAGTTGACATGAAGGCGGCCTGAGGCTGTTTTCAGTGAGTGGAGACGCTATCGAGCCCTGTCGACTTTACGTCATCCTGCACGCCTGGCGACGCGAGATAGTCGAGTAGCGCTTTCGCTTCCTTCGGATGCTGTGCACTCACAGGAATACCGGCGGCGAAGCGCGTCACCGATTGCAATGACTCGGGAATCTTGCCGGCGAAGGTCGCGCCCTTGACGGGCAACAATTCGCTCACCTGCTGGAAGCCGATTTCGTAGTCGCCGTTCGCCACCACGGAGGCCACTGGAATCCGCGGGATCATCTTCGCTTTCGACTTGACCTGATCCTCGATGCCGAGCTTCCGGAACAACTCACGCTCGATGTAGACACCGCTCGCGCTGTCGGAGTATGCGATCGACTTCGCATGCAGCAGTGTCTGCCGGAGTCCGTCCGCCGAGCTGATATCGGGTTTCGCCGCGCCTTCGCGCACGACCATGCCGATTCGCGAGTCGGCCAGCTCGACGCGGGATCCGGGGATCACCTTGCCTTCCTTGATCAGCTCGTCAAGCGCATAGCCGACCATGATGACGGCGTCCGCAGGTTCGCCGCGCGCGAGCCTGTTGGGGATCGCTTCAGGCGATTTGCCCATCGACGGACCTAGCGCGGTGTCGAGCGTGTTGCCCGTCTCAGACGCAAACCTGGGGCCGAGCACCTTGTACGCCGCGGTGAAGCCGCCAGAGCTCATGACGTGCAGGTCGGCGGCCTGCACGTTGGCGGCAGCGGCCGAGGTTGCCAGGAGCGCTGTCGCGCATAGTTTCAGAAGCGGATTTTTCATGATTGGAGTCGTGCCAGATAGCGGGGGATAGACGCTCGTGCGATGACATGCCCGTTAGTGCGCTGGTGTCAGCGTTGCTGCTCGCCTGCGATAGAGTGCGAACGTCGCCAGAAGCGCGCATGCTGCGGCGAAGCTCATCCAGTAGCCAGGTGCGGCCTTGTCGCCCGTCATGTGGATCAGCGCCGTCGAAATCGCTGGCGTGAATCCTCCGAACACTGCCGTTGCCAGGCTGTAGGCGAGCGAAAAGCCCGCGACGCGTACCTCAACCGGCATCACTTCCGTGAGCGCGACAACCATCGCGCCGTTATAGATGCCGTACATGAACGAGAGCCACAGAAGCGCGAGCAACATATTCAGGAAGCTCGGTGCATGAGCGAGCAACGACAGCGCCGGGTAGGCGGTTGCGATGGCGAGTATCGTCATGCCGACGAGAAGCGGCCGACGGCCGATCTTGTCGGAGAGCGCCCCGCCGATCGGCAGCCAGACGAAGTTCGACACCGCGACGCACAGCGTGACGAGCAAACTGTCCGCAGTGCTCAGATGCAAGACCGTCTTGCCGAAGGTCGGCGCGTAGACCGTGATGAGATAGAAGCTGGCGGTGGTCATTGCGACCAGCATCATGCCGGCGATCACGACGCCCCAGTTCTGCACCAGTGTGCGGAACACTTCGTTCATGTTCGGGCGATGCTGGCGCGCCTTGAATTCCTGCGTTTCCTCAAGATTTCGCCGCAGCATGAAGATGAACGGCACGATCATGCAGCCGACGAAGAAGGGGACTCGCCATCCCCAGTTCGCAATGGCCGTGGCGTTCAGCGACTGGTTCAACGCAAAACCGAGAGCGGCAGCGACGACGATCGCTACCTGCTGGCTCGCGGACTGCCAGCTCGTAAAGAAGCCTTTGCGGCCGGGCGTAGCCATTTCGGCGAGATAAACCGACACGCCACCCAGTTCCGCGCCCGCCGAGAAGCCCTGCAGCAGCCGGCCGACGAGCACCAGTACTGGCGCCAGAAGGCCGATGGTCGCGTATCCCGGCACGAAGGCGATCAGGATGGTGCCGCTCGCCATGATCGAAAGCGTGACGATGAGACCCTTGCGACGGCCTACATCGTCGATGTATGCCCCGAGCAATATCGCGCCCAGCGGGCGCATGAGAAAACCCGCGCCAAACACGGCGAAAGTCATCATCAGCGATGCAAATTCGCTCCCGGCGGGAAAAAAGACGTTGGCGATCTGTGTGGCGTAGAAGCCGAACAGAAAAAAATCGAACTGCTCCAGAAAGTTTCCGGCCGTTACCCGGAAAACCGCTGCGGCCTTTGAACGTCCCGGTGAAAGGGTCGAGGGCGAGGGATGCATCGACGTGTCTCCTGAAATTCCGAAATATGCGGCCAGCCGCTCTTTGTGATTGGAGACATGTTGGATCGTGGCGACCAAAACGATAAGTGCAATTTTCCGAACGATTGATGCTTCACGGTTATCAATCGAAATCACTTCCGGATACGCCGTGCGTTCGGGTGAGCCCCGGGCAGGGGTTGTCGTGATTGCGGCGCGCGCTGAGGCTTTCCACACGCGGTGCTCGAACGGACCACTCGGTCAGCGGCCCTCGATTATCCAACCGCGCGACGGGCGGCGATGGGTCCGAAAGTTCTCGCAGCACGAAAACAGTCATCCACAAAAGCCATCCCACCGCCGATCGTTCCTACGCCCGTTTGCCTCCAGCGAAAGCGCATTTCGTATTGCGGAATCCGCTCCGGTTTTCGTCCGCATCATCCTTTCGCCGCTTGAAAACCTGTTTTGCATGGCGAAAATCAGCATGTAGCTCATTGAAAAGTAAAGGAAAATTACGTCTTATGTCTTATATAAGAGTTACGGCAAACGGCACTATCATTGAGTCATGCAGTTCGCTTCGACGTACGCAGCGGCACGCTGAAACCATTTACTCAAACGCGCTTTGCTCTTAGGAGAAACACCATGGCCCAGTATCAAGACGACATCAAGGCAGTTGCCGGTTTGAAAGAGAACCACGGCAGCGCGTGGAACGCCATCAACCCCGAGTATGCCGCCCGTATGCGTGCCCAGAACAGGTTCAAGACAGGTCTGGACATCGCGAAGTACACCGCGAAGATCATGCGTGCCGACATGGCCGCTTACGACGCCGATCCGTCCCAATACACGCAGTCGCTGGGCTGCTGGCATGGCTTCATCGGCCAGCAGAAGATGATCTCCATCAAGAAGCACTTCAACAGCACCGATCGCCGCTACCTTTACCTGTCCGGCTGGATGGTGGCCGCGCTGCGCTCCGAGTTCGGCCCGCTGCCCGACCAGTCGATGCACGAAAAGACCTCCGTCAGCGCGCTGATCCGCGAGCTGTACACCTTCCTGCGCCAGGCCGACGCGCGTGAACTGGGCGGCCTGTTCCGTCAGCTGGACGCGGCCGTTGGCTCCGCCAAGGCCGCGATTCAGGAAAAAATCGACAATCACGTCACCCACGTCGTGCCTATCATCGCCGACATCGACGCGGGTTTCGGCAACGCGGAAGCAACGTACCTGCTGGCCAAGCAGTTCATCGAAGCGGGCGCATGCTGCATCCAGATCGAAAACCAGGTGTCCGACGAGAAGCAGTGCGGCCACCAGGATGGCAAGGTCACCGTGCCGCACGAGGACTTCCTCGCCAAAGTGCGTGCTATTCGCTATGCGTTCCTGGAACTGGGCGTGGACGACGGCATCATCGTGTGCCGTACCGACTCGCTGGGTGCCGGCCTGACCAAGCAGATCGCCGTGACCCATGCGCCGGGCGACCTGGGCGACCAATACAACTCCTTCCTCGATTGCGACGAGTTGTCGACTGACGAACTGGGCAATGGGGATGTCATCATCAAGCGCGACGGCAAGCTGCTGCGTCCCAAGCGTCTGCCGAGCAACCTGTTCCAGTTCCGTGCCGGCACGGGCGAAGCGCGCTGCGTACTGGATTGCGTCACCGCACTGCAAAACGGTGCCGACCTCCTGTGGATCGAAACCGAAAAGCCGCATATCGCCCAGATCGCAGGCATGGTCAACGAGATTCGCAAAGTCATCCCGAACGCCAAGCTGGTGTACAACAACAGCCCGTCGTTCAACTGGACGCTGAATTTCCGCCAGCAGGCGTATGACGCAATGAAGGCCGCAGGCAAGGATGTGTCGGCATATGACCGCGCTCAACTGATGAGCGTGGAGTACGACCAGACCGAACTGGCACAGGTCGCCGACGAAAAGATCCGGACCTTCCAGGCCGACTCGTCACGCGAAGCAGGTATCTTCCACCACCTGATCACGCTGCCGACCTACCACACGGCCGCGTTGTCGACCGACAACCTGGCCAAGGAATACTTCGGCGACCAGGGCATGCTGGGTTATGTGGCTGGCGTGCAGCGCAAGGAAATCCGTCAGGGCATCGCGTGCGTCAAGCACCAGAACATGTCCGGCTCGGATATCGGCGATGACCACAAGGAGTATTTCAGTGGTGACGCGGCTCTGAAAGCGGCGGGTAAAGACAACACCATGAACCAGTTCTGAGATCGGCAAATCTCCAAGGCAAACGCCAACCCAAACAGGTTGGCGTTTTTTTTCGGCGAGACTTTGCATTCTTCGTACGGGTCATTCGCGCTAAGCGTCGCAGGATGCGAAATGCGCGAGCAACTCATGGCGTGTCGTCGACGCATAACTGCGGATCGCTGACGACGCAATCCGCACTCGGTGCGGGTGCGCCGCCGCCTCGCGTTTTCAGCGTCGCATCCCGTGCCGGGATGGGGAGTCCTTTCGGCAACAGCACCCACATGCGCATGCGTTCCTTCGTTCGGCTCGCCTGCGCCTGTGCGCTCTGTCCGAAGCCGTAGAAATAGTCAGCCCTGACCGCGCCCTGAATGGCGCCGCCGGAGTCCTGCGCCATCATCAGCCTGTCGATTGCGCCAGGTGCCTGCGGGTCGTCGCGTGTCGAGACGAACACCGGCGCGCCGAGGGGTGTCGTACGCGGATCGACGGCGACCGAGCGGCCCGCCGACAACGGCACGCCCAGCGCGCCGACGGGACCATTCGGCGAATCAGGGATCAGCCTGAAGAACACATAGCTGGGGTCCGATATGGCAAACACGCGCTTGCCGGGCGTGCTGTTCGCCGTCGTGCCTGCTGTTCCCGCGTCGACGTTGCCCGTCTTTGCCGCGGACGTAGAGGCTGCGATGTTGGCGCCGCCCGCAGGGCGTCCGGCGGGTGTCACCGATCCGCCGCTTTGCGGTGTCGCCGCAGCCAGTGTGAAACCACGCAGCAGCGGCGACACCGGTTCGTCGTCGTCCTGCGTGCGGGAGAGGGGAACGCCGCCAACGGCATCGCCCGATGTCTGTGAGCTTGCGTTACCTGTGCCGCCCGTCGACGACTCATCCTCGACTTCGATCTCGACATCCACGCCGCGTACGGTGATCCGTTTCCCGCTGCCGCCCGCCCGCGCGACGGGTGGCAGGAAGGGCCTGCCATTCTGCTCCGCATAAGCGAAGCGGCGCACCGTGCCATCACCCATGCGCACCTTGCCCGCGCCTTGCACCTGCATCGAGTACAGCATCACGGGGTCGTCGACGTACGCGAGAATAGGTGCCTTGAGCGCGCCGCGCTCGATCTCCGCGCGCGTGTAGTACGGCACGATGCGCTCATGATCGAGCCGCAGACGGATCTTCTTGTCCCGTATGTCCGGAACGCTGTCGCGCAGGTCGAGCGCATAGATGCCCTTTGTATTGCCCGGCGTCGCATCGGTAACGGGAATGACCGCGCGGCCTTCGATGCGCGCGGCACTCGTCGAAGCGCGCGCACTGTCCGGCAGGCGTCGGGCATCGAGGTACAAGATGTCGTCGGGTGTGCCGTAGACGGGGTAGAGAAAGGCGCCGCCGTATTGCCGGCTGCCGTTGAGCAGCGGCTCGTAGTAGCCGGTCATCGTGCCGTCGTCGCTCTTGTCCGTATTCCGGATCTGGTAAGCGTTGAAATACGTTTCGAAGAATCGACGCATGGCGGCGGCGTCGTTCGCATTGACGGAGCGCGACGCCGCACACGGGTCCGACCAGCCCGTACGCGAACCGAGTACCGAACAACTGCGTTTGAACGCGTCCCACGAGCCACTGAGGTCGTCGGCGTTCCAGCCAGGCAGATCGTCGAAGCGGGCGGGGGCGTAGTACGCGTGACGGGTGGCGAAGGCAACACTGCTGCTCGTATTGGCCGCGTGCGCCGTCGAGGCGGCGGGTATGGCTGATGTGCTCGCGGGTGCGGGTGTGGGCATGACAGCGGCTGCCGTCACGGGTGCCACGGGGGCCGTTTCGGTCCGGACAGATGGCGTCTGCGTGGCGGGTGCGAGCATCGGCGCCGACGCCGGCGACGCCGGTTGGGCTGACGCCTGCGCCGCCTGTCCGCTTACCGGTCCCAGGATCGTCGTCGACGCAGGCTGGCTGCTTGCGCAACCGGCGAGGGTCGCAATCAGGCCGAGCTTCCAGAATACGTTGTGCATGCCGCCTCCTGGCCGTCGATGCACCGACCTTGTCCTTCTGCTACGTCGACGAACCGATGACGTCGATGGTGAACGTTGCCGCGCCGAACGAGTCTGGACATTGGGTCGCGCTCGCTGCACAACGCGGCTTGCCCGCGAATGGGGAATAACTTGCGGTGCGGCGGGCTGCGGCGGCGCGCTGCGCATCTTCGGGGAAATCCGCGAACACCGATTCGCCGCGCAGTCCGCCGTCCGAAAAGTCGCGCGGCGCGGATGAGATCATCACCAGAAAGTGGTTCGGACCAGCTGGCGCGCCCGCCATCATCGGCCAGCTGGCGCGCGGCAACGAAAGCGTCTGGCCTGCGGCAATCGAATTGTTCTTGTCGAGCCCGTTCGGAAACAGCAACAGATATTGCCCGGCGGGGTCGACCATGAAGACGTACACATAGCCGGCCTTGTTGCAGCCAACCCTGAACTGAAGATGATCCTTGTTGATGCGCGCGGTGGTGTTGCGCGACGTGGCGGTGACGCGGATCGACGGATCGGCGAGGCCGACGATCCGGTCGAGTTCGCCGCCGGGCGTGTAAGCCGTCAGTGCAGCTGTGGCGGGTTGCGCGGAGTTTGGCGCCGCGTTCGCGCTCGTGTTCGCGGACGGATTGGCGCTCGCAGTGGCGGCAGTGTTGGCGGCCATGCCCGATGCTGCGCTTGCAGGCGTGCTTGCCGCCGTCAGAGTGGACGCGGCAGCGGGCGGGGGAGCGGTCTGCGCGTGCTCCACGCCGGGCACGGCCTGATGGTTGCCGGCAGTGACGCCGGTGGCGACAGGCGGCGCCTTTGTCGTTGACGGCCGCATCGCGAACCAGCCGCCGAACACCGCCAGGACGACGACAGCGACCGCGCCGACCACGAGCCCGGTGGTTCGCCGGCTCGTCGGGCGCGACACGCTGGCGGCATCGGCAGACGCTGTTCCAGGCGTGGATGCGGCCGGGTTGGTGCGCGCTGGGGAGGCAGGGCGACGCTCGCCGCCCGTGCCCGTCTCCGATCCCGACATACCCGCGCCCGTGGGAGGCGCCGCGGCACGCAACGACGCCAACGCGACGGCCTCGTCATGCGCGCCGTCCTGACGGCTCAAGGCCAGGCCCAACTCTGCCGCGAGCGTATGGACGTCTTGCGGCCGCTCTTCGGGGCGCACCGCGAGCGCGTGATCGATTGCCTGCAGGAAGGCGGGTGAATAGCGGCCGGCAGCCTGCGTCGCGAGCGGCACGTAGCTGTCGTTCATCATCCGGCTGACCGAAGGCGGCGGCGTCTTGCCGACGATCGCGTAATAGACGACAGCGGCGAGCGCATAGATATCGGTCCACGGCCCCTGCTTCAACGAGTCGACTTCCGCGTACTGTTCGATCGGCGCATAGCCAGGCTTCAGGATCACGGTCAATGCCTGCGTCATGTCGCCGATCACGCGCCGCGCTGCGCCGAAGTCAAGCAGCAACGGACGCCCGCTGTCCTGCAGCAACAGGATGTTGTCCGGCGCAATGTCGCGGTGGTAGCAGCGCGCGCGGTGCATCACGTCGAGTGCGCTGATGAGCGACGTCAGCAGTGCGCGCAGCCAGGCTTCGTCGGGCGGCGTATCTTTCGCACGCAGCGCGTCGCGCAACGTCACGCCTTCGTAGTACGGCATCACCATATAGGCGGTGTGATTCGCTTCCCAGAAGCGATACACCTTCACGAGCGAATGATGATCGAACTGTGCGAGCAGGCGTGCTTCGTTGACGAAGCTCTTCAGGCCGGCGCGGAAGGTTTCTTCGTGGCGCTCGGAGCGTACGGAGACTTCGGCGCGGCTGCCGCGTGAAGCGAGCGCGGACGGCATGTATTCCTTGAGCGCGACGTTGCGGCCCAGTTGCGTGTCGTAAGCAAGGTAGACGATGCCGAAGCCGCCTTCGCCGATCAATCCCTTGATTTCGAACTCCGAGACCCGCGTGCCGACGGGCAGCGCGTGATGCGAATTGCCGCCCGTGGCCGTGGACGGAATGATGGTTGCGCTGTCCGTGCTGTCCGCACTATTGCCGCTATCCGCGCCCGCCGTGTCGACCGGGCCGGACCGGTTGTCGGGCTCGGTTGGCTGCGACACGATTACCGTCTTGTCGTCGGGGCTGGTCATCGGGACGGATCCCCAGGAAAGTCCAGTCGCGCGGCGCTGCGAACGAGCATGCAGCGTCCTCACGCGCATGCGCGTGTGTTTACTAGACGAATCACGTGGTCGTTTTTGAAGCGATGGCCGACCCGGCGCGGCAACGCCGTCGTCGTCGGTGTGCCGGGCCGGATTCAAAATGACGCATAGCCAATCGTTTCGTTAGAAAGAGGTGGGGATTTCTCGCGGTGCTCGCTCTTGCCGCACACTCTCGCAGTCACAACGGCTCTCCGGTCGCGTCCATGGACCGTCCAGCAGGAAGACGATGTGAACGAACTCACGAGAATCGCGATGTCCAGCATGGCGCGCACCGCGGAGCGTGAAGTGCAGAGTGGCGCTGCATGCCTGCACGCGTCGCGCATCGGCATGTCTGTCGAATGGCGTGCCGGGTTGCGTGCGGGGTTGCGTCCGGCTTCGAGTATCGGCGTGCGCATGGCGGGCATAGCCGCCGCGCTCATTCTCTGCGCGAGCTTCGGCGTATGCGGCAGTGCGCTCGCCGCCGCTCCAGCAGCCGCTGCGTCCGCTAGCGCCGTGCCGGGCCTCGCGCCCGAATCGGCGGGTTTTCGGCAGGCAGCCGAGCGCGAACGCGATGCCGAAACGCTACAGTCATTGACCTCCGAAGGGCGCCTGCTGCTTTCACGCGATCGCGTCACGCTGCCTGCATACGACTATTGCAGCATGGCGGTATCGGCGGCTGAGCGCGGCGACTTCCGCGACAGCGTCCAGGCGGCCGCTCGCGCACTGGTGATGGCGCAGCGCACCGACAACGCCGACCTGGCTGCCCTGTCGAAACGCGACCTCGCGATCGCGTACAGCTACGCCGGCGATCTCGCCGACGCCGAACGCTACGCCACGGAAGCACTCGCCTCCACCCCCAAAGCGCCCGAACAGGTGTTTGCCCCCGCCAACAAGGTGCTTGGCGACGTCGCTCTGCGCCGCGGCCATCCGCAGGATGCGCTGGACGCCTACAAGCGTGCACTCGAAACGGCATCGCCGCGTTACCGCCCGCTGGTGCTGCTCTCGATCACGAATGCGCAGATCGCCGCAGGCGACACCGTCGGCGCGCGCAAGACCTTCGACGCCGCCAGCCCCGCACCGAGCGCTGACCTCGCGCCGGAGTACCGGCGTATCGAAGGCAATCTGCTGCTGGCCGAGGGCAAGCCCGAGGATGCGCTGCTCTCGTTCACCACACTGCTGTCGGAAAGCGGCGGAAGCGATGCGAACTACGACCGCCTGTGGGCGCACGAAGGGATCGGCCGTGCCGACCTCGCACTCGGCGAGAGGGCGCGGGCGCGAGAAGCCTATCTGCAGGCTGTGGACGATTCGGAAAAGATCCGCGCGCGCTTTCGTAGCGAAGAGTTCAAGACGGGACTCTTCGGCGACACGCAGTCCGTGTTCGAAATGGCGATCGCGCTGACGGTCGAAGTGGGCGACTATGCATCGGCGTGGAACCTGTCCGAACGCAGTCGTGCGCGCGCGCTGCTCGACGTCGTGCGCAACCGCGTCGACGCGGGCGTGGACGACCGGCAACTGAACGGCGATGTGCCCGGCCTCGATGTCGTACGCAACGCACTGAAGCCGAACGAGGCGCTCGTCGAATATCACAGCCTCGAGAAGTCGATCATCGTGTGGGTGATCCGCAACGAAGGGCTCAAGGGTTACCGGCTGCCGATCGCGCGCGCCGATATGGACACGGCCGTCACCGACTTCCGCAACGCGATCGTGCGCCGCCGACCGACCGCCATCACCTATGGCGGCAAGCTGTTCGCGCTGCTGATCGCGCCACTCGGGTTGCGTCCCGACGAGCGGCTGATCATCGTTCCGCACGGCGCGCTGCACTATCTGCCGTTCCAGGCGTTGCACGGGCCGGATGGCTTTCTGATCCAGCGTCATCCCGTCGCGCTGGAGCCGTCGGCGAGCGTCGCGGTGCAGCTCGAAACGCGTGAGCGGCAGGTGGCGAGCAATCTGGTCGCGTTCGGCAATCCGACGATTGCGCCCGCCTATGCGCTGCCCGGCGCCGAGGCGGAAGTCCGCGGCATCGCGCCGCTGTTCGCCCGTCAGGAAGTCTTTCTGCAATCCAGTGCGACGCGCGTGAGCTTCCGTGACAATGCGCCTGCCGGCCGCGTCCTTCACGTCGCCACCCATGCGGAAGCCGACACGATCGACCCGCTGCATTCGCGCATCCTGCTCGCGCCCGTCACGCAGCCGGCCGACGGTCCCGACTCGCTGCTCGCGAAAGACATCTACAACCTGAAACTGAACAACGTTTCGCTCGTCACGCTGTCGGCGTGCGAGACGGGGCTCGGCCGCATTGCGCGCGGTGACGAGATTCTCGGCTTCACGCGTGCGTTCTTCTATGCGGGCGCGACGAGCCTGATCGTGTCGATGTGGCCCGTGGCCGACGAATCGAGTGCGCTGACGATGCGCACGTTCTACGCGCAACTGGTTGACGGGCATCAGGCAATCGATGCGATGCGCACCGCACAACTTGCGGTGATGCAGAACCCCCGCTTTGCACACCCGTTCTTCTGGGCACCATTCGACCTGATGGGAGGCTGGCGCCTGAGCATTGCGCGCTAAGAAGAACGATGAACAGACTCCGACTGATGGCGGCGGCGATGGCCTGTAGCGGCACGATCGCGTGGGGCCAGACGCTGCCGAATGCCGGCAGCATTCTCCAGCAAACCGCGCCGCGCGACACGCGCCCGGCGCCGCCGGGTGGCGGCCAGGCGCTGCCCGCCGTGCCGCAAGGGGCCGCGCCGCCCATCGCTGTGCCTGGGCCGACGTTCGTGCTCAAGGACATCACGTTCCGTGGCAACGACACGATTCCTGCCGATCAACTGCTCGCGCCCGTGCGCGAGCAGATCGGCAGGCAGATCGGATTTGCCGATCTCGAAGCGATTGCCGCCAAGGTGACCCAGGTCTATCGTGCGCGCGGCTATCTGCTCGCCCAGGTGGTGATCCCGGCGCAGGACGTGAGCGCGGGCACGGTCCAGTTCACCGTGCTCGAAGGGCGCGTCGGACATGTGCGGCTCGATATCGCGGCGGGCACGCCGATCCGCGAAGACCTGGTGCGTGCGCGCGTCGCGCAGATTCCCGTGGGCCAGCCGCTGCAACAGCACGATCTCGAACGCACGATGCTGCTGCTGTCGGACCTGCCGGGCATCGTCGTCACTTCGGCGATCGAAACAGGCGACGAGCCAGGCACCGTCGATCTGGCGATCAGCGTCGCGCCGGCCAAACGCTGGACCTTCGCGGTCGATGTCGACAACTACGGCGCGGATTCGAGCGGCACATGGCGTGTGGGCGCGCTGGCGCGGCTCAACTCGCCGTTCATGATCGGCGACAACCTCGACCTGCGGGTGCTCGCCAGCCAGCGGCTCGATACCGTGTACGGCCGGATCGGCTACGAGGCGCCCGTCAACGCGTACGGCACACGCGTGGGTGTCGCGTTGTCGCGGCTCAACTATGCGCTCGGGAAGGAGTTCGCGTCGCTCGATGCGCAAGGCGAAGCGACCGTCGCCGATCTGACGGTGACCCAGCCGCTGCTGCGTACCCGCAACCAGAACCTGCTGGCCCGAGCGAACCTCGAGTATCGCGACCTGATCGACAACATCGGCGTAGTGGACTCGCACAATCCGCGTTCGCTGATCGAGGGTAGCGTCGGTCTCAGCTATGAGAGCCGGGACGCGTTGCTGGGCGGCGGCTTCAACAGCGCCGACGTGGAGCTGCTGATCGGCAGCCTGCATTTCAGGAATGCGGCCGCCGAGGAACTGGATACGTCCCCGTTCGGGCGCAACACGCATGGCACTGAAATGCGCGCGACGTTCTTCGCAAACCGCCTGAACGCAGTGACGGAACGCTTCAGCATGTTCGCCGGTATATCGGGGCAGTGGGCCGCCACGACACTCGACAACTCGTCGCGTTTCCTGCTGGGCGGGCCGCATGCGGTGCGAGCCTATTCGCCGTCCGAAGGGCTCGTCGACGAAGGTTTCGTCGCGACGGTCGAAGCGCGCTACGCGATCAATGCGAAGGCGGCGGTGTTTGGCTTCTTCGATTTCGGCACCGGTTGGTACAACGCGAATTCGCGCCCGAACCAGGGGCCCAACATGATCACGCGCAGCGGCATCGGCCTGGGTGCGTACTGGGTCGCGCCCGGCGGCATCTCGCTGCAGGGCACCGTGGCGTGGCGCACGACCGGCTCCGATACCTCCGGCGACGACAAGGTGCCGCGCCTCTACGTGCAGCTGACGAAAACGTTTTGATGAAGAGATTCTGAAGCGTCGGGGAGGGAAGCGATGTCCGGTTTGCGCGCCGCATCGTCGGGAATCGCCCGCGACGTGCAGACGGAATCGTTCGGATCGGGTTCGCGCCGGGCAAAGCCCGGCACTGAGGTGTGCGATGAAGAAGCCAGTGCATCAACGTCCACGGCGCGCGGGGACTATCGCTAGCGCGGTGGCGGCGCTGTTCGCGGCGTCGTGCGTGCCGGCGGCGCTCGCGAATCCAGCGGGTGCAAGCGTGGTGTCGGGCTCGGTGGCCGTCGATGCACCCAGCCCGGGGCAGATGACCATCACGCAAAGCACACCGAAGGCCATCGTCAACTGGAACACGTTCTCGATCGGCGCGAACGAAGGGGTGACGATCGCCCAGCCCTCGGCATCGGCGGCATTGCTCAACCGGGTGGTCGGCAATGATCCGAGCACGATCGCGGGAAAACTGCGGGCCAACGGCAAGGTATTCATCATCAACCCTGCGGGCGTGATCTTTGCGCAGGGCTCATCGGTGAATGTCGGCTCGCTCGTGGCATCGACGCTCAATATCTCGAACGCGGATTTTCTTGCCGGCAATTTCCACTTCGTCGGCAACTCCGTTGCGCCCGTCAGCAATGCCGGCACGCTGGTCGCCGGCTCAGGCGGCACGATTGCGCTGCTCGGCGGCAGCGTGAGCAATTCCGGCACGGTGAGCGCGCGGCTAGGCACGGTGGCGATGGGCGCCGGCAACGACATCACGGTGGACTTTGCCGGCGACGGACTGACCACGCTGAAAATCAACGAAGGTGCCGCGCATGCATTGATCGGCAATACGGGCACGTTGGTCGCCGATGGCGGAATGGTGATCATGAGCGCGCAGACGGCCGATGCGCTGGCGAGTGTGGTGATCAACCAGCAGGGCATCGTGCGCGCGCAGAGCCTTGCAGAGCGCAATGGACATATCGTGCTCGACGGCGGCTCGAACGGTGTCACGATGGTCGCCGGCACGCTCGATGCGACGGGCGGCGCGGGCCTGTCGGGCGGTCGGGTCGACGTGACGGGTTATGACGTCGCGCTCGCGGACGGTGCGCGAATCGACGCGAACGGCTCGGCGGGCGGCGGCGCTGTGCGATTCGGCGGCGGCGCGGCAGGCGGCGATACCGATATCCGCAATGCGAACGCCGTGTGGATGTCCCCGTCCGCGAGCATACATGCGGACGCGCTGACCAACGGAAACGGCGGACATGTGGTCGCATTCAGCACGACTGCGAGCCGTCTGTACGGCACGCTGACGGCGAGAGGGGGGGCACAGGGCGGCAACGGCGGGCTGATCGAAACGTCGGGGCACTACCTGGATACGGCGGGTGTGAAGATCGATGCGTCCGCTGCGCACGGAAAAGGGGGAACGTGGCTGCTCGATCCGTTCGATGTCCATATCGTCGCCGATCCGACCGAGCTCGCCCAGACGGCCGCGACGCCTTCGACTTCGACCGTCACCTTCACGGCGACGAGTCCGGACACGAACGTGTTCGAGTCCGATATCGAGGGCCCGCTCAATAGCGGCACATCGGTGACGATCTCGACAGGAACAGGCGGAACACAGGCGGGCAACATCACCATCGAGACACCGATCACAAAGAGCGTGGCCTCGACCGATGTCCCAACGCTGACACTGAGCGCCGCAGGTTCGATCTTCGACTTCGGACAAAGCATTACGTCGACGGCGGGATCGCTCAACCTCGTGTTCACGGCTAACCAGTCCAACGCGGCGGCCGGCACCCACGTGATCAACATCGGATCGCATCTCGCTACCAACGGCGGCAGTGTGACGATCGGCGCGGGCACGGACGGCAAGTCCGTTGACGGCGCATCCGTCTCGCTTCAGGGCTCCATCGATACGACAGTCACGCAGCCGGGGGGCGTCGATAACGGCTCCGTCACGATCCACGGCATGGGGCTGCTGGGTGGCTTTTCATCCGCCGTGAGCATCGGATATCAGTCGTCGATCACGACCGGGAACGGGTCGATCGACATCGAGGCCAATCGGGGTGCGGCGCCGCCGGCGAGTGGATCGGGCTCCCCTGGCATCGAGATGGAAAATGCGACGCTCACCACCACGTCCGGTTCGATTTCTCTCTACGGTGTATCCGTGGGACCGGCGAATTTCTGCGAAACCTTCTCGAACGAAGGTGTCGACATTCTCGACTCGACCATCAGCACCCAAAGCGGTTCGATCGATATTCGCGGCACGTACATCGGTTCGGGAGCGGTATCGCAAAACACGAACGGCGTGGGCGTCAACATCTCGAATTCGACGATCGAAGCCACAGGCGCGGGGACGGCTGTTTCGATAGCCGGTTCGACGAACCAGTCGTTGCCAGGCGTGCAAATTACCGAAGACTGCAGCGGCTGCACGAAGATTCTGGCTGGAACGGGCGGCAGCGTCACGCTGCGTGCGATGAACGACAACACAACCACGAGCCTCTTGATCCAGGGCGTGGGTGCGACCGGCCAGATTTCTTCGGATCACGGCACGTTGTCGATTCTTCCCGGCGGCGTTGATTCGCAGACGTTCCATTTCACCAGCGGCGATGCGCTGCCGATTGGCCTGTTCGTGACGGTGCCGGGTCTCAGCATCGATGAGGGGACGTTCTATGGGCAGTTCAACGGCTTTCAGAACATCGTGCTCGGCAGTACGACCCAAACCGGGCGGATTACGGTAGGCGGCGCCGGATGCGACGCGGTCTCTTGCACCCAGAAGCCTGTATTCACGACAAACCTGACGCTTGCCAATCCTGCTGCCGGGAGCGAAGGCATTGCGATGAACTACGGCATGTCGATGCCTGGCTACACGCTGAGCTTGTCGTCAGCGGGCGCAGTCACCGATCCCGGCGGCATTCAGGCTGCGAATCTGCTGCTCGCCGGTCCGGGCAATTTCACACTGACCGATCCGCAAAACGACGTGGGCGTGCTGGCGATGGTCAATGCGGGCAATGTGAACTTCACGAACTCGCACGGCATTGTGATCGGGCCGGTGACGGGGCAGGCGTACGATTCCGGCGCCAGTCAGCCGACCACGCTGGACGGCACCCAATCGACGCTGACAGGCAATCTCGTTGCGCAGGCCACGACGGGCAATATGACGCTCAACAGCAGTCTGACTGCGGGCGGCACGGTCGACCTCGTCGCGGAGAGCGGACTCTTCAATGCCGGCACTTCGGGTGCACTGAGCGCGGCCAACGGCTGGCGGATCTGGACCAGCACGTGGTCGGGCGAAACGCGCGCCAACGTGCAGCCGGGTACCGCACAGCCCAATTTCTACGGATGCACATTCGGTGCGGGTTGCAGCTGGGGCGGCAGTGTGCCCGCGACGGGCGATCACTTCGTGTACATTGCGCGCCCGACGCTGACGGTGAGCGCCGATGGCGCGACCCGAATCGCCGGTGCGCCGAACCCGGTGTTCACCTTTACCGTCAGCGGACTCATCAACGGCGATACAGCGGGCGGCGCGCTGACGGGATCGTTGACGACCTCAGCCAATGCGAGTTCGCTGCCCGGCCAGTACGCGATCAATCCGAACTTCGCGTCGAGCGTTGGCTACATCGTGAACGAAGTGCCCGGCGTCCTGACGGTGATTCCTTTGCCCAATCCGGTCTCACAAGCGGGCTTGCAGGCGTTCTTCAGCAACCAGGAGCAAACGTTCGTCTATGAGAACAACCTGCAAGGCACGAACATCTGCATCGGATCGAACCAGCCGCTGTTCAGCACGACACCGCCGGGCGATACGCAGGACCTGCTGGCAGTGGAGTGGAAGCGCGTGCGCTCGCAGCCGAATCTGAACAGTTGCATGTTGCTGAACAGTCAGCACGGGTGCGGCGATTTCTAGATCTGGCGTGGTCCGTTCTGCTTCACAGTCACATCTGTGCGGAATCGTCAGCGGCGAGATATCGGTCCCACATCGCGCGGAACGCTGCTTCCAGCGTGCGCGCAAAACGCGGCGCATCGCCCAGCGAGGACGCGAGCACACGTGCGCGCAACGTCTTGCGCAGGTGCGCGAGCCGCGCGCGGTCGTTCGTGAAAGCGACGGCCTTCTCCACATACGCTTGCCGGCTCGCGGCAATCCAGTCGCCGAGTCCTGCTGTGTGCAGCATGCTTTCGCAGATGTGCGCGACGAACCGGTCGCCCGCGAGGCAGAGCACGGGGACGCCCATCCACAGCGCCTCGGCTGTCGTTGTGCCGGCGGAATACGGAAAAGGGCTCAACGCGATATCGACGCGATTGTATGCGGCAAAGTATTGATCTCGAGGTGACGCGCCTTCCAGCGTCAGTCGTTCGGGTGCGATGCCATGAATGGCAAACCTGTGGGCCATCGCTTGCTGAAGATCGCGTGCATCGAGCGCCGGTGCTTTCAAAAACAGGCGGGAGCGCTCAACGGAGCAAAGCAGTTGCGACCAGAGCGCGATCACGTCGTCCGTCACCTTCGTCAGTTTCCCGAAGTAGCCGAAGGTCACCGTGCCCGCCGACAGCATCGGCAGCGATGCGACCTCGACGTCATACGGCGGCGGGGTGAAGCACACATAGCAGTCCGGCAGACGCCACGGCTTTTCGACGAAGTGGTGCTCTTCGCTTGCCGGCAGCACGTAGCGGTCGCCGATGATGTAATCGATCGCCTCGCATCCCGTCGTCGCGAAGAAGCCGATCCAGGTTGACTGCACGGGTGCCGGCTTCCAGCAGAACACGGGCAGGGCGGACCACGCGGTGTGACCCGCGAGATCGATCAACACGTCGATGCCGTCGCCGAGAATGCGCCGTGCCGCAGACTCGGTATCCAACCCGACCAGGCTGTGCCACGCACTGAAGTGCGCCTTCAGCCGTGCAGTCACGTCGTCTTCCGCCGGATGCGTTGCATAGGCAATCGGTTCGATACGAGTGCGATCGATATGTGCGAGAACACTTTCCAGGAAGATACCCACTGGATGCTGTCGCAGATCGGGCGACACGAAACCCACTCGCAGCGGACGGCCCGCAGCGCGAGCGGCGCGCTTCTGCCTGTCATGCACGAATGGCCGGGCCCGGCTGGCCATGAGACGGCCATAGCGACGCGCATCGTCCAGAAACTGCTGCGGTGTCACGCGTGCTGACCCGGCTGCGCAAAACAGCAATCGGGGAAGCGCCAGCGTTGCGCCGCCTGGATCGAGCTGGTGGGCCGCGCGATAGGCGTCGATGGCACCGTCCATGTCGCCCTGTGCGCGCAGGATATCGCCGAGGCACACATGCATCGATGCATTGGACGTGCACGCCGCCATCGCGCGGCGGCAATGCAACTGTGCTTCGCCGTAACGTCCCTGCTTGAGAAGAACCAGCGACAGGTTGTGATGTGTATTGGAATCAACTGGATCGAGTTCGAGCGCGCGCCGATAGCTCGCGGCTGCCGCAGCGAGGTCATCGAGTCCATGATAGGCATTGCCGAGGTTGTTGTGCGCTTCGGCCAGTCCCGGTGCAAGCTGGACCGCCCGTTGGGCTGTGCCGATCGCAAGCAGATAGGCTTTCTGACGACGCTGTACGGCGGACAGATTGACGTAGGCCTGGGGGAAGTCGGGGCGCAACCCGATTGCCTTGCGGTAGCTGGCAGCCGCTGCTTCGAGTTCGCCCGTGTCCTTCAGCGCGTTGCCGAGATTGTTGTGAGCTTCCGGATAGTCCGGTCGAAGCGCGATTGCGCGCCGGTAACGCTCGATTGCCTGCGCAACCTGGCCACGTTCACTCAGGACGATGCCCAGATCATTGCAGCACACAGCGTCCGGACGTGCTGCAAGCGATCGCTCCATCAGCGCGATGCCTGCCTCGTGTTGCCCTGTCTGACAGGCGAGCAGTCCCAGCCGGTGCAGCGCGTCTGGCTGTCCCGGCTGCGTCCGGAGGATCTGTTCGTAGAGCGCCTTCGCCTGTGCGAGCCGGCCCGCCCGATGATGGACGAGGGCGGAGTCGAGCTGCGCTTCGGTGTCGTTCATGTTGCACGCACGCCTAGTATCTCGACGGGTCTTTCGCCATGATCGAGCAATAGGCATTGCTCTGGAGGTTTTGATTGAACCAGCTGATCGTGTTCGTCTTCTTGACACCCTGATCGGGATCGTTGAGAAACACAGTGCCGGGCTCGACCCCCGTGAGCACGATGACGTGACAAGGCCCGTACCAATAGCCGCAGCACCAGAGCGGGCCGGACTGCGTCAGCATCTGCGTCAGCGCTTCCACGGAGTAGTTGTTTGCCATCGGCAGGCCGGTCATGCCGACGTTCCTGGCGAGCGTGATGAATTCGGCCCAATAGAGCGGTTGCGTGTCCGCACGCGCGTAAGCCTCGGGAACAGTATTCATCGGACCCTGGCGATGAGTCTGATGCTGGTGGTACAGCCATATCATCATCGCCGCCGTGTGCCAGCAGCAGTTAGGCTTTTCTTGCGCCAGAAGCGGTACATCCAGCTTGATAGTCATCGATTCCCTCGGTTCGACACGTATTACCTGTTCTTCAGTACCGTGGACTGAGTGTCTTCGGGATCGACGATCCACACGGCCAGTGCGCTGAAGTTGTCGTGGCGGGCGGGCGCGGTGACGCGCACGCGCGCCGCGAGTGCATGAAGCCAGGCGTCGGGCGTTGCGGCTTCGTCAAGCGCTTCGCGCATGCACATCTCGTCGACGTACTCCCACAGTCCATCGCTGCACAGCAGAAAGGCGTCGCGATCGAGCAGGCTGAACGTGCCGTCCAGGCCGTCGATGGCGAGTTCGCCAGGCGTGCCGAGCGCGGTAAGCAGCACGTTGCGGCGCGGATGCCGGCGCGCCTCGCCGGGTTCGATCAGATGCGCGTCGACCATGTCCTGGACGAGACTATGGTCGCGCGTTTGCACGTTGATCTGTCCGCCACGAAAACAGTAGAGTCGCGAATCGCCGCAATGAGCCCATGCCGCTGTGCGCAGTTCGCAGTCGATCGCGAGCAGCACGACGGTCGAACGCATGTCCTTCAGTGCGGCGTCGCCGCGTGCCTGTTCTTCCAGAATGTTCGCGTTGGCGTGGCGGATGGCACTGACGAGCCGCTGGCCTGTCGGGGGCAACTCGGCGACGGTCAGGTAGCGCAGATCCGCGAGCACGCTGTCGACGACGATCGCCGATGCCACATCGCCGCCGCCATGTCCGCCTGCACCGTCGGCGACCACGAAATAGTAAAGACGGTCGCTCGACCAGTCGCCTACCGCGTCCTCGTTGCGCTGCCGGCCGCCGCGATCGCTCAGGCTTGCTGTGGCAAGTCGCACAGTAAGCCTCTCGCCGAATCGGGGTCAGCCGACGGAGCTCGCGATTGTTCGGCGAGGATGCCCAGCACGATGAGAATCGCGACACGATTCTCTGCCTCGATGTCGATGCAGAGCGTATGTTTGATCCACTCACCAATGCTCGTTGCAGCGAAATCGGCTGGCAGCGAGCCTTTTTTCAGCGTCACGCCGAGCTTGCGGGCGCGATAGTGATACGACGCGATTCGATAACGGCTGGCGATCTGCGACAGCCCGCCCTTTTCGTTCGACAGCCAGCCCAGGCTGCCCGCTAGCAGCAGCCAGTCGCACTCGTCGAGTCCCGCGATGAAGCGCGCTGCGGACTCACGTACGGTTTGCTCGTCGAGCCCATATAGCGTCAGCACGGAGTCGACCGGATCGGATTGCACAGCCCCTTGCTGCTCGACCTCGGCCAGCACGTTTTCATCGTCGAATGACACGTTGCGCTGATGGGCCGCGTTGCGCAGACAATCGATCAGGTATCGGCGAAAGTACGCGCACAACGCATGACCGTTTGACGGCGCGCTGTGCAGTGGAAACGTTTCTGGCTGCGGATGTGCGGCTTCGATACGGAAGACCTTGAAATAGATGAACTGTGAAATGAGTTCTTCCTTGTCTTCGCCCAGCGCTTGCAATTCGAACGGATGGTATCCCTGCAATGCGCGGCGTACGACCAGATAAATCGAAGCCATCTCGTCACGATTCAGACATGTGCGCCTTTGCCAAAGGTCCGGCAGCGCACTGTCGCAGGCGCAATCGGCCGTGCGTACGCTTTCGATGTGTGTCACATGTCACCCCGCATGCTGGGCACAGCGTCGCGCTGTGCGGATTCAATACCGGTTTGCGATATGCGTTGTTCGATTGCGGCAGGGGAAACGGGAATACGAATATCGTGCGTTGCCATTCGGTGCGACGAGAAGGAACGATTGATCACCGTAACACTACGAAGAGCAATGCCTTAGATATCGCACATCAGACTACGAAACTTATATGAGGGTTTACCTTGCTGCGTGATTTAGCACTCTTTTTTCAATTTCAAATTGCTAATTCGTTTACCAGCCCAATACTATTGATTGGTTCGGAAAATGTCACAATGACATAAGCACGACCATTCGTTATAAGAGTAAGCGAGATGAAGGAAGCATGCGGTCCCCGCTTTTTTTATGCAGACTATGAACTCGGATTTCTATTGATTTTCAGAGTCGATCCTTTGAATCGAATGACCAGAGCGACGAGCCTTTTCTTTTGATTATTGCGTGCTATGCTCATATCGGTCTGTAGTGACAATACCCGCTCCGAAAAGTCGCGGCATCGCGCGAATCTATCAATGTTCCATATTTGAGTTGTCGTAAATCGGTTTGATGAAGGCCAGATTCGGCAGTTTTCGTGGCGTGACTCGTCGCGAGGGACAGTCACGCTAAAACCATTCGTTTCAGACTGAAGCCGATACAAAAAATGGTCACGCTCGATGCCGGGGTATTGCTTGCCGATCTATCGCCCGAACGTCCGTGCGGGGACGACGTCGAGTACGACCCGATGTTTCTCGAACTCGAACAGGTCGTGCATGGCAAGCCGGAAGTCCAGTACGGCGACACCGTAGTCGCCGCCACACCGCCTGACTGGAAAGCAGCCCAGGCCCTGTCACTAGAACTGTTCAGCAAGAGCCGTGATCTGCGTGTCGGCGCTCATCTTGCGCGCGCGCTCCTGAACCGCCAGGGCTTCACCGGTCTCGCCGAAGGGATGGCGCTGATCGAAGGCCTGCTCGAACGGCATTGGGATCACGTCTATCCGCAACTCGACCCCGACGACGACAACGACCCTACTGCGCGTATCAACGCGCTCGCGGTGCTGGTCGAACAGTCCGGCATGTTGCTTGATGTGCGCGACACCGCGCTTGCCGCGTCGCGCACGCATGGAATTGTCAGGCTGCGCGACATCGAATATGCGACGGGCGACGTGACCGTGCCCGACGGTATCGAGCCTCCATCGCTTGCATCGATCGACGCGGCGATCGCCGACGTGCGCGACGATGCGGCGGCTGTGCACGCTGCGTTGCTTGCCGCGCGCCAGAGCAATACGCGCATTGAAACGCTGCTGACCGAACGCGTCGGCGCAGCGCAGGCGATCGACTTGTCGCCACTGTCGCGGCTGTTGCAGCAGGCGGCCGGTTTTCTCGGCGAACGGGTCGGCGACACCGGCCAGCAAGCTGCGGATGAAGCGCCGGCCGGTGAGGGCGAGGCGAATCCAGCAACGGGCACGGGCGCGGCATCACCTGCGGCGCCGAGTGGCGCAGTCAACAGCCGGCAGGACGTGATCCGTCTGCTGGACAAGATCTGCGCGTATTACGAACAGAACGAGCCGTCGAGTCCGGTGCCGCTATTGCTCGCGCGGGCGCGACGTCTGGTGGACAAGAGTTTCATCGAAATACTGGAGGACCTCGCGCCGGAAGGTCTCGGGCAGGCCCGGCAGGTTGGCGGTATCGAAAGCGAATAGTCGTCGGGGAGTTCATCAGCATTGCAACTGATACGTTGCTCCGCCTCTCGACGGTGCGGCGTCAACCAGGGGAACTGTCGTGGCCAAGGAAAGCAGTCAGAAATTCATCGCACGCAATCGCGCGCCGCGCGTGCAGATCGAGTACGACGTCGAAGTTTACGGCTCGGAAAAGAAGGTGCATCTGCCTTTTGTGATGGGCGTGATGGCCGATCTGTCCGGACAGCCTGCGGATCCGCTCGCGCCCGTTGCGGACCGCAAGTTTCTGGAGATCGACGTCGACAACTTCGACGAGCGCCTGAAGTCGATGAAGCCGCGCGTTGCGGTGCAGGTGCCGAACATGTTGACGGGCGAAGGCAATCTCGCGGTCGACATGACGTTCGAGAGCATGGACGACTTCTCTCCCGCGGCTGTCGCGCGCAAGGTCGACGCGCTGTCGAAGCTGCTCGAGGCGCGCGGCCAGTTGCAGAACCTCTTGACGTACATGGATGGCAAGACGGGTGCCGAGGAATTGATCGCAAAGGTGCTGAACGATCCCGCCTTGCTGCAATCGCTCGCTTCTGCGCCGAAGCCACAGGAATAAGCGCGACTAACAGTGGAGTCTGACCATGGCCGAACCCAACCTCGAAGGACAGGCGCAGCAGACAGAGGGTACGCTCGAGATGAGCGACTTCGCGAATCTGCTGCAAAAGGAATTCAAGCCGAAAAGCGACAAGGCAAAGGAAGCCGTCGAAACGGCAGTGCGCACGCTGGCGGAACAGGCGCTGCGCGATACCGCCGTCATTTCGAACGACGTGCTTGCGACCATCGAAAGCCTGATCGCCCAGATCGACAAGAAGCTCAGCGAGCAGATCAACCTGATCATTCACTCGGAAGAGTTCCAGAAAGTGGAGAGCGCGTGGCGCGGTCTGCACTATCTGGTGAACAACACCGAGACCGATGAATCGCTGAAGATTCGCGTGATGAACATTTCGAAGGGCGAGCTGCACAAGACGCTCAAGAAATACAAGGGCACCGCCTGGGATCAGAGCCCGTTCTTCAAGAAGCTTTATGAAGAAGAGTATGGCCAGTTCGGCGGCGAACCTTATGGCGCGCTGGTCGCCGATTACTACTTCGACAACAGCGGTCCCGATGTCGATCTGTTGACGCAGATGGCGAAGATATCCGCGGCTGCCCACGCGCCGTTCATCGCTGCCGCCGATCCGGCCGTGATGCTGATGGATTCGTGGCAGGAACTCGCGAACCCGCGCGACCTGACGAAGATCTTCCAGACACCCGAGCACGCCGCCTGGCGTTCGCTGCGCGAATCGGAAGACTCGCGCTATATCGGTCTTGCGATGCCGCGCTTCCTCGCGCGCGCGCCGTACGGCGCGAAGACCAACCCCGTCGAAGAGTTCGATTTCGAAGAAGACACCGCGGGCGCCGACAGCAGCAAATACACGTGGGCCAACGCTGCGTATGCGATGGCGACCAACATCAACCGTTCGTTCAAGATGTATGGCTGGTGCTCGCGGATTCGCGGCATCGAGTCGGGCGGCGCGGTCGAAGGCCTGCCGGTGCATTCGTTCCCGACCGACGACGGTGGCGTCGACATGAAGTGTCCGACTGAGATCGCAATCAGTGACCGGCGCGAGGCGGAACTGGCAAAGAACGGTTTCATGCCGCTCGTGCACAAGAAGAACTCCGACTTTGCCGCGTTCATCGGTGCGCAGTCGTTGCACAAGCCAGCCGAATACGAAGATGCGGATGCGACCGCCAACGCGAATCTGGCGGCACGCCTGCCTTATCTGTTTGCATGCAGCCGCTTTGCGCATTACCTGAAGTGCATCGTGCGGGACAAGATCGGCAGCTTCAAGGAAAAGGACGACATGCAGCGCTGGCTGCAGAACTGGATCCTGCAATACGTCGATGGCGACCCTGCGCATTCCACCGAAGAGTCGAAGGCGCGAAGGCCGCTTGCCGCAGCTGAAGTCGTGATCGAAGAAGTCGAAGGTAATCCGGGTTACTACACCTCGAAGTTTTTCCTGCGTCCGCATTATCAGTTGGAAGGCCTGACCGTGTCGTTGCGGTTGGTCTCAAAGCTTCCGTCCGCCAAGGCGGCATGACGGAATTCCATTGTCAGTGGCGAACCGATTTGAGTGGAGAAGAACATGGCCGTCGATATGTTCATCAAGCTGGGCGATATCAAGGGCGAGTCTCAGGACAAGTCGCATAAGGATGAGATCGATGTACTTGCGTGGAGCTGGGGGTTGAGCCAGAGCGGCACGATGCACCTGGGAACGGGCGGCGGCGCCGGCAAGGTGAATGTGCAGGACATATCGTTCACCAAATACGTCGACAAGTCGACGCCGACGATCATGCTGGCCTGCGCCAAGGGCACGCACATCGATTCGGTGGTGCTGACCGTGCGCAAGGCCGGCGGTGACAACCCGCTCGAATACTACAAGGTCACGCTGACCGCGTGCCTGATCAGTTCGTATTCGACGGGCGGCTCGGGTGGTGAGGATCGCTTCACCGAGAACGTGACCTTGAACTTCGAGCAGTTCCATGTCGAATACCAGCCGCAGAACGCGAAGGGCGCGAAGGAAGGCGGCGTCGTCGAGATGAAGTGGAACATCGTGAAGAACGACCCGACCAACGGCTAGCAGCAGCGTATCGCTTGCCGCCGTGCCACGGGCGCGTGGTGCGGCGGCGGCATTGAACCGGCCCGACGGAGCGAACTGACATGACGGCAGAAGAAAGCTTGCGCGAAGGCAATCTGGAAGAGTGCCTGCGTCTGTTGCAAATGCAGGTTCGGAATGATCCGTCGAAGGCTGCGCACCGGGTGTTTCTGTTCCAGTTGCTCGCCGTGCTCGGCTCATGGGACCGTGCGTTGACGCAACTCAATGTGGCGGGCGACCTCGACGCGGCAGCATTGCCGATGGTGCAAACCTATCGCGAGGCGCTGCAATGCGAAGCGTTGCGCGAAGAAGTTTTCAACGGTGCGCGCGCGCCTTTGATTTTCGGCGAGCCGACCGGCTGGCTCGCGCTGCTGGTCGAGGCATTGCGGCTCGATGCCGCGGGCGATCATGCAGCCGCTGTCAATGCCCGCGAGCAGGCGCTCGGCGATGCGCCCGCCACGTCGGGCAGCATCAACGGCGAACCGTTCGAGTGGATCGCCGATGCCGACATGCGGCTCGGGCCGACACTCGAGACGGTGCTCAACGGCCGTTACTACTGGGTGCCGTTTTTCCGCATCAAGCGTATCGAGATCGAAGCGCCGACCGATCTGCGCGACCGCGTGTGGACGCCGGCGATTTTCACGTGGGCCAATGAAGGCCAGGCGGTCGGGCTGATTCCGACGCGCTACGCCGGCACGCTGGCGGAAAAGAAAAGTGCGCTGTCGCTCGCGCATCTGACCGACTGGATCGGCGGCGATGCGGCCGACGCGCGCCCGGTTGGACAACGCATGCTGACGACCAGCGCGAACGACTACGCGTTGCTCGATATCCGCACGATCGAACTGGCGACCGAGGCTGCGCCTGACAGCGAGGGCGGCGCTGACGCCGCGCGCGATCATGGCTGAACTGAGCACACGTGACCGGCTGCAACCGTCGCTGCTCGACCGGCTGACCGATCACGAGCCTGAGGTCAAGCAGGAGGCGCGCGAACACCGGGTGCTGTCGATCCGCGCGTTGCGCCAGAGCGTGCAGCGCGATCTCGCGTGGCTGCTGAACGCGAACGGCCTTGCGTCGGTGCAGGATGTGTCCGGCTATCCGTACGTGAGCACGTCGGTGTTGAACTACGGGTTTCCTGATATTGCCGGCAAGACGGCGTCGGGCGTCGATCCGGCAAAGCTCGAAAAACACGTGCGCGATGCGATCTGGGCGTTCGAGCCGCGCATCTTGCGCGAGACAGTGCGCGTGACGGCGATCCAGGTCGAGGAGACTACGGCGCAGCACAACACGGTATCGTTTCTGATCGAAGGAGATCTGTGGGCCCAGCCGTACCCGGAGCGACTCTATTTCAGGACTGAACTGGATCTGGAGGCGGGGGAAATCAGGGTGATCGACCAAAGCGGCGCGCGCTGACAACATGAACCCGGAACTGATCAAGTACTACAGCGCGGAACTCCAGCACCTGCGGGAAATGGGGGGCGAGTTCGCCAGAGAATATCCGAAGATCGCCGGGCGGCTCGGGCTCGAAAGCCTCGAATGCGCGGACCCGTATGTCGAGCGGCTGCTCGAAGGCTTCAGCTTTCTCGCCGCGCGCGTGCAGTTCAAGATCGATGCGGAGTTTCCACGCTTCACGCAGCATCTCACCGAACTCGTCTATCCACACTATCTGGCGCCGACGCCGTCGATGGCCGTCGTGCAGATTCAACCCGATCTGAGCAACGCGGGTCTCGCGGAAGGGGTGAAGGTTCCGCGCGGCAGCGCCTTGCGCAGCCTGCTCGACAAGAACGGTTCGACGCGTTGCGAATATCGCAGCGCGCACGACCTGACGCTGTGGCCGCTCGACATCGCCGATGCGAAGTTCTTCACGCATTCCGGCTCGCTGGGCGGCGCGGATATCGCGCTGCCGGCAGGCGTCAAGGCGGGCCTCCGGCTGCGCCTGCGCGCGACGGGCGGCCTGAAGATCAATCAGTTGAAGCTCGACAGGCTGGCGCTCTATCTGCGCGGCACTGACTCGATGCCGACGCGTCTTTACGAGCGGCTCGTCGGATCGGCGATAGGCGTCGTCGTGATGCCGGTGTCGCGTCCCGCGACCTGGCATGTGCAATTGCCCGCTACGTCGGTCGCGCCGATGGGTTTCTCGGAAGACGAAGCGTTGCTGCCCGTCAGCAAGCAATCCTTTCGGGGTTACCGGCTGCTGCAGGAATACTTCGCTTTCGCGCCGCGCTTCATGTTCGTTGCGATCGACGGCTTGCAGCAGGCGCTGCGCCGCTGCGCCGAGAACGAGGTCGAAGTGATCGTGCTGTTGAAGCGCGGCGACCCGATGCTCGAACAGGCGGTCGACGCATCGAATTTCGCGCTCCACTGCACGCCCGTGATCAACCTGTTTCCGCGCCGGACTGACCGGATCGCGCTGTCCGCCGAGCAGTTCGAATATCACGTGGTGGCCGATCGCACGCGGCCGATGGACTTCGAGGTCTACCGGATCGAGGAAGTCACCGGCTATGGCGCGGGCGCGGCCGCCGAGCAGAAGTTCGAACCGTTCTATCACGCGCGCGACCTCGGCGCGGGCTATGGCGCAGGCGCGTACTACCAGGTGCGGCGCGACAAGCGCGTGCGCTCGTCGCGTCAGGCCGAGCGCGGACAGCGCACCAGCTACATCGGCAGCGAGACGTTCATCGCGCTCGTCGATGCGGCGAACGCGCCGTTTCGCGGCGATTTGCGCCAGCTCGGTCTACAGGTGCTGTGCACCAATCGCGACTTGCCGCTCACCTTGTCGATCGGCGTCGGTGCGAGCGATTTCACACTCGACGTCGAGGCGCCCGTCGAAACGGTGCGCTGCGTGAGTGGCCCGAGCCGGCCGTTGCCGTCGTATGCGCATGGCGCAGTCGCCTGGCGGCTGCTGAGTCACCTGTCGCTGAACTATGCATCGCTCGTCGATAGCGACGCCAAAGAGGGCGCCCGCGCGATGCGCGATCTGCTGAGCCTCTATTGCCCCGTCGACGATCCGGCGGCGCAACGCATGATCGAAGGCTTGCAATCGATCGGATCGCATCCCGTCACGCGCCGTCTGCCGTGCACAGGACCGATCGTGTTCGGGCGCGGCCTCGCGATCACGCTGACACTCGACGACGCCGCGTTCGAAGGCGCCGGCGCGTTTCTGCTCGGCGCGGTGCTGTCGCATTACTTTGCACAATACGTATCGATCAATTCGTTCGCCGAGACGGTAGTCAGAACGCTGTCGCGCGGCGAGATCATGCGCTGGCCAGCGAGGGTCGGACAATGTCGGACCCTCTGACCCTGCTGCGCGAACTCGAAGCGAACGCCTGCCGCTTCGACTTCTACCAGGCCGTGCGGCTCATCGAGAACGCCTGGCGGGACAAACCGCGAATCGGCGAATCGCTGCGTCCGCGCGACGATGCGGTGCGCTTCTCGCAGGAACCCGAGCTGATCTTCCACCCGACCACGCTCGGTGTGTTAAGGCCGGCGCACGATGGGCACCCCGCGCGGCTCGCGGTCAATTTCTTTGGCCTGATGGGGCCGCATGGCCCGCTGCCCGTGCATCTGACTGAGTACGTGCGCGATCGCGCGCGCAACGCGAACGACCCGACCTTTGCGCGCTTTCTCGACATCTTCCAGCACCGGATGGTGTCGCTGTTCTATCGGGCATGGGCCAATGCGCAGCCTGCCGTGAGTCTCGACCGGCCGGAGCGCGACCGTTTTTCGGTTTATGTCGGCAGCACGTTCGGTCTGGCCGAGGCGGCGCTGCGCGAGCGCGACGCCGTGCCCGACTTCGCGAAGCTGCATTTCGCCGGCCTGCTGGCGGGCCCGACACGTCCCGCCGCCGGTCTGCAGTTGATCCTCGCGCGTTTCTTCAACCTGCCGGTGCGGATCGAGGAGTGGGTCGGCCACTGGATGGAACTGCCGCGTGACACGCTCTCGCGCCTGGGCGCGCGAGACGGTTCGTCGGGGCTCGGCGTCTCGACGCTGCTCGGCGCGCGCGTGTGGGACTGCCAGCACAAGTTCCGCATCGTCGTCGGGCCGTTGACGCTCGCCGATTACGAACGCTTTCTGCCCGGCGGCGACAGTCTGCGGCGCCTCACCGACTGGGTGCGCAACTACGTGCGCGACGGTCTCGACTGGGACGTGAACCTGTGGCTCAGGCAGGAAGATGTGCCACGTCTTGCACTGGGACGCCGCGCGCGGCTCGGCTACACGAGCTGGCTGTTGAGCGGCCCGGTCACGCAGGATCAGCGTCAGCTGCGCTTGCATCCCGCTTCATTGTCCGCACGATCCGGCGAGCCCGCGCATAGCGACGCGCGCGCGAGCGAGCCGTCATCCCAACACTCACCGAAGGACTAGCAAAATGGCCGAAATCCGACGTGCAGCGTTGTTCGGCAAGCTGAACAAGCTGGCCTATCGCGCAATCGAAAGCGCAAACGTGTTCTGCAAGTTGCGCGGCAATCCGTATATCGAGCTTGTGCACTGGTTCCATCAGATCCTGCAGTTGCAGGACTCGGATCTGCACCGCATCGTCAAGCACTTCGGCATCGAGCCCTCGGCGCTCGCGCGCGATCTGACGGAAGCGCTCGACCGGCTGCCGCGCGGCGCGGGGTCGATGGTCGATATCTCGTCGCAGGTCGAGGAAGCCGTCGAGCGCGGCTGGGTGTTCGGCTCGCTGCTGTTCGGCGAGTATCAGGTGCGCACGGGTCACCTGGTGGTCGGCTTGCTGAAGACGCCGTCGCTGCGCAACGGGCTGTACGGTATCTCGCGCCAGTTCGAGCGGGTCAAGCTCGATCCTCTCGTCGATGAATTCGACAGCCTGCTCGGCAGTTCGCCCGAAGCGGGGATGACCGCGAGCGACGGCTCTCAGGCCGCGGCCCAGTCGGCCCATACAGGCGATGACGGCGGCACCGTGCCGCCCGCCGCGATGGGCAAGCAGGAAGCGCTCAAGCGCTTCACCACTGACCTGACCGAGCAGGCGCGCAACGGCAAGCTCGATCCCATCGTCGGGCGCGACGAGGAGATCCGCCAGGTGGTCGACATCCTGATGCGGCGCCGCCAGAACAATCCGATCCTGACGGGCGAAGCCGGAGTCGGCAAGACGGCCGTCGTCGAGGGCTTCGCGCAGCGCATCGTCGCGGGCGACGTGCCGCCGACGCTGCGCGACGTGCAGTTGCGCACGCTCGACGTGGGCCTGCTGCAGGCGGGCGCGAGCATGAAGGGCGAGTTCGAGAACCGGCTGCGCCAGGTGATCGAGGAAGTGCAGGCCTCGGAGAAGCCGATCATTCTGTTCATCGACGAAGCGCATACGCTGGTTGGCGCGGGCGGCGCGGCGGGCACGGGCGACGCCGCCAACCTGCTGAAGCCGGCGCTCGCGCGCGGCACGCTGCGCACCGTCGCGGCGACGACCTGGGCCGAATACAAGAAGCACATCGAAAAAGACCCGGCGCTCACACGCCGCTTCCAGGTCGTGCAGGTGCCGGAGCCTGACGAGACAAAGGCCATCCTGATGATGCGCGGCATCACGTCGACGATGGAAAAGCATCACAAGGTTCAGGTGCTCGACGAGGCGCTCGAAGCGGCCGTACGGCTGTCGCATCGCTACATTCCCGCGCGCCAGTTGCCCGACAAGGCCGTGAGCCTGCTCGACACCGCGTGCGCGCGCGTCGCGGTGAGCCAGCACGCGACGCCGCCTTCCGTCGACGATTCGAGAAAGCGCATCGCCGCGCTCGAAACCGAGCTGGAGATCATCGGAAGAGAGACGGCCGTCGGCGTCGACACCCGCGAGCGGCTTGCGACGGCGACCGCGCGCGTGACGGACGAGCGAGCGCGTCTGTCCGAACTCGAAGCGCGCTGGGAGGCGGAAAAGGAACTGGTGACACGCATCCTCGATTTGCGCGGGCAGTTGCGCAACGAGACGGGCAAGGTCGAAGGCGCGGCGGAAGCGGCGCCTTCGACGCCTGCCGACGACGACGCCCGCGAATCGCGTCTTGCCGAGTTGCGCGAATTGCAGGCGAAGCTCGCCGCACATCAGGGCGACGATCCGCTGATTCTCCCCACCGTCGACCAGCAGGCTGTTGCCTCGGTGGTGCAGGACTGGACGGGGATTCCCGTGGGCCGGATGGTCCGCAATGAAATCGAGAACGTGTTGAAGCTCGCCGAGAACCTGAACAAGCGGATCATCGGCCAGGGCCACGCAACCGAGATGATCGCGCGGCGCATCCAGACGTCGCGCGCCGGCCTCGACAATCCGAACAAGCCGATCGGCGTGTTCATGCTCGCGGGCACGTCCGGCGTGGGTAAGACGGAGACCGCGCTGGCCCTCGCCGAAGTGCTGTACGGCGGCGAGCAGAACGTCATCACGATCAACATGAGCGAGTATCAGGAAGCGCACACGGTGTCGTCGCTCAAGGGCGCGCCGCCGGGCTATGTCGGCTATGGCGAAGGCGGCGTGCTGACCGAGGCGGTGCGGCGCCGGCCCTATAGCGTGGTGCTGCTCGACGAAGTGGAAAAGGCGCATCCCGATGTGCACGAGATTTTCTTCCAGGTCTTCGACAAAGGCTGGATGGAAGACGGCGAGGGACGTGTCATCGACTTCAAGAACACACTCATCCTGCTGACGACCAACGCGGGCACCGACCTGATCACGAATCTGTGCAAAGACCCCGAACTGATGCCGGAGCCCGAGGGCATCGCCAAGGCGCTGCGCGAGCCGCTGCTGAAGGTGTTTCCGCCGGCGCTGCTCGGACGGGTGGTCGTGATTCCGTACTACCCGTTGTCCGACGAGATGCTGGGCGCGATCATCCGCCTGCAACTCGGACGCATCGACAAGCGCGTGCGCGCGACGCACAAGATTCCGTTCGCGTATGACGACGACGTCGTGAAGCTCATCGCGAGCCGCTGCACCGAACTGGAAAGCGGTGGCCGGATGATCGACGCGATCCTCACGAACACCTTGCTGCCGCATATCAGCAACGAGTTCCTGACGAGGATGATGAACGGCACGACGGTGTCGAAGGTGGAGATCGGCGCGCGCGACGGCGAGTTCGTCTACACGTTCGATTGAGTGCGCGCTGCACGTTTGACGGAGTATTCATATGCCGCAACAGGTCAGCATGGGCGCGACGCTGCAATGCTCGTTCGGCGCCGCGCCGTCGACACTCGTCGTCCTGCCCGTGAATCGCGTGATGGGCGAGGGGCCGCCCGCGGCCAACATCATGGACCACGTGCCGCTCGTCAACATCATGCCGTTCGGCGTGTGCAGTTCGCTCGCGAACCCGACGGTGGCCGCGGCGACGACTGCTGCGCTCGGCGTGCTGACGCCGATGCCGTGCGTGCCCGCGACGATGTCGCCGTGGGTGCCGGGTGCGCCGACGGTGCTGCTCGGCAACCAGCCGTCGCTCGACAACGTATCGAAGTGCATGTGCAACTGGGGCGGCGTGGTCACGATCGTGAACCCGGCCACCGTCAAGACGATGATTCCGTGACATGACCAGCCAGGACACTTCCCGACACGTCACCGTCAGTTGCGCACCTGCCGGCAGCGACCTGCTGTTCCTGCGCCTGACCGGCCGCGAGGAACTGGGCCGCTTGAGCGAGTTTCATCTGGACTTGCTCAGCATGAGCAACGACCTGAAACCCGGCGACGTGCTCGGCCAGGATATCTCGGTGGCGATCGACTTGCCGTCCGATGGCGAGCGGCAGATCAACGGCATCGTCACCGCATTCCGGCTCGTCGCGCCCGGCGACAAGACGCGCAACCGCATGGCGCGCTACGAAGCAATGGTGCGGCCACGGCTGTGGCTGCTGACGCGTGCGTCCCACTGCCGCTTCTTTCACGAGATGACGGTGCCGGACATCATCGCGAAAGTGCTGCAGGACTACGACGTGGATCTGAGCAATAAATGTTCGGCAACCTATGCGTCGCTCGAGCATTGCGCGCAGTATCGCGAGACCGATTTTGCCTTCGTCAGCCGGCTGATGGAGCACGAGGGCATCTACTATTACTTCGAGCACAAAGGCGGCAAGCACACGCTGGTGATGACGGATTCCACCGACGTCCATGCGCCGATCGATCACTACGCGACGATCTCGTACGACGGCTGGTACGAACCGAAGCAGGAAAAGGAGTGCGTCTACCAATGGTCGTCGGGCGCGGAGTTGCAGACGGGCAAGTACGAAGTCAACGAGTATGACTTCGAGAAGCCGTCGTCGAGCAACCAGCAGGGTTTGCTGTCGCGAGCGACGAGGCCGAAGGTCTACGACCCGCCCGTGTACACGATGCAGGAACATCTGAGCGGTCACGTCGAGTCGGGCGATGGCGACCGCTACGCAAAAGTCGGCGTGGAAATACGCCAGGCGCGCAACGACAGCATCAGCGGACGCACGAGTGCGCGTGGCATGTGGCCGGGCGGACTCTTCAAGCTGCAAGACCATGTGTGCGATGCGCAGAACCACGACTACCTCGTGATGAGCGCCGAGTACGAGATCAACTCCGACACCTACGTGTCGAGCGACAGCGATCACCGCGCACTGCCGTTTTTCGATTGCAGCTTCACCGCGTTGCGTAAGGAAAACCAGTTCCGCGCCGAACGCATCACGCCGCGCCCGCTTGTCGCGGGTCCGCAGACCGCGATGGTGGTCGGTCCCGACGGCGACGAGATCCTGACCGACAAATACGGCCGCATCAAGGTGCAGTTTCACTGGGAGCAGTTCGCGCCTCCGTCCGGCGCCAACGAACGGATGAAGCGCTGCTGGGTGCGCGTGTCGCACAGTTGGGCAGGCAAGCGCTGGGGCACGTTCTTCATTCCGCGCATCGGCCAGGAGGTGCTGGTCGATTTCATCGAAGGCGATCCGGACCGGCCGCTCGTCACGGGCTGCGTGTACAACGCGAACACGATGCCGCCGTACGACCTGCCCGCGAACTCCGCGCTGTCGACGTTGAAGAGCAATTCGACCAAAGGCGGCAGCGGGTTCAACGAAATGCGTTTCGACGACACGAAGGGCAGCGAGCAACTGTTCTTCCACGCGGAAAAAGATCATGAAACGTGGATCAAGAACGATACGCTGACGAACGTCGGCAACGACCGGCATCTGAAGGTCACGGGCAACGAGTTCATCGCCGTGACGGGCGCACGGCACGACAGCGTGACGGGTGACCGCAACGCCAAGGTGGACGGCAACGATTCGCTGAACGTCAGCCAGAAGTTGCAGGAAAAAGTCGGCATGGATTACGCGCTCGATGCGGGCATGAACGTGCATATCAAGGCGGGGATGAACGTCGTGATCGAAGCGGGCGTCAGCATTACGCTGAAGGCGGGCGGCGCGTTCGTGGTGGTGGGGCCCGCGAGCGTCGCCGTATCGGGTACGCCGATCCTGCTGAATTCCGGCGGTTCGGCCGGCTCGGGCAGCGGCTCGTCGCCGACCGCGCCGACCGCGCCGAAGGACGCCGACGATGGCACGAAAAAGCTCAAATCATGACGCGATGCTTGGCCGTTGGGGCCGGGGAGACAAGTGAACGATCCGATTCTTTCGTTGCGCGTCGTGCGCTTCAATGACGAGCCGGTCGCCGAACCGATTGCGGTCGAGTTCGGACCGACGGGCGGGACCATCGGCCGCGCGACCGATTGCACGCTGGTGCTGCCCGACCAGCAGCGCGCCATTTCGCGCGTGCATGCGCGCATCGAATTCCGCGGCGGCGAGTATTTGCTGTGCGATCTCGGCAGCAATCCGAGCGTGCTGAACCAGCGCGCACTGGGCGGCACGCGCGAGGCGCGGCTCGCGAATGGCGACCGGTTGATGATCGGCACCTATCTGCTCGAAGTGACGATTGCGAAACGCGCCGCGACGGGCGCGCGCAGCGTGACGGGTCTGGCTGATCCGCTGGCGGCGGTGAAGGTGCTTGGCGGCCCGTTGCCCGCCGATGCGCAAGGCGATCCGTTTGGTCTCGGCGCGCTCGATCCCCTCGGACAGCCTGCGTTTGGCGAACGCCCGCCGATTGCGTCGGCGCCGCGCTACGCGGGGTCGGAAAGCGATCATGTCGCGCCGGAGTTTCAGGCGTTCGCCGCGCCGGGCCCGGCATCGCATGCGGCTATGCCGCCTGTCGTGCCGAGTGTCGCGAGCCCGTCGTCGGGCGGTATTCCCGCCGACTACGATCCGCTCGCGGATGCGCTCGCCCAATGGGAAACGCCGGTGCAACCGGGCGGCGTGCAGGCGGGAGCGGCGCACGCGTCGCCACCCTTCGCCGCGCCGCCGTCCGATGCACCGTTCAATGCGTTTACGTCTGCGCCGAGCGTGGCCCCAGCGCACGCCCCCGCGCCGTCGGTCCCCGCGTCGCCGGGCGGCCCGACGGGCTTGTCACGAGGCCTGCTCGACGGTCCTGCCGGTCATGACGTCGCGACACCGTTCGACGACCTGCTCGCACCGGCCGCCGGGCCGCCGCTGGTGCCGGAAGATCCCACCGAGATCGCGCCCGCAGCTTCGCTGGCTGCGGCGATGTCCGTTCCCGTCGAACCTGTTCCTGCTCCCGTAGAGCCGGCCGCGCAACAGCCTCCGCCCAGGCAACGCGAGCCTGCATGCGCCGCCGCTGCAACGGCCGAGCCCGCGCCGAGGGCAACGCCTGCGGCCGCTCCGTCCGCCAGGCCCGACCCTGCGGCCTCGCACGACAGGGCTTCGGAAGGCGATCCGTACGCGGCGCTGCTCGAAGGGCTAGGTCTCGACCCCTCGCGCATGCCGAACCTGCCGCCGGCGGAACTCGCGCGGCTCGTCGGCACGATGTTGCGCGAAGCGCTGCGCGGCACGATGGCCGTGCTGCGCGCCCGTTCGATGGCGCGGCGCGAAGCGCGCCTCGACGTCACGCTGATCGTGGCGCGCGACAACAATCCGCTGAAATTTTTCCCCGATGTCGACAGCGCGCTCGCGCAGATGCTCACGGGCCGCGGCGCCGGTTATCTACCGCCTGCCGAAGCGCTCGAACGCGCGTTCAACGACATCGAATCGCATGAACTCGCGGTGATCGTCGGCATGCGCGCGGCGCTGGCCGACGTGCTCGGCCGTTTCGATCCCGCCAGCATCGAGGCCCAGTTGAAAGAGGGTGGCGTGCTCGACAAGGTGCTGTCGAACCGCAAGGCAAAGCTGTGGGATCTGTTCGTAGAGCGGGAGGCAGACGTCGCACGCGAAGCGCAGGACGATTTTCAGAGGCTGTTCGGCAAGGCGTTCAACGATGCGTACGAGGCGCAGATCGACGCGCTGCACACCGCGCGCAAGACCGGCAAGACGGACCCGACCAGCCACCATTGACCGTTTCCCGTCGCGGGAACAGGCCACGCTAAAGACACGAGAAGACACGAGAAAAAATGTCCTGGAACAGCAAAGTCATCTGGTCGGAGGGGATGTTCCTGCAGCCGCAGCATCTGCAGCAGCATGACCGCTATCTGCAGACCCAGCTGGAGACGCGGGCCGCATGTCTTCGTCCGTATAGCTGGGGGCTGACCGCGCTCGAAATCGACGAGCAACTGCTCAAGCTCGGCAAGGTTGCGCTGCTGTCGTGCGCGGGTGTGATGCCCGATGGCACACCGTTCAATCTGCCCGCCGACGACGATCTGCCCGAACCGCTCGATATTCCGGAAGGCACACGCAATACGCTCGTCGCGCTGGCGCTGCCGGTGCGCCGTCCGGGCGTTGCCGAGACGGGCAACGAAGACAGCGGAGAAAACTTTGCGCGGCATCGCGTGGCCGAGCGCGAAGTCGCCGACAGCAACGATCCGAACGCCGAACCGGCGCTGATGCAGATCGGCAAGCTGCGCGTGCGGCTCGCGCTGGAAGCGGACGTCGCGAATGCGTATGCGGTGCTTGGCGTCGTGCGCGTCGTCGAACGGTTGCCCGACAACCGCGTCGTGCTCGAAAACGACTACAGTCCGCCGTGTCTCGACTACCGGGTCGGGCGGCGTCTTGCCGCGTTCGTCGACGACCTCGTCGGCCTGCTGCATCAGCGTGGCGAGGTGCTCGCCGCGCGTCTTGCGCAGCCTGGCGTGACAGGCGTCGCGGAAGTGTCGGACTTCCTGCTGCTGCAACTGATCAACCGCCACGAGCCGCTGGCGGCGCATCTGTCGACGATGACGGGACTGCATCCGGAAGCGCTGTACCAGATCGCGGTGCAGCTTGCGGGAGAACTCGCGACGTTCAGCCAGCCGGGCAAGCGCCCGCCGACGTATCCCGTGTACCGGCACGACCGCCTGCGGGAAACCTTCGCGCCGGTAATCGACGACTTGCGTGCGTCGCTCAGCATGGTGATGGACCCCCATGCCGTGTCGATTCCGCTCGAAGAGCGCAAGTACGGCCTGCGCGTCGCGCTCGTGCCGGACAAGAACCTGTTCGCTTCGGCGACCTTCGTGCTGGCCGTGCGTGCGCAGATGCCGGCCGAGCACATCCTGACGGGCTTCGCGCCGCAGGTGAAGATTGGGCCGATCGAGCGCATTCGCGATCTGGTGAACCTGCAGTTGCCCGGCGTCGGGCTGCGCGCGCTGCCTGTCGCGCCACGCCAGTTGCCGTTTCATGCGGGCTTCACGTACTTCGAGCTCGATCGCGGCAACGATTTGTGGAAGCAGTTCGCGACGTCCGCCGGCATGGCGTTGCACGTCGCGGGCGACTTTCCGGGGCTGGCGATGGAGTTTTGGGCCATTCGCCGCTGACGCATTGATCGAGGACACTCATCGTGACTCCAGACGAACCACGCGGCCCGCTCGATGATCCTGGCGCGACGATCCTGATTCCGACGCCCGGCGGCGCGCGCGCCGCGTTTGTCGCGGCCGCGGCGACGGCGGCGCCGATCCCGGCGCAGACGGGCGGACTCAATCCGCTGTTGCGCGCGGCCAATCCGCTGCTGGAGCTGGCGGTTCCGCTGCGCCAGCTGCCGACCCATCCGAATGTCGAAGAGTTGCGCACCCAGCTGATCCAGATGATGCGCACGTTCGAAACGCAAGGGCGCGCGAGCGGCATCGACGACGAAAAGCTCGGCGCGTCGCGCTATTGCCTGTGCACCTTTCTCGACGAGGCGATTTCGAGTACGCCGTGGGGCGCGGGGATGTGGGCGAGCCGCAGCCTGCTCGTGACCTTTCACAACGAGGCGTCGGGCGGCGAGCGCTTTTTTCTGATCCTGCAGCGGCTTGCTCAGAACCCCACCGGGAACGTCGACGTACTCGAACTGATCTACGTGATTCTCGGGCTGGGCTTCGAAGGCCGCTACCGGTTGATCGACGGTGGCCGCACGCAGCTGGACACGATCCGCGAGCGCCTCGAAACGATGATCCGTTCGCAACGCGGCGCCGCCGAACGCGATCTGTCGGTGCACTGGCTGCCCGAAAAGACCGAGCGCAAGCCGCTGTTGCAACTGGTGCCGCTGTGGGTCGCCGCGGCGATCGCATGCGTGTTGCTCGTCGCCGTGCATCTGGTGTTGAGCCTGCGCCTGAACGACGAGTCCGACCGCGTGTTCGCGGCGTTGCACGGCGTGCGCGTCGCACCGCCGCCGCTCGCTGCCGCGAAGGCCGCGCCGCCGCCTGCGCTCGCACCGAAGCTGTCGCAGTTTCTTGCACCGGAAATCGCGCAAGGGCTCGTGCATGTCGCCGAACTTCCCGACCGGACCGTCGTCGAGATCAAGGGCGACGGGCTGTTCGCGTCGGGCAGCGCCGAGCTCGAATCGGGCTATATCCCGTTGATCCAGCGTATCGGCGATGCGATCAAGGACGTGCCGGGCCACGTGGTCGTCGCCGGGCACACGGATAACCAGCGGCTGCTGTCGGCGCGTTTTCCGTCGAACTGGCATCTGTCGCAGGCACGTGCCGATGTCGTACGGGACATGCTCGCCGCGCGCACGGGCACGCCGGGGCGTTTCGAAGCCGAAGGCCGCGGCGACACCGAGCCCATCGCGCCGAACGACTCGCCCGCGAACCGCGCGAAGAACCGCCGCGTCGATATCACCCTACTCGCGCCGGGGGCGGCATCGTGAATCCGCTCGCGCTCCGTACGACGCACCTCGAAGGTGGATGCCCATGAAACTGCTTGGCTGGCTCAGGCGGCCGATCGTGCTGTCGTTCCTCGGCGTACTGGCGCTCGCGCTGATCGTGTGGATCGAAGGGCCGCTGCTCGCGTTCGCGGGCAAGGCGCCGCTCGAATCGGCCGCGCACCGCTGGATCGTGATCGCGGTGCTGTTCGCGCTCTGGGCGCTGTACTGGGGCGTGCGCTGGCTGATGGTGCGGCTCGCGAACGTGAAATTCACGCGCGTGGTTGCCGAGGCCGCACCGCAACCCGGCAGGAAGGAATCGGAAGCCGATGTCGCCGCGCTGAAGCAGCGCTTCGACGAGGCGATGGCGATCCTGCGCAAGGCGCGCGTGAAAGGGCGCTTCGGTAGTCAGTACGTCTACCAGTTGCCGTGGTACATGTTCGTCGGCGCGCCCGGCACGGGCAAGACGACGGCGCTGCTGCATTCGGGCCTCAAGTTTCCGCTCGCCGACCGGCTCGGCAAGCAGGCAGTCGGGGGTGTCGGCGGAACGCGCAATTGCGACTGGTGGTTCACGGACGACGCCGTGCTGCTCGACACGGCCGGCCGTTTCACCACGCAGGACAGCTTCGCCGAAGCCGACCAGGCCGCATGGAGCGGCTTCCTGCAACTGCTGCGCAAATATCGGCCGCGACGCCCGCTGAACGGCGTGATCGTCGCGCTGTCGGTGCAGGATCTGCTGCAACTGTCCGACACGCAGCGCGCGGTGCAGGCGGGCGCTGTACGCGAACGGCTGAAGGAGTTGTACACCCGCCTCGGGATGCGCTTTCCCGTCTACGTCGTCGTGACCAAGTGCGATCTGCTCGCAGGCTTCGCGGAATTCTTCGACGACCTCGGCCGCGACGAGCGCGAACAGGTGTGGGGCGTGACGTTTCCGTATGCGGCGCAAGGCGGACCGGACGAGGCACTGGCGTCATTTCCCGGCGAGTTCGCCGCGCTGGAAAAGCAGTTGCAGGCCCGCGTGTTGCGGCGCATGCAGCAAGAGACGGACACGCGCCGCCGCGCGCTCGTGTACGGTTTCCCGCAGCAGTTCGCGGGGCTCGAGAGCGTGCTGACGGGGTTTCTGCAGGAAACCTTCAGCACCTCGCGTTTCGATGAGGCGGCGCTGCTGCGCGGCGTCTATTTCACGAGCGGCACACAGGAAGGCCGGCCGATCGACCGCGTGATGAGCGCGGTTGCGGCGGCGCTCGGCTTGCAGCGTCAGGTCGTGTTGCCGGACCCGGCAAGCGGGCGCGCGTACTTCATCACGCGGCTGATGCGCGACGTCGTCTTTCAGGAGGCCGGACTGGCGGGCACCAATCCGACCCTGGAGCGCCGCCGCACGTGGCTGCAGCGCATCGCGCTCGGGCTGATCGGCATTGCCGCGGTGCTTGCGCTGGTGCTGTTCTTCATCAGCTATCAGCGCAACCAGGCCTATATCGGCAATGTCGAGCAACGTGTGACCGAGTTGCAGAAGCTCGCGAAGAACACTCGCGCGGGCGACGATCCGCTCGCGCTGCTGCCCTTGCTCAACGCGGCGCGCGACCTGCCCGGCGGCTACGCCGATCGCGAGAAGCGCGTGCCGTGGCTGTCGCGGCTCGGGCTGTATCAGGGTGACAAGCTGGGCCTCGAAGCGCAGGCGAGCTACCGGCGTCTGTTGAAGCAGACGTTGCTGCCGCTCGTCGTGCGCAGGATGGAGGACGAGTTGCGGCGCGGCGACGCGAACAACCCCGACTTTCAGTACGAGGTGCTGCGCGCGTACCTGATGCTCGGCGATCCGGCTCACTTCGACGCCGATTCCGTGCGGCTGTGGGCCGACATCGACTGGCGGCGCGGGCCGTTGCACGATGCGAGCGACGATCAGCGCAACGACATCGACGGCCATCTCGCGGCGCTGTTCCAGCCCGCGCAGTTCGATGCGTCGCTGCCGCTCGACAAGAACCTGATCGCGCAGGCGCGCACGACGCTCGCGCGGATGCCGCTCGCGCAACGCATGTTCAATCGCGTCGCGCGCGATCTCGAACAGGCGAAGTTGCCGCCGTTCAGCGTTGCGGCCGCGGCCGGCCGCAACGCGTCGCTGGTGCTGGTCAGAAAGAGCGGTGCGCCGTTGACGCGCGGCGTCTCCGGCGCATACACGCGGGCCGGCTATCAGAAGTTCGGCCAGTTGCGCGACGAGGCCGTCGTCGATGTCGCGAGAGACAACTGGGTGCTCGGGCGCGAGGAGTCGGTGCTGACGCCGAACGCCATCGACGATCTGAAGTCGACGATGACGCAGCTTTACTACGACGAGTACATCAGGCAGTGGGACGCGCTGCTGGCGGATGTCGCCGTGGTGCCGTTCGACGGCGTGGAGAAGGGCGCGCGCGTGGCGAACGTGCTCGGCGCGCCCGATTCGCCGTTGAAGGCATTCATGCTCGCGGCCGCCCAGGAGACCACGCTCGGCACGGTGAAGACGGGCGGCTCGCTGGCCGAGCAGGGCGTCAGTGCGTTGAACAACAAGCTCGACGCCGTGAAGAAGCGGCTCGAAAGCGCGCTCGGCAGCCAGCCGGACGAGACCGCGCCGCCGCCCGCTCAGGTCAATCCCGTCGATGCGCACTTCCAGGCGCTGCACGATCTCGCGGGCAAGCCCGGCGCGACGGGGCCCGTGCCGCTCGATACGCAGCTCGCGGCGCTCAAGGACGCGGCGTCGTATCTCGAAGCATCCGACGCGGCGCGCAAGCAGGGACTGCCCGCGCCGCCGGGCGACGCGCTGAACAAGCTGAAGCTCGTCGCGCAGGGCGCGCCTGCACCGCTGGCGAATGTGGCCAACGACATCGCGAGTGGCGGCGCGATGCTGATGGTCGGTGGCGAACGCGCACGGCTGAATGCGCTGTGGCAGGCCAATGTCGCGCAGTTGTGCCGGCAGGCGCTCGATGGCCGCTACCCGCTGGTACGTAGTTCCACGCGCGATGCGGCGCCCGATGACTTCGGACGGGTGCTCGCGCCAGGCGGCCTGATCGACGATTTCTTCCAGAAGAACCTGGCGACGCTGGTCGACATGTCCGGACCGCAATGGCGCTGGCGCCAGGGCGCCGATTCGCTGGGTATTCCAGCGGACGTGCTTGTGCAGTTCCAGCGGGCCGCGCAGATCAGGGATGCATTCTTCCGCGCGGGCGGGCGAGATGTGTCGGTTCGCTTCACGCTCAAGGTACTCGACATCGATCCTGCGATCGACCACGCCACCATCGATATCGACGGGCAGCAATTCGTTGCCGCCCACGTGGATCAATCGATGGTGTTTCAGTGGCCGAGCGGCAAAGGCACGGGACAGGCGCATGTCGATTTCGACCCATCGGGGGACTCGGCGCGGGCGGATGGACCGTGGGCGCTGCTGCATCTGATGGACAACGCGCGCTTGCAGCCGAGCGCACAGGCGGACCGGTTCAAGGCGACCTTCGAGTCGGACGGCCACCCGCTCGTGCTGCAGCTGGACGCGAGCAGCGTGACGAATCCGTTCCGTAGAGGGGTATTCGAACAGTTCCGTTGTCCTGACCGGCTATGAGTGCGTTCGTCGCCCAGGCGCCCGGATTTTTCGGCAAGGTGCGCACGCATGGAGACTTCGTGAAGCGGCGTTTGCCGTCCGGATTCGTCACGCCGTGGGATGCGTGTCTGCAGCAGGGCATGCTGTACGCGCAGCGATGGTTCGGCGCACAGTGGCTCCCCGTCTATCTGAATGCGCCGGTCTGGTGTTTTGCGCTCGGCGCCGGCGTGTGCGGCGAGTTGGCGTGGGCGGGTGTGCTGATGCCGGGTGTCGACCGGGTGGGACGCTATTTTCCGTTCACGCTCGCCGCGCCGCTTGCGCGTGACGACGTCGCGAACTGGCTCGACGGAGCGCAAGCCTGGTACGACGAGGCCACGCGGCGCGCGCTGTCGACGCTCGACGCGGATTTCGTGCTGGAGCATTTCGATGCGCAGCTCGATGCGTGGGGGCCGTTGACAGCGGCGCCGGCGCAAACACCTGCGCCTGCGTGGCGGCTTCGTCCGGCGGAACAGGTGGTGCCTGGGCAAGAAGCGAATGAAGCGATTGAAGCGATTGAAGCGGAGCAGGCTGACGGCGCGTCCGACTGCTTCTCCGCGTTGCTCGCCCGCTACGCGGCGCCGGGATCGGGTGCGTGGTGGACGGAAGGATCGGACGCGATGCCCGCCGTGCTGCTGGGCGGCCCGGGATTGCCGGACGGCGAGCGCTTCGTCGGTCTGCTCGATCCGGCGCGCAGCGGGTGGCGGTCGGTTGTCGACTTGCGCAAGGTATAGCGCCTGTAATGGCGCATGTCTTTGTGCCTGAAACGGCAATCGCAATTGCAGTGCGAGAACCGCTCGAAGGTCGAAAGCGGTGGACAGTGTAGGCATTGATCGGAGGTCGGGGTATGTCTGGCTCAATCGTTTCCCTTCTGACGGGACGCCCTGCGCGCGGGGCGTGGATAGCCGCGCTATGTGTGATCGCATGCGTGAACGTCGCGCGTGCGGAAGACCCGGTGGTCAAGGAGCAGGACATCGATGAAAACTCGGTGACCAAAGCGCTCACGCCGGAGGACAACGGCGACAACATCGTCACACGCGGCTTCGTGCTGTCGAACAAGCCCGGCGCGGCGGCGAGGCCCGCAGCCCCGGCGAAAGCGGCATCGCTGCAAATGCTGATCACGTTCAACACCAACTCGTCGACACTCACGGACAGCGCTCAAGCGGCGCTGGACAAGGTGGCTCACGCGCTGCAATCGGACCGGCTCGCGGCGTACCGCTTTCGTGTCGAAGGGCACGCGGACCCGCGCGGCGCGGCCGATGCGAACATGAAGCTGTCGGAAGATCGGGCCGCGGCTGTCGTCCAGTATTTGACGCAGAAGGACGGGATCGCGCCCGAGCGATTGACGTCGGTCGGCAAGGGATCGTCGGAGCCGCTGAACAGGCGCAATCCGACCGCACCGGAAAACCGCCGCGTGACGATCGTGACCGTGACGAACTAGATAAGAACCGTTGTATCGGTGGCAATGAAAAATTCCTGCTCACGCGGCATCGGTCTGACGGCGACTTGCGTGCTGTTGTTACTCGCGGGATGCCTCGCAGATGACGCCCGTGCGCAAGCGGGCATGGCGCGGCTCGAAACTCAGAGCGAGCATGTCGAGGTGCGGCGCATTCCACTTGCGCAACTCGACGCATCGCTGCCGGGCGATGCGTCGCTCGCGCTCTTTGCGATTACCGACCGTCCCGGCCTGTATGTGATGCACGCGCCGGGTCTGGCCGAGCAGGGCGCGATGTTTTCACGCGTGGTCGCGCTGTTCGAGCGTCGCGATATGCCGCGCGATCGTATCGTCACGATGGCGGCGATCGCGAATCACGCGCGGCGCTTCGGCGCGGATCCGGCGGGTCTGACGGCGGGCAACAATTTCAGCGCGATCGAACTCGCGCACTTCTTCGACGCGGCACGCCAGCAGCATCTGGAACTGACACCGGGCGAACGTACGCTGCAACGCGTGATCGTGCAGATGGGGCTGATTGTCGAGCGTAACGGCAAATGGGAGCCGCGCAGCCCGCACGACTTTCTGGTCACGATTCCGGGGCTCGGCCAGACGCCTGGCGGCGAGACGATCGATGCGCCCGTGCGGACGGCGATCCTCAGCCATGAACTCGGTCACTGGCAATACTTCTCGAACGATGCGTACGCGCACGCGTGCCGCTCGTTCTGGTGGCACGAGCTCAGCTATGCGGAGCGCGCCGAGCTGACTCGCCAGCTCGAAAACATGGGCTACGACCCGAGCGACACGATCGTCATCGATGAGACGCAGGCATATCTGCTGCATACGCCTGCTCGATATATCCCATTTGCGGACGTGCCCGGTCAGGCCGGGATTGATGTTGCGAAGATTCGCGGCAAGTTGCAGCGGAAAGTCGCCGAGGCGTACCGATGACGCCAGTCGGCCTGGCACGCACGCTAGCGGCGAATGGTCAGCGGCCGCCAATCTGTTTGATCCTTCGGTGGAGTCCAGTTTTCGTCCGCCGTGTCCGGGACCGGTTGATACGCGCCTTTGGGCGTTCGCTCCAAAAAGCGGCACCAGTTTTCAGGCTTGTCTTTCCAGTCAATCTGAAGGCAGAAGCGGCCATCATCGGTCACGCTCCATTTGCCGCTGGCGCTTTGCGACTGCAGAAAACCGCCGCCCGCCCAGTAGACAGTCAGTGTGCCGTCAGGGACGTCGACCCATTGTCGCAGCGCACCCGCAGTGTTTTCTCTCAGGATGGTGGCGCCGGGTATCAACGCCATTAACTGGTCTCTGGTAAGCCGTGGAGGTCGGCCGCCCGATTGCGGTGTCGTGTTTGCGGCTGCACCCGGTTTTGTCTCTTGCAGTCGTGTGGGGGCTGACGCGGCACCGCCAGCGGCAGACGAGGCTAAAGCAGATGACGCCGGCTTGAGCAGAGCATCAGACGTCGCGGGCGCAGCGCCTCCGGATGGCGCTGGCTTGGGCGCGGCGGACTGCGCAGCAGGCTCCGTCCGTGTAGCGGCGTCGGAATTGGCCGCAGGTGCAGAAGCGGCTTTTGTAACTGGTTTGACTCCAGACGCTGCGGGGTGGCGCTGCTCCGCCTTGCGTTTCTTTTTCGCCTCTTCTTCTGTCTGGGCCGCCCGATCGAGGACAAAATCCACACGCTTCACGTGGGTTCGGACATCGTGATGCATACCGAGGACGTACTTTGGCGCCGGTTGCGATGGAATCGGCCACTGGACGCGAGCCCACTGCCCAACGACCTTCGAGTCCGCGCAAAGCAGTGCGAGGAGCACCGATAGCGCGCATGCCCGAATCGGGCGGGTCACCAGCATGTGTAACTGCATCTGCCCCTCCCTTGTCAGCGCTGGTCACATAATGCGACAAGCTACGTTGTCGGAAAAGTAACGCAGTAACACGGGGAACTGCAATGGCGAAGATTGTCCCGCCCGATCGGCGAGATTTGCCGGCGAGTTTCGATCCATGCTCCCGTTATTGATGCGATTCTGTGAACATTGCGTCGCGCGTCGGTCTAGTAGAGAAACGGTGCTCAACGTCCTCGCACTGTTGAGCGAGCATGTGCGATTTGCCGCTGGGTCGATGAGGCAGGTATCAGCACAAGCGTGTATGAGGTCTACCGCACGCATGGTTCATCTCAGGATTGCGGAAGCAGAATCGGACTACTAGTGTATTTTCAATTTTGCTTTCTATCTGCTTTAAATCGGTCAACCCGATCTTCGCCGTAATATAAGTGGCAGCATAAATGAGGCATGTCATTGCAAGGGGATGCCGGCTTTCGTCCGCGCATCTCCGTATGCAGATGGCTGCCAATCACAACATGAGAGATCGGCCAGAAGACATTCTGGCTCATTGCTTTTGACGAGGGCAACTCCATGCGTTCACTTGACGACGAGGTGAAGAGCAGGCGTAACGCTTTAGGAGATACGTCCCTGCCTCCTGATGCAACGCGGAAATGGGGGCTTGCGTTATCTGGAGGCGGAATACGGAGCGCTACGTTCAGCTTCGGCTTGCTCCGCGCTCTCGCCAGTCGGAAAACGCTGCTCAGGTTCGATGTGATTTCGACGGTTTCCGGTGGTGGATACATCGGAGCTGCGATCGGAAGCCTTTTCAAGCGCGCATCAACGCGTGGCGACGCCGAGCACATTCAGGAAGTCATTGGTGACGGAAATCCGACCTGGTTTCTTTGGTGGCTCCGAGCGAATGGTCGTTATTTGATACCTCGGGGGCCTCGTGACAGAGCTTATGCGTTTGCTCTCTTTCTGCGGAATCTCGCAGGGATACATTTTGAATTAGCGATTATCGCTATTGCCTTAGGATTAGTACTCTCCGCAGTTGATCTTGCTGGTTGGGCTCTGCTCGATAGTCTTGGCTACATGTTTTCATCGAGGGACTTTTTCAACGGTTTGCGATGGATTCCGGCTTGGCTTCCTGTGGTCTGGTTCTTGTTCCCTTTGGTGGCCGTTGCCGGAGCCGCTTGCAGTGCTGCGTACTGGGCGGTGCCATGGGTGGCGAGCACGCCAAAGTGGCCACTCATGTGGGGCGCCGTGCTGTGCGGAATCGTCGTTTTGATGCGCCTGTGTTATTCCTTTGGGAACAATTCGAGTGAGGTCGGGAGCGACCTGCGTAATGCGCTGTGGTGGGTGATCTGTGGACTGGTTGTCGTTTGGCTCATTGCTGTACCCTTAGCAAAAAAATGCCTCACGAAGGCTCAGCACTTCAACGAGCTGGCACTACGAGTGACAGTCGCTCGAAACCAGCTCACTAAACGGTTGACGCAATGCTTCCAGGTCGGTGGCATCATCATCGGAATAGGCGTCGTAGATCGAGCGGCCTGGTTGTTTGCCTTTGAGTGGAACGGACTCGGTGAGGCTGGCATTTCACTGGCGATAGCAGCAGCGGTAGTGCGCACGGTATTACCGACGCTGTCAGGTTTCCTGCCACGAAAACGTGGACTAAATGGGATCTTGATAGTCGTGCACTTGTTAGGCTATGGGCTAACGTTCGTTTTGTGCTCCTGGTGGGTATCGCTGGTCCAAAAGGCGGTACTTGGTGCGCTCTTCACCGGGCGGTCATTGCATTATATGGATGCGGTAAAAGTGATGGTGCTTATCGCCATTCCAGGTATCACGTATATTTTCGTAACCGGACGCAATTTCCAGTTTCTCAACTCTTCCTCGCTGCACTCATTCTATAAGGGACGTCTCACGCGTAGCTATCTGGGCGCCGCAAATGAAGAGCGTTTCAAACAAGCGGGACCGCTAGGCGCGTTGAACAGTGTATCAGTGGCTTTGCCGACCCGATCTGTCAGTGCTTCCGTCAACGATGTGCGGCCGGGGGAAGATTTTCCGCTGGACGAATATGCCCCGCAAAAATGTGGCGGACCGATCCACATTCTCAATGTCTGCGTGAATCAGACCACAGATCCTCGCGGCCGGCTGTTCAACCAGGATCGTCGAGGGCTTCCGTTGTCCGTTGTGTCGGGCGGAATGATGCAGGTGGCTCAGGAGGGCTGGCACCCTCTGAAAGGGGCAGCTTCGTTGAGCCTGGGCACATGGGTTGCGATTTCCGGCGCGGCATTGGCGCCGGGGCTTGGGGCCATGACTCGAGGCGGAATCGCCGCGCTGGCGAGTTTTGCCGGGTTACGGCTTGGGTATTGGTGGAGCCAGGCTGAACGTTCGAATACGACCGCGACAGGCAAGTCACCGCTATTAGCCAAAAGTAGAGGCATATTGAGTGAAACCTTCGGCGTGTTTAAAGGAACGGATGGTCCTGACTGGTTCCTGACTGACGGTGGTCACTTTGAAAACACAGGCGCCTATGCGCTCTTGGCAGAACGTGCCGAGGTGATAGTGCTTGCAGACTGTGGAGCTGACCCGGACTACTCTTTCGGTGATCTGGAGAATCTTGTGAGGAAGGCGCGGATCGACCTTCAGGCCGACATCTACTTTCAGAAAAGAAAACCGATAGAAGAAGCAAAGTCGATGCATTCGGTCCGACTAGAGCAAATGTATCGTCTTGCGCGACACGTTGTGAAGACAGCTCCACAGGAGCTTAGTGCTTTTGGTTCGCTCAACGATCTCGCGTCTTCAGCCAGCAACGCTTGCTTGGCGCTCGCGAAAATTGTGTACCGGGGCGAAAAGCCGGCGAAGGGGATATTGATTGTTGTCAAACCTAACCTGTGCGACGGGTTACCCGTCGACCTCGTGAACTTCAAGGCGGAGAATCCGGAGTTTCCACAGCAGACTACCGCCGACCAATTTTTCTCCGAAGCTCAATGGGAGAGCTACTTCTTGCTTGGGCAATTCATGGGAGGCTACCTGCGTCGCGAGTTCATCGAGGAGCTTCTCCAGGATCCCAGCGCCTATTTTGAGAATGACGAGCGGTCGCCGTTTGACACAAGTGATTCAGTCACCAGTGACTCCAGCAACGGAAGCGCAACGACACGCCGGTTGCCGGCCAGATTAGGCGCAACTGCTGTTGGTACGACACTGGGTCTTGGTGCGGTCGCTACCATAGGGGTCTCTGCATGGCAGGCGATCGACAGTGTTCGTACGTCACATTCAAAGCAGATTTCAGACGAACGAGCCGCGTTGAAAGAGCTAACCGACCTTTGGACAAAACTCCCACCAAGGTATGAGTTAAAGCCATTAGATGCAACAGCCGCGCAGGCGTACGGAAATCTCGCCGCAGCATTAGCGCGGACTGCGGATACGCTGTGTCCCTCAGATGAAGCGGGTTGGTTCATCAAGTCCCCTCTGGCAGCGCGAATTTCCAGCGACACGCTGCGCGGCTGTCGAGCGCTCGATTACACGCTTCGAACCGACTCATGTCATGTGCTCATCGAGGCCGCCAATCCCGACCTTAAGGGCCCGTTGCCTACCTGCCTGGCGTGGGAGGCAAAAAAGATGTCCTCCGTGCCGCCTCCCCGCTATTGGGCATACGATTATTCGAGAGATGCACGATTTGATGCGATGCATCCGTGTGATCCCCTTCGTGCACAACTAGTGCACGACGAGGCAGCGCATGTCTTAACGTACAAGGTTTTGACTGATCCACAAAGCAGTTCGAGTTATGCCGGACGAAGTGACCCGGATGTACGTACCTGCAACGTTCCTGTCGCTGAGAGACTGGTACAAGATGAAGGACCGCCGACTTCGAACGCACAATCTGCAGGAACGACGGGGCAGCCGGCAGCTACTCTCACAGAACCCGCCTCGGGGGCTGGTCAGCAAGCCTCGGCACCGGCTTCGACAGGCGGATCTCCGGCGAGCGCTTATGTCAATCATGAGGTTCACGTGAATGCTTATGCATCGTCAGGTGCTGCGACTTCCCAACCGACTGTGCAGACATCAGCTCCGCAGGAAGCCTCGTCGCCAGTTCGTATTCAAGGTTCAGGAAATCAGTCAGGCTCAGCTGCAACAGAACCGGATGTGTGCAAAGGGATGACTGTCTACGTGCAAATCTATGGCGGATCGCAACGCGATGAGGTTCGAGCATACCGAGACGCGTGGCGGGGACTTGGCGCAAGCGTGCCGCCCATCGAAGACGTTCTGGCGACCGCACAGCGAGACGGGCGATCAAGTCCCATGCCAGTGGCCCGAACCACCGTGCGATTTCACGACAGCGATTCGATTGCATGTGCACAGGTATTGGGTAGCGTCGTCAGCCACCCCGACTGGAAGGTTGAGCCATTGTCCGCGAGACTGAAGCCTGCACGAAGAACAATAGAAGTGTGGATAGCACCGCCCACACAAGTGCCTGCTGACTAAAGAGGCCGGGGACATCTCGTGCTATAGAAGTCTGTATGGTGAGCTGGGTAAATCGAATCCCGTTCTTTCAACGGTGCATGGTCGCTCATACGGTTATTCGATGTGGATTTGAGGATTTCTGAGGCGAGAAGAAATGGAATCAACTCGGTCGGTGCCACATGGCACACGCGAGCCTGTATCGCAAGATGAGTCCAGATCGACTGGCGAAAGAATTTCACCACTTCCGGGAGATGTGTTGCTGCTGTCCGGAAAAGGGAAAACACGTCTTATCAATCGACTCGCGCAGATGGCGATGCGGCGGAAAGTTGCCAGATACACACATGTTGCGATCGTTGTAGACGACACCTACGTTGTAGATGCAATGCCTCGCGTTGGCGTGCGTTTCCGGCGTTGGGCCGACATTGCAGACAAGTTCAGCATTGAAGAGTGCCGGGTGGCGCGACATCCGGATATCGAACGAAATGCCGAAACCCGTCGTAAAATTTTCCAGCACGCACGGTTCTATCTGAAACAACGATATGCGCTTTGGGCTTTGGTCCGTGCACGGGAGCGGTTCACTCACGGATCGGGCCTAGTCTGCTCGCAGTTTGTATGCAGAGTGCTTGAGAAATTGGAGATCGAGTCGTCAGCGCAGCCAGCGGATAAGAGCTTACCCGCGGACATCGACGCGTTCACGCGCGTGACTCCGTGGATACAGTTTCCGATGATGCGGTATGGGCTCTGTTGGGAACGAGGCAACGCAGGGTCTCCATTAAAGGATGGCCCATTGAACCAGGCGCGAGCGCTTGCGGAGACTTTGAGCAATTTTCGTGTGAAAGAAGCTGAGTTTCTGCACGATATCGGCACAATGTCGGATCAGATTGCGATTGCTACGTCAATAATGGTTGTGTCGAAAAAGCATGAAGGAGGTCGTCGCCGACGCACGAATGGCCGAACACGCGCAGATTCAACCCACATCAATAGTTCGGCGATCACCGGATCGGAGTTGTTAAAGACCTGGCGAGAGATGTATCTGGGTTCGATCGAACTCGAAGTAATATTTGCGTATCAGGAAGGCAGACCATCGGTGCTTAAGCGGAGCCGCGAGAATTTTCATCAATCGCTTGTCCAATTGCTCGCGACGATGGAAAAGGTGAACGCATCAAGCGCCGGAATCCAGGATGTCGCAAACGTGCTCACGATACCACTCGAGGGGTTAGCCGTTACTAAGGAATCGCTTGGTCAAATAAGAGAGCTTCTGGTGTCGACCTTGGAGGGAAGTTCTGTGCTTGGGTTAGAACCGGAAGAGACTATCCAGCAACGTGTAGATAGCGTTCCGTCGTTGCAGGAGGAGCTCCGGTCGAGAGCTGATGTGATCGATGACGGTACGATCGAAAAGGCCATCAATTCCCTTGGCATGCTAATTGATATCGACCGGGAACGATTGCAATGGATTCGTAACGTTATGCTGCTACTGCCGCCTGCGATAGATCTGGCTAATGTCACGATCCAGTACCTTGAAAAAAAAGATCAGCAATAGCACACGGTCAAGTTAAGCTTTGACCCGGTCTGGCTTTGACATGCGGCGCAACCTGTTCGCCCAAACATTGCGGACGCGAGCCGATCCCAACGATACACTCCCGTCGATTAGCCCGGGCAATCGAGTCACGCCGCGCGTCGATGTCGTTACGAGGCCGGACGCTTTCAGCGCATACGCCGGCACCTCGTCTTCTCGGCATCGAGTACAAGACCTCGCTCCTGGATGTATTTTTTCGTCTGAACCCGACGTCGGGGATGTCCCCAATGTGTCGTATCCACAAGCGGCCACTGACCGTCAACTCGTGCTTTCATCCCCGTAGTATTTTTCCGCACCCGCCAAACGCGCTGGATCGACGACGCTGTCATACAGCTCTGCGTCAACGATGCCGAGCGACAACGCTGCGGCACGCGGTGTGACGCCTTCGCGCAGCGCAAGCGCAGTTATTCGCGCGACGGCATCATAGCCGAGCACGGGGTTGAGCGCCGTCACCGACAACAGTGCATTCTCGACGTTCGCTGCAAGTTGCGTTGTGTCGACCCGAAGTCCCTTCACGACGCGCTCGTCGAAGTTTCGACATGCGTCGCTCAGCACGCGTATCGCCTGCAGAACGTTGTAGATCAGCACGGGCTTCGCGACGTTCAACTCGAAAAGACCGGAACCGCCTGCGAGCGTCACCGTGTGATGATTGCCCATCGTCTGGAAGCAGGCTTGCACCAGCACTTCGGCGATCGTCGGATTGCGCTTTCCTGGCATGATCGAAGAAGTGAGGCCGTCGTCTGGGACGATCAGTTCGCCGAGCCCGCAGCGTGGTCCCGAACCGAGCAGGCGAATGTCGTTGGCAATCTTCAGAAGCGATGTCGCAATCGTATTGAGCACACCCGAGAGGTCGACCAATGCATCGTGCGATGCCATGCCCTCCAGCTTGTGTGGATGCGTTCGAAAGGGCAGGCCTGTGCTGGCCGCGAGTTCTGCGCAGAAGCGCTCAGGGAACTGCGCCGGTGCATTTAGCCCCGTCCCTGCGGCCGTGCCGCCCTGCGCAAGCAGCATGAGTTGCGGCAGCGCTGCATCAATGCGGGTAATCGCAGCTGTCATTTGATGGGCGAACGCTGCGAAAGTGCGGCCCACCGTCGTCGGCACCGCATCCATGAGATGCGTTCGCGCGATCTTCACCACATCGGCGAATGCCCGTGCGCGTTCGTCGAGCGACGCCTGCAACGATACGAGCGCAGGTCGCAGACGCCCGGTCAGTTCAAGCGCTGCGCTTACGTGCATGACGGTCGGGAAACTGTCGTTCGAGGACTGTGACGCGTTGACGTGATCGTTCGGATGTACTGGCGACTTCGCCCCCATCGGCTGGCCGAGCAGTTCATTGGCGCGGTTGGCGATGACCTCGTTCGCATTCATGTTGGTCTGCGTTCCCGAACCGGTCTGCCAGATGCTCAGCGGAAAGTGCTCGTCCCATTTCCCCTCGCCCAGTTCCGTGGCGGCAGCCTCGATCGCATCGGCGAGACGCGGATCAAGGACGCCGCATGCTCGGTTGGCGCGCGCGGCCGCACGTTTTTGCAAACCGAACGAATGAATCAGCGTTGCGGGAAAGCGCTCTTCCGCTGCGCCGAATACGCCCAGTGCGCGCTGCGTTTGCGCACCCCAGTAGCGATGCGCGGGAATCTCCACGGGGCCGAACGCATCTGGTTCAGTTCGCGTATTCATGGTGGGCATTTCCAGTTAGGTGTGAACCGGTGGAGATCATCGCGCTTCAGTGAATGACTCCGCATTCGAAAGCGAAAAACGGCTGGATCGAACTGATTCCAGCCGCTTTCGTCATGCGTCGGTGCCGCGTGTTCGACTCATTACAGTTATCGAAGCGTCGCCGGATGAGGGTTCACCTGATTGAAGTTTTCAGGCGAAAGATTCCCGTCCGTCGCGCGTTCATCCGCTTCCGCGACCTCCGGATAAAGTTCAGGATAGAGATGACGCTTCGCGACTTCCGCGTCGAATGTGCCCGACCAGCGCGCGACCACCACGGTGGCGAGACTGTTGCCGATCGTGTTGCACGTGGCGATTGCCATCGACATGAAGCGGTACACGCCGAAAATAACTGCCAGTCCCTCGACTGGCAGAATGCCCGTCGATGTGACGGTCGCCGCGAACACGACGAACGAGCCGCCTGAAACGGTCGCGGCGCCTTTGGACGTCAGCAGCATGAGCAGCAGAATGCCGATCTGATGTTCGATCGTAATCGGCACGTTGTACGCATGGGCGATGAACATCACGCCCATCGACATGAAGATCGACGTTCCGTCCAGGTTGAATGCATAACCCGTCGGCAGCACGAGGCCCACCGTCTGTTTCGCGCAGCCGAGGCGTTCGAGCTTGATGAGCAGCCGCGGCAATGCGCTTTCCGACGATGCCGTGCCCAGCACGATCAGGATTTCATCCTTGATGTAGCGCATGAAGCGCCACATGCTGAAGCCCGCGAGCTTCGCGATGATGCCCATCACGACGACGATGAACAGCACGATGACGGCATAAAAGCTCAGCACGAGTTGCGCGAGCGCGACCAGCACGGCCGTGCCGTTGCTGCCGACCGCGAACGCCACTGCGCCGAAAGTGCCGAGCGGCGCGAGCTTCATCACCAGGTTGATGAACGAGAACAGCACCTGCGAAACGAGATCGAGCCCTTCGTTGATGCGCACGCGGCGGCTTTCGGGAATCGCGAGAATGCCGATACCGACCATGACGGCCAGCACGACGACCTGAAGCAGTTCACCCTTCGCGAACGCGCCGATGAAGTTGTCCGGCACGAGATGCATGACGAATTCGGTGAAGCCTTGCGGTGCCGCCTTTGCCGCGATGACCGGCACCGCGCCGGGGATGAGCGCCGTCATGCCTTTGCCCGTCTGCAACAGGTTGCCGGCCAGCAGACCAACGGCCAGCGCGATCGTCGACACGACTTCGAAGTAGACGATCGACCGCCAGCCGACGCGTCCCGCGCTCTTCACGTCGCCTGCTGAAGCGATGCCATGCACGATGGTGAGGAACACGAGCGGTGCGACGCCTGCCTTGATCAGCGCGAGAAAGATATCGCCGAGAATTTTCAGCTGTGCGCCGAACTTCGGAAAGATCAGCCCGACGGCAATACCCAGCACGAGCGAGATCAGCACCTGCATGCCCAGCTTGCGATACCACGGCCGCTTCGCCGGTGGCGCGACTGACTCGTTAAGTGATGTGTTGTCGTTCGTCATGGTGTGGCTCCTCCACCGCGTTCGTTAGATCTCGCTCGACAGCGCGATGGCGCGATCGACCATTTGCGGCGCGAGGCCCAGGTAGTTGGCGGGATCGGTCATCGCGTCGATCGCGTTACGATCGAAATGCCGCGTGACTTCGGGTAGTGCCGCCAGCGCTTCGGCCAGCGTGCCGCCGCTTTCGTTCACGGTGCGGCACGCATCGTAGACGATGTCGTGCGCCTGCTGACGTCCTGTATAGGGCGCCATCTGCATCATCACGGCTTCGGCGACGATCAGCCCTTTGCTGATGCCCAGGTTGTGCTTCATGCGGTCCGTGTCGACGATCAGTCCGCCCAGCGCGAACTTCGCCTGATGGAGCGCGCCCGATGCGAGGATGAAACTCTCGGGAATCGCAATCCATTCCGCGTGCCAAGGGCCCGTTGCGCGCTCGAAGTCCTGGATCATCGCGTCGACCATCAGCCCGGCCTGCTGCCGCACGGCCTTCGCGGCGGCAAGCATCAGTTCGCTCGAAATGGGGTTGCGCTTTTGCGGCATCGTGCTGCTCGCGCCGCGCCCCTTGACGAACGGCTCGTACACCTCGCCGAATTCGTTGGACGCCATGATCATGATGTCGGTTGCAATCTTGCCCAGCGAACCCGTGATGAGCGCGAGCAGGTTGACGGCCTCGGCGAAGCCATCGCGCGCGACGTGCCACGTGGTCTCGGGCACGCCGAGTTGCAGTTCGGCGGCGAGCGCTTTCTGCACGTCGAAACCCTTGTCGCCCAGCGAGGCGAGCGTGCCGGCCGCGCCCGCGAATTCGACCACGGCCACGCGCGGGCGCAGTTGCGCGAGGCGTTGCTGATGACGGTCGAACATCGCGAGCCAGATCGCCGTCTTGTAGCCGAAGGTGACGGGCAGCGCCTGCTGCAGATGCGTGCGGCCCGCCATCGGCGTGTCGCGGTGCTTCTTCGACAGGTCCACGAGGATGCCGCGCAGTTCGCGGATATCGACATCGATCGAATCGAGCGCGTCGCGGACCTGAAGCGCGACGGCCGTATCCATGATGTCCTGCGTCGTGGCGCCCCAGTGCACGTAGCGGCCCGCTTCGCCGCACATGCCGACAAGCTGGTGCACGAGCGGAAGAATCGGATAGCCGACGATGTCCGTCTCTTCGCGCATGGGCTCGAAGTCGATGCGCTCGATCTGCGACTCGCGCGCGATCACCTCCGCGGCATCGGCTGGAATCACGCCGACGCGCGCTTCCGCTTTCGCGAGCGCGACTTCGACGTCAATGTAGCGCTGCACCAGCGCGTGATCGGAAAACAGGGCGCGCATCTTCGTGGTGCCGAAGGCGTCGCGAAACAGGATCGAATCGAAGACGGTGCTGGAAAGCGGAGTGGTGCGGGTCGTCATGTCAGTGCCTTGGGTCAAGCAAACGTGGGTGTGCAGTAACCGGACAAATAGGCTTATATGTCCGGACATATTAAAGATAATATGTTCGAACATATCGTTCAAGCTATGATTTACCCTGGATGAGCATCGATCCCGGTGTCGCCATTCCTCGTACAGCATGAACAGACCCCATTACGCCGACATCGCTCGCGATCTGACCGAGGGCATTGCCAGCGGCCGCTTTCCGGTTGGCTCCTATCTGCCCACCGAACTGGAACTGCGCGACCAGTACAACACCAGCCGGCACACGATCCGCGCGGCGCTGAACGAGCTTCAGCAACTGGGATTCGTGTCGCGACGGAAGAACGCTGGAACGCGCGTCGAGTCGGCGCAGCCGAAAAACGATTTCCGTCCTTCGCTCGGTTCGGTCGAGGATCTGGTGCAGTTCGGCTCGGAACATCTGCGGGTCATTCAGTCGGTGGAAGAGGTCGCCGTTGCCGGCAAGCTCGCCAAGGTCCTGCAATGCGAGGAGGGCGCGCACTGGCTGCGCGTGTCCAGCCTGCGTATCGAGCGCGACAGTTCGCGTCCGCCGGTTGGCTGGACGGACGTCTACATCGATCCGACCTACACGGAAATCGCCGAGGAAGCGAAGACCGCGCCCCACACCCTGATCAGTTCGTTGATCGAGGCGCGATACGGCCGCTGTGTCGATGAAATCCAGCAAAACGTCCAGGCCGTGAATGTCACGAAAGAGATGGCTGGTCGACTTCAGATGCCCATCGGTTCGGCGGCACTGGAGATCGTGCGTCGCTATATCGATTCGACGGGCGTGGCCTTCGAGGTGTCGGTGAGTGTGCATCCCGCTGAGCGCTTCGCAGTGTCGATGAGGCTGAAGCGCTCCGAGGTGTGAGGGGCTACCCTTATCTGCATTTGATTGATGTGTTCGATCTCCAATATGTACGGACATATTGAGTCTAATTCCCTTCGGGGTTCACATCATCCAGCGGACATCTGCACATGTTTTCGAAAGTCTCAATCAGGGCGCGCTTCCGAACATAAAGACGCCTCTGGAGCGCGTCCCTGGCCTGCCGCCGGGTCGATCTCTTGCGACGCGGCGATTCCATCGAATGGCTGAAATCTCAGCCTGGCCCGTTCGCCGATTCTGAGGTCTCAGAACGGATAGCCTGGCCGCAGCGATCCTTGCGCCGAAAAATCGTTAAAAATCAGTGGTATATGCTTGGCTGAAGAATTGGCATGCCCCTTGCGATAAAGGCGTCCACTGGCCGTCTGGCCATCGAAAAGCGATGCCGCCCGCGCATCGCAAATCAAGGAGACATGCTTTGCAAACCACCCCTCACGCCTCCGGCCATTCGCAGCCGGCGCCCGCGCAGCAAGCCGACAGCAAGACCCGTTTCTGGCCGGAAGGCTGGTGGAAGCTGATGGAATACCGGATCGGCATCATTCCGCTGCCCGTCTACTTCGTTCTGCTCGCGCTGATCGTCGGTTTCGCCGTGACGGGCAAGGTGCCCGGCGAGATCTCGATGGCGATCGCCGTGCTCGCGTTCTTCGGCTTCACCTGCGCCGAACTCGGCAAGCGTTTGCCCATTCTGCGCAACATCGGCGCCGCCGCGATCTGCGCGACCTTCGTGCCGTCCGCGCTCACGTACTACCACCTGTTGCCGAAGCCCATCCTCCATCTGACGACGGAGTTCACCAAGTCGACGAACTTCCTGTATCTGTTCATCGCGTCGATCATCGTCGGCAGCATTCTGAGCATGGACAGGCGCGTGCTGATCCAGGGCTTTCTGAAGATTTTCGTGCCGCTGGCCGTGGGCTCGATTGCGGCGGCTATTGTCGGCACGGCTGTCGGCGCTGCGTTCGGACTCGGCGTGCGGCACACGCTGCTGTATATCGTCGTGCCCATCATGGCGGGCGGCGTCGGCGAAGGCGCGATTCCGCTGTCGATCGGCTACTCGGAAATCATGCATCTGCCGCAGGGCGAGCTGTTCGCCCAGGTGCTGCCGCCCGTGATGCTCGGCAGCCTGACGGCAATCGTGCTGTCCGGCGCGCTCGACATGCTCGGCAAGCGCTTCCCGCATCTGACGGGCGAAGGTCGCCTGCAAGTCGGCGAGACGGATGAAATGGACCCCGTGAAGGAAGAAATCACCGGCCATGTCGACGTGACGCATATCGCCGCCGCCGGCATCACCGCGATCACGCTGTACCTGCTCGGTCTGATGTGCCGCAATCTGTTCGGTCTGCCTGCACCCGTCGCGATGCTGTTCCTCGCCGTGCTGGTAAAGCTCGCGCGCGCAGTGTCGCCGCAGTTGCAGGAAGGCGCGTTCGTCGTCTACAAGTTCTTCTCGACGGCTGTCACCTATCCGCTGCTGTTCGCGATCGGCGTGGCAATGACGCCGTGGGACAAGCTGATCGCCGCGTTCACGTTCGCCAACATCGTGACGATCGTCATAACGGTCGCGACGCTGATGGGCACGGGCTTTGTGGTTGGGCGCTTCCTGAAGATGTACCCTATCGACACCGCGATCGTGAACGCCTGCCACAGCGGCCAGGGCGGCACGGGCGACGTCGCGATCCTGACGGCGGCCAACCGCATGACGCTGATGCCGTTCGCGCAGATCGCCACGCGCATCGGCGGCGCGATCGTGGTGACGATGACGCTGATCCTGCTTGCGCACTTCGGTTGACGCGCCGTGCCCGACGGAGCGCCGGGCTGACGCGCAACGCGGCATCCGGCGTCGGGCATCGATAAGGATCAACGTGCGCGTGAGAATAAGAGGCATACCGTTGTGGGCATGGGCCGCTGCCGCCGCGCTGTATTTCGGCGTGGCGGCAGCGGCCGTCGAGTTCGCGTGGAACCGCGCGATCGACGCGCTCGCGGAAGTCGGCGCGCATCGGCTCGACCTGTATGCGGCGAGCCTGAAAAGCGAGCTGGGACGCTTCGAGATGATGCCCGCCATCGTGGCGCGGCAAGATAGCGTACGCGCGATGCTGGGCGCGGGCTCGCGTGCTTCGCCGGACCTCGTGCGCGAAGTCGACACCTATCTCGAAGCCGTCAACAACGACGCGGGCAGCCTTGCCGTCGACGTGATCGACCTGCAAGGCGAGGTGATCGCCGCGAGCAACTGGAACCAGTCGCTCAGCTTCGTCGGCACCAACGTGTCCTATCGGCCGTATTTCAAGGATGCGCTCGCGCACGGCACAGGACGCTTTTTCGGCATCGGCACCAACACGGGCATGCCGGGCCTGTACTTCGCGAGCGCCGTGCGCGATGCCGGCAAACCGATCGGTGCGGCGGCCGTGAAGCTGAGCGTCGATGCGCTCGAAGCGGCATGGCGGGCACCCGGAGAAGCGGCGATGGTGATCGACAGCAATGGCGTGATCGTCATCTCGACGGTGCCGGCGTGGAAGTTCACCGCGTTGCGGCCCATCACTGCACAACAGCAACGCGATATTCAGGCATCGCGGCAATACGCGGGCCGCAACGTCGATGTGCTCGCTTATCGCCGTGTCGACGACTGGAACGGCTCGGCCTGGCTCGGGCGCTTTCCCGACTGGCGTCGCGCGGGCCGCAGCACGCAATTTCTCGTGATGTCGCGGCCCGCGCCGCAAGCGGGCGACTCCATGATGGTGCTGCTCGACGTGGCGGGCGCGCGCCGCCAGCAGCAGCTTGCGCTCGCGTTCGTGACGGCTGCGTTCGTGATCGCCGGGTTGTATGCGTTGTATGCCGCCCAGCGGCGCCGCGCAATCGCCGAAAAGCTCAAGGCGCAGGACGCGCTGCGCATCGCAAACGACCGGCTCGAGATGACCGTCGCGCAGCGCACGGCGGCGCTCACGGCGACCAACGAGCGGATGCATCAGGAGATCGTCGAACGCAAGCGGACCGAGCAGCGTCTGCGCGACACGCAGCAGGAAGTCGTGCACGCGGGCAAGCTCGCCGTGCTCGGGCAGATGGCAGCAGGCCTCACGCACGAGCTGAACCAGCCGCTCGTCGCGATCCGCACGCTATGCGACAACGCCCGTACGTTCTTCGAGCGCAATCAGCCCGCGCAAGCGGTGGCGAATCTGGAGCGCGTGGCCAAACTGGTCGATAGCATGGCTGTGCTGACGGGCGAGCTGAAAGCGTTCGCGCGCAAACCGGACGTCGAGCGCGTGGCTGTGTCGCTGGCCGAGGCGGTTGCGCACGCAAGGCTCATCTACGAAGCGCGTATCCGCGACGAAGGCGTGCAGCTCGATGTCGATATTCCGGCGGGCTCGACAGTGTGGGCGGAATCGAGTCAGTTGCAGCAGGTGATCGTCAATCTGCTCGGCAATGCGCTCGACGCGGTGCACGACGAGCATCGGCGCATCATCCGCATTCATGCCGCCGAACCCGACGCACGCGACCGTGTGCTGTTCACCATCACCGACAGCGGTCCGGGCATCGCACCCGAAGTGCTCGCGCATCTGTTCGAGCCGTTCGTGACGACGAAGCCGCGCGGGCAGGGACTGGGTCTCGGGCTCGCGATCACGTCGCGTATCGTCGAGGGCTTCGGTGCGAAGATCTCGGCCGCGAATCGCACGGATAGCGGCACGGATAGCGGCGAGCGCAACGGCGCACAATTCACGATCGAATTCGCGGCAGCGATGTCGCAGAGGGTGGTTCATGGGAGATGAGATTCGCGTGCTCGTCGTCGAGGACGACGAGAATGTCCGCTTCGGCGTCGAGCAGGCCGTGGCCCTGGCGGGCTTTCCCGTCAGCGCGTTCGCGTCGGCGGCGCAGGCGCTCGCTGAAGTTGCGCCCGGCGCGCCGCTCGTGATCGTGTCGGATGTGCGGATGCCGGGCATCGACGGATTGCAGCTGCTCGACAAGGTGATGGCGATCGATGCACAGATTCCCGTCGTGCTGATCAGCGGACACGCCGACATTTCGACGGCCGTGGGCGCCATGCAGGTCGGCGCGTACGACTTCATCGAAAAGCCTTTTTCATCGGACCATATTGCGGGCCGCGTCGCGCGCGCCGTCGAAAAGCGCCGCCTCACGCTCGAAGTGCAAGGCCTGCGGGCCGCGTTGGACAACTGGCAGGGTATCGAGGCGCTGGTGCTCGGCAAATCGCCCGCGATAGCCGAGGTGCGCAAGAAGATCCTGCGTCTCGCCGATACGTCGGTGTCCGTGCTGATCACGGGCGAGACGGGCACGGGCAAGGAACTGATCGCGCGCAGCCTGCACGACTTCGGCGGACGGCGCGACAAGCATTTCGTCGCGCTCAATTGCGGCGGGCTGCCGGAGCAGATCTTCGAGAGCGAGCTGTTCGGCCACGAAGCGGGCGCGTTCACGGGCGCGATCAAGAAGCGGATCGGCAAGATCGAATGGGCGCACGGCGGCACGCTGTTTCTCGATGAAATCGAAACCATGCCCGTCGCGTTGCAGATCAAGATGCTGCGCGTGCTGCAGGAACGCACGCTGGAGCGGCTCGGCGCGAACGAGTCGATTCCCGTCGATTGCCGCGTGGTCGCGGCGTCGAAGGCCGATCTCGCGGCGCTTTCCGCTGACGGCCGGTTTCGCGCGGACTTGCTGTACCGGCTGAACGTCGCGCAGATCGAATTGCCGCCTTTGCGCGAGCGGCGCGAAGATGTGCCCCTGCTGTTCGAGCATTTCGTGCTGGCGGCCGCGCGCCGCTTCGGGCAGCCTGCGCCCGTGGTGTCGGCGTCGCAGGTCTCGGAACTGATGACGCACGCGTGGCCCGGCAACGTGCGCGAGTTGCAGAACGTCGCGGACCGTTTCGTACTCGGTCTCACGGGCGACAGTCTGCTGTCCGAAGGCGCGAGCGTGGCGGTCAAAGGCGGCTCGCTCGCCGATCAGATGGCGTACTTCGAGCGCATGCTGATCGAAGACATGCTGCGGCGTCATCACGGCAATGTCGCGGATACGAGCGAGGCGCTCGGCATGCCGAAGAAGACGCTCTATCACAAGCTTCGGCTACTGAAGATTGCCGCGCGCGATGCGCAAGGCGAAGAGGTCGACACGTAGCGATGCGCTTTCAGCGTTTGAGGCTTTCCATCAACACTTGCACGAACGCCTTGCTCGCCGCCGTGCGATAGGCGTCCTTGCGTCGCAGAAGCGCAGCCGTGCGCGCGGGCAGCGGCGGATCGAGCGCGACGGGGCGCAGTCCGTCATGCTCGCGCGCGATGCCGTCGGGCAGCACGGTCGCAAGCTGCCCGCGGCGCACGATCTCGACGATCGCGCTGATCGAACTCACCTCGACCACAACCTGCGGACGGATGCGCTGTTGCGCGCAGTATTCGTCGATATAGCGTCGCGTCGCGAAGGCCTCGTTCAACAACACCAGTTTTTCTTTCGCGAAGTCCTGGGCGCCCAGCGGCTTGCGGCGCGTCGCGCGCGCATGGCCGCCGCCCACCACCAGACTCAACGTTTCTTCGAATAGCGGCTGGCTTTCGATCTCGGCCGCAAGCACGGGTTCGAACGCGATGCCGGCGTCGAGCTTGTCGTCGGCAAGCTGCGCTTCGATCTGATCCTGGGTGATCTCCTGGATGTCGATTGCGATGCCCGGATGCGCCGTATGGAAGCGATCGATCACAGGCCCGACCAGATACGCGGTGAAGGTCGGTGTGACGGCGAGCCGCAGGTTGCCGCGGCTCAGCTCGCTGACGTCGTGAATGGCTCTCACCCCCGCGTCGAGATCCTGCAGCGCGAGCTTTGCGTACCGCATCCATGCCTCGCCTGCATCGGTCAATCGCACCGCGCGGCCCGAGCGGTCGAGCAGCTGCGTGCGCAGCGTGTCTTCCAGTTGGCGGATCTGCTGCGACAGCGTGGGCTGCGACACGTGCAGCGCCTCGGCGGCGCGTGTGAAGTTGCGGTGCTCCGCGACGGCCAGAAAGTAACGGATGTGACGTAGCAGCATGGCGGTGATAGGTACGAGATAACTATTGGTTCTGCCTATAGACATCATCATAAACCGGTCTTGGACACTATGATAGATCGCGTCCATTCTCTATTCAACGCAGCGCTCTGCGCGCCTGAATGGAGAGCAACATGCAAGAGATCATCGACGGTTTTCTGAAGTTTCAGCGTGACGTGTTTCCCGCGCGCAAGGAACTGTTCCGCAAGCTCGCGACAAGCCAGACGCCGCGCACGCTGTTCATCTCGTGCTCGGACAGCCGCATGGTGCCGGAGCTGGTCACGCAGCGCGAACCGGGCGACCTGTTCGTGATCCGCAATGCGGGCAATATCGTGCCTTCGTTCGGCCCGGAACCGGGCGGCGTGTCGGCCACCGTCGAATATGCAGTCGCGGCTCTCGGCGTCACGGACGTGGTGATTTGCGGCCACTCGGATTGCGGCGCGATGACGGCCGTCGCGACGTGCAAGTGTCTCGATCACATGCCTGCCGTCGCCAACTGGCTGCGTTATGCCGATTCGGCGAGGCTCGTCAACGACGCGCGCGAACACGCTAACGAGCGCGAGCGCATCGACTCGATGGTGCGCGAGAACGTGATCGCGCAACTCAACAATCTCAAGACTCATCCTTCCGTTGCACTGGCGCTTGCACAAGGACGCCTGAAGCTGCATGGCTGGGTTTACGACATCGAATCCGGTTCCATCGACGCGCTCGACAGTTCGACACGTCAGTTCGTTTCGCTGTCTGCGCATCCGGATGTCACCGCGACGTCCGACGAATGCGTCGCAGCGCATTGATTCATCCCGTTCATTCAAGGAGCAAGCATCATGACCCAATCGCAAACTACCCCGCACGCACGCGAAGCACTGACCGAAACCATCATCGACGCGAAGACTCGCAGGAACCTGACGTTCGAGGCAATCAACGAAGGCACGGGCCTGAGCATCGCCTTCACGACGGCTGCGCTGCTCGGCCAGCACGCGCTGCCGGAGAGCGCCGCCAAGGTGGTTGCCGAACGCCTCGGACTCGATGACGACGCAGTGCGTCTGCTGCAGACCATTCCTATGCGCGGCAGTATTCCCGGCGGCGTGCCGACTGATCCAACCATCTATCGCTTCTACGAAATGGTGCAGGTGTACGGTTCGACGCTAAAGGCACTCGTTCACGAGCAGTTCGGCGACGGCATCATCAGCGCGATCAACTTCAAGCTCGACATCAAGAAGGTGAAGGATCCCGAAGGCGGCGAACGCGCCGTCATCACGCTCGACGGCAAGTATCTGCCGACGAAGCCGTTCTGAAGTCGCCAGCCCGCTTGCAATCAACGCATCGCAGTAGACCTCGTCAAGGAGAGTCGACATGTCAACGCAACAATCTACGCAACGCTCAACACAACAGCAGGAAGTGCGTCCGCCGCTGCCGCCGTTCACGCTGGAATCGGCCAAAGAAAAAGTGCGCCTCGCCGAGGACGGCTGGAATTCACGCGATGCCGCGAAGGTCGCGCTCGCGTATTCGCTCGATACGAAGTGGCGCAACCGCGCGGAGTTCGCGAACAATCGCGCGGAGGCGCAGGCGTTTCTCGAGCGCAAATGGCGTAAGGAATTCGAGTATCGGCTGATCAAGGAGTTGTGGGCGTTCGGCGGCAACCGCATTGCGGTGCGTTATGCGTATGAGTGGCGTGACGATGCGGGCAACTGGTTTCGATCGTATGGCAACGAGAACTGGGAGTTCGGCGAAGACGGTTTGATGCAGCGCCGTTTTGCCTGTATCAACGACATGCCGATCACCGAAGCGGAGCGCAAGTTCCACTGGCCGTTGGGTCGCCGTCCCGACGATCATCCGGGCTTGAGCGGTCTCGGACTGTGACGGTGCGTCGCATGCTTCACGCCGCGCGGCTCAAGGCGTGACGCGTGTTCTCGTCGCGACCACGTTTGCGCGCGTATCGACGAAAAGCTGCGAGACGGGCACGGGGCGCTGATAAAAATAGCCTTGTCCGTACGGAATGCCCAAGCCGCGCAGCGCTTCATGCTGCGCTTCCGTTTCGACGCCTTCGGCCACGACTTCCATGCCGTAATGCTTCGACACGGCGGCGATGGCGCGAATCAGCTCGCCGCCTTGCTTGTCGATTTGCCGCACGAACTGCCCGTCGATCTTCACGTAGTCGAACGGGAAGCGGCCCAGCAGGTCGAGGTTGCTGTGCTGCGTGCCGAAGTCGTCGATCGCGAAGCGCACGCCATGCGCCTTTAGCGTGTTGAAGATCACGTCGGTGCGCGGATGCTTGTCGATCAGGAAGCGCTCCGTCACTTCGAGCACGAGCGTGATGTCGGCGGGAAGTTTTGCATGGACGGCCAGCACGTCCGCGACGAAGTCCTTGCGTTCGAGATCCATCGGCGCGACGTTGACGGCGATACGCAAGGGACGGATATCGGTCTTCTGCATGATTTCTTCGGTCGTGCGCTCCAGTGCGAAGCGCGTGACGCTCGCGAGCAGGCTGCTGCGCTCCACTTCCGTCATGAACGCGGCGGGACTCACGGCGCCCCAGCGTGGGTGCGTCCAGCGTATCAGCGCTTCGACGCCCATGATGCGGCGCGTGGCGATCTCGACGACGGGCTGATACGCGAAGTGCAATTGTCCGTGCTTCAATGCGCGGCGCACGGCGGACAGCAGCAGACGGCGCGGCGCGAACACGATCAGATATGCCGCGGCGATCAGCAGATTCACGAGTATGGCGGCCGCGCTCGCCAGCAGCCCATATTTCCAGTGTGTTTGCGCAACGAACGCCGGCGCAGCGACCACGACGATCGAGAAGGACCAGCGCGGCGATGATGCGCGCGTGCCTTTCCACGCGGCGGCGCTGTCGGCGGAAATCACTTCGCCGCGTGCGTCGAGCGCGCGCGCATTCGATACGACGAGCACCACCTGACCCGCTTCGTAACGCATGCCGTGAGCTAGCGTATCGGCGAGATAGCTGGCCTCCACCACGTACAGCAGGCCGGTGTCCTTGCTCGTCGGAACATACAGCGGCATGACGGGCGCCCGAGGCTGCTGCGGCGTGCCCGCGATCAGGTCTAGCGTGATGCGCGCAGGCGCGGGCGACAGATAGGCGGCAAGCGGCACATCGATACTGCCCAGCGCCGAAGAACAATAGATAGTCTGATTCGCTACGAGGTTGACACTGCGCACATACAGCACGTAGGTCTCCAGCTCGGACAGGCGATGTTCGACGAGCGGGCAGGGCCGTCCCGGCAAGGTCGACAAGCCGGGATGCGCGCGCGACACGACGCTGTCGAGAATGCGATCGATCGACGCGACCATGTCGCCTGCAATCAGGCTTTCGCGTTCGCGAATTGCCGCCTGGTCTGCATGACGCGCCCACAGCGCGGCAGTGACGAGCACGCACGCGCCGCACACGACGGCAACGACGAGCGCGAGCGTTGGCGTAAAGCCGCGACCCACTGCGGCCGATTTGCGAAAAGAAAAAAGCGTGGTCACATCGGGGCCCGATGGCAGTATCGGAGCGTGGGAGCAGTGCTGCTTTCGTCCGATAAATATAGCATGCGACCCATTCGCAAACTGTTTCGTGCGAGACCCGAAACCTGCGGCCGATTCGCGTGGCATTCCTGATCAATTGGAGTGTGCATGAGCTGTCGAATGCGTTTTGTTAATCGCGATTACCCGCATTGGCGCGGATTTGAAAATGAACAGAAACCCGATTTAATCGGGTCCGGAAATAGACCAATCCCGTCGCGCAAAATCGATACCCGGACGGTTAATCCAGATGGAATAAAAAATAATCAAAAGGCATAGCAATAAAGATGGGGAAATATTTTGTAATGAAAGTTGACACGCTAACGTTTAGCCAACTAATCTACCGCTCATCGTAAGCTGACAGTCATTAGAAGCGGGCATATCGCAATCGTGATGCGCCCGTGGTCGGCCATGCGAGTCTGTACACGTACGGCGGAAGCGGTCTTCGCCGTCGTCACGCCGTAAATTTTTCTCTAGCTCACGTTTTAAACGGTAAATATCGACGAATCAGGTCGAGGCCTTTTTTCGTCTGTTTATTGCAATTCTTTCATTCGCCTTAAAGCGCGTGAGGGGGACCTTTTTTCGCGATTTTTTCTAATTAAAAAGCGAGAGCCATAACCACACATTTCCAGAGCTGCTTTATCCGATAAGGACGAATCATGCGATCATGTTTTCGGTTAAAGGTGCAGTGCGTGATGCTGGCTGCCACGCTGGCATTGGGTGCATGTGGTGGCGGAGACGATGGAGGTATGACGTCGAGCAAAACGGCGCAGACGGGCGCGACCGTGCCCGCGTCGCAACCGGCGCTGGCGGCGCCGACGTCGCCCATCGTCGCCGATGCGTCGGTCAACAAGACGGTGCCGCCCGTCGAGCTGCCCGACACCGTCAAGCCGATCAACTACAAGCTGTGGTTCAGGCCGAACCCCGCGCTGTCGACCTTCGACGGCCGCGCGGATGTCGAGATCAAGGTGACGAAGAGCGTCGATCAGATCGTGATTGCGGGGCACCGCATCAAGTTCGTCAACGGCAAGACGACGCTGCAGCCGGGCAACATCCAGTTGATCGCCACGCCGCAGGACGACGGCGACTTCTATCAACTGCGGCCCATCAGCGGGCAGATTCGTCCCGGCAACTACTCGCTGCATATGGAATGGTCCGGCATCATCAACTTCAAGACCTACGACGACCCCGCAACGAAAACAGGCGGCAGTTGCGGCGATGATCCGTATCCCGGCTGCTCGGCAGCGGAAGGCGTGTTCCGCGTCGACCTGAAGGGAACCGACGGCACGACGAGCGGTGCGATCCTCACGCAAGGCGAAACCAATCTCGCGCGCCAATGGTTTCCAGGCTGGGACGAGCCGGCGTTCCGCATGACGTATGAAGTGTCGGCGGAAGTGCCGCAGAACTGGCGCGTCGTGTCGAATGCCGCGGAGGGGCCGTCCGTCAACGTGGACAGCGGCTACAAGCGCGTGACGTTCGAGAAGACGCCGCCGATGCCGCAGTATCTGCTGTTCTTTGGCGGCGGCATGTTCGATACGCTTGAAGACGACTTCGTGAGTCCGCTGAAGGACGGCAAGAATCTGCATCTGCGGATCTTCACGCCGCCCGGCATGCGCGACTGGGCCGTGCCCGCGATGCAGCAGACCAAGCAGGCGCTCGATTACTACTATCGCTACACGGGCATCCCGCTGCCGCTGACGAAGTTCGACACGATCGCCGCCAACGACGCGTTCAAGGAGCAGAAGGATCTGAACTTCGGTGGGATGGAGAACTGGGGCGCCATTCTCGAATTCGCCGACGACATCCTTCCGCCGCCCGGCACGTCGATGTCCGACTATGGCGTGACGGTGCTCACGCATGAAGCCGCGCACCAGTGGTTCGGCGATCTCGTGACGCTCGACTGGTGGGACGACGTGTGGATGAACGAATCGTTTGCGACGTACTTCGAGAACAGAACGAAGATCCTGTTCTTCCCCGATCGCTTCAGCTGGGTCGACGAAGTGAAGACCAAGTACGCGGTGATGTCGCGCGATCTGCGAAACACCTCGTTCCCGGTGCAGCCGAACTTCAACGACTGGGCGTCGAACGACTTCGTGTTGAGCGCCAGCCCGTTCACGTACGACAAGGGCGGCATCGTGCTGAAGATGCTCGAGAACTATCTCGGCGACGGCGTGATGCGCAAGGGTCTGCAGTCATATCTGGCCGACTACGCGCTCGGCAATTCGACGCCGAAGCGTCTGTGGGACGAACTCGCGAAAGTGAGCGGCGAGCCGATGGTCGCGATCGGCGACAGCTTCGTGCGGCAAACGGGCGTGCCGCTCGTGTCGCTCGATACGCAGTGCGATCTGACCAGCAACCAGACGGTCGTCACGCTCAAGCAGTCGCCGTATCCGAACCAGAACCTGTATCCGGGCATTCAATGGACGATTCCGTTGACACTCGCATACGGCGAAGGTCTCGCGCGGCGCAAGACGGTCGCGCTGTCGGACACGCAGACGCAGGTGCGGGTCAACGGCTGCTCGGCCGTCGTCGCGGACCCGAGCGGACTCGACTACTACGTGACGAACTACGGCGACAACGCGTGGAGTCAGTTGCTCGCGCAAAGCAGCGCGTTGACGGATCCCGTGCTGCTGACCAACCTGCAGATGGAAGCGAAGATGCTCGTGAATTCGGGCCTCGCCGATCCGTCGCGTGCCACGACGATCGGCTCGATCACGCCGCCTGTGAGTGCAATGGCGCGTCGTCAGTTGCTGGTCGCGCCGCAGGTCGAGACGGTTCGTCCGATCCTGCGTTATCAGGGCAAGCTGAAGCCGCGTAGCAAGACGCAGTGAGGCGCATGGGCTGAGCCGTAACGTGTCGCGCGCTTCCCGCCGTCTGCGTGGAAGCGCGCGACTGTTTTTGCCCTACGCGCGCAGTTCGGCGGAATCGAGAAAGTAGTTCCGGTTATCCGCGAGCCGCTCGATCATGAAGTCGATGAAGGTCCGCACACGCAGCGGCTGCTCGGTGCGATGTCGGTAGTAGATGTAGATCGATTCGCGCTGCGTCACGTGTTGCGTGAGCAACGGCACGAGCCGGCCGCTGCGTATGTGCTCGACGGCCGAAAAACTTCCGAGTTGACCAATCGCCAAACCCGCCAGCACGGCCGCCGTCTCCGCATCGATATCGTTCGCACACAGCGTCGCCGCCACGTCGCGATAGACGATTTCATTGCCGATCAGAAATTCCCACGGCGCCAGCTTGCCTGTGTTCGCGCGTCGATAGCCGGTGCAGCGATGCGCGTCGAGTTCGTCGACGGACATCGGTTTGCCGTGTCGTTCGATATAAGAGGGCGACGCGCACACGATCAATTGAATGGGCAGCAGCCGCCGCGCAATTGCGCCGCCCGAAGGCGGTGAACCGCCGCGAAAACCCACGTCCGCGCGGTCGCTGACGAGATCTGTGAAGTGATCGTCGAAACGCACGTCTAGCTGCACGTCGGGATAAAGCGCCGCGAATTCGAGAACGGCCGGCCACAGCACGGCGCGTCCGAGCGCCATCGGCGCGCTCACGCGCAATGGGCCGGCGACTTCGTCTTTCGCGCGACGAGCGTCGTCGATAGCCGACGACAGCGTCGCCAGCGCGGGCTCCACGCTTTGCAGCAGGCGCTCGCCTTCTTCCGTCAGGCTCAGCTTGCGCGTGGTCCGGTGAAACAGGCGCACCCCGAGCGACTTTTCGAGCTGCATCACCGCATGGCTGGCGGCCTGCGGGGAAATGCCCTGATCGACGGCGGCCTTGCGCAGATTGCCGAGCGTCGCCGCGCGGACAAAGATCGAGATGGCGCGGACCTCGTTCATCTGCGTTCTCCGATTAGCAAATTAAAGTTGATTATCACTCCAGTAATAGATGGCTAGTTTATGCGAATCGGACGTCCTATTCTTCGTTTCACTTTCACCACGAACGTAGGAGCAGCAAATGAGCAACGTCACGAAACAGCAGTTCAAGCGCGTCTGGTTCATCACGGGCGCATCGCGCGGTCTGGGCGCGCTGATCGCGAAGGCGGCGCTGGCCGACGGCAACGCCGTCGTCGCCGCGGGCCGCAACGCAGCCGCGATCGTCGAGCGGCTGGGCGAGTCGCCTGCTTTGTTGCCCGTCGCGCTCGACGTGACCGACGAGGCGCAAGCGAAAGCGGCCGTCGAAGCTGCTGTCGAGAAGTTCGGCCGGATCGATGTGCTGATCAACAACGCGGGGTTCGGTCTGCTGGCGGCCGTCGAGGAATCGAGCGATGCCGACGTGCGCCGCATGTACGACACCAACGTCTTTGGTCTGCTGAATGTGACGCGCGCCGTGTTGCCCGTCATGCGCAAGCAGCGCTCGGGGCATGTGATCAACATGTCGTCGATCGGCGGTTACCGCGCGGGTGCGGGCTTCGGCGTGTACAGCTCGACGAAGTTCGCCGTCGAAGGCATCACGGAATCGCTGCACGCGGAGTTGAAGCCGCTCGGCATTCACGCGACCGTCGTCGAACCGGGCTATTTCCGCACGGACTTCCTGGATGCGTCGTCGCTGGTCGTCGGCAAGGAAATCATCGACGACTACGACGATACGTCGGGCAAGGTGCGCCGCTTTGCGGTCGGCATGAACCACAACCAGCCGGGCGATCCGGACAAGCTCGCGACGGCGATGGTGACGCTCGTCGATGCGCAAACGCCGCCGCTGCGTTTGCCGCTCGGCACCGACACGTTGAAGGCGATTGCCGAAAAGAACGCGTTCGTGACGACGGAAACGGAGACGTGGAAAGCGTTGTCGCAATCCACTGACTTTCCGGTTTGATGAGGGTGTGAAGGAGACGAATCGTCATTGATCTGACGAAACAAAAAACAACAGCGCCGCTGCGAATGCAACGGCGCTGTTGTGATTTGAAATCGACGGCTTTCTGCGCTGCCGTTTTGAAGCCGGTTACTTCGGCGGCGGAAGCGACGGATCGAGCTTGGCCGAGTCGCGCACGAGCTGGTCGGTCAGCGCGGCGGCAACGGGATTCGTGTTCGTATTCGTAACGGGCTTCGTCGTGCTGCGTTGCTGCTTCTCCGTCGCGGCGCGTACTGCGGCCATATCGGGCGGCGGCAGCGAAGGATCGAGCTTGGCCGAATCGTGCACGAGCTGATCCGTCTGCGTAGCGCCGGAGTGGTACGAACCGCGATACGTGTTGTGCTGATCCATGTTCGCGCTGTTGAGGCTAGGTGGCGCGGCCGAAGCGGGCGGCGGAAGCAAGGGATCGAGCTTGGACGACTGGCGCACGAGTTCTTCCGTTTCCGGTGTCGCGCCCTGAGACGAGTAGCGGCGATCCAGGTTGTCGCGGCCACGCTGCGCGCGCAGCGCCGGCACGACCTTCGGAGTGGCTGCGTTGGGTACGTTCACGGAAGCGACGGCCGCCGACGGCGCGGGCGCTGGTTGCGGCTGCGGTTGTGCCTGCTCCGTAATAGCGGTGCTCGGCGCAGGTGCCGGAGCGGGCGCTGCCGGTGCGGCAGCCATCGGTGCAGGTGCCGGAACGGGCGCAGGCATGACCGGCTGCGGCGCGACGGCTGCATTCTTCGTGGGCGGGCGCGGCGGCGTTGACGAGCCGATGCTGCCTTCCGTCACATGATTTTCGCTGACGCGCGAATCGGCGGCGGAAGGGCTCGCGGTCTCATCCATGCCTGCTGTGGCTTCGGCCGTTGCGCGGCGATCCGCCTGAAGCACCATGAGGTAGGTGGTCAATGCCGCGCCGAGCACGAGCCCGGCGAGAATCATCAATATCTTTCGGGTGGTCATCATACGTACTGACAGTGTTTCGAATGACGTGAGCCGGCCAGTTTAAGCGATTGCTCGCGTCTTTTATTCAGACAAAAACCAGCAATTGGCAGGCCTGAAAGGTGGAAAACAGGCGGACGACAGCCAGAGAATCGAGTCCCCGACGCGGGCCAGGGCGGCGATGAACGCCACGCGTGCCATGCATATGCAACGCGGCGTGTCGAAGCTTCTCTGATTGTCGGACGCTTCGGTTTAGTTTGCGTGTCGAGAACGCGCGTCAAAAATGACGCGCTAATTGCACGATAAATTGTCCGATCAATCCCAGGGATTGGCTGCGGACAACCCGTTTTGACGGCGGATGCCGTGGCGCAGGAACCAGTGCCGCATCGCACTGAGCTTGCGCGGCAAACCCGGCATCAGATTGCCCTCGATGCGGGCTTTTGCGCATGACGTCGCGTACTCGATCGCCTCTTCCTCGGAAGAAAAGTAACCGAGGATGCCAAAGGCTTTACGCCGCCCGCTCGGGCCGGTGACGAACACGCTGGCCGCGTATCCGCGAGCGCCCACGGACGCAAGTGGGATGATGACGTGGCGCCTGTAATGCACTGCATGCCTGTCCATGATCATCCTCCAAGGGTTTTGCCCTGGTGACATGGTACACGCTGCGAAACTTCACCTGCAATGCATTGCGGCTGCGAAAAATAAATCAGACCAGCCGATCCGAGGTTGACGCGCGATGCAGATCCGTGCCTGCACCGCGCGCCCATTTGACTGCCGAATGCCGCCTTGCGCGGCACCCTCTATCTGCCCGAAAGTGCTTCAGGCCTTGCGTTCCATCGGTTCGCCGAGCACGAATGCGCCGCCCTGGAAGCGTTGCGCCGGATCATCGTATTCGGGCGTCGGCGCGGTGACGGGGAAGCGTTCCGCGAACTGCACCGAGCTGTCGCGCGGACGGAAGCCGAGAAAGCCCGCTTTCGTGTTGTCCCACCACTTGACGGGATTGTCCGACGCGCCATAAACCACAGCATGGCCGACACGGTTCGTGAACAGCGAGCAGCGCACCAGTTCGATGAAGTCGCGATAGCTCAGATACGTGACGAGCATGCGCGGATTCTTCGGTTCTTCGAACGACGAACCAATTCGCAGACACACCGTCTCGATGCCGAAGCGATCGAAGTAGTAGCGCGACAGCGACTCGCCGAAGCACTTCGTCACCCCGTACAGGCTGTCGGGACGCTGGGGCGCATCCGTGTCGAGCACTTCCGTGACGGGATGAAAGCCGATCGCGTGATTCGAGCTGGCGAACACGACGCGCTTCACGCCATGCTTGCGCGCGGCTTCGTACAGGTTGTACGTGCCGCGAATGTTCGCTTCGATCAGATCGTCGAACGGTGCGTCGATCGAAATGCCGCCCAGATGCACGATCGCGTCCACGCCTTCGACCATGTGCATCACGGCCTCGCGGTCCGCCAGATCGACGACGCTTGCTTCTTCGTGCGCAGCCGCCGCGCTCACGGCGACGATGTCGCTCACGCGCACGATGTCGGCCCATGCGGCCAGCGCGTCGCGCAGCTGGCGGCCCAGATTGCCGCCCGCGCCCGTCAGCAGAAGACGGCGGAACGGCTTGCGCGGCACGGAAGATGTCTCGTTCATGGATGATCCTTCGATAAATTCAGGAAAACGTTTTCCAACTATAAAGGTGAGGCGGGGAACGCGTCAATTGCCGGGGTTCAATTCGACTGGTAAAGCGGTCTCGTACTATTGCAATGCTTTCGCTCGACGCATTTTCTGCGACAATCGTGCAAGGCAAACGAAAACGTTACCCTCCGGATGAAAAAAGTTTCCCCGACGATTCGCGACGTGGCCGTCGCGGCGGGCGTGTCCGTCGCCACGGTGTCCAAATACATCAACGGCGCGCAGCGCTTTTCTCCTGCCGTCGAAGCGCGGCTCAAGGAGGCGATCGAGCGGCTCGGCTATCGTTCGAACCCGCTCGCGCGCTCGATGATCACGGGCCGCACGCGCACCATCGGGCTGGCGATTCTCGACATCAGCAATCCGCACTTCACGAACGTCGTGAAGGGCGCGAATCGCGTTGCACTTCAGCACGACTACACGCTGCTGCTCGTCGATACGGAAGAGAACCAGGCGCGCGAGCGTTCGCTGATCGAGGCGCTCGCGCAGCGCGTCGACGGCCTCATCATCAGCTCGCGCATGCCCGACGAAGAATCGCAGTGGATGCTCGACCTCAACAAGCCGCTCGTGCTGTTGCGGCGCAGTCCGGGCCTGCCGATTCCGAGCGTCGGCATCGACAACCGGCTCGCGACGTACATGCTCGCGCGTCATCTGCTGAATCTCGGACACCGGCATATCGCTTATCTCGGCTTCGGCCAGGCGCGCATCAACGACGAGCGTATTCGCGGCGTGCGCGAATGTCTCGACGAAGTGGGCCTCGCGCTCGACGTGCACGATGCCCACGCGCCGACCGCGCAAGCCGGCGAGCAGGCCTGTTCGCGCGTGATGCTCGGGCCGCAGCGGCCGCAGGCGGTGATCTGCTACAACGACCTGATCGCGCTCGGCTTCATGAAAGAAGCGGCATCGCTCGGCTTCAAGCTGCCGCGCGACGTTTCCGTGACGGGCGTCGACAACGTGCCGTATGGCGAGTACGCCGCGCCTGCCTTGACTACCGTCGATATCCAGAGCGAGAAGATGGGCGAACTGGCGATGCAGAAGCTCATCGACGCACTGGCGGGCCACGGCGAGGCCGAGCATTCGATGTTCGAGCCGCGGCTGATCGTGCGCGAATCGACGGCTGCCTGCGGCTGAAGCCTCGCTCATGCTCTGTACTTCGGAGAGCGCGCCGCGCGAGGCGGCGCGCGATGCCTGATTACGCATCGAGCTTCGCGGGCGCCATGCGCGGCGTCAGCACGTGCATGATCGCGAGCGCGAGCAGATAGGCGAGTGCGCCGATCGCGAACAGCACCCAGTAGTGTCCCGTGCGTTGCAGCACCTGGCCGATCACTTCGGAGAACAGCACGCCGCCGATCGAGCCCGCCATCCCGCCGATGCCCACTACAGCGCCGAGTGCGCGGCGCGGGAAGAGGTCGGATGCCGTGGTGAACAGATTCGCCGACCAGCCCTGGTGCGCAGCCGCTGCAAGGCCGACGATGCCGACGGCGACCCACAGGTTTTCCGCTTGCGACACGAACGCGATGGGCAGCACGCAGCACGCGCAGATCAGCATCGCTGTCTTGCGCGCAGCGTTCACGGTCCAGCCCTTGCGCAGCAGCGTCGACGAAATCCAGCCGCCGCCGATGCTGCCGACCGTCGTGATCGCGTAGATGATGACGAGCGGCAAGCCGATGTGCTGCATGTCCATGCCGCGCGATTCGTTGAGCCACTTCGGCAGCCAGAACAGGTAGAACCACCAGACCGGGTCGGTCAGAAACTTGCCGATCAGGAACGCCCACGTCTCGCGCTTCTTGATCAGTTCGCCCCAGCCCGGCGCGCGGGCGTTGGCGTGGCGGGCGTCGAGCGCTTCGACTTCGTCGCGCGGTTCGTCGAACGCTTCGTCTTGCGCGCTGCGGTCAGCGGGGCGATAGACCGCGAGCCACACGGCCAGCCACACGATGCCGATCGCGCCGATGATGACGAACGCCGCGCGCCACCCGTACATCACGGCAATCGCCGGAATGATCGCGGGTGCGAACACCGCGCCGATGTTGGCGCCGGAGTTGAAGATGCCCGTCGCGAGCGCGCGCTCGCGGCGCGGGAACCATTCGGCCGTGGTCTTGATGGCAGCGGGGAAGTTGCCGCCTTCGCCGATGCCGAGCAGCGCGCGCACGGCCGCGAAGCCCATCACCGAGCCGACGGCCGCGTGCAGCATCGCGGCGATGCTCCAGATGAGCATCGCGCCCGCGTATGAAATCCGCGTGCCGAGCCAGTCGACGATGCGTCCGAAGCACAGCAGGCCGATTGCATAGAACGCGGAGAACGCGATCACGATGCGGCCGTACTGCACCTGCGTCCAGCCGATCTCATGCTGGAGCAGCGGCGCGAGCAGACCGAGGATCTGCCGGTCCATGTAGTTGATGACGGTCGCGAAGAAAAGCAGCGCACAGACGGTCCAGCGGAAGCGGCTGGCGGCGCGTACGACGCCGACGACGGCAGATTGCATGTAAGTCTCCGTTCGCGGCATCGCTCGTCGCGCCGCGGTCTTTTCATGGCCGGCGACGAGCGCCGGGGCGGGGATGCGTCGCGCCCGGCTGGCGGCGCGCTTGCATGTTTCCGTCACGTTTGGAAAACGTTTTTCTAAGAATAGAAGGTTTGAGGCTGCTTGGCTAGTACGTGTTTTCGCCTATGTATGCCGGATATGCGTGCCGTGGGTGGTCGGATTTGCGTTTATGAAGTTAATCGTTTTCGTTCGAACGCACGGACATCTCACAGGTGTGGCGGGCAGCCATCTGGCGTACGATGGCTGTCAGTGGGAAAAATTATCGGGGGCTACATGGGCTCAACGTCTGAACGCCGTGCCGTGTCGAACATCGAAGCGATGGCGACTTTGTCGGAATACCTGGAACTCGCCTTGGATAAAGGCGGACATCTCGTGATGGTCAGAAGTCAGAGCGGGACCAGTTCTCTGTATCTCGGGGACGTCAGCGCGTCGGACGACGAGCTGAAAAAATGTGGCTCGATTCAGAATGAACTCGCCGATGCCATTCTGGCGTCGACGCAGTCCGGATTCAACGAACTGACTGTCAACGGCGGCGCCTACCGGTTCGTGCGAACGTTCACTCAGGTCGGCAACAAGGGCGCTGTGGTGTTCGCTTCGGTTTAGCGCCGGGTTTGCCGCGCGTCTCGCTCAAACCAGAAGGCACCAGATGGCGAGGAAAGGCGCCGGGCCGGATCGCATCGCGTGCGGGCTGCCGGGCGGATTGTGTATGCCGCCGCCAATGCCAGGGTCGAACCAGTCGCCGTCTTTCTGACGGAACTCCCCGGCAGTGAATAGCACGTACGCCTCTTCCGGCGGATGGCTATGGTCCGGGTATCTGACGTTGGGAACCATCACCGAGAATCCGAGTTGCACGTCGTAGCGGCTTTCCGCGCCGCCTGGCCCGCAAATCATGCCGTGCACGTGTCCCTCGACATAGTTTTCACTGCCGTGTAAGCCAGACGTCCGGCGCGACCACCCCAAGACCGGCTCGAGCGATTTGATTGCACGTGCGGCTGCGCCGATTTGAGTCGGCTCGTCCAGGACGGGTGCCAGCGCCGCGTCGATCCAGTCGCATGCGGGATAGCGGGCGCTGTGTCGCTTGCCGTCATCCGACGGGGTACGAAGCCGCTCGAAGACTCGGGACGCGACCTGCCTCCCAGTTGAAGGGAGCTTTTCGGACTGGAAGAGACTCTCCGTGATTCGAATGAAGGTCTGAATGTGTTCGGGGCGATTAGTCATGTCGTGCGCTCTAAAAAGAAGCCGGTCTTTCGACCGGCCGCAAAGCTCACCTCGGAGACACGCAAGCAACTTTTCTCGTCGCTACGGCAACTTGTGTCAGGCCGCCGCTTTCAGACTGCCGTGCGGATCGATGACAAACTTCTTGGGTACGCCCGAATCGAATTCCGCGTAGCCGCTGGGCGCCTGGTTGAGTTCGATGACGGTTACGTTGACGACTTCGGCGATGTTCAGCCGGTCCCACAGAATAGCCTGCATCAGATTCTTGTTGTATTTCATCACGGGCGTTTGACCGGTGAAGAACGAGTGCGACTTCGCCCAGCCAAGGCCGAAGCGCACTGAGAGGCTGCCGTGCTTTGCGGCGGCATCGGTCGCGCCGGGGTCGTCGGTCACATAGAGGCCCGGAATGCCGATCTTGCCGGCGGCCCGCGTGATTTCCATCAGCGAGTTCAGGACGGTGGCCGGGGCCTCGACCTGCGAACCGGAGTGACCATGACCGCGCGCTTCGAAGCCGACACAGTCGATCGCGCAGTCCACTTCCGCTTCGCCGAGCAGATCGGCAATCTGTTCGGCGAGCGAGGCATCTTCTGAGAGATCGACCGTTTCGAATCCGACCCGACGAGCATGCTCGAGCCGCACCGGATTCAGGTCGCCGACAATGGTGACGGCCGCCCCGAGCAGTCTCGCGGATGCCGCAGCCGCCAGGCCGACGGGACCTGCGCCAGCGACATAGACGGTCGAACCGGGCCCGACTCCCGCAGTGACGGCACCGTGATAGCCGGTCGGCAGAATGTCCGACAGACAGGTGAGATCGCGTATCTTCTCCATCGCGCGGTCGCGATCCGGAAACTTCAACAGATTGAAGTCCGCGTACGGCACCATCACGTACTCGGCCTGACCGCCGATCCAGCCGCCCATGTCGACATAGCCATAGGCGCCGCCTGCACGCGCGGGATTCACGTTGAGACAGACGCCGGTGTTTTGCGCCTTGCACATGGGGCACCGGCCGCACGCCACGTTGAACGGAACCGACACGAGGTCGCCTTTCTTCAGCGTGAGGACGTCCGAGCCGACTTCGATTACTTCGCCGGTGATTTCGTGACCGAGGACGAGTCCGGCCGGCGCCGTCGTTCGGCCGCGCACCATGTGCTGGTCGGAGCCGCAAATGTTCGTCGCGACCACTCTAAGGATGACGCCGTGATTCGCTTTGCGACCCGACGGGTCGACCAGTTCGGGAAAGGCGATGCTGCGCACTTCGACTTTCCCGGGGGCCACATAAACCACTCCACGATTGCCTGACATGCTGTCTCCTGATGTTATGCAAAGACTGGAAGGTGATCTTTCGCGCTGTCACTCACAGCCAGTCGGATTCGAAACTACAATCTGTCAGCGACACACAACCGCTCTCCGTGAGAACGACCTGTTGCTCGAGCTTGACGCCCTGCGTGCCGCCCTCTGCGCCGATGTAGCTTTCGACGCACACGGTCATGCCCGCTTCGAACATGCCGTCGTAACCTGCGCTGCCCCAATCGACCTGGTGCGCGATGGACGGATATTCGTCGACCATGCCGATGCCGTGAGCCAGGCAGCAGTATCTGTTTTTGATGAACGGTTCCGGGATCTTCCATGCCTTTTCCGAGAACTCGCGGAACGTCATGCCGGGACGCAGGAGGTCCATGTTGAAATGGACCTGCGAGTAGGCCAGCTCGTACAGCTTGCGCTGCTCATCCGACGGGCGGCCGTCACCGACGAGCCATGTGCGCGAGATGTCCGAACAATAGCCGTTGGGCCCGACCATGTCGGTATCGAATGCCAGCAGGTCGCCGTCTTGCAGCACGCGTGAAGAGCATTCGTGCATCCACGGATTCGTCCGGTCTCCAGACGCGAGCAGCCGCGTTTCGATCCACTCGCCGCCGTTGCGGATGTTTTCGTAATGCAGGTTGGCCCAGATGTCGTTCTCGGTCACGCCAGGACGCAGTTCGCGCCGCATGCGCTCGATGCCTTTTTCGGCCGTGCGCAACGACTCGCCGATCAACACGAGTTCACCGGACGACTTGATGAGCCGAGCGGTCTCCATCAAGGCCTGTCCGTCCAGCAACGCGATGCCGTGCTTTTCCAGGTACGCCGTACCGAACGGGTCGAGCCGGTCGACCGCCAGCAGGCGATCGCCGGGCGCATGCTGGCGGAACACGTCGACGATCTCCGCGCCCCATGTTTCAGCGCGCCGCTCGGCTTCATGGCCGGCATTGAAGAAAGTCCAACTGACGGCGCCACGAAGTTCGACGTCGAGATTCAATCCGTCCCATACGTGTTCGCTGCTGTGGAACTCCCACGCGACGATACGACCGTCGGCGAAAACCATCACATATCGCGCAGGATTGCGGCCGGCCCAGACCTGCATGTTCGAGGTGTCGGTCGCATAGCGGATGTTCACCGGGTCATACAGCAGAATTGCGGGACATTTGTGTTTGCGCAGTTGCTCTTGCACACAAGCGAGTCGATACGCCCTCACGTCCCGCACGATCCGTTCTCTTCCACCAAGCTCGACTGCGCAATCTGCATCAAACAGCTGTACGTCGGCCATTTCTATCGCTCCGGGGCGTTGTTGTGTGGGGTTCTACGAAGTGAAACGGGCTGGCATGCTCGGGCGCAAGTTGGCGCCGGAGCATGCGTTCCATCGCGGTCCGGTTGACCGGAAGCCGCGCCTGCGTTTCAGAGTTCCAGCACAAGGTCCGATGTCGGCCGGCTGCAGCAGAGCAGGCGAAGTCCCTTCTGAACCTCTCTCTCCCGGATGCCGCCTTTGTGATTCATGTCGACGGTGCCTTCAAGCACTTTGGTCTTGCAGGTTCCGCAAATGCCCTGGCTGCAAGACGACGGGATCGCGACGCCGGCTTTTCTGGCTGCCGAGAGCACAGTCTCCGAGGCGTTCATCGTGAACGTCTTCGAAGAGCGCGAGAGCTTCACGGTGAAGGTCTCCTGAGTGGCGGCGTTCTCCGGTGCAGCGGGCGCCTCCGGCACCGAGCCGGCGGCGAAGTCGAAGCTTTCCTGGTGATAACGATCGGGCGCATGTCCACCTTGATGAAGCAGTGCGCGCACTGCGCTCATGTAGCCGGCGGGGCCGCATGTGAATACTTCGCGTTCGATATAGTCAGGCACCCATCCGGACAGGAGTTCGAGACTGAGTCGACCTGTGGGCGCGGGCCAGCCTTCTTCATCGCCGATGCCTTCGCAAAGGAAGAATGTGCGAAGGCGCGGTGAAAGTTGCGTGAGCCGCTCCAGTTCTTTGCGGAAGACGATATCGGCGGGCGTTCTCGCGCTGTGAACGAACACGATGTCGCGATCGAGGCCGAGGTCGATGCTTGCACGTGTCATCGACATCAGCGGCGTCACGCCTGAACCCGCGGACAGGTAGAGCGATTTCTTCGCGGGAGCCGCCGTCGCTGTAAAGCTGCCCGACGGACCATACGCGCGCAACCCGGCTCCGACCTTCATGTTGTCGTGAAGCCAGTTGGACATGGTGCCGCCCGGCACACGTTTGACGGTGATGGACAGCAGAAACGGGCGCGTCGGGGGCGAAGAAATGGTGTAGCAGCGCTCGACAGCTTGACCTTGCACATCCGCCTGCACGGTCATGAATTGACCGGGTTCGAAGCGGACTGGCGAGCCGTCGCCCACGCGGAATTCAAACGTCTTGACGTCGTGCGTTTCGTCGACGACGCGGCAACACGTCAAGCTCTGCTGCTCGCTGCTCGGCCAGAGCCGGCCGCCGCTTTCCCAGGTGCTGACGTTGGACAGTCTGTCTTCGGCTTCCGGCGCAGGGTCGAACATTCTTTCTACCGAGTTCATGGAATCAAATCTCTTGAAACGCCTTGCGCCTACCCGGCTGCGAAGCCGCGCGAAACTGCGCAACGTGCATTGTCATAATCGCGGATTCAACCTGAAGTCGGGACGCCGTTGCCTGGCTCGTTCTTCTGATAGTGCCTTCGCACGATACGCCCGCCTGTGTTGTGGCTTGAGTATTGGTGGCGTGGAAAACAGCGTCAATGCGCTTTATTTTCGTGGCGCTATTACATTAAGTTATGCGTCGCCAGCAGGCTGGCCGGCGCCGGATTTCGTCGCCGTTCGAGCCGTCTAACTCAGTAACTTCCCTGGTTAGACGTATTGTGGGTGTTGCCGTCGGCTTCGCCGGAATCGTTCTGATTGCTCGCCCGTGGGCAGCGGCGGACGGCACGATCGATCTGGCCGGTGACTGCTGGCTGGTCGCAAGCTCGATGATCCTGGGCCTTTCATACATCTACGTTCGCCGTTTCCTGCCGCCGGCGAACTATCTTGCGCCTGTCGTCGCACTGTTGATTGGCTGGGTTGCCGGCGAGCGGTTCGGGCGGGTCGAGATGGCGGCTAGCGCCCTCATCTTCGTCAGCATAGCGTTACGGCGGGTTGGGCAGATGCAGACGGCAGGCGCTCTGCGCGGATGTTCAGCGCGGGAACCCGGTGCCGCGAGCTGAGCAGAACCAGCAATGGGACTGGCGGCAGCTTCGCCGCCGTCAGTCACGCCGTCAGTCAGTTAGGCAGCAGCACGGGCAATTGCGACTCGCGGCCGGTCTGCACGTCGAGCCACATCTGACGGCCGCTTGCCGAATGGCTGTAGACGAGCGCGCGCATGTCGCGATACATGCCGAGAAAGCCCATCAGCGCGCGCACATTGCGCTTGCCGTGATAGCGCAGCGAGCGCGACGTCTCGCCGTTGACGATGACGACAGGGTTGATCCTCACGAGCCGCGCAATGAGTTCAGGGTTGACTGTTTCCACGTTCGATCCTCGCTTGAAAGTACTGTCTTCGGTAACGTCCGTGGAGTGCGCTTCTTGAGCGTTCGGAAGAATCGGTAAGCGAGCGGCGAGGGCGCCCGCGTACGGCTAGTCGCGCACGTGTGCGACGGCGATCTGCAACACGCCTTCCAGATCGGGCAGGTCGACGGGCTTGGTCAAGTGCAGGTCGAACCCCGCGGCTTCCGTCCGCGCGCGGTCTTCGCTGGTGCCGAGCCCGGTCATCGCGGCGATCACGGCGCCCGGCGCCGCGAGCGCCTTGCGGATATGCGGCAACGCGTCGAAGCCTGTCATCTTCGGCATCGACAGATCGAGCAACACGAGATGCGGCTGCAACGTGTGAGCGAGTTCGATCGCGGCCGCCCCGTCGTACACAGCGTGCGCTTCGTGGCCGAGCACCTGCACGAGCGTCGCCATGCTGTCGGCGGAATCGATGTTGTCGTCGACGACCATCACTTTCAGATCGACAGGCTGCGCGGGCGCGGGCGCTTCGTCGTGCGGGCCTTCGTCGGCGATCGCGTGGCTGCATTCCGGCAGCCACACGGTGAACACGCTGCCTTTGCCGCGTCCTTCGCTATGCGCGTCGATGTGGCCGCCATGCAGATCGACGATTGCGCGTGCGAGCGTCAGCCCGATCCCGAGCCCGCTCTTGTCGGCCTGTTCTTCCGTCGGCGTTTCCTGCACGAACAGGTTGAAGATCGCGTCGATCGCATCGGGGTCGATGCCGCGCCCTGTATCGTGGATGCGTATCGCCAGCAGCCGCCCTGAACGAAACACCTGCAAGCCGATCGATGCGCCCGGCGGACTGAATTTCGACGCGTTGTTCAGCAGATTCTGCACGACCTGCACCATGCGCGTGAGATCGCCTTCGATATACATCGGCGTGTCGGGCATCACCACGTCGAGCGTCTGATCGCGCGCCGCCAGAAGCGGCGCGCTGCCTTCGATGCTCAGTTGCGCGATGGCCTGCATCGACACGGGCTTCGGCTCGATCTGCACGCGCCCGAGCGTCACGCGTCCGGCGTCGAGCAGATCGTCGACGAGCCGCGTGAGATGCGACAGTTGCCGGTCGATCAGCTCATGCTCGGGCACGAAGGTATCGTGATCGGCGGACTTCAGCTGCAGCATGCTGACGGCGTTGCGCAGCGGTGCGAGCGGATTGCGCAGTTCGTGTCCGAGCAGCGCGAGGAACTGGCTCATGCGCTGGCTCGATGCTTCGAGTTCTTCGAGACGCCGGCGCCGCGACATGTCGCGCGTGATCTTCGCAAAGCCCTGCAGCGCGCCGTTCGGATCGCGCAGCGCGGTCGTGATGATGTTCGCCCAGAAGATCGTGCCGTTCTTGCGCACGCGCCACTCTTCCGTTTCGATGCGGCCTTCGCGCGCGGCGAGTTCGAGATCGCGTTTCGGCCTGCCCACTGCGACGTCTTCAGGCGTGTAGAAGAGCGCGGCCGACTGGCCGAGCACTTCGTCTGGCGCGTAGCCCATCACCTGGGTCGATCCCGCGCTCCACGTGGTGATGTGGCCGTGCGGGTCGAGCATCGTGATCGCATAGTCCTTGATCGCGTCGACGAGCACGCGAAAGCGCTTGTCGAGTTCTCGTGCGCTGAAGCGCTCGGTCACGTCGCGTATGAAGTAGGCGAGTTCGATGTGTCCGTCGAAGTGCACGGGGCACACGGACAGTTCCGCAGGAAACTCGTTGCCGTCGATGCGCTGCGCGATCAGTTCCGTGCGGCTGCGGTTGGAGGGCACATCGGCGTTCGGTTCCGGCGTGATCCTGAACACGTCGAGTTCGGCATAGCGCGCCTTGCAGCGCGCGGGGACCAACACGTCCAGCATCGGCCGTCCCATCACGGCATCGCGCGCGTAGCCGAAGGTGCGCGTCGCGGCATCGTTCCATTCGATGATGATGCCGTCCGCGTCGGTGCACACGAACGCATCGTGCGTCGTGTCGAGCACCAGACGGCGGCGGCGCAGCGACGCTTCGAGCTTGCTGTCCGCAGCTTCGCGCAGGCTGATCTCGGTGCGCAGCCGCGCGATGGTGATGGTGTTCTGCTCGATCAGCGCGCGGTTCTCCGCGAACACGCGCTGATGCGCCATGCCCGACGCGACGAGCGACGTGATGCGTTCGAGCGTCTCGATGTCCTCGTTCGAAAATGCGCCGGGGCTGCCCGCCATCAGCTTCACCACGCCTGCCACTTCGGACTGATAGAGCAGCGGGGCGACGATCATCGACGTCGCGCCCACGCGCCTGCATGCGGCCGCATCGACGCGCGTATCGTTCGCCGTATCGACGCTGTACAGCAGATGCTTTTCAACCGAGCACAGTCCCGACAGACTGCCGTCGCGCTTGAGGCGCAAGCCGACATGATGCGCGATGGTGCCGCTGCACGCGCGATATACCATGTCCTCGCCATCGACCCATTCGACCACGGACGCATGCGCGGCGGGCACCAGTTCGAGCAGCGCGTCGGTGACGAGCGACAGGAAGCGGTCGAGATCCAGCTTCGCGGCGGCGATTCTGGAATGCGCGTCAATCAGCTTTCTCAAACGCGCATTCGTCGAGCGCTCGCGATTGAGCAGGGCGGCGGTGTCGGTCGTATCGATCTGTCTGTCCTGGCTGGCATTCATCGTGGGGCAAGCTCCGTTCGACGTCGGTGGCGCGTGCGTGGGAAACATCGTGAGTGCTCGCATGCGGCATTCCCATGCAGCATGCATAGAGATGCGAAGCGCTGTTTCAACGGTTATACACGCTTGCGCGGCGGGCGCTCAAGCGCGCGATATAGCGCTATTCGGATCGAGCATCGCGTGTCGTTGCCAGAGTCAAGTATCGCGTGTCGTCGCGCTGTAGTTTGGCTTCGGCAGCGAGGAGGGCGCGCTGTGCATCGGATAGCGGCAGTTATAAAAAATGCATGCCGTTCAGGTTCAATACAGCGAATAGCGCGAATACGTTTCGATCGGAATGATGGCCTGCGAAGGCACGGGAGAGCCTTCGCGTGCGGCCTTCAGATGATCGACAACGGTGCGCAGCATCAAAGGCATGTCCTGCGTCAGCAGATAGTCGATCGCGTCGGAGCGCAGCAGCGGTTCGGTGATGCGGTTGACCTCGTGCGTCACATAGAGCGTGCGCCCCGTGAGATCGTGCTCGCGCAACGCGGCCGCCAGCCCTTCATTGCCGCCCGCGACGTTGTAGATGCCGTCGAGCTTGCCATGCGCCTTCAGGAAATGCGTGGTCGCTTCGTAAGTCGCGGCGCCCGAGTCCGCGCCCTTGATCACCTCGACCAGGTTCACATGTGGAAAGCGCTGCCGCAATAGCGAACGGAAGCCGATCTCGCGATCTTCGTGACAGGTGTACGAAAACGTCGCCACGATCACCGCGACATCGGGCGAGGGATGCGCCTGCAGATGACGTCCGATCAGAAAGGCGGCCGCTTGCCCGGCCGCGCGGTTGTTCACGCCGACGTAGGTGTGACGCGCGTCGGCGTCGACGTCGGTGATCAGCGTGACGACCGACTTGCCCGCCGCCTTGCATTCGCGCAAGGCCGACGACGTCGTCGGCGTATTCGTGCAGATGATGCCGATGCCGTCCACTTCAGCCGTCGCCTGGCGGACACGGGCCGCGACTTCGTCATCCGATGCGCCCACGCATCGCACCACTTCGAGCCGCACGCCGCGCGCGTCGAACTCCGTTGAGAGCGCATCCGCCGTGCGCATCAGTTCGTCGGTGAAGGCGTCGCCCGCCTGGGCGAGCAGGCGGAATTCGAACGCGTTCTGCGTTGCGCGGCCGGCCGCTTTCGCCGCGGAACCCGTGCCCAGTTGCTTCAGCGCGGCTTCGACCGCGCGGCGCGTGCGCGGATGCACGCCGGGCCGGTCGTTGAGCGCACGGTCGATCGTCGCGCGGCTCAGCTGCGTGATCTCCATGAGTTGCTTGAGCGTCGGCTTGCTTTTCATCGTGGCTCCTGGCGCTGCGGGTCGAGATGTTGCATGGACTCGATTTTGCCTCATATTGAGGCGTTTGTGCAGACACCGGAGAAACGTGCTGGGGCGGTTCATGGATTACCCTTGGTAGCTCAATATGAGGCAAAAATGACTTTGACGTGTGCTCATAATGAGTCTTTAATCGACTCACCGATGATCAATGCCCCGGCGGACCGACAGCCGGTCAAACGCCAGGCGCGCACTGGGAGCCCCGCATGTCCGACCAGCAAGACAACTCGAAGCCGATCACGATGGACGACTGGTACAGATGCCCGCTCGATCGCAAGGTGCTCAAGGAGCTCACGCGGCGCAACGACCGCGATGCGCTCCTCTACCTCGGCGGCTTTCTGGCGCTGGTCGCGGGCAGCGGCGTGCTGGCCTGGCTGTCGCTCGGCACGTGGTGGTGCGTGCCCGCATTCCTGCTGTACGGGACGATCTATGCCTTCGCCGAGGCGATGGAACACGAACTGCGCCATCGCACGCCGTTTCGCAGCGAGTGGCTGAACGCGTCGGTGCACTGGCTGATCTGCTTCATGACGTGGCGCGAGCAGATCTATAGCCGCTGGTCGCATGCGCAACATCACACGTACACGCATCTGACGGCGACTGTGCCCGCCGATGTCGAAATCGCCGTCAAGCGGCCGCCGAACTATCTGAAGCTCGCGACGGACTTTCTGCGCGTTTCGCACGGCATTCATCATCTCGGCAATATCGTGCTGCACAGCCTCGGCATCGTGTCGAGCAGTGCGAAGGCCGTCGTGCCGCCGACGGAATATCGCGCGATGTGCCGAAACTCGCGGATCGTGCTCGCGCTCTATGTCGCCGTGATTGCGTGGTCGATCGCCGCGCATAGCTGGCTGCCCGTCGTGTTCCTTCTGTTGCCGCGTGCTTATGGCGCGTGGCTGCATGAGCTGCTGGCCATCACGCAGCACACGGGTCTGCGCGAAAACGAACTCGACCATCGCTTCTCGACGCGCACCATCCGGCTGAACCCCGTTCTCCAATTGCTCTACTGGAACATGAACTATCACGTCGAGCATCACATGTTTCCGAACGTGCCGTTCCATGCGCTGCCGAAGTTGCGCCGCGCGATCGAAGCGGATTTGCCGCCTGCTTACGACGGACTCTTCAGTGCGTGGGGCGAGATTCTGCACTTCCTGCGCATGCAGCGGCACGACCCCGGTTTCATGATTACGCCGCGCGTGCCGGGCAAGACACTCGAAACGAATACGCCCCAATCCGGCGACGAACGGCTCGTCGCCCAGCCACGCTGAACCTGAACGGAATACACACGAACACACAGGAGCACACGATGAACATTCTGCAATGGCATCAGGTCTGTGCATGCGACGACATCGACGAAGAGGACGTCATGGAGTTCGAGCACGAAGGCAAGCTGTACGCCGTCTATCACACGGCCACCGGCTTCTACGCGACAGCGGGTCTCTGCACGCACGAAACGGCGCGGCTCGCCGACGGATTCGTGTTCGGCGAGGTGATCGAATGCCCGATGCACATGGGGCGCTTTCATATCCCCACGGGTGCAGCGAAGGGCGCGCCCGTGTGCGTGAACCTCGTCACGCATCCCGTGAAGACGGAAGACGGCAACGTGTTCATCGGTCTCGCCGCCGACTGATCGAAGCATTCCGCCGACGCGCGGCATCGGCACATCACAACATCATGGAGACAACGATGAGATTATCCGTCAGCAAGGCAAGGAAAGCGATCTGTGTCGCCGCAGCGGTGCTGGGCATTGGGTTGTGCGCGGCCGCGCATGCCGGGCCCGTCGCGCACTTCGATTTCATCACGCATGCGCCCGATTCGGACGCTTGGTGGAACACGGTGAAAAACGGCATCAAGCAGGCCGATGAAGATTTCAACGTGCAGACCGACTATCGCAATCCGCCGAGCGGCGATATCGCCGACATGGTTCAGCTCGTGAATCAGGCTGCGGCGCGCAACTACGACGGCGTGGTGACGACCATCGCCGATTACGATCTGCTCAAAGGCTCGATCTCGCGTCTGAAGGCAAAGAGCATTCCGTTCGTCACCGCCAACACGGGCACGGAAAAGCAGAGCGCGGATCTCGGCGCGTTGCTGCACGTCGGGCAGCCTGAATATCTGGCGGGCAAGGAAGCGGGGTTGCGCGCGAAGGCCGACGGCATCAGGACGTTTCTGTGCGTGAACCATTACGCGACCAACCCGCTGTCGTTCGAGCGTTGCCGTGGCTTCGCCGAAGCGATCGGCGCTGACATGAAGACTTCGGTGCTCGACGCAGGGACGGATCCAACGGATATCGAATCGAAGGTCAGCGCGTATCTGCGCTCGCATCCGAACACGCAGGCCGTGCTCACGCTCGGTCCGACATCTGCCGACCCGACCCTACGCGCCGTCAAGAAGGCGGGACTGGCGGGCAAGATCTGGTTCGCGACGTTCGATATCGACACGGATGTCGCGAAGGGCATCAAGGACGGCACGATCAAGTTCTGCACCGACCAGCAGCCTTATCTGCAGGGTTATATCCCCGTCGCGATGCTCGCGATCATGCATCGGAATCACAACACGGATGTCGTGCAGGCCCGCAACGAACTGGAGAAGGACGCGAAGTTCATCAAACGGCTGCAGGACTACGGGCTGAAACCTGTCTACGAAGCGCGCAACATCAGTTCGGGGCCGGGCTTCATCACGCCGCAGAACATCGATCAGGTTTCGGCGCTGGCGGGACGGTACCGATAAGCCGCGATCGTTTCAGCAAACTCGTTTTTGCAGGCGTCTCCACCGCCGGCACTTTTCCCACGATGCATTGAGTGGGCGATATGGGCCGTGACGGCCCATATCGTTTCTTTGTCGGCGAATGAATTACACCTGGAAGTAGCGCGGATGGTCGATATCGGCGATCAGGCCGGCCTGCTTCGGTTGCCAGTCCAGCAGCGCGCGCGTTTTCTCGCTCGACGACGGCACGCCCATCCCCGCAAAGACCGCGAACCAGCCGAAGTGTGCCGCTGCTTCATCGGCGGACAACGAGACCACGGGCACATTCAGGCGGCGCCCGATCACTTCGGCGATCTCCTTGAACGGCACGCCTTCATCGGCGACGGCGTGATAGCGCGCGGGACCGTTGCCGCGTTCCAGCGCCAGCCGATAGACGCTCGCTGCATCGAGCCGATGCACGGCGGGCCAGCGGTTGAGCCCTTCGCCGATATACGCCGACACGCCTTTTTCGCGTGCGAGTGCGATCAGAAGCGGCACGAATGCATGGTCACCGTCGCCATGCACGGAGGGCGGCAGGCGCACCACCGACACCCGTACGCCGCGCTGCGCCAGTGAAACGGCCGTCGCCTCCGAAAGACGCGGATAGGCCGCCGATGGGGGCACGGCATTGTCGTCCTCGGTCGCGAGCGGGCCCGACGCGTTCAGCGCCAGGCCCGACGTTACGAGCAACTGACGTCCGGAGCCGGCGAGCACGGCGCCGAGCGCTTCGATGGCGCGCCGGTCGGTTTCGCAGTTGTCGACGAACTTCGAGAAGTCGTGGTTGAACGCGGTGTGAACGACGGCGTCCGCTTCCGCTGCGCCGCGCTCGAGGCCGTCGAGGTCTTCGAGCGTACCGCGCTGCACCTGCGCGCCCGTTGCGGCGAGCGCTTGCGCACCGGCATCGGTGCGGGCGAGTCCCAGCACCTGATGCCCCGCGGCGACCAGTTCGTTGACCACCGCCGAGCCGACGAATCCCGTTGCACCCGTCACGAACACACGCATGATGAAATCCTCCTGTATCGATGAAGCGTTACTATCGGTGCATCGCTTATCGGGGTGAAGTAGTGACGTCTTACAGGTATACGGACTAACAGGATGAGCATGGACGCAAACGACAATCTGCTCGGGATGTACCTCAGAGACCGCCGCACGAAGCTCGATCCGGCGGCGCTGGGGCTGCCCGTGACGCGCCGGCGCACGCCGGGTTTGCGGCGCGAAGAGGTTGCGCAGCGCGCGAACGTCAGCGCGACGTGGTACACGTGGCTCGAACAGGGGCGCGGCGGTGCGCCGTCGGCTAACGTGCTCGACCGCATCGCGCGTGCGTTGATGCTGACGGACGTCGAGCGCGAGCATCTGTTTCTGATCGGCCTCGGGCGTCCGCCGGAGGTTCGTTATCAGGCGCCCAACGGCGTGACGCCGCGCATGCAGCGCGTGCTCGATGCGATGGAGTTCAGTCCCGCGCTGGTGAGAACTTCCACATGGGATATCGTCGCGTGGAATCGAGCGGCGCAAGCGGTGCTGACGGACTACGCGGCGCTTGCGCCCCGCGAGCGCAACATCCTGCGTCTGATCTTCCTCGATGCTCATGTGCGCGCCGCGCAGCCGGATTGGGAGAGCGTCGCGCGCTTCGTGGTCGCGGCGTTTCGCGCCGATGCGGCACGCAGCGGCGCGGCGAAGACCATTCAGGCTTTCGTCGATGAACTCAGTCAGCTGAGCCCCGAATTCGATGCGATGTGGCGCGCCAATGACGTGCGCGCCAACGACGAAGGCACGAAGACGATCGTGCATCCGCTGCTTGGGCTGATCGAGCTGGAATATTCGGCGTTCGCGGTGCACGGGCGGCCGGATCTCAGCCTCGTGGTCTACACGCCCGCATCGGAGGTCGCCGAAGAGCGCGTGAAGTTGCTGATCTCCCGCTATGCGGATGGCGTTGGCGTCTAGCTCAGACGGGGAAACCTTGCGCGAAACGCTCGCGCAGATAGCCGACGAACAGGCCGACCGCGCGCGGCACATGTGACGCGTAAGGCCGCACGATATACAGCTGCTCGGCGAACGCACCCGTCACGCGCCAGTCGGGCAACACGACCACCAGCTTGCCCGCCTGCACGGCGGCCTGCGCGGTGAAGTCCGGCACCAGCGCGATGCCCAGGCTTTCGAGTGCGGCGTCGCGCAGCGTCTCGCTGTTGTTGGCACAAAACGGGCCTTTCACGGGCAACGTGATGGGCCGCGCGGCGTTCTTGCGCGCCGACTTGCGCTCGAACGACCACATCGGCTCGCCCATCGAGCGCGGATAGAACAGGCAATCGTGCGAGGTGAGGTCGTCCGGCGACTTCGGCGTGCCGCGCTTACGCAGGTAGGCACGCGTCGCGACGATCACGGAATGCGTGTCGCACAGCTTCCACGCGACGTGCGTATCGGGCGGCTCCGCGCTGTGGCGTATCGCGAGGTCGAAGCCTTCCGTGGCGAGCGACACGAGCCTGTCCGACACTTCGAGCTGCACGCGGACGGCCGGGTTTGCCGACAGAAACTCGGGCAGCTTCGGCACCAGTTGCTGCCGCGCGAATGCAACGGGTGCGGTCACGCGCACCTGTCCGCGCGGCACGCCCGACAGTTCGCGCACCTGCGCGAAGCTCGCCGCAATCTGCGCATATTGACCGCGCGTGGCGTCGACGAGCTGCTGGCCGGCTTCCGTCAGGCGCACGCTGCGCGTGGTGCGCTGCACCAGCGAAATGCCCGCCGCGCGCTCCAGCTCGGAAATGCGCTGGCTCATCGCCGCCTTGCTGACGCCGAGGCGCGCGGCCGCCGCCGTGTAGGTGCCCTGTTCGGCGAGCATCGTGAGCCAGTGCAGATGCGTCCACAGATCTTCGATATTTTGCGTTTCCATACACTCATTGTTCACGATGGCAAACATTGATTTCAATGTTAGCCTCTTTCCAGCGTGTCCGCGCCTTTCTACACTTCAATCAACGCCAATCACGAAGGAGGAGCCGACATGCAAGCCTATACCGACAGCGCAGACGTGGGTCATTTCATTCACGGCCAGCGCGTCAGCGGCACGGGAAGCCGTAGCCAGGCCGTTTTCAACCCCGCCACGGGCGCGCGAGCCCGCAAGCTGCTGCTCGGCGAAACCGCCGATGTCGAAGCGGCCGTCGCCAGCGCGAAGGCTGCGTTTCCGAAGTGGGCCGATACGCCGCCCATCCGGCGCGCGCGCGTCATGCTGCGCTTCCTCGAACTGATGAACCGTCATCGCGACGAACTGGCCGCCATCATCACGGCCGAGCATGGCAAGGTGTTCTCGGACGCACAGGGCGAAGTGTCGCGCGGTATCGACGTGATCGAATTTGCATGCGGCATTCCGCAACTGCTGAAGGGCGATTACACGGAACAGGTGTCGACGGGTATCGACAACTGGACGATGCGTCAGCCGCTGGGCGTCGTCGCGGGTATCACGCCGTTCAACTTCCCGTGCATGGTGCCGTGCTGGATGTTCCCGGTTGCAATCGCGACGGGTAACGCGTTCATTCTGAAGCCGAGCGAGCGCGATCCGTCGGCCGCGCTGTTCATGGCCGGGTTGTTGAAAGAAGCCGGGCTGCCCGATGGCATCTTCAACGTCGTGCAGGGCGACAAGGTCGTCGTGGATGCACTGCTCACGCACCCGGACGTCAAGGCGGTGAGCTTCGTCGGCTCGACGCCGATTGCAAACTACATCTACGAAACGGGCGCGAAGCACGGCAAGCGCGTGCAAGCGCTGGGCGGCGCGAAGAACCATATGGTGGTGATGCCCGACGCCGATCTCGACAAGGCCGTCGACGCGCTGATCGGCGCCGCATACGGCTCGGCCGGCGAGCGCTGCATGGCGATTTCCGTCGCGCTGCTGGTCGGCGACGTGGCCGACAAGATCATGCCGATGCTCGCCGAGCGTGCCCGCACGCTGATCGTGAAGAACGGCATGGAGGCCGATGCCGAAATGGGCCCGATCGTCACGCGCCAGGCGCTGGAGCGGATCGAAGGCTATATCGCCGAAGGTGTGAAGGAAGGCGCGACGCTGGTGGTCGACGGTCGCGGTCTGACGGTACCGGGTCATGAAGACGGTTTCTTCACGGGCGGCACGCTGTTCGACAACGTCACCCCCGACATGCGCATCTACAAGGAAGAAATCTTCGGTCCGGTGCTCGCGTGCGTGCGTGTGAAGGACTTTACGGAATCCGTCGAACTGATCAATGCGCATGAGTTCGGCAACGGCGTCGCGTGCTTCACGAGCGATGGTCACATCGCACGCGAGTTCGGCCGCCGCATCGAGGTCGGCATGGTCGGCATCAACGTGCCGATCCCCGTGCCGATGGCATGGCACGGTTTCGGCGGCTGGAAGCGCAGCCTGTTCGGCGACACGCATGCATACGGCGAAGAGGGCGTGCGCTTCTATACGAAGCAGAAGTCGATCATGCAGCGCTGGTCGGAGAGCATCGAGAAGGGCGCCGAGTTCGCGATGCCCACTGCGAAGTAAGTCACGCGCAATAAACTGAGAGAAACGCAGCCCTTTTACAGGGGCTGCGTTTTTGTGTTTTGGCGGATTGGTCCGAAGTTAAATCAAGCGTTTGTGCATCGAATCGATTCGGCTCGATCTCCGGATTATTCCCGATTTGAAAACTGTGAATTCTATGCAGCCCGGTTTGTCGATCGCGTGAGTGCGCGTAGTCTGACATCAAAGGCCGACGTTTGAGGCTCGACGTCGTGGCAGGCTCTACTGAGGATCAGGCAATGAAGCGCGAATCTTTGAACTTCCGGAATATCGACGACCATAGCGGCGCAGGCGTGCGCGTCCGCGTCGAAGCGGTATCGAGCGAGCAAGCACAAGAGGCCGCTGTGCCGCGTAACTGGGCGTGGGCGCATTTCAGCGATTCATACGACTGGATGGACTCGCATAGTCCCGCTGTCGTGAATGGCCTGCTCGATTGAATCGATTGGGCAAAAAGATATTGCCGGCCGCAATACAGCATTGCAGCCGGCATTCATGCGCTAAAGCGCGGGCTCAAACCAGCGTCAGTGTCACGTCGATGTTGTTGCGTGTCGCGTTCGAGTACGGGCACACGATGTGAGCCTTGTTGATCAGATCCTGCGCAGCATCACGGTCCATACCAGGCAATGAAATCTTCATCGCAACTTCGATGCCGAAGCCATTCGGAATCGTTCCGATCCCGACGCTGCTGTCGATCGACGCATCGGCGGGCATCGCGATCTTGTCCCGTGCGGCAACGAATTTCATCGCACCGATAAAGCACGCGCTATAACCGGCCGCGAACAGTTGTTCCGGGTTGGCGCCTTCTCCGCCTTTTCCGCCGAGTTCCTTCGGCGTCGTGAGCTTGAAATCGAGGCCGGCGTCCGGCACGGTGGCGCGTCCGTCGCGGCCACCCGTTGCGGTTGCGTGCGCGGTGTAAAGGGCCTTTTCGAGCGACATGGCAAACTCCTTCGATGAAGTCCTGCGTGTTGTTGGAAGACTGCGGGTCAGGCCTGTTTCGATGCTTTGAGCTTTCGATACTCCAGGGCGGGCAGACCGCCCCAACCCCAATTCTCCGTGGGCACCTCCTCGATCACGACGAAGGTGGATTCCAGAGGCTTGTGCAGCACGTCGAGCAACAACTGGCTCACGCCGTTGATCAACTGCGCTTTTTCTTCGGCGCTCACGCAGTCCGCGCCCGGCGTCGTGCCTTCGCGCGTGACCTGATAGTGACTATCGGCATCTTGCTCCCCTCGATCGTAGTTGAGGAATGGGGCGTCCGTCAGAATGCCGCCGTGGTGGAAGCTTTTACCTGTCGAGACGTGCCGAACGCCGACACTTTTGCCGCCGCTGCCGGGTCAGTCCGCAAGCAGTGCGCCTGCTTTCGCCACGCCGTCTGCGCGCCCAATCGCTTGACGCACAGACCGCATAGTGTTGCAAAGCTCGCGTTTTCTTGCAGACGAAGGCGCGCTTCGACGTCTGGAGCCTCGACGTGCCTCAACCGGCTGACCGGCCACGCCTGTCGTCAACCCGCCTGACCGGGGCGCGCGAGTTGCTCGCGCACGGCGGCATCGATCTGGTCGTAATCGCCTTCGCCGAAGTGGCTATAGACGACGTGTCCCTGCTTGTCGATGAGATAGACCGCGGGCCAGTATTGATTGCCGTACGCGTTCCATGTCGCGTAGCTGTTGTCCTGCGCGACCGGGTAATGCAGGCCGTATTCGGCAATGGCGGCGCTGACCTTCTTCGTTTCGCGTTCGAACGCATATTCGGGCGTGTGCACACCCACCACGACCAGTCCCTGATCCTTGTACTTCTGATACAGCTTCTCGACATGCGGCAGCGTATGGACGCAGTTGATGCAGGTGTATGTCCAGAAGTCCACCAGCACGACCTTGCCGCGCAACTGCTGCATGGTCAACGGCGGCGAGTTGAGCCATTGATCGATGCCCGTGAATTCCGGCGCAGCGTGATTCTTCTCGATGGGAACGGCAGTCGAGGCGCCGCTGGTGGCGACCACTGCGCCGAGCGCGGCGAGGGCGGCCACTGCGGCGACGGTGATCGAGGTCTTGATTCGGGAGAACATGTCGGCGTCCTTTAGGTGGAAGACATGGACGTATTGAAACGATCGCGCGTATCTGCGCTGTGTCGTCATGTCGCGCATTTGAATCGTCTTGTATCAGGCGTGCGCTCCGATACATTGGGACACAAATGAACCTGTGCCGTGCGCTATAACGAAGGCGTTATTCGAAGCCGGAGAGCATCATGAAACGTCTATTGGCAATCTTGTTCTTTCTTGCGGGCGGATTTGCCGCAGAACTCGCGCATCCCCTTCAGTGCACGCTGATCACCGCGAGCAGCGAGCAGCAGAAGCGCCGCAAGGCGCAGTGAAATAGCGCTGGCTTTGTATCCCGATGTATTCGCGATGCACGCCGATACATAAAGCTGCAAAACGTATGCATAGGGAAGCAGGCCAGATACTTTCACAGGTTCAAATATCTCAACGTTGGAGATCGCTGCTGACCGCGCGCACTGCGCAGCAGCGATCTCTGTGAGTCAACCCACTCTCGTGAGATAGAAACCATGAAACTCCAGTCGATCATCGTCGCTGCACTTTTCGCGCTTCCCATCGCTTCGTTTGCGCAGTCGAACCAGCCTTTGACTCGCGCCGAGGTTCGCGCGCAACTGGTCGAACTGCAACAGGCCGGCTACAACGCCGCTGTCGATGCCACGCAATATCCGAAGAATCTGCAGGAAGCCGAAGCGCGTATCAGTGCGCAGAAGTTCGCGGCGAACTCTGCCTATGGTGAAGCGGACGGGGCGAAATCGGCATCGGGCGCGCGTGCGAAAGCACGCGAAGTCGTTGGACTGGATTCCGTCTACGCACGTCCTTGAGCAAGCTTCGGCTAGCGCGCAATGCACGCGCATGATGCGTGTGCATTGCGCCGGTGAGCGCTACGTCTTTGGTGTACGATGAGCGTCGACCCGTAGGCCGCGCAAAGGCCTTAGGGAATTCATCGAGGTACCCAGCATGGATGTCGCCGACCTCAAGGTCTTCGAGGCAGTGGCCCGTCATGGCAGCATGAACCGGGCGGCTGTCGAACTTCACACCGTTCAGTCCAACGTGACAGCACGAATCCGCTCTCTCGAACGCGAGATCGGTGTCGCGCTGTTTCAACGGCACGTGCGCGGCGTGAGTCTGACGCCCGCGGGTCAACGGATGCTGCCGTACGCTGCGCGTATCGCCAAGCTGCTCGCGGATGCGCGACTCGCCGCGCTCGACGATGGCCCGCCCGCAGGCGCGCTCGCGCTGGGCACGCTCGAAACGACGGCGGCGCTGCGCCTGTCGCCCATCCTCAGCAACTTCGCAGGGATCTATCCGGATGTGCGCCTGTCGCTGACCACGGGCACGAGTTGCAGTCTCACGGAAGACGTCGCCGCGTGCCGGCTCGACGGTGCATTTGTTGCCGGCCCCGTCGATCATCCCGATCTGCATGCCGAGATGATCTTCCAGGAAGAACTGGTGCTCGTGACGTCGCGCAACGTGCGCTCGATCGATGCGCTGCCCGCGTCGCCCGACCTCAAGACGATCGTGTTCAGACTGGGTTGTTCGTACCGTCAGCGGCTCGAAGCGCTGCTTGCGGAGAAGGGCATCGTCACGGCCACGCCACTCGAATTCGGCTCGCTCGATGCGATCATCGCGTGCGTCGCGGCGGGGATCGGCGTGACGTTATTGCCGCGCGGTGTAGTTGCCAACGCGGCCGAGCAGGGGATCGTCGCGCTTCATGGGTTGCCGCCCGAGAAGGCGCAGGTGGCCACGCTGTTCATCCGTCGTCACGACGCGTATGTTTCAAGCGCGATGCAGGCTTTCGTCGAAGTCACCCGTTCGCAGCTTGGCCCCGTGATGGCGGCTGCCTAGATTAGCTGCTCAAGCGGCCCGCTGCTCGGCATGGAGAAACGGCATGCGGCGCCGTGCGCCGTTGAGGCGAAAGAACTCTGTGCAAAAGTCGACGAATGTCCTGAAGCGCGCGGGCAGCAATTCCCGATGCGAATAGAACAGACAAACTTCGACTTCGCTGTCCGAGATCGAACAGTTGGGCAATACGGGAACCAGCTTGCCCATCGCCACATCTTCACGCGCAATCGCTTCGGGTAACTCCGCGATGCCGGCGCCCGCGAGTGCCGCTGCGCGCAGCAACACGTCATTGCCATCCATCGACGACATCGGAATCACCTGAACGGGTGCGCCGTTTTCGCTCATCTGCACGTAGTTCGTGTTGCGCTGGCGTGATTGCGTCGGCAGCAGCAGGAAGTGCTCGGACAGATCAGCGGCGCGCCGGGGTATGCCGCGCTGCGCGAGATAGTCGGCGGACGCGACGAGCGAACGCGACGACCTGAACAAGGTTCTGCGAATCACGGCCGACTGTTCGACCTGATGCGGCGGCAGCATCGCCATGTCGAACTGTCCGTCGTAGAGATTGACGGCGCCCTCGTGCACGGACACGACGAGGTTCACATTCGGCGCAACCTCGCGATAGCTCGACAGAAACTGCGAGAACGTATCGCTGACGAGCATCGGATGAATCACGAGACGCAGCTTGCCGCTGTCCACCTCACGTTCGCGCATGATGCGGCGATTCGCTTCTTCGAGTTCTTCGAGCAGCCGGCAGCAGCTCAGGTAGTAGGATTGCGCCTCTTCCGTCAGCGTGACGGAGCGTGTGGTGCGATGAAGCACGCGCGTCTGGATGGATGCTTCCAGCTTCGCAATCGCCTTTGAAATGGAACCCGTCGTCACGCCCAGCGAGGCAGCCGCCTTGCTGAAACTCTGATGCTGCGCCGCCGAGACGAACGCCTTCAACATATAAAGCTGGTCCATGTTCAACCTCTGCTCCGTTGCCGCTGAACTGCACTGGCACCACTCTAGCAACAGATCACGAGGAGAACGCGCGGTTTGTTTTGATAGGGGTATCACCCGCGGTGATAGCCGGTCATCACGGGCTTGTCTGGCGGTAATGGAATAGTCGTCTTAGCCGGCCGCTTGCAAGCGCGGATCGAAATCGAACTCGAGCCGGATGCCGCCAGGTTCATAGATCATCGTGTGACGCTTGGGTCCCGGGCCCAGATTCTCGGGCGCAAACTCGACCTTCACGCCGGGCCACTGCGAAACGCGCCTGAAAATTTCGTCGAGTGCTGCTTCGCTGCCGACGCGCAACGCAAGGTGATGCAAGCCGACGTTGCTCTTGCGATCGAACTCGACGCGCCTGTCCTGATTCGTGATTTGCCACAACGTCACCATCACGTGCCCATCCGATACGAAGGCAGCGGGGTACTCCGGCCTTTCGCCGACCTGGGTCCAGTGCAGGCATTCCACGAAGAAATCGCGTGTCAGGTTCAGATCGCGAACGCTCAGTCCAACGTGATCGATGCCGGCGGTAAGTGCCTGGGTAGTCATGTCGAGTCTTCCTGTGCAGTGTTTTGGGCGCGGCTTTCGCGACGCAGGGGCGCTACGCAGTGATAGCACGCGAAACGCGCCGAGGCAAAAGCCGGGCACCCGTCGTGGCCGATGGTGGTCATTATAGGGACGCCCTGCCGCGAAAATTCTTGAGCGGCGGGAAAGGAAGTGTTGCGATCCTGGCATCGCGTGCGATCCGGCGCTTTTTCTTCTGTGGAAACAATCGACGCAGACAAACGTTTGCCAGTTGGTCATAGGCGCGGCGTCGTGCATACTTGCCGGTTGTATGCATCCGCGCAATCGCGATGCAGTAAAAAAGCCAAAGAAGCTACTGAGAGGAGAGAACGAGTCATGCCGTTGGTGCCGCTGTCGCAACGGGAAGTCACGATCGGAGTTCCGCTGCCGTTTTCCGTCTATACGGCGGACGGCAAGCTGCTGATGGGCCGCGGGCACATCGTTCAGAGCGCGGAGCAATGCGAGCGACTCTTTGCGTTAGGACCGTTCAGGCATCTGCTTCCCGGCGAACGCCGCAGCGACACGCTGCCTGCGCAGGAAGACGGCGCGGCTGCACCCGCCGCTCGCACGCGGCGCGATCACGACGAGCAGACATTCGTCGGCCCATTTCCCCAGGCGGGCTGCACCCCCGAAGACTTCGTGATCACACTGGCCAGCGGTCCGGCCATCTCTTCGCGCACGCGCTTCGTCGGCGTGCTCGACGATGTCAGCCTGCTGCTCGCGGGCAAGGATGTCGATCCCGCGTTCGCGCCAGGCGAGGCCGTCGAAGGCCAATTCATCGCGGGACGCTACCGGCATGCGTTCGAATCGGAAGTCATCGGCCGTCATGCGACGCCGTTCGACGTGCTGTATCTGCGCTATCCAACGGAAGTCCGCTCGCGTGCGCTGCGTCGGCACGTGCGTATCGGCATCGACGTGACGGCGCACCTGTCGAGAAACGACCGGCCGATGGCGGGTACGGAAGTCCGTGCTGTCGATCTGAGCGCGGCCGGCGTCGGCCTGCTCGTGAACTCGAATTCGCTCGCGCCCGGAGAACATTTCAAGCTGTCGTTGCCGCTCTCGCGTGCGGGCCGCGTGCGCACGGCACCGCTCAACTGCATCGCGCGCAACCGCCGCACGAAGGGCGGGGAAACCCTGGTGGGCGCCGAGTTCGGCAACACGTCGGGCGACGTGCGCGCACTGGTGAAAGACTATGTGATGGATGTGCTGACGGGGGCCGTGCCCGCCGAGCGCAATCCGTTGCACAACGGCGGCTTCGCTTAGGTTTTCGATCCGGCTGCGTTCAGGCCGGGACGAAAAAAAGCCGACGTTCTCGTCGGCTAAATGGGTTCTCGTGGTTACGAGGGGGTGCACGGGAACCGGTTTGGATCATAGGCGCTGAAACATGAAGAGATGCTTAAGCGCTGTCACACTTTCGTCGTAATCGAAGCGATGCCGCTCACGTCGCGCGCACGGAAAGTGGTCGATGTTTTGCCCCGCCGCGACTGCACGGCGCGGCCATTCCGGCCGATCGCCTCTACCCGTCCACGCATCAGTTTACGTAAGGCACGCGCAGCGCCGGAAATGCACGGCGAATGAAGCGGGCGAGCCCGAACGCAGGCCGCACAGCCAGACGGGGCGGGGCTCGCAACCCACAAGGCTGGCAGAACTATACCTACATATGATTCTCGCGGCGGCCCTGTTCCCATAAGATGAACTCACCATGAACGGCATTACGCAGCAGCGTGCCGTTGTCAACTAACGGCCGAGGAAAGACGCTTGCACAACCACCCGATCGCTTCAGTCATCGACGACGACGAATCCGTCCGTATCGCGATGTCGAGCCTCGTTCGTTCGCTGGATTGGGATGTCCGGCTCTATGCATCGGCCGAGGCGTTTCTCGCATCCGGCATCGCGAGCAATGTGGCCTGCATCATCTCCGATGTGCAGATGCCCGGCATGAGCGGTCTCGACATGTATCGTCACTTGCTGGAAATGGGCGTCACGCAGCCCATCATTTTCATCTCCGCTTTCGCATCCGACGCGGTGCGCCGCCAGGCGCTCGACCTGGGCGCGATGTGCGTGCTGACCAAGCCCGTCGACGGCGGCGAGGTATCGCGCTGTCTCGCGAAGATAGGGCCCGGCAGAGCCGGCGGCGAATGAGGCAGACGCGGAGGCGGGCGCGCGTCGCCGCGCCGCGACCCCATGTCAGAGGATTTCGAGGCGTTCGGATACACTGCAATCCGGATCGAAATGGGCCGGCTTCCTGGATGTCCGACTGTCGGGCGGCGCATGCAGCGGCGCGAATCGGGGTTGCGCCGCCCGCAGACAAACGCTCGCGAGGAATGCCTATGCCGAAGATGTGCCGTCCGCCCCACAGCCATGCGACACATCGCATGCACGGAGCCTCATGATGTTCCGTCAGGGCGCAGGCATGACGTCGCCTCGCGACGCGCGCATTCTCTTTGCGCTTGCCGTCGTCGTCGGCGTGACCGTCTTCGTGATCGACGCGCTGACACCGCTCGATATCGCCATTGCCGTGCTGTACGTGGTCGTGGTGCTGCTGGTTGCGTCGACGGGCTCGCGCCAGGCCGCAATCGCCACTGCCTGCACCTGCGTCGTGCTGACGCTCGTCGCGTTCATGATGTCGCACGACGTGAACTACTCGGGCGGCTCGATCGCGCGCTGCGTCGTGAGTCTGCTCGCAATCGGTACGACGTCCTTTCTCGCGCTGCGCAATCAGGCGAACACGGCACGGCTGCAGGAGCAGATCCAGCTGCTCAACCTGACGCACGACGCGATCGTCGCCTACGACATGAGCGACCGCATCACGTTCTGGAATCAGGGCGCGGAAGAACTGTACGGCTGGACTGCGAACCAGGCGATCGGCCAGCGCATTCACGAACTGACCCGCACCTCGTCGTCCATTCCCATCGACGCACTGCGCGACGAAGTGGTGCGCAAAGGGCGCTGGGAAGGCGAACTGGAGCGCGTGCGCAGCGACGGCAGTTCGGTCATCGTGTCGAGCCGCTTCGCACTATGGCGCGACGACAAGGGCAGGCCGCGCGCGGTGCTCGCCACCAACAACGACATCACGGTGCGCAAGCGCATGGAAGCCGAGTTGCTGAGGCAGCAGGAAGAACTGCGCGCGACCATCGACGCGATTCCGGGCATGGTCTGGAGTTCGTCGCGCGACGGCGAGCTGAGCTACATCAACCGGCGCTGGAACGAACTCGGCATCACGCTCGCTGGTAATAGCGGCGAAGTGTGGACATCGATCGTGCATCCCGACGACTGGTCCGCGATGCACGCGGCGTGGCGCGGCGCGATCGCAACGGGCAAGCCGTTCGAGAACGTGGCGCGGATTCGCCAGAGCAATGGCGCGTACCGATGGATGCATATCGGCGCCGAGCCGCTGCGCGATCAGGACGGCCGCATCCTGCGCTGGTACGGCGTGAATACCGACATCGAAGAGCGCAAGCAGGCCGAGCAGGCGCTGGAGCGCAGCGAGGCTTTCCTGTCCGACGCGCAGCGTCTGAGCCGCACGGGCAGTATCGCGACGCGGCTGCCGGCAGGCGACATGTGGTGGTCCGACGAGGTCTACCGGATCTTCGAATATTCGCCCGATTACATGCCCGCCATGCAGCTGATTCTCGCGCGCACGCATCCCGACGATCTCGCGCGCGTGCGCGATGCCTACGCTGCGGGTCTGTCGGGCGCGCCTTATGTCGACGTCGAGCACAGGCTGCAGATGCCCGATGGCCGCATCAAGTACGTGCACTACGTCGCGCATCTGGCCGTGCCGCAGTCGGCGAACATCGAATACGTGGGCGCGCTGATGGACGTGACGGAGCGGCAGCTCGCGCAGGACGCGCTCGACCGCTCGACGGCGGAACTCGCGCACGTGACGCGCGTGACGATGCTCGGCGAACTGGCCGCGTCGATCGCGCACGAAGTCACGCAACCGCTCGCTGCGATCGTCACGGCGGGCGATGCCGCTACGCGCTGGCTGAATCGCGCGAAGCCCGATCTCGGCGAAGTGGGCCAATCGATCAGTCAAATGGTGCGCGACGCGAAGCGCGCGAGCGACGTGATCAGGCAGATTCGCGCGATGGCGCAGAAGCGCGACCCGAGCCAGGCGGTGCTCGACCTGAACGGTATCGTGAGAGAATCGATCGAGCTCGTGCGGCGCGAACTCGATGCCGCAAGGGTCGAACTGGAAGCGAGCTACGCGGAGCCGCCGCTGTTCGTGTGCGGCGATCGCGTGCAGTTGCAGCAGGTCGTCATCAATCTCGTGATGAATGGCGTGCAGGCAATGGCGGGCGTGACGGGGCGCGCGCGGCATATGCGGATCGGCACGCGCCGCGTGGACGGGCATTACGGGCAGGTCGCCGTCGAAGATTCGGGAACGGGTATCAGCGGGGAGAGTGTCGGGCGGCTGTTCAACGCGTTCTTCACGACGAAGGCAGATGGGATGGGCATGGGTCTGTCCATCTGCCGGTCCATCGTCGAGGCGCATGGCGGGCGTATCTGGGCCGAGTCCGAAGAAGGGCGGGGCGCGACGATGCAATTCGTGTTGCCGATCGATAAAGGAACGTGCGATGAGCAGTGATGAAATGAACGACGCGAATCCGTCGATCGTCTATGTCGTCGACGACGACGATTCGATGCGCGCGGCCGTCTCGATGCTGCTGCGCTCGGTGGGCTTGCGGGTCGAGACGTTCGCATCCGCGCAGGAGTTCCTGTCGTTCGACAAGCCCGATATGCCGAGCTGCCTGATTCTCGACGTACGCCTCAAAGGCCAGAGCGGTCTCGCCGTGCAGGAGCAGATCGCGGCGGGCGACGTGCGCGTGCCCATCATCTTCATGACGGCGCACGGCGACATCGCGATGTCCGTGAAGGCGATGAAGGCGGGCGCGATGGACTTCCTCGCCAAGCCGTTCCGCGATCAGGACATGCTCGACGCCGTCGCCAGTGCGCTCGCGAAAGACGAAGCGCGCAGGAAGTCCGAACGTTCGGTGTCGGAGCTGCGGCGCATGTACGAGTCGCTGACGCCGCGCGAGCGCGAGGTGATGGCCTTTGTCGCAAGCGGCCTGATGAACAAGCAGATCGCCGCCGAGATGAACCTCAGCGAGATCACCGTGAAGATCCATCGCGGCCAGGCGATGAAAAAGATGGAGTCCCGTTCGCTCGCCGATTTCGTTCTGAAGGCGGAAGCGCTCGGCGTGAAGTCGCTCGATTCCGGCACGTCGCCGCGCACGCACCGCGGTCCCTGAGGCTCCCTGGCGGGCTGGCGATCGCTGTCCCGTCTCTTCCTTCCCGAGTGCGTAGCGAACGCGGCAAAGCGTTCGTTTCGGGTCTCTTCCTGCTTCTTTTCTCCCTTGTTTCTGTTCGGTTCTCGCGCGAGTGCGGCGACAGGACGCACGCGTTCGCGCGCATCGTGAAGGCGTCCGCGTCCGCATGCGTCGGGCTGCACGTCTATTAAACCTTCATATAGGTTGATTCAACCATTCGACTGTGTGAGCAACCGTATGTACGGCTAGGCGCGCCGGTTCCGTGCGATTAACTTTGATTCATCGCGGCGCCGCTGTTTCGGGCCGCAATCACATCACTGAATCGGATGGACCTGCGATGACCTCCACTATGCTCGATCTACCCGCTCACCTCGCCGATGTCGTCTCCCGGTGCCCGGCGCCTTCCATCGTCGCGGAAGAGCATTGGCGGCGCATGAACGCCTCGGCTTTCGATATGGCGGCGCGTGGCGGCAACGTCGTCGTCGCGCGCTGGACACACGCGGGCAACGCACCTCTCGCGGTGGCGAACGAAGGCAGCGTCGCCGATCACTGCATCGGGCTGAATCTGAAGTGCGCGGCGCTCACATTCGATCACGCCGGCCGCCGGCTCGTGCATGGCCGCCTGACTGCCGGTGCGGTGCAGGTGACGGCGCCCGGCGTGCCGACCAAAGCGGTGTTCGCATCGTCCGCCGATGTGCTGCATCTGTTCGTTTCGCAACAGGTGCTCGGCGAGTGCTACGAGGATCTGTTCCAGCACACGCGCGACGGCGACATCGTGCTCGACGATCCCGAACTGATCCGCGACCCGGTGCTTGAACGACTCGGTCAGGCGCTGGCCGTTTCGCAGAGCAACGACGCCGCGCTCGGCAAGATCTTCACCGACAGCGTGAGCCTCGCCATCGTGTCGCGCGTCGTCGCCCGTCATTTTGCCGGTGCGGCGCGGCGTGCGCGCGAAGCCGCGCCGCTGCCGCAGTGGCGCATGAACCGCGTGATCGAATTCGTCGATGCGCATCTCGCCGAACCCATCGGCCTTGCCGAGATCGCATCGAGCGCGGGTCTCACGCGCATGCATTTCGCCGCGCAATTCCGCCGTGCAACGGCTCTGCGTCCGCATGAATATCTGCTGCGCCGCCGTGTCGAGCACGCACAGCATCTGCTCGTGACGTCGAAGCACAACGTGATGGATGTCGCGCTTGGTTGCGGATTCCGTTCGCAGGCGCACTTCACGACGGTCTTCAAGAGGTTCGTCGGCGAGACGCCGCACCGCTGGAAAGAGAAGGCCGGCGGCGCACGCTGAGCGGCGCCGTTCCTCCGACAATCCAGAAGCAATGCCTGAACCGATCGCTTTCCAAAGGAGTTTCCACATGCTGGCAAACGCAAACGCGATGGATCCGTGGACGCAGACCATCGGCCTGCTGAACACGCCTTCCCGCCTGATGGCTGACGTGGAAGGGCGCGCGCAGTCGCGTCGCAAGACACATTGCGCCGATGGACGCTTCGGCGCCGCGGTGACGCTGATTGACCGGCCGACGCCGTCGACGGCTACGATCGCGTGGCGCGATTCGACGCGCGGCTGTTTCGGCGACCAGGTCTGGCGCATGGCGCGTGCTCGCATGTCGGGCTTCTGCGCGATGAGCGGGCAGGCTATCCATCCCGGCGACGCCGTGTACAAGCCGAATCCGCGCCCCGCGCCCGTCAATGCGGACGCGATGATCCTCGCTCGCGTGCTGCGCGACGCGGCGATCCTGTGAATGTGCGTGCCGCTTTCGCGCGGCGTGGGGCCGCGCGTGCTGATGGACGTGTAGCCTGGCGTCGCCATTTAGACGGGATTCCGCGGCGCTGCAAAGCGGGGAACGTGCTTTGCTCAGGCGAAACTACTTCGACCATTGGAAGTGGAGGCGAACATGTCCAGCACGAAGAAGGAACAGAACCCGACTAGCGAGAAGCCGGAGCATCGCGTGGACGAGGCAATCGAAGACTCGTTTCCTGCGAGTGACGCACCGGCGCAAGGCGGCACGACGCGCATCGAATCCGATGACGAAAAACCGGGTAAAGACAAGCGGGATCGATCGGGAAGCGGCGGCGGGTGAGAGTGCGCGCGGCCGTAGCGCAGAGATGCCGGATCCAGCGAGGTAACGGAGCGTATCGGCGAAGATACGGCGAGCGCCACGCAGGCGCGTGCGGTTCGATCTACGTCCAGTATTTGTAGTCCGTCACGCCGCGCTCATAGCCGTGCGTTTCGTGACGGCCATGGCGGTTGCGCATCGACTGGCCGGACTCATCGCGCTTTTGTACCGCAGGCCTCGCCTGGGGCGCCACATGTTCTTTCCATGCCGTCGAAGAAACAGTGGCGTCCGCAACAGGTGCCTTTGCATCGGCCTGCGCGGCGAGCCGTTCCAGCGGCAATTGCGCGTTCGCACCGACCACGAGAATGGCCTGCATCAGTCCCGGCGCCTGGTATGCACCGGTCGCTGCCAGCGCGACGCTGCACGCTGCGATCACATAGGTAGCCCGGAAACGGGGAAAGGCGATGGTGCGCATCATGCATTCTCCACTACGCGCGCGAGACAACCGAAGGTCTGATTGGAGTGCTCGTTGAAAAGACGGCTGTCGAGCGCGGCTCTCAGGTGCGAAGTCAGAAACTCGATAAACGTCCTGATCTTCGCGTCGATGTGATGCCTGCTTGAATAAACGGCAAATACGCCCGTATTTTGAAGGCGCGATTCGGGAAACAACTGCACCGGCCTGCCGTCGCGGATGTCGTCGGTCACGCAGTGCACGGGCAATGCCGCGACGCCTGCGCCCGCTTCGGCCTCGGCATCTTCGAGGTCCGCGAGAATCTTCTTGCACTTCTGGTAGTAGCGCTCGCCGGGTTCCGTCAGCGATATCTTGCGCGTCGTCCGTTGCAGGAGTCTCGCCTGCAGATGGTCTTCGAGCGACGATACGGCGCGCGAGAAGATGCGCATGCTCAAGATCTTGTCCATGAAACCGTTCACCTCGTGCTGTCCGATCTGTTTTCTCTGGTGCGGAATATGACGCTTCACCGCTTGAGAGAAAGATAGAACGAGGCGAACGAATGGACCATCGTACGTTGGGACGCCCGCTTAATCCAGGTAGTCAACACTTCATACGTTGGTATAGGTGGATGGGTTCACGCGCTGCATCTTTTCCTGTCGACGGGGGCCGCAAAGCGTGACCGCCCGGACGGCGCGCGTTTCAGAAAATTTAAAGCCGGGAGCCGCGCGCGATGTGCCCGCGCGCGCATCGCATGCAGCAACGTGTTTAGTGAAAGCGCGATCTGTTTCGTCGCGCGCGCCGCGCGATGTCGAGCGCATAGGCAGCGCATGTCGAACCGGAAAAGCGAGCCCCGTCTGAACGTGAAGCACGTAAATTCACCGTACGTATTAAGGTTTTTTAATGATCCGACAAAGTATTCTCTACCCCGTATTGCTACGCTGCACGATGCGTCGGAAGAGCCGGCTGCACGGGAGCATATGGCCGGGGCATCGTCCGGCGCGGAGGAGACTGGATGAACAGGAATATTGCCGGCGTCGACATACCCGAGACCGCGCTGGCCCGGGCCGCATTCGATCACGTTCGCGGCATCGAATCCGAACTGCTGTTGCATCACGCGCTGCGTGCATTTCTGTTCGCTGCTCTGACGGGCGTCAGGGAGGCGCTCGAATTCGATCCGGACCTGCTCTATGTCGGCACGCTATTCCACAACGTCGGCTTGCACATGCGCTACAGCCGTTCGCCGAACCGGTTCGAGGTCGATAGCGCGAACGAAGCCCGCGAGTTCCTGCTCGGACGTGGCGTCGACGAATTCGCGGCGGAAGATGTCTGGAACGCGATTGCGCTGCATACCACGCCGGGCATTCCCGACCACATGTCCGCGCTCGTGTTGCTCGTCAGCGCGGGCGTGCAGATGGACATACGAGGCACACGCTATTTCGAGTTCACTTCGCAACAGCGCGACGCCATCGTGCAGGCGTTTCCGCGCGAACGCGGCTTCAAGACGAAGCTGATCGAAGCGTACGCGCGCGGCATGGAGCATCGTCCCGAGACGACTTTCGGCACCGTCAACGCGGACGTGCTCGACCGATGGGATCCGGACTACCGGCGCCTCAATTTCTGCGGGCTGGTGCTGGGATCGGAGTGGCCGAACTAGGCGGATGCCCGCCACATCAGAACATTCAGTCAAGGTTGATCGATGAATACCCCGGCACTTCTCTCTACCTCGCCCGATGCGGCCGCGCCGGACCTGGCGATGCCCTATTCGTCGCTGGAGTATCGCCAGCATCAGATGTTTCCGCGGCTGTCCGCTGCGGAAATCGGCAGCCTGCGCCGCTTCGCGCAGCCGATGTCGTTCAAGGCGGGCGCGCTGATCTTCGAAACAGGCCGCATTGCGCTGGGGCTGTTCGTGCTGCTGCATGGGCGCGTACGGATCTTTTCGCGCGACAGCTTCGGCCGCTCGACGCTCGTGACAGAACACGACGACGGGCATTTCATGGCCGAGATGGCGCAACTGTCGGGCAAGCCCGCGCTGATCGACGGCGTTGCGTTGACCGATTGCGAAACGCTCGTGGTCTCGCCGGAAAAATTGCGTGCGTTGATCGTCGCCGATGCGCAACTCGGCGAGCACATCATGCGCGCGCTGATTCTTCGCCGGCTGGGTCTGATCGAACAGGGACTGGGGCCGATCATCGTCGGCAACGGCGACGATGCGCGGCTGGTCAGATTGCAGGGTTTTCTGCGCCGCAATGCATATCCCGCGATGGTGATCGACGCACGCCATGACGTCGAAGCCGCGACGCTGCTGTCGGACATCACGACGGGCCCTGACGACTTCCCGCTCGTGTTCTGCCCGAACGGCTCCGTGCTGCGCGCACCCGACGAAGCGCAGCTCGCGTCATGCCTCGGTCTCGTGCCGACCTTCGAACGCTCGCACATCTACGACGTGGCGATCGTCGGTGCCGGGCCTGCGGGACTCGCTGCCGCCGTCTATGCGGCCACGGAGGGTCTGTCGGTTGCCGTGTTCGATCAGCGTGCGCCGGGCGGCCAGGCAGGCGCGAGTTCGCGCATCGAAAACTATCTGGGCTTTCCGACGGGCATCTCGGGCCAGGCGCTCGCGGCGCGCGCGTTCCAGCAGGCGCTGAAGTTCGGCGCGCATCTGGCGATACCCGGCAAGGTGATGAACGTCGATACGCAGGACGGCGCCTATGCGCTGACGCTGATGGACGGCCAGCAGGTCAGCGCGCGCACGCTCGTCGTCGCGAGCGGCGCGGCATACCGGAAACCCGTCGTCGCGGACTTCGACCGTTACGAAGGACGCGGCACCTACTACTGGGCGTCGCCCATCGAGGCCAAGCTCGTCAAAGGCCAGGACATCGTGCTGATGGGCGGCGGTAATTCGGCGGGGCAAGCGACCGTGTTTCTCGCCAACTTCGCGCGCAGCATCCGCGTGCTGATTCGCGGCGCGGACCTGAACGCGAGCATGTCGAAGTATCTGATCGACCGGATCGGCTCGCTGCCCAACGTATCCGTGTGCACGCGCTGCACGTTGAAGACGCTCGAAGGAGATGAAGCCGGGCTGACACACGTTCACGTGCGGCGCGAAGGCGAGGACGACGAGATCATCGAAACGCGCCATCTGTTTCTCTTCATCGGCGCGGATCCGAAGACAGACTGGCTCGCGTCGAGCGGCGTCGAACTCGATAGCCGCGGCTTTGTCGTGACGGGCTTTGCGCGGCGCACGCAGACACACGTCGATATCGGCATTCACTATCCGCTCGAAACGAGTCTGCCCGGCATGTTCGCGGTGGGTGACGTGCGCTCCGAATCGACGAAACGCGTGGCGTCCGCGGTGGGCGACGGCGCGGCCGTCGTCAGTCAGATTCATGCGTATCTCGCGCAATACAACACGGCGGCACAGAACATTTAAGAACAATTAGCCGCCGCTGTGCGTGGGACTCGCTATGCTTCGGCGCATGTCGAAGCGAGTGAGAGAGAACCCATGAAGAGTCTTCACGCATGGCGCGCAGCATGGCTGCGCGCGTGTCTGTTCGTGTCGTGCATGTGCGGTGCGGCGGCTTTGCCAGTCGATGCATTCGCTGCCGCGCCGATGGCCGGCACGCAAGCGCCCGGCTTCTACCGGATGACGGCAGGCGATCTGGAAGTGACGGCGCTTTCCGATGGCACGCATCCGTTCCCGATCGATACCGTCGTGCAAGGCGTGTCGAAAGCGGATATCCAGCGCGATCTCGACCGCGAGTTCCTGCAAGCGCCCGTGCAGGGGTCGATCAACGCGTTCCTGATCAACACGGGATCGAAGCTCGTGTTGATCGATGCCGGCGCAGGCGTGCTGTACGGCGATTGCTGCGGCAAGGTGATCGCAAATCTGCGCGCGTCGGGTTACCGTCCCGAAGACGTCGATGAAGTGCTGCTCACGCATCTGCACAAGGATCACGTGGGCGGCATCGTGACGAATGGTGCGATGACGTTTCCGAACGCCGTCGTTAGAACCAGCCAGGCCGAAGCCGACTACTGGCTCAATCCCGCGAACAGGTCGAAGGCGCCCGCCTTTCTCGGCAGCTTCTTCGACAGTGCGAGCGCATCGGTTGCGCCGTATGTCGCGGCAGGGCGCTTCAAGCCGTTCAGCGGCAACGATGTGACGATCGAGCCGGGCATACGCGCGCTCGTCGTACCCGGTCATACGCCGGGGCACAGTGCGTATGTCGTCGAGAGCGCGTCGCAACGGCTCGTCGTGTGGGGCGACATCGTGCACGTGGCGGCGATCCAGTTGCAGCACCCGCAGGCCTCCGTCGAATACGACAGCGACGCCGCCGACGCGAAGCGCGCACGGCGCGACATGCTGGATCTCGTTGCCGGACGGCGCGATCTCGTCGCCGCCGCGCATGTCGCGTTTCCGGGTGTCGGGCATATCCGCAAAGACGGCGCGACGTATCAGTGGGTGCCCGTCAACTACGACGCCGCGCCGCGACGATGACGATCGCACGTGACGGATGTGCTCGCTTACGCAGACGCGCTGTGTTGCTGGATGCCCGCGCACCGACTTCAAAATTTTCGAACGGATCGTTCGGATTTTTCCACCCATGCGCGAGCCGAGCCGTTCTAGACTGCCAAGCACATCAACCGGTATGCCGCATGCTACGCATCGTGTCCTGCTCGACCAGCGGTACCTGTCCAATCGTAATCAGCGGCGCGCGCCGTGAAGCGTGGCGCGCGCATGCCTGCGCTATCCGCTCATGATCCGCATTGGACCGCTCGACATCGATCTTGCGCGCCGTGAAGCGCGTGTCGACGGCAAGACGGTGCGCATCGGTAATCGTGCCTTCGACATACTCGAATTGATGATCGAGGCGCAAGGCGGGCTGGTGTCGAAGGACGCGATTCTGGAGCGCGTGTGGCCCGAAACGGTGGTCGGCGACAACAATCTTCAGGTGCACATGTCGGCGCTGCGCAAGCTGCTCGGCGACAGCCGCGACCTGATCAAGACCATTCCGGGTCGTGGTTACCGGCTCGTGCGCGGCGCGGCGACCGTACAGCGTGCCGACGAAAAGACCGCGAATGTCGAGCGGCGAACGGCCGTGCCGCACAACCTGCCTGCATTCAGCTCTGCGCTGGTCGGACGCGATGAAGAGATCGCTCACGTGTGCGATGCGCTCGGCAAAGCGAGTCACGTGACGCTGCTCGGCTCGGGCGGCATCGGCAAGACACGCGTCGCGATCGAGGTCGCGCGCCGCCTGATGGATCATGCGCCCGGCGGTGTTCATTTCGTTTCGCTGAGCGCGGCGTCGGACAGGTGCGGCGTGCTGGCGATGCTCGCATCCGTGATCGGCGTGCATCCCGATGGCTGTGACTCGACACGCGAACGCCTCGTCGAAGCGATCGGCGGCCGGCGCATGCTGATCGTGCTCGATAGCTGCGAGCATGTGGTCGACGCCGCTGCGCACCTTTCACACCATCTGTTGAGCGCGTGTCCGCAGTTGCGCGTGCTGTCGACGAGCCGTGAACCGTTGCGCATTCCATCCGAGACCTTGTACTGGGTTCCCGCACTCGACGTGCCCGAGCCGAACGACGACACGCCGCAGGTATTGCGCAGCAGCGCCGTCAGCCTGTTCCTGATGCGCGCGCGGGCGATCGACGCGCGCTTCGCCGCCGACGAGCCGAGCATCCACGTGACGGGCATGGTGTGCCGGCGGCTCGACGGCATTCCGCTTGCGATCGAACTCGCGGCCGCGCGCGCGGCGGTGCTCGGCATCGATACGCTTGCTGCCCATCTCGACGACCGCTTCGGCATGTTGACGGGCGGCACGCGCACCGCGCTGCCGCGCCATCAGACGCTCAAGGCGACGCTCGACTGGAGTCATGCGCTGCTCGACGAAGCCGAGCGCAAGACGCTGCGCCGTGTCGGTCTGTTCGCCGACCGCTTTCCGCTCGAAGCCGCGATTGCCGTTGCAGCGGACAGCGTGTTGCGCGAACTCGATGTGGTCGTCGCGATGGCGTCGCTGGTCGAGAAGTCGCTGGTGGTTGCAAGCACGGAGCCGGGCCATGCTGCGTTCCGCCTGCTGGAGACGACGCGTATGTACGCGCTGCAAAAGCTCGACGACAACGGCGAACGGCGCATGGTCGCGCTGAATCACGCGCGCTATCTGTCGGGGCTGATTGATGGCGGCTCAGCGGGAAAGACGGCTGGCGAAAGCTGGCGCAGCCGGATGCCGGCGCTGCTCGACGAGGTGCGCGCTGCGCTTGCGTGGGTGTTGTCCGATGATGGCGACGAGGCGTTGCGCGACACGTTGCCTGTCAATGCCGTCTTTCTGTTCCATGAGCTGTCGCTGATCGACGAGTGCTGCGTGTGGGCGCGGCGCTCGCTCGCTGCGTTGCCGGCCACGCACGACTCAGATTGCGCGTCGACGCGCATGCGCGCGCGGGTGCGTCTACTTGCGGCGCTCGGCGCGTCGCTTGTGCTCGTACACGGGCCCAATGCCGAGACACATGCGATCTGGAAAGAGGTGCTGGAGTCGGGCGACGAGACATTCGAGGCGCGCGCTGCGCAACTGCTGCATTCGGCATGTGCGAATGTGTGCGAAGGCCGCGACTTCGACGACTTCGACGACTTCAAGGACGCAGGGCAATTGCTGTTGCAAGCGAAAGGGTTGGTGCAGAAGCCGGTCGGCGCATCAGGCGAGCGCCGGCGTGCCGATGCGTCGACGCGGCTTTTGAGCTTCATGCCGTCGAGCAAGTACGCATGAAGCGTTGAGCGCAGCGCTCACCCCATGACCGCGAGACGTTGCGCGACATCGTCGATGAGATCGTGCCGGTCGAGTTGATCGACCCACCAGCGTAGCGCCTTGCCTGCTTCGTCGTCGCGCCATGCAAGAAAGAACTGCGTGACGTCGCGCATGCCGCAGACTTCCTTGCGTACCAACTGGCCGCGATTGATCGGTCCCGCCGCGATACACTCGGGCACCGTCCCCACGCCCAGGCCCTTGATCTGCGCGGCGAGCTTCGCGTCGAGCGTCGGCACGGTGAGCACTTCCTGATTGGCGGCGAGTGCGATCGTGCGCGGCGCGAGCTTGCGCGACGTATCGCTGATCGCGACCGCGCGATGACGCGCGACGGTGTCGATCGTCAATGGTTCGGCAGCCGACGCCAGCGGATGGCCGGGTGCGACCACGAACGCATGTTTCAGCGAGCCGATCGGCTTCGCGACGAGATTGGCGATGGGCGGCGGATCGCCCGCTGCGCCCACGACAAGATCCGCGCGCCGCGTGATCAACGCATCCCATGTTCCGCCGAGCGTTTCTTTCGACAACAGCAGCCGCGTGCCGAGATTGAGCTTGTAGAAGTCGGTGACGTGAGGCCAGATCAGATCGAATGGAATGATCTCGTCGACGGCCACGCGCAACTCCGACTCCCAGCCGTGCTCGATGCGCTTCGCTTTCTGTTCGAGTTCGCGAGCGGCTTCGAGCAGGCGCCGCCCTTCCTCGACGATCACACGGCCCGCATGCGTGAGCTTCGCGCGGCGCCCGCTGCGCTCGAACAGCTTGACGCCCAGATCGACCTCCAGCTTCTGCACGAGATACGTCAACGACGACGGGACTTTGTGCAGTTCTTCCGCAGCGGCGGCGAACGTGCCCGTGCGATCGATCGCGTCGAGTGCCTGGAGGACTTCGAAAGAGAGGTTCATGAATGGCGTCGTGTGAAGCGTTCAATGGATCGTCGCCGATAGCATGCAGTCGCGCGCGTGTTGGCGCAATACATGAATCCATTGTTTGCCGTTTGCCGGACGCAGGCATGAGCGTGCGATTCGGCAATCGATGCGAGGCCGTTTCGCACACCCCACGCGGGGATGACCTGCATCGTCACGTTGCATTCGAACAGCAACACACCGTCGCGACGCGCGCGTCTAACGTCCCGCCGCGCGCCGCCATGCGCCCGGCGACATGCCGACCGCTTTCAGGAACACGCGGCTCAGATGGCTTTGATCCGCGAAGCCGCAGAAGCTCGCGATTTCGGTCAACGTCATGTCGGTGGCGCCGATCAGTTGCCGTGCCTCCATCACCCGTTGTTCGAGCAGCCACTGATGCGGCGTGCGCCCCGTGGCGCGCGTGAAGGCGCGGATGAAATAGCCGCGCGACAGATTGCATTCGCTCGCGACGTCGGCGATGGATGCGCCGTTGCGTGAGCGCTCGATCAGCAGTTCCTTCGCGCGCGCCTCATGCGCGTGCGACAGCGCGCCTTTCGCGCGCGGACTCGTCTTGCGCAGATTGCCGTAGCGCTGCGCGAGGTGCGTGCCGACGACGACGCTCATCTGCTCGACGAACAGCGAGCCGTTTGCGCTGTAGTGGGCGAGGTGACCATCGAGCGCACGCGCGAGGTGGCCGAGCACGGGATCTTTCTGTTCGAGCGCGCACGTGAGCCCGCTGATGCCGTGACCGCCCGTTTCGTCGCTCAGCCGTGTGAAGAATGCACGCGATAATTCGACCAGTACGAAGTCGAAATTCCCATATAGATCCGCGCGATAATCTTCTGAGAAATCGCGGATATAAATCGAATCCGATTCGAACCGTTTAGTGACAGTGCGCTCGCCGTTAAAGATATTCCGTCGATGCCCGCTGTTCAGCGAAATGCCGACCAGAAAACCCCGATCGCAGGCGGGCATCGCGACGCGATCCAGATGCGCATCGTCCATGCATTTGCGATAGAAGCGTATGTCGCCGATATCCAGTTCGATGTCCTTGCGCAATTTGCTCGACACGCATCCAAGGGTGTCCTTTGGCTTGGGCGGCGCGGCTGCTGCAGGATGGGCGCAAGTCGACATGGGCATTTCCTCGATTCATGCATTGCCAGTGAAACATAATCGGCGCCAGTTTACACTGAAGAAAAACATGGCCAAATTAATCAAAGTGTGTTTGCCGGCTTATATGTCCATATGCCGGGACGATTCCCGTGCTTTGAGCGGGCGGCTATTTTGGCTGAATTTGCCTGCTTGCGGATGTTACCCGGACGCAATGCGCAAGATGTGAAGCCGGCCTCAGAACGGCAAAAAAGTCCTCACAATGTCTAATCAGGTCACTATTATTCAAGACACTTGGTGACGGCCTGTTTACAATCTCTTTCAGATATTTCTGTTTTAACCCGCCCATTTGCCCTGTCGACACAGCCCAATTAGTGGGCCGCGTGACGGCGCAATACGCGCAGCCAATGAACACGCTCGCGGCGACGACACGCACGCCCGATCCCCGACCTTCAACCAGGTGCACACCATCGGTCCATCGAATTCGCGAACAGCGTTTGCTGGAGAGGCCATGATTCAGATCGGCACATTGCTCGTCAACTTCGAACAGCGAGAGATTCGTCAGCAGGGCCGACCGGTGCGGATCGGCGCCCGTGCTTTCGACATTCTCGAAGTGCTGTATCGCGCGGACGGCGGCATCGTGTCGAAGGACGCGATCATGGATGCCGTGTGGCCGGGTTCCATCGTCGAAGAGAACCGGCTTCAGGTGCATATCGCGGCGCTGCGCAAGCTGTTCGGCGCGGACCGCGAACTCATCAAGACCGTGCCGGGACGCGGCTATATGCTCGTGTCGGAGAGCCGTCACGCGCGCGCGGCGGAGCGCCAGAGCGGCACGCCGTCGAGCGGCGGACTGCCTGCCTGCCCGGTGACGCTGGTCGGCCGTCACATAGAAGTCGCGCAGATCGTCGACCGTTTGGGACAGGCCTCCGTCGTCACGCTGATCGGCGCGGGCGGCATCGGCAAGACATGTCTCGCCGTTCATGTCGCGCGGGAGATGCGCGACCGCTTCGGCGAGCCGGTGTGCTTCGTCGAACTGGCGAGGGCGTCGACGCGCGAGGCCGTGCTGAAGACGCTCGCGGGCGCATTGCGGATCGACGCCTCCGACGAATATCTGACGCAGGAGCGCCTCGCCGACGTGCTTGCTGCGGCGCCGTGCGTGCTCGTACTCGACAATGCCGAGCACGTGATCGACGTGATCGCGACGCTCGTCGAAGCGCTCACCGCGCGCGCCCATGCGCTTCGCGTGCTGGTGACGAGCCGTGAGCCCTTGCATATCTGGGCAGAGTCGGTGTTTCGCGTCGAGCCGCTCGCGGTGCCCGCGATCGATTCCGCGAACCACGCCTCTATCAGCGCGATCCTCGCGCATTCGGCCGTCGAACTGTTTCTGAACCGGGCGAAGTCGGTCGCGCCCGAATGCGAGGCAGACGAAGATGCCATACGACTCATCGGCGAAATCTGCCGGCGGCTCGAAGGCCTTCCGCTTGCGATCGAACTCGCGGCCGCGCGCGTGGCGACGCTCGGCGTCGAAGGCGTGGCGTCGCGCCTCGACGATCGCCTGAATCTGCTGACGGGCGGCCTGCGCTCGGCGCTGCCGCGCCATCAGACGCTGCGCGCGACCTTCGACTGGAGCTACGCGTTGCTCGACGCGACTTCGCGGATGCTGTTCCGGCGGCTCGGCTTCTTCGCGGGCGCGTTCACGTTCGACGCCGTCTGCACCGTCGCCACCGAGCCCGACATGCCCATCGCGGCCGTTATCTCCAGCCTGAGCGAACTGGCCACCAAGTCGCTGTTGTCCGTCGAGTTCTACGGCGCGATCGCGCAATACCGGCTGACGGAATCGACGCGCGCCTATGCGATGGAAAAGCTGCGCGACGAAGGCGAACTGCAGCGCATCGCGTCGCGGCACATGCAGTACCTGCAAGAGCGGATCGAGCACGGCAAGATGCCTGTCGGCGATACCGCGCAGGGACTTCCCGCCGCCGAGCCACGCCTCGCGCTCGACGACGCGCGTGCCGCTTTCGAATGGGCGTTCTCGCCGGGCGGCAATGCGGCGCTTGGCGTCGCGCTGGCGGGCTCGCTCGTGGGCACCCTGATGCAGGGCGCGCTGCTGCACGAATGTCATGAGCGTTCGGGACGCGCGCTGGCAGCGCTCGACGCACTGCCGCCCGGTTCCGTGGACACGCTCTGCGAAATGCGCTTGTGTTCCGCGTATGCATCGACGCTGTTGCATGCGGGCGGCGCGATACACGAGGCGGCCCCATTGTGGAAACGCGTGCTGGTGCTCGCGCGCGAGGCACGCGACGAGGCCTTCGAGGCGCGTGCGCTATGGGGTGCATGGAATTCGACGCTCGCGTGTTCGGACATACACGCGTCGTTCCGCTTCGCGACGCGCTTCCAGGCGTTTGCGGAGCGTTGCGGCACGCCGTGGCAGCAGATACTCGGCGCCGAGATGATCGCCGTCTCGCTGCATTGCTTCGGCGAGCAGGAGCAGGCGCGGGCGCGGCTGGAGCGGGCCATCGCTGGGCTGACGGAACTCGGCGCGGCCGCGACGGATTGCGTCGACCTTCCCGTCGATCCGTTCAACTTCGGCAACGGCACGCTCGCGCGGATCGTGTGGATGCAGGGGCATCCCGAGCAGGCGATGCAGCTCGTCGAGAAGATCGTCAATTCGATTCGGCCCGACATGCTGGAGCCGTCGCTCAGTCACGTGCTGGCGGTGGCCGCCGTGCCCATCGCGCTGCAATGCGGCCAACTCGAAACGGCATCGCGCTATCTCGCTGTGCTGCAATCGCAGGTCGCATTGAACCGCTTCGAAATCTGGCAAGCGTATGCCGAGTGTCACGCGGGTCACCTCGATATTCTTCAGGGACATCCGCAGGCCGGTCTCGCGAAGCTCGAACCGGCGCTGCAACGTTTGATGTCGTGCGGCTTCCGGCGCGTATTGACGCCGACGATCGCGATCTGCGCGGAGGCGCTGACGCGCACGGGGCGCATCGCCGAGGCGCGGACCCGGCTCGACGAGGCGCTGGAGCACTGCCACGCGCATGGCGAGCATTTCTTCATCGCGGAGTTGCAGCGCGTGCAGGGCGTGACGGCACTGGAGCATGCGCGGGCGATCCAGTCGAGCGGCCGCGCGTCGATGGCCGACGAGTTCGAAACGGACGGGCGGCGCCATCTGCTCGACGCGATGCAGACGGCGAGAGAGCAGCATGCGCCGATGCTCGAACTGCGCGCGGTGCTGAACTTCGTGGATCATCTGCTCGAACGGGGCGAGACGGCACGCGCTTCGTCGTTGCTTGCCGACATGGGCACGCGTCTCGACGTGCAATCGAACGCGCCCGATATCCGCCGGTTCGCGCAACTGCTGCACGACGCACGCGCGGCACGCCAGTCGCACGATCTCGATGCGGATAGCGGACAGCCCGTCATGGCCGGCGACATGTGAAGCGCGTCTAGTTTGATCGCTTCGACTGTCTAGCCTCGCCTGAAAATTCCTTAACGTCATTGTGCCCGGCGGACCGCCTGTCTGCGTTTAAGGACGTTTAAGCCGCACGCAAGGACTTTGGCGTTACACATCGTTAAGCTCCGTCACTCGTGACAAGCCGGCTTGCCGGCTGTGTCCGGTCATCGACAACACCATCGCCGCGCAAGCCTGCGCGATGCGATGCAACGACGGAGAACAACATATGAGCACGCAGAGCTACACGGCCGCACCATCGGAATCGCGGCGCAGGCTGCTGTCGGCAGGGGCGACGATGGCGGGGGCCGTGGCGGCCATGTCGAGCCTCGCGGCCAATGCAGCGGGCACGGCCAGCAGCGCGACCACGGGCGGTCACGCGCAGCGCGTACATCACCAAGGTGGCAGCTTCGTGAAGGCGAAGGACGGCACGGAGATTTTCTTCAAGGACTGGGGCACGGGCACGCCCGTCGTCTTCTCGCACGGCTGGCCGCTGAGCGCCGATGCGTGGGATCCGCAGATGCTGTTCCTCGTGAACCAGGGCTATCGCGTGATCGCGCACGATCGCCGCGGACATGGCCGCTCGGGTCAGTCGTCGGGCGGCAACGACATGGACACCTATGCGGACGACCTGGCCGCCGTGCTCGACGCCCTCGACGTGAAGAACGCGATGCTGGTCGGCCATTCGACGGGTGGCGGCGAAGTCGCGCATTACATCGGCCGTCATGGTTCGAAGCGCGTCGCGAAAGCGGTGCTGATCGGCGCGGTGCCGCCGCTGATGCTGAAGACGCAAGCCAACCCCGGCGGCCTGGCGATGTCCGTATTCGATGGTATCCGGGCAGGCGTCGCCGCCAACCGCTCGCAGTTCTATCTGGATCTCGCGACGCCGTTCTATGGCTTCAACCGCCCGAACGCCAAGGTTTCGCAAGGGCTGATCCAGGACTTCTGGCGCCAGGGCATGGAAGGCTCGATCAAAGGCCAGTACGAGTGCATCAAACAGTTCTCCGAAGTCGACTATACGGACGACCTGAAGAAGATCGACGTGCCGACGCTGTTCCTGCACGGCGACGACGACCAGATCGTGCCGATCGACGACTCGGCGAAGCTCGCCTCGAAGCTAGTGAAGAACGCGACGCTGAAGGTCTATGCAGGCGCGCCGCACGGCATGTGCAGCACGCATGTCGAACAGGTCAACGCCGATCTGCTGTCGTTCCTGAAGGTCTAAGCACCCGAAGCGTTGCGGCGCGAGCTGCGATGCGCTGTATCGAAAGCCGCCCGCGCGCCATGCAGGGCGGCTTTTGTTCGTTGTACACTGTTTCGCGTTTCTTTATCCGCTCACACCCATCATGGCTGTCACGCTTCACAGCCCATGTCGACCTGGCATCGTATAGTGTGAGCCTTGCAGGTTTGCGCAACGGCCGTTGCAAGCTCCACAGTATTCAACATCACCCCATCAGATGACGACGATCCGGATCGGTCAACTCGAGGTTTCACTCGATCATCGCGACGTGCGTCTCGATGGGCGGAAGGTGCCGATCGGCAGCCGCGCATTCGACATTCTCGCGCTGCTGATTGCCGCCGATGGCGATGTCGTATCGAAAGAAGAGATCATGCGCGCCGTCTGGCCGACCACGGTCGTCGAAAAGAACAATCTTCAGGTTCATATCTCCGCGCTGCGCCGTGCGTTCGGCGACGAGCGCGAGCGCATCGCTACCGTACCGGGACGCGGCTACCGTCTGATCTTGCAGGCGGACACCGGCGCGCACGCAGCACCGGCAAGCGAACCATCGGCTGAAAGTGCGGACGCCGGCCTGCCCGTCAACAGCCCGGCCGCCCGGCCCGTGCGCCGGCCGCTGCCTGTACGCGTGCCGGAACTGATCGGCCGCCGGGACGCGCTCGACGGTGTGAAAAGCGCGTTGCGCGAACATCAGACCGTGACGCTCGTGGGCACGGGCGGCATCGGCAAGACGCGCCTTGCCGTCGAAGTCGCGCATGCCGTCCAGCAGGATTTCGCCGATGGCGTGGTGTTCGTGCCGCTCGCCGCCGTGTATGACGCGCAGTCGGCGCTCGATGCACTCGCCTTCGCGATGGGCAGCCGTCTGTCGGCGAGCCGCACGGCGCTCGCGCAGATCGCCGCGGAATGGCGCGAGCGCGACGCGCTGGTGGTGCTCGACAACTGCGAGCAGGTGCTGGAGATCGTCGCGGCGATGGCCGAGGCGCTGACGGGCGCGGGCAGCCGCATGCGCGTGCTGGCGACGAGCCGCGAGGCGCTGCGCGTACGCGACGAGATCGTGTATCAGGTGCCGCCGCTGTCCGTGCCGACGGCGAACGAACCGGGCGCCGGCGTGCTGCGCACGGACGCCGTGCGCTTCTTTCTGGCACGCGCGCAGGCAGACGGCGCGCAGTTTTCGCTCGACGACAGCACCATTTACTTGACGGGCGAAGTGTGCCGCCGCCTCGACGGCATTCCGCTCGCGCTCGAACTGGCGGCGTCGCGCGCCGCCGTGCTCGGCATCGGCCTGCTGGCCGAACATCTCGACGACCGTTTCCGCATTCTCACGGGCGGGCGGCGCACGGCATTGCCGCGCCATCAGACGCTCAAGGCGACGCTCGACTGGAGCTACCGGCTGCTCGGCCAGGACGAGCAGAAGCTGCTGCGCTGGCTCGGTACTTTCGTCAACGGCTTCACGCTCGATGCCGCGTGTGCGATGGCAGGGCACGCCGGGCTCGCGCGCATGGAAGCACTCGACGCCGTGAGCGGCCTCGTATCGCGTTCGCTGCTGACGACGGACTTCGAGGGCTCGTCCTATCGCTATCGTTTGCTGGAAACGACGCGTGCGTATGCGCAGCAGCAACTCGACGACAACGGCGAGCGCACGCGTGCCGCCGCCGCGCACGCGACGCTGTTTCTCGAACTGCTCGAAACGGCCCAGAAGCGTTGGGCCGAACGGCCCGTCGTCGAATGGCTCGGCGAGTTCACGCGCGAACTCGGCAACGTGCGCACGGCGCTCGACTGGACGCTCGGCTCACGCGGCGATCACGCGACGGGCATTGCGCTTGCCGCCGTCACCGTGCCTTATCTCTACGACCTCTCGCTCGTCGACGAGTGTTGCAGCCGTGCGCGCGCTGCACTGCGGCTCATTGCGGAGCGGGAGGAGGACGACACGACCGTCGGTGTCGAGACGCGCCTGAGGCTGGTGTCGGCGCTGGCGGCGGCCCTCGTTTATGCAGAAGGTCCGCTGACGGAAACGCGCGAAGCCTGGACGCTCGTGCTGAATGAAGCAGTGCGGGCCGGTCAGCCCGACTATGCATCACGCGCGCGCTGGGGCGTGTGGAACTGGCATCAATACGCCGGACGCGCGCGAGATGCGCTGATGCTGGCGCGCCGTTTCGGCGATCTCGCGCGCAGCGGCAGCCATGCGACGCTCGCCGTTCTCGCGGATCGCGTCGAAGGCATCGCGTTGCACTATACGGGCGACCAGTGCCGCGCCCGCGAATTGCTCGAACGGATGATCTCGGCCTACGAAGCGAAGCCGCTGAGCCGCTGGCACATGACGGGCTTCCGCGTCGATCACGGCATCGTCGCGCGGGCGACGCTCGCGCGCGTGCTTTGGGTGCAGGGACAACGCGACGATGCCTACGATCTCGCCGCGCGCTGCTTCGATTCGGCTGTCGAGTATGACCATGAAATGGTCACCTGCTATGTGCTCGTCGAAGCGCTGGTGCCGATTGCGCTGCTGAACAACGATCGCGCGGCGGCGCGGCATGGCATCGACGTGCTGCATGAACTGTCCACGCGCTTCGGCTTCACGATCTGGAGTGCGTGTTGCGCGTGCTATGAAGCATGGCTCATGACGCTGATGGAAACGGGAAGCGCCGCCGTCGAGCGGCTCGCCGTATCGATCGACATGCTGCGCGCAACGGCTTATCTTGCGCAGCTCTCGCCGTTGCTGGGCCAGCTCGCCGTCGCGATGACGAACGAAGCGCGCGCAAGAGACGCGCTCGATACGATCGAACAGGCGCTGCATCATGCCGACGACAACGGCGAGCGCTGGTACAACGCCGAGTTGTGCCGCATCAAGGGCGACGTGCTGCGCGCGCTCGGCCGTCATGACGAGGCGCAACGCTGGTTCGCGGCTTCGCTCGAATGCGGGCAGCGCAATGGCGCCGGGCGAGCAACGACGCGCAATGCGTCGAACACGCGTGCACCGCTGCACGTCGTCGCCATTCAGTCTCGCGCCTGATCACACAGGCTTAATCAAGCGCCTTTAATAACGATTAAGGCCGTCATCAGGACTTTAAGTCCGCCCGTCACTAATCTTCTCCCAGGTCGTAGTGCCCAAGCGGCATTGTGAAACTCGCGCCTGAGCTGCGCGACGAAGCCGTTCGCATCCGCATCGCCGATGCAACGTCGACTTATCCGACTACTAACCGGACGCTAGCGCGGTTGCTGCCAGGCAACCGTGCGGGTCTCTCGCATCTTTGCGAAATGGAGCTACTCATGGCCTATGAACTGTTGACGCCCGACACGTGCGCGCTCGCGCTTATCGACCATCAGCCGCAGATGTTCTTCGGCACGCACTCGCACGAGCGTACCAACGTTCTGCACAACGTCCAGATCCTCGCGAAGAGCGCGAAGCTCTTCAAGGTGCCGACCGTTCTGACGACGATCGCCGCCGACTCGTTCAGCGGCCATCTGCTGCCCGAAGTGCAGGCGGTGTTTCCGGAACTCAAGCCGATCGACCGCACGTCGATGAACTCATGGGAAGACAAGGGCTTCCGCGAAGCGATCCTGGCCACGGGCCGCAAGAAGATCGTGATCGCCGGTCTGTGGACGGAAGTGTGCGTGACCTTCCCGACCATTCAGATGCTCAAGGAAGGCTTCGAGATCTACGTGCCGACGGACGCATGCGGCGATATCACGGAAGAAGCGCATGAGCGCGCCGTGCAGCGCATCGTGCAGGCGGGCGCCGTGCCGATGAACTCGCTGCAGTTCATGTGCGAACTGCAACGCGACTGGGCGCGCGGCGAAACGTACGAAGGCTGCATGGACATCTTCAAGGCGCACAGCGCGTACGGCATCGGCGTGCGCTACGCGAAGCAGATCCTCGGCGAGCACGCGAGCGAGGCGGGCTGATCGGGGCTGAAAGCCTTTAGCACTTCCAGTAGTGCCTCACGCGCGGCGTTCATGGCGTCGCGCGTCGGGGAACGTTTGACCCCGGCCTGACTACGTTTGACGGAGAGCGACGATGACCGCACCCATTCAGCCCGCCCGCATTGCGGACCTGGTGATCTACAACGGCAAGATAGCGACGCAGGACGACAAGCGTTCGTTCGTGACGGCGCTGGCCGTGTCCAAAGGCGAGATCGTCGCGAGCGGCAACGATCACGACATGATGCAATGGGCGAACGATGCCACACGCCGCATCGACCTGAAGGGCCGCACGGTCATTCCGGGTCTCAACGACTCGCATCTTCACGTGATTCGCGGCGGTCTCAACTTCAATCTCGAACTGCGCTGGGACGGCGTGCCGTCGCTGCACGATGCGCTCGAGATGCTGCGCGCGCAGGTCGCGCGCACGCCGGCGCCGCAATGGGTGCGCGTGGTCGGCGGATGGAACGAATTCCAGTTTGCGGAGAAGCGCGGCCCGACCCTCGAAGAGATCAACGCGATCGCGCCCGACACGCCCGTCTTCATCCTGCATCTTTACGATAGCGCGCTGCTGAACGCGGCGGCGCTGCGTGCCGTCGGCTATGACCGTGACACGCCGAATCCGCCGGGCGGCGAAATCCAGCGCGACCGCCGCGGCAATCCGACGGGCATGCTGATCGCGCGCCCGAACGCGGGCCTGCTGTACGCGACGCTTGCCAAAGGCCCGAAGCTGCCGCTCGAAGACCAGATGAATTCGTCGCGTCAGTTCATGCGCGAACTCAACCGGCTCGGCGTGACGAGTGCGATCGACGCGGGCGGCGGCTATCAGGCGTATCCCGACGACTACGCGGTCATCATGGAGCTCGCGAAGCGCAATGAACTGACGGTGCGCATCGCGTACAACCTGTTCACGCAGAACGCGAAGAAGGAAATCGAAGACTTCGCGAAGTGGGTCAAGGTCACGAAGCCCGGCGACGGCGACGACTTCCTCAAGGTGAACGGCGCGGGCGAAATGCTCGTGTTCTCCGCAGCGGACTTCGAAGATTTCCTGGAGCCGCGCCCCGATCTGCCCGACGCGATGGAAAGCGAACTCGAAGCCGTCGTGCGCCTGCTCGTGCAAAACCGCTGGCCGTTCCGGCTGCACGCGACTTACGACGAATCGATCGAACGCTTTCTCAATGTGTTCGAGCGCGTCGACATCGACACGCCATTCAATGGGCTGCGCTGGTTCTTCGACCATTGCGAAACCATTTCCCAACGCAATATCGAGCGCATTGCCGCGCTCGGCGGCGGCATCGCGATCCAGCACCGGATGGCGTATCAGGGCGAATACTTCATCGCGCGTTATGGCGCGGAAGCCGCGGCGCGCACGCCGCCCGTGCGGCAGATGCTCGCGGCGGGACTGCCCGTCGGCGCGGGCACCGACGCGACGCGTGTGGCGAGCTTCAATCCGTTCGTGTCGCTGTACTGGCTGGTGTCGGGACGCACCGTGGGCGGCACGCCGATGTATGCCGCGCAGGACCGGCTCGATCGCATGGAGGCGCTGCGCCGATATACCGTCGGCAGCGCATGGTTCTCGAACGACGACACGCGCAAGGGTGCGCTGGTGCCGGGGCAACTCGCCGATTTCGCCGTACTGTCCGACGACTTCTTCACGGTCGACGAAGAAGCGATCAAGCATCTGACGTCGGTGATGACGGTGGTGAACGGCCGCATCGTCTATGCCGTCGACGAGTTTGAAACCTTCGCTCCGCCCGCGCTGCCCGTGAGCCCGACCTGGTCTCCCGTTGCGGAATTCGGCGGCTATGCGCGCTACCGTCCCGCCGCCGCGCCGCTCGCGCAGTCGTGCAACGACGCGTGCGTGAACCTGTGCGGCGTGCATCGTCATGCGCATGCGTGGGCGTGGCGCAGCAACGTACCCGCGAGCGACGCGAACTCGTTCTGGGGCGCGCTTGGTTGCAGCTGCTTCGCGTTCTGAGGCATCTGCACGCGATGAACCGCTTTTCCGCCCCCGACGCCGCGCTGCTGTTTCTGCGCGTGACTGCAAGCGTGCTCGTGCTGCTCGTGCATGGATTGCCGAAGGCGCTCCATTACACGAGCCAGCTCGGTGCGATCGAAGATCCGCTGCATCTCGGCAAGACGCTGACGCTCGCGTTCGCGATCTTCGCGGAGGTCGTCTGTCCGCTGCTGATGATCGCCGGCATCGCGACGCGGCTCGCCGCGGTGCCGATCATGCTGGTCAGCATCGTCGCGCTGGGCCTCGTGCATCGCGAATGGACGCTCGATCAGGGGCAATTCGCGTGGATGCTGCTCATCATGTTCGGGACGCTCGCGATCGGCGGCGCGGGGCGTTACCGCATTGCGCTGCGGCCGCATGCGTCCGGGCAGCGGGAACGATCATGCTGAACGCGCGCACGGCACGACGCGTCGAAGTGGCCGGCATCGGCATTCCGCAGACGCCGCTGGCGATTGCCGCAGCGGAAGCCGCGCACGCGTCGCTACCCGATGTCGTGACTGCGCATGCGTCGCGCGTATTCGTGTTCGCCGCGCTGGCGGCGCGGCAGGAACGCGTCGCATGCGAGCCCGAGACGCTATACGTCGCGGCCATGTACACGAACATGGGTTTGAGCGCGGCGTATGCGCATTCGAATCTGCGCTACGAGATCGACGGCGCCGATGCGGCGCGTGCGTTCATGCAGCGCGATGGCGCGTCGTCCGGCGTGCTCGACGACGTATGGTGCGCGATCGCGCTGCACACGACGCCCGGACTGCCCGCGTACATGTCGCCGCTCACACGCGTGCTGGCGTCGGCTGTTCGCGCGGATCTGTTCGCCGACAACCTCGACGCGTGGTCCCAGGCGGAGCGCGACCAGATCGTCGCCGCGTGGCCGCGCGGCATCCGATTCAAGGAACGCATGATCGAAGCGATCGGACGGGGCGTCATGCATCGCCCCATGTCGACGTTCGGCACGATGAGCGCCGATGTGCTGGAACGCGTCGATCCCAACTTCTGCCGGACGAACTTTTGCGGACTGATCCTCGGCTCGCCGTGGCGCGACTAGCGCGGCATCGTCGATATCGGGCAAGCAATGGGACGCACAGCGAAGCCATGAAAACCGAAGCAAAGCGCGCTCGCGAATCGATGCGGCGCGCGAGGAGTGAGCCATGTCCTATCTGATTTCGTTGGGCGCGGGCCTCGTGGTCGGCCTGCTGTATTACCTCGTGCGCGTGCAGTCGCCCGCGCCGCCGCTGATCGCGCTGGCGGGCCTGCTCGGCATCGTGATCGGCGAGCATGCGATTCCGTTCGTGCAGGCGCAGATCCGCACGCCCGATGCGCAGACGCAAAGCGCGCCGGCCGTCACCAGCAACACGCAAGCTTCGTCATGCAGCAAGGACAAGTGAGCGCGGGCGCGGACGCGCGGGTCGCGGCGCAACCCGATCATGTGCCGGGCGAGGACGCATGGCTCGCGACGATTGCGGGCTACGTCGATACGCTGGGCTTCGTCGCGTTGTTCGGCCTGTTTACCGCGCACGTGACGGGCAACTTCATCCTGATCGGCTCGGGCCTGGCGGGTGCAGGGAAGGGGCTGTTGATCAAGTGGCTGGCCTTTCCCGCGTTCGTCGCGGGGATCGTGCTGGCCCGCGTGCTCGACAACCATCTGCTCGCGCGAGGACATGGCGTGCGTGCCTGCGCGCTGTATGCGATGCAGGCGGTGTTACTCGCGGGCTTCATGGTGGCGGGCGTGCTGGCCGTGCCGATCGCCGACGCCGACGCGCCGCTGACGATTGCCTGCGGCCTGCTCGGCGCGGCGGCGATGGGCGTGCAGAACGCGCATGGCCGTCTGACTGCGCGCTCCGTCGTCGCGAACACGGTGATGACGGGCAACGTCACGCAGGCCGTGATCGACGCCTTCGATCTGCTGTTTTCACCCGGCGACGCGAAAGCACGGCACGCGGCGCGCACGCGCCTCGTGCGCACGTTGCCGCCCGTCGCCGGATTCGCGATCGGCGCGGGTGCGGGCGCGGCGGGCTATCTGCTCGCGTCGTTCTGGGCGCTGCTGCTGCCGCTCGCCGCGCTATGCGTGCTCGCGGTGCTGTCGAGACACACGGGCGCTTCACCATCGGGAAGCTCATCCCGAACCTGATCGCGCCGCATCCATTACCTGCAAGGAGTGTTTTCATGAGTACCGTCAAGATGTATCGATTGTTGCGTGCCGTGGTCGTGTCGATCGCGGCGCTCGGCGTGACGCTGGCGGGCACGCCCGCATTCGCTGAAGCCGACCATCAGAACGCGGGCAAGACCTCGCCCGTCGTGTCCGTCGGACCGCAGTACGACACGACGCACGTGTATGTGTCGAGCCAGGACATCGACGCATTCGTCGACAGCTTCGTCGCGACCTTCGGCGGCAAGGCTTCGCAGCGTGCCGTGTTCACGGTCACGCCGACGCCGAGCAAGACAGCGTCGCAATACGTGCAGACGCCTGTGGGCATGCTGTCGGTGTTCGCGTTCCAGACGCCCGTTCCGTATCCGTTCGGCAGCGAGCGCACCGGCTATCTCGTCACGGATATCGACAAGGCAGTGCGTGCTGCGCGCGCGGCGGGCGCGGACGTGATCGTCGATACCTTCGACGACCCGATCGGCAAGGATGCCGTCATCCAGTGGCCGGGCGGTCTTTATATGCAGCTGTACTGGCACACGAAGGCGCCGTCGTACGGCCCGCTCGAAACGGTGCCGGACAATCGCGTGTACGTGTCGCCGCAAGCGGCCGACAACTTCATCAAGCGCTTCGTGCGCTTCTCGCACGGCAAGGTCGCGTCCGACGACCGTCATGCCGATGGCGCGGAAATCGGTCGCCCCGGCGAGACGATCCGGCGCGTGCGGATCGCGTCCGGTTTCGGCAACATGCTCGTGTTCGTGACGGACGGCAAGCTGCCGTATCCGTTCGGCCGCGAGACGACGGGCTATCAGGTCGCCGATCTCGACGCGACGCTCACGAAGGCGCAAGGCGTCGGCGTGAAGGTGCTGTCGCCCGCGAACCGCACGGTGGAAGGGCGCACCGCGATGGTCGAGTTTCCCGGCGGCTATGTCGCCGAGATCCACGAAGTGAAGAAGTGACGATGCGACGGCCGGGGAAGGGCGCGATGAAGCGCGCAACGAGGGTGGCGGCCTGCGCGTCGCTTGCCGCATGCGGCCTGGTGGAGGGCGCGAACGCGCTCGCCGCCGATGCTTCCGCATCCGCACCTGCCGCGAATGCGTCGGCCTGTACGGCGACGCGGCCGTCGCCGCTGTCGTTCAACCGATGGCAGGAGGACTGGTCGGTGCTCGCGCTGCCGTGCGTGCCGCGCAAGCCGTTCGATGCGCTCAAGTACATTCCGCTCGGCGGCGATCCGTCGACGTATCTGTCGCTTGGCGCGAATCTGCGCGAGCGCTTCGAGTTGAACAACACGCCGCTGTTCGGCCTCGGCAGCGCGCGGCCGGACAGCTACGTGATCCAGCGCGCGGAGGTGCATGCCGATGCGCGTGTTGGCCAGCACGTGCAGGCGTTTTTCCAGCTCGAGGATGCGCGACCGTTCGGCAAGGATTCCGTGTCGCCCGTCGACAAGAATCCGCTCGATATCGAGCAGGCGTTCGTTGCATTCGTCTATGGCGTGGGCGGCGGCACGTTCAAGGCGCGCGTCGGGCGTCAGGAGATGGCGTTCGACTTGCAGCGCTTCGTCTCCGTTCGCGACGGCCCGAACGTGCGGCAGGCATTCGATGCGCTGTGGGCCGATTATGAAATCGGCAAGTGGCGTTTCATCGGCTACATGACGCAGCCGGTGCAGTACCGTGACGCGACGACATTTGACGATGTGTCCAACCGTCATCTGACGTTCAGCGGCGTGCGTGTGGAGCGCGCGAACACAGGGCCGGGCGATCTGTCCGCGTACTGGTCGCGCTACAACCGCGACAACGCGCGCTTTCTCGATGCTTCGGGCACGGAGCATCGCGATGTGTTCGACGTGCGTTATGCGGGCAAGGTCTTGCCTTTCGATTGGGACGCTGAAACGATGCTGCAGACCGGTCACGTGGGCAAGGACACGATCGGTGCGTGGGCGTTTGGCATGCTGGGCGGCTATACGCTGGCGACGATGCCGGGCACGCCGCGCATCGGGCTGCAAGTGGATGGCGCGTCGGGGGATCGCCATCCTGGCGATGGGCGGGTTGGGACTTTTAATCCGCTGTTTCCCAATGGCTACTATTTCACTCTGGCGGGTTACACGGGGTATAGCAATCTGATTCACGTCAAGCCGTCGATTACCTTCAAGGTGACGCCGAAGGTTTCGTTGCTGACTGCGGTTGGGTTTCAGTGGCGTGCGACCACGGCTGATGCCATCTATGGGCAGGGATCGGCTGTGGTGCCCGGCACGGCGGGGAAGGGCACGCGGTGGACGGGGATGTATGCGCAGGTTCGCGCTGATTGGAGTGTTAGCGCTAATGTCGCGCTGGCAGTTGAAGCTGTGCACTTTCAAGTCGGAGATTCTGTTCGCGCTCTCGGCGCGAAGAATGCTGATTATGTTGGGGTTGAGGCGAAGTTTGGGTTTTGAGTTTTGCCTTCGAGGCGCGGGCTTTGCCGGGTTTTGGGTTTTTGGGTTTTGGAGTTGGGGGTGGGTTCGGGTTCGGGTTCGGGTTTGGGTTTGGTCTCTCGCCGGCATCCGCGGTTTGCTTCTGGTTTGCTAGTGTTGCCCCTGTGCGGGGCGGCACTTACTTTCTTTGCCGCCGCAAAGAAAGTAAGCAAAGAAAGCGGGCTAACACCGCGAATGCTAGTTCTTGCCTGCGGGCCCCCAACAGTTCTTACGCTCCACGCGGCAACGCGCTTGTTTGCGCGCGTTGCCAGCGTGCTAACTCACGCATCACCCGCTTCACACTCCCGCGACGCGGACCGCGTTACCAGACGTCCACGGCCGCCCAGGTGGCAAACTGTGTGTAGGCCATCGCGACGGAAGTGCACCACTTCGGACTGAAAAGCGGGATCGGTGTCGTAAGAGCGCCGACGCGTACGGCGCGCCAAGCTACACACAGTTTGCCACCTGGGCGGCGCAAACCGTTCGCTGCCGCTGGCTGCGCTACGGGTGACTGGAGTGGGTGATGCGCCTGTTCGAGGCGCTGGCAACGCGCGTTAAAACGGGTGTTGCCGTATGGAGTGCGGGACCCGTTGGGGGCCCGCAGGCAGGGAGAAGGATTGGCGGTGTGAGCGGCTTTCTTTTGCCTACTTTTCTTTGCCGCTGCAAAGAAAAGTAGGTGCCGCCCCGCACAGGGGCAACGCAAGCGGACCAGAGACGAAGCGCGGATGCCAGCGAAAGCAAAAGCAAAGGCGAAAGCAAAAGCAAAAGCAAAAAACCAAACCGGCAACGCCGCGCCGCAGGCAAAATTGCCGCCCCGCACAGGGGCAACGCATGAAGCAAGAGAACATCACGCGGATGCCAGCGAAGAATTGGCAAACCCGCAGAGCGGCGACCCTACCTCCACCCGTATCCCCGCCATCCATACGGCCGATAAACCGGATACGCCGAAGCATATTGAACGGGCACGACAGGCGGAGGGCTGACATATACAGGCTGATACGACTGCACGTATTGCACGGGCACGGGCATGGGCATCGGCATGGGCGGCGGCGCCTGATAAGGCTGAAACACAACGGTCTCCATCTCTTCCGGCGACGGCCCGTCATAAACAGGCGCTTGCGTATACATCGCAGGCGCAGGCGCAGCCCGATAACGAGGCCTGGCCGCAGGAGCAGGCGCATACTGCACAGGCGCCGCATCGTCATCTTCATACGCCGCCTGCAATGGCTGCTGGGCAACCCGCGGCTGGCTCACCCGCCGCACCTGGGCACCGTCGTCGCCCGGCTCGCCCGCAGGCAAAGGCGGCGGTTGCTGTACCGATGTCTTCGTGCGCTTCAACTGGTCGCGCAACGACGCATACGTTTCGGCATCCTCCTTCGCACGAGCGGTGTAGCCACTGTGATAGGCCTCGCTCAAATCCTTCAGGCGTGCCTTGTTCTCTTCATCGGCGGTCATCTGCTCTTCGCCCGGATCGAGCGAAGCCTCGCTGACGCCGCCGCTGTCATAGGCTGACCGCGGCCCGTCAGCCCACGCCGTAGCCGGCGAAAGGGCTGGACTCAAGGTCACGGTCAACGCCGCAGACCCGAGCAATGCGCTGATTCTCATGGTTGTTACCTCGCAGGTGGTCATACACGGCAAACACAACTCTCTGTACGGAAGCCCGGTGCCGGTCGCATGACGACCAGCCACCCGCCGGAATCTCCCGACACCCATGCTGCACGCGTGCATGTACCAGGGGCGGCCCCAGGCACCGGACGCGTCCCGCTGCGTCCGCACGATCAACATGATGTGAATGAACTTGCCAGTATTCGTCCGCGCCGGATGCGATGTAACGCACATTGCGCGCGAGATTACCTATGAGGAAAAACGCGGTGTCGATGCGAACGGCATGCTCGCCGGTTCGGGCCGGCGAGCGCAGTTCATTTCGGTAAGGATTGAGGCAGAAAAATGACGGTCGGCCACAGTGCGTCGAGCGCCGTCCGCAAACCGCGCTTCAGCCTGGATGCGTGACTTCGGCGGCTTCCGGTGCGGGCGCGCGATAACCCAGCCTGGCCGACAGGGCGGCACCCGCGTCCTTGAGCAGCGCGACGTAGTGCAGCTTCGTGTCCGCGCCGCAGCGCATCGTCGGGAAAGACACGGAGAGGCCGGCGATCACGCGGCCGAACCGGTCGAAGACGGGCACGGCGAGGCAACGCAAGCCTTCCTCCTGTTCTTCGATGTCTTCGCCATAACCCTGCGCGCGGACTTGCGGCAGGATGCTCATCACGGCCTCGGCGGACGACAGCGTTTTCGCCGTCGATTTGCGCAACTCGATATGCGAGAGCACTTCGCGTGCTTCGGCGGGCTCCATCCACGCGAGCAGCACCTTGCCGATCGCCGTGCTGTGCAGCGGATTGCGCCGCCCGATGCGCGACTGCATCCGCAACCCGTAGTCGGCGTCGATCTTGTGAATGTAGATGATCGCGTCTTCGTCGAAGGTGCCGAGGTGCACGGCTTCGCGCGTCGCGTTGCCGATCCGGCGCATTTCGATGTCGGCCTCGCGCACGAGGTCGACGCTCTCCAGTGCCTTCGCACCGAGTTCGAACAGACGCACGGTGAGCCGGTAGCGCTCGGTCTCCACTTCCTGCGTCACGTAGCCGAGCGCCTTGAGCGTTTGCAGCATGCGATGCACGGTCGTCTTCGACAGCGAGAGTCGCTGCGACAGTTCGCTGATGCCGATCTGCCCGCTGTCGCCGATCGCGCCGAGAATCGCGAACACGCGCGCGACGGATGAAAGCGACTCGCCTTTATCGGCGGCGTCCGCGTCGGACATCAGCGGGGAGGCGGCCCGCTTGCGCGATGCCGTGGTCTTGGGTTTGTCGATAGCTGCCATAAAGTTTTCGCGCCGGTTGTCCCGCGCCGTCTTTCCACAACGATGTTGCCAATCGGCGAAATATACCGCGAGCGCCCTGCAATTCACATCATCGCGCGAGCCAGCCGCCGTCGACGGCGAGCGTATGGCCGTGCACATAGTCCGAAGCGGACGACGCGAGAAACACCACCGGCCCCGCGAGATCGTCGGGCGTGCCCCAGCGTGCCGCCGGAATGCGCGCGAGAATTTCGCCGTTGCGCTGCTCGTCTTCGCGCAGCGCCGCCGTGTTCGAGGTCGCCATGTAGCCCGGCGCGATGGCATTCACGTTGATGCCGCGCGCAGCCCATTCGTTCGCGAGCAGGCGCGTGAGCCCGAGCATGCCGCTCTTCGACGACGTGTACGACGCGACGCGAATGCCGCCCTGGAACGAGAGCATCGACGCGACGTTGATGATCTTGCCGCGCTTCTCATGCTCGACGAAGTGGCGCGCGACCGCCTGCGCGAGAAAGAACGCGCTCTTGAGGTTCACGTTCATCACGTCGTCCCAGTCGTCTTCGCTGAACGACAGCGCATCCGCGCGGCGGATGATGCCGGCGTTGTTCACCAGCACGTCGATGCGCCCACAGGCTTCGAGCGTGGCGCGCACGATGTCGTCGACGGGCGCGATGTTCGACAGGTCGGCGCTCACGCCGGCATAGCGGCGGCCGAGCGCCCGCACGCGCTGCGCCGTGTCGCTGTCGTCCGAACGGCTCACGCCGACGATATCGCAGCCCGCGGCGGCCAGCGCGCACGCCATGCCTGCGCCGAGGCCCGTGTTGCTGCCCGTGACGAGCGCGACCTTGCCGGTGAGGTCGAAGGGATGCGTCGGTTGCGAAGTCATGCGCGATTCCTCTCGATGAAGTGCCTCAGCGCAGCTCGCGCACGGCGAGATGGTCCATGTCGCCGAACACCTGATTCTCGCCGACCATGCCCCAGATGAACGTATAGGCGCGCGTGCCGACGCCCGAATGGATCGACCAGCTCGGCGAGATCACGGCCTGTTCGTTGTGCACGAGGATGTGACGCGTCTCCTGCGGCTCGCCGAGCATGTGGAAGACGGCGGCATCGTCGGCGACGTTGAAATAGAAATACACCTCCATGCGCCGCTCGTGCGTGTGGCAGGGCATCGTGTTCCAGAGGCTGCCGGGCTCGAGCTTGGTCATGCCCATCGACAGCTGGCAGGTGGGCAGCACTTCCGGAACGATGAACTTGTAGATCGTGCGGCGATTGCTCGTGGCGGGATCGCCGAGCGTCTGCGGCGACGCTTCGGCGAGCGTGATGGTGCGCGTCGGGTACGTCGCCTGGGCAGGCGCGCAGTTCAGATAGAACTTCGCGGGCCGCGCGGGATCGTCGCTGCCGAATGTGAGCGACTGCGTGCCCTTGCCGACATAGATGGCTTCCTCGTTGCGCACGACGAAGCGCTTGCCGTCCGCTTCGACCCAACCGTCGCCGCCGATGTTGATCGCACCCAGCTCGCGCCGTTCGAGCAGATAGCTGACGCCGATCGACTTGCCGAGCGCGCTGGGCACTTCGACGGCGCGCGTCTGCGGAAACGCGCCGCCGACGATGATCCGGTCGATATGGCTATACGTGAGCGCGAGCGCGTCGGGCTGGAACACCTTCTCGACCAGGAACTCCTTCCTGAGTCCGGCTGTGTCGAGCGTTTTCGCGTATTCGCTGTTGATGCTCTGTCTGACTTCCATGTCTCCTCCGCTGCGGGACGGCATCTGGATGCGGCGTCCGGGTTGGCTGTGCGCGCAGTCTAGCATGATCGGAACGATGGTCCGAAATAGGAAAATCGCCAAATGGCCACATAGCGGGAGGTGGCTTGCAAAAGCAGGGTAAACGATTAATCTCCATGCGAACAAAAACGGAACAACGTTCCTTTACCGATGCTATAGTCCGCGAACGGGCGGACGAAGCCGGACTCATACCGGACAGTTCGCCGTTCCCATCACCGGCCTGGCGTCGTATGGAGGAGACATGAAACTGAAGAAGGCAATCGACCGCGTACCGGGCGGTCTCATGCTGATACCGCTGTTGCTCGGCGCCTGCGTGCATTCGTTCGCGCCTGGCGCAGGCAAGTACTTTGGATCATTCACGAACGGCCTCATCACGGGCACCGTGCCGATTCTCGCTGTCTGGTTCTTCTGCATGGGCGCGACCATCGACCTGCGCGCGACGGGCACCGTGCTGCGCAAGTCGGGCACGCTGCTCGTCACGAAGATGCTGGTGGCGTGGCTCGCCACGATCGTCGCGTCGTCGCTGCTGCCCATCGACGGGATCAAGACGGGGCTGTTCGCAGGGCTTTCCGTGCTGGCGATCACGACCTCGATGGACATGACCAACGGCGGTCTGTATGCCGCTGTCATGCAGCAATACGGGACGAAAGAAGAGGCGGGCGCGTTCGTGCTGATGTCGATCGAATCGGGGCCGCTCGTCAGCATGATCATTCTCGGCGCGACGGGCGTTGCGTTCTTCGAGCCGCGTCTGTTCGTCGGCGCGGTGCTGCCGTTCCTGATCGGCTTTACGCTCGGCAATCTGGATAGCGCGCTGCGCGAACTGTTCGGCCGTTGCGTGGTGCCGCTGATTCCGTTCTTCGGCTTCGCGCTCGGCAACGGCATCGATCTGAACGTGATCGTCAAGAGCGGCATTCCGGGCGTGCTGCTCGGCCTTGCTGTGATCGTCATCACGGGCATTCCGCTGATTCTCGCCGACAAGTTCATCGCGGGCGGCAATGGGGCGGCGGGTCTTGCGGCATCGTCGACGGCGGGTGCGGCGGTCGCCAATCCGTCGATCATCGGCGAGATGATTCCGCGCTTCAAGCCGATGGTTCCCGCCGCGACGGCGATGGTCGCGACGGCATGTCTCGTCACCGCGATTCTCGTGCCGATCCTCACCGCAATGTGGTCGCGGCGAGCGCGGATGAAGGCGGGCGTGAACCAGCAGATCGAAGAAGAGAGCGTCGGTGAATTGAAACCGCTCGGCGCGCACGAGTAGCGCGGACGCTGCAACGTCAAACGGCGCGAACGGGCGGAGATGCCCGTTCGCGCCGGTCCGCTTCATAGCCCGCCCACGCCGCGCGTTTTCAACGCGTACGGCCCGCGCGTCAAATGCTCCTTCAGAAACTCCACGCATACACGAAGCTTCGCGGACGATGACGCGCGCGCGGACGTCACGGCCCACACGTCGGCGGGCTGGTGATGTTGCGGCAGCACGCGCACGAGCGCGCCCGATTCGAGACTCGACGCGACGTCCCACACCGACACCATGATGATGCCGTAACCATCGAGCGCCCATTGCTGGACGATGTCGCTGTGATTCGACGCGACGGGGCCCGTCACCTTGACCGACTTCTCGCCGTCCGGTCCCGACAGGCGCCACGCGCCGAAGCGCTGGTCGCGCTCGCGAAACAGCAGGCAGTCGTGCTGCGCGAGATCGGCGAGCGTGCGCGGCGTGCCTGCGCGCCTCAGATACTCGGGCGATGCGCACAGGATCCGCACGCTGTCGACGATCTTGTGTGCGATCAGATGCGGCTCCTGAATATTGCCGACCCGAATGTCGATATCGAATCCCTCGCCGACGAGATCGACGCGGCGGTCGAGCAGTTCGAGCCAGATTTCCAGGCCCGTGTAGCGCTTGCGCAGCAGCGAAAGAATCGGCGACACATGTTCGCGGCCCAGTCGCAGACTCGTGCTGATGCGCAGGATGCCGCGCGGATCGCTCTTCAGGCCGGAGAAAGCGTCGGACATGCCTTGTACGTCGTCGAGGATCTTTTGCGCCCACTGGAAGGCGGCTTCGCCGTCGCTCGTCACGCTGACGCGGCGCGTGGTTCGCATGAAGAGCTTCACACCGAGGCTCTTTTCGAGCAGCGCGATGCGCTTGCTGACATGCGAAGGCGAGATACCCATTTCCGCCGATGCGGTGACGAAGCTCGCGCGGCGCGCCACGGTGCAGAACAACTGCAGGTCGCGCAGGAAGCCGTCATTCGTGGCTAAAAGCGCATTATGATTTTCCATCTGGTCGGATTATGTTTGTGATCGGCACGAGTAATCTAGTCTCAATTCACGAAGCCGTCCAATCCCTGGGCGGCCATACAACGCGAAATCATGAGACGAATCCAGCTTGCCGTCGCGGGCGCCGGGCTTATCGGCCGGCGCCATATCGAACTGATCCAGCAGAATCCGCGCTGCCGTCTGAGTGCGATCGTCGATCCCGGCCCAGCCGCGCAAGAGGTTGCGCAAAGCGCCGACGTGCCGCTGTTTCACACGCTCGGCGAGCTGATGGAGAAAGGCCGTCCCGACGGCGTGGTGCTCGCGACGCCGAATCAGCTCCACGCAGAACAGGCGTTGCAATGCATCGACGCGCGGGTGCCCGCGCTGATCGAGAAGCCCGTCGCCCATACGCTCGACGAAGGCGAGCGCCTGTGTGCCGCTGCCGACGCGGCGGGCGTGCCGCTGCTGGTCGGCCATCATCGCGCGCACAGTCCGATTCTCGCGACGGCGCGCGAGATCATCCAGCAAGGGCGGATCGGCAGGATCGTCGGCGTGATGGGCAGCGCCGTCTTCTTCAAGCCAGACGACTACTTCGACGCCGCACCGTGGCGGCGCGAAGCGGGCGGCGGTCCGATCCTGCTCAACCTGATTCACGAGATCGGCAATCTGCGTTCGCTGTGCGGCGAGATCGTCGCGGTGCAGGCGTTTGCGTCGAACGCAGCGCGCCAGTTCGCCGTCGAGGATACCGTCGCGATCAATCTGCGCTTCGAAAGCGGTGCGCTCGGCACGTTCCTGCTGTCGGATACGGCTGCCTCGCCGCGCAGCTGGGAGCAGACGTCGCAGGAGAACACAAGCTACGCATCCTATGATGACGAAGACTGCTATGTGATCGCGGGCGACATGGGTTCGCTGTCGGTGCCGACGATGCGCCTGAAAACCTATGCGCGCAAAGAGGACCGTTCGTGGTGGAAGCCGTTCGAGACTTCTGTGGCGAGCGTCGAGCGCGCGGATCCGCTCGAACGGCAACTCGAACACTTCTGCGATGTGATAGCGGGCAGCGCGCAGCCGCTCGTCACCGTGCGCGACGGCTTGCAAAACCTGCGCATCACCGAGGCGATCGCGGAATCGGCGCGCACGGGCGCGATCATCGATACGAGGCTGCACGCGGCAGCCTGATTGCAAATAACGAGGAGGTGACATGAAAAAAGTACTGATGCTTCACGGGATCAATCACAACATGTTCGGCAAGCGCGACCCCGTGCAATACGGCACGGTGACGCTCGAAGAGATCGACAGCGAATTGCAGGCGCTCGGGCGCGAACTGAATGTCGAGGTCGAGAGCTATCAGACCAATCACGAAGGCGACATGTGTCTGCGGATTCATCAGGCGTTCACCGACAAGACGGACGCCGTGCTGATCAACGCGGGCGCATGGACCCATTACAGCTACGGGATTCGCGATGCACTCGCGATTCTGACCGTACCTGTCGTGGAGATTCATATGTCGAACATCCATGCGCGTGAGCCGTTTCGTCACCAATCCGTTTTCGCGGAAATCGTGAAGGGCCAGATTTGCGGGTTTGGCGTGAACAGCTATCTGCTGGGTTTGCGCGCTGCCGTCGCGGCCATTGCGTAGGTTTTGGAGTACACGTCCAGGTCGTATCGTCAGACATGGACGCCTTCGTTGCCTCGCGATAGGTACGGTGTTTGCTCCGGTGGTTGAACGTCGCCGCGCGTGCAGCCGGGACCACAACTCGAGCAACGGAGGTCAGATCATGCTTTATTACGCTTTGGTTTTCTTTGTCATTGCGCTCATAGCTGCTGTATTTGGCTTCGGCGGGATCGCAGCAGGCGCGGCCAGCATTGCGAAGATCCTGTTCTTCCTGTTCCTCGTCATCTTCATCGTGACGCTGCTGATGGGTGTCGTGCGGCGCTGACGCGGCGCGCAGGCGAGGCGGAAGGGCAGTCCGCCTCGCCGTTTCGTGCAGCTGGCCGTAGTTGGCTATAGCTTGCCGTTAGCGCGGATGCAACGTCCGCGCGAAAATCCTTCGCGGCCTTCGCGAAGATAAAAAGTGTTTTCCCATTTGGACACGAATGCGGGACATCGACCGCAAAGCCCCTTCTATTCAGGCAGATCGATTCGATCGCGCGAATCAGCCCTTAAATAAGCCCTTTTCTACTGTTTTGGAAATGGGATAAGCCTGGGCATAATGCGTTAAGTACTCTGAGGTTGAAAGAGGGACGCATGCGCGTGTCTTTTTTACCGACATCATTGCACTAAATAGCTGGTCCCTTCCTCGCTCGCGGCTGCGCCTCGGGTAGTCCGGCCACTTTCCACTCCGTCTCGTCACGCGCACCGTGCGCGGTGCACTCCGTTTTATTGTTCGCGCGAATACGCGAAAAGGCCGCGTTACGGCCCGTTTTAGGAATCAACAGATGAAACCGGCAAAGAATACGTTCTGGTCCCGTTACGGCCGCTATGTGATGCTTGGCGTGACTGCAACGGCGTTCGTGGCGCTCGTGACTTTCCTGCATTTGCGCCACGATCAGCAGCGTACCGTGCAAAGCGCGCCGGTTCTGACGGGCGTCGCAAGCGACATGCGCAAGGACGCGTCGGCGTGGACACATCAGGAGCGCGACGCATCGGAGATGCTGCGCGATATTCGCGAGCGCAACGTGACGGCCATCGGCGTGAGTCCGAATGCGATTCTCGTGTCGACGGGCGACGGCGCGAAGTACTACGTCACCGATCACAACTCGGCCTTTTCCAATGCGCTGCTGCTGGGCGAGATGAAAGCGGACGCGAAGTCTCCGTATCAACTGGTCTTTTTGCCTGACGCCAATATTCATACGGGCTCCGCACGCTGGATCGACGCGTTCGACAAGGCACGCGACGCGATCAGCGTGCTGCTGCCGCTGCTGCTGATCGGCGGGCTCGTGTGGTTCATGCGCCGCGAAATGACGGGCGGCGCGCGGCTGCTCGAAAAGACGCCGGCGCTTTCGTTCGAAGACGTGATCGGCGCAGGCGAAGCGAAAGCCGCACTGTCCGACATTCAGGCCTATCTGACCAATCCGAAGCAGTTCACGGGCATGGGCGTGCGCGCGCCATGCGGCATCCTGATGACGGGCGGCCCGGGCGTGGGCAAGACGCGTCTCGCGCAGGCACTCGCCGGCGAATGCGGCGCGAACTTCATTTCGATCACGGGCAGCTATTTCAGCGCGAAGTACTACGGCGTCGGTATTCAGAAGGTCAAGCATCTGTTCGAACTTGCGCGCAAGAATGCGCCCACCGTGATTTTCATCGACGAAGCCGACGGTCTTGCGAAACGCACGGATACGGGCGGCGGACCCGTCGAAGCCGAGAGCAACCGCATCATCAACCAGTTGCTCGCGGAGATGGACGGCTTCGCATCGAACGAAGGCGTGATCATCGTGGCGGCGACGAATCACCCCGACAACCTCGACGAGGCATTGCGCCGTCCGGGCCGTTTCGATCGCACGGTGGCAGTGCGTCTGCCCGATCTCGAAGATCGCGCGGAGATCATCCGCTTCTATGCCGCGAAGCTGACGTCGAAGGCCGACGACATCGACTTCACTCAGCTCGCGCGGCTGACCACGGGCTTGTCGCCGGCGACATTGTCGATGGTCGTGAACCAGGCGGGGCTCGTCGCGCGCAAGGCCGGCGACAACACAGTCGCGGCAAGGCATTTCGTCGAAGCAATCAAGATCGCGCGCATCGGCGACGTGAATGGCGCGGAACGCGCGCTCACCGAAGACGAGCGCACACGTATCGCCGTTCACGAAGCAGGGCACGGACTCGTGGCGGCTTTGCTCGGCACGGGCATCCTCGAAGAAGTAACGATTCTGCCGCGCGGCGGCGCATTGGGCGTCGCGCTGATCACGAAGACGCAGGACAAGCACCTGTACCGCGAAACTGAAATGCGCAATGAAATCCAGGTGCTGCTGGGCGGGCGCAATGCCGAACTGCTGATGTTCTCGGAAGCGTCTAGCGGTGCCGCGCAGGACTTGCAGGAAGCATCGCGCATCAGTCTCGACATGGTGTCGAAGTTCGGTTTCAACGCCGACGGCAATCTCTTCAGTCTCGCGGCGCTGCCCGCGCAATATGCGGGCCTGCAGATGAAAGGGGCGATCGAACACGCGAACATCCTGCTCAAGGATCTGAACGACGCGTGCTATTCGCTGCTGCACGATAACGCGCCCGTGCTGCGCGCAATCGCGAACCAGTTGCTCGAATCGGAGACGGTGCCGGGCGAGACGGTCTATCGCCTGATCGACGAACACAAGACGAGCCGCGAAGCGCTGCATCTCGCGGAACAACCGGCAGCGGCATAAAGCGGCGTATTCGACGCACAACGCGACACGCGCTAAAAAAACAGGAACTTCCGCTTAGCACGATTTGTCCACGGACCTCGCGGCCTTGCCAGGCGCACTCACGAACGCGAGGAGGACAGTCGATGGATAAAGGACGCGTTGCCGCGCTCGACGCAGGTCGGGCGCTCGCGATCGTCGGGGTAGTCGCAGTACACCTGTCGTTTCAGTTTCCCAATCTGCCGCATGCTGTCACGCTGATGGCCCGCATGGGCCAATACGGCGTGCAGCTGTTCTTCGTGATCAGCGCGATCACGATCTTCATGACGCTCGAAATCGATCACGAGCGTTGTACGGATGCGCGGCACGTCACGTTGCGTTTCTATATCAAACGCTTCTTTCGCATCGCTCCGCTGTATTACGCGGCGATTGCCGTCTACGGCGCGATCAGCTACGGCGCCATGCATTCGGGCTTCGAGCGCGCGTGGGTGCTCGGCGCGCACGGTCCCGTCGACATCCTGCTCAACGTGCTGTTCCTGCATGCGCTGTCGCCGACGGCGATCAACAACGTCGTGCCGGGCGGATGGTCGATCGGCGTGGAGATGCTGTTCTATCTGATCGCACCGCTGCTGTTCTTTGCCGCGATGAATCGCGTGCGGCTCATGCTGGCGACGCTGGTGCTGCTGGCGCTCTCCGTCGCGACGCTGTCGATCGGCGATTGCAACGGCACGCTCGACTGTCAGGTCCGCAACAACTCGTTCAGCTACTTCTGGCCGCCCGTGCAGGGACCGTGCTTTATCGTCGGCATGTGGGCGTGGTATGGATTCCGTTCGCATCTGCTCGGTACATCGAACGTGACGAAGCGCGGCGCATGGACGTACTTTGCATTGGCCGTCGCGTTCGCATTCGCCACGGCGGCGCTCGGCGTGTGGCTCGCGAAGTCGCACGCGTTTGCGCCGATCTTTGCCGCATGTGCGGCCGTTGCGTTCCTGCTTTTCGTCTGTTCGCAAACCGATGCCGTGCGCCGCATGATGCAGTCGCGCGCGACGCTTGTCGTCCGGCAGTGCGCGTCGGCGTTGGGGCGCGAGAGCTACGGCATCTATCTGTGGCACTTCATTTGTGTGTACGCGACGTTCCATTTCTTCGAAGGCACCTTCCGGCAAACGGATCGCGACGTGTCGCTGGTGCTTTACGTCATGACCGTGCTGACCGCGTTGGTTGCGTCGTATGGGTTATCGCGTCTCTCCGACCGCCTGATCCAGGGACGCGCGACACGCCTGTCGCGCAAGCTGCTGTCGCACGTCGACGGACGCTTTCACGGATCGCGCTGAGCGTGATGTATTGCCGCTCGACGCAGGGAGCGCCGTGCGCCTTTGGTCCAATATCGCACCCCGGCTGCTCCCGCTACCATTCGAAAGGGGCGAGGGCCGTCGATGCAGAAGGAGGCGCAATGGACACCACAACGCAGGCGGCAGGGGACGAGCGCGCGACGCGCGAGCCGGTGCTGGATACCGTCGACCGTGTATCCGAGTTGTGCTTCGGACTGTTTATGGCGTTGACGTTCGTCGGCGCAGTATCGGCCGTCACGGCAGGCGAAGACGCGGGCCGCAAGATGCTGTATTCCGCGCTGGGCTGTAATCTCGCATGGGGACTCGCCGATGCCGTGATGTTCCTGGTGCGCACGTTGACGAATCGCGACCGGCGTGTGACGCTCGCGATGACCGTGCAGCGCGAGAAAAATCCCGCCGTCGCCGTGCAGGCGTTGCGCGATGCCTTGCCTAAAGCGCTGAAAACGCTCGTCGCCGATTCGGAGCTCGAAGCGATTCGCGCGCGGATCGTAGCGACTCCGATATTGCATGCCCGTGTGCGTTTCGTGCGCGCCGACTTCATCGGCGCGCTGGGCATTTTCCTCATCGTCGTGATCTCCACTTTTCCGGTTGCGCTGCCGTTCGTCGTGCTCAGCGATGTCAAGACGGCGCTCATCGTTTCGCGCGTGCTGACGCTCGTGATGCTGTTCGGCGCGGGCTTTGCGCTTGGCCGCTTCTCGGGCGTCGGCAGCATGCGAGCGGGGCTGTCGATGACGGCGCTGGGTGTCCTGCTGACCATGGCGATCATCGCGCTGGGCGGTTGAGGCGTTACGCCGAAAGCCCTTTGATAGCGTTTGTATGCGTGTCGTCAGTCTCAATATGCTGTGCGCATTCTCCTGGCGTGCCCGGATGTTGACGGGTGTCACTGCCCACTAGCGCTAACGCCCCGTCGCATCAGCGTTCTTTCTACGTTATGTTTTTTGCGCATGACCCTCATGCGCAATTGGCATTGGACGCCGCCGGGCCGTTTCGCGACCATCCCGCACTCGCTCGACGGCACCAGAACCGTCGACGATACCTCTCGCGGCGTAGCGTGCGGCAGCGGTCGCACTTCGCTATCGAATAACAAGGAAAGCCGGAATTCGCCGATGCCAGCGCAAGGTGGCAGCGCGAAGCCGTGCACCTGAGATATGAGGAAGACAATTGAAAAGTTCTATTCAACGGCACATCGACCCGTTCGCGCTGATGCTGACGGGGCTCGGCTCGATCATCGGGTCCGGCTGGCTGTTCGGCGCCTGGAAGGCGGCCAAGATTGCAGGCCCTGCGGCGCTGTGCGCGTGGGTGATCGGCGCGGTGGTGATTCTCGCGATCGCGCTGACGTACGCCGAACTCGGCGCGATGTTCCCCGAGTCGGGCGGCATGGTGCGTTATGCGCGTTACTCTCATGGCGCGTTGGTGGGCTTCATCAGCGCGTGGGCCAACTGGATCGCGATCGTATCGGTGATTCCGATCGAAGCCGAAGCGTCGATCCAGTACATGAGCACGTGGCCGTATGAATGGGCGCATAACCTGTTCATCGATGGTTCGTTGACCACGCCTGGTCTGCTGCTGTCGGCGGTGCTGGTGGTGATCTACTTCATGCTGAACTACTGGGGCGTGAAGGTGTTCGCGCGCGCCAATACCGCCATTACGATCTTCAAGTTCATCATTCCCGGCCTGACGATTCTCGGCCTGATGATGAGCGGCTTTCACAAGGAAAACCTCGGCGACAGCTTTGGCGGCACGGGGACGTTCGCGCCGTACGGCTGGTCGGCGGTGCTGACGGCGGTGGCGACGAGCGGCATCGTGTTCGCGTTCAACGGTTTCCAGAGTCCGATCAACCTCGCGGGCGAAGCGCGCAATCCGGCGAAGAGCGTGCCGTTCGCGGTGATCGGCTCGATCCTGCTGGCGCTGGTGATCTACGTGCTGCTGCAGGTCGCGTACATCGGCTCAGTGAACCCGGCCGATGTGATGAAGGGCTGGAGCCAGTTCAACTTCAAGTCGCCGTTCGCGGAACTGGCAATCGCGCTGAACCTGAACTGGCTCGCGATCCTGCTGTACGTCGATGCGTTCGTGAGCCCGAGCGGCACGGGCACGACCTACATGGCGACGACCACGCGCATGATCTACGCGATGGAGCGCAACAACACGATGCCGAAGATCTTCGGCAGCGTGCATCCGCTGTACGGCGTGCCGCGTCCGGCGATGTGGTTCAACCTGCTGGTATCGTTCATCTTCCTGTTCTTCTTCCGCGGCTGGAGTTCGCTGGCGGCGGTGATTTCGGTGGCGACGGTGATCTCGTACCTGACGGGCCCGATCAGCCTGATGGCACTGCGCCGCGCGGCGACCGACATCGAGCGTCCGCTGCACATTCCGGGCATGAGCCTGATCGCACCGTTCGCGTTCGTGTGCGCGTCGCTGATCCTGTACTGGGCGAAGTGGCCGCTGACGGGCGAGATCATCCTGCTGATGATCGTCGCGCTGCCGGTGTTCTTCTACTTCCAGGCGAAGTCGGGCTTCTCGGGCTTCAATCAGGATCTGAAGGCGGCGTGGTGGCTGGTGGCGTATCTGCCCGTGATGGCGATCCTGTCGCTGATCGGCAGCAAGCAGTTCGGCGGCATGGGCGTGCTGCCGTACGGCTGGGACATGCTGGTCGTGATCGTGTTCTCGCTGATCTTCTACTATTGGGGCGTGCATACGGGTTATCGCTCGGCTTATCTCGACGAGCGCGATCCAGTCCACGGCGACAAGGCGTCTGGCCACGCGACGAGCGGCTCGCAAGCCGACGAGTGGATGTCGGCGCACTAGCTGAAATATTTTCAGTGCAGAATAGCGCTCGCGCTCCGGGCCGACGCTGTTCTCGCATCATCGTGAAAGCGGATCACGCACATCGTGATCCGCTTTGCGTTTGTCGAGCCATCGAAGCGCGTACCGTATCCATTCACCTACCGTCATCGCTCGAACGCCTCGATGGACTATTCCCGCATCCTCGAACAGATTCACACCGACTTGCAGCCCTGGCTCGACAAGGGGCGCGTCGCCGATTACATCCCCGAACTCGCGACAGTGCCCGCGAACAGCTTCGGCATGGCCGTGGTCACGACGTCGGGCGACGTCTTTCGTGTGGGGCAGGCCGACACGCGTTTTTCGATTCAGAGCATTTCCAAGCTGTTCGCCTGCACGATGGCGTTCAAGCTGCTCGGCGACGACTTGTGGCAACGCGTCGGCCGCGAGCCGTCGGGCAACGCGTTCAATTCGCTCGTGCAACTCGAAGCCGAGCAGGGCAAGCCACGCAATCCGTTCATCAATGCAGGCGCGCTCATCGTCACCGATGTACTGAGCCGCCGCTTCGTAAAGGCGGAGACCGCGCTCGTCGAATTCATGCGGCGCGTCACCGGCGTGCCGTCGATCGACTACGATATGCGCGTCGCGCAATCCGAATTGCAGCACGCGCATCGCAATCGCGCGATGGCGCATTTCATGGCGAGCTTCGGCAACATGGAGATGCCGCCCGAAGTCGTGGTCGATGCCTATTGCCGGCAGTGCGCGATTTCGATGAGCTGCGTCGAGCTTGCACAAGCCGCGCTGTATTTGAGCAACGGCGGCGTCGTGCCGTCGACGGGCGAGCGCATTCTCGATTCGAGTTCCGCCAAGCGTCTGTCGGCACTGATGCTCACATGCGGCACCTACGATGCAGCGGGCGACTTCGTCTATCGCGTTGGCTTGCCCGCGAAGAGCGGCGTGGGCGGCGGCATCGTCGCGCTGTTGCCGGGCGAGATGGCTGTATGCGTGTGGTCGCCGGGCTTGGACAGCAACGGCAATTCGCTGGCTGGCGTGCTGGCGCTGGAGTGGTTGACCACCCAAACGGGCCGCTCGATTTTCTAAGAAGCGCCCTCGTTGTCGCACATCAGCACCGCAGCCCCCGACACCCGTCCGCAGCGCAAATCATCCAGCGCACGATTGGCGTCGGCGAGCGGATAGCGCGTCACCTCGATATCGAGCTGCATGTCGCCGGCGATCTTCATGAACGCGTCGCCGTCGGCGCGCGTGAGATTGGCGACCGAGACCACGCGGCGCTCGCCCCACAGAAACGCATACGGAAACGCCGGGATGTCGCTCATGTGAATGCCGCCGCACACCACCACGCCGCCCTTGACGACGGCCTGCAATGCGGCGGGCACGAGTGCGCCGACGGGCGCGAAGATCAGCGCGGCATCGAGCGGTTCGGGCGGCGCTTCGTCGCTGCCGCCTGCCCACGTCGCGCCGAGCCTGCGCGCGAGTTGTTGCGCGGTATCGTCGCCGGGACGCGTGAACGCATACACCGCACGGCCCTGATGACGCGCGACCTGCGCGACGATATGCGCTGCCGCGCCGAAACCGTAGATGCCCACGCGCTTCGCGTCGCCCGCCATGCTCAGCGTGCGATAGCCGATGAGACCCGCGCACAGCAGCGGCGCGGCTTGGGCGTCGTCGTAACGTTCGGGCAGATGCAGGCAATAGCGATGATCGGCGATCACCTGTTCGGCGTAGCCGCCGTCGATGGTATAGCCCGTGAAGCCGGGCGCATCGCACAGGTTCTCGCGGCCGCTCGCGCAGTACGCGCAGACGCCACAGGTGTGACCGAGCCACGGTACGCCCACGCGCTCGCCGATATCGAACGCCGTCACATCCGCCGCACGCGCCGCGACCCGTCCGACGATCTCGTGCCCGGGAATCACCGGGCGCTTGGGCTCGGTCAACTCGCCATCCACTACATGCAGGTCGGTCCGGCACACGCCGCACGCCAGCACGTCGATCAGCACTTCGCCCGGCGCCGGCGTGCGCAGCGTCAACTCGCGCTCGGCGAGCACCGGGCCCGAACCGTCGAAAACCATTGCGCGCATGTTCGATCCTCCTCATGCGGAAGCCGCGACTAAAGCGTCATTCAGTCATGCGATGCGGCATCCCTGTTTTCCGTCAGCCGCTTCTCCGGTTCCTGAGCAGCGTGAACGGCTGCAACGGCGGACGGCAGCCACGGTTGCCACGCGCGCAGCCACATCGACCACATCGAGAACATCGACAGCGGCGACGCCAGCGCAAACAGATCCGGTTGCACGAACCATCGCGCGGCGGCCTCGAGGGAAGGCACCGCCGTAATGTGGATCGTCACGCTTTCCGCATGCCTTTCAGGCAGTTTGCGGCGCGTGATTTCGACGTCGACGGTGGGCAGGTGGGCGGTCAGTTTCGTCTCCATGCTCGACCTCGCAATGACGGTTGGCGCCGCGGGCGCGGCGAATAGATCTTATTGTGCCGCGTCCGGGGGAATCTGTTGTGACGCGGCTCGAAAAGCGCCACGGCGCATATTGCATCGCGACAACGCGGGACGCATCGACCTGAAACTGACACATAAGAACGGCACATGCCAGGATTTGTACTCGCTGCAATTTCTTCGCAGGCTCTCTATAAATGAAGCAAGGGAGAGCACAGTGTTGATCGCGTCGGCCAGGCCGTCGCGCGGCCCGCGTGCGAGCGAACCGTTCGCGTCCCTGATTGTCCATCGCGGGCAAACATGCTGCCGAAACACACCTCGACTTCGATCCAATCCGACAAGCATAAAGGGTCGATCGCTTCATCCGCGCGTGCGGAAGGAGTGTGTGGCTTCGTGTTTCGCGCCGGCTGTCCGGGTTCCCTTTCTTTTCGAATTCTTCGGTGTGCTACGTCACAGTCGCCGGTGGCAGCGCGCGAAATAATTTCCTCACAGTGCTTGGCATCACGAACGCCACGGAGGTGCGCTGTGCTTCACTCGTCCATATCCCACATCTGGCTTTGCACTGCCGTGACAGCGGCATGTCTCGCCGCTTACTCCACCACGAACGCGGCGAGTGCCGGCGCTGCATCCGCGCCAACATCCGCATCCGCACCGGCGAAAGAAAAGCACGCGGCGTCTGAGAATGCGAACGCGACGATGGACTTCCCGTCGATCGTCGAGCGCTATGGACCGGCCGTCGTGAACATCCGCGCGATCTTGCCGGAGAAGCCGCTGGCGGCCTCCGCGGTGCCGGCTGCACCGGCGCCCGCGTCGGGCACGAGTTCCGAAACCATCGACGGCGATGACCCGCTGTTCGCGTTCTTCCGGCAGGCGATGCCGCAAGCGCAAGACGGCCAGGCCAGTGCGCCGCGCGCGATCTCGGGTGTGGGCTCGGGTTTCATCGTCAGCCCGAATGGCCTGATACTGACGACGGCGCATGTCGTCGACGGATCGGACGACGTGACCGTACGCCTGACGGACCGGCGCGAGTTCAAGGCGAAAGTGGTGGCCGTCGATGCGCAAAGCGACGTCGCGGTGATCCAGATCGAGGCGACGAAGCTGCCTGTCGTCAAGCTCGGCGATTCGACGCGTGTGCGCGTCGGCGAGCAGGTGCTGACCATCGGCTCGCCGGACAGCTATCAGAACACGGTGACAGCGGGTATCGTCAGCGCGACGTCGCGCACGCTGGCCGACGGCACGAAGTTCCCGTTCTTCCAGACCAACGGCGCATTGAACCCGGACAATTCGGGCGGACCGGTGTTCAACCGGGCGGGCGAAGTGGTCGGCATTCACGTGCAGGTCTATGCCGACGGCGATCGCTTTCAGAGCCTGACCTTCGCTATCCCGATCAACATGGCGAACAAGGTGCGTGCACAGTTGCAGACGCAAGACAAGGAAGCGCGCGGCGCGTTCGGCATGCAGGTGCAGGACGTCGATCCCGGTCTCGCGGGCGCGTTCGGGCTGCCGCGTGCGGCGGGCGCGCTGGTGATTGCCGTCGATCCCGGCAGTCCCGCAGCGGCGGGCAAACTGAAAGCGGGCGACGTGATCATGCAGGTCGCGGACAAGCCGATCGAACACGCCGCCGATCTCGCCGATCAGGATCTCGACGTGCAGGAGGGGGCCAAGGTTCCCGTCAAGCTGATTCGCAATCGCAAGCAGATCACGGTGATGATCGGCGCGACGGCTTCCGCGAAGTCCGAGACAGCGGCCGCAACGGATGACGGCGCACTCGATCATCTCGGTCTCAGCATGCACCCGCTGACGGACGACGAACGGCGCACGACGGGACTCCCGCAAGGCCTGATGGTCGACGACGTATCGGGAACGGGAGGCAATGCCGGCATCAAGCCGGGCGATGTGGTGCTGTCGCTGAACGGGACGCTGGTCGCGTCGCAGGACGAACTCGCATCGCTCGCGGCGAAGGCGGGCAAGAAGGCGGCGTTGCTGATCCAGCGCAATCACGCGCGCAGCTTCGTGTCCGTCGATCTCAAGTAAGCATGTTGCGACGAGGCGGGCATCGCCCCGCCTACGTCTGCATGCGTCGGGCAACGGCAGCGCGCTGCTGCGAATGTCGAACCATCGCGCCGCAAGTCATTTGCGTTAGAGTGATGCGCTTCGCCTGAAGCGCATCGGACCTTACGCCCGTCGACCATCCTTATGGAAAGTGAAAGCACGTCGCGTCGCGAGACGCGCACCGGCAGCGCATTCGAAGTGCTGCGTGTCTTCCTGCTGCTTGGCTGCACCTGCTTCGGCGGGCCGATTGCGCACATCGGCTACTTTCGCCGCGAGTTTGTCGAGCGCAGGCGCTGGCTCGACGACACGACCTTCACCGATCTGTTCGCGCTCTGCCAGTTCCTGCCTGGACCGGCGAGCAGCCAGGTGGGTTTTTCGATCGGCCTGCTGAGAGCGGGATGGTGGGGCGGCCTGGCCGCGTGGCTCGGCTTCACGTTGCCTTCGGCGATCCTGATGGCCGGCTTCGCGCGCATCGCCGGTCTGCTGGACAACGCAATCGGCCAGGGCCTCGTACACGGGTTGAAGCTCGTCGCAGTCGCCGTCGTTGCTCAGGCCATCTGGGACATGGCGCGACGCCTGTGTGCCGATCGCGTGCGCGCAGCCATCGCGCTGGCGGCGCTCGCCGTGTTGAGCATGCTCGTGACCGTGTATGCGCAGATCATCGTGATCGCCGGCGGCGCATTGCTCGGGTTGATGTTCTGCCGGACTTCGACATCCGCCGACGCACGCAACCTGTCGCACGATGCACACGCCTTTGCTTTGCCGCGCGTTGCGAGCGTCATCGCGCTCGTGCTGTTCTGTGCGTTGCTGGTCGGCTTGCCCGCGCTGGAAGCGCTTCTTCCTGGCGCGTGGATGCTCAGGGTCGTCGACGTGTTCTATCGGTCCGGTGCGCTCGTATTCGGCGGCGGTCATGTCGTTCTGCCTCTGCTTCAGCAGGCGACGGTCGCGAGCGGCTGGATATCGGCCAACGAATTTCTCTCCGGCTATGGCGCGGCGCAGGCCGTTCCGGGGCCGCTGTTCACGTTCGCGTCGTACCTCGGCTGGATCATGAGTCCGGCATCCCATCACGCGCTCGGCGCGTTGTTTGCGACGGCGGGCATCTTTCTTCCTGGCCTGCTGCTCGTGATCGCCGTGCTGCCGCACTGGCAGGCGTTGCGCGTGCGGCCGCCCGTGGCGGCGCTGCTGGCGGGCGCGAATGCGGCGGTGGTCGGCTTGCTGGCAAGTGCATTCTATTCGCCCGTGTGGACGAGTGCGGTTCTCTCCGCCGCCGACTTCGCCGTCGCCGTGATCGCGCTGATTCTGCTCACGCGCTGGAATGTGCGGCCCTTGCTCGTCGTACTGCTGTGCGCGGCAGCGGGAATCGTCGAATCGTACGTGCGCTGAAGCGCGTTCGCGCGGCCGTACGATGCGCATGGCGCGCCACACGCATCGCGTTGCGTGTCCTATAACGGTTAGCAGCGCGGGCGCTTTGTTTTATTCATATCAATAGCAAGGTGCACGCGGCACACGGACCGCCGGCCAACCGCAAAGGAGCAGACGCGCATGCTGATTCTGTTCGTCGCTCCGACAGGTCTGTTTCGCGATGGGGTCGCGCGTCTTCTCGCCGATCTCGGCGAGCAGGTCGACGTGCGTTGTGCCGATTACGCGTCGAACGTCTTCGAGAGCGGCGCGCCCGCCGATCTGATCGTGCTCGACGGCGACTATCTGCCCGATGCGCTCAGCGTGGCGACGGCATCGCAGCGTCTTTCAGCGGGCTTGCCCGTGCTCGTATTGCTGACAGCCGTCGATCCGCGGACGGTCGAGCAATTCGTGTCGGCGGGCGTCGCGGGGCATCTCGGCAAATCGGAATCGGGACGGGCGCTGCTGGATGCACTGCGTCTCGTGCTTGCCGGCAGTCGTTATCCGGCGTCCGCGCCGCTGGTGCTGGAAGCGCTCCCGCCGGAGTTGTCCGCGAACGATGCGCCCACACCCGACGCCTCCGCTTTGGCTATCGCCGAAGCATCGGCCGAAGCATCGTCCGACGCGAAGCCTCACGTCCTCACGCCCAGGCAAATTCAGGTGCTCGCGCTGGCTGCGCGCGGCGAAACCAACAAGTCGATTGCGAAACAGTTGAACATCACGGAAGGCACCGTGAAGGTGCACCTGTATACCGTCTACAAGGCATTGAAGGTCGGCAGCCGCGGGCAGGCGAGCGTGGCCGCCGCGCGCTTGCAGCAGATCGGCGACGCGCAGCTGCATCACGCGCTGGACGGCCAGCTTTCAGTGGGCAGACTGCTGGCGTTCACGATGCCGTCACGCTTCAAGGCGGGCGAAGTGCTGTTCCGCAAGAACGATCCGAGCGACGCGCTGTATTACGTCGTGCGCGGCACGGTGAGCCTGCTGGAGATCAACATCGAAGTCGGGCAAGGCACGGTGCTCGGCGAGATCGGACTCTTTTCGCCGGATCACCGGCGCACCTGTACCGCGCGCTGCATCAGCGATTGCGAATTGCTGATGGTCTCGGCGACGGATGCCATGCGGCTTTATTATCAGGATCCGGAGTTCGCTACTTATCTGATTCATTTAATTACGCGCCGGCTCGAAGCGGACAATCTGCGCGCGAAAAACTAGTTTCATGTGCAGCGGTTTATTTACATGCGCGATATCAATCGCCGTGCTGCGTCCGACGGTTTGAATGACGCAAACCCGATTCAGGAAAAAAGGCCGTTTTAAACGGCGGTTTTTGATCTATAACACATAGCAATCGCACGTCGAAATGACCGTCGGGGCGCATGTTTTGCCGACCGACGCGACACGCGAGCCATCCGCACTTCGACCCGCCGGCGCAGCGTTGCATCTGCATGCGCGGCCGCTGCATTGCGATGCGTTCTCAACGATTGCGCGAATGCGGCGAAGCGGATCGCGAGCCGATATCACGTACGTTTTAAAGGCCAGCAACAACGTGACTGCAGATTCCTCCTGCTCATCCGATGGGCTCGCGCGTGTCGTTCGTACGGTCCTGTTCATGGATCTCGTGGAGTCGTGCCGGCTGATCCAGGACAACGAAGTCGAAGCAGCGGGACGGTGGCGCCGCTACAAGGCGCACATCGAGAACGATATCGTGCCGGCGCATCGCGGCCGTCTGATCCGCACGGAAGGCGACGGACTGATGGTCACGTTCGTCGAACTGCGCGACGCGCTTGCGGCGACCTTTGCGATCCAGCACGCGTCGGGCGAAATGAACGCAGGTCTTCCCGCCGCGACGCACATGTTGCTGCGCATGGGCCTGCACGTCACCCAACTCTACGAAGACGAGCGCGATGTCTACGGCCGCGGCGTCAATCTGGCCGCGCGGCTGTACACGCTCGCGGGTCCCGGCGAGATCGTCGTGTCCGCGCAGGTGCGCGACCAGCTGACGCCCGAACTCGATGCCGACATCGAAGATCTCGGCGAATGCCATCTCAAGCATTTCGATCAGCCCGTGCGCGCGTATCGCATCGGACCGCCCGGACCGCGTCCCGTGATCGTGCCGGGCAGCGCGTTCCTGCCGGAATTGCGGCCGACGATCGCGGTGATTCCGTTCGCGTCGCGCGGCGGCGAAGCGGAGCAGCAGGTGCTCGGCGAAGTGATGGCCGACGAGATCATCTCGTCGCTGTCGCGCACGGCCGAGATGCAGGTGATCTCGCGCCTGTCGACCACCACGTTTCGCGAGCGCGATGCGACGCTCGACGAGATCAGCGCGTTTCTCGGCGCGCGCTACGTGTTGTCGGGCGCGTATCGTTCTTCGGGCGATCAGGTCGTGCTGGTGGTGGAGCTGGCGGAAGCGAAGTCGCGTCATATCCTGTGGACGCAGAGCATCAAGGGACGCGCGACGCACATCATGCTCGGCGAAGACGAGCTGATCGACCGCATCGTCGCCGAAGTGAGCGGCGCGATCATCGACCGTGAATTGCAGCGCGCGCGTTCGCAGGCGCTGCCGTCGCTCGCCAGCTCGACGCTGCTGATGAGCGCGATCGTGCTGATGCATCGTGGCGTTTCGCACGACTTCCATCGCGCGCGCGACATGCTCGAAGCGCTGATCGAACGCGCGCGGCGTCAGGCGCTGCCGCATGCGTGGCTCGGCAAATGGCACGTGCTGCGCTTCAATCGCGGCTGGACCGACGACCGCACCGGTCAGGCGCAGGCCGCGCTCGACTGCACGCGCCGCGCACTCGATGCGGATCCCGACTGCTCGCTCGCGCTGACGATCGACGGCTTCGTGCACACGAACCTGCTCAAGCAGCTCGACGTCGGTCAACGTCGCTACGAACGCGCACTCGATGTGAATCCCAACGACTCGCTCGCGTGGCTGCTGAAGGGCACGCTGCTCGCGTTCGAAGGCGAGGGCGAACAGGCTGTCGACGCAACCGAGCGCGCGTTGCGGCTCTCGCCGCTCGATCCGTTGCGTTACTTCTATGAATCGCTCGGCGCGACGGCGGCGCTGTCGGCGGGACGCTACGAACGCGCGGTCGAACTCGCGCAACGTTCGCTGCGCGTGAATCGCACCAATACGTCGACGTTGCGCGCGCTGGCGATCGCGCAAGCGCTGCTCGGCGACCTCGAAGCGGCGCGGCGCACGGTGCAGGAAGTGCTGGTGCTCGACCCCTCGTTGACGGTCAAGAGCTACCTCGACCGTTCACCGAGCGGCGCGTATGAGACCGGAAAGATCTGGTCGGAGGCATTGCGGCAGGCCGGCTTGCCGGCCTAGAAGAAGACGTCGATGCGGTGCGGGATCCCTGAGAGAGGAGGCCTATCGTGAGCGGACTGGGCGGTGCAGGCGGTGCAGGCGGTGCGGGTGGCGCAGGCGGGGCGGGCGGTGCCGGTGGAGCGGGAGGCGCCGGCGGTGCGGGCGGAGCAGGCGGCGTCTACGATCAGGGCGGAGGTGGCGTACCGTGCGACGGGCCGCTGTTCGCGGAAGCGATGATCGGTCACCGCGACGGCATCGTCGGCAGTTGGCGTACGCCTCAGGACGTCACGCTGAACTTCGACGTGATGAACTTTCGGCCGCTTGACGACTATCGGCAGCTCTGGCGATGGGAGCCGTGGGTCCGCGCAACGGCGATAGATTTCGAACTGCTGTCGAACCTGCGTTTCTCGATAGAGAACGATGCCGCGGCGGCGAACGTTCAACATGCGCAGCTCTGGCATCGGTCGTCGACGGCGGGCGCCGCTGACGTAAAGATCGTGAGTCTGAGCCGTCCGGGTAAGGACGTCTTCGAGGCGCAGGCCGAATGGCTCGACTTCTATTCGGACCTGCGCGAGGATCGCATGGCCGAGATACTCTGCCAGCTCGGACCGCAGCACGCGTTCTGGGGCATGCTGATCTATCTGCATCCGAGCCGCACGCCGAAGACCATCGAACTGCTCGATACCGCCGTGCGTCTGGCGATCTTCACGGAGATCCGCTTCAAGCATGCGATTGCCGCGCCGCGCGCGATCGAATATTCGTCGCAGGTGCAGCCGATGATCCAGACGCCGGGACATGGCTCGCTGCCAAGCGGGCATTCGACCCAGGCGTTCATCGTCGCCGTCGTACTCTGCGCGCTATTCAATCAGAAGTTCGGCACCGTCTTCTATCAGCAGGCGATGCGGCAGGCGTATCGCGTGGCTATGAACCGCACCGTAGCGGGTGTGCATTTTCCTGTCGACGGTATCGCGGGACACGTGCTCGGTACGGCGCTCGGCGAATATTTCGTCGCGCGCTGCACGCGCAATCTTCCGCCGCCAGGGCCGTCGCCTGAACCGCCGCCGCCGCGCGACACCGGTATGTACACGCGAAGCGACGGCACGATTATTCCGCGCTCATTCATGGGCAATCTCGTGACGGCGGCGGACAATCCGGATTTCGATTATCACGAGCCTTTGAGCTTGGACGACGTCAAAATCTATGCGCAATTGCACGACATGGATCCGAACAGTGTTGCCGATCAGAACACGATCAAGGGCAAGTTTCCGTATCTCCAATGGGATCCGACGACCGTCGTCGTCGACGGTTCGAACATCCTGTCGTGGCTCTGGAATCAGGCCGAGGCCGAGTGGAACGGCAACAGTCTCGCGAACACGAAGTTCTGACGTAAGCAAAAGCTCTCAACCCTGTTCGAGCGAGGTGGGCGATGACCTGGCAATCGTTGACGGGCACGGGCGGCGCGTGGAGCGGGGTCGACTGGACGGGCCGCGCCGCCGATACGGCAAGCGCAGACCCCTATTTCGCGTGGGCCGATGCGACGCAGTTCGCCGATCTCGGCGGACCGCCCGCGGGCTGGATTCGCGTCATCATCGAACTCGAATCTACTGAGCCGAATGGCACGGCGCTGACCGCGAAGTCGTTCGCGGAGAGTCTCGAAGGCGCGCATGCGGCGTGGAAAGCATGGATACAGGTGTCGTCGCTGTATCGCTATCCGCCTGCCGACCTCGCGCAGACGCACTTCCTGACGGCTGTCGTGACGAAGGCGTTCTTCACTCAACTCGATACAACGCTCAAAGGTTTCGTGAAGCGCTTCGAACTCGGCATGCCCGTCGTGCCCGACGATGCACCCGCTACCAGCACCTTGCCGGATGCGGGAACGCTGGCAGCGGGAACGGGCCCGGCGTTCGGTCCCGTGGCTTCCGCTTCAGCGCCTCCCGTCGCGGGCGCGAACACCGGTTCCGGGCAAATGACGTTTCTCGGCGTGATGGACGACGGCCTTGCATTCGCGCACGAACGGTTTCGCTCCACGGCCACGCCGTCGACTACGCGTATCGAACGCTTCTGGAATCAGGACGACGCAGCGGGTATGCCGCCGGCGCTGCATTACGGGCGCGAGTTCACGAAGGCCGATATCGACGCGCTGCTCGCGCGCTGCACGCAGGCCGGGCAGGTCGACGAAGACGCCGTGTACGCGCAGGCAGGCTACATCAACGTGCGCAGGCGTTGGGCACATGGCACGGAAGTGATGGATCTCGCGGGCGGCTTGCGGCCCAATCCACTTCATGCCGCGTCGATGTCACCGGACGAACGCGAGCAGCGTGATGCACTGGAGCAAGTGCGTGTGCTCGGCGTGCAGTTCAGGACAGCGGGCCGGACCGTGCGCGATACGACGGGACGCTGGTTCGCCGTGCATGCGCTCGATGCGATGCGCTATATCCTGCGCTGCGCCGACGATCTTGCCGATGGCGCGAAGTATTGCGTCGTGCTGAATCTGAGCTACGGCTATATGGCGGGATCGCACGACGGCAGTTCGATCATCGAAAGCGCGATCGACGAACTGATCGCGATGCATCACGACCTGAGCGTCGTCGTGCCGGCGGGCAATAGCAACATGCTGCGTTGTCATGCGAGTTTCTCCGTAGAGAACGGCACGTCGCACGACATCACGTGGCGCGCGCTGCCGGACTGCGCAACGCCGGGCTTTCTGGAGATCTGGTTGCCGGACCATGCGGATGCATCGACGGTGACGGTCCGGATACACCCGCCCTGGGGCGACCCGAGTCCACCCATCGCGGTGAAGAATATGGCGGCGTGGCAGAACGGCCGCGACCTGTTGTGCACGGTCGTGTATCTGGACCGGGTCGCGACAGGCCAGCGCAGCATGATCCTGATCGCGCTCGCGCCGACCGTCACGCTTCAACCGGCGCGTATCGCGGCGCCTGCGGGCAACTGGGTCGTGACGCTGGCGAATCTCGCGAGCACCAGCGGGTCGCTCGATATCCATGCATGGATCCAGCGCAACGAAACGGCCTATGGTTTTCCCATTCGCGGACGCCAGTCGCGTTTCGACGATCCGCGCTACAAACGCTTTTTCGGCGGCATGCATGTGCGCGATACCGACGACAACAATACCGACTCCTGGATCAACCGACGCAGCACGCTGAATTCGATTGCGACGGGCGACTCCACCGTCGTGGTCGGCGGATACCGGCGCACGGATGGCACGGCGGCGAAGTATTCGTCGACGGGACCTTCGCTGGGCGTGACCGTGAGAGTGGGTCCCGATGCGACTGCTATCAGCGAGGACTCGCCCGCCTGTGCAGGTGTGCTCGGTGCCAGCACGCGCAGCGGCTCGCTCGCCGCGATATCGGGGACGAGCGCGGCCGCGCCGCAGGTTGCGCGTGCGATCGCGTGTGCACAAGTGATTGGAAAGGCGCCTGTCATCCAGCCGCATGGGATGCCGCCGTTCTCGGCGCGTACCTGGGTCGACCAACGCGCGCAGGTGGTGGATCCGGTGCCGGCGTCTGCCGCATCGATGGCGAATCAGCTTGGCACCTGTCCCGGCACCGCGAAGCCGCCCGTCCTCCCGCTGCCGGCTCATGCGTGGGTGCCGAGGCTGCCCGCGCCGCGCGGAGGCTTCGGGCGGTTTCCTTCGCCGCGCTGGAAGAAGCGCGGCGTCAAGCTGTAGCGTGCGTTGCGAAAGGAGAATGAAAAAGGCCCGTCGTTGCCGACGGGCCCTCGCACTGTTCGCCGTGCATCGCCGGCCGACGACGCACGAAGCGATCAGTTGCCGCCTTTGAACAGGTCGTTCAGCCGTTGCGCTTCGCCGCTCTGTTGCGAGTGCACGAGGTCCTGATAGACCTCGGCGCGCGTCTTGCCGTGATTCATGGCGGTACCGCCCGACATCGAGGTCGACGACATGCCGGGGCCTTCGGAATTGATCACGGTTTCGGGTGTCGCGGTCGACGCATTGGTCGTGGTGGTTTCCTGCGCATAGGCTTGCATGGCTGTCAGGCAGAGCACGCCGCCACAGAGGATGAGCATCGTCTTCATGTGAGTCTCCTTACGAACTTAGCGGCGCATTACCCGGTTGCGCCGGACCGAGACGAGGCGTGTAAGGCGTTCGACGGGAACGTGATACACGCCGACCATAGACGTGAGCAACCATCAGGATCTGTGGGGAACAGGATTGACTTCGTTGACACGTGAATCGTGACACTCGCGAGCGCCGTATGAAGCCAGTATGGTTGCTGCGCGCGCCTGGGCCCCTATGACTTTGGTGATACACGCAGGAACGGACACGCGCGCGGCCTTGCACTTGAAATGGCGGGCCCGTGCGCCGTTTTGATCAGAAGAACACCACGTCACAGGAGATCGACATGTCTCGCTATCACGCTCGCATCACAGGTAAAGATCAGGCGGCGCTGGCCGATCTCGTGACGAAGCACAAGATCATCGTTGCGCGCCATACGATCGAAAAGGTTCACGACGGCTATCGCGTCGACGCGCATGCAACGGATGAGCAGCTGAAGGCGCTAAAAGCAGCCGGCTATCAGGTCGATCGTGCCGAGGACGTGGACGCCGAAGGCAAGGCGCGCCAGCGTGAGACGCGTGCGCGGACGGCCGGTCCGCAAGCGCTGGAGTCGTTGTCGGTTGCAGCGGGCACGGGTTATCTGGACGTCGATCAGGTCGAGGCCGCGCTGGCGGCTGCAACGGCCGCGCCCAACGATACCTTTACCAAGCTGATCAAGCTGCCGCACACGACATGGGAAAAACGCACCTGCCACGCGCTGAAAATCGGCAAGGGCAATGGCGCGGCGCGTCCCGGCATCTATTTTCTGGGCGGCGTGCATGCGCGGGAGTGGGGCAGCCCCGACATCCTGATTCATTTCGTGCAGCTGCTTTCGAATGCGTACGCCACGCACACGCCCATCAAGATCGGCAGCAGAACTTTCAGCGCGGCGGACATCAAGCATGTCATCGAAACGAAAGACCTGTTCGTGTTTCCGCAAGCCAACCCCGATGGCCGCCATTACAGCATGACGGCGGAGTCGATGTGGCGCAAGAACCGCCGGCCGGCGCCGGCAGGCCATACGCAGCCGCAATGCTGCGGCGTGGACATCAATCGCAACTACAACTTCCTGTGGAATTTTCCGCAGTACTTCGATCCGCACAGCCCCATCGCCAATTCCATCGATCCCTGCGATTTCGAGGTGTACATCGGCCCCTCCGCCGAATCCGAGCCTGAAACGCAGAACGCTGTCTGGATGTTCGACACGTACCCGAACATCCGCTATTTCGTCGATCTGCACAGCTATTCGGAAGACATTCTGTACAACTGGGGCGACGACGAAGACCAGAGCAGTCACCCCGACATGAACTTCCAGAATCCCGCATACGACGGCAAACGCGGCATCGCGAACGACACCGCGTATCGCGAGTACATCAAGAGCGAAGACAAGAAAATCGCGGTGCATCTCGCGAACGAGATGCGCGATGCGATCAAGGCGTCGCGCGGCCGCGTGTACAAGACGGAACAGTCGATGAGCCTCTATCCGACAGCCGGCACCTCCGACGACTACGCGTTCAGCCGTCACATCGTCGACGCGAAGAAGGCGAAGGTGTTCTCGTACACGATCGAATGGGGCAGCCCCGACAATCCGACGCCGTTCCATCCCGCCTATCCGGAGATGAAGCAGATCATCGACGAGGTCACCTCGGGGTTGTTGGCGTTCTGTATCGAGGCGAATTGAAGGGCCGCTACTTTGCGCTTCGCGGCAAGGCGCAATCGTTTGCGCGACGATTGTTTCTCCTGAGGCCGGATGCGAATACGGCGGCATCTCATCCGTCGATGCATGGCGCATCGCCTCGCGCAAAGCCGCTGCAGCGAATTTTCGCGATGCATTCTCGAACTGAGACGCATGGTAAAGCCCTCGCCGGAAGCCGCGCTATTGTTCTCCGAAAAGAGCAGGACAGGTCGCGCGGTGGTGCATCGTCGATGTGGCGGCACCGTGGGCGCTACGCAGCCGCTGTCGTCGGAGACAGTCGGGCGCGGCCGGTTCGGCAGCTACACGTAAAGATCGGGGGCCAACATGCCAGCAATAAAAATGGAAACGCCGGCGGACGTCGCGACGCTGCGCTCGGCGAGCCTTGCGGACGTGGAACTGGAGCATCTGGAGAGGATGGTTCAGTACGTGGTTCGCCGGACGGGAGCCGACGATGTATCGAAGCTGGACTATGAATACTGGGCCAAGCGGCTGCGCAAGCTCGCGCAAATGTACGACCTGGTGACGACGCAGCGGCAGCGGGTCATCGCGCTGCTGGACCTGCTCGAACGGGAAACGCTGTATCAGGCGCGGCGCACGGTCGCCGTCTGACCCGTTCCGCGCGGAAGACCGCGCAGGCTAGGCCAGCATGCCCAGCGCCGTCTCCAGCACCGTGCGCTTGAACTTCTTTTCATGCTCGGGCAGCGACGAAAACGCCCGCATCAGATGGCTGTACGCGACCGTCTTGCTGATCGCGTTCAGCAGCATGAAAAACATCACGCTGGCGTCCTTGATCTTCAACTCGCCCCGTTTTGCTGCGTCGGCGAACAGCGGCACGAGCGCGTCGTGGTAAGGGCGCACCAGCCGCTCGATCAGCACGTTCAGCCGTTCGCCTTCTTCCGTCGCCGCCGTCGAGAAGAAAATGCCGACGTCGGGGTCGCTGAACACTTCGTCGATGAACCGCGCGACGGCGCTTTCCACACGCGCCCTCGGGCCCAGCGGCGAGCTTTGCAAGGCCGCCGTGGCGTCGATCATCGGCGCCATCTGTTCCGCGATCTGTTCGACGACCGCGAGCCAAAGCGTTTCCTTCGAACCGAAATGATGCGCGACGAGCGCCGCATCGACGCCTGAGTCGCGCGCGATCTCGCGCACGCTGGTCGCCTCGAATCCCCGTTTGCCGAAGGTCTTGCGCGCATTGCGCAGGATCACGTCCGGCCCGACCGACGCGCTCGATGCCGGGCGTCCGCGTGCGCGCTTCGTCTCTTTGTGGGGGTCCGCTGCTGCCATTACGTCTTTCATTCGAATGTACTTGCCGATCGTCAGATCAGGCGTGAGTTTAACCGAGCCCCCGGAAAGGGGCCGCAACGAGCCGGTTTGACACGCGCCCGCCGCGCCGTTACGATCTCAATATTCATCACGTGTTGAATTATTCAATCAATCATGTCTGAGCGCGTACGGATCGAACCCATTGCCGATGTCTGGCCCCGCACCGTTGCGGCCATCCGCAACTTCGAGGTCAGGCCGGAACCCATCGAGGCGCCGCGGCCGGCCGGGCGCAGGGCGCGTACGGCGGCGCGTTGGGACGGGCGCAGCCAGCCGACCGTGCGCGTGCTGGACAAGCCGACGCCGCAGACGCTGACGGTCTCGTGGTGCGACGCGCGGACGGGCCACTACGGCTATCAGACGTGGCGCGTGAACATCGCGCGCAGGGCGGGCATCTGCGTGTTGACGGGCCGGGCGATCGAGGCGGGCGAAATGGTCTACTGTCCCCGCGCGAACGGCACGCCGCCGGGCAACGCGGGCGCGATGATCGTCGTGTCGGGCATCGGATGGTGAAGGCAGATTGTCAAATCGCGCTGTGAAGCCGGATGGCGAAGCCGCACGAGGTCGAAGGCAAGGGCGATCTTGCCGGACCGCCCGAAAGCCCGTCTGTCGCGGATTGGCGACACGGAAAGACTTTGAAATAAAGCGCGATGACACATCGGGCCGACAGTTTGCGGCGAGTCAACGACTCACGGGCACGATGATCGGCGACGGGTTGTGTTTTAATCACGGATACGTCGTTGCCTTTCAACATATCCGTTTTCAATCACCACCAGATGTCCCCCGTCGTCAAGTCCGAACTGCTGGAAAAACTGTGGGCGCGCATGAGCGAGCGCGGGGATTTCCCGATGCTCTCGCAGGCGCTGCGTTCCACCGTGTCGGCGATGAATAACGACGATCTGGACTTCACGTCGCTCGTGCAGGTCGTGCTTTCGGATGTCGGCCTCACGCAAAAAGTGCTGCGCCTCGCCAATTCGGCTATGTATCTCGCATTCGGCGGCAACATCACCACGGTGACCCGGGCGCTGATGGTGCTCGGCATGGATACCGTCGGCCATCTCGTGGTCGGGATGAAGATCGTCGATCACTTCCATCAAAGCGCGCCGCACCGGATCGACGCGAAGCTCGAACTGAATCGCGCGCTGCTGTGCGGAACGGTCGCGCGGCGTATCACGGAAGGTTTCGATCTGCGCGTCGCCGAAGAGGCCGTGGTCTGCGCGCTGATGCGTCAGATCGGCAGGTTGCTGGTGGCGTTCTATCTGGAAGTCGAGTGGGACCGGCTGCGCCGCACGGCGGCAACCGACGAAATCGACGACAGCGAAGCCTGCGCGCTGCAACTGGGCGTGAGTTTCGAGGACATCGGCATCGAGGCCGCGCGCCGCTGGCGGCTGCCGGAAACCATTGCGGCGGGCATGCAGGCAATCGGCGCGGCGTCGGACGAACCGCTCTCCGAGCATGTGCGCTGGTTGCGGGCCGTCAACAGCTATGCGACGGAAGTGGGCAATGCGCTCGTCACGCACGCGCCGGGGGACGAACTGGAAGCACGGCTCACCGAACTCGCCCAGCTCTACAGCGACGCGCTGCGGATGGACGCGCCGCGGCTCGCCCACCTGAGCGCCGCATTGATCGACGAAGAGAGCAACGAAGGCCTGATGCAGGAGATCTCCGAACTGCGCGCGCATGCCGATGCGATCGTGCGCACCGGCAAGTCCGCGCAGGCGCGCCTTTCCGCGGGACTCGAAGACCTGCGCGCGCTGCCGTCGAGCAAGGCGCTGTCGCCCGTGCTCACGCTGGCTTCCGAAACGATTCTGGCGGGCCTGTCGCTGTCGCGCACGCTGGTGTTCGTGCGCCAGGCCGACGCGCGTTATCACGCGCGCATCGGCTTCGGTCCCGACATGGAGCGCATGCAGCCGACGCTCAACTTCGGCGCGGGCTTCCAGCCCGACGTGTTTCATCTTGCCATCGCGAATCCCGTCGGCATTTTCATCGAAAACGCGCACGAGCCGCGTATGGAAGCGCGTCTGCCGGACTGGTTCAAGGCGCATCTCGCCGACGCGCAAGCGTTCGTGCTGCTGCCCGTGAAGTCCAAGGACACGACCGTCGCACTGGTTTACGGCGACTGGACCGACCCGCAGGCCGTGCACAAGATCACGCAGCCGGAAATGGCCGTCCTCAACGAATTGACGCGCGAATTGAGCCGTTTCTTCTACGGCGCGAATCTCGAAGAAGCTGAAATGCTGTGAGTGCGTCGCGGCGGCATGCCGCGACGCCGGCATTGCCGCGACGTCCCGCCGCTCAGCGTTGCCAGCCCGCCAGCAGTGAGGGCAAGTGCGCCATCTCTTCAAACACCTCGGCAACGCCGACGGTCCTCAATGCCGCCTTCGAGCTGTGGCCTTTTTCGCTGGGACTGAAGCCGAACACGGTCGCGCCCGCTGCGCGGCCCGCCGTGGCGCCCGTCACGGTGTCCTCGACCACTGCGCAGCGCGCAGGATCGACGCCGAGCCCCGCAGCCGCCGTGAGATAGACATCGGGATGAGGTTTGTTGCGGGCCGTTTCATGGCCGCTGTAGATATGACCGTCGAAGTATTCGAGCACGCCGATCTTCGCCAGTTGCAGGCGAATCTTGAAGCGATCCGCGCCGGATGCGACGGCGATCCGTCCACCGAGCCGCGCGTGCAGGTCCGCGACGGACGCGACGATGCCGTCGATCGCCGTCACTTCGCGTTCGAGCGCGGCATTGCGGCGCTCGCGGAACGATTCGAGCCAGGCGCGCGTGATCTTCACGCCCGTTTTCGCTTCGATCAGCGGTGCCTCGTCCATCACCGTCTTGCCGACGAAAATCGTCATCGCTTCGTCGACGTTCAACTGCCAGCCCAGTTCGCCGAGCATCGCTGCCAGCACGGTGTTGGTGATCGTTTCCGAGTCGACGAGCACGCCGTCGCAGTCGAACAGTACGGCGTCGAAGGGAAAAGCAGACATCGCGGTCCTTTGTGAGTCGGTCAAAACCCAATAGGTTATCGCGACTCGCCGCTATCTGCTGAAAAGTGGCCGCGCGCAGAGCGTGCGCGGCGGCCACATCGCGGAGGATCAGAAGCGGTGACGCAGGCCGACGCGCGTCACGAACTGCGTATTCGCGCCCGCGTTGCCGATGAACGACGAGGACGAGCCGATCTCAGCCTGCACGGGCACTTCGCGGCCTGCCACGACGTTGCTGCCCGACGCCTTCTGATAGATAGCCAGCACGTAGACGTCGGTGCGCTTCGACAGCGCATAGTCGACCGAGCTGTTGATCTGATTCCACTTGCCTTCGACACGGTCGGAGAGGTCCGAGAACGTGTAGCCGAGACCCGCCGACAGCGCCGGCGTAAAGGCATAGCGACCGCCGATTTCATAGTTGTTCAGCTTCGACGATTCGCCCGACAGCGGCTCGAACTTCGTGTGCGTCCAGTTCGCCCACACGAGGCCGGCGCCGATCGCGTAACGTGCGCCGATACCGAACGTTTCGAGGTCGCGCAGACCCGCCGTGTTGACGTTCGCCATGCTCACGCTGAACGCGGGCGTCGCGCCGTTCGGGAAGCGGATGTTCGTGTAGGCCGCACCGATGCCGAACGGACCTTGCGCGTAGTTCGCGCCGAAGCTGTATGCGCTCGACGAACCTTGGGTGGTCGTGGTGCCCGTCGTGGTCGTGGGCGTACCGGCGAACTGCGTCGAGTTCGAGAACCCGTACATCGCGCCGAACGTGAGGCCCGCGAAGTTCGCGCTGCTGAACTTGACCGCGTTGTTGATGCGGCTCGAAGTCAACTGGTCGAGGTCGTTGATGTGGTACGCGTAGTTGCCGGCGGGCGTCTGGCTGCCCATCGTGTAGTTGGCACCGAGGTATTCGGTCGAGAACGAGTACTGGCGGCCGAGCGTCAGCGAGCCGATACCGTCCTTCGCCACGCCGACGAACGCCTGGCGGCCGAACAGCGCGCCGCCCTGGCCCGACGTGCCGTCGCCCGTGCTGAAGCCGCTTTCGAGCACGAACAGCGCCTTCAGACCGCCGCCGAGGTCTTCCGTGCCGCGCAGGCCCCAACGGCTGCCCGACGCGACGCCGTCGCCATATTTGACGAGGCTGTCGTGACCCGTCGAGGTGGCCACCTTGTTTGCATAGGTGACGCCGGCATCGAGCAGGCCGTACAGCGTGACGCTGCTTTGTGCATGTGCTGCCACGCTGAGAGTCCCGAGGGCGGCTGCGGCCAGGATGGTCTTTTTCATTCTCTTCCTTCTTGTAGTAGATGCCCGCGCGGTCGCCGGCGGCGAACGTGCGGCATGGTGATGAACATGTGGATCGATTGGGACAACGAAACGTAAGTTCGTGCGAAGACCTCATGCATGTGCACGATTTTCATTTCGATGCCGGTGTTGTGCTCTCGCGATGCTGGTCAGTAGCCGTCTTCCGACTTTCGTGGAGCGGATGACCTGCTTGAGGCGCCGCAGACCGAAGAGCCGGCGGCACCGTTGTGATCCGTGGAATATATCGGGATGTTATCTGGCAGTAAACATTTGCAAGGCGAGTTGTAGTCTTTTGTCCACACATCTGTCATGAAGGCAGCGGCGGTCTCGGTTAAATCGTCTTCTTGACGGATTGTATGACAGGAATATAATCCGTCCCATGAGACGACGCCTCGCGTTCCCGAACGCGAAGGCGGCGCCGGACAAGCACGCCAATATGACGGAGACATCATGCAGATGGATGCCAGCATCGGAGCGCGTCTGGACAGGCTTCCCCTGTCGGGCTTTCATTGGCGTCTGCTGGGCCTGATCGCGGCGGGGATGTACTTCGATTCATTTGACATTTACATCGCGGGCACGGTGCTCGCCGCGATGATCCACAGCGGCGAATCCACGCTCAGCCTCAATGCGGCGTTCGTGTCCGTCACGTTCATCGGCATGATGACGGGCGCGTGGCTCTCCGGTCTGCTCGGCGACCGCTTCGGCCGCCGCTTCTGCTACCAGTTCAATCTCGGCATTTACGGTTTCGCTTCGATTGCGGCGGCGCTCGCGCCGTCCATCTACTGGCTGATCTTCTTTCGACTCGTGATGGGCGTCGGCATGGGCGCGGAGATCGTCGTCGGCTACGGCACGCTCAGCGAGTTCATTCCGGCCGACTGGCGCGGCCGCTTCGGCACGATCCTGAACCTGATCATCAATACGTCGTTGTTCCTGTCGACGTTCCTCGGCTGGCTGATCGTTCCGCAATACGGCTGGCGCTGGATGTTCGCGATCGCGGGATGCGGCGCGCTCGTCGTGTGGTTCTTGCGCAAGTCGATGCCGGAATCGCCGCGCTGGCTCGCGTCGCGCGGACGCGGCGACGAAGCGCGGCAGCTCGTCGAGCGGATCGAGACGGCATGCGGCGGCGCGGCCACGCATACAGCAAGCGCACCCGGCTCCTCCGCACGCGAGTTCGAGCCGGGCGACACGGGCCGTCTCCCAGACCTGTTCTCACGCCGCCTGCTGACGCGCACGATCACGGCGATCACGGTCCTCGTCGCGCTCTTCACCGTCAACTACGCATTCGTCAGCTGGATACCGACCTTTCTCGTCAAGCAGGGGCACAGCGTCTCGAACTCGCTCGGCCTGACGGCGCTGATGTTCGCGGGTGGTCCCGTCGGTTCGCTGATTGCTTTTGCGCTCGCCGAGCATCTCGGCCGAAAGTGGGGCATCGTGGTGTTTTCGCTGGTGTGCGCAGCGTTCGGCGTCGCGTATCCGTTTGCGCAGTCGGCGGTGGCGATCACGGCGCTCGGCTTTGCGATTACCTGCTGCATTTACGTGCTGTCGTCGTTCAGCGTCGCGACGTATGTGCCCGAACTGTTCCCGACGCAATTGCGCCTGCGCGGCTCGGGCCTCGCGAACACGGCGGGGCGCGCCGTCAGCATCGCCGTGCCGTATGCGGTAGCGGGCGCGTTCACGCGCTTCGGTATCGCGGGCGTGCTGACGCTGATCGTCGGCACGCTGCTGATTCAGGCGTTGATCGTCGGCGTGCTCGGTGCGGAAACGAAGCAGCGTTCGCTCGAATCGATTGCGGCCGACGCGGCCGTGACGAGCGAGGAAACCGTCGAAGGAGGCGCGACGGCTGCGATCAAATAAGCGATGCAACAGGCGGCCGCGCACGATGCATCGGCGTGAAGGCGTTACACGAACTATTCACACAAGGACACTCGAGACATGTCATCGCCCGCAGAGCAGTACCGGATCTACGCAGTCAAGTACGCGCATTTCGAGCGCCGATCAGGCGACAACTTCATCGGCGGCGATTCGCATGACGTGCCGATGCCGCTCGATTACTTCGTGTGGGCTGTCGTGGGCGAGTCGCGCACCTTCATCGTCGACACCGGCTTCGATCAGGCGATGGCCGACAAGCGCGGCCGCACGATCACGAATACGGTGGAGCGTGGGCTCAAACAGATCGGCATTCGCGCGGACGATGTCGAAGACGTGATCATCACGCACATGCACTACGACCACGCAGGCAATCATGCGCTGTTCCCGCGTGCCCGCTATCACCTTCAGGATCGCGAGATGGCGTATTGCACGGGCCGCTGCATGTGTCATCACGCGCTGAGTCATCCGTTCGAACCGGAAGACGTGAAGTCGATGGTCGGGCGCCTCTTCGAAGGGCGCGTGCAGTTTCATGACGGCGCGTCGCAGATCACGCCCGGACTGAGCGTGCATTGGGTCGGCGGGCATACGAACGGATTGCAGGTCGTGCGCGTGCATACGCAGCGCGGCTGGGTCGTGCTTGCGTCGGATGCGTCGCATTTCTACGCGAACATGCAGGAGCACCGGCCGTTTCCCGTCGTCTACAACGTCGGCGACATGCTCGAAGGCTACGAGGCCGCGCATCGGCTCGCGAGTTCGCCGGAGCATGTGATTCCCGGCCACGATCCCGCTGTGCTGACGCGCTATCCGTCGCACGATCGCGAGACGGAGGGCTGGATCGTGCGGCTCGATGCCGAAGTCCGGGGCGACCGATGACACTGAAAGGCAAAGGCGCACTCGTAACGGGCTCGTCGAACGGCTTGGGGCTCGCGATGGCGCGTGCGCTCGCGGGTGCCGGTTGCGACATCGTGTTGCACGGCCTCGAAACGCCGCAACAGATGGCGCGCACGACGGATGAACTGGCCTCTTCATTCGATGTGAATGTCGCTTACGTGCAGGCGGATCTCGCGACAACAGCCGGCGTCGATGCGCTGATCGACGACGCGAGGGCGAAATTGAACACGCTCGACGTGCTCATCAACAACGCCGTCGTGCGGCATTTCGCGGGTATCGAATCGTATCCGCTGGAACACTGGAACAACGCGCTCGCGGTGAACCTGACGGCCGCGTTTCGCGCGATTCAACTGAGCTTGCCCGGCATGCGCGAGCGCGGCTGGGGGCGCATCTTCAACATGACGTCGGTGTATGGCGCGCGCGCCGTCGCGAATCGCGTCGACTATGTGACGACGAAGACAGCCTTGCTGGGACTGACGCGCTCGGTTGCCATGGAAACGCTGAATCAGGGCATCACGTGCAATGCAATCTGTCCGGGCTCGGTGCTGACGCCGAACATCGATGGCCGCATTCATGCGCTGATGGACGAGCGCGGCCTCGAACGCAGCGAGGCAGTGCGCGAATTTCTCAAGGGCAAGCAGCCGACGGGCGAACTGGTCGATGCCGCGCATGTCGGCGAGTTGGTCGTGTTCTTGTGCGGACCGTCGGCGAGCCAGATCACGGGGGCGATGATGCCGATCGAAGGAGGCTGGCTTGCAGGCTGAAAGCGTCGACGCAAAGGCATTACAAAGCGGCGCATTGACGCGCTCGCTGGCACGTTTCGTCGCTCATACGAAATGGCGCGATTTGCCCGCTGCCGTGCGCAACGAAGCGAAGCGCTCGCTCGTCAACTACTTCGCGGTCGCGCTGGCAGGCGCGCACGATCCGACGCTCGATAAGGCCGTAGCCGTTTATGGCCGTTTTCGCGCCGGCGAAAACGCGACGCTGATCGGCCGCAGCGAGCGCACGGACATGTTGAACGCCGCCGCGCTCAACGCAATGAGCGCGAACGTCTACGACTTCGACGATACGCATATCCCGACCATCATCCATCCGACTGCGCCCGTCGCCGCCGCGCTGTTTGCGCTCGCCGAGTCGCATCCGATGAGCGGCGAAACGCTGCTGCTCGCGTTCGTGCTCGGCGTCGACGTGGAATGCCGCATCGGCAATGCCGTTTCTCCGGAGCACTATCAGCGTGGCTGGCACATCACGTCGACATCCGGCGTGTTCGGCGCGGCGGCTGCGGTCGCGAAGGCGCGCGGACTCGATGAAGACGCGATCGTGTGGGCGCTCGGCAACGCGTCGGTGCAAACGGGCGGACTCGTCGAAACGCTCGGCACGATGTCGAAGAGCATCAGCGTCGGCAATGCGGCGCGCAACGGCTTGCTCGCTGCATTGCTGGCCGAAGACGGCTTTTCGGGGCCCGTCGCGCCGCTCGAAGGCGAACGCGGCTTTCTGCGTGTGAGCGCTTCGAATCCGCATTGGAACGCGCTCACGGAAGGGCTCGGACGCGAGTGGGAGTTGCTGAAGAACACCTACAAGCCTTATCCGTGCGGCGTCGTGCTGAACCCGGTGATCGATGCGTGCCTCGATCTGCGGCGCGATGCGCGCTGGTCGCTCGACGATATCGAACAGATCGAACTGACAGGCCATCCGCTGTTGCGCGAGCGTACGGATCGGCCGGGCGTGCGCACGGGACGCGAATCGCAGGTGAGTGCGCAGCACGCGGTCGCTGTCGTGCTCGCGCGCGGCAGGGCGGGTCTGGACGAATTCAGCGATGCCGCCGTCGCCGATCCATCGCTGCGCGCGCTCGCCGGCCGGCTGCGTTTCATCGACGACGCGTCGTGGCCCGTCGAATCCGCACAAGTGACGATCGTGCTGCGTTCGGGCGAGCGGATCGCGCATCGCGTGCATGCCGCGCGCGGCAGTCTCGCCGCGCCGCTCGCCAACGTCGAACTGGCGGACAAGCTGCATCAGCTGGCAGCGTACGGGCGCTCGGGCGTCGATGTCCATGCGTTGATCGACAGATTATGGAAGTTCGAAACGGAGCACGACGCGGCGGCTGTGGTGCGTCTCGCCTGTCTCTCCGAATCGAACTGACACGGTTTCTTTATTCACGAGGATTGTCATGTCAAGTAGTCAGGCATCAAGTCATCAGCGCGGTCCGTTGCTCGGTTTCGTCGGCGTCGGCACGATGGGCCGGCCGATGGCGCGGCGGCTGATCGAGGCGGGTCACACCATGATCGTGTTCGATCGCGATGAAGCGGCCGTCGCGGACCTCGTTGCGATCGGCGCACAGGCGGCCGCATCGGTGCGCGAAGTGGCCGACAGCGCACGCATCGTGTTCACGAGTCTGCCCACGCCCGCGATCTTCCGGCAGGTCGCGCTCGGCGACGGCGGATTGATCGAAGGCAGCGCGATCAAGGTTCTCGTCGATCTGTCGACGGTCGGCTCGCGCATCGAAAAAGAAGTCGCGGAAGGCCTGCTCGCAAAGGGCATCGAAACCGTCGATGCCCCCGTGAGCGGTGGCGCAGCGGGTGCGAAGAAGGGCACGCTCGCGATCATGGCGGCGGGCAACCCGGTCGCGCTCGAAGAAGTGCGCGGCCTGTTCGACGTGCTAGGCAAGGTGTTCGTGGTCGGCGACAAGGCCGGGCAAGGGCAATTACTGAAGCTGCTCAACAACATGCTGTCGTCGACGGCGTTCGCGATCACCTCCGAAGCGTTCGTCGCGGGCGTGCGCGGCGGCCTGGATCCGGAAGTGATGATGTCGGTGATCAATGCGGGCAGCGGCAAGAACGGCGCGACGCTCGACAAGTTTCCGAAGCACGTGTTGCCCGGCACATTCGATTTCGGCTTTCCGGTCGGCAGCGTCTGCAAGGACATCGGGCTTGCCGTCGACGAATGCCAGGCACTCGGCGTGCCGATGTGGGTGGGCAGCGTCGCGCGCCAGATGTGGAACTACGCCGCGATGCAGGACGGTGCTGCACGCGACATGACGGAACTCGTCAAATACGTCGAACGCTGGTCATCGGTCGAAGGGCTCGAAGACTGAATCACACACATCACCCATACGGAGAATCACATGATCGTTGAAATGCGTATCTATCACTGCGCGCCGACGCGCCTGCCTGCGTTGCTCGACCGCTTCACGACCACCACGCTCGGCTTCTTCGAGAAGTACGGCATCCGCCAGGTCGGCTTCTGGACGACGTTGATCGGCGCGAGCAATCACGCGCTCACGTACATGATCGAATGGGAAAGCCTCGCTGAGCGCGAAGAGAAGTGGAACGCGTTCCAGGCCGACGCCGAATGGATCGCGAAACGCGCGGCATCGGAAGCGGAGCGGCCGATTGTCGAGCGCATCGAGAGCCACATCCTGACGCCGACCTCGTTCTCCAAACTGCGCTAAAGGATGCAAGCCATGACACAACGAAAGCGCATCGGCTTCATCGGACTCGGCATGATGGGCGCGCCGATGGTGCAGTGTCTCGCCAACGCGGGCTTCGAGCTCTACATCGACGACGCGGATGCCGCGCGCGCCGACACGCTCGCCGCGCAGACGGGCGCACAGCGTCTGAAGCGGGACAACGCCGCGTCGCTCGATGCATTGATCACGATGCTGCCGAATTCGGCCATCGTCGAAAGCGTGCTGCTCGGCAGCGGCGCGGACGGTTGGGCGAGCCTGCTTGTGCAGGGCACGGTCGTCATCGACATGAGTTCGTCGGAGCCGGAACGCTCGCGCAAGCTCGGCGCGGTGCTCGAAGAGCGCGGTCTTGCGTATCTGGATGCGCCCGTGTCAGGCGGCGTGAAGAAAGCGAAGGAAGGCACGCTTGCGATTCTGGTCGGCGGCCACGCGGATGTGCTCGCGCAGTGCCGGCCCGCACTCGACGCGATGGGCAAGAGCATTCTGCATATCGGCGGCGCGGGCTCGGGCCATGCGGCGAAGGCGCTGAACAACTACGTGTCGGCGGCGGGTCTCGCGGCGACCGTCGAGGCGTTGCTCGTCGCGCAACGCTTCGGCATCGAACCGGATGTGATGACGGACGTGCTGAACGCGTCGTCGGGCCGCAGCAATACGTCGGAGAACAAGGTGAAGCAGTTCATGCTGAGCGGCACGTTCGCGTCCGGCTTTGCGTTGCAACTGATGAACAAGGATCTGAAGATCGCGCGTGCGCTGGCGCAGGCAGTGGGTTATCCGCTGGCGTTGGGGGAGACCTGTACGGCGATGTGGGACGAAGCGGCGCAGCATTCGACGCCCGCCACCGACCACACCGAAATGTATCGCCTGCTCGATCGCGATGCGCGCTGATCGTTCTGCCCAGGAGCTTGCCATGTCACATGCAGCGCAGTTTTATATCGACGGACACTGGGTCGAGCCGGTGTCCGCCCGCTGGTTCGATCTCGTCGATCCATCGACGGAAGTGCCCTTCGAAACACTCGCGCTCGGCAACGCGGACGACGTGAACCGCGCCGTCGCCGCCGCGCGCCGCGCATTTCCCGCGTGGTCGGCGACGAGCGTCGCGGATCGCGTGGCGATGCTGCGCCGCGTGCTGCGGATCTACGAGCGCCGCTCCGACGAATTCGCCGAAGCGATGCGCCGCGAGATGGGCGCGCCCATCACGTTCGCGCGCAACGGTCAGGCGGCGCGCGGCCCCGCGCATCTGAACACGCTGATCGACGTGCTCGAACGCTTCGAGTTCGAGGAACAGCGCGGCAGCACGCGCGTCGTGCTCGAAGCGATCGGCGTGTGCGGGCTGGTTACGCCGTGGAACTGGCCCGTCAACCAGATCGTCGTGAAGATCGCGCCCGCGCTCGCGGCGGGCTGCACGATGGTGCTCAAGCCCAGCGAGTATTCGCCGCTGAGCGCGCTGCTGTTCGCGGAAGTGCTCGAAGAAGCGCAACTGCCCGCGGGCGTGTTCAATCTGGTGAATGGTGACGGTCCGGGTGTCGGCGAAGCGATCGCGGGCCATCCGGATATCGACATGGTGTCGTTCACGGGCTCGACTCGCGCGGGCGTGCTGGTTGCGCAGGCCGCTGCGCTCAGCGTCAAGCGCGTGGCACAGGAACTGGGCGGCAAGTCGGCGAACATTCTGCTCGACGACGTCGATCTCGAAGAGGCCGTGAAGCGCGGCGTCGCGGCGTGCTTCACGAACTCGGGCCAGTCCTGCTCGATTCCGACGCGCATGCTGGTGCCGCGTCATCTGATGAACGACGCTGCGCAGATCGCGAAACATGCGGCGGAAGCCTATCGCGTTGGACCGACCGATGATCCCTCGACGCAGCTCGGTCCGCTCGTCAACCGTAACCAGTTCGAGCGTGTGCAGGCATTGATCCAGACGGGCATCGACGAGGGCGCGCGGCTGGTGACGGGCGGCATTGGCTTGCCTGCGGGCATCGACAAAGGCTACTACGCGAAGCCGACAGTCTTCGCCGACGTCAGGCCCGACATGACGATCGCGCGCGAAGAAATCTTCGGGCCGGTGCTGTCGATGATTCCGTACGACAGCGAAGCGGACGCCATCGCGATTGCGAACGGCACCGACTACGGTCTGGCCGCTTACGTGCAATCGGCCGATCTCGCGCGCGCTCGCAAGGTGGGCCGCGCGCTGCGCGCAGGCGGCGTGCACCTGAACTATCCGCCCGCCGATTTTCACGCGCCGTTCGGCGGTTACAAGCGTTCGGGCAATGGCCGCGAGTGGGGCGAAGCGGGGTTGCGCGAGTATCTGGAAACGAAGGCGATGGTGGGCTACGGCACGCCTTGATCAGCGCGGATCGAGAAGCTCGCCAGAAAATTTTTTGCGTGTCTGGATTGTCTGACAATCATCGCGTCAGGCAGTTGTCGGCGCGAGATGCCACTGAAACCGAAACGGCTTGAGCAACAGAGAGGACTTCGAGATGGATAGCAACGAACGTTTTGACAAGGGCTTTGAAAACCGCAAGGAAGTGCTGGGCGCAGGGCATGTCGAGAAATCGTGGGCGAATGCCGACGACTTCAACCGGCCGATGCAGAAGTACGTGACGGAATGCTGCTGGGGCGACATATGGGGCGACAAAACGTTGTCGTTCAAGACGCGCAGCCTGCTGAATCTCGGCATGCTCACGGCGATGAGCCAGCACCACGAACTCGCGGTGCACGTGAAGGGCGCGCTGCGCAACGGCGTGACCCAAGACGAGATCCGCGCGGTGTTGATGCAGGCCGCGATCTATTGCGGCGTGCCGCTCGCGCTCGCGGCATTCCGCGTCGCGACTGAGGCGATCAAGGCGTACGAAGCGGAGACTTCGGCAGCCTGACGATGCGGTGACGCCACGACACCCTAAAAGGCGGCGCGAACACGGCACGCACTGCCCACGCTGCCCGACAACGAATGGAGACAACGATGAAAACCCTCACTGCGACCGACGTCGTACAGTCCGAAGGCGAGCAGTCGATCGAAACGAAAAGACGCAACGCGATCAAAGGCGCGTTCTTTTCCGAATACATCGACATGTTCGATATCTATCTGCCCGTCGTCGTGCTGTCGCCGGTGCTCGCGTTTTTCCAGCCGCCGCATCTGTCGAGCGGGATGGAGACGATCCTCGCGTCGCTGGTGTTCATCACGACGCTGCTCGGGCGGCCTATCGGCGCGCTGCTGTTCGGCATGATCGCGGACCGCATCGGGCGCCGCAAGGCGTCGATCTGGTCGGTATCGGGCTTCGGCGTGGTCACGCTGCTGATCGCGCTGCTGCCGGGCTACGAGAGCATCGGCATCGTGTCGTACTGGGCACTCGTGCTGCTGCGGTTCGTCGACGGCATCTTTCTCGGCGGCGGCTATACGGGTGCGATGCCGCTCGCAATCGAATACTCGAAGAAGGAGCAGCGCGGCTTCGTCGGCGGCTTCATCATCGCGGGCTTTCCGGCTGCATACGTGTCGATCAATCTCGTCGCGATGCTGATGTTCGCGCTCTTTCCGCTCAACGGCATGAACTCGCCGTACGCGCAGTGGGGCTGGCGCATTCCGTTCGTGCTCGGCGCGGTGCTCGCGGGCATTCTGGCGATGTACTACGTGCACAAGGTCGCCGAATCGGAGATCTGGAAGAGCGAAGCGGCCGACAAAAGCAACCAGCCTGAAAAGCTGCCGTTGACGGATCTGCTGCGCGGCAAGAGCGGACGCAACCTGTTGCAGGTGCTGGTGATGATGACGGGCTTCTGGCTCACGCAGAACATCATCACGATCTTCCTGCCGACGGGGCTGCTCGTGAAGACGCTGCATCTCACGGGCTTCCAGATGACGTCGACGCTGATGATCACGTACTTCGTGCTGTTCTTCAGCTATATCGGCTCGGGCCTGATTGCGCAGGCCATCGGGCGGCGGCGCTTCTTCACGATCGTCGGGCCGCTGATCGCGACGGTCGGCGCGGGTCTGCTGTATGTGCTCGCGAACGTCGACGGGCTGCCGCTGCCGGCGATCATCGCGCTCGTCTGCGTGCTGGCCGTGCTGGTGACGTCACCGTGGGGCGTGATCGTCACGTACATCAACGAACGTTTCGTCACCGACGTGCGCGCAACCGGCTTCGGCGTCGGCTTCAGTCTCTCGGTGATCATCCCGTCGTTCTACGCGTTCTACATGGACTGGCTGAGCGCGTTCATGCCCTTGCGCATGACGTCGGTGGTGCTGCTGTGCATCGGCGGACTGATCGGCGCGATCGGCGCGCTGATGGGACCGGAAACGAAGGACGTCGATTTTTGACGAATCACCTGATTGCGAGGGAATAGCGGACATGAACAAGGAAAGGATCGGTTTCATCGGTCTCGGCAACATGGGCGGCCGCATGACGCGGCGTCTCGTCGACGCGGGCATTTCAGTGCTCGGCTACGACACGGCGCCGGAGCGCGTGAGGGCGACGGGCGCGCAGGCTGCATCGTCGATCGCTGAGGTGATGAAGTTCGCCGATGTCGTGATGATGTCGCTGCCGGACAGCAAGGTCGTCGAGGCCGTGGTCGAAGGCGAGGGTGGCGTGCTCGCGCATTGCCGCGCCGGACAGATCGTCGTCGATCTGAGCACGGCCGCCGCGAGTTCGACCATACGGCTCGCGCGGCGCTTCACGCAGAGCGGCGTGCAGTATGTCGACGCGGGCATTTCGGGCGGCGCGGCGGCGGCGGAGAAGGGCACGTTGACGCTGATGGTAGGCGGCGATGCGAGCGCTGTAGAGGCGCTCAAATGGGCGTTTGCGCCGATCAGTTCGAAGGTCGCGCACATGGGCGACAGCGGGGCGGGTCACACCACCAAGCTGCTGAACAACTTCCTCAATGCCGTGAGCCTTGCGGCGAGCGCGGAAGTGATGGTAGCGGGCAAGAAGGCGGGACTCGATCTGCATCTGCTGCTCGACGTGCTCAACAGCAGCAGCGGCGTCAACTTCGCGACGCTGAACCGTTTTCCGAAGATCGTCGACGGTGATTATCTGGAAGGTGGATTGACGGGCAAGCTGATGACGAAGGACGTCGTGCTGTATGTCGATCTCGCGCGCGAACTCGGTGTGGTGTCGCTGAATGCGGCGGGGCCGCTTGCGAGCTTCGGGCTCGGCACGGCGCTCGGCTATGGCGATGTGATCAGCAATCGTGTCGTCGATGCGATCGGCGATGTATCGGGCGGCGTACGGCTGTTCGACGGAAAGGTTCGCAAAGAGGAGAAGCAGGCATGAAGGTATTTCACGGCAGGGCGGAAGGCAAGATGTCGGAGCAGCGCGGCGAGACCTTTTCGGGCACGGTCTGGGCCGACCCGGTGATGCCGACGACGGACGGCGTGACCATCAACACGGTGTTCTTCGCGCCGCGCGGCCGCACCTACTGGCATACGCACGAGCAAGGCCAGGTGCTGCAGGTGACGGCGGGCAAGGGCTGGATCTGCAAGGACGGAGAGGCGCCGCAGGAAATCCGCCAGGGCGACATCGTGTTCATCGGGCCGAACGAGCGGCACTGGCACGGCGCGAGCGACGGCAGCTACATGGTGCACATCGCGACGTCGATCGGCAAGGCGACGTGGCAGGAAGAAGTCGCCGAAGCGGATTATCCGAAGGGGCTGGTTGCGGCCTGACTGCGGGCCGATCGCGGCGCGCATGCACGGATCATCGTCAACAGGAGTGAGCGAATGAAGCAGGAACCGGCGCGTGCGCAACGCGAACCGCAGCAGGTCAAGGAAGACTTCATGCGCGTGCACGGCGTGTGGAATGCCGCGTGGGACAGCATGCTGCGTCTCGATGCAGGCTTCGTCGATGCGTACGTGCAGTTCTCCGCGGTGCCGCAGCGCAGAAATCGTCTGGACGACAAGACACGCGCGTTCATCGCGCTGGCCGCCGATGCCTGCGCGACGCAATTGTATGGTCCGGGCGTCGCGCATCATCTGGAACGCGCGCTGGCGTTCGGCGCGACGCGCGAAGAACTGATGGAAGTGCTGGAGCTGATCAGCACGATCGGCATTCACACCAGCAACGTCGGCGTGCCCGTGCTGCTCGAAGTGCTCGAAGAAGAAGGGCTGCGCGTCGGGCCCGCGCCGCTCGACGAACGTCGCCGCGTGCTCAAGGAGGCGTTCGAAAAGAATCGCGGCTACTGGCATCCGACGTGGGAAGGGCTGCTCGAACTCGATCCCGATCTGTTCGAAGCGTATGTCGAGTTTTCTTCGGTGCCATGGCGCACGGGCGTGCTGAGTCCGAAGCTCAAGGAGTTCATGTACTGCGCGTTCGATGCGTCGTCGACGCATCTGTACGTGCCCGGCCTCAAGCTGCACATGCGCAACGCGCTGCGCTACGGCGCGACGGCGGACGAGTTGATGGAGCTGCTGGAGATCGTCAGCACGACGGGTATTCATGGTGCCGAACTCGGCGCGCCGCTGCTGGAAGCGGCCCTCGCGAAGCGGCATATGGCCGTCGATGGATAGCGACAGCGCGTGATTTATGCGTATCGGAGGGCGGAAAACGGCCGGCGGTGAAGTATCATAGCGACTGGAACTTTGTCGGACGGGAAGACAATCATGTCGACTGATATCGGGTTGGTCCGGCCTGAGACGCTGCGTCATCAGGTCGAAAACGTGCTGCGCCAGGCCATCATGAGCGGGCGCTTCGCGCCGGGCGCGCGGCTGATCGAACGCGAGCTGTGCGAGACGCTTGGCGTGAGCCGCACCTCCGTGCGCGAGGCGTTGCGCAAGCTCGAAGCGGAAAAGCTCGTGCGCAGCGTGCCGCACAAAGGCCCGATCGTCGCGGTGATGTCGCAGCAGGAAGCGAGCGAGCTGTATGCGCTGCGCGGGCTGCTCGAAGGCTTCGCGGCGCATGAATTCGCAAAGCTTGCCAGCGACGACGCCATTGCCCAGTTCGGCGAGGCCGCGAAAGAACTGCGTGCGCAGGCAACGGCCCAGGATCAGGCCGGGGTCCTCAAGGCAAAGACGGCGCTCTACGACGTGCTGCTCGACAACTGCGGCAATGCGCTGGTTAAGGAGATCCTGAATAGCCTGTATTCGCGGGTGAATCTACTGCGCGCCACGTCGCTGATGCATCCCGACCGGCTGCCGAGCAGCCTGCGCGAAATCGACAAGCTCTACAAGGCGCTCAAGGCACGCAACGCCGACGAGGCGAAGGAACTGGCGCGTCTGCACGTGGCCAACGCGGAGAAGGCTGCGATGCGCATGCTCGGCGAGAGCGAGGACGCGCAGCAGGCTTGAGCGTGCCCGCTCCGTTGCGTGCGCATTCGATGCGGCGCACCATGCGCTCGCTTCCGGAAGCATCGTCCGTATTGCATTCGCGCCGCTCGACGTAGCGGCGCGAACCGCCTTCAATCCTCATATGTGAATCAACCGTCATTGGCGCGGCCACGCCGCGCCAATGCGATGCCGTGCGCATGGTAAATCGGTAGCGCTTCCCCTATGCTTGTCAATTGAGCCGGCTTTTAAGGGCGAGAGTGAAGCGCGGCTCGCCCCGATTTGCGCAGCCGGCATACGCAGCTTCGTGAAGGCATTCGACGCGAACCCCGGGGCAAGCTTTGGACGTCCTACACGATTCCCGACAAGAGCGGCGACTTCTGCACCATCGACCCGAAGACGCATATCGTGCTCTTCGCGGTCGGTAATCCGCCGCCCGATCTTGATGGCGCGATCCCGCTGGAACGTCTATACGGATTCGCTCGTCGCGATCGATCTCGACACGAGCAAATACAAATGGCACTTCGATGTCGCGGCGCACGGCAACGCGCAGCGGGACTTCAAGCGCGGCAACATGGTGCCGGTTTTGGCGCTGCCGTGATGACTCGCGCCATGACGTCATCGATTGGCGCGCAGCGCGCGTCGCGAAGTATCGCTTGTGCATGCGCGGTTCTTTTGTGTGCGAGCGGCATCGTGTGGCCGTCCACCGACGCGCGCGCCGACGCGGAAGCGGGCAAGGCGAAAGCGCAGGTTTGCGTCGCGTGTCATGGTCCGATGGGCAATTCGACGGATGGACAATATCCCATGCTTGCCGGGCAGCCCGCGCGGTACACGTATCTCCAGTTGACGGACTTCAGGGAAGGCCGACGCAAGGATCCGCGCATGTCGCCAATGGCGGCGAAACTGTCGAAGAACGATATGCAGAATCTCGCCGACTATTTCGCCGCGCAAAAGCCCACGCCCATCGATTTCAAGGCGGATAGCGCGGCTGTCGAAGCGGGGCGCAAGAAATCTCAGGAAGAATTGTGTACGAAGTGTCATCAGGACAACTTCTCAGGGCGGAACGAGATGCCGCGCGTGGCGGGGCAGCACTATCAGTACATCATCAAGCAGTTGCAGGACTTCCGTTCCCGCACGCGCACCAACGATGCAGGCAACATGGGCAGCGTCGCGCGAAATCTGACTGACGACGATATTCGCAATCTCGCCGGCTATGTCGCGAACCTGCGGTAGTGGTTGTGAGGCGGTAGCACGGAACCATGCATCGAATTGAATGATCAACGGCGTTATTCGCATTGATGTCGATAAAAAGACTTAAAGAAGCTTTGGCTTTTTCGTCCTTCAATTAAATCCGGCATTGCGCATGGGTGCTGCCGATTTATAAAATTCTAGAGATTTTAAGGTGTCTGGATTGAACCCTATCCAGGACGCATGAAGCGCGAAAACGCGCCTTGACAAAGACCTATTCGACCTCCTATTTTTCCTCTGCCACCATTCATTACCAAATCTTTCCTGGGCGAAGCAATTCGAATATCGAGAACAAATTACCGGCCTGTCTCTTGGTATGTAATTAGTGATACTGATTAAAAGAAAGACCGTTTAATTGTATTAAGGCTGTTAGAAACACGAAAGTCAAATGTCAGCCGCTATCGGTGCCGACGCGTTCTGCACTCGCTGTCCATTTCCTATGCGCCTCGCCGGCGAAGGCGGCCTTTGTGTCACGGTTAGCCTACCTATCACAAGGACAGAAAATGAAGCCAGACGGTAGTACCAGCCGCAACCGCCCGCGTCGTCAGGGGTGGCTCGCTGCGTCAGGTTCGATGATTCTTGCCATGCTGATCGTCGCGGGATGCGGTGGCGGCGATAGCGGTTCCGCTTCTTCGGCGACGAGCGCGTTGAGTCAGGCGAACGCACTCGCGCAAGCTCAACCGCAAACAGCGAATCAGCCCTACGTCGACCTCGTTGCCTATTCGCCGAATGCAAACGACGGCCTTGCGAAGTCGCAGGTCTCGGAGAAAGCGGCCGTCATGCATTACCAGTGGAAGTCGGGCAAGACGACCGTCAACTACACGACGACGACAGGCCATTTAACGGCCGCCGACGCGAACGGCAATCCGGAAGCCACGATGTCGTACGTGTCCTATACGGCGCCCAGCACGAACGGCAAGCCGCGCCCGGTGACGTTCCTCTATAACGGCGGCCCCGGTTCGTCGTCGATCTGGCTGCGTCTCGGCTCGTTCGCGCCGACGCGCGTCGCGACGCCCGATCCGCTGCTCACCAACTGGCCGAACTATCCGCTCGTCGATAACGCGGAGAGCCTGATCGACACCACCGACATGGTGTTCATCGATCCTCCGGGCACGGGGCTTTCGGAAGCGGTGCTGCCGCATACGAACAAGGAGTACTGGGGCGTCGATTCCGACGTCGACATCATGCGCGATTTCATCATCCGCTATCTGGCCGCGAATAATCGCAGCGATTCGCCGATCTATCTGTACGGCGAATCGTACGGCACACCGCGCACCGACATGCTCGCGCTCGCACTCGAAACGTCTGGTGTGCATCTGACGGGCATCGTGCTGCAATCGTCGATACTCAACTACTTCGCCGACTCCATCGAAGCCGTGGCAATCACGCTTGACACGCTGGGGCTGCAACTCGATACCGATACGCTCGCCGGCTATTACCCCGGCTATGCGGAAGTCGCCGCGTATTACCGGCAGGTGTCGCCGCCATTGATCGATCAGGGGCTGTTCGCGTTGCAATCGGAGATATTCGCGACCGGCCAATACAACCACTTCAAAAAGTACGCGCAGACATGGGTGCTGAGCCAGCTCGGCATTCCCGATGCGCTCGGCAACCCGGTGGTGCCGTCGACGCGCACGCTTCAGTCGTGGGAATGGCCTTCGAGCCTGACGTTGCAGGCGCTGCAAGGCTACTTCAGCGTCAATTCGTTCGGGACGTCGTTGATTCCGGGCACCACTATCGGCCGCTACGATGGACGGGTGTCGCTGCCCAACTCGGACCCGCGTCTGCAGACGGACGGTGACCCCTCGGACATCCTGATCTCGCAGCCGTTCACGACGGCGCTGGCGTCGCAGATGCCCGACTATCTCGGCTACACCGCGCCCAACGCGACCTACATGCCGCTGAACGACAACATCATCGAAGCGTGGGACTTCTCGCATGACGGTCAGCCGTTGCCCGACACGTTGCCCGATCTGCTCGGCGCGCTCACGTTGAATCCGAAGCTGAAGGTGCTCGCGGAAAACGGCTATCACGATCTCGCGACGCCGTTCTTCACGACGGAGAAAGAACTCGCGCGTCTGCAAACGGTGGGTGGTCTGAATCCTGATTTGCAGGTGAACTTCTTCCAGGGCGGACACATGATCTATCTGGATGACGTCGCGCGTCCGAAGATGAAGAGCGATCTCGTCGACTACTATGGCGGCCAGCCAATACCGCTCGCGCTGTCGCTTTGGACATTGCCTGCGCCGTGGCGAGACGAGAGCCCGGCGGGTACGCCGACATCCACAGCGCAGGCGGCGGCGACGCAGTAAGCTTGAAGCAGGTTTGAACGATCCGATCCCTGCGGAAGCGGGGATCTCCGGCTCATCTATTCAGGGCGAGTGATCATGTCTCGAATCGATATGTTGTCGCGCATTCTTGTCGTCGTCGTTGTCGGCGCCGTGACGGGCAGTGCGTACGCCGCGACGCAGGCAGTCGCGCCCGTCACGCTGCCGAAGGGCGGTCATGGCGTCGACGGTCCATTCTTTCCGGCCAGCCGCGCCGCGGCTGTCGCGCCAACCACGGGAACGCAATTGCAGCAGCAGGCACAACAGCGGGTCGACGCGCGTATGGGAGGGAACTCGGTACTGAGCAACGGCGCATCGATCACCAAAGCGCAGGCGCAAAGCAGCGGTCTCGGCTTTATCGCCAGGCACTTCGATCAGATCGACACGGCGCATTCGGGCCGCGTGTCGTTGAATGACGTGCGCCAGTATTTACAGCAGCAACAGCGGCAGTAACGTGTGACGTGCCCACGCCTCGAATGGTGTCGAGGCGTGGGCTAATCAAATCAGCTGCGCGGAAAGAAAGCTCTCAAAGCCCCATCAACGCACGCACATGCGCGCGCGTGCCGCCCGACAGCCCCTCCATGCTGTACCCGCCTTCGAGTATCGACACGATACGGCCGCCGCATGCCTCGTCGGCGATCTGCACCAGTTCGCGCGTGATCCAGTAGAAGTCGTCGTCGTCGAGGCGCAGCGCGGCGAGCGGATCGAGACGATGCGCATCGAAGCCCGCTGAAATGATGATCAGCTCAGGGTCGAACTCGCGCACGGCAGGCAGCATGTCGAGTTCGATACGCGAGCGGAACAACTGCGAGTCGCAACCCGGCGGCAGCGGCACGTTGAGGACGTTGTGGCTCACGCCCGTTTCGGCTGCCTTGCCCGTGCCGGGATACAGCGGCGATTGATGGCTCGACGCATAGAAGAGTTCGGGCCGGTTGTAGAACGCGGCCTGTGTGCCGTTGCCGTGATGCACGTCGAAATCGACGACGGCCACGCGCGCCAGTCTCTGTACTTCATAGGCATACGCTGCGGCGATCGCGGCCTGATTGAAGATGCAAAAGCCCATCGCCTTCGACGGCTCGGCATGATGCCCGCATGGACGCGTCGCGCAGAACACGTTGCGTGCTTCGTCGGCGAGCACGGCATCGACGCCCGCGCATGCCGCGCCGACGCAGCGCATCACGGCTTCCCACGAACCCGGCGACATCACCGTATCGCCGCCGTCGAGCGGCATATAACCGTGCGCCGGCGCGATCCCGGCAACCTCGTCGATGAAGTCCTGGCTGTGAATGAGCTGCACCTGTTCGACGGTGCCCATCGGCGCGTCGCGCCATTCGAGCGCGGCGAATTCGGGGGAGCGCAAGGTTTTCAGCACGGTGTCGAGCCGTTCCGGGGATTCGGGATGATGCGGGCCAGGCTTATGGTTCAGGCAGGCGGCGTGCGTGTAGACGAGGGTAGGCGGCATGGGCTGCGGATGCTCGACAGAACGGGCATCGTCTCCTTGGCGTTGATGTTGTGGAATGTGGGGAACGCGCTTCGCGACGCGAGCGGTTGCCGTTCGTCCTTCAAGTGTAAGGTCGCGACTTTCGCACCGAACAATCAAACAAACTTTGGCTCGCTATAGACGTTCGTTTATGGAAGCGCCGCGCCGCCATCGCGCCGCACCTCGTTCGGTGTCTTGCCCGTCCAGCGCTTGAAAGCATGACGGAAGCTCACGGCGTCGCTGAAACCCAGCGTCAGCGCGATGTCTTCGATGCTCAGCGCGGTCGTGTTCAGATAGTCGACGGCGAGCGCCTTGCGCACGCCCGTCAGCAGCTCGCTATACGACGCGCCTTCCGCTTCGAGCTTGCGGCGCAGCGTGCGCGAGGTCATGCACAGGCTTTCGGCGATCTGTTCGATATCGGGGAATCTGCCCGGCGTGCGCGTGAGTTCCTGATAGACGCGCCGCGTGACGCCCGCCTGCCAGCGGAACTGTTCGACCAGCCGTGCACATTGCGTCGAGACCTGCGCGGCCGTGATCGGATTCGCCAGTTGCGGCGCGCGCGACAGCCATGCTGCGGGGTAGCTCAACAGGTTCTGCGACTGGTCGAAGGCGAGCGGACATTCGAGCGCGTCCGCAAGCAGCGCCGCATGCGGCGGCTGCGCCCGTGTGAACGAGGCGCGCGCCGGCACGCACCACGCGCCCATCACGTCCTTGATGACCGTCACGTGCACGGCGAACTGCAAATCGATCAGGAAGTCGTACAGCGGCTCGTCGACGTCGGGCACGCGCACTTCGTCGCGGTTCGGGAAGATCCATGTCGCTGCGTCGTCATGCTCGGCCCAGCGGATATCGAGCATCCCGTTGGCGAGCTGATGATATTTGACGGCGGTATCGAACGTTTGAGTCATCGCCTCCGAGCACAGCAGCGCATAGCCGTACATGCCGTAGCTCGATGCATGCAGGCTGCATCCGACGCGCACGCCAAGATCGGGCCTCGCATACATCCGCACGGCATTGCGGGCGGCCGTCAGAAATTGCAGCGACGACGTGAGCGTGAACGGGTTGGCGACGGCCGCGGCGTCGAGTTCCGTGCCCGCCAGCACGGCATTCGCATCGAGGCCGGCTTGCGATGTAACGTCGAGCAGCGCGACGAGCTTCGACGGCGCGAAGCGCTTCTCGCGCCATGCGACGGCCGACGACGCCTGTGCGGGGCGCTCGCCCTGATGATGCGTGGCCGTCGCCGGTGCGCGCTGCTGCATGTCGAGGTCCTGTGTCCGAATCGATACCGGTTGCGTGCCCGGAATTCTGCGCCCGATCGGATCCACCCGCCATAGGGTTCACCCTGATCGCAACCGCCGCATAAGGCGCTTCAGCGAATCCTCGCGCTTACATCGGCCAGACGTAGATTGTCCGTTTCGATCACCGATTCGGCCGCACCGATCATTTGCAACACACGCTCTGCGGGCGATAGTCTCTACTGCACAAAAGCGATATCAGGAGACAACGTGGACGACAGCCACATCAAGCCCAGCCTTTGCACGAACTCATCCGGAGAACGCCCGACGGGCGACCGGCACTGGATCGCCTCATACGGCTCGATCCCCGTGGAGATCGACGCCGATCGCTACCCATCCATCAACGCGCTGATCGAAGCCGCGATGCAGCGGTTCGCGGCGAAGCCCGCGTTTCGCGCGTTCGGCCAGACGTTGACGTACGCGGACATCGACCGCTTGTCGACGGCATTCGCCGCTTATCTGCAGAAGGTGGCGGGCGTCCGTCAAGGCGATCGCGTGGCCGTGATGCTGCCGAACCTGCCGGCCTTTCCGATCGCGTTCATCGCGATTGCGAAGATCGGCGGCGTGCAGGTCAACGTCAATCCGCTGTACACGGCGCGCGAACTGGAGCATCAGCTCAACGACGCGGGCGTCGAAACCATCGTCGTCTTCGACGGCTCGACACGCACGCTGGCCGAAGCGATCGGCAGCACGAAGATCAACACGGTCATCACAGCGGGCGCGGGGGACGGCAGCGGCGCGGGCATTGCCGGCCCTGCCGCCGACGCAACGCTGCACAACGCGATCACATTCCGGCAAGCGCTCGCGCAAGGCGCGCAACTCGAAGCGGATCCCGTCGATGTCGACGGCAGCGATCTGCTGTTCCTGCAATACACGGGCGGCACGACGGGGCTGTCGAAGGGCGCCGTGCTGACGCATCGCAATCTCGTCGCGAACATCGAGCAGTTCAAGGCGTTCATGCCCGACGCGATACGGCCCGGCGAAGAAGTCGTCGTGACGGCGATCCCGCTGTATCACATCTTCGCGCTCACGGTGAACTTCCTCACGTACTTCTCCGTCGGCGCGGAGAACTGGCTCGTCGCGAATCCGCGCGATGTCGATTCCCTCATCGACGTGCTCAAGGCCGCGCGTCCGACCATCTTCGTCGGCGTCAACACGCTGTATGCGTGTCTCGCGGCCCATCCGCGCCTCGCGGAAGTGGACTGGTCGCGGCTCAGGTTGTCGGCGGGCGGCGGGGCGGCTGTGATCGACGTCGTGTCGCAGCGCTGGAAGTCGGTGACGGGCAGCTTCATCCGCGAAGGCTATGGGCTGTCGGAGACCTCGCCCGTCGTGTCGTTCAACCCGCAATTCATCGAAGCGTTCACGGGCACGATCGGTCTTCCCGTGCCTTCCACCGACGTCAAACTGCTCGACGACGAGAACCGCGAAGCCGCCATCGGCGAGCCCGGCGAAATCTGCGTCAAGGGTCCGCAGGTGATGCGCGGCTACTGGCAGCAGCCGGAGGCCAACGCGCGCGCGTTCACGGCGGACGGCTACTTCCGCACGGGCGACGTGGGCGTGTTCGACGCGCAGGGTTTCCTCAGGATCGTGGATCGCAAGAAAGACATGGTGCTGGTGTCCGGCTTCAACGTCTATCCGAACGAAGTGGAAGCGGTGGCGACGGCGCTGCCGGGCGTCGCCGAATGCGCGTGCGTCGGCGTGCCGGATGAAAGGACGGGCGAGGCGCTGAAGCTGTTCGTCGTCACCGCGCCGGGCGTCGAACTCACGCCGGACGCGCTGATCGCACATTGCCGGGCCAGCATGGCCGCGTACAAGGTGCCGAAGATCATCCGTTTCGTCGATGCGTTGCCGAAGTCGACAGTGGGCAAGATCCTTCGGCGGGAACTGCGCGGCGTCGATTGATCTTCCATTCCCGCGACAGCCAGGAAACAATTGCGCCCATAGGCGGATGCCGTGCCCGCACAAAATCGCTGCTGGGCCTGCCGATGCAGATTCCCGCCAGCGCCGCCGTGACCGCGAGGCTCGTGCCAGGCAGCGCCGCGTTTGGCGTCGGCTGGGGCATCGCGGGGTTTTGCCCGGGGCCGGCGCTGGTCGCGCTCGGCGCGGGCTCCACGAAGGCGTGGGTTTTCGTCGCGGCGATGCTCGGCGGCATGGCGGCATTCGAATTGCTCGAACGATTGCAGCACACGCGGCAGCGGGCCTAAGCTGGTTCGATGTGACATCGCTTCGTTGCCGGATGAACGGCCTGTCCCGGCTCTGCTTTCGACGCGATGCTCGCTCTTGACGCGCTTGCGTCATTGTCGCGTCATTGCACGTTGGCCAAGGGCACGCGGATCGAAATGCGAAAGCCCGCGCCGGGCGAACTGATGTACGACACGGTGCCGTGCAATTGCCTGACGCGTTCGCGGATACCGAGCAACCCGAACGACGTGTTGCCGGTCGGCAAGCCTGGCGTCGCGCCCACGCCGTTATCCTCGATTTCCAGCGCCAGCCTGTCGCCTTCGCGCGCAAGCTCGATGCGCACGTGGCTCGCCGCCGCGTGGCGCGCGACATTGGTCAGCGCTTCCTGCACGATGCGGAACAGCGTCGTCGAAGCGAACTCGTTGAACTGCGGTTCGTCCGTCTCGACGTGGACCGTCGCGACGACGCCGTAGCGCTTCGTGAAGTCCTCGGCGAGCCATTCGAGCGCGGCCGTCAAACCGAGATCGTCGAGCAGCGGAGGACGAAGGTCCGCGGCGATGCGGCGCAACGACATCGCCATGGCGTCTATTTCCTGTTGCAGCGCGTGGGTCTGCGGCACGAGATGCGCGGTTTCGTCCTTTTTTGCCAATGTCCCTTCGATCAGCGCGACGCTCATTTTCAGCGCGGTCAGTTGCTGCCCGAGATCGTCGTGCAATTCGCGCGCAATGCGCTTCTGCTCGTTTTCACGCGTGATCTGCACCTGCGCCGACACCTCGCTCGCCCGTTCCAGTTCCGTGAGGCGCATGCGGTCGGTCATGTCGCGCGTCACCTTGGCGAAGCCGAGCAACGCGCCGTTCGCGTCGCGCACGGCGGAAATGGTGACGTTGGCCCAGAAGCGCGAACCGTCGCGCCGCACGCGCCAGCCTTCGTCCTCGACGTGTCCTTCGGCGGCGGCGATTTCCAGTTCGCGCGCGGGCTTGCCGGCGGCGATGTCCTCTTCCGTATAGAACGTCGAGAAGTGCCGGCCAATGATCTCGTCGTGCGTGTAGCCCTTGATTCGCTGCGCGCCCGGATTCCAGCTGGAGATCTTGCCGTTCGCGTCGAGCATGAAGATCGCGTAATCCTGAACGGCTTCGATCAGCAGCACATAGCGGTCTTCGAGCGGGACATCCGACGCGGATGCCGCTCTGGCGATGCGGGACGGCTCGTTCTTCGGCGTGGCCATCGCGGCTCCCGGCAGTTTGACAGACGACGCTTCGCGCATTCGAAGCTGAGTTATATCAGTTCGCTAACGGTTGTTCCAGTTTGGGAGCCGGGCCAGGCGCGTTGACCTGCATCAATCGTGGCCGCGCGCGCGCCGGTACGCTGGCGATACGGGCTTGCGCGACGCGAGGTCCGCGCATCGAATGAAGAGCGGATCGACGGGAGGCGATGATGGGCATCGGCATGCAGATTGTGTATCTCGGCTGCAGTGCCTCGGCGTCGCTCGAAGCCGAAGCGGCAATGCAGCTCGTGCGCCTGCAACGGTTCGGCGCGCGTCTGTCGAACTGCCGTCTGGCCATCGAAGCGCTGTGTCTGCGCTCGGGCAAGCCGCTCTACGATGTGCGCCTCGATCTGGTCACCGCGACGCAGGAACTGGAGCCCATCGGGCGCTATGCGGCGGAGAGTGCGGAAGAGGCCGTGCGCTGCGCATTCGACGCCGCGGAACGGGCGTTGCAGACAGCGGCCATTGCAGCGACGCGACGGCGTTGATCGAAACGGTGCGCCGCTTGTGCTTAAGCGGGTCGGATATCAGAGCTCGTCGTCCGCAAAGACGCCGTGCTCCGGTTCCGTGTCGGTTTCGTCGATCCACTGCACATGCCATTGCCCTGCAACGGGCGCGCGATCCGCATGGCGATACCAGAGCACGTGTCCCGACTCGCCTTCGAACGGCCCTTGCGGCGACAGCAGATCGAGACGCGTCAGTTCGCAGTAGAGATGATCCTTGCCGGCGCCGGCGGCGCCCAGGATGCGCGTGCTGTCCTTCGTGAGCGCCAGGGTGCCCCATTCGGGCAGATCGATGGCCGCGTGTCCTTCGCGCGACCATTTGCGCGCGTCGCGGTCGAGCCAGAGAATCGCGTAGGCGGCGGGATCGGCACATTCGAACGTATCGAGGTGAAGGGTGATTCTCATCGACGGCTCCTTGTCGGACACTCGGGAAGGGCGCGATTCGCGCGAGAGGCAGCGAATCGTGCTGTGGCGTAGATCGCAGTTTCAATCTATCGCGTGTCCGTCGATGGAAATTGAGGCACGTCAACGACGGCGGACATCCCCATGCGTCAAAGCGCGCCGGCCATGAACTCAGAACAGGACATCGGAGAGCGGACGCCTTGGCGCATGCTCCGCGTGCGGGCCGCGTCCGACGCGCAACAAGAGTTGCGGTGTCGCGTCGAGATGGAGCAGGCTGCTGATCTGCACGCGCAACGTGCTGATTTCTATCGGCTGATTAAGGTAGGACGCCGTCAGGCCCAAGCCGGCTGCGACCAGCAACATGCGTTCGAGCGCCTGTCCGGCGGCGAGCCACGCCTCGCGGTCGTTGCGCGCGGTCGCAATGCCGACCATCAGCGGCGATCCGTCGACGAGATGGCGATGCGTGGCGGGAACGCCCGCGCCTGCATCGAACACGCGCACCACGGCCGAGACCAGCGGAACCGCGAAATCGAGCAGCCCGCCGACGGCCGCGCCATACAAGGGCATGCCGTCGTCGCGGTGACGCGGATGAATCCATGCAGCGAGTTCGCGCCTGAAACGCGGGTCGGCGAACTGGATATGGTCCGCTTCCGCGACCAGATCCGCGATCGCCTGGCGACCGGCCCGTTCATGCACGCAACTGGCTAGCGCGCCTTCCGCCTCGCATGCGTCGATCAGCGCGCGCTGCGCGGCGGCCGGAACGGGTTCGTCCGCAAAGGGAGCGCGCGTCGTCACGCGCTGCGTGATCGCATCGAAGAGCGGCGCAAGCGCCATGTCGCGATGTCCGTGATTCGACACGAGCACCAGCGCGACGACGTCGGGATCCGCGTCCGATGGAAACAGCGTGATCGCATAGGCCAGGCCGAAATGGCTCAGCGCGACGCGCAGATTGAAGAGCGCCGCACCGCAGCTGAAGAGCAGCTCGCGGTCGAATGGATCGACGACGGGCAGCGCGCGCAGCCGGTCGGCGCAAACCTGCACGGTGTTGCCGTCGATCAGGAAGCGCCACGGTTGGGTATTGTGATTGGACGGCGCGAGCACCGCGTATTGAAGCGCGAAGCGCAGTTGTTCGGCGAGCGGGCCAGCACGATCGAAATGCGTTTCATCGATCTGCCAGGCGGAATGCGAAGACGCGTGAACCATCGGGGCATCCTCCGGGGCGAGGCGAAGCAGGCGTTACACGCGCGCGAGTCCTTCGGGATCGACGATACGGATCGTCTTGCCGTTCGCACACACGAGCCGCTCGCGGTGGAACTTCGAGAACATGCGGCTCACGGTCTCGAGCTTCATGCCGAGATAGCAGCCGATTTCCTCGCGCGTCATGCGCAGATGAAATTCGGCGGCCGAGAAGCCGCGCGCCTTGAAGCGTCGCGACAGATTCAGCAGAAACGTCGCGACGCGCTGCTCCGCCGACATCGTGCCGAGCAGCATCATCTGGCTCGACTCGCGGACGATCTCGCTGCTCATCATCTGATAGATGTGGTGCTGCATCGGTTTCATCTCGCGGCAGATCACTTCGAGCTGCGCGAACGGAATGATGCAGACGGCGCTGTCTTCGAGCGCAATCGCATCGCAACTGTGCTGACCCGCGCCGACGCCGTCGAGCCCCAGCGCCTCGCCGGCAATCTGGAAGCCGGTCACATGCTCGCGGCCGTCGCGATGCATCACGACCGTCTTGAACGAGCCCGCGCGCACCGCGTAGATGCTGTGAAATGCATCTCCCGCGCGATACAGCGTGTCCCCGCGCTTGACCGAGCGCGTCGCGCAGATGATCGAATCGAGCCGCGCGAGTTCGGCCGCGCTCAGTTCGGCGGGCATGCAGAGGGCGCGCATCGCGCACGTCGAGCAGCGGGACGCGCGCTGCGGAGCGCGTTCGGCTCGTGCCACAGGATGAATCGGCACGACGGTTGCCGCGCGCGGCGGCGGACTCATCGGGGCGATGGCGGTGTCGATGACCGTGTCGAGGTCGGTTGCGGCAAGCATGATCGGCTCCTGTTCATTCACGTGCACGCGCACCGCGCGCGCGTGCAATGCCTGCGACCGTGTGGCAGGCCGCATCGAATTCAGACGTCTTGTCGAAGAAGAAATCGGCGCCCGCCGCCTCGCAGGCAGCGCGGAACGCGCGCGCGGTGTAGTTGGTCAGCACGATCTTGACGATCGCGGGGTACGTGCGCGATAGCGCCTGGATCAGATCGAGACTCGTCCCGCTTGCTAGCCGCAGGTCGAGCACGACGATATCCGCGCCGCACGCAAGAATGCCTTCCAGCGCGGCGTCCCCGTCTTCCGCCTCGCCGGCGACTTCGACGCCCGCAATTGCGCCGAGCAGACGAGCGAGGCGGCGCCTGACTTCGACGGCGGCGTCGACGAGATAGACCTTCGAGACGATGGCTGACACGGCGGTATCCATGTCCACCAGTATCGGCGGGCTTATCTTAAAAATGTATCGGAGATGATTGAAGCAAACCCAGGAACTTGGGTGGGTCTTATAGGAATATTCCTACCCCGCGACGCGAGGTGCTTCGCTTGCGGTCAAATGTCGGCTTCGTCGTCGAACAGCTTGTGGCGGATCGCATAGCGCACGAGCCCGTTTTCGTTGGGCATCTGCATTTTTTCGAGGATGCGGGTTTTGTGCGTGCTGACGGTTTTGACGCTCAGGCAGAGTTCGTGGGCGATTTCGGTGATAGTCTGTCCGCCGACGATACGCCTGAACACGTCGAACTCCCGGTCGGACAGCCGTTGATGCGGCAGCGCTTCGGCAGGTTCGTTGAGATTCTGCGCGAAGCGCTCGGCCATCGCGAGACTGACGTAGACGCCGCCCGCCGCCACCTTGGTCACCGCGCCGACCAGCTCGGCGCTCGCGCTTTCCTTCGTCATATAGCCGGATGCGCCGGCCTTGAACGCCCGCACCGCGTATTGCTGCTCGGCGTGCATGGTCAGCACGAGAATGCGCAGCGCGGGCATTTCGTCCTTGATCTGCTTGATGAGGTCGATGCCGTTGCGGCCGGGCATCGACAGGTCGAGCACCAGCACGTGTGCGTCGGTGGCGCGGACGAGCGCGAGCGTGGTCGCGCTGTCGCACGCTTCGCCCGCCACCGTGAAGCCGCTCGCGGATTGCAGGATGTGGCGCAGCCCGTCGCGTACGAGCGTGTGGTCGTCGGCAAGCAATACCTTGATCATGGATGCGAGTGTTCCTGTTGCACGGCCTGCAAGGGGAAAGTGACCGTCAGCGCAAAGCCTTCGTTCGCCGCCGTATCGATCTGCACGGAACCTCCGAGCATATAGGCCCGTTCTCGTACGCCGATCAGGCCGAACGACTTGTCCTCGCCGGGACTGGCGCTCGTGTCCGGTCTGGCATGACGATCGGCGCCACGCCCATTATCCGCGATGCGCAGGACGTAGTGCCGGCTGGTCATGTGCAGTGTCAGTTCGACGGCGGTGGCATTCGCATGGCGCGCGACATTGGTCAGCGCTTCCTGCGCGCTGCGGAACAGCGCGGTCGCGGCGTCGTTCGTGAAGGCTGCGTCGTTCGTTTCGATACGCCGCTCGATCGCGATGCCGTAGCGGTTCGTGAAGTCGTTCGCGAGCCAGTGATGGCGCCTCGTCGCGGCTGGCTTCGGGCGAGGCCGAGCCCGAAGCGCGCGGGGCGCACACATTGTGCGCGTTTGCGAGCCGTGCGCCAATGCGCGCCGCGTGACGCCTTGCCCGTGGCCACGCGCATCACGCAATCGACTCAATGCGCCATCAGCACGGGCACCGTCATCGATTCGAGCATCGTCCGCGTGACGCCGCCGAAAACGCGTTCACGCGCGCGAGCATGCCCGTACGCGCCCATCACCAGCAGGTCCGCATGCAGATCCGTTGCGCGATTGAGCAGCGTCGCGCCCGTGCCGACGCCGATATGATGCGGCGTCGTCGAGAACGCTGCGCGCACGCCGTGCGTCTCGAGCCACGCTGCGACGTCGATACCCTCGGGCACCTCGGGATACTGTGGCTGGCCGTGTGCGTGCACGATCTCGATGCCGACATGACGCGCGCGCTGGAGCAGGGGCAGCGCATCGGCGGCGGCGCGCGCCGCTTCGCGGCTGCCGTCCCACGCGACGAGCACGTTTTCGCCGAGCGTACGCACCTCGCCCGCATACGGCACGACGAGCGCGGGGCGGCCGGCGCCCAGTACCAGGTCGCCTGCGAAATTCGGCGCGACAAATGAGGCGGGATCTTTCGGATCTTCCTGACCGAGCACGAGCAGGTCGGCATGCCGCGCATGCAGCATCGCGACATCGAGCGCGGGACCGGGTGGCGCGCGCCATTCGGCGCTGCGCCCGGCACGCTCGGCGGCCGCGAGGAAGGCATTCCCAGCCGTGTCGCGGCGGTTGGTTTCCTGCGCTTCGATCTGCGCGAACGACAACGTTTTGTCCTGCCGGAAGATCGGCCTGAAGAGATCCTGGCAGACGACGTACAGGCCAATCAGATGCGCATCCCAGCGCTGCGCGAGTTCGAGCGAGAGCGCGATACGTGTGTCGCTGCGGCGGCTATCGTCGATATGGACGAGCAGGGTCTTGTAGCTCATGTCGGTTCCTTTTGGGGGCAATGCGCTCAATGCGACAGCAGCACGGGCACGGTCATCGACTGAAGCACGGTGCGTGTCGCGCCGCCGAGCACGAGTTCGTGCAAACGCGAATGCGCCCAGGCGCCCATCACGATCATGTCGCAGCCCGCTTCGGCCGCCTGCGACAGCAGCACGTCGCCGATCGCCGCATCGGCTTCGACGCTCAGTTCGCGCACGTTCACCTTGACGCCGTGGCGCGCGATCGTCAGCGCGATGTCGGCGCCCGGAATGCGCCATGACGGCGGCTCGTTGCGCGTCGCGTTGACGGTGAGCAGCGTGACGTCGGCGGCATGCGACAGGAACGGCATCGCGTCGTGGATCGCGCGGGTGGCTTCGCGGCTGCCGTCCCACGCGACCATCACGCGTTGCCCGAGCGTCGCATGTGTGCCGCTCGCGGGCACGAGCAACACGGGGCGCCCCGCCGACATCAGCAGATGCTCGGCGAACTGATCGGCGATGAACGATTCCGGGTCTTGCCGATCGGCCTGTCCCGCGATCACCAGATCGGCGAGGCGCGCATAGGGCGGCACGACGTCGTTCGCATAGCCCGCGGCTGCGATCCAGCGGCCATCGACCTTCGCGCGTGCGGCCTCCGCATGGAACAGGCGCTCGAGCGCGGCGCCGCGCTCGTTGCGCTGCCGCTCGTGCTCCGCGTAGTAGGACGCGGTGCCCGCCATCACGTAGAACGCGTGCGGATCGGGCAGGTAGGTGGTGAAGAGGCCCGTGAGTCTCGCATGAAACTGGTGGGCGACACGCAGCGCGGTTTCGAGGCGCGGATGCGCATGAACGCCCGTATCGAGTTGCACGAGGATGCTCTTGTAACTCATCGCCGTTGCTCCGGAACAGAGACACGTGGGGCGGGCCGCGGCCCGCGATGCAATCGAGTCTACGAGGCGGTCCGGCGACGCGATTGATGCAGATCAAGCGGTGTCGTATCGCGAGCCGGAGGTGTATTGTCAGACGGGACTCGACATCGTTTGATCGACGTCAAGCGCGTTGGCCTGCATGCGCCTAGATTGCTCCGTGTGAACTGCTTCATTCCTTCCCTGGGGGACATTTATGAAAGCACTCGTTTATCACGGCCCCGGCGAGAAGTCGCTCGACGAACGTCCGATGCCCGAACTCGCGGCGCCGACGGATGCCATCGTCAGGATGACGCGCACGACGATCTGCGGCACCGATCTGCACATCCTCAAGGGCGACGTGCCGACCTGCGAGCCTGGGCGCATCCTCGGACACGAAGGCGTGGGCGTCGTGCACAGCGTGGGCAGCGCGGTGAGCGGTCTCGCCGTCGGCGATCACGTGGTGGTGTCGTGCATCTCGTCGTGCGGGCAGTGCGAGTATTGCCGGCGCGGCATGTATTCGCATTGCACGACGGGCGGATGGATTCTCGGCAATCGTATCGACGGCACGCAGGCCGAATTCGTGCGCATTCCGCATGCGCAGACGAGCCTCTACCGGATTCCCGCCGGCCTCGACGAAGAGGCGCTCGTGATGCTCTCCGACATCCTGCCGACAGGCTTCGAATGCGGCGTGCTCAACGGCAAGGTTCAGCCGGGCAGCACGGTGGCGATCGTCGGCGCGGGGCCGATCGGGCTCGCGTCGCTGCTGACCGCACAGTTCTACTCGCCCGCGCAGATCATCATGATCGATCCCGATTCGAACCGGCTCGAAGTCGCGCGGCGCTTCGGCGCGACGGCATGCATCAACAACGGTCACGAGGATGCCGTCGCGCAGGTGATGGCGTTGACGGAATCGACGGGCGTGGATTGCGCAATCGAAGCCGTCGGCGTGCCCGCGACGTTCGAACTCTGCGAAGCGCTGATTGCGCCCGGCGGCACGATTGCGAATGTGGGCGTGCATGGCGTGAAGTGCGATCTGCATCTGGAAGCACTGTGGGACCGCAACATCTCGATCACCACGCGTCTCGTCGACACCGTCAGCACGCCGATGCTGATGAAAACCGTGCGCGCGGGGCGCCTCGATCCGAAGCAGCTGATCACGCACCGCTTCGCACTCGACGATATGCTCGCGGCGTACGAGACCTTTTCGCATGCGGCGAGCACGCATGCGCTCAAGGTGCTGATCGAGGTTTCCTAGCCGGTGCGTTTGATCTGCGTCAGCGGTGAGTTGCAGCACGCCTTTATGCTGGGCTCAGGCGGCGCCCCATTCGGTGCCGGCACTGCGAGAAAGGGAGTACCCGTCATGACCGCGCCAAGCAGGATTCTGGTCGTCTACTACTCGCGCAGCGGCACGACCCAGCGCATCGCGGAACTGCTCGCGGCGGAACTGGGCGCCGACCTCGAGCCGATTCGCGAGCAGGGCGAGCACTCCGCACGTTCGGGTGCGCGCGGCTACGTGCGCTCGCTTCTCGACGCGCTGCGTCATCGCGACGTCCGCGTAATGTCTCCTGTCCACGACCTGTCCGCGTACGACGCCATCGTGGTCGGCACGCCCGTGTGGGCAAGCCGTGCGTCTGCGCCGGCCGTCGCGTGGCTGAAGGCGCAGCGTGAGCGCATCCGGCATCTCGCGCTGTTCTGCACGCTGGGCGGCCGAGGCAGCCAGCCGGCGCTGGACCAGTTGGCGAAGGCGGCGGGCAAGACGCCGCTGGCTGTCTGCGCCATCACGGCGCACGACTTGCGGCGACGTATCGACGGGACGAAACGTCAAGGTTTTGGCCAGAAGCTCCGGCATCGGCTGGCAAAGCTGCAGCAGACAGAATGGATCGATTAGCCGGTGCCTTCCTTTTTCCGGCGTGCAGCGTCGTGCTTTTGAGTGTTTAAAGGAGTCTCAGCATGTACAAGAAAATCCTCGTGGCGGTGGACGGTAGCCACACATCGAAGCTGGCGGTCCAGGAGGCGGCGAAGATGGCATCGCTGACGAGCGGGACGGTGCATGCCGTCTATGTCGTCGATACGTCACCGATGTTCAACTACGCCGGCTACTTCGACCCCGTCGTGCTGACGGACGCGCTGCGTAACGATGGCCGCGTGGCGCTCGAAGACGCCGAGGCGGTGTGCAGGCAATCGGGTGTCGCGAGTGCGAGCGAACTGATCGAAACGGAACAGCTGAACGACGATGTCGCGCACACGCTGCAGCGTTGTGCGGAGCGCATCGGCGCCGAACTTGTCGTGCTCGGCACGCACGGACGGCGCGGCATGAAGCGGATCGTGCTTGGCAGCGTCGCGGAACGTTTCCTGCGGATGTCGAAGTGTCCCGTGCTGCTGGTGCGCGGCAGCGAGCCGCACGAAGCGTGATTCGATGCGCTGACGCAGCGCGGTGAGTAGTTATGGACCGCGCCGCTCGACTTCGATGAGCGGCGCGTCGTACTGATCACGCGTCGACGACGGCATCAACATGCCGTCGTCGCAAAGTCTTCATCCGTCGGACGATGCGCGCGTCTCCCCGCGAAATGCCCGACCGTCTGCGCGAGCAGCGCCATCGATCCCACGGGCAGCTTCAGATTGACGGCGAGCGCCGTCCGGTTCATCCAGCCGCGCGCGGCGGCCGCAAGACCCGTCGATGCGCAGTACAGGTACACGTTCTGCAAGATCGCGCCCGCACTCGCCGATGCAAACGCTTCGCGCTGCGCATGCGGAATGTCGTGCATGCGCGTGAGATCCGCGACGTAGACGAGATTGACGGGTGCGTGGCCGAGAAACTCCTGATAGCCGGTCATCGCGCGCAGGTCGGCGGATGCGACGAGCGAAAGTGCATGCGCGGCAGCGTCATAGCGATACGCGCCGCTCGCCAGCAGCACGTAAATGTCGATTTCATAGCCGCCGAGCGCCGACGGCGCGGTGCGGCCGCCTTCGGAAGTCCGGTTGATGCCGTCGGCGGCCCAAAGCAGATCGCCGAGCGTGTCGTGATCGAGCGGCGTATCGGCGAATTCGCGCGAGGTTTGCCGCGCGGCGAGCGCGTCGAGCAAGGGCATGCCGCCCGTGCGATGAGCGGGCGCAAAGCCGATATACGGAACGGGCGTGCCTTCGACGGGACGCGGCGCGGGCGTATGGAGCAGCGCGGCGCCGATGCGGAAAAGAGGTTTGGTCATGGCGAGCCGTCCGTGCATGGAAGGTGTCTTCCGCTTGCGGACCTCCGGGATAACGTAGGTCCATCGTCCCATGCTTCGCACGGCGCGGATTGATACAGATCAAGCGCGCCGGAAGCGTGGTTCGCCAGGTGCAGTGGCGCGGCTCATGACTGCGTGAGTTCGGGCACGCGCACCAGCAGAACGGGCGTATCGGCGAGCCGCAGCGTGCGCGACGCCACGCTGCCGAGGAACCAGCGCGCGATGCCGCGCCGTCCATGCGTGCCGACGACGAGCAGGTCGGCGTTCCATTGCTCTGCGTCGCGCACGATCGCATGGGGCACGTCGTCGCCCGTTCTGTGCGTTTCGACGATTGCCGTTTCAGCGGAATATCCCTCGCTGGTGAAGATGCGTTCGGCCAGATCGAGCGTCACGCGTCCTTCTTCGAGGAATCCGCCTTCGAGCATGTCGACGGGCGCGATATCGAACAGATGCACGGCTCGATCGACGACGTAGATCGCGCGCAGTTGTGTCTGCGCCGACGCAAGCTGAATACCGATGCGCAGCGCGCCGAGCGAATGCGCGCTGCCGTCGAGCGCGAACAGGATGCGCTGCGGCGGCGCGTCCGTGCGGGCGCGGCTGTTTTCCGGCACGAGCAGCAGCGAGCTGTCCGCGCGCCGCGTGACGGGCTCGGACACGGCGCCCTCGACCCAGCGCAGCAGCCCGTGATGATGCCGTGCGCCCATTACGAGCAGATCGGCTTGCCAGTGTGCCGCCGTGTCGAGCAGCGCGTGAACCGTGTCGCCGTCGCGCCTGGACAGATCGATCACGTCGGTTTCGAGTGCGGCGCCCGAAAACACCGATTCGATTCGTTGCAGCGCGGCGCGCGCGTCGCTGAGCAGTTCGTCGCGCGCGGCATTCAGGAACGCCTGGGTCGTCGCGCCGAGCGGAAACAGCGTGCGCGGATTCTGCACGACGGATACGACGGCGATGGCTGCACGCCCGTTGAAAAGCGCGTTCGTGTATTGAGCAGCGTGCAGGCTCGCTTCGCTGCCGTCGACAGCCAGCAGCACACGCTGGAATGCGCCGACGGCATTGCGTTCCACATCGACTGGATTGGCCATGATCTCCTCCGCGATTCGTGCAAAGGGTTATTCGCACGTTTATCGGGTCATTGTGCTCGCCGTTGCGCTCGCCAGACTGACTATCGTCAACGGGTCGCGCGGGAACGTGGCCTGTCCCTCGCTTGAATCCCGCTTGAATCCGCTTGACTTCAATCAAGCCGTTTCTCCGATAGCGGCAGACACTACCTAAGTGTGCCAAGGAGAAAACCATGTTAGCTATCGATGTGATGACGCCGTCCGTGATCTGCGCGCAACCGGACATGACCGTCCAGGAAGCAGCGAAACGACTGGTCGACAACGGGATCAGCGGTATGCCTGTGGTCGACGCAAGCGGTGCGCTGGTGGGTATCGTGAGCGAAGGCGATTTGCTGCATAGAGTCGAGACGGGAACGGAAACGAGGCGCTCGCGCTGGCTCGAACTGTTCTCGACGACGCGCGACCTGGCGAGCACGTTCGTGAAGGAGCACGGGCGCAGCGTCGCCGATGTGATGACCGCGTCCGTGTGGACCGTCGACTGGCAAATGCCCGTCGCCGACATCGCGGACCTGATGGAAACGCGCCGCATCAAACGCGTGCCCGTGATGCGCGGCGGCACGTTGATCGGCATCGTCACACGCGGCAACCTGATTCGCGCGCTGGCGAGCGCCGCCGCGCCGGCGCAAACGCAGGACGGCCAGTCCGTCAGCGACCGCGAGATCGCCGAGGCGATCGTCGCTGCATTGAGCGGCAAGCGCTGGGCGTTGGCAAAGGAGAACGTCATCGTCAAGGATGGCGTGGCGCATCTGTGGGGCGTGATCCAGTCCGAAGAAGAGGAACGCGCGCTCTGCGTCGCCGCGCTCGAAGTGAAAGGCGTGAAAGAAGCGCGCGCGCATCTGAGCTATCCGACCGTCATGCCTTTGATGTGACGATTGCACCGCCTTCACGCCCGCCGACAGTCGCGCGGCGAGGGATACGCGAACGCATCGGCGTGCCGCGGACCTTCGTCGCGCATATTCATCTTCCCCGCTAGAATCCCCGCGAGCGGCTCTCTGCACCATCCGCAGTCGATTGTTCGCCAGATCCTTCAAGTCAATTCGCCCTGAGCCGCTTTATTGCGGCGAATCGTCTGTCTACATTCTCTCCATCGCAGGCCGGCTGTTCGAGTAACGGCGGGTCCCGTTCAATGTTATCGAATCGATTGAGGAAACAGGTCATGAGCAAGCTTGCAGGTAAGGTCGCTGTCGTCACGGGTGCTTCCAAGGGCATCGGCGCGGGCATCGCGAAGGCGCTCGCTGCGGAGGGCGCGTCGGTGGTGGTCAACTACTCGAGCAGCAAAGCCGCTGCCGACGCAGTCGTGGCTGACATCACGGCAGCGCAAGGCAAGGCGATCGCGGTCGGCGGCGATGTATCGAAGGCGGCGGATGCACAGGGCATCATCAGTGCGGCCGTCGAAACGTACGGCCGCATCGACATTCTCGTGAACAATTCAGGCGTCTATGAACTCGCGCCGATCGAAGAATTCACCGAAGATCAATTCCACCGCCAGTTCAACATCAATGTGCTAGGCCTGCTGCTGACGACGCAAGCCGCCCTCAAGCACCTTGGCGAAGGCGCGAGCATCATCAACATCAGCTCGGTGGTGACGAGCATCACGCCGCCGACGAGCGCCGTCTACAGCGGCACGAAGGGCGCCGTCGACGCGATCACGGGCGTGCTGTCGCGCGAACTGGGACCGAAGAAGATTCGCGTCAATGCGATCAATCCGGGCATCGTGATCACGGAAGGCACGCACGAAGCGGGCATCGTCGGCTCCGACTTCGAAGCGATGGCAGTGAGTCAGACACCGCTGGGCCGTGTGGGTCAGCCGAGCGATATCGCATCGATCGCGGTGTTCCTCGCGTCCGACGACTCGGGCTGGCTGACTGGCGAACAGATCGTCGCAAGCGGCGGGATGCGCTGATACGCCGGCGTAACGCGCCGTCCGCCTGAAAGCGGGCGGCGAGCGCGGATCACATCATCGGAATGTGCAGATGATGCGGATCGTTCAACGTTTCCGCGACGCGTTGCAACGCGTCGCGGCAATCGTTTCTGTCCTGCGGACCGCCCAGGCACACGCGGATCGTATTGGGTGGATTGCCATCCGTCGAAAAGGCCGCACCCGCGACGGCACCCACGCCCTGATTGCGCAGTTGCAGCGCGAGGTCGGGCGCGCTCCAGTCGCACTGCGCGGGAATCGGCAACCACAGATGAAACCCGTCGGGCTGCGCATCGTAACGCCAGTCCGCGAGTTCCTGTGATGCGATTGACTGGCGCGCGTTCGCTTCCTTGCGGATCGCATCGAGCATGTCATGCGCGGTGCCGTCGTTGACCCATTGTGTCGCGAGCATCACCGTGAAGGGACTCGGCATCACCGTCGTCGCGCGCAGCGCACCCGCCACGCGCTGCGTCTGTCGCGACGTAGGCGCACGCAGATACGCGACGCGCAGCCCTGCGCCGAACGTTTTCGAAAAGCCCGTCACGTACCACGTCAGTTCAGGTGCAAGCGACGCGAGCGCGACCGGCTTGTTCGCGGGCAGCCAGCCGTACGCATCGTCTTCGATGATCGGGACGCTGTAGCGCAGCGCGATATCGGCCAGCGCTTCGCGCCGCTGTACCGACAGCGTCAGCGTGCTCGGATTCTGCAACGTCGGATTGCAATAGAACGCACCGGGCTTTTCCGTTTTGCAGAGCGCTTCGAACGCATGCGGCAGCGGACCCTCTTCGTCGCGCGGCAATGGCTGAAGGCGCACGCCCAATTGCGACGCAATGGCCTTGATGCCTGGATACGCGAGCGTATCGAGGCAAATGGTTTCGCCCGGCCTCGCGAGTTGCGAGACGAGGGCAACGAGCGCGCTATGGATGCCCGGACACACGAGCACGGTATCGTCTTCGCAATCGGGTACGCGTTCCTTGAGCCATGCGCGACCCGCTGCGCGGTCGTCGGGTGTGCCGCCGAAATCCTGGTAGCGCAGCAGGCGATAAGGATCCGTCTGCGAGAGCAGTTGCGCCGACGATTCTCTCAGCCGTGCCGCAAGCTCGGGCGGTTCGGGCGGCATGTTCATCGACATCTCGACACTGCTGCCGCCTGCAAGCGGCAGCGTCTGCGTGCGTCCACGCACGAACGTGCCGCTGCCCGCGCGCGCATCGAGCAGGCCGCGCTTGCGCGCCTCCGCGTAGGCACGAGCGACGGTCGTGTAGTTCAGTTGCAAGGCACCCGCCAGATCGCGCAGACCGGGCAGGCGGTCGCGCGGACGCAGACGTCCGCTCGCGAGATCTTCTTCGATCAGATCCGGTATCACGAGATACGCCGGTTTGCGGCTCTCGGTGAGCCGCCTGAGCCAGTGGTGCGTGAGACTGTCCATGCCGTGATTCCCGATGCCAATGAATGAGCGAATGAATGAATGCGTCATTCAAAGTACCACGCGAACTCCGCAAAAAATAAATCGCTTTTCATTCAATTCAAAACCTGATCGCATTGATTGGATCAATGCACGCTTGCGGTGTACGCCGCACCATCCGCACGCAAAAGACGCTGCGTCTTTGTGCGCAGTCGGTGCGCGCGCAGCGGTCCACTTTCCCTGAAAAGCCGCGCCCGCCAAGGCTCGCAAAGAAATTTTCGGGTCGCTCGAACAATCGCCGTTTGATTGATTGGAAATTGATTGCATGAACCGCGCCGGAAATTGGCATACGGGTTGCGTCAAGTGACACGCCAATCGGGGCTTGTCCCGTTGAGCAATCCGATCAATCACGCGACTTATTGGAGAGTGAAATGCCTGCCGTCAATCAACCTATGCATCAGAAAGGCGATTATCTGGTCGATTACGAAGAGAAGGTCTTCCCTGACGTCAAGGCCGAGCCCGGCGAGAAAGCACTCGTCACCTTTCATACCGTTGCATTCGAAGGTTCGATCGGCTTCGTGAATCTGCTGCAGGCCACGCGCCTGCAGCGCAAGGGCTTCGATACGTCGGTGCTGCTTTACGGGCCCGGCGTCACGCTCGGTCTGCAGCGCGGCTTTCCGACGCTCGGCGACGAAGCCTTTCCCGGTCATCTGAACTTCAACAAGCAACTGGTCAAGTTCATGGAAGAGGGCGGCAAGGTCTACGCATGCCGCTTTGCGTTGCAGGCGCTGTACGGTCATGGCGAAGCGTCGCTGATCGAAGGCATCCGGCCGATCAATCCGCTTGATGTGCTCGATCTGCAGTTGCTCCATCGCAAGGAGAACGCGCTGATCATCCACACGTGGACTGTCTGAGCGCGCCGGGTGCCGATCATGTCCGACCAGCGAATCATCCGTGCAGCCGCGGTGCAGATTGCACCGGAGTTCGAGCGACCCGGCGGCACGCTCGACAGGGTATGCGCCGCCATCGACGAAGTGGCGGCGCAAGGCGTGCAGTTGATCGTCTTCCCCGAGACGTTCGTACCGTACTACCCATACTTTTCGTTCGTGCGTCCGCCTGTCGCGTCGGGTGCCGATCACATGCGCCTCTATGAACAGGCCGTAGTTGTCCCCGGTCCTGTCACGCAGGCCGTGAGCGAGCGCGCGCGCCGTCATGCGATGGTTGTCGTGCTCGGCGTCAACGAGCGCGATCACGGCAGCCTGTACAACACGCAACTCGTGTTCGACGTCGACGGGCGTCTCGTGCTCAAGCGTCGCAAGATCACGCCGACGTTTCATGAACGGATGATCTGGGGCCAGGGCGATGCAGCGGGCCTGAAGGTCGCGCACACGGGCATCGCGCGCGTCGGCGCGCTGGCGTGCTGGGAACACTACAACCCGCTCGCGCGCTATGCGCTGATGACGCAGCACGAAGAAATCCATTGCAGCCAGTTTCCAGGTTCGCTCGTCGGTCCCATCTTCGCCGAGCAGATCGAAGTGACGATCCGTCATCACGCGCTCGAATCGGGCTGCTTCGTCGTCAACTCGACGGGCTGGCTGAGCGACGCGCAGATCGAAGCGGTGACGCCGGACCCGAAGCTGCAAAAGGCGTTGCGCGGCGGCTGCATGACGGCGATCGTGTCGCCCGAAGGGCAGCATCTGGCTGAGCCGCTGCGCGAGGGCGAAGGCATGGTCGTCGCGGATCTCGACATGTCGCTGATCACCAAGCGCAAACGGATGATGGACTCGGTCGGCCACTATGCGCGGCCCGAGTTGCTGAGTCTTGCCATCAACGATCGCCCGGCGACGCCCGTTGCGCCGATGTCGATGTCGTTCGAACGTGCCGGCGCGGACGCCGCGCCCGACACCACGGAGGGAGGCCAGGATGAATGCCAGCATGAATCCGTCGCCGGCTGAGCCGCGCACGCAGCGTCAGATGATGGAACTGCGCACGGAGTTGCAGTCGGCCGGTTTGCGTCTCGTCGACCCGAATGCGGGTGCCGCAAGCCGGCGCGGCGGCGCAGGGCCGTCGGACCACAAGGCCGTGACCGTGGACGGCGTGACGATCATGGTGCCCGTGCACACCAGTTCCGCGTGGAATTCGCCGTTCGTCGCAGGCGCGCCTGACGAAGCCGGCGCGAGTGCGCTGCTGCGCGGCACGATCCCGATTGCCAGCATCAGCTTCCCGAAAGCGCCGCGCTTCACGCAGTTGCAGACGCTCGACGGCGTGCCGTATTCGCACATCGCGACGCTGCACGGCACCGATGTGCTCGCGACGACGGTGCTGCAAACCTGCATCCGCTACGAGAGCCGCAAGAAGACGTGCAAGTTCTGCGCGATCGGCCAGTCGCTCGCGGCGGGGCGCACGATTGCGCGCAAGACACCGGAGCAGCTTGCGGAAGTGGCGCGTGCCGCCGTGTTGCTCGACGGTGTGAAGCACATGGTGCTGACCACGGGCACGCCGCCCACGCCGGATCGCGGCGCGCAGATCCTGTGCGAAAGCGCGTTCGCGATCAAGGCAGCCGTCAATCTTCCCATTCAGGCGCAATGCGAACCGCCCGACGACGATGCGTGGTTCGAGCGCATGAAGGCGAGCGGCATCGACACGCTCGGCATGCATCTCGAAGTGGTGACGCCCGAGGTGCGCGCGCGCGTGATGCCGGGCAAGGCGAGCGTGCCCGTCGAGCGTTACATGGAAGCGTTCAGGGCGGCCGTCGCCGTGTTCGGCAAAGGGCAGGTCAGCACCTACATCCTCGCGGGTCTCGGCGATACGGCGGAGGCGATCCTGTCGATCTCACGCGAACTCATCGAGATCGGCGTGTATCCGTTCGTCGTGCCGTTCGTGCCGATCAGCGGCACGCCGCTCGAAGATCATCCTGCCCCTTCGCCGGAGTTCATGAAGTCGATTCTGGCGCCGCTCGGCGCGATGTTGCGCGACGCGCAGATGCGTTCCGCCGATATCAAGGCCGGTTGCGGCAAATGCGGCGCATGTTCGTCGCTGGCATCGTACGAGGACTGATCATGTTCTGCGAATCCATCGACGAGCTCGACGCACTGCCGCTCGCCTTCACACCCGCCGAGTACCGCGTCAAGTGGGCGACGCTGCCGTGGGAAAGCAAGGAAGCGTATGCGCTGCGGCGCGCGGTGTTCTGCGTCGAACAGGGCATCTTCGTCGGCGACGACCGCGACGAGATCGACCGTGACGCAAAACTGCTGGTTGCACTGAGCTGCATTGCGGGCATGCCGGAGCAGGTGGTCGGCACGGTGCGGATTCACGAGACGCGCCCGCGCACATGGCTCGGCTCGCGGCTTGCCGTGCATGCGGCGTTCCGTTCGCACGGCAAGCTGGGATCGACGCTGATTCGTCTTGCCGTGAGCAGCGCGCATGCACTGGGGTGCGAGACGTTTCTCGCGCATGTGCAGAACCAGAACGTGCCGCTGTTCCGGCGGCTGCATTGGCAAACGGTCGCGGAGGAAACGCTGTTCGGGCGGCCGCATCATCTGATGGAAGCGGACCTCGAACATTACCCGCCGTGCTTCACGCCGGAGAGCGGGTTCGTGACGTCGGCGCGAGGCCGCTCATGAGTCTGCACGCGCTTGCCCAACGCATCCGTGAAAGCCGCGGGTTTCATCATAAGACCGATATTGCGGGCGTGGTGGCGTCGCTGGCGTCGGGCTTGCCGAACGGCACGCGCGATCTCGCACAAGCCGTTGCATTGGGCGACGACTGCGCGGCGCTGGCCGACGGCGATGGCTACCTGCTGTTCGCGATCGAAGGACTGGTCAGCGATTTCGTCGAAACGATGCCCTGGTTCGCCGGTTACAGCAGCGTGATGGTCAATGTCAGCGATGTGTATGCGATGGGCGGAAGACCGCTCGCTGTCGTCGATGCGTTGTGGAGCGACGGGCTCGATCCGGCAGCGCTGATTCTCGAAGGGATGGCGGCCGCATCGAATGCGTATGGCGTGCCCGTCGTCGGCGGGCACAGCAACACGCGCAGCGCGCAGGCGCAACTCGCCGTGTCGATCATGGGCCGCGCGCGTGCGTTGCTGTCGAGCTTCAACGCGCGTCCCGGCGACAGCCTGGTGATGGCCGTCGACTTGCGCGGCCGCTTCGAAGATCCGTATCCGTTCTGGAATGCATCGGTTGGCGCGCCCGCGCAGCGCCTGCGCGACGATCTCGACCTGCTGCCGCAGCTTGCGGAAAGCGGTCTGTGCGATGCCGCGAAGGACATCAGCATGGCGGGCGTGCTCGGCACCGCGTTGATGCTGCTCGAATGCTCGGGCGTCGGCGCGCGCATCGATCTCGACGCGATTCCTCGTCCGGATCAGATCGATTTCGAACGCTGGCTCAGCGCGTTTCCGAGCTATGGCTTTTTGCTGTCGGTGCGAAGCGGGCACGTGGATGAAGTGCTGTCGCGCTTCTCGCAGCGCGGCCTCGCGTGCGCAGCGGTAGGGAAGGTCGATGCTTCGCGTGAAGTGATGCTCACGCAGCAGGGCGAATCGGCATTGCTCTGGAGCTTCCACGACCGTGCTTTCATCGGCGCTCCTGCGGAGGTGGAAGCATGAACGGCGGCACCTCGATGCGCATTGCGCTGTTCACCCATTCCGTCAATCCGCGCGGCGGCGTCGTGCATACGCTAGAACTTGCGCGCGCGTTGCATGAAGCCGGGCAGGACGTGACGGTTTTCGCGCCATCCGTCGGCGGCGCGCCGATGTTTCGCGCGTCGCCTTGCCGCGTCGTGCTCGCGCCTGTCGCCGCGCACGGCAACGACACGGTCGCGATGGTTCAGACCCGAATCGCGGCATTGAAAGCGGCATTGCTCGAACATGATGCGTCGGGTTTCGACGTTCTGCACGCACAGGACAGTATCAGCGGGAATGCGCTTGCGGAATTGCGCGAAGCGGGCGCGATTCGCGGCTATGTGCGCACGGTTCATCATCTCGATGCGTTCAGCGATCCCCGTCTGCGTGAATGGCAACGGCGCGCGTTTGCCGATGCCGACACCGTGCTCTGCGTGAGCGATGCGTGGACCCGCACGATGCGCGACGCGTTCGGTATCGAAGCGTCGACGGTCAATAACGGCGTGGATGGGCAGCGCTTCCATTGCTCGTGCGAAGCGAACGGTGATGAGGTCTGCGCGAAGCTGGGCGTCGGCGGCAGCGGTCCCGTCGTGCTGGCCGTGGGCGGTATCGAAGAACGCAAGAACACATTGAAACTGCTCGACGCGTTTGCATTGCTGATTCACACGCATCCCGGCGCGCAACTCGTGATTGCGGGCGGCGCAAGTCTGCTCGACCACGATGCCTATACGCAGCGCTTCATGGCGGGCGCTGCGGCGCTCGGTCTGCGTATCGGGCAACGCGAACCGATCGTCATTACCGGTCCGCTCGCCGACGCGGCCATCGTTGCGCTGATGCATGCGGCGGACGTCGTCGCAATGGTGTCGGTGCGGGAGGGCTTTGGGCTCGTCACGCTCGAAGCGCTGGCGGCCGGCAAGCCTGTGGTCGTGTCGCAAATCGAACCGTTCACGGGCTATCTCGACGAACGCGTCTGCTGCTGGGCTCGACCTGACGACGCCGACAGTATTGCCGATGCGCTGCGCCACGCGCTGCACGAACGCGGCGGCATCGACTTCGAATGCGCGGTGCCTGAACTGTTGGCGCGCTTCAGTTGGCGCGAAAGCGGGCGACGTCATATCACGCTGTATGCGCGTCATATGCAGCGTTTATCGCAAGCGCTCAGCGTCTGAATTTTTCATTCAAAGGAAACGTGATGCCAGTCATGCACTTCAAGGTCCAGTGGCCGGACGGCAGTGAGGCCAATTGCTATTCCCCTTCGACGGTAGTGGGGGAATTCTTCGTCGCCGGGCAGTGCTACGCGCTCGCCGATTTTGTCGGGCGCGCACGCGAAGCACTGCATATCGGCTCCGAACGCGTGCGCGAGAAATACGGCTTCGCTTGCTCGGCCGCCATGGATCAGCTCGCGCAGATCGAAGCACAGGCAAGTCGTTTCGCGATCGACCCGCAGGCCGAGGTCAAGGTCGTCGAACTTTTGTGAACCCTTGGACGGCGCGTCGCGCAAGGCCGCGTACGCCCGCCGTCAGATCGAACGCAGGAACGAATCATGTCGAACGCGAACACCCTTGCTCCCGACGCAATGAACGGCGTGCCGCACCATACGGTCATCGTGGTGGGCGGCGGCCAGGCCGGACTGTCGATCAGCTATTACCTGAAAGAGGCGGGCATCGATCATCTCGTGCTCGAAAAGCACACGGTCACGCATACGTGGCGCTCGCAGCGCTGGGATGCGTTCTGTCTCGTCACGCCCAACTGGCAATGCGCGCTGCCGGGTTATCCGTATACCGGCGACGATCCGCACGGCTTCATGAAGAAGGACGAGATCATTGCGTACCTGAACGGCTTCATCGACATGGTCGATGCACCCGTCCTCGAACACACGGAGGTCCGCAAGGTCAAGCGCAGGCCGTCGGGCGGTTACCTCGTGTCCACGTCGAACGGCGACTTCACGGCCGATCACGTCGTGGTCGCGTCGGGCGGGTATCACACGCCCATCGTGCCGCGCATGGCCGAACGGCTGCCATCGGAGATCGTGCAGATGCAGTCGTCGCACTACCGCAATCCGCAGGCATTGCCAGAAGGTGCCGTTCTCGTCGTGGGGTCGGGGCAGTCGGGCGCGCAGATTGCGGAGGATCTGCATCTGGCGGGGCGCAAGGTGTATCTCGCCGTCGGCGAAGCGCCGCGTTGCGCGCGCTTCTATCGGGGTCGCGACGTGGTCGACTGGCTCGCGGACATGCGCTACTACGATATGCCCGTCGATCAGCATCCGCTGCGCGAAGGCGTGCGCGATAACACGAACCACTACGTGACGGGCCGCGACGGCGGGCGTGATATCGATCTGCGCCGCTTCGCGCTGGAAGGCATGGAACTGTACGGCAGGCTCGACGATCTGCGCGAAGGCCGCCTGCATTTCGCGCCGAACCTGATCGACAACCTGGATAGCGCCGACGATACCTACAACCGTATCAATGCGAGCATCGACGCATTCATCGACAAGCAGGGCATCGATGCGCCCGCGGGTCTGCCGTATGCACCCGTTTGGCAGCCGGGCGGCGAGCGCGCTTCGCTCGACCTTGCCGCGAGCGGGATTGCATCGATCATCTGGTGCATTGGTTTCAGGCCCGATTTCAGCTGGATCGATGCACCTGTGTTCAACGGGCGAGGCTATCCCGCGCATGTTCGCGGCATCACGCCGCAAGACGGCTTGTATTTCATCGGCCTGCCGTGGCTGCACACATGGGGATCGGGGCGCTTCTCCGGCATTGCGCGCGATGCCGGCCATGTCGTCGGCACGATTCGCGCGGCACTCGAAGCGTCATCGACGAGTCTCGCGGCGTGAGCATGATCCATCGCTATCGCGCGGGTATGCCGCAACTGAGCTATACGGGACTGTCTGAGAACTGGCTGCTCAAGGAGTGCGGGCATCGTCATTGGGAGGCGCTCGCTGCACACGCGGGCCGCCAGCAAACGGACTTCCACGACGACAACGGCGGCCGCTCGTATGCGGCCTTTACAGCGATCCGGTTGCAGACCTGCGGGCTGGACGCCGTCGCCGAACACGACGCGTTCGACATCGATAGCACGCTGTGCAGAACCGGGCCCGTTCGTCATTTCAGCACGCACCGCATCGTGCGCGGCGGCACACAGATCGCGGAGCTGTCGATGTCGTCGGCGTTCGTCACGCGTGGCGACGCGCTCAGCAATCGCCGCGTCGCGCGCGCTGCGCTCGCGGGACTGACAGGCGATGTCGTGCCGATGCCCGAGCGGGCGTTGCAGATGACACAGATGAGCAAGCGTCTGCGTGCGTCGGACCGCGCCGCGCTGCCGGATCTCGCGCCTGCAACGAGCGAGCCGATCGAGTTCTTGCCTTGCCCCAATAGCGATTTCAACGGCGCCGACTTTCTGTACTTCGCGAGCTTCCAGGCTTTTGTCGATCGCGCCGAGTGGCAGTGGCGGCGCGACGACGAACCGCCCGTCGTCGCGAGCCGCTCGCTGTTCTACTACGGCAACGTCGATGTGGGCGATACATTGAGCGTGCGGATGATCGGCCGGTCGGAAGACGCACAGGGCCTGCGCCACTGGACGGAAGTGCGGCGCAAGAGCGACGGCATGAAGATCGCCGACGTGACGACGGAAAAGCGCTGGAGGTGCCGATGAGCACGAAGCCGACGCAGCGCCGCCGTGCGGTGCCGCTCAAACGCGTCTACACGCGGGCGGATCTCGGCGGCATTGGGCATCTCGACAGCATGCCCGGCGAAGCGCCCTTCGTGCGCGGCCCGTTCGCTTCGATGTATGCGGACAAGCCCTGGACGATACGTCAGTACGCTGGCTATGCGCAGGCCGCCGATACGAACCTCGCGTTCCGCACGGCGTTGGCCGAAGGCGCACAAGGCTTGTCCGTCGCGTTCGATTTGCCCACGCAACGCGGCTACGATTCGGACGATCCCGCCGTGAGCGCCGACGTGGGGATGACGGGCGTGGCGATCGATACCGTGGAGGACATGCTCCGTCTGTTCGAAGGCATTCCGCTTGAGCGCGTTTCCGTGTCGATGACGATGAATGGCGCCGTGTTGCCCGTGCTCGGCGCGTTCATGGTCGCTGCGCAAGAGAGCGGCGTGGATCCGTCGCGGCTGCGAGGCACGATTCAGAACGACATCCTTAAAGAGTTCATGGTGCGCAATACGGGCATCTTTGCGCCCGCGCCGTCGTTGCGCATCGCCGCCGACGTTGCCAGCTATCTCGCGCAGAACGTGCCGCGCTTCAACGCGTTGTCGGTATCGGGCTATCACTTTCAGGAAGCAGGCGCGGACGCCGTGCTCGAACTTGCACTGACGATGGCCAACGCGCGCACCTATGTCGAGACGCTCGTGCAACGCGGCATGCCCGCGAACGATGCATGCGAGCGGATGAGTTTCTTCTTCGGCGTCGGTACGGACTTCTACGTCGAGGTCGCGAAACTGCGAGCCGCGCGCTTGCTGTGGTCGGAGATCGCGGCGCAAGGCGGCGCGACCTCGGACAAGGCACGCGCGTTGCGGATGCATTGTCAGACCTCGGGCTGGTCGCTGACCGCGCAAAAGCCCATGAACAACGTCGTGCGAACGACGGTCGAGGCGCTCGCCGCTATCTTCGGCGGTACGCAGTCGCTGCACACCAACGCGTATGACGAGGCGCTGGCGCTGCCGTCCGCGCAATCGGCGCGACTCGCTCGCGACACCCAACTGGTGTTGCAGCATGAGACGGGCGTGTGCGATGTGGCCGATCCGTGGGCCGGCTCATACATGATGGAAGCACTCACGGCGGACATGGCGCACCGCGCGCGAGCCATACTCGATGAAATCGATCAGCGCGGCGGTGTGATCGAGGCGATAGAGTCGGGCTGGGTACGCGAGCGCATTCACGCGTCGGCGCTGCACGTGCAGGCGGAGATCGAGAGTGGAGAGCGCGTGATCGTCGGCGTGAACCGCTTCGCAGCGGATGACGGCGAAGAGCGGGTCGCTTCGCAGCAAGTGGACGCGGCGCAGATTCGGGCGCTGCAAACGCGCCGCATCGAGCAGACGAAGCGCACGCGTGACGCAAGGCGCGTGAGCGATGCGCTCGCCGCGCTTCGCCATGCAGCGCGCGACGGCAGCCGCAATCTGCTGGCGTTGACCATCGAATGCATAAGGGCGCGCGCGACAGTGGGCGAATGTACGCGGGCGCTCGAATCCGTCTGGCCGCGACCATCCGTCGATTTGCCGCTTTCGGCTGGGCTGTACGGCGAGGCGCTGTCGTCCGACGAGCCATGGTTGGCGGCGCGCGATGCCGTGGCGCAAGCGGCCCGTCGATTGGGGCGTGCACCTCGCATTCTGCTGGCGAAGCTCGGCCAGGACGGACACGACCGCGGCGTACGCGTCGTCGCGGCGGCATTGGCGGACGCGGGCTTTGCGGTGACGACGGGCGCAATGTTCGCGTCCGCCGAGCAAACCTGCGAGCTGGCGTTGGCGCAGGGCGTCGACGTGATCGGCATTTCGTCGCTGGCGGGCGCGCACAGGGAACTGGTGTCGGGTCTAGTCGCCGAACTGCGCGCGCGGCAAGCAGGCATTCCCGTCGTGACGGGCGGAAACCTCGACGACGCCAGCCAGCTTGCGTTGCAGGCACAAGGCGTCGCGGGCTGCTTTCCCACGGGCACGAGCATCAGCACGATCGTCACCGAACTCGCGGCGCTTGCCAGTCGCACTGCAATGAAAAAACCTCGGCACCTTGTGGATGCCGAGGTTTAGTGTTTGCCACGCGCAATACAACATTGCTGCTGCAAGCTCTGCGGGTTGTTGGCCCAAGGCCGCGGGCACTCGCGCAGTGATCCCCGACGCGCTCCGCTTGAAAGGAGGAAGGAAATGCCCGAAGCGACGTCGAAGCGAATTATTCTCGCGCGGCCTTCGTTCGTACAGCAGCAGTTGACGGAGAATTTGGCGCAGCAGATGCGACGACGCACGACGGTCACGCGCTAGATCAGCAAGCGGTCTTCGTCCGATGGCTTGCGCTCGACGAGTTCCGCGAGCTTGCGCAGCGCCGACGTCAATTCCGTACGCCGCGTGCAGCCGCCAAGCGAGATGCGGATCGCGTTCGGCACGTCGCCGCTCTGGCAAAACGCGGAAGAGGGCGCGACGACGAGACCTTCCGTGCGAGCCGCCGCCGCGAGGCTTTGCGCGGCCCAATGCGCGGGCAGCGGCTGCCACACATGGATGGCGCCGCCGGATGCCGCCATGCTGACGGACGACAGTATCTGACTGGCAGCCAATAGACGTTCTCTCGACTCCTTCAGAATGCCCGTCAATACTTCTGTAGCGGTGCCGTCGAGTATCCATTGCGTGACCAGTGACGTCGTCAAGGGCGGCGACATCAGCGAGAGCGAGCGCAGTGCCTTCAGAAACGGCTCTTGCGCGCTTGCGGCAGGCAGTACGAGAAACGCGGCGCGCAAACCCGGCGAGAGGCATTTGGACAGCGTCGACAGGTAATACACCTGCTGTGGTGCGAGGGTTGCAAGCGGCGCGGGTGGATCGTCGGCGAAGAGCCAGTATGGATCGTCCTCGACGACGGGAATGTTCCGGCGCGCCGCGACGGCGAGTATGTCCTTGCGGCGCTGCGAGGGCATCGTGTGCGCGGTCGGATTACGAATGGTCGGGTTCAGGTAGATGAGGCCGCCGCTCGCACGCGCACAAGCTTCGTCCAGCGCGTCGGGCCGCATGCCGTATTCGTCGCAGGCGATCGAGTCGAGCTTGCGTCCCAGTTGCCGCGCGATCAGCGGCAGACCCGGATAGATCAGCTGCTCGGTGAAGATGGGCGCGTCGGCCTTCGTGAGCGCCAGGATCAGCGCGGCGAGCGCCGAGTGCGCACCGGGCGTCACGACCACGCGCGACGGGTCCACTCGTCCCAATATCGGCGCGAGCCACGCGGCACCCGCCTGACGGTCCGTATCGCTGCCGCCGCCTAGCTGGTATGTCATCAGCAGATCGATATCGCTGCGCACCAGCACCTGCGAAAGACCGCGCTTGAGCAGCACGGCAAGATCGAGATCGGCGGGCGGCGGCGGAATGTTCATGCTCAGATCGACCTGTTGCATAAACGTCGCCTTGGGCGGCGCAATGAAGGTGCCGAGCGGTCCGCGCGATTCGATCAGGTTGCGCCGATGTGCTTCGGCAAAACCGCGCGTCACGGTGGTCAGATCCACGCCGACCATCTCCGCGAGCTTGCGCTGGGGCGGCAACCGGTCGCCGGGGTTCAGCTTGCCGTCCGCGACGGCGCGCTCGATCAGATCGACGATCTGCAGATAGCGCGCCTTGCCGTTCTCCGTGAAGTCCGCGATCCAGTCGGGACGCCGCGCGGCGCGCTTGCGTGAAGATGATGAAGAGGAAGGCATGTGTGGCATCTTGTCGCGCATGTATGGCATATGTCTTACTCTAGCATGCGCCGCCATAGCCTATGTATGTATCCGCTGGAAGGCCCATAGCCATAGCGGGAAGCTCGCGCCTGAGCGAAGGGTTGGGGGATAGATGCATGGAGCTATATAACCCGGCAACCAACCTGAAAGCATGCGCAACCCACCTACACCCGGGGGTTCTCCCCATACAGCGGGACGCTGGCCCCGCTCACATCCATTCCGAAGACATCTCGTGCGCGCTGGCCGCGTCGCCGCAACCGGCGCGCTGAGCCTGCTCGGCGGCTGCAGCATGGTGCTGTTCAATCCGAAAGGCGCGATCGGCGAGCAGGAGAAGAACCTGATCCTGATCGCACTCGGCCTCATGCTGCTGGTCGTGATTCCCGTGATCGCGCTCACGCTGTATTTCGCGTGGCGCTACCGCGCATCCAATACGAAGGCGAAGTACGCGCCGACGTGGGCGCATTCGAACGCGATCGAAGTCGTCGTGTGGACGATACCCTGCATCATCGTCGCGACGCTTGCTGTGCTGATCTGGAAGACAACGCATAGCCTCGATCCATACAAGCCGATCGAATCCGACGTGAAGCCCGTGCGCGTGGAAGTCGTCGCGCTGAACTGGAAGTGGCTTTTCATTTACCCGGACTACGGCGTCGCGTCCGTCAACCAGCTCGCGCTGCCCGTCAATACGCCCGTCGATTTCAGGCTGACTGCGGAGTCGCTGATGAACTCGTTCTTCATTCCGCAACTGGGCAGCCAGGTCTACGCGATGTCCGGCATGCAGACGCAACTGCATCTGATTGCAAACAGCGCGGGCACCTATGCGGGCCGTTCGTCGGCGTTCAGCGGCCCCGGCTTCTCTGACATGGACTTCAACACGGTCGTCACGAGCCGCGGCGAGTTCGACGCCTGGGTGGCGCGCGCGAAAGCGTCGCCGCAAACGCTCGACGTCGCCGCCTACGACGTGCTTCAGCAACCGAGCAGAAAGAACGCGGTGACGCTGTACAGCAACGTCGCGCCGGGACTGTTCGACGGCATCGTCTATCAGTACATGCGCGATGCAAGCGGCCGCCCGATCTGCACGACGGCCAATGCGGACATGTACGTCAAGCCGGCACGCCTGCCTTCACACGCAGCTTTGGTATCGGAGTAGTGGAAATGTTTGGAAAACTTACGCTCGATGCGATTCCGTATCACGAGCCCATCATCATGGGCACGCTCGGCGTCGTCATCCTGGGTGGTCTGGCGCTGCTTGGCGCGATCACCTACGTGGGCAAGTGGTCGTATCTGTGGAAGGAGTGGATCACGTCCGTCGATCACAAGCGGATCGGCGTGATGTACATCATTCTCGCGCTCGTCATGCTGCTGCGCGGTTTCGCCGACGCGATCATGATGCGCGCGCAGCAGGCGATTGCATTCGGCGACGCAGCGGGCTACCTGCCGCCGCATCACTACGATCAGATCTTCACCGCGCACGGCGTGATCATGATCTTCTTCGTCGCCACACCGCTGATTCTCGGTCTGATGAACGTGGTCGTGCCGCTGCAACTCGGCGCGCGTGACGTCGCGTATCCGTTCGTCAATTCGCTTGGTTTCTGGCTGTCGGTGGTCGGCGCAGTGCTGGTGATGATCTCGATGTTCGTCGGCGATTTCGCGGCGACGGGTTGGGTTGCGTATCCGCCGCTGTCCGAGCTTGGCTACAGTCCGACGACCGGGGTCGACTACTACATATGGTCGTTACAGGTCTCCGGCCTGGGCACGACGCTGAGCGGCATCAACTTCATCGTGACGATCCTGCGCATGCGCGCGCCCGGTCTGAACCTGATGAAGATGCCTGTGTTCTGCTGGACTGCGCTCATCACGAACATCCTGATCGTCGCGGTGTTTCCCGTGCTGACGGGCACGCTCGCGCTGCTCACGATGGACCGCTATCTCGACATGCACTTCTTCACGAACGAGCTGGGCGGCAACGCGATGATGTACATCAACCTGATCTGGGTCTGGGGTCACCCCGAGGTGTACATCCTGATTCTGCCCGCGTTCGGCGCGTTCTCGGAGATCATCGCGACCTTCTCGGGCAAGCCGCTGTTCGGCTACAAGTCGATGGTGTACGCGACGTCGTCGATCGGCATTTTGTCGTTCTTCGTCTGGCTGCATCACTTCTTCACGATGGGCTCGGGTGCGAACGTCAACGCGTTCTTCGGTATCATGACGTCGATCATTTCGGTGCCGACGGGCGTGAAGCTGTTCAACTGGCTGTTCACGATGTATCGCGGCCGCATCCGTTATCACACGTCCACGCTCTGGACGATCGGCTTCATGGTGACGTTCGCCGTCGGCGGCATGACGGGTGTGCTGCTCGCGGTGCCGGGCGCGGATTTCGTGCTGCACAACAGCCTGTTCCTCGTCGCGCACTTTCATAACGTGATCATCGGCGGCGTGGTGTTCGGCTGCCTCGCGGGCATCAGCTACTGGTTCCCGAAAGTGTTCGGCTTCACGCTCGACGAATTCTGGGGCAAGGTCGCGTTCTGGTGCTGGCTGGTCGGTTACTGGCTTGCGTTCACGCCGCTCTATATCCTCGGCTTTGAAGGCATGACACGGCGCATGAATCACTACGATGTGCCCGAGTGGCATGTGTGGCTGGTCGTCGCGCTGGTGGGCGCCGTGATCGTCGGCATGGGTATTCTCGCGCTGCTGATCCAGTTCGCGGTGAGCATCCGCAATCGCGAGCAGAACCGCGATGTCACGGGCGATCCGTGGAATGCGCGCAGCCTCGAATGGTCGACGGCATCGCCCGCGCCGTTCTACAACTTCGCGCACGTTCCCGTCATCACGTCGCTCGAACAGCATTGGGACGACAAGCAGTCGGGACGCGCGTACAGAAGGCCCGCGAGATACGAAGACATCCACATGCCGCGCAACACGGCGGCGGGCTTCATCATTGCCGCGTTCAGCCTGCTGTTCGGCTTCGCGATGGTGTGGCACATGTGGCTGTTCGCGTTAGCCGGCCTGCTCGGGATGATCGCGACGTTCATTGCGCGCTCTTACGACCAGGATGTCGATTACTACGTGCCCGCTGCCGAAGTGGAGCGCATTGAGAACGCGCGCTTCGAACTGCTGGAAAGCGACGACCACGAGCAATTTGCGGAGATGGCCTGATCATGGCAAACGTATCAACGTATGAGGCCGGCGATCGTCACGATGCGCACGGCCATCACGACGACGGAACCCGCACCACACTCGGGTTCTGGATTTACCTGATGAGCGACTGCCTGATCTTCGCGACGCTGTTCGCGACGTTCGGCGTGCTCGCCAACGCGACGGCGGGCGGGCCCTCGGGCCGCCAGCTGTTCGAACTGCCCTACGTGCTGGGCGAAACGCTGCTGCTGCTCGCGAGCAGTTTCACGTTCGGCATGGGCATGCTGAGCGTGTACGCGAATCAGCGCGGCAAGGTGATCGGGTGGCTCGCCGCGACGTTCGTGCTGGGTGCGGCGTTCATCGGCATGGAAGTCTACGAGTTCGCCAAGCTGGTGAGCGATGGCGCGGGCCCGTCGACCAGCGCGTTTCTGTCGGGCTATTTCACGCTCGTCGGTACGCACGGCTTGCACGTGACAACGGGGCTGCTGTGGATCGGCGTGATGATGCATCAGATCGGCCGGTTCGGCCTCACGCCCGTCACACGCCGCCGTATCGCATGCCTGAGCCTCTTCTGGCACTTCCTCGATCTCGTGTGGATCTGTGTGTTCAGCCTTGTCTATCTGCGTGAATTTCTATGAGCCAAACATCTGAATCGAATCCGGCGCGCGCTCACGATGCTTCGCACGGCAGCGTGAAGAGCTATGTTGTCGGCATGCTGCTGTCGCTGGTGCTGACCTTTGCATCGTTCGGCGTGGTCATGACGCATGTCGTGCCGCGCTCGATGGGACTGACGGCCGTGGTCGTGCTGTGCGTCGTGCAGTTGATCGTGCAGTTGCGGTACTTCCTGCACCTGGGTTCATCCGCGGATCAGCGCTCGAATACGGGGATTTTCGTGTGCACGGCGTTGCTGATCGCGATCATTGTCGCAGGTTCGCTTTGGGTGATTCACAACGCGAACGTGAACATGATGCCGACGCAGATTTCCGTCGAACGTGCATTGGCGCGCGATTGAACTTCGGTAATAGGGCGATTCGAGTTGTCGTTTCGCCCTGATTGGGTTCTTCGCGGAATGTCGGGGAAAGAGACAGCTCCGTCGCTCGACACGGCAGTTCATAGACGAAAAAATAGACCGACGCCTGCTGCAAGCACGAACGGCTCGGTCTGGATTCGGAACACCGACACTGGGCCGGTGCTCGTTCGCTTCAGATAGTCAAGGCGCGGCGCGCGACGGAGGATGGGCGAAAAATCAATCGCGGGCGGCGCCGTCGCTTCAGACATAGATTTGATCGGCGCACGCGCGCACGGCCCATACCCTCACATAATTCGCAAAATCGCTCCATCCTCTATCGAGCTTATCTTTGAGCCAAGTGCCCAGTTCATCGGTGACGCCCCGTGCCATCATCCTGACTTGCATTTCATCGAGGACCATGTCGGCCACTTTGACCGTCAGGATTTCCGCCGTATTGTCCTTACCCAATGCGGTCTTCGTGCGTTGGAGGTAGTCAAGAAATTGCCAGCCCACAAACTCTTTCGCCTGGCTGTTCAGATCGCTGCGCTCGCCAACCGTCTTCAAACGGCAGATAAGGCTGTAGGGGCCGTGCAGCTTTTCACAGGCGGGGCACTGCGCTCCCGTGTAAGGATGATTGCCACTCGTCCCCGGTCCGCCGCATTCCGCGCCGGCGCGGCACATATTGGCAATCATGAGATCGATCGTTGCGCCCGACCGTTCCCCGCTGTCAGCAAAACCCGTGCGCTTATATTTTCCGATGAGGTCCTTGAGATAGACGATCGCATTGGCACGGGGTTGCACATCATTTCCTGTTACCGTCAAATTCCCGACGAATTCGAGTAACGCTTCGGGCACGATCTTGAACCACAAACTGGCTGGAATGACATTGTGTGCTTCGGTCCATTTCGATGAAGTGTCGCCGCTTTGGGGAATGAACGTGCGCCTGCATGCGGGACAAGTAGTTGGCCCTTGTGGCAGGTCGGGATAGAGTTGAAATCTGAACCTGAGCGTCAAGAGATGTAATAGCCCGTTCGGCACGCCCTTTGCGCAAATTTCGAAGCATTCTTCGTTCATATCGAACGCGTCGTTCACCTTCTTTGCGACCGTTAACCCCGCCTTCTTCGCCTCGAACTTCTCCTTCTTAGCCTGCTTTAAGGCCTTTTGGTCCTTCTTCAAAGACGGTTTGAGGACGCATCCATATTGGGCAGCTTTTCTGGTGGCACAGTCGCGCAACACCGTCTTTTGTGCCAACCCTTGATAAGCGACATCGACCCGCGAATCGACATCATAGAGTTCGGAAATCAGCGCATCGACGTCCACGTTTGGAGGTGTAGGACTATCTTCCCTTTCTATGCTGTAGGTCCATCCCATGGCAGCTCCTTGAAGTCGGCAATGCGCCTCGTCACCCCGAGTCTGGATGGTAGTTTTTTTGTGACGAACATCAAGAATTTTCGTCACGGTGAGCGGATAGCAGTCACCGGATCGATGAGCGAAATCAGCGAAGCTCCTCTGCTGGCTGCAGGATTCGACGGTGCAACTGTCCACGCCGGGGTGTTTGTGCTGTCCGAGTACTCAAACGGGCCGGGAGGACTGATTCATTCGCAGTATGAAGCGCCGTTTCGCCGACACCGGTTTGCGAATGGCAGCAAACCAACCGGTAGTCGACCGAGCCGCCCTTCGCCGAACATCAGCAATGGCCGACCTGCTTCCACCGGGCATCCGGCTGGTTATGAAGTGAACCAGCCATTGGAATGACGGCAGTCTCTGTTGCGCGAAAGGCAACTATTGGTCGATCGTCGCCCATGCGATCTGGCTGAATCATTACAATGCCCGGATGAGTTCCACAATCGATACCATCGAATGCGAGACATGCTGACTTCCTACTTCTGGAGCGGCGACGCCGTCCGCAGTCGTCGCGTAAGTGACGTCGTTTTATCAGCCTCGCTCGACGTGCCTGTGCCCTCTGCGCGCGTGCTTGCGGACTGGCAAAGAGAGACATCGTCGCGGCTCGTCCTGGAACCCGGGGATGTCGAGGCAATGCCTTTGGCGCGAACCCAGGCGCGCTGGCCGGACTACAAGCGCTGCGTGCAGGCGATGTCCGACTGGACGTACGCGCTCGGCCTGTCCAACGTGCTTACCTCGAGCGACGTAGCGCTGATGGCCTGTCGTGGCGCGAGGTATCACCATGACGGCGCGCAATACGGCGGTGCGGCCTTTTGCAATCTCTTCCTGAGCGAGGATAAGGGGCTGGACCTGCATTTTCCCTCAACGGGCCATCGCATTCCCCTTACGCGCGGAACCGCTGTGATATTCGACACTGGACAGCCCCATGGCGTCATTCCGCGCAACAGCAATAGTTTCAGTGTGACCGACTTCGCGCCGGAACAGGATTGCGTCCAGATCTTCCTTACATGGGAACTTCCAATTGAAGATCCGCATGTTGGGCAAGCACTTAAAGTGGTCTTCGACGTCGCCTGTTCGGCCTCGCCGCAACCCGACGAAGAGCAAGTTTGGCTCAATGGCGCACCAGCCGCTGTGTGCCCAGAATCTGGTTGCTGGTATCGGGTTGACTAATTGCCAGGGTCACACGCTGGTGTTGCCTCGCACGCTGTCGATGGCCTCTGCACCGACGGCCATCGTGCCCATCGACAGAATGCGCACGTCGATATCGACACGTTGCGGATGGACGCGCTTGCCGTTCAACGCGACGTATCCGGTCGGTGACGAGACGCGACAGCGTTACCGGTTGGGAACATGCCGCGAGCCGTTTCCTCACTTTCTTCCGCGTCACCGGGGTCAAGAAATTCGATTCGAATCTCTGCAACAGGAAACGTCACGCCATCGAGTTCGAAGTCACCGACCTCGATAATTTCGCGGATTTTAATCGGCACATAGGCGATGATTTTTGCGTAGATGCTGGAGCACGGCACGAAATTGGTGGGCTCACCGGGCGCCAATCCGGCACCCGGAAAGACCCTGCGTGTGACGTGCGACTCAGGCGTCTCGTGTTTTCTGACAATCACCCTGCATAGCCGCTTTCGCTAAGGAGATACCCTATTGCGCCCAACCGGGTGGCCCATCACAAAGTCGTACGTGCGAAACTCCGGAATTCGCTGTGCGTCGTCCATGCCGATGCTAGCTATCCGTAGGTATCGATATTTTCTCGAGTGACGATGAGCGATTCTCACAAGCAGGGGGGACTCCTGGGGCAACTAGGCTTTGTCCTCGTGGTAGCGCTGCTGCGCATCTTCTCAGTCCTTCCCTATGCTCTGGTCGCACGGCTAGGCAGCGCTCTTGGCGCGATGTTGTACGCGATCCCAAGCTCCCGGAAACGCATAGCGCTCGTCAACCTGCGCCTCTGCTTTCCGGGGAAGAGCGAGCGCGAGTACGATGACCTTGCGAAGAACCACTTTCGACACGTCATCCGAAGCTATCTCGAACGAGGCGTTCAATGGTTCGGCAGCGCGGAGTCGATACGGAAGCTGGTCCGTATCGAAAGTAGAATCGATCTTGAAGACAGGAATGCACCACCGACTATCTATCTGGGCTTTCATTTCGTGAGCATCGAGGTCGGCTGCATCCTGTATTCCACGCGCCAGCCCGCCGCCTCACTGTACACACGCATGTCAAACACGCGCCTTTGCGGCCTGGCCAGGCGGCAACGCGGCAGATTTGGTGCCGAGATGATCGAACGCTCGACAAGTGCAAAGAAAATTGTGGCGTTGCTGCGTTCAGGCATTCCGGTCATGCTCGCGGCGGACATGGATCACGGCATACAGAACTCTGTTTTTGTACCGTTTTTTGGTGTTCCCGCATGCACGCTTACTTCGGTTTCGCGCCTTGCCAGACTGGCCCGTGCGCGGGTTGTGCCGTTCGTGACTGAAGTCCTGCCGGATTACCACGGGTACAAGCTGACGATCTTCGAGCCGCTTCGCGACTTTCCATCAGAGAGCGACACGATTGACGCGCGTCGAATAAATGAATTTCTTGAAGCCCAGATCCGGCAATGTCCGGAGCAATATTACTGGGTGCATCGACGCTTCAAGAATCGTCCACCCGGCGTGTCAGGCGTGTATTGAATACGCCGTCTGTGGAGCGTCCGACCCGGCCTGCAGATTCTTGTGAGTTTGCCGGTCGCCTGCTGACAAACTGACTGCCGCAGGTCCGCTATCCGAGTGGACCTGACGTTTGAGTGTCCATCAGAATACCTGAGTGAATGTCCGTAGATGGCCCGCCTCCAGCCGTTATTGCTCACATTCCACGTAAATCCTCGCCTCCTTTTCTTGCAGACGCTTTCGCTTCGGGTCGTCGACCCGAAGCGCCGCCGATTACCTCACTGTTTTCCAGCTTCCCTATCGCGTTGCCTGAACGGCGCATCGCGAGCCACATCGCCCTGATAGAACGCCGCGAAGCGATCCAGTTGCCGCTGCGCATCTGCGCAATCGACATCGGCACTCAACACCGCGCTTGAAAAACCCGTACGTTCCATCTGGATCAGTTGATCCGCGAGCACCTCACCCGTTGCGCGCAGATCGCCCGTGAAGCCCAGACGCCGCCTGATCAGATACGCCTGGCTGAATGCACGGCCGTCGGTGAAGTTCGGGAAGTGGAGTTCGACGCGATCCGCGCTAGCGATGGCGTCGCTATAAGCAAACGGATCGGCGTCGTTGACGAGCGCGACGACACGTTCGACGGCATCGCTGGAATGATCGGCAGCGAGTATGCGAATACGCGTTCGACCGTTCATGCCGACACCTCCACGGGCGTGCGCACGGCATTCGCCGCCGCCTTGAAGGGATCGGGTCCGATACGCCGCACGGTTTCGATGAACGTCTCGCGACGCGATCCTGACTGCATTCTTTGATCGACATACGTGCGCAGCACTGCGTCGATCACATCGGGGACTTCGTGTGCGGAAAACGAAGGCCCGATCACCTTGCCCGCCTGTGCAGCGCCGCTTGCCCGCGATCCGTCCGAGCCGCCGAGCGTGACCTGGTACCACTCGCTCCCGTCCTTGTCGACGCCGAGAATGCCGATATGTCCGCTGTGGTGATGGCCGCACGAATTGATGCAGCCGCTGATATGCAGATCCACTTCGCCAACATCTTCGAGTTCGTCCATGTCCTGATAGCGCTCGGTGATCGCTTCCGCGATGGGCAGTGAGCGCGCATTCGCAAGCGCGCAAAAATCGCCGCCCGGACACGCGATCATGTCCGTCAGCAGGTTGACGTTGGCGCTCGCGAGTCCCACTTCGCGTGCCGCCTCCCACAATGCAAGCAGATCGTTTTCGTGGACCCAGGGCAGCACGATGTTCTGCGTATGCGTGACGCGTGCTTCGCCCGCGGAGAACCGGTCGACGAGATTGGCGACCTGATCGAGCTGATCGGCGGATGCATCGCCGGGTGCCTGGAGCAGGCGCTTGAACGACAGCGTGACGATGCACAGCGACGGATTCTTGTGACGCGCGACATTGCGCTGCAGCCAGCGTGCGAAAGGCGGGTGATGCAGCGCGGCATCGTGAATCGCCTGGCGCGCGACGGGATCGACAGGTTTGCCGACCGAGTCCACCACGGGCTGCACGAAATACGCACTGACGCGCGCCAGTTCGGCTTGCGGAATCGTATGCGGGCCGCCGTCATGCTCGACGATCTGGCGAAACTCTTCTTCCACTTCGTCGATATATTTCTGGCCTTCCGCCTTCACGAGAATCTTGATGCGCGCCTTGTACTTGTTGTCGCGCCGCCCGTACTGGTTGTACACGCGGACCACGGCTTCGATGTAATTCATGATGTGCTGCCACGGCAGAAACTCGCGCAGCACCGTGCCGATCACGGGCGTACGCCCCATGCCGCCGCCGACGGTCACGCGAAAGCCGAGTTCGCCGTTCTCGCCGTGGCGCAGCCGCAGGCCGACGTCGTGCCATTGCGTCGCGGCGCGGTCGTCGTCGGCGCCCGTCATCGCGATCTTGAACTTGCGCGGCAGAAAGGCGAACTCGGGATGCAGCGTCGTCCACTGCCGCATGATTTCGGCGAAGGGGCGCGGGTCGGCGACTTCATCCGGCGCGACACCGGCCCGCTCGTCGCACGAGATATTGCGGATGCAGTTGCCGCTGGTCTGGATGCCGTGCATGTCGACGGTGGCGAGCAGATCCATCACGTCGGCGGCTTTCGCGAGCGGAATCCAGTTGAACTGCACGTTGGTGCGGGTCGTGAAGTGCGCGTGATGGGTCGGCAGGCGAACGGTGCCGAGCTTGCGCTGGGCGTCCAGCGCCTGACGATAGACGTCCGCCTCGGGCGCATCGTATTCGCGCGCCACGCGCGCGAGCACGCGCAATTGCGCACTCGACAGCTCGCCGTACGGCACGGCCACGCGCAGCATCGGCGCATGCCGCTGCACGTACCAGCCGTTTTGCAGCCGCAAGGGGCGAAAGGCATCTTCGCTCAATCGGCCGTCCTGCCAGCGTTCGATCTGGTCGCGGAACTGCGCGGCTCGATTGAGCAGAAAAGCTTTGTCAAACTCGTTGTACTGATACATGGCTAACCTGGAGGACGGCGCAAGCATCCTGTCGACGCTCGCGCCTTGGGGATGCGGAACGACGGCCGAGTCCATCGGCCTCGCGTTCCGGCGGGGACATGTATGTTCGAATCTAACGGCGGTGGCAGCAGCCGACAAGACGCAGATGACGCGAAAATGACGGCAGCAGATGAGAAAGCCGAGGCAGCGGCTTGCCCCGGTCGAAGAGCGGAGGAAGGGTGGGGTGTTACTCGGCCAACGCCGTGATGTGCGGAATCATCGCGGCCTGGCCGTGCAGCTTGCCGTGCTCGTCGATGAGTTGCCACACGGTTGCGCGTTCGATCCAGAAACGCCGGCCCGTCTTCGCGATGCGCACGCCGCGATAGCCGGACACATAGCCGTCGCGCGTCACCTGGTCGAGAAACGCCTGGCGTTCGGTGCGCTCCGGCGCTTCTGCGGAGAGGCGGGAAGGCAGGGCCGTGAGTTCGTCCCAGTCGTAGCCGAACAAAGTCTGCGCGCGCCGGTTGCCGTAGACGAACACAGGGTCGTCAGCCGTATTGTGAGCGAGCAGTCCGAAGGGCGCGTCGCGATACAGCCATGCAGCGGCGTCTTCCGCGCGCTCGCATTTCGGAACGAGTGCCGTGCCGAGCAGGCGCGCATAGCTGCTCGTGAGCAGGTTGAAGAAGTTCAGATCGGTGCGTAAATCCATCGGTAGTCGTCTCTCCAGGCGGTCGCGACATTCTAGCGTGACGATGCTTCGCGCGAACATGTCATGCGCGGATCCACGAGAAGTTGCCCGTCACGATCGCTTCGAAACGTTCGTCGCTGGCTTCGAGAATGCTTTGCTTCCAGTATGCGCCGTGCTCCGAATAATGCGCGAGCAGGTCGGCGAGAGTGTCGCCCGTGGGCGCATCGTCGAACGGCACGCGCACGAGCAGCACGACGTTGCCATAGTCGGAATCGAGTCCGAGTTGAGCCTGATCCTGCGCATACACGAGCAGATTCGCTTCGAGCATGAGCCGGTAGACGGTCGATACCCGTCCTGCCGTCACCGCGCCGAAGTCGAAGCTCAGATAGATTGCATACGGATCTTCGTCGAAGCAGTCGAGGCGCACATCGAGTCCGCCCACTTCGATCGAATGCGTCTCCAGCACGTGCTCGACGTCCGGCAAGCCGACCGCCTCGCACAGCGATGCGACGAGTTCTACGTAGCGGTCTTCACTCACGGTGCCGATACCCGTTCAAAGAATTGAATCATGCGTGCGGTTTCAAAAGTGGCTGACCGTCGCGCGGACGGCCAGCCAGCACGCATTACGATGCCTGCGCGGCCTTCTGGATGCTCGACGCACCCGACTTCATCGCTTCGCCGAGCGCTTGCAGCAGGCTCGCATTCGACTGTGCCTGGGCGATCTCGAGCTGCTGCTGCGCGTTGTTGTTGATCGTGGCTTCGGCGGCTGCCGTTGCGCCACCCGAATTGATGCCTTGCGTGATGCCGCTCAGTGCGGCTTGTCCTGCTGCTGCTATACCGGGCATGGTTGCTCTCCTGGAATGATCCGGCCGACACGATGCCGGTCGGGTGGTTGAAAAGAAGTTCGACGCGATGCAGCCTTAGCCGCGCATCGCGTCCTCGCGCAACTGGCCGACGATGCGGCTCGCCGCGACGAGACCGCGATAGATGCGGGCGCGCGCGTCGCGGTCGGCTGGCGTGCCGTCGGCGGCGTGGTTCAGTTGTTCTGCGCTCTCTTCGAGTGCCTTGCGCAGTTCCGCGACGCGGGTGTCGGCGTTCGCACCCGTCACGACGTTCTGCAACTCCATGAAGTGTTGCGCGTGGCGTTCAATGGTTTCGTACATGGTCATCTCCGTAACGTGTCGGCCGTCTGCGCGACGGACGTGTGAGGCAGGTCGAGGGTGTGCCGGGCCGTGGCAGGCCCGGCGAGCTGTTTCGCAATCGATGCCTGCGATTCGTGCATGGCTTGTGATACCTCACTCGCGGTTGCCGAGGCGGCGGGCTGCGCGGTATCGCTTGCGGGTTGCGGCGCGGCTGCGCCCGTGGACGAGGCTGTGTCGCTGGCGGCAGTGGCACCGCTCGCGCCGCTGGCCGCCGTCTCGTTGTCGAGAATGAAGATGTGCTTCACGCCGTCGGGCGTTTGCGCATAGCGCACCGTATCCGACGACACGATCGCGATGTAGCTCGCGCCCGCAGGCGCATCCGCCTGCTCGGCACCCGTCGCGTCGATACGGATGTCCTTCACGTTGGCGGGCAGATCGGGGCGGATACGCTTCACGCCCTGTTGCAACGCGTCCATGTCGACGTCCTTTCCCGCAATCGAAAACACGCCGCCGCCGTCGTAATGCACGCTGATGCCCGCAACGGGCAGGCTTTCGCCGATGCTGCGGCGGATCACTTCCGCGATGCCGTACTGCGCCTGCATGCGCGGCGACGTGATGGTCGCGAGCAATCGCCGCGCGGCGAGATTCTCCGCCTCGTTCGCGACGAGGCCTCGCACCAGCACGCCGCCATGTCCGTCGAGCGACGCGCGCAGCTCGTTCAGATGCGCGCTCGCGAATTCGCGATTGACGTTTTCCATCGCGGCGACATCGCCGGGCAGCATCGACGCCTTGGCGCGCGTCGTCAGCGACAGCGCACCGACACTCGCGATCACCGCCAGCGCGACACACGCCGCGCCGAGCGCGACGAAGGTGCGGCGCCGCGAGCGCGCTTTGTTGCTGTCTGCTTCGGCGGACTGGCCGGGCTTGAGCAGCGTCGACAGCAACGTGAGATCGCTCGGCCACTCGACGTCGTCGGGTCCGATGCAGATCACGCTCTGATCGAACTGCATCGGCAGAAAATCGAGCATGAAGACGGGCGCGGTGTCTTCGACGGCTTCGTCGGAGGGCGCTTGCGTTTCGGGCTCGCTGGCGTCGTCCTGCTGCGTTTGCTCGTCAAGAGGCGCGGCGTCGCTTGCGGCTGCATCGGCCGCTCGCACAGCGAGCCGCCGCACGGTTACGACATCGTTGTCGCCGACTTCGACGATCGCGGACGGACCGGTCCAGTCGGTGATGCGGATGTCGGCGTCGTCGTCCGCGTCGATCCGGTGCAGACCGGGACCGAGCGGGGCGGTCGCGCCAGCATGAATACCCGTCAGGATGCGCAGTTGTTTCATGAGTTCCGTCGATCAAGCAAGGAAGCGGGTGCAGCCATCGCGCTGTTCCGTTTCCTTCGATGAGTCGCAGATTAATGGACGCATGAAGCGCGATCCGCCGGCTTTGCGAAGGCACTCGCGCGAACGCGAAGCGACTTCAGTCGACCGGCGGCGAGGCTGGCTGCGCTGAGGTTTCGGCGGGACGCGTGATGCGCGCGTGAGCGATGCCGTCGAGCGTCGCATTCGCGGCTGCTGCGCGGCCTTCGCGACCAGGCAGCGTCGGGCTGCCGGCGACGAGGGCCAGCAAGGGCGCGAGCGCGTTGCGGGTGGCCTTTGCGGTGCTCAACCGACGGGTCGAACCTGGTTGGTCATGCGCCGCTTCAGGCAATGCCTGGACCGCCTGTGTCTTTACGCGAGCGGTTGCATCCATCAGCGATTGCCGGACCTGTGCGAGCGACGCGAGCGTCAACGCGCCTTCATGCTGCCGGAGCGTACGCAACTGTTTCATCGCATCGTGCAGCGAACGGTCGGGTGCGAGCAACGCATCGCACCACGCGCGGGCCAACGCATCGCGACGCGACGCGCCTTGCAGCGTCAGCGCAGGCGAGCCCGCGAACATCGGCAAGGCGGCCACCGCACGCGTCGCGCCGTCCACGCTCGTGATCGCAAGATCGTCGTCGCGTGCGTCGTGCTTGCGCTGGCGTTGCTCCTGTTGCTGGCCGCCTTGCTGTTGCTGACCGCCGCCTTTCGAACCACCATTGCCGCCGTCGCGCGTCACACGCTGTTGCGCGGCGCGCTGACGGTCGGCGCTTCGCGCACTCTGTGCAGTTCTCGCGTTGGCCATGGAAGTCGGGCGGCGTGTCGCGGCGAAACGCGTCGCTACGGCCTTGCCTTGACGCTTCTTCGCCAGTGCTTTCGCAAGGCGCCGTGCATTGGCCGACCGCGCCTGGCCTTGCAGATGCGCGTGATGCGCATGCGCGAAGCGCACGTTGTTGCGCAGCGTCGTGGCGAAGCGCGCGCGGGTCTGCTGCCGCGCCGGTTCGACCGTGCCTCGTTGCGTCTGCGTGGCTTCCTGTGTGGCTGAAGTGCCCCCTGTGGCGCGCGAGTGGATCGAATTCATCGCTGCACCGCTGTCAGGAGCAACTGATTAGCGAAGCGCAGTATCGCCGACGCGCCGAGCGGCGCAACGACGACCAGCGCCACCACCACGGCGATCAGCTTGATGCCGAACGAAAGTGTCTGATCCTGCAGCGACGTGATCGCCTGCAGGAACGACACGAGCAGCCCGACACCGGCCGCGACGACGACGATCGGCAGCGACACGTACAGGCACAGCAGCAGACCTTGCGTCGCGAGTCCGACGAGCGTATCGAGAGTCATGACAAGTCCATCGTGGATAAACGCGGCGCCTACCGGTAGCCGAGAATGAGGCCGTGCATCAGCGCGGACCAGCCGTCCATCGCGACGAACAGCAGCAGCTTGAACGGAATCGCGACGTTGGTCGGCTGCACCTGGTTCAGGCCCATCGCCATCAGGACGTTCGCGATCACCAGATCGACGACGATGAAGCCGATGTACAGCAGAAAGCCGATCTTGAAGGCATCGGTGAGTTCCGTCAGCGTGAACGCTGGCGCGAGCACGATCAGATCGGTGTCCTTGAGCGCCTTCGCTTCCTGCGCGGGCCACAGGGCCGTCGCCGAACGCAGGAAGAACTGGCGTTCGCGCGACTGCGCATGCGCTTCCAGGAACGTGCGGAACGGTTCGCGCGCGGCGGCGATGCCCGCCGTGACGTTCTGCGTGACGTTGCCGGGCGCCTGGTTCGCCTGCATGCCCTGCATCGCGGAGAACGCGACGGGCGCCATGATGTACACGGACACGATGATGGCGATACCGTTGAGCACCATGTTCGGCGGCACCTGCTGGACGCCGAGCGCATTGCGCAGCAGCCCCAGCACGACGACGATCTTCATATACGACGTCACCACCATCGCGATGAACGGGATCACGCTGATCGCCAGCACGACGATCAGAAGCCCGGTGATGTCACCTGTCTGCATCGCCGGCATAAGCCATCCTCGTGATACGTACGCCCAGATGTTCGCCGACGCAGACGATTTCGCCATAGCCGACCGTTTGCCCATGTGTGACGAGCCGAACGGGCGTATCGAGCACGGGCGCGGCAAGTTCGATCACGTAGCCCGGCCGCAGCGCGGCGAGCTGTGCGAGCGGCAGCGCGACGCTGTCGATTTCGAACTGTACGGGCAGATCGAGCAGACCGATGTCGAGGGGGGCGTCGAAGGCCTCTGCGTCGGCTTCGACGTCGTGCAGCGCTTCGCCGTCGCCGGGCAGCGTATCGGGCGAATCGGCCTGCAAGGGTTCTTCGTTCATGATGGGTTTCTCTTCTACAGTGACCAGCGTGCCGTCGATCACGACACGCGCATGGATGCGCCGCATCTCCGGTGCCGCTGCGCCCCACGTCGCGCGCGCGGCGAATGGAGCGCCGCTGTTCAATGCGCGTGCGACGCCGGGCGCGAAGGTGCGCAGCAACACATCGCCGGGACGCAGGGACTGCAGTGCAGCAAGCGGCACGCGACGCGCGCCGAGCGCGATGGCGCCCGGCACGTGCAACGTCGATGCCGTGGCGAAGGCCTGCGTTGCAAATACCGAAGACAACGCAGCGAATCTCTTTTGCAGTACGTCGAGCGTTGCAGCGGCGGCGCAGATCGAAAACCGGTGCACGACGCCGTCATGCAGCAACGCGACGTCGAAACGTTCGCGATGCGGGAGAACGGTTGTGCGTTCGACCGCTGTCACGCGCCAGCGTCCGAGCCCGGCGGCCTGAAAGCGCTGCATCAGCGGATCGAGCAGCGTGTTGGCGAGCGTGCTGCGCAGTGCGTGGCGCGTGCTGTCGCCCGCGCTGGCCGCGACGATCTGCAACGCGGGATAGCGCGCGAGATCGAGATCGACGTCGAGGGTGCCTTCCAGATGCGCGAGCACGATGCGGCCGGGCTCGTCGAAGGCGACCGCCGGCGCGGTGGCAGGCGCGATTTCGATCGCGTCGATCGCGCCGATCTGGCGCAACGCATCGAGGTGGCGCGCATCGCAGAGAAAGCGCGCCGCGCGCGCCGCATCGGGCGTGACGTGGCGCAACTGCTCTGCATACGGTCGTTCATTGGACACAGTGGACATACGGGCTGCGGAATAAGCGTGTCGTAAAACCCGCGCGGGGCGTTCGCGGCTCCGCTGCAAACCGGCTAGTAAACCGTCAGTTCGAGCGTGCGCGCTTCGCCTTGCATCGCGAGCAGCTGGCGCAGTTCGCGTTCGAGCAGGCCGGCATGCTGCAAGAGTAGTTGGCGTGTGTCGGCGGTCTCGACGTCGAAGCGAAGCAAGAGAACAGCGGGCGAAAGCGTCAGATGCAACTGCGTGCCGGGCAGGCGCTGCGGATCGATGCGCAGCGTCACTTCCCAGTGGCCCGCCTGGTGGATCGCGGGGTTCGACGCGAAATCGCCGACATGCCGCGCGAGCACATGCGCGAGTTCGAGCATCTGTTGTTCGCGACGCAGCACGGCGGCCACGATGCGCTGGCTCGCGCTGCCGATGCGTTGCGCGAGCGAGTCTTCTTCATGGCGCTCGTGTTCGTGTTCATCGTCTGGCGCCACGGTAAGCAGATCGCCGTCGGACGAAGGCTTGCCGTCGCGACGCACGAGCGCAGCGAAATCCGCATGGCGCGCGCGCCGGACGCGTGCTGCCGCCGACGAAGCGTTCGACGCCTGCACAGGTGCCGCGATCACGCGCACGGGACGCGATGTGATTCTCGACATGCGCGGCCTCAGGCGGTGACGTGGCCGATCGGCTGCAACTCGAGATGCCCGCCGAGTTCCTGATACGAATAGACGGACAGCCAGCCGAGCCTTCCTTCGATCATGCGCCGCACGTAGCGCCGGATGTCCATCGACGTGACGAGCGCGATGCCGGGACGCGGCGCGAGACCCGCGAACGATTCGATGCTGTCGACGAGAAAGCTGATCTGATCGGGCGGCAACGCGAGATAGTTGCCCGTCGGCGTCTGCTTGATCGCCTGGCGGATGTGCTGCTCGACGGGACCGTCGAGCAGGATCGCGGGCAGGATGCGTGCGCCGAGCGCGGCCCGATGCGCGAGAAAGCGGGCAAGGTCGCCGCGCACATACTCAGTCAGCATCAGCACGTCCTTCTCTTTCGGCCCCCACGCGATCAGGCTTTCCATGATGTTGCGGATATTGCGGATCGGAATCTGTTCTTCGAGCAGACGCCGCAGCACGTCGGCGATACGCTGCGGCGGCAGCACTTTTTGCACTTCGGCGAGCAGGCCCGGATATTCGATGCCGAGCTGTTCCTGAATCCACTGCACTTCGTTGACGCCGAGAAAGAGCGACGCGTTGCGTCTGAGCAGTTGCACGCTGACATTCGCGATCACCTGCTCGGCGCGCCAGCCTGATGTCTTGCTGCCGAGCGTGGCTTCGTCGTGCCAGTAGCCAGGCTGCCCGCTGCCGTCGATCGACTCGCGCTGTTCGCAGCGTCCGGCGAGCGCTTGCGCTTCCGCGTCCTCAGTCTGGGCGGCAAGGCGCTGCGGCAGATCGGCGAGCAGCACCTTGCCTGGTGGCAGTTCAAGCGTGAACGACGGCACGTCGTGCATCAGAAACTCGCAGGTGGACGGCGCCAGCTTGTCGCTGATCCACATGTGGATGCCGGGAAACGGCAAGCCCAGTTCTTCTTGCAGCGCGGCGCGCTCGGCTTCGAACGCCTGATTGAGCCGGTCGACAGCGAGCCGGCCGCGCAGATCGGGCGAAAGCCGCACGCCCAGCGCGCATGAAAACGCGGGCGGCACGCTTGAAATAGCGGGCGTTTCGCTCTTCGCGCCCGCACGCTGCATCGAGCGCACGGCTTCGAGGTCTTCGAAGGCGCGCGCCGGTCCGCGCTTTTTCAGCTTCCATGCGGTGAAGCCGAGAATGCCGCTCAACACGAGAAAGAGCGGCCACGGAAAGCCGGGCACGGCGGCGAACGCGACCAGCAGCAGCGACGCGAAGCCCAATGCGGGCGCGCTGCCCATCAGCTGCTTGCCGATTTCCGCACCCAGCGAGCGAGGTTTCTCGTCGCGGTCGTCGGCGACGCGCGTGATCATCACGCCCGCCGCGACGGACAGCAGCAGCGCGGGCAACTGCGCGACCATCGCATCGCCGACGGAGAGAATCGAAAAACGGTTTGCCGCTTCGCCGGCCGTCATCCCGTGATACAGCACGCCGACGGCGAGACCTGCGACGATGTTGATCATCGTGATGATCAGTCCCGCCACTGCGTCGCCTTTGACGAACTTCATCGCGCCGTCCATGCCGCCGTGCAGCGCGCTTTCGAGCGCGAGCGTCGCGCGCTTGTGGCGCGCTTCGTCGGCCGTCAGCAGATTGGCGCGCAGATCGGCGTCGATGCTCATCTGCTTGCCTGGCATCGCGTCGAGCGTGAAGCGCGCGCCGACTTCCGCGACGCGCTCCGAGCCTTTCGCGATCACGATGAACTGCACCAGCGTGATGATGATGAACACGACCATCCCGACCACCAGGTTGCCGCCCACCACGAGCTTGCCGAAGCTGTCGATGATGTCGCCCGCTTCCGCATGCAGCAGGATCGATTTCGTCGACGCGATGCTGAGCGACAGACGATAGAGCGTCGTGAACAGCAGGATCGACGGGAACGCGGACAGCGACACCACGCTCGGCACATACAGCGTGATCATCAGCAGCGTGACGGCCGTCGCGATGTTCAGGCCGACGAGGATGTCGATCATGAAGAACGGGAGCGGCAGAATCATCAGCGAGACGATCGCGATGATCATCACGAGGATGCCGATCTCGCCGCCGGCGGGCAGTTTGAGTGTCTTGAACATGAGCGTGGTGGGTGAGCGAAGCGGATTGCGTGGATGAGGCGCGACGCGTGTTTTCAGCCTGACAGCGTCGGTGTGACGGGCGCTGTCGGGTCTGCGGAATTGCGCGGCAGCGCAAGCGAATCGACCCAGCGCAGGATCGCGGCGACGGCTTCGAACAGTTCGTCGGGGATCGGCTCGTCGAGTTCGACCTTGTAGAGAGCGCGCGCGACGGGCGGATGACCGACGATCGGCACGCCCGCGAACTGCGCGTCGCGGCGCATTTTCAGTGCCGCTTCGTCCATGCCCTTGGCGATCACGAGGGGCAGCGGATATTCGTCGGGCGCGTACCGCACAGCCACTGCGTAGTGCGTTGGATTGACGACCACCATGCTCGCCGTCGCGACCTTGCGCGGCGCAGATGTAGCGAGTTCGCGCGCGAGGCGTTTGCGCTCGCCCTTGATGACGGGATCGCCTTCGTCCTGCTTGAACTCGCGCTTGATCTCGTCCTTGCTCATCTTCTTGCCGCGTATGAAGAGGAACTTCTGCAGCTTGAAGTCGATGCCGCCGAACACGACATACAGCGCAGCCGCTACCGCGAGCAGCCGGATCACGACGAAGCTCGCAAGCTTCGACAGTTCAGGCAGCGACTGGAACAGCGACCCCGTGACGAGCGGCAGCAGGCCTGTGATCGTCTTCCACATCACGAGCGCGAGCACGATACCCTTGATCGTCATCTTCGCGAGTTCGAGCAGCGACTTGAGCGAGAAGATGCGCTTGATGCCCGCCATCGGGCTGACGTTCTCGAACTTGAGGCCGACGGCTTTCATTGAAATCGCGATACCTGTCTGTCCCGCCAGCGCGGCAACGGACGCGAGTATCGCCGCGCCGATCACGGGCAGGATCGCGCCCGTCATGCGCGAGCCGATCTGATCGACGGCGAGCATCAGCGTCGTCATGTCGTGCGGACCGGCGACGAACTTCAGCGCGATCGAGATGCACGAGCGCAACGCTTCGACGATCTTGTCGCCCGTCGCCATCAGCATGCCGACGCCCACGGCCAGCAGCGCGCCGTCGACGAGATCCGTGCTCTTCGCGACCTCGCCGTCCTCGCGCGCCTTGCGCAGGCGTTTCTCGGTTGGCTGTTCGGTCTTGTCGTCGCTCATCGGGCGCTCCTCGTGCGGCACGTCCCGTGAAGCGTCAAGCGGGCGCGCGATGCTGGAATGCGGTGCGCTTCACGCGGACCGTGCTGGCGCAGTGTAGGGCGCGCGGCGCGGCGCGCTGTCGACCGAGGCGAAGCCCCGCGCACGCTTGCGAAGCGCGCCAGCACGCGACATGCGATGCGCCGCAAGCGAGCTTCGAGGTTCGCTTTCGCGCGACTCGCTTCGGCTGCGACGCGAGTTCAGTGCAATCGGCTTGATACCTTGCTGACGGATGACGCCCCGCGTCCCGTTTTCATCAAGAGGGTCCACGCCATGCTCGCGAAACCGTCACAACCTGCTTCCGCCCAGACCGCGCCGAACTACCTGCAATGCGGCGACGCCACCTTGAATGCGCTGATCGAGATCGCGTCGGCGGGTCTCTTCCGGCACTTCCCGACAGCGTCCGCCGATACCACCGACATCGAACTGGTGCTCGATGCGCTGCGTGCACTCCGTCCGAAGGTCGCCGAGATCGAAACGCTCGCGGGCGTGCTGCAGATCGCCAACGGCCGCTGGGACGAAGCGTCGCGCACGTTGCGTGACGTGATCGACGCGGCGCCGTCGTTCGCGTATGCGAAGGCGATGTATGCGTACTGCCTCGCGTCGCAGAACGACGCCGGCTGGCGTCAATGGGCCGACCAGGCGCTCGAAGGCGATGCCGGTCCGGAGACGCGCGCGCTGGTGCGCGCGCTCGGCGTACGTGCCGATCTGGATGCGGCACGCGCGAATCATCGCGGCGGCGAGTTCGTGCTGCCGGAGTCGTATCGCGATCTCGCCGAAGAGCAGGAGAGCGGGCCGTCGAAGAACACACGGCTGCCTTCCGGCGAAGCGTCCGCGTTCGCATCGCATGCGTTTCTGCGCGCCTGATTCGAGGACACAGCCATGACCATTTCAACGATAGCCGAAACGGCGATGCATGCCGCCGCCGAGGCCGCCAGGGCCACGAACGCAGAGCAGTTGCCGCAGATGCCCGCGCCCGAATCCGTGAGCCGTTTCGAGGATCTGATGCAGCAGCCGCTTGCCGCACCGGGCGGCGATGCGTCGCAACACGCGGGCAATCTCGTCGACGCGATCCGCAAGCAGGACGGCCAGATGGAAGCGGCGCTCCAGCAGGTCGAGACGCTGAGCGCGAACGCGGCATCGCTGTCGCCGACCCAGCAGATCGCGGCGGCTGCACAGGTGTCGCTGAACCTGTCGCTCGCGCAGTTCGACTTCCAGACCAAGATGGCGGTGGTGTCGGCGTCGAAGTCGTCGGCTGAAACGCTGATGAAGAACCAGTGATGAATACGAGAACTTTGCTTCCTCCCGCGAGGCGCGCCTTGATGGGCGGCTTGTTCGTCGCGTGCGCACTGCTGGCGGGCTGCAAGAAGGAGTTGTATACAGGGCTCGCCGAAGAGGACGTCAACGAAATGACGGTCGCGCTGCTGGAGCGCGGCGTGTCCGCCGAGAAGAGCACGCCCGACGGCGGCAAGACCTATACGCTGCAGGTCGACGACGGCGACATGGTGCGCGCGATGCAGGTGCTGCGCGAACGAGGCCTGCCGCATAGCAAGTTCGACGATCTCGGCAGTCTGTTCAAGAAGGACGGGCTGGTGTCGACGCCGACGGAAGAGCGCGTGCGCTTCATCTACGGGTTGTCGCAGGAACTGTCGGGCACGCTGTCGCATATCGACGGCGTGCTGGTCGCGCGCGTGCAGATCGTGATTCCGAACAACGATCCGCTCGCGCAGACGATCAAGCCGTCGTCCGCTGCAGTTTTCATCAAGTACCGGCCCGGCCTTGAACTCGATGCGCTCGTGCCGCAGATCAAGAACCTCGTCGTGCATAGCGTCGAAGGGCTCTCGTACGACCAGGTGAGCGTGACGGGTGTGCCCGCCGATCAGGTCGATATCGACAGCCGCGTGCCGTCGCATGCGCCTGTGTGGCCGTTCGTGCTGAGCGGGCTGCTGGCGTTGATCGTGGCGGGCGGCGCAGCAGGCTACGCGTTTCGCGTGCGGCTCGGCGGGCTGATCGCGCCGCTTAAAGCCAGCTTCGGCTCGCTTGCGCAGCGGCTGCCCGGACGCAGGCAGAAGTCCGCATGACTGATTCCGCGCTTGCGAGTCCGGTTGTCGCGATGTCCGCGCCGCCGACGACACGCGCCGCCGCAGCCATGCCGCGCCGACAGCCCGCGAACGGCTCGCCGCTCGCTTGCGCCGACGCTGCGCAGATCCTGCTCGGCTGGCAACGCAATGCGCGCAGCGCGTTGCAATGGCTGCATCGGGACTGGCTCGCGCTGGCGTTGGGTATCGGCGCGATGCTGCACACGCAAACGCACATGGAAGACGCGCTAGCGGCGTTGCGTTCGCGCTGCGACGAAGCGTGCTCGCTCGCGGTGTTGCGTGTGTTGCTGCCCGCACCGCCGACGCTCGACATTTTCAGCGTCACGCCTGCCGCGCGGCTCGACGCGCTGCCCATTGCATCCGGCTTGCAGGTGCTGCGGATGCTGGCGCTGCTCGCGCGCCGCGCAGAAGTGCGAAGGCTCGTCGATCGCACGACGCGCAAGCGGCTCGCGGAATGGACCGGCTGCGCGCTCGACGATCTGCTGGGCAAGTCCGTACCGGAAGCGCCTTCGCTCGCCGATGCGACCCGCGAGCTTGCCGGCATGCGCGCGCTCGGCTCGCTGGATGCGGATGAACTCGCGCTCGAAGGGCTGGCGTTGCTGCCGCGCGTCGGCGGGCAGCGAATGCTGCTGCGCTTTGCGCTGCCTTATGCAAACGCAACCACGGCAGCGCCTTCGGAACACGAATGCGAAGGCGCATTCGCGCTGCTGCGCGAACGCCTCGGACCTCTTTTGCCGGAGTACGCATGGTTATCTGGCTGAGCCGGCCGCGCGATGCACACGCCACGCGCGACGCGAAAAAAGGCAACGGCAAGGACGAACCGCGCGTCGGCCTCGTCGGCGACATTGTGCCGCGCGAGACCTTCGGCATGCTCGCGACCATCGACGACGTCTATGGACGCGTCGAAGCCGAACGACAGGCGATACTCGCCGCCGCGCACATCGAACGCGAACAGATCCTTCAAGCGGCGCGAGAAGAAGCGGCGGCGCTCGTCGCATCGGCGGCGCGAGAACGCGAGGAAGCCTCGCTGCGGGGCTACGCGGAAGGCGTCGTGCGCGGCGAGGCGCAATGGCTCGAACGCATTGCCGCGTTGAGCGCCGACGCACGGCGCCTGCAAATGGGCATGCGCAACCGGATGGCCGAACTCGTGATGCTCGCTGTCGAGCAACTGGTGCGCACCGAAAGCGCGCAGGCCCTGTTCGCGCGCGCGACGGACACGATAGACCGTATCGTCGAAGGCTCGGCGAACCTGCGCGTCAGCGTGCATCCCGCCGATCTCGACGCGGCGCGCGCGGCGTTCGGCGAATTCGAAGCAAGGCTGCGCCTGCTGGGGCGGCCCGTGCCGCTCGCCGTCGCGGCAGATCCGCGTCTGGAGCCGGGCGCCTGCGTGTGCGAATCGGACCTCGGCATCGTCGATGCGAGCCTGTCCACGCAACTCGATTCGATGCGTGCGGCTATCGTCCGCGCGCTGAATGCGTCGCTGAAAACGCAGACTGTTATCGAGGCCGGACAAGCCGAGCCAGCAGAGACTACCTGATGAACACCACCGTTTCGAACTCACTGCAAGACAGGCCGCTGACCGACGTGTTCGGTCTGCATGAACACGGGCTGCGCGAACTCGGCGGCGCGATCGAACGCGAAATCCGCTCGCTGTTGCCCGTGCGTCAGACGGGCAAGATCGCCGAAGTGGTCGGCACGCTGATCAAGGTCGCGGGTATCGACTTGAAGCTCGGCGAACTGTGCGAACTGCGCACGCCGCAAGGCAAGCTGTTGCAGCATGGCGAGGTAATCGGCTTCACGCGCGAGCATGCCGTTGTGTCGCCGTTCGCGCAGTTGTCGGAAGTGTCGCGCGCGACACATGTGATCGGGTTGCAGCGGCCCTTGTCGGTGCCCGTCGGCGATGGGCTTCTCGGCCGCGTGATCGATGCACTCGGGCAGCCGATGGACGGACGCGGTCCGATCGATGCGGAAGACAGCCGGCCGATCTTCGCCGATCCGCCGAACCCGATGACGCGCCGCATGATCGAGCTGCCGATGGTGACCGGCGTGCGCGTGATCGACGCCATGACGACGCTCGCCGAGGGCCAGCGTATGGGCATCTTCGCGCCGGCCGGTGTCGGCAAGAGTACCTTGCTCGGCATGCTCGCGCGCGGCGCGCAATGCGACATCAACGTGATCGCGCTGATCGGCGAACGCGGCCGCGAAGTGCGCGAATTCGTCGAGCTGATTCTCGGCGAGAAGGGCATGGCGCGTTCCGTGGTCGTGTGTGCGACGTCCGACCGCTCATCGAGCGAGCGCGCGAAGGCCGCGTATGTGGCGACGGCGATTGCCGAGCACTTCCGCGACGAGGGCAAGCGTGTGCTGCTGATGATGGACTCGCTGACGCGCTTTGCGCGCGCGGGCCGCGAGATCGGCCTTGCGGCGGGCGAGCCGCCCGCGCGGCGCGGCTTTCCGCCGTCCGTGTTCGCCGAGCTGCCGCGTCTGCTTGAGCGCGCGGGCATGGGCGAGCGCGGTTCGATCACAGCGCTCTACACGGTGCTCGCCGAAGACGAGTCGGGCAGCGACCCCATCGCGGAAGAGGTGCGCGGCGTGCTCGACGGCCACCTGATCCTGTCGCGCGAGATCGCCGCGCAGAACCGTTATCCCGCCATCGACGTGCTCGGCAGTCTGTCGCGCGTGATGTCGCAGGTGATGCCGCGCGAGTTCATGGCGTCGTCTGCGCGGCTGCGCAAGCTGCTTGCGAAGCATCGCGAGGTGGACATGCTGTTGCAGATCGGCGAATACCAGCCGGGTACGAATGCACTTGCCGATGAAGCGATCGCGAAGATCGATGCATTGAAGGCGTTCCTGTCGCAACCCACCGACTCGTACGCGGACCCCGCTGAAACGGAAGCGGCGCTGCACGAACTGGCGCAAGGCGACGCGCAATGAGCACACCGCAATGAGCGCACCGAAGCGACAGATAGCGGCGTTGTCTCGTGCCGTGTCGCGCCGTCAACGCGTCGATCAGGACTTGCGCGCGCGGCTCGCGCAGTTCATTGCGGCACGTGTGCCGCTCGTCGACAGCGAAAGGCAGGCACGCGACCGTGCGTCGGTACTTGAAGCGCAGGCGCGTTCGTACCGGCAGCGCATCAGCGCAATGATGGCGGGCGCCGAGCCGTTTTCAATCGATACGTTGACGGCGATTCGCCTGTATGCGGACGAAGTGGACCGCGGGCACGCTGCCGCGCTCGACGCACTCAAGTCGGCGCAACAAGCACTCGCCGCACACGATGCCACGATCGCGAACACGCGCGGCGAGATCGCGAAGAACCGCGGACGCATCGACCTGTGCGAGGCGCGCATCGGCAAGCTGCAACGCGTGCTCGACGGCATCGCCGCCGACGCGGAAGACGAAGACGTCGAGGAGACGGCGCTCGCGCGCCTGGCACGCGCATGACCGAGTTGCTGCAACTGTATGGCCCGTGGCTGCTCAAGCATCTCGCCGTGCTCGGCGTGTGCTCGCTGCGGCTCTACGCGATCATGACGCTCTTCCCGCCGACGGCGGAAGGCGTGCTGCAAGGGCGCTTGCGCAACGGTGTCGCGCTGAGCTTCACGCTGTTCGTCGCGCTTGCGCAGCCGCCGTCGTTCGCCGATTCGCTCACGGGCTTCACGCTGATGATGACGGCGCTGCGCGAAACGCTGATCGGGGTGGTGATGGGCTTCGCGGCGGCGACCGTATTCTGGGTCGCGGAAGGCGCGGGCATCTACCTCGACAATCTGACGGGCTTCAACAACGCACAGTTGAGCAACCCCATGCTCTCGCAGCAATCGACCCCGTCGGCAACGTTGCTGGGCCAGATCGCGACGGTCGCGTTCTGGTCGCTCGGCGGCATGCAGTTTCTGCTGGAGGCGCTGTACGAGTCGTATCGCTGGTGGCCCGTTGCGTCGACCAAGCCGATGTCGACGGATTTTCTCGGCGTGTTCGCGATGCATCAGACCGATACGCTGATGCAGACCATCGCGAAGCTCGCCGCGCCGATGCTGCTCGTGCTGCTGCTGATCGACCTCGGCGCGAACCTCGCGTCGAAGGCTGCGCAAAAACTCGATCTGAGCGCCCTCAGCCAGCCGATCAAGGGAGCAGTGACGGTGCTGATGCTCGCCGTGTTCGCGGGGCTGTTCGTGCATCAGGTGCAGGACCAGCTCGATCTGCGGCTCTTCAAGGAACAGGTGCGTGCGATTGCGCAAATGAGCGATCGCGACACCGATCTGAAGCGGGACGCAACGCCTCGTCCCCACGATGTGACGCCGTGATGTCCCCGCGCACTCACACGAAGGAACTGAGTTTTGTTGAGAGTCCTTGTCTGAGACGAACGCACATTCTCAACTTTACTCAAGCCTCAACTCTTTCCTCTGATTATTGAGAATTTCACATTCCGGTTTGGCTACAGTGCATTCCGTCGCCGCGACATTTCGTTCGAAAGCGTCGCGATCGTTTCAACGTGCTCATGCAGCAGCGTCGCCAAAATCGCTGCGCGAGCCTTCCGACGGAACCAGCCATGCTCGTTACCTACTACTTCCCGTACGTGTCGATGCTCAATGCGGCGTCGGCGCCTGCCAATGTCGTCGACCTGATCCGCAACGGCAATGTGCAGGTCGCCGCCGCGCACGTGCAGCGCCTCGTGGATCAGCACGACGACGCGACGCCCGCCACGCTGCTGCAATTGCAAGGCGACCTGCAATTGTCGCTCGGCATGGAGGTCGATGCCGACGACTCGTTCCGCGAAGCGCAAAAGCGCATGCGCGACGACAAGGACGGCATGCGCTTCGCGTCGTGCCGCAATGCCGGCTGGCAGGCGCTGTTTCGCTACCGCTACGGCACGGCGATGTCGTGCTTCATGCAGATCGCCGATCATCCGCAGGCGAGCGCGGCGCTGCGGCTCGACGCGCTGTTCGGCGCGTTCGGCGTGCTGTTCTGCGTGGGCCGTCTGCGCGATGCGGATGCCGTGCTCGATACGCTCGAAGACCTGCTCGACGAGGCGACCTCGAACGATGACACGCTGCCCAACGCCGACGGCTGGCAGCGCCTGCTGAGCACCGTGCGCTTCGATGTCGAGGCGCAAAGCACGCTGCGTTCGCGCGCGGCGCTCTCCGATCATATCTACTGGCAAGTGGGCCTGACGGGCGACGCCGCGCCGCGTGTGGCGCCGCAGCGGCCCGCCGCGCTGCGCATGCTGACGGGCGCGATCGTCGATCCGCTCTTGCGTGGGCGCGTCGAGTTTCTCGATCGGCTGGCGCAACTCGCGGGCGGCGAACGCGACGCGCAGCAGCAGATGCTCGCGCACGCCGACTGGGCGGGCAAGCAGGGCATCCAGAACTATCAGAGCGCGGTGCGCATCGAGATCGTGCTTGCGAGTCTCGCGGGCGGTGCGTCGTCGCTGGCGGAGTCGATGCTCACGCTGCTGACGGCCGAAGTGCGCATGCCGCAGAGCCACCGGCAACTCGAGTATCTGTACTGCCTCGCGAAGCTGCGTCATGTTCAGGGGCGCAGCAGCGAATCGCTGGAGGTGTACACGCGTTATGCGCTGGCCGCCGTCAATTGCATCCGCGACGAAGCGGGCGCGCTTGCACGTTACGGCCAGCGCATCGCGCGAGCGCCGGAACAACTCGACGATATCGGCACGCGTCTGCCCGCGCGTTACCGCCGCGCGTATCGCTATCTGCTCGACAACCTCGAACGGAAGGATCTGTCGATCCGCGAGATCGCCGCGCAGATCGGCGTGACGGATCGCGCGCTGCAAAGCGCATTCAAGGCCAGCCTCGGTTCGACGCCGACGGAGATCATCCGCCGGCTGCGCATGGAGCGCATTCGCGCGGACCTCGAAGCCGACGACAGCGCGCACGAACAGGGCATCCTCGCGACGGCCGTGAAGTGGGGCGTCAGCAACCGCTCGACGCTCGTCAACAGCTATCGCCGCGAGTTCAACGAGTCGCCTTCCGATACGTTGAATCGCTGAGCCCGTTGTGAACATACATCGCCAGAACTACACCTATCCTGAGCGTCGAACATGAAACTCACCTTCCGTCGCCGCGCGATCGCGGCCGCCCTGTTGATGATGAGCCTCAACGCGGGCCATGCCGCACCGATCTCGTGGCGGCCCGGCGAAGTGCATATTTCGGTCGAAAGCCGCGACCTGAAAGACGTGCTGCGCGACTTCGCCGCGAGCCAGGGCATCATCGCGACGATCGCGCCGAACGTGCAGGGGACGGTGTCGGGACGCTTCGATCTGCCGCCGCGCAGGTTCATCGACACGATGGCGGCCACCTTCGGCTTCGTGTGGTTCTACGACGGCAGCGTGCTGTCCATCAGCACCGCCGACGACGTGACCACCAAAGTGATCAAGCTCGACTTCGCCGGCACGCAGAGCCTGCGCGCGACGCTCAAGCAGATCGGACTCGACACGGACCGCTTCCCGATCGTCTACGACCCCGAGCAAGGCGTCGCGCTGATCACGGGGCCGCACCGGCTGATCCAGCTCGTCGACGAAGTGGCCGCGCGCCTCGACCAGAACGCGAACCGCCGCACGGGCAGCGAAGTGCGCGCCTATGCGTTGCGCTACGGCTGGGCGGCGGACCATACGATCACCGTGAACGGCAAGACGCAAGTCGTGCCGGGCGTCGCCCACGTGCTGGCGAGCCTCTATCACCCGGAGCGCGACAGCGACCAGCAGGGCACGTCGCGCGGCTCGACGGACGGCACGGCGAACCTGCAACAGGTCAGTCCCTACGCGGACGTGCAGGGCGGCACGAACGGCGGCTCGCCGTATAACGGCAATGGTGTGAATCCGCCGCTGCCCGATGTGTTCGCCGGCGTGGCGGCGGCGGGCGGCGGGCCGGTCGGCGCGATGCCGGGCGGCGGCTATGGAGGCACGTCAGGCGGCAATCAGGGCGGCGGATCCGGCGGTCAGGGCGGCGGCCGTTCGGCGACGGCGGCCGTGCCGGACGGCGCTGGGTCGCTGCCCGTGATCCAGGCCGACGCGCGGACCAATTCCGTGCTGATCCGCGATCTGCCCGATCGCGTCGGCCAGTATCAGCAACTGATCGACCGGCTCGACGTGAAGCGCAGGATGGTCGAGATCGAAGCGCACATCATCGAAATCGACGACGGCGCGCTCAAGCAGCTGGGCGTCGACTGGCACGCGCATTCGAGCCACTTCGATTTCCAGACGGGCAGCGGCAGCAACAACGCGAACAACTTCAACGGCACCGTGAGCCCGACGTTTTCGTCGATCGATACGGCGGGCAATCTGGTCGCGACAGCGACGCCGACGGGGGGCTCGTTGACGGCCGTGGTCGGCGACGCGGGCCGCTATCTGCTCACGCGAATCGATGCGCTGGAACAGACCAACCTCGCGCGCATCGATGCCAGCCCGAAGGTCGCGACACTCGACAACGTCGAAGCGGTGATGAACAACAAGACGCAGTTCTTCATCCCGGTCTCGGGCTTCACGTCGAGCAATCTGTTCAGCGTGCAGGTCGGCAATACGCTGCGCGTGCTGCCCATGGTCGTCGATGCGAACGGCGCGCAGCAGATCAAGCTGCAGGTGCACGTCGAAGACGGCCAGCCGACCGGCAACAGCGTGAAGGACATTCCCGAGATCCGCACGAGCGAGATCAACACCGAGGCCGTCGTGTCGGAAGGACAGAGTCTGCTGATCGCGGGCTATCGCGTCGACAACGACTCGAATCTGAATACGGGCGTGCCCGTGCTGTCGAAGATTCCCGTGCTGGGCGCGCTGTTCCGCTCGCGCACGCATCAAAGCAGCCATATGGAGCGGCTCGTGTTGCTCACGCCGCGCGTGATCGAGTTCTGAGCGCGGCGCGTTCCAGTCGATCTCAGTCCGCGTCGCGAACCGTGTACGGCGGCGCCTGCACGACGGGCGCCGCGGCTGCGAAGAGGTCGGCGCGGCTGCCGTTGCGCGGTGGATAGATGCGCTCGCAGTTGATCGTGCGTTTGGTCGCTTTGGCGGCGGCGCCCTGCGAGGCGAGGCGCCGCTCCCAGCCTTCCGTGTACACGGCACCCCAGGGGCCGAGGTCGAGAATGGTCGTGTACCAGTCAATGCCGAGCGGCAGCATGTCGAGACCGAGCAAATCGCAGACGGCGTTGTGGCCCGCGAAACGCCCCATCGGACGGCCATGCTGGCACGACATCACGGATGGCCGTTCGCCGTCGATCAGGAGGCGCGCGCAATCGCCCGCTGCGAACACGCCCGGCACATTGTCGACGCGCAGGAATGCATCGACGGGAACACGTCCGAACGGATCGAGCGTCACCGGGAATTGCGCCGTCAATGGACTTGCGCGCATGCCGCCGCACCAGACGACCGTTCCTGCATCGATTAGCTTGCCTCCCGCGAATTGCACGCTGTCGCACGTCACGCGATCCAGCGACACGCCGGGCAGCAACTCGATGCCTTGGGCGACGAGCGCTTCTTCGATCACAGGCTGCGCGCCGCCCATCGCCTGGCCGATTCTGGGCGAACGGTCGGCAAGTATCACGCGAATCGTGTCGCTTTGATGCTCGCCTGCGACGCTGCGCAAGCGCGCGGGCAATTCGGCGGCCAGTTCGATTCCCGTCAGTCCTGCACCGACCACGACGACGGTGAAGCGTCCCGGCGACGGCGGTTGGTCGCATAGTTCGAGCAGGTGAGCGTGGAGGCGCGCCGCGCCCTGAAACGTGTCGACATCGAAAGTGAACTCGTGCAATCCGGGGATCGCAGGGCGAACCAGCGCGCTGCCCGCTGCAAGAATCAGGCGATCGTATTCGAGCCATTGCGCAGGTGCTTCGTCGGTGTCGTAGCCGACGCGGCGGTTGTGCGGCTCGATCGAGCGGACCGTGCCCGGGATGTGCCGCACACCGGCGGGATCGAGTACGTCGGCAAGCGGCACGAGCGTGTCGTCGAGCGGCTGCTCGTAGTTGCGCACGCGAATGCTGTGATACGGCGTGCCGTTGATGACGACCACTTCGATGTGATCGCTTGGCACGCGCAGTTCATCGAGCTTGCGCGCGGCGCCGAGCGCGCTCCACAGGCCGGCAAAACCGGCGCCGATCACGACGATCCGTTTCGGGTCCGTATCCATGACGGGCGTGCTCCTCGTTAGGGGAATGAGCCGTTGGGTGGGGATGCGGATTCGAGTGTAGTTCGGTGGAACGAACGGCGCTGGGTTTTTCTTCTGTCTTCGATGTGAGCGGCGATTGCGTTACGGCGCCGTGATGCCGATGGGCGTCGTGCGAGGGGCTGCGGCGCTGGTATCTGCATCCGCATGCCGATAGATCAGATACGTCGCGAAATAGGGCACCGCGAGGCTCGTGCCTTCCTGATCGCATGAACTGCCGGGTGCCAGACCGCCGATCGTATGCGCGCGCACGATCGCTGCCGTTCGTGCGAAACGTCCGTCTCCCTTCGACGATGCCGCCGTGAAGCGGATCGTTTCGCGTGTCCACGGCAGTGTCTGCGGATCGGGCTGCACGGTGTTTGTCACGCGTGCGACGACATAGCTGCCGTCATACGCGGAGTAATAGCCTTCGGGTGTGACGAGCGCGACGGCGTGACCTGTGTCGTCGAAAAGCCGCGCGAGCGTGCCGACGGGCTGCCACGTCAATGCGGAGAAATCGGCCGGTGGCGCGCTTGAGTCCATCCGCGAGCAAACGTAGCGCATGTCGCCCTGTGCATGCAATGTGCTGTCGGGTAACTCGCCTTGTCCAGGTTCGAACGCAGGCGGCAAGGCCGTTTGAGGCACGGCTTGCGGTGCAGTGGCGCATCCCGCACCCAGCAGAATCAGCGCCGACGCGCCGGCTGTCGTCGCTGCGCGTGTGAATGAAACTGCATTCATCACGATCAGCTGTGTTCGAGCGCGCGGCTCGTTTCGATCGCCGACAGCACGCGAGTCGACAGATCGGGACCGTGAACACTCGCGGCGTCGTCGCCGGGCACGTTCAGAAAGCGCGCGACGATTGCGATGGCCGTGTCGTTGTTCGTGTCGACGGCTTCCACTGCGGCGCGGCGCCACTCGTCGTCATGCTGCATGTAGAGACACAGTGCGTACAGCGCCGACACGACGGGGAGATTCGCATGACGGCTCGTGACATGGCGCAGCAGGTTCGCCGCTTCGCGCCACTCGGTCTGATTGATCAGCAGACGCGCTTCGCACACGTCGGCGAGCGGGCTGTCCGGCTGCCATGCGCGCAACGCGCCGAGTACGTCGTGCAGCTCCGGCATGGCGCCGATGCGCATGCCGCCTGAGAACACGGACATCATCGCGTTGAGCACGGATGGACTGCATTGAAGATTCGACATGGCGGCCTCGCATGAACAGTTGACGAACGATAGCGGGCACATGCCCGACACTGCATTCTGCGTACGCCAGTGCCTTCTGGGCTTTGCATGCGCGAAGCGTCGTGCCGCTTGCCGAAGCGTGCCGTTTTGTTGTGTCGATGAAGAACGCCCGTGACGTTTCGATGCGCTGCATGCGGCGATTCACGCTGTCATTCGCGACGCGCCACGCAGCTTCGCGCTGCGCGGGCGACGCTTGCCCGCATCGCTCTATCGTCGACACTGAATCGGGATCGGGCAAAGATCGCCGGTTCGTCTTCTTTTTTAACCAGAGAGAATTCGATGAACTCCATTACCCAATCCTTTCTCAACCCGGTGAATTACACGCCCGTCGGCGGCATGACGGGCGGTTCGGCGCAAGCGGTGCCGGGGCAGGGCGGCGATGTCGGCAAGTTGCTGCAAGACCTGTCGCAACTGATCGACGGCCAGCAGAACAACGCAGGCGGCTCGAATAACGTCAGCCAGTTCCTTAAGGATCTGGCCGGCGTGCTGGGCGGACAGCAAGGCGTGCAAGGAGCGCAAGGAGCGCAAGGAGCGCAAGGAGCGCAAGGAGCGCAAAACCCGGCGACGTCGATGGGCGGTCAGCCGGGCGGCATGCCTTCGGCGGGCGCTCCGACTGGCTCGACGAGCGGCTCGCCCGTCGGCACGACGGCCGGCGACAACGGTCTCGGCGCTGCCGGCCAGGGCATGCACAACATCAAGATCAACAGCAAGGCGGGCGGGGACGCGTTGCATCTGCAGGAAGACTCGCAAGGCAACCTGTACAACGCGAGCGGCAACAACGTCGGCCATATGGGCGCGGACGGTTCGGTCTCGCTCAACTCCGGCGCAACGAAGGAAGCGGCGATTCTCGAAACAGGACGCAGCGACGGCAAGATGAGCCTCGCGCAGGTGTTCGGCAAGGGCGGCTTCACGAAGCCGGAAACGGGCGACGGCGGCAACCAGGTGTTCGATGCGTCGCAGGTGTCGGTGTCGTCGGGCGACCTGAATCAGAAGAACGACGTCTGATCGATGCAAGGCGATGCGGCGCGCGAGATACGTCGGGCGCGCCGTGTCGCGGACTCAACGTGCGGCAAGCGATGCCGCTGTCACAGGCACCGAGCGCGCGGGATCGCGCAACCAGCCGTCGATGATCGCGGCGATGCGGCGCGCGTAATCGTCGCGCAGTGCGGGCGTCGCCGAATGATAAGCGCCTACGGCTGTCCACGTGTTGCCATAGCGGACCACCTGTTTGCGCAGATGCCACGCTGCGATATAGACGTTCTTGCACGGCACCATCAGCGCATCGCGGCGGATGCCGTAGCGTGCGAGTTCGGGCAGGTGGATCGAATTGATCTGCATCACGCCATAGTCGATCGAGCCGTTTGCGTTCGCATGCGTCGCGTCGGCGTTGTTGTGCGATTCCTGCCACGCGATCGCGCGCAGCACGAGAGGATTCAGATGCTGCCACGCTGCTGCGTCGTCGAAGCAGTCGGCGTGCGCGGGAAGCGCCGCGAGTGCCGACGATGCGAGCAGCAACGAACCTGCGACGCGCGCTGCACGAAGACGTGCGTGGTCGATCGTCATGGCGTCGTGGCTTCGATCGTTCGCGATTCGTGCCAGCGCTGCAGCCACGCGTTATATGCGTCGATGCGCGCTTCGCGCCGTGCTTCCGCGAGCCGTTCCTGTTCGAGATGCGCGTCTTCTCGATGTGCTTCTTCACGATGTTCGTCCAGGCGTCTTTGTTCCGCGCGTGCCTCGTCCAGTCGCCGCGCCGCGATCCGGTCGTCGTCGGCATTCACGCGCAGCAAGCCCTCGCTGACGTTGCTCTGCGCGTGAGCGCCGATGGCGGAAAGCGCGATCGATAGCGCAACGATGGCGCGTCGGGATAGGCGCATGAACGTGCTCCTTGTCGAGCGAAAGGCGATGCGAACGAGGATACGTTCCGTCATCCATGCGATGCCCACGCAACGCGAAGCAGCACTACCGGCATGCGAAGCACGCGGCGGTGAATCGCGCTTTCGCGTTTGCGCATCTGGCTTCGTACCCTGCGCGATACGTCGGCGGCGTGGCCCGTATCGTGACGCTACCTGGACGGCCATCTCTTCAGAGGACTCGGATGAACTCTCTTTCTCTTTTCAACGGCGTGGGTGGTGTATCGGGGCTGTCGCCCGTTTCGGGCATGCAGGGCAACGGCTCGTCGCAGGATGCGTCGATCGCGAATCTGCTGAACGACATTGCGAAGCTGATCGACGGCAACGGCGCGGGGCAAGCCGCGGGGACATCGGGCGCGGCGGCGGGCAACGGCAACCCGGTGTCGCAGTTCCTCGCCGATCTCGCCGCCATGCTCGGCGATCCTGAAGGCACGGGCGCGCAAAGCGGTGCAGGCGGGCAATCTGCGAGTGCAGCGTCGGGCTCGCCCCTCGGCGGCTACGACAATTTCACGGCGATGCCAGGCAATGCAGCGCCTGCGGGTGGTGAAGCGGGCAACGGCGGCATGAGCACGCCGGGATCCACGTCGACGGCGCCGTCGGCGAACAGCGGCACATCGTCACCCGGCGCAGCACCCGAAGGTCTCAGCACCGCACCGCAAACGCAGGCGCTGTCGTCCGCGCAAAGCAAGCAGGTCGCCGATGCCTATGTCAGCAATCTGCAAAAGGATTTCGGGCTCACGAAGAACCAGGCGGCGGGCATCGTCGCGAATCTGTGGCACGAGAGCGGTGGCATGAACTCGGGCATCAACCAGGGCGGCAAGATCGGCTCGCCTGGCTCCAACATGGCCGACGACAACGCGAACGGCTACGGTATCGCGCAATGGGGCGGCACGCGCAAGCAGGGCTTGATCGACTATGCGCGCCAGCACAATCTCGATCCGTCGAGCGAGGCCGCGAACTACGGCTACCTGAAGCAGGAATTGCAGACGTCGCAAGCGGGCGCAATCGCCGCCGTGAAGGGCACGAACAGCGCGCAGGCCGCGACGCAGGCATTCTGCAACGCGTTCGAACAGCCGTCCGATCCGCAGATGGCGTCGCGTCTCGGCTATCTGAATCAGATTCTCGCGTGAGCACTGCCGCTTTCGCACGCCGTTGACGCATGCGCGAAGGGCTCGAGTGGCGCTTCGCATGCGTGAACGGGCGCGAGGCGAACCGGGCGCTGCAAGGTGCACGGGATACTGCGGGCATGGCGAACGGGCATTCGTTGCGGGCGGGTTGCCGCATCGTCGGGCGCGTGCATCGTGTGCCGCGCGGGCCGCATTCGTCCACTCCGTGTGATCTTTCCATGATTGCGTCGACTTCGCATGAGCGCGCAACCGCTTCACGCGGCGACGGGTTCCTGACACTCGACGGCTTCCTGCGAGCGCGCGACGAACACATAGCCGAGCGAGTACACCGTCTTCAGCTGCGACCCGTCGCGATTGTCCAGTGCGAGCTTCGAGCGCAGCTTGTAGATGTGCTGTTCGAGCGAGCGGCCCGCAAGATCGGCGTCCTTGCCCCACACGGCGTGCGCCAGCTGTTCGCGGCTCATCAGCGTGCCCGCGTTCATGAACAGCAACCACGCGAGGCTCAGTTCGCGCGCCGTCAGCGAAACCTTTCGTCCGCCGAAGCTCACCGTGCGCGCCGTCCGGTCGATCGTATAGCCCGCCACCGTCAGCCGGTCGACCATGCGCGAGCCGCGGCAGCGCGTAATCACGCGCCGCGCGCGCGCCATGATCTCGTCGACGTTCGCGGTGCCGATCACGACTTCATCGACGCCCGCATCCAGCGCATCGATCACCGCCGCGCTGTCCCACGCGCGGCCGATCATCATCACGGGCAGATCGGTGCGGAAATGGCAACTGCGCCACTCGAGCGTCGCGAGCGCGGGAATCTGGCTCTGCGTTGCATCGAAGATGACGAGCGCCGCCGAGTCGCGTTGCAGGAATCGGATCAGCGAAAGCTCGTCGGTGAAACGCGTGCATGACGTGCCGTTCTGCTCGAAACCTTCGCTGATCTGCTTGAACAGTACGTCGCTGAAAGTGAATAAGGCAATTCGCATGTGTACTCCATAGCCATCGCGGCGCGGCCGATGCGCCGATATCCCCCGTGGTTCTGGTCGTGGGCGCCGTTTCGTTTGTAGCGCTCTCCAATACACAACACCTGATAGCAAGGGACTATTCCATCCGATTCCCAATCGCGCGAAGAAGATGGATGGCATGCGAAAAACGCTTGCGGGACAAGCGGTTGCGGCACGACGTACGATGCGGTGGGCATCGTGTTGCGCTCATGCGTGAAGAAAATACTCTGCGAGGACGAAGCGGCGTTCGATAAAACGAGGCCGCTCACTATGTGGGCGATCTGCGGCTATCGTCGTGCCGTGTAGTGTTGCTCTTCACGCACGCGCCGTTCATGCGATTCCGCATACGCAGCGGAACGTGCGTGGAGCAATGGATCGTCGGACGGCGCAATACCGTCAGGCAGCGTCAGCGGATCGAAGCTGATGTCGCGGCATGGACCGTCGATCTGCGCTTCTTCGCGTTGCACGACGAGCGTTCCCACGTCGATCTGGGTGCGGTTTGCGGGCCATTGACGCGTCGAATCATTGGTGACGTCGCCCGCTTGCGCGAGCGTGATCACCATATGCCAGCGAAGCGAGCCTTGTTGCAGACGTTCAGCGAGGCCGCGTTCGAGAAAATCGCTGTCGTGTTTCTGCGCATCGGCGAGCGGTACATAGGCATCGTCGGGTTCGACACGCCAGCGCACGTTCTGCACGCGACCGTCGCGATCGATCAGCCGGAACGCCGACACGCTGTAATAGGCAGCATTGCCGAAAGCCGACGACGGCGGATGCTCGTGCTGCCACTGCTCGAAGCGCGCGGTTTCGGGATGCGCTTTCATGAAGGCATCCATGCCTGCGTCGCTGCCGTACGTGGTCGTTTCGCGCGCCTGGCGCGACGCCGCGAGCATGTCGAACAACGCTTCGGGCGTGCGCACGGGGAAGATCGGCGCGGAGTTCATCGCGGTGCGCCACTCGCTGCCGTCGGGCATCACGATGCGCAGCGCGAGGCTGCGCACGTTCGACGCGCCATCGGCCTGCGCCGGATTGCCGCCGCCGATCGACAGACGTCCCACCACCTGGGAGCGGCCCGCTGCGAACACGCTTGCGCGCGAGAGCGGCGCGGCGTTGCCGTTGCTGTCGAAATAGCCGGTGACGCACACGCCTTTCGCGTGATTGCGCCGGAAGCCGGCGTGCTTGCCCGACACGGATTCGAAGCGGTCGATGATCTGCGTCGCCGAAGGCTGCGTGCCGAGCAGGCCCGCGAAACCATGCGTGATGGCGTAAGCGCCCGCGAAGGTGCCTAGCGTAACGACGGCGAGCGCGCCGCCCGCGACAGTGCGAAAGGGAAATCTGGACATGAATCGACGGCACATGCGGCGCGCGCGACGACACACCATCGCGCACGCTGCATCAAACGGAACCAAAGAGTGGATCGAAATGACGGCCGGCGATCTCTTTGCCAAGCGGTGCAAGATCGCCGTTGCTGGATGCGCCGATCAGCGCATAGCCCAGCTTCGACTCGCGCCACGTGACGACGTTCATCGTGTCGATGCGCTGCGATGCGACGGACTGGTCCGCCTTGTCTTCCTTGATCACGCACAGCGCGACGGGGTCGCCTTTTTGCGGCAGATAAACGATCTGCACGAGCGGACGGCCATGAAACTTCAGGCGTTGGACGCGGATGAAGCGCAGTCCCGCTTTGCTCAGATCGGGCACACGCAGCGCGATGCCGTCTTCCGTGCGGATTTCGTCGACGGTGCTTTGCGCGTCGGATACATCGGGCCACATGTGCGAGACGGTGTCGCGCGAATACAGTTGCTGGTAGCTCGCCGCGACCTGCACCCACGGCAGCGAGCCCATCGTCGACGACGCGACCGTGGCCGCATTGCTTGGCGCGTTGCCGCCCGGATTGAAGCCGACGCCGGGCGCAAGCCGCAGCACGACGCCGCAGCAGAATGCGCCGCCGACAAACGCGACGGCCAGCCACGCAGGTGCGATACGCAGACGCGAACGCACGGGCGCGGACGGCGGCAATTGCGCGCTGTGTCCGATGACGGCGTCGTTCGCTACGGATTCGTTCGTGTCTTGCGCGGCTGGCGACGGCGCCGTGACGCGCTTCGCCGCTTCCGTATGCGCGCGCAGCAGATCGTCGACACGTTTGACGAGGCTGTCGGGTACAGGCGGCAGCTTTTGTTCGGCGAATGCCTCGCGATACGGCAGGCGCGACGCCTTGAAGAGGGCGACCTTGTCCGCGAGCTCCGCGTGTGCGCGGAGTTCGTCTTCGATCTGCTGACGTTCCTGCGGCGACAGTTCGTCGTCGACATACGCCATCAGCACGGTATCGTCGACATTCATACGCTCGGGCCCTGGTCGGAAGTGCCGCAACACGAATGGGGATCATGTCACGGCGATGTCACAGCTAGCTGGCTATCCAGTATAACGTTCTGCTCGCCCAATAGGGTCAATGTGCCGATTTGACGTGCGTGCGCGCGAAGGCAAATCCGCGCGCCGCTGCAATGTCAGCTCGCCACGGAATGCTCCGGCACCGACACGCGGCTGAACATCGCGTCGACATCGCGATTGGCGATCATCTTGCCGAGCCTGTCGAGATCGACCTGCCCCTGCGAGCCGATCAGCGCATAGCTCAGTTCCGACTGCCGCCATGTGACGACGTTCATGTCGTCGATCTTCTGTTGCGCGATCGACTGATCCGGCTTCGCATCCTTCACGACGCACAGCGCGACGGGGCCGCCCGATTTCGGCAGATAGACGATCTGCACGAGCGGCTTGTCGTGAAAGCGCAGACGCTGGATACGCTTGAACGTCAGGCCTTGCGCACTGAGATCGGGCACGCGCACGGGCAGCCCGTCGATCTCGTGGATATCGGCGACCGTCTTTGCCGAGACGGACGGGTCCGTCGTGGCGGCGACCGTGTCGCGCGAATAGAGCGCCTGGTAGCCCGCTGCCGCCATCACCCATGGCGAAGCGGGCTGTGCGGACGCAACCGTCGTGCTTTCGCTTCCCAGCAGCAGGCCAGGCGTCAGACGCAACCCGATACCGCAGCAGAACACGCCCGCGACGAACGCGACCGCGAGCCACGGCGCGGAAAAGCGCATGCGTGAACGGATCGGCGCGGACGGCGGTGTGCCGGCGCTGGCGGGTGCGACGGCATCGTTCGCGGCCGGATCGGCGGCGGGGCCGGGCGGCACGGGCGATGTTGCGCTTGCATGCGTGCGTGAAAGTTCGGCGATCTTGCGCGTCAGCGATTCGGGCACGGGCGGCAGCTTCTGCTGCGTGAAGGCGTCGTGAAACGGCAGGCTCGATGCACGGAACAGTTCGATGCGCTCCGCGAGTTCCGGCGAATCATCCAGCTCGCGTTCGATCTCGCGGCGTTCCTCGATATCGAGTTCGCCGTCGACGTAGGCCATCAGCATGAGGTCGTCTACTTTCATGACGCCGAGTCCTTGCCGAGTGCGGCCATTTTCAGCGACGGGGCCGCTTTGCCCGCGAACAGCGCGCCGATCGCCTGACGCGCGCGCGACAGCCGGCTCATCACGGTGCCGATGGGCACGTCCAGCGCTTGCGCCGTCTCGCTGTAGCTGAGGCCCTCGACGGCCACGAGCAGCATCACCACGCGCTGCGCTTCGGGCAGACGCTGCACGGCCTCGATGATCTGCGCGTTCATCGTGATCTGTTCGGGCGTGCGCGCCGACGGGTCTTCAACCGTTTCGAGGAAGTCGTCGTCCCATTCCATGCTTGAACGGCTGCGCACCGAACGCGCGCGCAGCTCGTTGATCCACGTGGAATGCACGATCGAAAACATCCAGCTGAGGGGCGCCGTGTCCGCCTGCAACTGATGCGCGCGTTCCAGCCCGCGCACGCACGCGCGCTGCACGAGATCTTCGGCGTCGTGCTGATCGCCGGAAATGCGCAATGCGAAAGCCCATAACCTCGGAAGCATGTCGGGCAGCATGCTGGACAAGTCTGCGCCTGTCATTGACGTCGTTCCTTGCTACTGACTCGGTGATCTGCCCTCGATGAAGGCAATGCGGCCGGTGCGCGGCAACTGTCGGGCGCACTCGCTATACGGACGGAATTCAAGCGGGCAATTTTAACTTCGATCTGACAATATTGCTGACGAGGTAAACGACGCGCGTTTTTCCATTGGTGTCCGAAATGGAAAGCTGCGTGAAAATCCCATGCAGCGGGCCATGACATGGTGAACAACGCGGGCTGCGCGGGCAATCGGATAAGATACGGCCCGCCAGTCATTTTCCGAACGATGGAGTTTTCAGTGATTCAACCGGGCAACGTATTCAAGGACAACCTCGCGCAACTGCCGGGCATCGACGGTATCGAGCGTATCGATCTCGTCGACCGCAAGGGCGCCGTGGTCGCGAGCATCGAAAACAAGCCGGGCAAGCAGGGCTCGCTCGCCGTGTACCACTATTTGCGCGAAGCTTTCGGCACGCTCGACGCGAAGGCTGCGGAGCATGGTCTCGCCGTGTTCGCCGAGCACACGGCCGACGCGCGCAATCGTCCGGGCGCGCATCCGAACGTGGATCGCCTGCTGGAGATCGCGGCGGGCGGCGAGGCGCTGCGCATCGAGGTCATCGCTGCCGCCTGAGCGCGTCACAGCAATCCGAGCGCCAGCGCCTTGAGCGTGGCGGCCGCGCGCGTCGAGCAATCGAGCTTGCGAAACACGCTTTCGACATGCGTGCGCACGGTGCTCGGACTCAACGACAGATCGCGGGCGACTTCCTTGTTGCTCGCGCCCTGCGAAATGCCGCGCAGCACGTCGATTTCGCGCGCCGACAGGCGCGCATTGTGCGCGCGCGGATTGATGACGCGGCGCTGCGACGGTCCTGCGTCGATCAGTGCATCGACCACGCCGGCATCGTAGCGTCCCTGTGCTGCTTCTTCCTGTATCAGCTTCGCGGCCTCGTGGTCCGTCAGCGCAGCGCGCCACGGACGCGCCGCGCGCAGTGCGACCCATGTCGCGCTCGCGGCCAGAATGCGCGCTTCGACCGGCAATGCCGCACCCGCGGCGCCACGAAAATACCCCGAACCATCGAGCCGTTCATACGCGTGCGAGCCGAGTTCGGCGGCTTCGGCAAGTGTGCCCGTCTGCCTGCCCGCACGCGAGGTCCAGTACGGCACGAGACGCACTTTCTCCCACGCGGCTTGCGACAGCCGCGACGGCGTGTCCCAGATCGGATTCGGCACGGCCGCGCGCCCCATGCCGTGAACCAGTCCCGCGCAATACAGGCGATTCTGCGCGTTCGCATCGAGCGCCAGGCGCGCGGCGCACGACGCAGCCGTCGCCGCGACGCTGCGAGAATAGCCCGTCATCCACGGCAGTTTCAGATCGATGATGTCGGCGACCAGTTCGACGGGCGTGACGTCGCTCATGTGCGGCGTCAATAGCGCGGCATCGATGGACGCCGCGTCCGCGTGTTCGAGTTCATCGAGCCAATCCGCCGCGAGCCGGACGGCGAGATGCGCGAGCTTGTCGGGATAGCGCGAATCGGCGCGCTGGCCGATCAGCGCACGGGCCCGTTCGATGCCGTACGTGCGCGAGAAGATCTCCAACTCGCCGGCGAGGGCCACGATGAAGACGCTGGTCGGCACTGCGCTGCCCGCAAGGTGATCGGGCGAGCCGCTGCCATCCCACGATTCGAACACATGCCGCAACGTGGCCTCCGTGTCTTGACCGAGACCGAGCATGCGCGCCGCTTCGCTCGACACTTCGCAATGGATGCGTGCGAGCGGCGTGATGACGGCGCCGAGATCGGCGTGCATGTCGATCGGTCCTGCCCAATCGGGCTTGAGCGCGAGCATCGCTTCGCGGCTTGCGATGTCGTCGCCGGTCGCTTCCGCAAAGCCCGCTGCATTCGCGGTGCAGCCCGACCAGCGCAGCAGCGAAGCCTCGCATACGGCGATGACGGTGGGGGCGTCGAGTTCGGCGGCGCGCGCGAGGCGCACCGCGAGCCAGGCAGTGCGGACAGAATGATCGGTCGGCTGTCCCATGCTCAGATCGCCGATGAAGGCGAGCGCCTTCACGGCATCGAACACGCGAACGGCGGGGGCCGGCGAAGTCTGCATGAGTGCGTAGAGCGGTCGATTGTCGAGCCCCACTATACCCCGCGTGTCCGCGCGCGAGATCGGTCATTTGACCGATAGCAGGCGCCGGCGGCGTTTGCGATGCTTCGCTCCTCTCGCTGGATATCGGCGACACATCAAGGACACATCGCTCATGAATTCGCTTATCAGAAAGTGCATCGCTTCCGTCATGCTGGCCGGTTCGGTGCTGTCGTTGCACGCGGCGCAGGCTGCCCAGCCGCAGGACCTGAAGGGCAAGAACGTGGTGCTGGTGCACGGCGCGTTCGCCGACGGTTCGAGCTGGGAGAAGGTGATTCCGCTACTCGAAGCGCGCGGCCTACATGTGGTCGCCGTGCAGAATCCGCTGAGTTCGCTTGCCGACGATGCTGCCGCGACGAAGCGTGCGATCGACGCGCAGAACGGTCCCGTGGTGCTGGTCGGCCATTCGTGGGGCGGCGCGGTGATCAGCCAGGCGGGCAATGACGACAAGGTGAAGGCGCTCGTCTACGTGGCCGCCTTCGCACCCGACAGCGGCCAGTCGATCAACGACATGCTCAAAGGCAAACCCGCGCCCGCCTGGGCGAGCGAGTTGCAGAAGGATTCGGGCAACTTCCTGACGCTGTCGCCGAAAGCAATCGACGACGACTTCGCGCAGGATCTGAGCCCGGCGCAAAAGCGCGTGGTCGCGGCAACGCAAGGTCCGTGGTTCGCCGGTGCGACCGACGACAAGGTGACGGACGCTGCATGGCACACGAAGCCGACGTACTACGTCGTCGCGAATCATGACCGCATGATCGATCCGCGCTTGCAAAACGCGATGGCGGGGCAGATCAAGGCGAAAGTGACGCACGTCGAGAGCAGCCATGTGCCGATGCTGAGCAAGCCCGAAGCGGTGGCGAATGCGATCATCGAGGCGGCTGCCAAGGCGCAGTAATCGAACGCTGTACTTCCAGAAACCGCGACGTGCCGGAAGGCGCGTCGCGGTTTTCGCTTTTGCTGGGCGAAAGGAGGTGGCGCAACGGATGCGACGGAACCGGGCACCACGGGGTCGAGCAATCTAGCGCCGTCTCGAAATGATCGGTTTGCTCAAATGGTTGATCGGTTTGCGCAAACCGATGAGAGGGGCTACACTGCAAACTGATCGATTCGATCGAATCGTGATTATTTCGATCAAAACCGCGACAGCACGCGGAACCCAGCGCATTGCCCAAATAAAGCCAGGAGACTCGCATGGTTCAAATCCCCATCAAACGCTCGATCGAGCGCGTTCCCGGCGGCATGATGATCGTGCCGCTGCTCATCGGCTCGCTGGTGGCGACGTTCCTGCCCGGCATGCCGAAGTTCTTCGGTTCGTTCACCAATGCGCTGTTCACGGGCGCGCTGCCGATTCTCGCCGTGTTCTACGTGTGCATGGGCGCGAGCATCGACGTGAAGGCGACGCCGTATCTGATGAAGAAAGGCGGCGCGCTGCTCGTCACGAAGGTCGGCGCGGCCGTGATCGTGGGCGTGGTTCTGGGTCATCTGATCGGCGAGCAGCCGGTGTCGTCGGGCCTGTTCGCGGGCATCTCGACGCTCGCCGTGGTCGCCGCGATGAACGACACGAACGGTGGCCTCTACATGGCGTTGATGGGCCAGTACGGCCGCTCGGAAGACGTGGGCGCATACACGCTGATGTCGCTCGAATCGGGCCCGTTCCTGACGATGGTGACGCTCGGCGTGGCGGGGCTGTCGGCGTTTCCGTGGCAGACACTGGTCGGCAGCATTCTGCCGCTCGCGCTCGGCATGCTGCTCGGCAATCTCGACCGCGACATGCGCGACTTTCTCGCGAAGGCGGTGCCCGTGATGATTCCATTCTTTGCGCTTGCACTCGGCGCCGGACTCGATCTGCATAAGGTGTGGCAAGCTGGCCTGCTCGGCATCGGCCTCGGTATCGCCGTCGTGATCGTGACGGGCATTCCGCTGTACTTCGCCGATCGTCTGACGGGCGGTACGGGCGTAGCCGGTGTCGCGGCAGCCAACACGGCAGGTAACGCGGCCGCGGTGCCCGCGCTGGTGGCGGCAGCCAACCCGGTCTATAACGCAGCGGCGCAAAGCGCGACACTGCTGGTCGCCGCGTGTGTCGTCGTGACGGCGATTCTGTCGCCGATCCTGACGTCGGCCGTTGCGAAGCGCTATCAGCAGCGTCAGGAGGCGGCGCGCTCAGGCAATCGCCAAGGGCTGGCACGATGAGCATTCTGATCATTGCGGACGACCTGTCGGGTGCCGCGGACTGCGCGATCGGTTTCGCGAGCGCCGGGCATCGCACGGTCGTCACGCTGGAGGCGACACGCACGCCGGCGCATGACGGCGCGGACACGATCGCCGTCGATACCGACACTCGCCGTCTCACACCGCAGGATGCGGCGGCGCGCACGTCGGCGGCGTATGCGGAGATGAGCGCGCGCGGCCAGCGCCTCTACAAGAAAATCGATTCGACGTTGCGCGGCAACTGGGCTGCGGAAGTCGCGGGCCTTCAGGCGCTCGCCGGCATGGCGATCGTCGCGCCCGCGTTTCCGGCCACGGGGCGCACGGTGCATGAAGGCCGCGTGTTCGTGAACGGCGAGCCGCTGGAACAGACGGCGACCTGGAAGCTGGAGCACGCGGGGCTGCCTGCGGGCATCGCGGCGCAACTCGAAGCAGCGGGTCTGGCGACGGACCGGCTCGATGCCGAAGCGCTTGCCGACGAACCGGAAACGCTGGCGGTGTGCATCGGCGCGATGGCCGCGAACGGTGTGCAGGCGTTGATCGTCGATACGCAAAGCGAGCGGGCGCTACGTGCGCTCGCCCGTGCGACGTTGCATAGCGATGCGGCATTTTTCTGGGTCGGCTCGGGCGGACTGGCGCGCGAAATCGCGGCGCTCGATTCGCGGGTCGACCTGGCAGAGCGCGACCTTGGCAGCACGACATTTCCCGGTGGCCCGATCCTGATTCTGGTCGGCAGCCTGTCGGCCGTCAGCGAGCGGCAATGCGCGATGCTGCGCGAACGCGGCGGCGTCGAAGAACTGGTCGTGCCGCCCGCCGTGTTGCGCGAAGGCGCGACGCATCGCGACTGGCGCGCGCTGCAGGACCAGATCGGCGTATCGCTGAAGGCGGATGTCGATCTGCTGCTGCGCATCGGCCGCGACGATGCATTCGATCCCGCCGAAGGCGCGCAACTGTCGGCGGCGCTCGCCGCGCTCGTCGAGCCGCACTTCACGAAGACAGGCGGCGTAATCGCGACGGGCGGCGAGACCGCGCGCGCGATGCTCGCGGCCGCGCGTATCGGCAATCTGCAATTGCTGGCCGAAGTGGAAGCGGGCGTCGCCGTCGCGCGGCCGCTCGATGCCACGCGCACGCATTGCCCCGGCGTCGTGACGAAGGCGGGCGCATTCGGCACCGATCACGCGCTGTACGCCGCGTGGCTGACGCTGCGCAACGAAACTGAACGGGACGTCGTGCCGCACTGACGTCCGAGAATGAACTGCACGTATTCACGAGATCACATCATGAGCACCTACCTTCCCGTAATCGGCATCACGATGGGCGATGCATCCGGCGTCGGCGCCGAAGTCGTCGTCAAGAGCCTCGCGCATGCATCGGTCTATGCGCAATGCCGTCCGCTCGTGATCGGCGACGCGAAGCGCCTCGAACGCGCGAATGAAATCGTGGGCGGCGAGATGAAGATTCGCCGCATCGAAGACGCCTCCGAGGCGCGCTACGAGCAGGGCGCGATCGACTGCATCGACCTCGGCCTGATTCCCGACAACCTCCCGTTCGGTCAGCTGTCGGCCGTCGCGGGCGATGCCGCGTACCAGTACATCAAGCGCGCCGTCGAACTCGCGCAGTCCGGCAAGATCGACGCGATCTGCACGGCGCCGCTCAACAAGGAAGCGCTGCATGCGGGCGGCCACAAGTATCCGGGCCACACGGAAATGCTCGCGCATCTGACGGGTGTCGAGGAAGTGTCGATGATGCTCGTCGCGCCGCAACTGCGCGTGATCCACGTGACGACGCACATCGGCATCATCGACGCGATCCGCAAGATCGAGCCCGGCCTCGTGCAGCGCACGATCGAACGCGGCAATGCGACGCTCGTGAAGGCGGGCATCGAGCGTCCGCGTATCGGCGTGTGCGGGATCAATCCGCATGCGGGCGAGAACGGTCTGTTCGGCTACGGCGAAGAGGAAGAGAAGATCATCCCCGCGGTGAAGCTGCTGCAGGAGCGCGGCCTGGACGTAACAGGTCCGCTGCCCGCCGATACCTTGTTCTTCCGCGCGGGCCGCGGCGACTTCGATCTGGTGGTGGCGATGTATCACGACCAGGGACATGGCCCCGTGAAGGTGCTCGGTCTCGAAGCGGGCGTGAACGTGACGGTGGGGCTGGAAGTGATCCGTACGTCCGTCGATCACGGCACGGCTTTCGACATCGCGGGCAAGGGTGTCGTCGACGAAGGCAGCATGCTCGAAGCGCTGCGCCAGGGCGCCGAACTCGCAACGCGCCGCTGATCGTCGCGGGGTGCTCGCGGCCAGCGTGCGTGGTGTAAGATCGAGCCCCATTCCCGGACTCGTGCACACGTGAAGAAAACGATAGACCGTCATCAGGCGATTCTCGATCTCGTCCGTGCCCGCGATGCCAACGTCGAAGAGTTGTGCGCCGCGCTCGGCGTATCGGAAGCGACGATCCGCCGTGACCTGACGGCGCTCGCGAGGCAAAAGCGCCTCGTGCGCACGTATGGCGGCGCGACGGCATTCGTCGGCGTGCACGAGCCTGAAGCGTCGCTCGAAGAACGCAAGTCGGCGCAGCGCGAGCAGAAGGAGTCGATCGCGCAGGCGGCCGCCGCGCACGTGCTCGACGGCGATACCGTGCTGCTCGACGGCGGCACGACCTGTGCCGCGCTTGCATGGCATCTGTCCACACGCGAAGCGCTGCACGTCGTCACCAACAATCTGCTTGCCGTCACCGCGCTCGCGAATGCGCCGGGCGTGCGGCTCACGCTGATCGGCGGCGAGCTGCGCGGCTCCAGCATGAGCACGCTCGGGCCGCTGGCGGAACTGATCCTCAGCCGTCTGACCGTCGACCGCGCGTTTCTCGGCGCGGATGGCGTGGTCGCGGGCTTCGGCCTGTGCGAAGCATCGGCGCAACAGGCGTATCTGAAGGAATGCATCGTCTCGCGGGCCGCCGAAATCGTCGTGCTCGCCGATTCGGACAAGCTCGGCCGCGCGCGTCAGCAGCATTGGACGCCGCTGCAACGCGACTGGCGGCTCATCACCTCGGCGAGTGCGGACGACGCACTGCTCGCGCCGTTTCGCGCACTCGATGAAGTAACCGTCGAACTCGCGCCCTGATCTCATACTGCGCCGCACAGGTGTGCGGCGCTGCCCTCCAGGGCGACGCCGGCGAGGCCGGCGCGCGACATGCTCCCTGACATCGGCAAGGCCGGCGAACTATGCTTCGAATGAGGCAGCCGCTTTCGCTGCCTGTCACTGAAACGGGGGACGCTCATGCGCGTACACCAGGGTTTCACGGGATGCATCGGCGACACGCCGCTCATCCGGCTCGCAGCGCTCAGTGCCGAAACCGGCTGCGAGATTCTCGGCAAAGCGGAGTTCATGAATCCGGGCGGTTCGGTGAAGGATCGCGCCGCGCTGTACATCATTCTCGATGCCGAGCGGCGCGGCGCGCTCAAACCCGGCGGCACGGTCGTGGAGGGCACGGCGGGCAACACGGGCATCGGCCTCGCGCACCTGTGCGCGGCGCGCGGCTATCGCTGCGTGATCGTGATTCCCGACACGCAATCGCCCGCGAAAATGGAACTGCTGCGCGTGCTCGGTGCGGAAGTGCGGCCCGTACCCGCTGCGCCGTACAAAGATCCGAACAACTATCAGAAGGTCGCGAGCCGTCTCGCAGACGAACTCGCCAACGCGATCTGGGCCAATCAGTTCGACAACGTCGTCAACCGGCAGGCGCACTACGAGACCACGGGGCCCGAAATCTGGCGCGACACGGCGGGCACGGTCGATGCGTTCGTCTGCTCGACCGGCACGGGCGGCACGCTCGCGGGCGTCAGCCGCTATCTGAAGGAACAGAATCCGGACGTGCGCATCGCGCTCGCGGACCCGCATGGCAGCGGTTTGTACAGCTATGTGAAGACGGGCGAAATCAAGGTGGAAGGCAGTTCGATCACCGAGGGCATCGGTTCGAGCCGCGTCACGGCCAATCTCGAAGGCACGGCAATCGACGACGCGTTCCGCATCGACGATCAGTCTTGCGTGACGATGGTGTACCGCTTGCTGCGCGAAGAAGGACTGTACGTCGGCGGATCGACGGGGATCAATGTTGCCGCCGCCGTCGCGCTAGCGCGGCAGATGGGGCCGGGCCATACGATCGTCACGCCGCTGTGCGATCGCGGCGAACTGTATCGCGCGCGGCTCTTCAATGCGGAGTGGCTGAAGGAGAAGGGTCTCGTCACAGCGTGAACAAACGCGATGCGGATCATGCGCGGGCGAACTATCCTGAATGAATCGCCCGCGACTTCCGACACGGAGGTGTGTCATGTCAATGTCTACGACTCTCCAGGAGTGCCTTACCGATAAGGGCTCCCGTTACGAAATCGTGCGTCACCCGTACAGCCATTCGAGTATGGAAACGGCGGCTGCCGCACATGTTCCCGGCGATCGTCTGGCGAAGACCGTGCTGTTCGAGGACGAGCAGGGCTATGTTGCTGCCGTGCTGTCGTCCACCCACGCGGTGCGCCTGGCCGAGCTGTCGTCGAAAACCGGGCGGCATCTGTCACTCGCGAAGGAAGGGGACTTGCGCGAACTGTTCAAGGATTGCGAATACGGCGCGCTGCCGCCTGTTTGCACCGCCTATGGCATGAAAACGTATCTGGACGAGAGCCTTGTGCGTCAACCGGATGTGTATTTCGAGTCCGGCGATCACGAAGCGCTCGTGCATATGGACGGCGAGCAGTTTCTCGCGCTGATGGACGGCGCCGAGCGCGCGCATTTCGGACGGCGCATGCAGGGCATGTCGGTCTGATCGCGCGTTGCACCGGTTATTGCCGGGTCACGTCTCGAAGCGGTTGCCCGCGTCGCGAAGACGCCGGATGCCGCTGTCGAGATGTGCCCGCGCGCTTTCCTTGTCGCCCAGGCGCATCTGCTCATAAGCGAGCTGCGCGACGGCGTTCGGCACGGTTTTGAGCGGGCGGTTGCTCTGCATCGCCTTGAGTTGCACTTCTGCCGCGCGTTCCAGGTAGTAAAGATCGTCCCACGCTTCCGCGATGCTCGCGCCCGCCACCATCACGCCGTGGTTCTTCAGGAACAGGATATCGGCGTCGCCCATTGCCTTCGCGATACGGTCGCCTTCGGAGGTATCGAGCGCGAGGCCGTTGTATTCCTCGTCGACGGCGGTGCGGCCATAGAACTTCAACGCCGTTTGTCCGAGCCACAACAGCGGCGGCCCTTCGATCAGACACAGCGCCGTCGCGTTCGGCATGTGCGTGTGGAAAGCCGCCTTCACGCGCGGCATCGCCTTGTGCAGGCGCGCGTGAATGTAGAACGCCGTTGCTTCCGGCTTGCCTTCGCCGTCGATCACGTTGCCGTCGAAATCGCAGATCAACAGGCGCGATGCCGTGATTTCCGGGAACGCATAGCCATACGGATTGACGAAGAACAGATCGTCATGCCCCGGCACGACCGCCGAAAAATGATTGCACACGCCTTCTTCCAGGCCAAGTTGCGCGGCAAGCTGAAAGCACGCGGCCAGTTCGACGCGGGCAGTTTGCACCGCGTCGGAGTCGAGCGCGTCGCGGCGCGACAGGGCGGACGTCTTGACGTCGAGCGTATGAGCCATTGCAGATCCTCTTTATGTTTCACCAGCCGAGCGACGTGAAAAGCGGCGGCACCTGGTCGAGCGTCGCAAGAATCGCGTCGGGTGTGTAGTCCGGCAAGAGCCGGCGCCCCGTGCCGCGATCGATCCACACGCAACGAAAGCCGATATCGCGCGCTGCCGCGTGGTCCAGATGCGGGCTCGCGCAGATATGCACGACATCGTCGCGCGCTACGCCGAGCTGTTCGTGAGCATAGTCGAAAAGCCGCCGGTCGGGCTTGTATGCGCCTGCCTGCTGCGCGGTGATCACGCGGTCGATATGGCCGCCGAGCTGCGCGACGTTGCCCGCGATCACGTCGTCGTCGGTATTCGACACGATGCACAGCCGGTAGCCGGCTTCCTTCAATGCACGCAGCGTGCCGACCACTTCCGGGAAGGGCGGCATCGCCGAGATGCGCTCCGTGAGCATGCTGATGTCGCTGGCGTCCGCGTGCAGATCGAATTCTTCGAGCGCGATGCGCAGCGCCTCGCCCGCGACTTCGCGGAACGAACGGTGCGGCGGCGTCTGTTCGAGCGCATGCTCGTGGCGGTCGTAGACGGCGATGAACCTGCGTGGATCGATCGCGGCGGCGTGCTTGCTGGCGAGGATCGCGGCGACGGCTTTCTGCAGCCCTTCGTCCCATTGAATCAGCGTGCCGTAGCAATCGAAGGTCAGCCACGACGGGCGGCGTGTGTTTTCGAGCGACATGGTTCGGTCCTTTCCGGAAGCGTCGATATGCAACACAGGCTAAGTCGCACGGCCGATATTTGGAAATTAAATTAAAATCGCATAGTCAGTGGAAATGCAAATATGAGGTAACGTGCCGTGCTCGATCTCGAACTCCTGAAGACGCTCGTGTGCGTCGTCGACGAAGGCAGCTTCACGCGGGCGGGTGATCGCGTGCATCGCACGCAGTCCACCGTCAGCCAGCAAGTGCGTCGTCTGGAGGAACTGGTCGGGCGCACGCTGCTGACGCGCGACCGCACGGGCAATCAGGTGACGGCGACCGAACATGGCGAGCTGCTCACGCACTATGCACGCCGTCTGATTGCACTCTCGCAGGAGGCGCAGGACGCCCTCGCCAGCGACGTATCGCGCACGCCGATCCGCATCGGTGTGCCCGAAGACTTTTGCGCAAAGCGGATGGCGTCGATCCTGTCGGGCTTCGTCAAGGCACGGCCGGATGCGCGGCTCGAAACGGTCGCGGGTATGAGCGGCGATCTGCAGCGCAAGCTGTCGGGCGGCGAGATCGACATCGCACTCGTCAAGCGCGAGCCGGGCAGTGGGCCGAGTCTTGCAGCGTGGCCCGAATCGCTCGTATGGGTGCGCGGCCGTCAGGTGGAAGTGCCGTCCGAAGACGGCGAGCCCGTTCCGCTCGCGCTGTTCCCGCAGGGCTGCGTGTACCGCAAGCGCGCGATCCGCACCCTCGACCAGTCGAAGCGTAGCTGGCGCGTCGCGTTCGGCAGCCACAGCCTGACGGGCATTCAGGCCGCCGTCGCCTCCGGACTCGGCATCACGGTCCTGCCGACAACAGCGGTGCTGCCCGAGCACAGCCTGTGTTTCGATCTGCCGCGTCTGCCGCCCACCGAACTTGCGCTGGTCGGTGCGGGCGGCGCGCTGAATGCGGTGCAGTCCGCGCTGGTCGATTTTCTGCGCGAAGCGGTGACCGTCTAGCCGGCTGTGCGGCGCACGAAGAAGCGATTCTCCGGGCGCGGCAAGCCGAGGTGGTCGCGCAAGGTCATGCCTTCGTAGGCGCGCCGGAAAATGCCGCGCCGCTGCAGTTCGGGCACGACCTTGTCGGCGAAATCGTCGAGGCCGCCGGGCAGATACGGAAACATCACATTGAAGCCGTCCGAGCCGCGTTCGGCGAGCCATTGCTCCATCTCGTCGGCGATCGTCGCGGCGGTGCCGACCATCTCCAGCCCCGAATAGCCGCCGATCCGCTGCGCGAGCTGACGGATCGTCAACTGTTCCGCGCGAGCCCATTCGACCACGCGTTGCCGCGCGCTTCTGCTCGCATTGCTCTCCGGAATCTCGGGCAGCAGCGAGTCCGGGTCGAGATGCGACACGTCATGGCCGAGCGCGATCGACAGCGAGGCGATGCCGCTGTCGTAGTGCACGAAGGTATCGAGCAGCGCGCGCTTTTCGCGCGCTTCGTCGACGCTATCGCCGACCACCACGAACGCGCCGGGCAGGATCTTCAGATGCTCCGGGTCGCGACCCGCGCGCTCGACGCGGCGCTTCACGTCCGCATAAAAGCGCTTGCCTTCCGCGAGCGAGGGCGGCGCGGCGAATACTGCGTCGGCCGTTTCGGCCGCGATCTGGCGGCCCGCTTCGGACGATCCCGCCTGCACGACGACGGGCCACCCCTGAACCGGCCGCGCGATGTTCAGCGGCCCGCGCACCGACAACTGCTCGCCCTTGTGGCCGAGCACGTGCATCCGCTCGGGGTCGACGTAGATGCCGCTTTCGACGTCGCGCACGAATGCGTCGTCGGCCCAGCTATCCCACAGTCCCGTTACCACGTCATAGAACTCGCGGGCGCGCTGATAGCGCTCGCCGTGCTCGACATGCTCGTCGAGGCCGAAGTTGAGCGCGGCGTCGGGATTGGATGTCGTCACGAGATTCCAGCCTGCGCGGCCGCCGCTCAGATGATCGAGCGATGCAAAGCGGCGCGCGACGTGATACGGCTCGTCGAACGTCGTCGACGATGTGGCGATCAGCCCGATGCGCTCCGTCACCGCGGATAGCGCGGAAAGCAGCGTCAACGGCTCGAACGACGTGACCGTGTGACTGCGCTTGAGCGCGTCGGGCGGCATGTTGAGCACGGCGAGATGATCGGCCATGAAGAAGGCGTCGAAGCACGCGCGTTCGAGCGTCTGCGCAAAGCGCTTCAGGTGCGCGATGTTGAAGTTGGCATCGGGATACGCGCCGGGAAAGCGCCACGCGCCCGTGTGCAGGCTGACGGGTCGCATGAAGGCGCCGAGATGCAGTTGACGGGAACGGGTCATCGTGAAAGCCCTCGTCGAAGCGGTAAGCGGGTGATCGGAGTTGGAAATCGTGCGCGAAATACGATACGACAGGCGCGCGAAACCGGCTCGCCGTTTGACATGCGCACGCCTGTGCTGGTGTCGGCGCTGTGTTGGGCCGACGCGAACAGCGGTTCATCGGACGTTGGTGTACGAGCGTCAATTCGGCTGGCATGCGTGGTGGCCGATGCTATCCCAACTGGGCCAACGCCTTTGACTGCGGGCCTCCAGCGGATCGCGAGGTGCGCCTGGCATAGCTCCTGCAGAAGTCGTCGCGGGCGCCATGACGGCCCCGTATGGCGCTAGCCGCCGCATCCGCATTGGAGTCCCTCATGAACGCGAAACTGACCGGCGCGCTGCTCGCCGCGTGCTTCTCATCGTTTGCCATGCCTGTCCTCGCCGGCGGTTACGACACCGCTTCCGATGTTCGAACAGCGGGCGTCATCAAGGCGTCTCACGCGGGGCAAACCGCCCAGACCGTCTCGCCTCATGGCGGCAAGCGTTCCGAAGGTTCGAAGACTCACGGCGGCGTCGGCGGCACGGATTCGGGGAAATCGGACTCCGGCCGGCGCGAGCAGCCCGACAGCATCGATCCCATGTATCGCGGCGGCTGACACGTCTCGCATTTCGTGGCACATGCAGAGAACCTGAGGCTATTGTCAGGTTTGCACCGAATTCGCCCGACGATAAGCGCTATTTGCACGCCATTCTGCATTTGGCGTGCCTGACTATTCGCCAATTCCGGCTAATGAAGCGGTTTGCTTGTTTTTGCTATCCCGCGCGTTCTATCCTGTGTGGTTTCGAAGCCGATAGGGGATAGCGTGGACCGCGTTCAGGCAATGGAAGTGTTCACTCGTGTGGTCGATGCCAACAGCTTCACGCGTGCCGCCGAACAACTCGGCATGCCGCGCGCGACGGTGACGACCACCATCCAGAATCTCGAAGCGACGCTCGGCGTGCGTCTGATGAACCGGACCACGCGACGTCTGTCGCTCACACCGGAAGGCGCCGCCTACTACGAGCACTGCATTCGCATCATCACGGACATCGCGGAAACGGACGCGAGTTTCCAGGCAGGCAACCGCAAGCCGAGCGGCGCGCTGCGCGTGCACATGCCGAACTCGCTTGGCCGTCATCTGGTGATTCCTGCATTGCAGACCTTTCACCAGCACTATCCGGACATCTCGCTCGATCTCGGCCTGTCGGACCGTCCCGTCGATCCCGTCGAGGAAGGCATCGACTGCATGATCCGGGCAGGCGCACTCGAAGATTCGTCGATGGTTGCGCGCCGCATCGGTACGCTCAAGCGCGTGACGTGCGCATCGCCGGACTACCTCGCGCGCTACGGCGAACCGCAGAGCATCGACGATCTCGCGATGCATCACGCGGTGAATTTCCGCGTCGCGCACGGCACCCGTCCGATGCCGTGGATCATTCTCGTCGACGGCAAGCCGATCGAAGTGCGGATGAACGGCGTCGTCACGGTCAACGATTCCGAAGCGTACGTGAAGTGCGGGATGGAAGGCTTCGGCCTGATCCAGCCGATGTTGTTCATGGTCGCGCCGCAACTGCGCGACGGCTCGCTGAAGGAAGTGTTGCCCACGTTCAAGCCGAAACCCAAGCCGATTTCGATCGTGTATCCGAACAACCGGCATCTGTCCGCGAAGGTGCGCGTGTTCGCCGACTGGGTCGCTGAACTGTTCGAATCGACGCCTGCATTGGCGGGCGGCGAAGAACGGCGCGTCGTCGTGCCCAGGCGCGAGACGCAACCGGATCATGGGCCGATTGCGGCGTAGCGCGCGTGTTGTCGTTGAGCGGGTTCGTTTTATGCGGCACGTTATGACATAAGGTGAACCCGCCTTTCTGATGTGACGATTGGAACCACTCGGCATATTCCATGTCGGAAAATCATATCGCGCTTGCAATTGGGAGGGGTGCGAAATGGTTACGGAACAGCCGGGGGCCACACCCCTTTCCGAAGAAGACGCACACCGGCAATTGCGCCGCGCGGTCATTGCCAGCACCATCGGTACGACGATCGAATGGTACGACTTCTTCCTCTACAGCACCGTCACGGGTCTCGTGTTCGCCAGGTTGTACTTCCCGGAATCGGACCCGCTCGTCGGCACATTGCAGGCATTCCTGATCTACGCCGTCGGTTTCATCGCGAGGCCTGTCGGTGCGGCCATTTTCGGACACTACGGCGACCGCATCGGACGCAAGGCGACGCTGATCGTCACGCTGCTGTTGATGGGGCTGGCCACGTTCGCCGTGGCCTTTGTTCCGACCTATGCGACGATCGGAATCTGGGGGGCGGTCCTGCTCACCGTATTGCGTTTCATCCAGGGTGTCGGCGTGGGCGGCGAGTGGGGCGGTTCGGTGCTGATGTCGATGGAATGGGCGCGCACTAATGCGCATCGCGGCTTCGTCGCTTCGTGGCCGCAATTCGGCGTACCCGCCGGGCTATTCATCGCGAATCTCGCGGTATTGGCGATGAGCCAGCTATCGGGCAGCGCGTTTCTCACGTGGGGCTGGCGCGTGCCGTTCTTCCTCAGTATCGTGCTGGTCGCGATCGGCCTCTATATCCGGCTGAACATTCTGGAGACGCCGATTTTCGCGCGCCTGCTAGCGGAGCGGAAGATCGAAAAGGCGCCGGCGCTCGAAGTCATTCGCCGTCAGCCGAAAGACATTCTGCTGTCCGCGTTCGCGCGGATGGCCGAACAGGCACCGTTCTATATCTTCACCGCCTTTGTGTTCACCTATGGCGTGAGGACGCTGGGCGCATCGCGCGACCTGTTGCTGATGGCCGTGCTCGCGGCTTCCGTACTGGAGTTCGTCACGATCCCGCTGTTCGGTCACATGTCCGATCTGATCGGCCGCAAGCGGATGTACATGATCGGTGCGGCGATTGTCGGCATATTCGGCTTTCTCTACTTCGCGATGGTCGATACGAAGAACCCGATGTGGATCTTCGCCGCCATCGTGCTCTCGCTGGTGCCGCATTCGATGATGTACGGACCGCAGGCAGCGTTGATTGCCGAGACCTTCACGGGGCGGCTGCGCTATAGCGGGGCGTCGTTGGGCTATCAACTCGCGTCCGTGATCGCGGGCGGTCCCGCGCCGCTGATCGCGACCGCGCTGTTCGCCTACTATCACTCGGGCTATGCCATTGCGGGCTATGTGTTCGTGTGTGCGGTGATCAGTCTCGTTGCCACGTCGCGTCTGGGCGACTATACGAATCGCGATATTTCGCGCGAATACGATGAAGCGCGAGGGATGGGCGATCACCGGCACGCGCATGCGCGATGATGCACTGTCGTCTGGCAATGTCGAAAAAAGCGGCGTACGCGCGGCCGTGCATGCATGCGGCGATGCATGGCACGGCTCGCGCGTGCGCCGTCAAGACGGCCCGTGACCGTCACCTTCTCGAAACGACTACCTCGTACTCGGGCACCCAGTTCACGCTTTGAAGTGCAGCGACCTGACCGTTCGTGTTCATGCGTGGGTCGTGACGTGCGTCGATATAAATGGGCGCGTCCGCGCGCAGCGGCAGCACGGTCAGCATCAACGGCTGCTGGGCGTCGATCGTCACATTGCGCACGCCGATTTGCCACGGCAAGCCGTTGTAGAAGTGATCGTCGATCAGATCAGCGCCCGAGAACAGCCGCCCGATATCGCCTGTATATCGAATCGACAGATACGCGTTGCTCAGGCCGGGCGCGTTCAACGCTTCTTCCGGCAGATCGATGCGCCATGCGGCAGCCGCGCCGAATGTCTCGGGCGTGGGCTCGACAGCGGCGCGCGCCGTACCGCCCAGCACGATGGGCGGTACATTTCGAGCCGCACGCAAAGGCGTGATCTGTGCATCGAATGCGATAGGCTGCACGTTAACGGTGAAGCGCTGGAAGATGCCTTGTCGCTGTGATTCGGCTAATCGATGCGTCGACTGAGGGGCACGTTCGAACGGCGGATACACGGCTAAATCGAACGATGCAGCACCCGTCGAACGCAACACGAGTTCGCCATCGCGTTCGAAAGTCAGCGCATCGGTCAGAATCAAACGACGCTGTCCATCGAACGGCAACACGCTAAGCCTTTCGCTGTCCTCGCTCGAGAGCGTAATGATCGTAACGCGCGTGCCGTCTCTGCATGTCGCGACGAATGCGTCGCCGGGTGTCGGTTGCACTATGAGCGCATCGTCCGCTTCGTGCACCTTTAAAGCAGAGCGAGCATCGGCGGATGCGATCTGCTTCACCGAGTCCATTTCGAAAGCGAACTCGGACGCGATGCCGTCCGTCGCCGCGAACACATGCGCTTCTTCGCCTTCGGCAAACTTAAGGCAAGTGACGGGCTGCGCCGTTGCATAACGCAACCGCGCGCTGCCGAGTTGCAACCCGATGGGCCAGATGAACGACGCACCTGGCGCGATATCGATCGGCAACGAAGGCAGCGTGACCGCGCCCGTCGCGAGCTTCACCGAGAATCGAACGCTATTGCGCGCGGGCAGCCGATGCTGGCGCACGTGGTTGTTGAAGAACAGGAAGCCGCGATTGCTATCGGCGCGCACCGAATAGCGCGGGGTCACCAGATCGTCGGCGCTCGGCGGCACCACGTCGGGGCGATACACGTCGCACGTGGCCAACGTGCTGCCCCATTGCTGAAGAAACAGATGCGCCGCTCGCAGTTTGCCGAGCACGGGATGCGCTTCGCCATTGGCGCCGAATGGTGCCTGAAAATCGTAGTTGACGATGGGCAAATCGTTATAGCCGCCCGTCGCCGTCGATTCCTGTCCGTCCAGATCGCCGGGCGGATTGCGTCCGCCATGCAGCATGTAATAGCCGTATAGGTTCACACCGGAGCCGAGTTGCACGGGCAGCATCGCGGCGATGTCGTCGGCGTCGAGCACCGGACGGCGGCGATACATCGTCGGCACGCCGCCGCCGAACTCGGCGCCGAGAAAGGGCGTTGCATCGGTGACGGCGTCGGCATCGCCCGGTTCGTCGTTGTGAGTCTGCGCACCGAGATCGCCGCCCACGCGGCTCGTGAAGCGAAAGCCGTAGACTTCATTGGGCGGCGACATCGCCGTCGAAGTGCCCCACGGCAAGTCCGGATACCCGCCGAATACGGGTGTCACGTCGTTGTGCGGAAACACGGCGTTGTCCCAACCCGTCACGGTGTACAAGGGCACATCGAGGCCCGCTTCGAGCGCGAGCCGCTTGAGGGTCGCGATATGCTCGCGGCCTTGCTGTGGGCCTGTCAGGTTGTACTCGTTCTCCAGCTGAATGCCGATGACAGGGCCACCGTCTTTCCAGAACAAGCCTTCGAGCTGCGCTGCGATCTGCGCAAAAAAGCGCTGCACGTATTGCAGATACAGCGGATCGTCGCTGCGCGCAGGCACCTGATCGACGACCCACGCGGGGATGCCGCCATAACGCACTTCCGCATGGACCCACGGACCGATGCGAACGAACGCGAGCAGCCCACGCTTCGCGCTGGTTTCGACGAAGCGTCGCAGATCGTTGCGTGCATCCCACGCGAATTGTCCAGGACGCGGCTCGTGATATCGCCAGATCACATACGACGACACGATATCGACACCGGCCGCCTTGACCTTGGCCAGTTCGTCTTCCCATTGCGCTTCGGGCACGCGCGAATAATGCAGCTCGCCCATCACGGGCAGCCACGGCTCGCCGTCGCGCGTCAGATAACGGCTGTTGATGCCGATCACGCTTCCATCGGGCGACGTGCTCGTGCCCGTCCGCAGCATGCTTGCGCGCGGCGCATCGGCAGGGCGGCTGGCGTCGACGGTCAGCAGCGTCGACGCGTGCGGCGCGCGGGCCGTCATGCGTCGATCCACGCGCACACATCGGCCGTGCCGAGCGTGCGTTGTCCGAGAATGAATTGCGCGTTGTCGGGCGCGGGCGCGTCGACCGCCTGCGCGCCGAAGTTGAACGCAAACGTGACGTCACCGCGACGGCGCACGCGCAGCCCTTCCTGCAAGCATGCGACGGCGAGTCCTGCGTCGCGCGCCGCGCCTTCCAGCAGTGCGCGATGCAGCGCGGCATCGAACCACGCGCATGCATAGCGCACTTGTCCGCGCGCGACGACGGCTGGCCAGTTGTCATCGAAGCGAGCGAGCACGTCGAGACCGTCGCGCGTTTCCAGATGCTCGCGCCAGTGCAATGCGATACCCGTTACGCCGTCGAGTGTCGCCGACGGTTGCAACGTAGGTCGCAACGAATCGACTTCGAGCACCTTGAATGGCAAGGTGTTCTGCAATGCGCCGGGTGGCAGCTGTGCAGGAATCGCGAAGTCGGCTGTCTTCGATCCCGTGCGCGGTCCGATCACCCACTGAGCCGAAGACTGTTCGATCGTCTTCGCAAAGCCCGTGGGCAAAACCGCGAGCCCCGGCACGACGACGAGCTTGTAGCCGGAAAGATCCGTATGCGCCGACACGATATCGACATCGATCGCCATCTCGCGAAGTGTGCGGTAATAGTCGAAGGCGAGCGTCTGATAGTCGAAGCCCTTCGCATGCCGCTGGATTTCGAACATCCATTGCGTCTCGTAGTCGAACACGAGCGCGACCTCGGCACGCGGCGCAGGGCCGCTTTGCGCGAGCATGGAGAGCGCCGCCGATTGCGCGATTTCCTGTGCGGCGCGCGCCACTTCGCGGCCGCCTGGCGAAAGCGTGTTGTCGGGCAGATTCAGACCCGAATGCATCTGCTCCTGCGCAAAAGGCGCTTGCCGCCAGCGGAAGTACGACACCAGTTCGGCGCCGTGCGCGAACGCTTCATAGGCCCACAGACGCACCATGCCTGGCGCGGGCACCGGGTTCCACGGCGCCCAGTTGACGGGGCCCGCTTCCTGTTCCATCACCCAGAAGCGGCCCTGGCCGATCGCGCGATAGCGGTCGTGATCGAAGGCCGACACATCGGGATGCCCCGTGCGGGCATAGCGTGCCTTGTCCTCTTCGCTCAACGCGATCACTTCCGTCCGCGCAATCGGATAGCTGTCCCACGTCGCGACGTCGATGCTGTTGTTCGCGGCGAAGCGATAGTGATCGAAGGTCGTGAAGAAGCCCATGAAGTTGTGCAGCATGTCTGCGTTCGGCGCGTAACGTCGCAACACATCGATCTGTTCGCGGTGAAAGCTCGACACCTCATCGGACATGAAGCGCCGGAAGTCGAGCAGATGAATCGGGTTCGCGTCGGTGGGCGTGAGGTTCGGCAACTCGATCGTATCGAACGACGGATATTCCATGCTCCAGAACACCGTGCCCCAGCGGTCGTTCAGGTTGTCGACGGTTTCGTAGCGACGCGCGAGCCACGCCTGAAAGCGCGCTCGCGCCGCCTTCGAATAGCTCGGCACCGTTTCATGGCAGCCGAGTTCGTTATCGGTTTGCCACGCGACGACGGCGGGATGCGCGCCATAGCGCTGCGCCATCGCGTCGACGATCCGCACACATTCGCGTCGATACGGTTCGCTGCAAACATCATAGTGACGGCGCGAACCGTAGTTCCACGTCGTGCCGTCGGCACGCACGGGCAGGATCTCGGGCATCGCATCGACGAGCCACTTCGGCGGCGATGCAGTGGGCGTGCCGAGCACGATCTTGAGGCCCGCGTCGGCGAGCGTCTTCACGGCGCGGTCCAGCCACGTCCATTCGTACACGCCTGCGCGCGGTTCCATGCGGCTCCATGCGAACTCAGCGATCCGCACATGCGTGATGCCGAGTTCGACCATCCGGCGCGCGTCGTCGGCCCACATCGTTTCCGGCCATTGTTCGGGGTAGTAGCAAACACCCAGTTGCATTGTCGATATCTCCAGAGATCAGTAGTGGGCTGTCGGCTCGATAGGCGAGCCCTTGTCAGCCTTTGCTTGCGCCGAACGTGAGGCCGGCCACGAAATGCTTTTGCATCGCGAAGAACATCAGCACGGAAGGCAACGCGGCGAGCACCGAACCGGCTGCGACGAGATTCCATGCGGTCGTCCATTGCCCTTTGAGGGCCGCGACACCGACTGTGATGGGCGCGGCGTCGTCGCCTTGCGTGAGGCACAGTGCCCAGAAATAGTCGTTCCAGACGAACGTGAAGACGAGGATGCCGAGCGCGGCGAGTGCAGGGCGGATCAGCGGCAGAACGATGCGCGCATAGATGGTCCATTCGCTTGCGCCTTCGACGCGCGCCGCTTCGATCAGCTCGAACGGCAACTGCTTGATGAAGTTGCGCAGGAACAGCGTGCAAAAGCCGGTCTGAAACGCGACGTGAAAGATGATCAGCGCCCACACCGTGTTGAACAGACCGACCTTCAGTGCCATGTCGCGCACGGGAATCATCAGGATCTGCACGGGTACGAAGTTGCCCGCGACGAACGTGAACAGCACGACGATGTTGCCGCGAAAGCGATACGTCGCGAGTGCGAAGCCGGCCATCGACGCGAGCAGGATCGCGCCGAGCACGGAGGGCACCGTGATCAGCACGCTATTGGCGAAGTAGTGCAGCATCGGCGTCTGCGTGAGCGCGGTGCCGTAGTTGTCGAGCAACGCGAAGTGCTTTGGCCACGTCCAGTAATCGCCTTGCGACAGTTCATCGGATGAGCGGATCGATGTGATCAGCACGGCGAGCATCGGCAGCAGCCACACGAATAGCGCGAGCGGCAGCGATGCCTTGTAGATCGCGCGATTCCAGGGTTTCCAGCGTTCGACGGGAAGCGGATACATGACAGTTCTCCTTGGGCAGGATGCGTGAATCAGCGTTCTTCGCGCAGCATCCGGCGCAGATGGAACACGATGTAGACGAGCATGATCGCGAACAGCACGACGGCAATCGCGGCCGAATAGCCTTCGCGGTAGTACTTGATGGCCTGGTCGTACATGTAATAGGCGAGCACGGTGGAGCTGTCGAAGGGGCCGCCGCCGCTCATCACGGCGATCAGATCGAAGCTGCGCAGCGCGCCGATCACCGTCAGCACCACGGCCATGAAGGTGGCGGGGCGCAGTTGCGGCAGGATCACGTGCCACAACAGACGCCAGCCCTTCGCGCCTTCCATGCGCGCGGCCTCGACCACCTCGGGATTGATCGACGTGAGGCCCGTGAGATACAGCACCATGCAGTAGGGCGTTTGCGGCCAGAGCGCGGCGAACACGATGCCGAACGTCACGGTATGCGCATCGCCGAGCACGGGAATGCCGTGGCCGACGATCACTTTGAGCAGACCGAAGGTCGGATCGTAGAACCAGCTGAACACGAGACCCACGACCACACCCGACAGCACGAACGGCGCAAAGAACAACGACTTCACGACGCGCATGCCTTTCACCTGCTGGTTCAGATACAGCGCGAACAGCAGGCCCAACGGCGGCGCGAGCAGGAAGAACACGAGCCAGATGAGGTTGTTCTTCAGCGCGACATAGAACGTATCGGCCTGAAACAGCTCGACGTAGTTGGCGAGTCCGATGAAGCTCTTCGCCGTCATCCCATCCCAGTTGTAGAAGCTGAGCGCGATGCTGCTGAAGATCGGATAGATCACGCACAGGGCGAACAACGCGCAGCCCGGCAGCAGAAAAAAGAATGCCGCGCGATTGCGTGCGCGCCCGGATGCGGACGTGCGTCGGCTGCGCGCCGAAGGCAGGCGAGCGATAGACGTGGACATGACGAAGACCTCGTTCGATGCCGCCCGCGTGATGCGGGGAGCGGCGGGTGATTCGCGGGCGCAGCGCATGCGATGCGCCCGGCAGCGGCCGCGTGCAGCACGGCCGCTTCAGGACATCACTTGTGATAGATGCGCTTGCGGGTCGCTTCGAGACGGGCGAGCAGCGAATCGATCTGCGACGGATCGTTATAGAACTGCTGCATTGCCTTCATGCCTTCGTCGGCCATTTCCTTCGTCATGTCGCGATCGTAGAACTGCGCGATGCCGCCCGTCGTGCTGGCGAGCGTCTGGAAGCCGACCTTCGAGATCGGGTCTTCAGGCTCGGTCGCCTTGCTGTTCGACGGCAGTTGACCCCAGCCGCGTGCAAGGTCCGCGTTGATTTCAGGCGTTTCCATGAAGGCGAGCAGACGGCGCGCGTCGGTCTTGTTCTTCGCCTTCGCAGGAACCAGCAGCACGTTGACGGGACCGTCTTCCGCCATCGGCACCTTCGGGTCGATCACCGGGAAGCGCATGAAGCCGATCTGGTCTTTTACGCTCGCCGGAATGCCCGCCGAGAAGAACGTGCCCATCAGCATCATCGCGGCCTTGCCGTTGGCGAGGAACGGGCCGATGGAGTCGAGGTCGTAGGAGAGCGCGTTGTCGATGTAGTAATGGTCGTCCATCAACGTCTTCCACGTCGTGTAGACCTTCTTCACGCGCGGATCCGTGTACGGTATTTCGCCTGCCATCAGCTTCTGATGAAACGCGTTGCCGTTGATGCGCAGGTCGAGATAATCGAACCATGCCGCGAGCGTCCAGCTGTCGCGTGCAGCGACGGCGATGGGCGCTACGCCGCTTGCTTTCAGCTTCTTGCAGGCATCGAGGAATTCTTCCCACGTCTTCGGTTCGCTCTTGATGCCCGCCTTTTCGAACAGATCCTTGCGATAGAAGAAGCCGTACGCGTCGTAGCCGAGGGGCGCCGCGTACTGCTTGCCGTTATAGGTCGAGGCTTCTTTCACCGATGCATACTGCTGGCTCCAGCCGTTCTTGGCCCAGTCGCCGGAGAGGTCTTCGAGCAGCCCGCGCTTCGCGTAGTACGCCATGCGCTCGCCGTCGTGCCACGACACGACATCGGGCGGATCGGTGGCGAGCCAGCCGCCCATCTGCACCTTGTACGCTTCCTCGGTGATGTAGGTGATCTTCAGATCGACATCGGGATTGGCTTTCTTGAACTTGTCGAACGCGTCCTGCCACGTCGAGCGCTGATTGCCGCGCGCCGACACGTTCACGTTCAGCTGACCGGCGTCGGCATTCGTGACGAGGCCCGACAGCAACGCCGCCGACATCGCGACGGCAGCCGTCACGGAGCGCGTGTTGAAAGAGGCGAGCCCGGCGATGCGGCTCAGGTGCTTGTTGATCATCGTGGTGTCTCCTTGAACTGCGTTGTTGGCCGCCCGCTCGATGCGGACGGCGGTCTTCGTGCCCACTGCGCCGGCTCTGTGGCCGGCTGCTGACAGTGGCGAACCCGGCGGGCGCGGTTCGCGTCGGTGCTAGGCGGTTTGCAGCGCGAGCGGTTGCGTGTCGATTGCGACCGAGCGCTCCAGTGCGATGCCTTCTTCATCGAACAGATGGCAGGCGTCGGCGGGCAGACGCAACGCAAGCGACTCGCCGTTGCGGATCGCAACATCGCCGGGCGCCTTCGCGATCAGCGTGCCGTCCGCGCATTCGACGTGCACATAGCTGTGTTCGCCGAGTTGTTCGGTAAGCAGCGATTTGACCGCGAGCGTTTGCGCGTCGCCGTCGAGGCGCATGTGTTCGGGACGAATGCCGAGTGTGATGGGCTGCCCGCGTTTCAGACGCGTGCCGTCGACCTGCGCGCGCAACGTCGAGCCACTCTTCTTGAGTCTGACGTGCACGCTGTCGTGTGCAACGGCATCGACTTCGCCGTCGATGAAATTCATGCGCGGCGAGCCGATGAAGCCTGCCACGAACCTCGAACGCGGCCGATGATAAAGCTCGAGCGGCGCACCGATCTGCGCGATGCTGCCGAAGCGCTGCGTATCCGTGCCCGCATGCAGCAGCACGATCTTGTCGGCGAGCGTCATCGCTTCGATCTGATCGTGCGTCACGTAGACGACGCTCGCGTTGGCGAAGCGCTGATGCAGCCGCGCGATCTCGATGCGCGTCTGGCCACGCAGCGCGGCATCGAGATTCGACAGCGGCTCGTCGAACAGAAACACGCCAGGCTCGCGCACGATCGCACGGCCGATCGCAACGCGCTGTCGCTGACCGCCCGACAGCTCGCGCGGCTTGCGTTCGAGCAGCGCATCGAGTTGCAGCACGCGCGCTGCTTCGCGCACCTTGCGGTCGATCTCGGACTTCGGTGTCTTCGCGAGCTTCAGGCCGAACGCCATGTTTTCGTACACGGACATGTGCGGGAAGAGTGCATAGCTCTGGAACACCATCGCGACGCCGCGCTCTGCAGCGGGGACTCCGTTCATTGACTGGCCGCCTATGGTCACGTCGCCATCGGTCTCATCTTCGAGTCCCGCGACGATGCGCAGCAACGTGGACTTGCCGCAACCGGACGGACCAAGGAACACGCAGAACTCGTGCGCGCCGATTTCGAGGTTGAGGTTCTTGATGACAGGCGCATTCGCGCCGAACGTCTTCTGGATGTTTCTCAGGGAGATCGCAGACATGGTGTTTTCCCTGGATTTAAACGCTTAAATTCGCGTTGAAAAAAATCGCGCAGAGGCTTGCGCGCCGGGGATTTAAGCGTTTAAATTCGGGTGTGCTCGAAAGCTCGATCATGTTCGTCTCCAATGTGCTTTCGGACAAAGTTATCAAAGCCTGCGTGAGGTGTGCAACATCTGATTCGCAGTCTCTCAATGTGGGATCTTTCATTTTCTTTCGGACACTGCAACAGGCATGGCGACATTAAGCGACGTTGCGCGACGCGCGCAGGTCACGGCGGCCACCGTGTCGAACGTCTTGCGCAACCCGGACAAGGTGCGCCCGGAGACGGCCGAGCGCGTGATGCGCGCGATCCGCGAACTCGGCTACCGCCCGAATCTGAATGCGCGCGCGTTGGCGGAGGGGCGCTCGCCGACGCTTGCGCTGATGCTGTCGAGCATCGCGAATCCGTTCTATCCTGAGTTCGTGTTAGCGGCTGAACGCGCGGCGCGGCGCGCCGGCTACTTCCTGATGGTGTGCAACACGGACGACGACGCGGAGATCGGCCGGGCGTATCTGACGCAGATTGCGGGCACGCTGGCGGAAGGTGTGCTGGTGCTCAACACGGATATCGCGATCAACGAACTGTGCGCATCCGCGGCGGTGGGCGCGCCGATCGTGCTGAGCCTGTGGGAGCATCCCGAGCGTCTGCCGGCGTTGCCTTGCGTGGCCGTCGACTTTGCGCATGCGGGCGAGCTTGCAGCGCGGCATCTGCTCGAACTGGGGCATCGCGATATCGGCATGCTGGTGGGCGATGGTTGTGGCGGTTTGCAGGATGCGCGCGCGACGGGCTTTCGCGAGGTGATGCGCGAAGCGGGGCTCGAACCGGACGATGCCGCCGTGCTGGAGATTCCGGATACGATCGACGCGGGCTTTGCTGCATGTATGGAGTTGATGGAACGCGAGCCGCATCTTAGCGCGCTGTTCGCCACCAACGACCTGCTTGGCATTGGCGCATTGCAGGCGCTGGCGACGCTGGGCCGTAAAGTGCCCGACGATGTGTCCGTGATCGGCATCACGGACATTCAGCTTGCGCACCAGGTGCGGCCTTCGCTGACCACAGTGGCGATCAATACGGAGGCGATTGCGCAGGCGTCGATCGAATTGCTGATACGGCTGATTCACGAGCCGCATGGCGAAGGCCCGCCGCCTGCTGTGATTGCGCCGTTACCGCGGCTGGTGAGGCGGCAGTCGACGTGAGGCGTCGAAGCCGGGTTTTCTGCGCGGCGCGGCATCGTGACGGCAGTTGCGGTATAAGTGACATTCGCCCGAATCTACCTGAAGCAGACAGCACATCATGACACCCTACGTGGACGCAGCGGCACTCGTCGCGCTTGCAAAACGCGCCGAAGAACGCACCGCTGCGCCGTGCTCTTGCACGAAGACGCCGCTCGACGGCTGGCAATCGCAGCCGCTTTCCCTCGATGAGACGCAACTCGTCGAGATCGCGACGCTGATGCATGAGGCTCATGCTGAGCCTACGTTTGAGGAGTATCGGCCGGATAACGTGCAGTATTGGTCGGCGGATGCGCCTATCGCGCCGCAGTACTTTCCTTATAACCGCTGTGGGGTTTGGGAGTGCTCGCAGTGCGGGCGTCTGTATTTGCGTTATACGGAAGGGGGTGGGTATTTTGTCGATCGGAGGATTCGGGCGGTGAAGTCGGTTCTCATCGTAGATGTTGGCGTGAAATGATTCACGGTGTTTGCGGTTTTGTTGTTGTTGTTGTTGTTGTTGTTGGCGTCCGCGTGATGTCTCTGGTTCGCTAGCGTTGCCCCTGTGCGGGGCGGCACCTACTTTTCTTTGCAGCGGCAAAGAAAAGTAGGCAAAAGAAAGCCGCTAACACCGCCAGCACTTGACGTTCGCCCAGGGGCTCTCAACGTCCCCGTCCTGCGCGCGGCATCGTGCTAATCCATGCCCGTTGCCCGCGTTCCTGGATTCGCCTCACCCACCTCATACTCCTGCGTCACTAACTGCCTTACCAGGAAGTCCACCGCCGCCCAGGTGGCAAACTATGTGTAGGCCGTCGCGATGGAAGTGCTCCACTCCGGACTGAAAAGCGGGATCGGTGTCGTAGGATCGGCAACGCGCATGGTGCGACAACCTACACACCGTTTGCCACCTGGGCGGCGCGGACGGTTCGCTGCCGCTGGCTGTCTGCGGGTGATTGGAGTGGGTGATGCGCCTGTTCAAGGCGCTGGCAACGGGCGCAAAACAATGTGTTGCCGTTTGGAGTGCGGGACCCGTTGGGGGCCCGCAGGCAAAAACACGGGCTGGCGGTGTGAGCCCGCTTTCTTTGCTTACTTTCTTTGCGGCGGCAAAGAAAGTAAGTGCCGCCCCGCACAGGGGCAACGCCAGCAAACCAAAGACATAGCGCGGATGCCAACGCAAAAACCCGAACCAGGAAGGGCGACGCCGGCAAAAAATCCAAGGGGCAACGCCAGCAAACCAAAGACATAGCGCGGATGCCAACGCAAAAACCCGAACCAGGAAGGGCGACGCCAGCAAAAAATCCAAGGGGCAACGCCAATAAACCAAAGCCATAACGCGGATGCCAGCGAGCAAAACCCTAATTCGCCACCCCTGGCGTAACGGATATAGCTACAGCCTCGCTACGCACAATCTCAACCTGATCGCCAACATGTATATCCCGCAACTGCTCGGGATCTACGAGCACATTCTCCCTGCCTTGCGGTCCCCTGATCGTAATGTGTTTCCCATTCGCATCGATAGCGACGACATCGCCCACAATCGTCACTTCACGCCGGATCGTGCCGCCCGGCTTGGCGCCTGAAGCAGCCGGCAGCAAGATCTGCCGCTCACTCGAAGACCGCGGCCCGCTCGTTTTCCTGAGGCTCAGCGACCTCGCTTCGCGATACTCAGTAGTGACGACATCGCCGATCTTGAGCTGATCGAAGTTGCGCACCTGCTCGCCCGCCTTGAGTTCCTCCGTCTTGCCATTCCTGTTCTTCAACGTGACAGTCCGCGTGGTGGGATCAATGGCGATTACCGTGGCAATGACCGTGTTCGTCCCCGTCACCGTGGTCGTGTCGTTTCCTCTCTGGATCTCCACGGATGGCTGCGTCTGGGCAAGGGCCGGACCCGTCGTCGTCGCGACGACGGCTGCTGCAAGCATGTAGCGGATCTTCATTGTCGTGCTCCCTTCTCATTGCGGCGCATCCCGCCATCGTCGGATTACGCCTTGATCGTCAGCGCCGGCATGCGGCGCTTGTCTCGCAGAAACGCGAGCAGCAACGCCGCCAACGCGCACGCCGCAATGACAGTCAACAGCGCGCCTTTGCCGCTGTGAACCAGCAGCCAGCCTCCGACCGTCGGAAAACCAAATGCGCCGATGAAGTACGCGGTCACGAACCACGTCAGAACGGCATTGTGATGCGTTACGTCCGAATCGTTGACGAGCTGCGTCTGCATGACGGGATAGACGAGCCCATACCCCGTTCCGAACAGCACCGCCGCAGACAACTGAAAGAACACGTGCAAGGGCACGGCGAACATCGAAGCAATGCCGAGCACCATCACGACAAGCAGCACCTTGGTCGCGGTTTCAGTGGAGATGTTGGCGACGAGCCGGGAAAGCAGCCATCGCATCGAAACCACGGTCAACGTGTAGAGGCTGAAGAAGGTGCTCGCCTGTGCATGCGTGCCCTGAACGAGAGACATCTGGAACGTCATGATGCCGGAGAAGACGCAGGCGCCAAGCGCGATCATCAGAATCGGATAGACGGCGCGCGTCCGGACGATTGCGCCCAGAACGCCCACCCATCGCTCATTCTTCATTGCGCCGGACGAATGCGGCAAGAGCCGTCCGAATACCTCCAGCAGGACGGACGCGATTGCACATAGGACCGCTATGACGCCAAGCGCGCTATTGACGGACCAGTGCAGAAAGTGAATCGCATACGCGGCGAGTGCCGGGCTACCGCCGATTCCCGCCATCTGGAATGTACCGAAGCGCAGAAACCAGATGCCGCGATCGGTTGCGTGCGTGCGCTCAGATAATGCCAACGGTGCGGCAACATAGAACGCGCCCCAGCCGAGACCAATAAGAAATCCGGCCATCACTTCCAGCGAGCTGTCGCGTATCGTTGCCGAAAAGCCCATAAGGCCGATACCGACGCAGAGTGCGGATAGCGCAGCCATGCGCGCCGTTCCGATACGCGGCGCGAGCGAACGGACCATTGTCACGCCCACGAAAGTTCCGAGCACGCCGCCCGCCAGCGCGATACCCGTGTCGAACTCGTTTCCGCCGATGGACCGGAAGCGCATCGAAAGGAGAAAGGTGGCGCCGTATCCCGCGCCCGTCAGCAGCGTACCGATGAGGAACAGCATCGCGCCGGCTGGGCGCATCGTGGAAGTGAAAGTTGACACGGCGATCGGTTGGTCATCGTTAGACGAAATAGTATGAACTGGCGGGACACTTTTGCTCAACGATGGGGCGCGCCGTCGACCCGTCCCGTCGCGGATATGGCCGGAAATCAAGCTAGTCAGCAATCATCGTGCCGCGCATTCCGCCGGCTTTCAAAGATGACGCGTGCAGTCTCGTACTGCACGCGTTCATGGCGTTGCGGTATGCGAACTCAGACTTCCCGCTGAAACTTCAATCGACCATCGTTTTCAATGGGAAAGGCGATCGTGACAAATCCTCTGTCGCGCGCAATCGACACGGCGTGACTCTCTTTGCCGCTCTTGCTTGCGGGCCAGATAAGCATACGAAGCGCGGACGTCCCGATGCGGCTGGCATCCACCCCGGATGCAGCCGAAAAGAAGGCCACGGTCGCTTCAGGTGCCTGATTCAGCCGGTCCGTGATTCTTTCGAGTTGTTCCAACACGCGCGTCAGCGAGCGCACCGCCTTGAGTTCGATGAGGACCGGAAAGTAGTCGTCGCCTTTACGGCCCAGTGCAATCACGTCAGCCCGGATATCGTCCAGACGAAATTCGTCCGATACGAAGATCAACTGGTCAAGCAATGCCTCACAGTCCAGCATCTTGGGAAGACTTGCGGGAGCCATCAGCGCCTCGCGAATCAGACCGGCCTGCACGCGATGTTCCGGCTTGCCGTTTCCGGCTTTGCCTTTACCATGCCCCGCTGACCTGGCTCTTTGCAACGCTCGATCGAGATTAGCCGTTGTGCCGACCGCTTTGCAGTCGATATACAGGCTCCCACAGGGGTTGTCGCCGTGCAGAGAAACAGGCCGAAATCCGTTGCCGCCCACGCGGATATAGACATCATCTTTTGCCAGTTCGCGCAGTTCGTCGTGCCGTTGACGCCTGAGCTGGGCAAACCCCGTCATCTTCTCGAGATGCACCTTCCACGTATTGTCTTCGATGGTCATCATGTCGCTTCTAAAGGTAAGTCGAAATCGTCGATGGGATCGCGGAATCAGAGATCCCACCATTCTCCGTCGGCGTGTGGTTCCACGTTGTCGAACCGCTCCGCGTAGAGATCCGGTCTGAAGCTGTGAATCGGCACGACCTTTCTGGCATCGAGCGCTTTGACGAATGTCTTCAGATCGCGTGGCGAAGCATGGCCGGAGGTGTGCAGCATCGTCGGAACGATCCCTTGCCGATCGATCCATGCCTTTAGTTTGTCGTAGGTCCCGTGATTCCAGTAGCCTTCCCACTGCGAATACACGTAAGAAGCGCCCGTGAGGCACTTCGCTTGATCGAGGTCGGAACAATGCAACGGCCTGAACAGCAGCGTGAACCTGTGCGGCGCTCGGGCGAGATCGGTTTGATAGATCCGTTTAGCGGAATGCCGTGAGAGAAGTTCGAATAGTGAATTTTTCTTGATGTGCAGCCGCTGCGCGTGCGGAACGAACAGCGCGATATTGTCCCAATCCGATTGAGGCAGGCTGGCATTTCCGGTTGCTTCCAGCAGGGCCGCCGCGTAGAGATCGATAACCAGCGTACGCCCCGACTTTTTCGCTGCGCGAAAGATCGAGACCAGTCTGTCGATGTTCTGCACGGATGCGTGAACCAGCGCCAACCCCGCAGTTTCGCGGAACGTATCGACCAGTTTCGCTTCGATGTCGCTTTCATTCGGGAACGTCGCATCCGCGCTCAACCTGCTCAGCGACGAGCCTTCGACCAGCAACGCATCGATACGCGTGGGAGGGCGCTTGACGATTGCGTCGAAGAGCCGCGATTTACGGCCATGCGCGCGGAAATCTCCGCTGTAAAAGATCCGCTTGCCGTCTGCTTCGATCAGCAGCGAGTAAGCGTCGTAGGCAGAGTGATCGACCAGATAAGGGGTGATCTGGAACGGGCCGACGTTGAACGTGGTTTCCGATTCGTAGTCCCAGCCCGATGCGGGCACCGGCCAGTCGCCTGGTACGAAGCTGGATGCCGCTTGCAGGATTCGCCGGGCCGAACGCCCGAGTCCAATTGGGACGCGCCGCGAAACATGAGCGAGCAGACCATAGTGATCGAGGTGCGGATGGGAAATCAGGATCCCGCATAGCGATGGGTCGTTGCCGTCGATGCCCCGGATGCCCGGCAATAACACCGCATCGTTATTCGCCGCGTCCAGCGGCAAACCGAGATCAAGCACAAGTCGCTTGCCGCCGGTCTCGAGTTCAACACAACTTCCGCCAATCTGTTTGCTTCCCCGATGTATGCACGCTCGCATGTCGTATCCGATTTTTTTGTGGACTATACGCTCAAACTTTTCGTGCTTATAGATTCAAACTCGCGGCGTTTGAATTTACACATCGGGCCACTATTTTTCTCTATTGGAATCGCGGATTGAATTGGAGATTCTAATTTTTCGGAAACCATTCGCAATCTGACGACGCGCTCCAAACCTCCGCTGTCCATTCCACTTGGTGCTTACTCTCGAACTTGATACGCGTTCGATCGCAGCTATCGAGCGCAGCCCGATTCCGCATCTGTTCGAGGACACAAGTTTTGCCAGTGGACAACCCTTCTATGGCAGACAAACGCCGCGTGCGCAGAGGCAGCGGTCGCGTGACGCTGGACGATGTCGCTCGTGCAGCGGGCGTCGCGCCGATGACGGCATCCCACGCGCTCAATTCGCCGGAAACCGTGAATCCCGCTGCGCGTTACCTCTCCCACACCCTCGAAAACCCTGGATACGGCGCCTTTTTTGACCCGTTGACATATGACGTCTTACCTAATACTTTGATAGCAGGTGAGGGCAGAAAATCCTGTCCGTCGCTCGAGTCGACGCACCGGGCCACCGCCGACCATCCATTCGCAATCCGCTGAGGTATTCGATGAAAACCCCGCTTTCGCTCACACGCTTCGCGTTGGCCATGTCAGTGGCTGCCGGCGCGCTCATATCCAGTCCTGCCGCTTTTGCGGGCGACGTAACTATCGGCTTTGCGGCGCCGTTGACGGGCGGATCGGCGCACTACGGCGTCGATCTGAAGCGCGGGGTCGAACTCGCGCTCGACGATGCCAACGCGAAGAAGCTCGTCATTGCGGGCCAGCCCGTGCATTTCGTCCTCGATGCGGAGGACGATCAGGGCGATCCGCGCATGGGCTCGCAGGTTGCGCAGAAGATGGTCGATTCGAAGGTTGCGGGTATCGTCGGGCACTTCAATTCCGGCACGAGCATTCCTGCTTCCCGCATCTACAACACGGCCGGGATACCGATGGTCTCGCCGACGGCCACGAACCCGACGCTGACGTCGCAAGGCTTCGGGAATGTGTTCCGCGTGGTCAATTCGGACGCGCAGATGGGACAGCTTGCGGGCCATTCGGCCGTCAACGCGCTCAAGGGCAAAAGCATTGCGGTGATCGATGACCGGACCTCGTTCGGGCAGGGGATGGCGGACGAATTCGTCAAGGGCGTCGAGGCGGCGGGAGGCAAGATCGTCGATCGTGAATTCACATCCGACAAGGCCGTCGACTTCAAGTCCCAACTCACGCGCATCAAGTCGTTCAATCCGGACGTCGTGTTCTGGGGCGGCCTCGATCAGCAGGCCGGTCTGGTGATGAAGCAGATGCGGCAGCTCGGCATCAAGGCCGCGATGCTGGGCGGTGGAAGCTTCGAGAACGATACCTTCCTCAAGGTTGCCGGCGAGAGCGCGGAGGGCGCGATGTCGTGGGACTACGGCATTCCGTTGTCGAAGATGAAGACGGGGCGTGAGTTCGACGAAAAGATGAAAGCCAAGTACAAGGAGGGCGTGGTCGCGTACGCACCTTCCGCGTATGACGCGACCTGGGTGTTGATCAACGCCATGCAAAAGGCCAATTCCACCGATCCGAAAGTGTATGGATCGTTCGTGAAATCGGTTGCCTTCGAAGGTATCTCCGGAAATATCGCGTTCATGCCGAATGGCGACATGAAAGACCCGACGGCCACTTTCTACAAGGTTGTCGGCGGCAAGTGGGTGCCGCAGGCCGTTGCGGTTGGCGACAAGGTCGAACCGCTCAAGAACTGAAGTCGGTTGCAAGCGCAGGGCTCGCATAGCGAGGCAGCGGCGGCATCGAGTGAAGCGATCGCCACCGTCTGCCTCGCTGCTTCACGTCATTTCCCTTTCTGTCACGACTGGAATCATTCATATGGATGTCAAGAGCGAAGCAGAATACCTGGTAGACAATGACAGCGGCAATCTTTCACGTCAGCGTGACAGCGGGCCTGGCCGCCGCCGTGTCGGGCAACGCGAACTGAACCGGGTCGTGCTTGCATCGGTGGTCGGCAGCTTCGTCGAATGGTTCGAGTTTTCGGTGTATGGCTATCTTGCCGCCGTCATGGGGCGCGTGTTCTTTCCTGCGAGCGCGCCGGGTACGCAACTGGTTGCATCGCTCGCTGCGTTCGCGATTGCGTTTTTCGCACGTCCTTTTGGCGGATTCATTTTCGGTCCGATTGGCGACCGCTACGGACGCAAAAACGTGCTGACCGCGACCATCGTGTTGATGGCACTCGCGACGTTCTGCATTGGCCTGATACCCGATCACGACGCAATCGGTATCGCGTCACCCGTCCTGCTCGTGCTGCTTCGACTCTTGCAGGGCGTGTCGGCAGGCGGCGAAGCGAGCGGCGCCGCGATCTTCGTCGCAGAGTACTGCAAGGACCGCAACCGGACGCTGGTCACCAGCTGGATCGAAGTGGGCTGCATGAGCGGCTTCTGCTTCGGCGCAGTGGCGGCGGCCGGGCTCACTCACTCGTTTAGCCAGATTCAGATCGATGCGTGGGCATGGCGTCTTCCGTTCCTGCTTGCGCTGCCTCTTGGTGCAATCGGACTGTATATCCGTTATCGACTCGAAGAGACACCTACTTTCGAGGCAGCGCACAGGGCAGGTGGCTTTCGCGAACTGTTTGCGTCTCACAAGGGTGCGCTTTTGCAGTCGAGCGGCATCATCATCGTGACCAATGTGACGCTTTTCATCGTCGTCACCTATATCCCGACTTATCTGGTGAGTACCTTGCGACTGGATGCGTCGACGGGTTTCACGATCGCGCTCGTCTCGCAGGCCTGCCTGATCGTGACGATTCCGCTGCTGGCCGTCGTGGCAGACCGGATCGGACGCAAGGCCATGATGCTCGCGGGCAGTCTTGCGCTCGCGGTGCTGGCTGTGCCGTGCTTTCATCTGCTGACTGTCGAAAGCGTGGGGCAGCGGTTGATCGCGTTGCTGATGCTGAACCTGTGTCTTGCGGCACTGCTGTCGTGCATTTATTCGCAGATACCGTCGCTGTTCGAAACGGGTGTGCGCTTCACAGGCATGGCAGTCAGCTACAACGTTTCCGTCGCATTGTTCGCGGGCACCGCGCCGATGATCAATTCGTTTCTGATTCAGGTAACGGGCAGCCGCATGATTCCCGCGTACTACCTGATCGCTGCCGCCGTGATCGGCATACTGGCGCTGGTTTGTTGCGTGGACCGTACGGGCAGGCCGATGCGCGGAGATCAGCGAAGCATCGACTGACTGGGTTGCCGATCAGGTCCTCGTGATGAGCGCGTGGACCTGATCGCCAGACCGTGTGATCGTTACTCGGCGCGCGTGCTCGACAGATTGTGATAGCGTTCGAGGCTTTCGTTCAGATGGCGTCGCATTGCTCGGCGCGCGGCGCTTTCGTCCTGCTTCTCGATCGCCTCGAGAATGTCGCCGTGTTCGCGTTGAATGCGCCGTATGTACGTCTTGCGTTCCTTGGGGTTTGCCTTCGCATGCTTCAGGCGCAGATCGATGATGATCTCTTGCCCCAGCGTGCGCAGAATCGACGCGAAGTGCGGATTCTCCGAACAGGTGGCGACGGCGAGATGGAACTCGAAGTCGGCGCGTGCGCATTCCGCATCGTCATCCACAGCGACGATCTCCATGCGTGCGTAGACTTCCTTGAGTGCTCGCAGGTGCGCGTCTGAACGGCGCTGCGCAGCATACGCCGCACATTCGGTTTCGACACCGATGCGCAACTCGAGCACGTGCATCGAGCTGTTCAGCGTGGTCGAATCGATGAAGCCGGCCCCCGCGGAATGCTCAGCGGCCTCGGCGACGAACACACCTACGCCGTGACGCGCAATGAGACGGCGGCCGAGTTTGAGCGATGCAACGGCTTCGCGGATCACCGTGCGGCTGACGCCGAATTCGGTGCACAACTCGGGTTCGGTAGGCAGCTTGGCACCCGGCGCGTATTCGCCGCGATCGATCTTGTCGCTCAGTGCTTGAATGACGAGTTCGGTCAGGCTGCGGCGCTTTCCCGAGCTCGCGGCCGTTTTCAGAAGAGTTTCAGCGTCCAGAGTCATTCCGTGTGCTCCACACCGGATGAAAAACTCTGCAATTTACGGCTGCAGACATACCGCGCCGGCGCAGCATGTTCTGTGTGACTTGCGCCGTATGACATATTATGACTTTACCACAGCCGCAGTCGGGTCGCCGCTCGCCCCACGCCAGTGCGGGCGAGCGGTTGATGTGCCTCAAGCGTAGATGTATCCACCGCTCACGATGACGTTTTCTCCCGTTGCATACGTGTTGCGGACGCTTGCCATCATGACGACCCACTGTGCGATCTCTTCCGGTTCCGCTGCACGGCCAAGCGGATTGGCTGCGGCAAGCTCGTTGAGGAAGCCGGCCTTCTTCGCCTTCTCGGTTGCGAATCCCGCGGGCGCAACCGAGTTGACGAGGATGCCGTCCTTCGCGACTTCCTGCGCGAACGATCTGGTCAGACTCACGACGGCTGCCTTCGTTGCCGCATAGTGCGCGTTCTGCGGATGCGCCTTGAATGCATCGACCGAAGTGATGTTCACGATGCGTCCCGCGACGTGCGCCTCGACCTTCGGACGGCTGCGCATATGTTCGATCGCCGCGACCATCATGTGATAGGTGCCCTTGATATTGACGGCGTTTTCGAGGTCCCATTCGTCGTCGGAGATTTCGAGGATCGGGCGGCGCGGGTAGATGGCCGCGCTGTTAATCAGGCAATCGACTCGCCCCAGTGCTTCCAGCGCCTTGCGGAACACTGCCTGTGCGGAGTCCTTGCGCGTGATGTCGCCCACTGCGCCGAATACGTCGTGGCCTTGCGCCTTCAACGCGCCGACCGTTTCATCGAGCAGCGGCCCGTTCTTGTCGATCAGCGCGATGCTCTCCGCGCCGTCTTCCAGCATCAACTTTGCGACCGAGAGCCCAAGACCTGAAGCGCCGCCGACGATAACGACTCGTTGATTCTTCATGATTCGAATATGTCCTGTTTGAAGGTACTTCAATTACTTGACGGATACGATCTGCGAGCCACCCGCTGCCTGATCGGTCGGAAAGACTTCCATGCGCGACACGTCAACGGCGTCCGGCAATGACATGGCCGTCGCGATCAGTTCGGCGATGTTGTCAGGCTGGATCGAGCGATAGGCGTCGTACAGTTTTTCGTTCGCGCCTTCGGCACCGAGTGCGGTGCGATAGAGGCTCGTCTGCACGCGGCCCGGCGCGATTTCCGTGACGCGGACTCTCGTGCCGAGCAGATCGCAACGCAGCGAATCGCAGAACATGCTGATCGCGGCTTTGGTCGCGCCATAGACGGCCGTATTCGGATGCGGGAAGCGCCCGGCACTTGAACCGACGAAGAACAGATGACCGCGCTTGCGTGCGACCATGCCTTCGAGCGCGAGGTGCGCGAGACGCAGCGGCGCGCGCAGATTGATATCGATCATGCGGTCGAGATCGGCCAGATCGCTTTCGGCGAATTTTGCAATGGCGGGCAGCAGTCCCGCGTTATTCACGACGACGTCGATTTCGACGCGCTCGAACAGATCGCGTAAAGGCGTCGTGTCCTGCAGATCGAGCACGATCGGCGTGACGTTGCACTCGCTTGCCAGCGCGTCGAGCGCTTTGGCGTCGCGGCCTAGCGCATAGACTTGCAGCCCGTCATTGACCAACCGGTGCGCGATAGCGCGGCCGATGCCGCTAGACGCGCCCGTGACCAGCGCGGTCCGATACGAATGAGAAGTCATGTTGTCAGCCTCTGCATAGAGTAGTCACGTAGTCAGATCACGCCTTCTTCGAGGAAGGGCTTGTTCTCGATCACGCGCTCGTAACCGAGCGGCGCGAGATCGAGCGAGCGGTATTGGCCATAGACGATCAATTCGCACAAGCCCCGTCCAATCGCGGGTGACTGCTGCAAACCATGTCCGCTGAATCCGTTGGCAAAGAGAAAGTTCGTGACCTCGGGATGCGGACCGACAATCGCGTTATGGTCCAGCACGCAGAAGTCGTAATGGCCTGCCCACGCGTTGACGACCTTGATGGCTTCGAATGCGGGAATGCGTTCGGCGAGCGCCGGCCAGATGATGTCTTCGAACTCGGAATGGATCACGTCGAAATCGTCGACGTCCGCCAGCGGATCGGGGTCCGGATAACACCCTGTCAGGTAGTACTGTCCTTCCGGCCGGAAGAAGATGCCCGTCGTGTCGATCGTGAGCGGCACGGTGCCTTGCAGCGGGGTGCGGCAGTCGAAGACGAACAGGCAGCGCTTTCTCGGCTCCACGGGAATGTCGAGGCCCGCGAGGCGCGCCATCGCCGGCCCGCGCGTGCCCGCTGCGTTCACCATGAGCCCGCAGCTGATGCTCTCGCCGCTCTTGAGTTTGACGCCCGTGATGCGCGCGCCTTCGCGAATCACGCCGACCACTTCGTTTTCGATGTATTCGATGCCGAGCGAACGTGCCTTCTTGCGCATGCCCTGAAGCAGGCCATAGCTATCGAACCAGCCTTCGCCGCTTTGTCCGTAGACACCGTTCACGAGGCCTTCGGTATTCAGCCACGGAAAGCGGTCTTTCAACTGCGTTTGATCCAGCAGCGCGACATCGGCGCCGTTCTCGCGTTGCGTTGCGGAGTTGCGCTCGAACATCGGCGCGCCTTTCGCATCGCCGAGATACAGGTAGCCATTTTCCTTGAAGCCGAGTTCGGGCGCGTCGCCATCGACAGAGACAAGTTCATGGAAATTGCGGATGAACTCGGTGCCGAACTGCGAAATCCTGATGTTCAGCGGATTCGAGAACTGATGCCGGATCGAAGCGCTCGACAGCGCCGTTGCCGATTTCGCATAGGTCCAGTCCCGCTCGACGACGAGCACCGAGCCGTTGAAATCCGGATTCTTCGCGAGAAAGTAAGCGGTGGCGCTGCCGACGACTGCGCCGCCCACGATCACCACGTCGTAGTGATTCTTTGTTGCTTGCTGTGCCATCTCAATGCTTCCAGAAAGTCGATCGGATTAGCGGCGCTCAGCGGTTCTTCGGCTCATCTTCGAAGTGACCGTCGGCGGCGAACTGGCCGCCCTGAAAGCGCACGGCAGGCTGCTTCGGATCGCCGATGGGCGTGTTCGCATAGACCTCGGCGCGATATGCGTCGGCGGAGTCTTTCGGGCGGTAGCCGAGATAGCCGGCCTGCGTGTTGTCCCAGAAGTTCGCGCTGTTGTTCGAGTTGCCGTAGACGATCATATGGCCGACGCTCGGCGTCATCAGCGCCTGGATGCACAGGTGCGAGAAGTCGTCGTAGGAAAGCCAGGTCGCCAGCATGCGGCGGTCGACGGGCTTCGGGAAACACGAGCCAATGCGTACGCACACCGACTCGAGGCCGAACTTGTCGAAGTAGTAGCGCGACAGGTTTTCGACGAAGGCCTTGCTGACGCCGTAGAGGCTGTCCGGGCGCTGCGGCACGTCGGCATCGATGGTCTGAACGCATTCGTAGAAGCCGATCGCGTGAACCGAACTCGCGTAGATCACGCGCTTCACGCCTTCCTGGCGTGCCGCTTCGTAGATGTGATAGCTGCCCGCGATGTTCGAATCGAGAATGACCTGGAAAGTGTTCTCGCGCGGCGCGCCGCCCAGATGAATGACCATGTCGACGCCTTTCATCATGTCGAACACGGCATCGCGGTCGGCCAGATCGCAGACTAAGTGACGTTCGTTCGCGCGGACTTCGCCGAGCGGCGCGCGGTCGCTGAGGGTCAGTTGTTCGGCGTACGGTCGCAGCGACTCGCGCAGCACGGAGCCGAGCGCGCCGGCGGCGCCCGTGATCAGGATGTTCTTGAACGGAGGCTTGGTGATGTCGGTCATGTTGGTTCCTTACTGGCGGCCCGAAGCTTCGAGAGCATCGAGCGTGAGGCCGTAGTCGTCGCGCAGTTGTGCTTCGGAGATGTACTCGTTGCGGATGTCGCGCAACAGGGCTTCGCGGTCGCGCTGCGCCGGCGAACCGACGCCGCCGCCGCCCGGCAGCGAGAGCGTGACGCGCTCATGCTCGCCCACGGCTTGCGTCCCTTTGCCTTTCATCTTCGTGCCGTCAGACAGCGTGACCTGGCCCGGCGCGCCGGACTGTCCGCCCGACTGTCCGCGTGCGGGGTGATCGATGCGATCGAACATCGCGTTGAAGCGGAAGTGATAGCCGGCGCGCGGTCCGATTTCGACGATCTGGCCGAGGCCGCCGCGCAGCTTGCCCGCGCCGCCCGAGCCCGAACGCATTTCCTTGCGCCATACGACGATCGGGCCGACCTGTTCGGTGGCTTCGACGGACATCGCATGCACGCCGCTCGGAAACGCGGTTGCCGACAGCCCATCGAGTTCCGCGCGGGCACCCGTGCCGCCGCTATTGAACATCAGGATTTCGCTGCCCTTGAGTCCGGATCCTTCCTGCACCGGACGTGCGCTGACGTGCAGATTCCACAACGCACCGGAGCCTTCCGCAGGCACGCGGTCCGGGAGAATCTTGTGCAACGCGCCCAGCACGAGGTCAGGCACGAAATGGCCGAGCACGTGGCGGACCGCGACGGGGCTCGGACGTTGCGCGTTGAGAATGCAGCCCGCGGGCGCCTGCACGCGGAACGGTTCCAGCGACGCCGCATTGTTCGGCACTTCCGGCGCGATGATGCATTTCAGGCCATAGCATGCATACGCCTTCGCGTAGAGCAGCGGCACGTTGATGCCGAACGGGCTGGCAGGTGATGAACCGGCGAAGTCGGCGAGCAGGTGATCATCGGCGACGCTGAGCGTCACATTGAGCTTGACGGGCGTGTCGTAGCCGTCGAGCGTCATGTCGTTGGTCTGCGTGCCGTTCGGCAGTGCGGCGATGCGTTCGAGCGTCGCTTCGCGGCTGCGCGCCAGAATGAACTCGCCGATGCCTTCGACGTCCTTGAGGTCGAACTCCTTGAGCATCTCCAGCAGGCGCTTGTGGCCCGTTTCATTGCACGCGGCCAGCGCATAGAGATCGCCGACGACCTTATCGGGCTCGCGCACGTTGTTGCGCAGAATGTTGATCAGATCGCGATTGACTTCGCCGCGCTCGATCAGCTTCATGATCGGCACGAACAGACCTTCTTCGTAGATCTCGCGCGAGTCCGGTCCGAAACCGCGACCGCCGATATCGACCACGTGCGCCGTGCTGGCGAAATAGCCGATCAACTCGCCGTGATGGAACGAAGGGGACACGACCGTGAAGTCGTGCAAATGGCCCGTGCCTTTCCACGGATCGTTGGTCAGATAGACATCGCCTTCATACATCCGGTCGATGCCGATGTCGTTCATGAAGTGCTCGACGGCTTCCGCCATCGTGTTCACGTGGCCGGGCGTACCCGTCACGGCTTGCGCCAGCATGCGGCCGCGCTTGTCGAAGATGCCTGCCGACAGATCGCCCGCTTCGCGAACGCTGGTGCTGAACGCCGTGCGGATCAGGGCCATCGCCTGTTCTTCCACCACGGAAATCAGGCGGTTCCACATGACCTGCATGTGGATCGTGTCGAGATTGCTAAGGGACATGGTTTGGCTCCTGATCAGCGAGTGGCGTTCAGTTCTTTGGCGACGACGAGGAGACACCCATCGGGCTGCACCATCGCATCGAAAGACGAGGTGACGAGCGTCGACGTCTCTGGTTCGACGATGATCGCCGGTCCCGTCACGCATTCGCCCACTTTCAGCGAAGCGCGTTCGACAATGGCCGCTTCGACGAAACGATGCAGCGCCGCGTCGAAGATATTGCGTGTCTTTGCAGCGGTGACTGCATCTCGCGACGTCTCGAGTTTCAGGCGCTCGACAGGCGGCATCGGCGAGCTTGCCTTCACCGCCCAACTGACGATTTCGATGTCGAGCCCATCGATGGGGCGGCCGAAGAACTGCGTATAGGCCTTCGTGAAAGCATCCGCGAAGGTGCGCCGATCGTCGGTGGTAAAGCGGCGGTGCGGAATCATCACGGGGATTTCCCAGCCCTGGCCGACATAGCGCATGAACGCCTTGATTTCGACGAGCGGCTCGGCATCGCCCGAACCTTGTCGTGCGAAGTGGACGGCTTCTTCGCTCAACTGGCCGACGATTTCATTCAGTGCATCCGCGTCGAAGTCGTTGAAGCGCATGCTCGCGCTGCGCACGCTCTCGTAGCCGAACGGCGCGCGCAGAAAGCCGATCGCGGAACCCACGCCCGCGCCCGGCGGCACGATGAACTTCCGGATTCCGCTCTTTTCGCACAGACGCGCCGCGTGTAGCGGACCGGCGCCGCCGAAGGTGATCATCGTGTAGTCGCCGATGTCCTTGCCGCTTTCGACGGCATGCACGCGCGCTGCGTTGCTCATGTTCTCGTCGACGACTTCGGCTACGCCATAAGCGGTCTCTTCAGCATTGAGGCTAATCGTGCCGCCCACTTCACTGACCATCGCGGTCGCGGCGTTGTCGGTGGAAAGCTGGATCGTGCCGCCCGCGAAATTGGCGGGATCGAGGCGGCCGAGCAGCAGATCGGCATCGGTCACGGTCGGCTGCGTGCCGCCGCGCTGATAGCACGCGGGACCGGGCTCCGATGCCGCGCTATGCGGACCCACGCGAATCTGGCGCATCACGTCGAGCGAGGCGATCGAGCCGCCGCCGGCGCCGATTTCAACCATCTCGACAACGGGAATCGAAATGGGCATGCCGCTGCCTTTCTTGAAGCGATAGGTGCGGGCGACTTCGAACGTATTGGCCGTCTTCGGCGTGAGGTCGTCGATCAGACAGATCTTCGCGGTGGTGCCGCCCATGTCGAAAGACAGCACGCTGTTCAGATCGTAGCGCGCGGCAATATGCGCGGCGAAGATGGCGCCGCCCGCCGGGCCCGATTCGACGAGGCGAACGGGGAACGCGGACGCGCTCTCGATCGACACGATGCCGCCGCCCGAGTGAATGATGAAGAGCGGACAAACGGCGCCCGCTTCGCGCACCTTGCCGAGCAGGCGGTCCAGATAGGACTTCATGATCGGACGCACGTATGCATTCGCGCACACCGTATTGAAGCGCTCGAACTCGCGAATCTGCGGCGACACTTCACTCGATATCGACACGGACACATCGGGCAGGCGCTTTTCGATCGCGTCGCGCATCATGCGTTCATGCTCGCCGTTCGCGTACGCGTGAATGAAGCCGACCGCGACGCTCTCGTAGCCGCCCTGTTCGATACGGTCGACGATCGATGCGATTTGCGCTTCCGTCGGCGCGAGCAGAATGCCGCCCTGCGCGTCGATCCGCTCGCCGAGCGTGAAGCGGTCACAGCGTTCGATCAGCGGAGGAGGGAGCTTGATGTTCAGGTCGTATTGCTCGAAGCGGTTTTCCGTGCGCATTTCGATCGTGTCGCGAAAGCCTTGCGTCGTCACGAAGGCCGTCTTTGCGCCGCGCCGTTCGATGAGCGCGTTGGTCGCGAGCGTGGTGCCGTGGATGATGACGCCGATATCCTTCAGCGCGATACCGGCCTTGTCCGCAACGATGCCGATGCCCTTGATGATGGCGCGTTCGGGCGCCGTGTAATCCGTCAGCACCTTGGTGGAAAAGAGCGCTCCACCGAGTTCGAGCGCAACGTCGGTGAAGGTCCCACCGATATCGACGCCTACTCGTGCCTTGTCGTGACTGGCCACCATGACTCTCCTGTTTAAAGCATGACATGCGCCGGGCGCTTCCGCCCAGCGAGAAATCCCGTTGACGAACTTCGGACGGCGCTTCCAGCAGGACATTACAGCCGTCCTTTCTGGTCTTTTGTCTCCCGTAGGCAGAGCGCCGCAACCGTTAATTTTTGCTCGTTGACATATGATGAGTGACGTCTTACAGTGCTGTCAACACGAACAAAATGAATTTGCCCATTCCGGCTATTCTCGAACCCGTTTTAGTGTTTGTAAAGCTTTGTTTTTTATAGTTTTATAGGTGTTTTCACGCTGACGGGGTCGAGCGCGGATGGATGGTCGGAGACGCAGCGGGCAGCGGTCCGGATGCATGCGAACCGATCAATTTTGCGAATTTTTGGCAGAGTGACAAAGGACGGATGATGAAGGTTTTGGTGCCAGTCAAGAGAGTGGTTGACTACAACGTGAAGGTCCGCGTGAAGTCGGATCAATCCGGCGTCGACATCGCCAACGTGAAGATGTCGATGAATCCGTTCGACGAAATCGCTGTTGAAGAAGCGGTGCGTCTGAAGGAGGCGGGTGTGGTTAGTGAGGTCGTGGCGGTTTCTTGCGGTGTCACGCAATGTCAGGAAACGCTGCGCACGGCGCTGGCGATCGGCGCGGACCGCGCTGTGTTGATCGAGTCCAACGAGGACCTGCAGCCGCTGGCGGTCGCGAAGCTGCTCAAGGCGCTGGTCGACAAGGAGCAGCCTTCGCTTGTGATTCTCGGCAAGCAGGCCATCGACGACGATTCGAACCAGACGGGCCAGATGCTGGCTGCTTTGGCTGGCCTGCCGCAGGCGACTTTCGCATCGAAGGTTGTCGTTGCCGACGGCAAGGCGACGGTGTCGCGCGAAGTGGATGGCGGCGCCGAAACGCTGTCGCTCAAGCTGCCCGCAGTCGTGACGACCGATCTCCGCCTGAACGAGCCGCGCTACGTGACGCTGCCCAACATCATGAAGGCGAAGAAGAAGCCGCTCGAAACCGTGAAGCCCGGAGACCTGGGCGTCGATGTCACGCCGCATCTGAAGACGCTGAAGGTCAGCGAGCCGCCGAAGCGCCCGGCCGGCGTGAAGGTGGCGGACGTGAAGACGCTGGTCGAAAAGCTCAAGACCGAAGCCAAAGTCTTGTGAGGCGAGGGACGAAATGACGATTCTGGTAATTGCGGAACACGACAACGCGGCGCTCAAGGCAGCGACGCTGAACACGGTTGCTGCCGCGCAGAAGATTAGCGGTGACGTTCATGTGCTGATTGCCGGTCACAACGCGCACGATGCGGCTGGCGCCGCTGCGAAGGTCATAGGCGTATCGAAGGTGCTGCTGGCCGATGCGCCCCAATTGGCCGAAGGCCTCGCGGAAAACGTCGAGGCGACAGTGCTGAACATCGCGATGGATTATTCGCACATCCTCGCGCCTGCTACGGCGTACGGCAAGAACATAGCGCCGCGTATCGCCGCGAAGCTCGACGTCGCGCAGATCAGCGAGATCACGGCGGTAGTCAGTCCCGATACTTTCGAGCGCCCGATCTACGCGGGCAATGCAGTCGCTACGGTTCAATCTCAAGACCCCATCAAGGTCATCACGGTTCGTGCAACAGGTTTCGATCCGGTTGCAGCCGAAGGCGGCAGTGCATCGGTCGAGAAGATCGAAGCTGCGGCCGACTCGGGCATCTCGCAGTTCGTGAGCCGCGAAGTGACGAAGCTCGACCGTCCGGAACTGACTAGCGCCGAGATTATCGTTTCAGGTGGTCGCGGACTGGGCAGCGGCGAGAACTACACAAAGGTACTGGAGCCTTTGGCCGACAAACTCGGCGCAGCCATGGGCGCATCACGCGCGGCTGTCGACGCGGGCTACGTGCCGAACGATTATCAGGTCGGTCAAACGGGCAAGATCGTCGCGCCGCAACTGTACATCGCGGTCGGCATCTCGGGCGCAATTCAGCATCTGGCCGGCATGAAGGACTCGAAGGTGATCGTCGCAATCAACAAGGATGAAGAAGCGCCGATTTTCAGCGTCGCGAACTACGGCCTCGTCGGCGATCTGTTTGAAGCGGTGCCGTCGCTGGCCGCCGAAGTGTAAATCCATTCTTTTATTCAACCGACGCGCCGTTCGAGAACCGCGCAACTCGTGAACCCGGAGAGCATTCAGCATGATTTCCACTACCGATCCACACATTAACCGCAAGCCACGGAACATTTCACAAGCCGAATGGGACACACGCGTGCAGCTTGCCGCAGCGTACCGACTGGCGGCGAAGTTCGAACTCACCGATCTGATCTACACGCATATCTCGGCCCGCGTTCCCGGAACGACCGATCAGTTTCTGATCAACCCGCATGGCTGGTTCTTCGATGAAATCACGGCGTCGTCTCTCGTGAAGATCGACGTCGACGGCAATCCGATCGGCGACGACCGCTTCGAGGTCAATGCAGCCGGGTTCACGATTCATAGCGCGCTGCATCAGGCGCGTCACGATGTCGAATGTGTCGTGCACCTCCACACGACCTACGGTATGGCCGTCGCCGCGATGGAGTGCGGCCTGCTGCCGCTGAACCAGATCAGCATGCAGTTCTATAACCGTGTCGCGTATCACGAATACGAAGGCATTTCGCTGGAACTGGACGAGCGCGAGCGCATCGTGAAGTCGATTGGGAAAAAGGATTATCTGATTCTGCGCAATCACGGCCTGCTCACGACGGGCCGCTCAGTGGCCGAGGCATTTACTCGCATGTATTACCTGAACAAGGCCTGCGAGATCCAGGTTGCGACGTTGTCGGCAGGACAGAAGGTCGTCATCCCATCGCCTGAAGTTTGCGAGCACGCGGCAAAACAGCACGATGACTACGCCTATCTCGACACAGTGCACCTCGACCGTGAATGGACCGCACTGTTGCGGCTCCTCGACCGCGACGGCGGAAACTACAGGGTCTGATTTTCATGCCGGCCTCCCGGCGCCTCGCTCGCAGTGTCGAACCGACGTGTTGGCTTATCTGTTTGTCGCGACACGAGGCGTCGAAATTCGGGGGCTTCGCTTTCCCTTCGCGCTGCGGTGGTGTGCCGGGCGCGGCATTCATCAGCTATCCAGAACCCAGAGCGGAGAGCGCTATCGCCCGAGCGGCGAAGTGCTCATTCGCCACGAGGAAATGTTCGACGTTCATATGATGCCGGACGAGACGGGCGCAGTAACCGGCAGGCTCGAAATCGATCTGATGCTGCGGAATAAACAGTCGGAGCCGGACTGGCATTCGCTTGCTCTGAGCTATGCGTGCAACGGCCGCGGCTTCGGGCTTGCACTGACGCAATCGATGTTCGCTTCGCCGTCGTATCCGTGGACGCTCGAATCCCTCGCTGCGCGCCTTGGTGCCCGGCCTCGTGCGATACAGATGGCGCTGTTCCGCGAGTCATACAGCTTCGATGCGGCGCTCAGGCGGTGCAGATCTTTGCACACGCTGCTGCGCGCCGGACATGCCCATTGCACCTTCGAAGCAGTCAATTGAACGGCGTAGCGAAGAGAAACACGACGCAGATCGATACCGCTCTCGCTCACGCCGCCCGCACGGCGAGCATCGACGCTCGCTGCCATGTACATGGAAATTCAGGAGGAGATATGGCTGAAACCTCACACCTAAACCGGCGCGGTGACACGGTAGCCGGCATCCGGTCGATGGATATCGGATCGTTCGGTCTGCGCGACGGATCGCACCGTGACGCTGGAAGCGAGCCCGCAAAAAAGGAGGCGCTCGCACACAGCCTCAAACAGCGGCACGTCGTGATGCTGTCGATCGGCGGAAGCATCGGGGCGGGTCTTTTCGTCGGCTCAGGACGCGCGATAGCGGAAGCGGGGCCGGCAGCGATCGTCGCGTATGTGCTGGCCAGTCTGCTCGTCGTGCTGGTGATGCGCATGCTGGGCGAAATGGCTTGCGCGATGCCGGACTCGGGTTCGTTCTCGACTTATGCAGGAAAGGCGATCGGCCCATGGGCCGGCTTCATGATCGGCTGGATGTACTGGTGGTTCTGGGTACTGGTATTGCCGCTGGAAGCGACGGCGGCAGCGAACATCCTGAATAGCTGGTTCCCACAGGTCGAGTTGTGGAAATTCTGTCTGGCCGTCACGTGTCTGCTGACAGTCGCGAACCTTGCCAGCGTCAAACACTATGGCGAACTCGAGTTCTGGTTTTCCGTGGTGAAGGTGACGGCGATCGTGATCTTTATCGCCTGTGGCGCTGCTGCAATTGCCGGCCTGATTCCGCATGTTCACGTGCATGCTTCGCCGAACCTGTTCGGTCAGGGCGGCTTTGCACCGAATGGCTGGACGCCTGTTGCAGGCGCCATGCTGACGACGATGTTCACGTTTCTCGGAACCGAGGTGGTGACGATCGCCGCAGCCGAGTCGAAGGATCCGGCGCGGGAAATATCGCGTGCAATCACCTCCGTCGTCTGGCGCATCTCGCTCTTTTACATCGGTTCGATTGCCATCATCATTTGCATCCTGCCGTGGAATGATCCCGCCTTGACGAAGATCGGTTCCTATCAGGCCGTGCTGCAAGCCTTGCATGTGCCCTATGCGAAGCCGATGATCGATTCGCTGATTCTCGTTGCAGTATGCAGTTGCCTCAACTCAGGCTTGTATACCGCGTCACGCATGATCTTCTCGCTCGGCGCGCGAGGGCAGGCGCCGTCGGTCATGACCTACACGAACCGGGCGGGCGTGCCCGTATTCGCCGTACTCGCATCGACGCTCGCAGCGTTCGCCGGTGTCGCGGCCAACTATCTCGCGCCAAGCTTCGTGTTCGAGGCGCTGCTGTCGACGACGGGCTCGATTGCGCTGCTCGTGTACCTGGTGATCGCCGTGAGTCAACTCCGCCTGCGCACGCGGCTTCACACGCAGGCGACACTGAAGGTCCGCATGTGGCTGCATCCTTTTCTGGGGCTGTTCGTCGTCCTTCTGATTGTCGGCGCGCTGGGCGTAATGGTCAGCGGTCAGGCTCATCGCGAGGAAGTGGTGGCGACGCTGGGACTCAGTGCTTTTCTCGCGGCCGTCGGAAGATTTCATCAGAAGCGCGGAAAGTCCGGTTCGCGTTAGCGTAGATCAGATGCTCCTGGTCGCGGCATTCAATGTCACGTCAGAAATGATACGCCCGAGTCATTCGAACGACGAGGCCGTGCCGGGCAGGTGCAGCAGTCAGTACCGGATCGCCGATGCCCGATCCGGTACTGGAACGGACAACGCTCAAAAGTCGACCTGAGCGGACAGCAGCACCGTGCGCGGCGCGGCATTGGTCACGTACGTGCCTTGCTGGATCCAGTAGCGGCTGCCGAAGAGATTCTCGACGTTCGCGCGGAACACGACGTCCCGCTTCGCGATCCGCGTGCCGTAGCGCACGCCGACGTCATAACGCGTCCATGCCGGCAGGCGCAATGCGTTGCTCGAGTCGTAGTACTGCGCGCCCGTGTGGATGATCCGGCCGTTGACGCTCAGACCCTGGACCCACGGCAGATCGTAATCGGCGCCGAGGTTGAACGCGAACTTCGGCACGCCGCCAGGTGCGTTGCCGTCCTGCGTGCCGCCCGCCGTGCCCGACACCTTCGGATCGTAGAACGTTGCGCTCGCCATCAGGCGCAGGCGGCGGAACACCTCGCCATAAGCCGACAGTTCGAGACCGCGCACGCGCGTCTGACCGTTGTAACCGTAGACGTTCGTCGTCGGATCGGTGACGGCGTTCGGCTGTGCGATCTGGAAGACGGCGACCGAGGTCAGCACGCGGCCCCAGTCCGCCTTCACACCCGCCTCGTACTGGTTCGACTTGTACGGCGCGAATGCCTGTCCCGCGTTCGCCGTGCCCGCGGGCGCCGTGCCGCCGTTCGACAGACCCGACGTGAAGTTGCCGTACACCGAGATATTCGACAGCGGCTTGAACACGATGCCCGCGAGCGGGGTGATCGCCTGCTGGTCTAGCGAGCTTTGCTGCAAACCCGTGGTCGGGTCGTAGTTGTCCGAGCCGATCGTCTGATGACGGAAGCCGCCCGTGATCAGCAGACGGTCGTTGAAGAAGGACATCGTATCGATGACCTGCTGGCTGTTCAGGCGTAACTGCGAGCTGCGTTGTGCGTCGCCGCGCGCAACGTCCATCGCAGGCAGCGGCGTCGGATTGTAGAGGCTCGACGGTACCGAGGTCGAACCCAGTGCGTAGAAATAGCCGATCTCCTGATTCAGGCTCGTGATGCCCGTGACCAGCGTGTGCTTGATGCCAAAGGTGTCGAAGTGGAAGCGCAAGCCGGCATCGACGGTTTTCGTGCGGGTGTACTGGTCGTAGTAGCCGTTGTAGACGTCGAACGTCCCCGCCGACGTCATGTTGGCCGCGTACGGGAAGTTCTGCGCCGACGTGCCGTAATGCTCGCCAGCCGCGCCATACACGGTCACGTACTGGTTGACGTCGTACTCGACGCGAGTCATGACGGCCGAATCGCGCAGCTTGAGCTTCGAACCCGGATAGAGATTGCTGTAACCCGACGGCGCCTCGGGCACCGCCGTGGCCGTGCCGAAGCCGATCTGCGAGCGGAACTCATCGGTGTTCTCGGAGACGTTGTAGGCGTCGAACGACCAGCGTAACTGCTTGCCGCGATAGTCCAGACCGATCGCGCTGTCGCCCTGAAGCTGATTGCCGTGCGCGATGCCCGTCTGTCCGTCCTTGATCTGCCCGTTGAAGCGGATACCCCACTGGCCTTCGTCACCGAAGCGGCGGCCAATGTCGGCGGCCATACCGAACTGGCCTTTGGACTGATACAGCGCCGTGAGGCGCGTGAGCGGCTGATCGTCGGCGCGCCTGGTGACGATGTTGATCGCGCCGCCGACGCTGCCTCCCGGTCCCATTCCATACATCAGCGAACCCGGCCCTTGCAGCACTTCGACGCGCTCCAGCAGATTGACCGGTACGCGAGCCGCCGAGACCATGCCGTACAGCCCGTTGAGCGCGACATCGGTTGCCTGCACGTCGAAGCCGCGAATCTGGAAGACGTCGCCGAAGCCGCCGCTGCTCTGCTCGTTGCGTACGGAAGCGTTATTGACGACGACATCGGCGATCGTGCGCGCCTGCGTGTCCTGGATCGTCTGCTCGGTGTAATTGGTCGTGCTGAACGGCTGGTCCATCACGTTCGACGTGCCGAGCACACCGATGCTGCCGCCTCGCGCCACCTGGCCGCCCGCGTAGGGCGCGGGCAGTTCGCCGGGCGCTGCCGAGCTTTTGACGACCACGGCGGGCAGGGTAGTGGAATCCGGCGATGTGCCGTCGTCCGTCGCTGCCGAGGTCTGCGCGTAAGCACTGGCCTGGATGGCGGCCGTCGCGACCAATCCCACGAAAAGACGTTCGACTGCCCATGACATCGCAGTACGCCGACTGATGTTTTGCTGAGTATCCCGTTGTGACATAAGGCCTTGGTCTTTTTTGAAATTTGTGAGTCGAGCCCGATTGAATTCGCTGTAAATGCAAATCATTCGCGATTGTAGTGGATTTCGGTAAATACATGGTACAAATGTGAGAGGTGCCGAAGCGGATAGGTCCGTATCGACTGGGGACGTGCGAAGCCGTGGGTTGAAGGCGAGGTTTGGAAGCGGCGACCGTTCAGGTCGCGCTGGATTGACTTGGGCTTATGCCGGGGATGCGTGTGGACGAGATGGCGGCGGCCAGCACGGGTGAATCTTCGCTTTACTCAGGCTTATCCGTCCGCCTGGCGAGCATCGCGTCGCCGATCCGCGATTGCTCGCGCGCCTTGAGTGCTTCGGCTGCGCCGCGAACGTCACGCGCTTCCTTGTTCTGGCTCAGCTTGCTTTTGCCGACCAGCCGCGTGATCTCGATCTCCAGTCCGACGATCGACTGGAGCAGGGTATCGATATAGTCCTTCGGCGCGTCGGCCATCTTCCACGGCTGCGCTTGCGATGCTTCATGTGTGCGAGTCAGCCGGCCCACGACGCCGCGCACGTATCGCTCGTCATCGCGAACGGTGATGCGGCCATAGGCATGGACGACGATGTAATTCCACGTCGGCACCTGCTTGTGGGCTTCATGTTTGCTCGGATACCAGTTTGGCGAAATATAGGCGTCGCCGGCACGGAAGACGGCCAGCACTTCATCTCCGTTCGCGACATCCTGCCAGACGGGGTTGGCTCGCGCGACATGCGCACGCAGCACGCCTGGGCCGTCTCCTTCTACTGCCAGTTCGAAGGGAATGTGATTCGCGTCCAGCCCGCTCTTGCCATGCGTCACCAGCATGCCGAACGGATTCTGTGCGATGTGCGCGTGCAGAACTTCGCGGTTGTCTTCGTTGAAATGCCCGGGTACGTACATATCGATTCCACTTGCCTGGTGGGTTGTAGGGGTTAGCGATCCGAGTGGCCATTGTGGTCGGAAACTGGTTTATGCTAAAGATCCAGTTTGAACAATTATGGGTGGACCGGAATAATGGCAAGAACGGCCGGGATCGTGGAAATTCCGTCGATCGGCACTCTGGATCGCGCGGCGGGCAACCTGAGCCGTCAGGTCGCGGAGGCGCTTCGCGAAGCGGTGCGCAACGGCGATGTGTTGCCCGGCGATGCGCTGCCTTCCACGCGCCTGCTCGCGGAGTCATTGCAAGTCGCGCGCGGCACGGTCATCGAGGCCTACCAGCAGTTGATCGCCGAGGGCTTTCTGGAGTCGAAAGAAGGCGCCGGCACGCGCGTCGCGCAAGCGCTCGCCGAAGCGCCACAGGCCAGCGAGCCGCGCGCCGTCCGCAGGCGTATTGCGCGGCCCGCCTTGCCGGAGCCCGCAGCAGCGTTTGCGCAGATCGCGCAGGAGTTCAGGCCGCTTGCGCACGTGCCGTTTGCGATTTCCGTCCCCGTCGGCTTAACGGCGCCTGCCGACATCTGGCGCCGGCTCGGCAACCGGCTGCGTGCAAAAGGCCCAGGCGCGCCGGCCGGTTACACGGACCCGCTCGGCGCGTTGCCGCTGCGGGAAGCGATTGCCGGCTACGTGCGAAAGTCGCGCTCCGTACGTTGCGAACCGGGCCAGGTCATCGTGACCAGCGGAACGCAGCAAGGTCTCTTCCTCGCATGTCAGGTGTTGCTGGGTCCACGCGACCAGGCGTGGGTAGAGAATCCGGCCTATCGTGGCGTGACAGCGATACTCGAGAGTACGGGCCATCGCAACACGATGATTCGCGTACCCGTGGACGCAGAAGGCATCGACGTCGAAGCAGGCATCAGAAAGGCGCCTCACGCGCGTGCCGCATTCGTCACGCCGTCGCATCAGTATCCGCTGGGCATGCCGATGAGCATGGCGCGGCGCAACGCATTGCTCGCGTGGGCGCGCGCCAGCCATGCGTGGGTAGTCGAGGACGACTACGACAGCGAGCTTCGCTACCAGGGCTATCCGTTTCCGTCACTGCAGGGACTCGATCCCGACCGTGTGATCTATCTCGGCACGTTCAGCAAGATCCTGTTTCCATCATTGCGTCTGGGTTATGCGATCGTCCCCGACGATCTGGTCGATGCATTCTGCGGCGCGCGCGTGCTGATGGACCGTCATCCGCCCAATGCCGATCAGCACGTGCTGGCGGCCTTCATGGCCGAGGGCCACCTGGAGCGTCATATACGCAAGGTTCGCAACGTGTACTTCGATCATCGCGTGCATCTGATCGAGACACTCGATTCTTTGCTTCCCAAGGAGATCGCATGGGTGGAGCCAGGCGATCAGGGCATGCATCTCGTCCTGTGGCTGGCGAAAGGCATCGATGACCGGAGAGTCGTCGAGTTGGCCGCGCGTGAGGGCGTCTCGGTGCGTGCGGTGTCGCCGACGTTCGCACCGGGAACAGCACGTCCGGGTGTGATCCTTGGATTCGGGGGATTCAGCGGCGCGCAGATGAACGTGGCCGCACAGCGTCTTGCAGCCGTTATCGTTGCAGAGGCGAAGTCACTCGCACGAGGTCGCGCTGTGCGCAATTCTTCCACAGGCAAGGGCAGCTCTCGTCGCCGAACGTCGAGTATTCAGGCTTGAAGACAGGCTGTTACTTCCAGCGCCTTTGACTCATGAGCTTCACGATATTGACCGTCGGCCCGCTGGTCATGAGGCGAGGGAGGTCGTCGAGATGAACCCAGCGGCACCGGGAGATTTCGTTACTCGGGCGAGCTTTGGCGCGATTCGGAATCTCGCAGGCGAACACGTGGTGATGCTTCTGTTTGCCGCGAAAGTCGAAGAGGTGCTTGGCCGACTTGCCGGACAGTCGCGTTTCTTCCTTGAGTTCCCGAAGCGCAGCGTCCGTGCGATCTTCTCCACGCTTGAGGATCCCGCCCGGTAAAGCCCACTTTGATTGACTGCGTGCAACGAGCAGGATTCGTTTCCCTCTGCGACAAATCACGGTGGCGCGCTTCTTCAAACCGTACTCCCACTGATGTCCCAGGCGTTCTGCAGGCGCGCTCGACGCGCCACTGTATCGGGCCGTATTGACCTAGCCGCGTATGCTAATACAGAACAGCAGAAACGGGTGACATCTCGAAGCGAGAGCGACGCGGACGCGACACTATCAAGCCACATTTCATTTAAACGTCACAACGGATGCAGCGCGCGTATATGGCTATGGTAAGGTCACGGCAACGCGTATTCTCCTGTCGCAAGCGAGGCTCCAATGGATATGGATGGTGACTGGCCCTTGCCGCGGCCAACCACTTTCTTCAAAGTCAACCGGCGGCCGGCCGGTTCATCGCTTTCAAAAACGAGTTCCATCGCCAGTACTTTTTCGTCATTGGCGACACCTGTTGTGGCCGAAGCAGTTCAAAGGGCCAGAGAGCTATCCACGCAAAGCGATGTCGAAGGGTTTCATCAGCTTCGCGTTGCTTTCAGAAAACTTCGTGCTTTGTACTGGGCGTATTCCCCTTACCTTGGGGAAGAAGCGACCGCGCAAGCCACCGAAGAATTCAAACGTCTTGCGGCGGTGGCGGGCGGAACCCGTGATTGGGACATCGCAGGCGAACTCCTGCAAGCCGCGCAGGAATCGGGCGCATCGATCGACCCACTGGTGGCCGCAGCCCGCGAGAAGCGTGCGCAGGCGGTGGTGCACAGCCAGACGATGATCAAATGCGACGACGTCGAGGCGTTTCTGAATGATGCATTGCTTCGCGCGCAAACCACGCTGCAATTGCATTGCAACGATCTTCCCATTCGCGCATTCGCAAGAAAGCGCGTCCGTCTGGCGCAGCGCGCACTTCACAAGCGCAGCAGGCGCGCAGGACGCGGCAGCGAAACGGAGCACGAGGAAGAGCTTCACGATGTTCGCAAGGCCGGCAAAAAACTCAGGTATCTGCTCGAGTTTTTCCAGCCAGTGATCAAGGGCGGATACGGTCGCACGATCAAGGAGTTGACGGCCGTGCAGAACAAGCTGGGACTCTTCAACGACATCGCCGCCAGCGAGACGCTGATTCGCACCGCCTCGTTCAACGAGGTGCCGCCCGAGGTCGTGCAGGAATCGTTGCGATGGTTGCAGGAGCAGAAGGGCCGTCGAATGCGCGCGGCATCGCGGCGGGTGCGCGACATCGCTAGCTGAAAGCGCGCGTATTGGCGTAACGTACCCGTATCTCGAACCCGAATCGATTCCATGTACGCTACTCGCCTCGACCGGGCGCGCGCAGTCACGATCGCCGCCACCTTCTTTGCGCTCACGCTGACAGGCTGCACGTCGTCGATGAGTTCTCAAGATGCATCGCGTGAATCGCAGCCGCAAGGTGCCGGTGCCACTTCACTCGGTGCCGCCGTCAATGGGCCGCAGCGCAGCCCGCAGGCGCGTGCGCGCGACGTCTACCGCCATCCGGAAGCAACGCTGCAATTCTTCGATCTTGGGCCGGCACAAGCGGTGCTGGAGATCGCGCCGGGAGGCGGGTGGTACACGGACATACTCGCGCCCTACCTGCACGATGCGGGGCAGCTCTACGAGGCGCAATATCTGAGTACATCTTCCGATCTCGCCGCCGAAGACAGCGCGACCGATGCCGCTTATCGGCGCAAGCTCGCGAAGGATCCATCGGTTTACGGGAAGGTCGTCGTCGGTACGTTGCACGCGGGCCAGTTCAACGGCTTCGACGCGAACTCGAAATTCGACCGTGTGCTGACGTTTCGAAACATCCATAACTGGATCAAGGACGGACAACTCGATGCGAACCTGCACGCGTTCTACGGCGCGTTGAAGCGTGGGGGCACACTTGGCGTCGAGGAGCATCGTGCGCGGCCGGGAACCACGAAGCAGCAAATGATCGATTCCGGTTACGTGACGGAAGCGTTCGTGATCGAGCACGCACAAGCAGCCGGCTTCGTTCTGATGGCGCGCAGCGAGATCAATGCGAATCCCAAAGACACCAAGGACTATCCGCACGGCGTGTGGTCGCTGCCGCCGACCTACCAGGGCGGTGACGCCGACAGGTCGCGCTTTGCCGCGATCGGGGAGTCGGATCGCATGACGCTCAAATTCGTCAAGCCCTGACCGTACCCCGTGATCGCGATGAGGCGCACGTGCGACAGCGTCCGCTCGGATCGAATGCGTCGCGCGACTTCATATCAAGACATTTTGCGTGCCTGGGTGTCCGGCGGCATGGCGAGCGTGTGATCGAAAGTCGGATAGCTTGATGCAGGGACGGGGGGATGCAGGCCAGGATGGGTAGCTAAAAAAAATGGCGCCGCAGGCATTCAGCCTGCGGCGCCATTTTGTGGGGCTACGACGAAAAACTACAACTTCAACGCCTCGCCGTAGCCCGCCAGCACACTTACATCGTGACGGTGTCGGCCACTTGCTTGAAGTCTTCGATCTGATCGAAGTTCATGTATTGATAGATCTTGTCGCCGTTGGCGCTGAGCACGCCCATATCGGCCATGTATTCGTCCTTGGTAGGGATCTTGCCGAGACGCGAGCAGATCGCCGCCAGTTCCGCCGAGCCGAGATACACGTTCGTGTTCTTGCCCAGGCGGTTCGGGAAGTTACGGGTCGAGGTGGACATGACCGTTGCGCCTTCGCGAACCTGTGCCTGGTTACCCATGCACAGCGAGCAGCCCGGCATTTCCGTCCGCGCACCCGCCGTGCCGAAGACGCCGTAGTGGCCTTCTTCCGTCAACTGCTTCTGGTCCATCTTGGTCGGCGGAGCGACCCACAGCTTGACGGGGATATCGCGCTTGCCTTCGAGCAGCTTCGACGCCGCACGGAAGTGGCCGATGTTGGTCATGCACGAGCCGATGAACACTTCGTCGATCTTCGCACCCGCCACGTCCGACAGCGTCTTCACGTCGTCCGGATCGTTCGGGCAGGCCACGATAGGCTCGTGGACGTCGGCCAGATCGATCTCGATGACGGCGGCGTATTCGGCGTCGGCATCCGGCGACAGCAGTTGCGGGTCGGCCAGCCACTGTTCCATCGCCTTGATGCGGCGCTGCAGGCTGCGCGGATCCTGGTAGCCCTGGGCGATCATCCACTTCAGCAGCGTGATGTTGCTGTTGAGGTACTCGATGATCGGTTCCTTGTTCAGATGAACCGTGCAACCAGCGGCCGAACGTTCTGCCGATGCATCCGACAGTTCGAACGCCTGCTCGACCTTCAGATCGGGCAGACCTTCGATTTCGAGAATGCGGCCCGAGAAGATGTTCTTCTTGCCTTGCTTGGCGACCGTCAGCGTGCCTTGCTTGATCGCGTACAGCGGGATCGCGTTGACGAGGTCACGCAGCGTGACGCCCGGCTGCATCTTGCCCTTGAAGCGGACCAGCACCGATTCCGGCATGTCCAGCGGCATCGTGCCCGTCGCGGCTGCGAAGGCGACCAGGCCCGAACCGGCCGGGAAGCTGATGCCGATCGGGAAGCGCGTATGCGAGTCGCCGCCCGTGCCGACGGTATCGGGCAGCAGCATGCGGTTCAGCCACGAGTGGATCACGCCGTCGCCCGGACGGAGTGCGATGCCGCCACGGTTGCTGATGAAGTTCGGCAGCGTCTGGTGCGTCTTCACGTCAACCGGCTTCGGATACGCTGCCGTGTGGCAGAACGACTGCATCACGAGGTCGGCCGAGAAGCCGAGGCACGCCAGGTCCTTCAGTTCGTCGCGGGTCATCGGGCCCGTCGTGTCCTGGGAGCCGACCGAGGTCATCTTCGGTTCGCAGTACGTGCCCGGGCGAACGCCCTGGCCTTCCGGCAGACCGCAGGCGCGGCCGACCATCTTCTGTGCCAGCGAGAAGCCCTTGCCGCTGTCGGCCGGCTGCTGCGGCAGGCGGAACAGCGTCGACGGGGCGAGGCCCAGCGCTTCACGCGCCTTGGAGGTGAGACCACGGCCGATGATCAGCGGAATGCGGCCGCCGGCGCGTACTTCATCGAACAGCACGTCGGACTTGACCTGGAATTCGGCGATCACTTCGCCGTTCTTCAGTGCACGGCCTTCGTACGGGCGCAGTTCGACCACGTCGCCCATTTCCATCTTCGACACGTCGAGTTCGATCGGCAGGGCGCCTGCGTCTTCCATCGTGTTGTAGAAGATCGGAGCGATCTTGCCGCCCAGACACACGCCGCCGAAGCGCTTGTTCGGGATGAAGGGGATGTCTTCGCCCGTGAACCACAGCACCGAGTTGGTGGCCGACTTGCGCGAGGAGCCGGTGCCGACCACGTCGCCCACATACGCGACCAAGTGACCCTTTTCCTTCAGCGATTCGATGAACTTGATCGGGCCGCGCTTGCCGTCTTCTTCCGGAGTGATGCCGGGACGGGCGTTCTTCAACATCGCCAGCGCGTGCATCGGGATGTCCGGGCGCGTGGTGGCGTCCGGGGCGGGCGACAGGTCGTCGGTGTTGGTTTCGCCCGTCACCTTGAAGACGGTGATGGTCAGGCTTTGCGGCACTTCCGGACGGCTCGTGAACCATTCGGCGTCGGCCCAGCTTTGCAGCACGGCGCGCGCGTTGGCGTTGCCCTTGTCGGCGAGTTCCTTGACGTCGTGGAACGCGTCGAACATCAGCAGGGTCTTCTTTAGCGCGTCGGCAGCGACGGTGCCGACTTCGGCGTCCGACAGCAGTTCGATCAGCGGCTGGATGTTGTAGCCGCCCAGCATCGTGCCGAGCAGTTCGGTGGCGCGGGCGCGCGAGATCAGTGCGCAGGCGGTCTCGCCCTTGGCCACGGCGGCCAGGAAACCGGCCTTCACGCGCGCGGCTTCGTCCACGCCGGCGGGCACACGGTTGGTGATCAGGTCGAGCAGGGTCTGCTCTTCGCCGGCGGGCGGATTGGTCAGCAGTTCCACCAGCTCGGCGGTCTGCTGGGCCGTCAGCGGCAGGGGAGGAATGCCGAGCGCGGCGCGCGCGGCTACATGAGCACGAAAGTTTTCAAGCATGGGGGACCTGCTGGTATTGCGTTTTAAGGGGAAGGCTTGTCAGGCGCTCCGCGGCTGCTCCGGGCACTGCTTTGATCGCGATTTTAATTGCTGTGTGCGGTAACGTCAAATGTCTTATGTCTTATATAAGAGTTGGCGGTGATGAAAACGCCCGCGTGCAGCACACTATCAACCGCATCGGCGCGCAGCGCATGTGTCCGCGCTGCGCGCCGACTGCTCGCTTCACCCCGCTACGGCTGGGCGAATACGTCCGTGCGATTCTTGAGATCCTGATTCGTTTGCACGAAGAACGGCACGAACCTCGATCCGCTGGCGGCCAATCCCTGGTAGTCGCCGACAAAGAAACCCTCGGCGTTAGGCGCGAACTTGAGGTCGAACGATCCTGCCACATGGGTTTCATTGCCGAACGTCTTGCCGTTGTCGGGCGAGGTCGTTTGCCAGATGTCCGTCGGCAGTGTCGTGGTGTTGCCGTCCGCCAGATTGCGGAAGTCGTAGTACGTCACGGCAACGGTCCCCGACGAATTGACACGAATGCCCGGATTGAACGCAGGCCGTCCCGAGGATGTGTTGACCCGGATCGGTGCGCTCCATGTGGTGCCGCCGTCTTTCGACGTGGAGAACGCGATCTCATCGTAGTGGCCGCCGTTGAAGCGCGAATCCTGCCACACGACATAGAGCTGCCCACTGGCCGGATCGATTGCGGGCTCGGGAATGATGTCGCCTGAACGAACGGCTTCCCCCGTGTTCGGATCGAAGACGGATACGGTCTGCAAACCCGAGATGATCTTCGGCTTGGTCCACGTTGCGCCGTCATCGGTTGATTTGATGAACGCCACCTTGCCGGCCGCTTTGGAGAATGGCGGAGCAATCAGGTTGAAGAAATCGTAGAGCGTTCCGTCCTGCGAGTTGATCACGATCTGATTGCCGATCGTCTGTTGCCGTGAAGGCAAGCTCACGATCACGGAGGGCGTGCTCCATGTGGTGCCGCCATCCGTTGTCCTGGAGAACAGCGATGGCCCGCGAAAGGCTGCCGTATGCAGGTTGGCGTACGGATTACCGTTCGGCAATTCCAGCCGGTCCCACACCGCATAGGCGACGCCTGCCTTGACGGGGTTCGCCGTCACGGATTCCTTGTCGTTGAAGAATTGCAGCGTGGGTTCGTTGTTGGCGATGATGATGGTCGGCTTCGCCCACGTCTGTCCATTGTCTTTCGAAACCGAGGCGACCACCGCATTGCTGTTGTTGGATTGATTGAAGGAAATCGACACAGCGTACGCCGTGCCATCGGGGCCGATCGACACCCACGGATCAGACGCACGTTCGTAGTCCAGCAAACCCGTGCATGCACTGAACGGCAATGCAGTCGGCGTAGTCCACACGGATCCGCCATCGAACGACGAACTGGCGACCAGGCCGTGTGCGCCGCCGTTGTCCCATCGGTCCTGCTGCCATACGCCGATAAGGTTCGAAGGATTGTTCGGGTTCGACGCGATCCACGGCTCGACTTCGGCATTCACGTAGTTCGTGCCGGGGCCGCCTATGGTGCAGTTGGCAAAGAGGCTTGGACGGGAGACAAGGTCGGCCCGACTGGCAGTCATGCCTGTGGCGAGGACAACTGCGATGGAAATACCGCTCAACAGTACGCGGGGCTTGTTGCAACGCATGGAAGGCTCCTTCTCCATTGCGTCTGTCACAGCTCACCGTGGCGCGCCGGCAGTTGCAAAAGAAAGTGGAGCGGCATGGTGCCTTTGTCCGGGTCTCAATGTCTCCGCCATCATCCGCTCGCCACGCTCACTACCGTTTCGGACTGCGACAGACTGCCAGCGCTGATCACCGTCAGCGCGTCGGTCACGACTTCGCTACTCGATACCAGACTGTTTGCTTGCGCGTCGATGACGGTCCCTTTGCAATGACCGGCATTTGTCAGATGCGTGAAAAGGACTTTAGGTCGTATGAAACGGTATTGCGGGAATTTTTTGTAACGCCTGGAGGCTTTCTGGTAACGGTTGCGAATGACAGATATTCTCAAATTCCGGATGAAAGCCTTTCCACCACCGACGCTGCGTGCGATATAGCAACTCTTTTGTCGACTCCGATAATCCACGAGCAAAAGAACGAGCCTTTATATGAACTCGTGACGAGAGCGATAAAAATGCGCGTCGGTACTCGTACAAGAGAAGTTCCGACTGCGACACCTTAAGGCTTGCTTAAGCGGGCGGGACGCGCTGCCTTTTGTGCTTCGAAACACTGTCTCAGCGCCGATACAGGTTCGACATTCGCGATCGAAACGGCTGCTGCTTCCATGGCACATCGCAACGTCAGGCGTGTGCGTCGCGCACATCCATCGGGTGTATCGAACCCGAAACATCTGCGATCCATTTGCACATCGGATATCTGGCGAAAGCCGGTCTATTGCCCACTGCGAGAGCCGCAAACGGTCATGGCATGTTCCGTGCGAAAAAGGCGCGCACTACGCATCGACCGCTGCCGCGAAAGAACATGCGGTGGCAGTCGAATGCGAGTCATGAAAGCCGGTATGAACGCGGCACTTAAATCAGGCACGGGGGAAATGATGAAACGATATCCTGCATGCGATCTTCCAACGGGCGCACGCCGCCGGACACATCACACGTTTCAGCGCGGCGCGGCCGCCGTGGAATTCGCGATCGTGCTGCCGCTTCTGCTGCTCATCGTCTTCGGCATCGTTGAACTGGGTATCGGGCTTTACGACAAGGCGATGATCACCAACGCCAGTCGCGAAGGTGCGCGCGCCGGCGTATTGCTGCGAACGCCAAAGCCGACCAAGCAGGACATTACCAACGTGGTGCTCGCCTATTGCCAGAGTTATCTCGTCACGTTCGGCACGAGCAATACGCCGACGGTCAGTGTTCCATCCGGGGTGGGCGGCACGTTCGGCACGCCGCTCACCGTGACGGTCTCGTACCAGTACTCGGGATTGGGCCTGGGCGCGATGCTGTCCGCGCTCACGGGCCCCATTACGATGACCGCGACCACGGTCATGAACAACGAGTGAGGCGCGCATCATGCAAAGGACGAGCAAATACAAACAGCGAGGCTCCGTCGCGGTGATCACGGCGGTAAGCATGGTTTCGCTTCTGGGGATGGCCGCGCTGGCCGTCGACATCGGCAATCTGCTGGTGTCGCGCAACGAATTGCAGAATGCGGCGGACGCTGCCGCGCTGGCGGGCGCGCCATGTCTGTATCAGCGTGCGCAGTGCGGGAACACGACGGCAACGGAGCCCGACTGGACGACTGCCACGCAGCGGGCCTCCAGCTTTGCGACGGGCACGGCGTCGAACCTGGTTCAGGGAAGCGCGATCAAGGTTGCCGTGACGGGGTCGGGCTACTGGAACATAACCGGTAGTCCGGGCAAGCTGGAGACGGTGCCCTTTACGCCCGGTACGAACGATCTGCCCGCCATCCAGGTGACGATCACCAAGAGCGCCGGCAATGCAAACGGCAGCGTTCCCGTCTATCTGGCAAGCATTCTTGGTGTGACGTCGCTGTCGGCGAGTGCGACGGCGACTGCGGCCGTGTCGAGACCTGGCTACGTCGGGGCCGGCGGTCTCTTTCCGCTCGCCATCTCCAAGTGCCTCTACGACAACTACTGGAACTCGTCGACCAACTCTCCGAAGCTGGCCACGAGCACGGCAACGATCCCCGGACAGGACTGGCCTCAGACGCCCAACACGCCCTACGCCTTCGAAGTCTCGTCGTCGTATCAGGCAAATGGCTGCGAAGCCGGGCAGTGGACCACGCTGACCAGCCAGCAAAACAATGTTCCGTTCGTGCGAGGGCTGATTGCCGGTCAGAATACCGATACGCTCGGTATCGGGTCGCAGCCTGGAACCTACATCCAGCCGGGCGAGGAGAACACGCTTTACACGTCCGTCAACGATTGCAGCGCTGCCGGCGACCATTCCTGTGAGTACGAGACGGTGCCCGTCGTAAGCAGCCTTGGCACCAGCAGTTATCAGCCCGTTGTCGCGTTCGCTTGCGTGCACATTCTAAGCGCGACGAAAGGCTCCAAGCCGTATGTCCTTTTGCAGATGAGCAATCAGCCGGACAAGTGTCAGGCGAAGAACGCCGGCGGCGTCGGACCGAACTATGGAGCGATTACACCGCCGCGTCTGGTTCAGTGACGTAGTTCGCGTTGGGCAGGTCCGTCCCGTTAGCGCGGCTTCTCACTCTGACCCAGGAGTCGCGCCAACGCTTCGCGGGCGCGCGCACAGAAAAGCTCGGCGATGCTCGACGGCGACTGTGCGACGGCATGAACCAGATAGAGCTGGTCGCGAATTTCCGGCAGGAAAGGCCGCACGGCGACGCGGGGTTTCGCATAGGCGGCGGTGACGGGATCGATCAACGCGACGCCTGCGCCGTTCGCCACCAGCGCGACGATGGTCTGCGACAATTGTGCCTCGATGGTCATCTGACGTTGCACGCCGTGCTCGACGAACAGACGATCGATCGCGGCGCGCGCATCGAATGAACGCGGGAAGGATACGAAGGGCTCGCTCTGCAGATCGGCGGGCTTGAGCACGCGCTTGCGTGCAAGCCGGTGCGAAAGCGGCAGGATGCATCGCATGGGCGCATCCGTCAGCCGGTCGGCCCGCACGGCGGGATGCGGTATTGCTTCGGCAATAAAGCCGGCATCGCATTGACCCGACGCCACCATGTCGACGACCGTGCTCGCGCTATGCGTCAGCAACGTCACGTCGATACCCTGATGCACTTCGACGAACTGCGCGACGACGGCAGGCAACAGTTCGAGCGCAATCGCGGGCGATCCGGCCACGCGCAACGACCCGCGACGCATCGCGCGAATCTGCTGCGCGGCATGACCGATGCGGTCGAGTCCGACGAACGCGCGCTCGACTTCCTCGTATAACACGCGCGCTTCCGCCGTCGGCACGAGCCGTCCCTGCTGACGTTCGAACAACGCGAATCCCACGCTGTCCTCGAAATCCGCGATCAGACGGCTGACAGCGGGCTGCGAGACGTGCAAAGACTGGGCGGCGCGCGTCACGGTGTGGCGCTGGATCAGCGCGCGGAACGCTTCTACCTGTCGAATCTTGAGGTCGTTCGAGGCCATAACATTCGCTTATACATGAGACAAAAATCGGCATTTGACGCCGCATTTTGCCAGTTGGATGCTACGGCACACAGCATTTTTATCAACTTCACTTCGTGATCGATATCCATAACATCGGTTCCGCCGGGAGAGGGCGGACATGAAATCGAACGCTTATGACGTCGTCGTCGCGGGCGGCGGTCTCGTTGGCATGGCGATCGCCTATGGGCTCGCGCGGCTGCGCCTGCGGGTCGCCGTGTGCGACGGCGCCGACGGCGCGCATCGCGCGGCACGCGGCAATTTCGGCCTGGTGTGGGTGCAGGGCAAAGGTGGACGCTGCCTGCCGTACGCGCAGTGGTCGCTGGGTTCGTCGGAGCGCTGGTCGGCGTTCGCGGCGCAACTGTCGCTCGAAACGGGTGTCGACGTGGGCTTCGAACGGCCCGGCGGCATCGAATTGTGTGAGACGCACGAGGAACTCGACAAGGGACACGCACTGCTCGAATCGCTGCGTCGACAGGATGCAGGGCTCGGCTACGAAGTGCTGGATTCAGCGGCGTTGCGCAAGCGCATACCGGCGGCATCGCCGGAACTCGCGGGCGCGCTCTATTCGCGTAACGACGGCCACGCCAATCCCCTCTATACGCTGCGCGCGCTGCAACAGGCATTCGCTGCGCGCGGCGGCGTGTACCGGCCGAACGACGAAGTGCGTGAAGTGCTGCCGCGTGCGGGCAGCTTCGACATCGTTACGGCAACGGGCACGCTGACAGCGGGGCGCGTCGTGCTCGCCGCGGGACTCGGCAACGCGCGGCTCGCACCGATGGTCGGCCTCGATGCGCCGATCTCGCCGCTGCGCGGACAGATCATGGTGACCGAACGACTCGCACCGTTCCTCGACTATCCGACGCTGGTCGTGCGGCAGACGCGAGAAGGCTCCGTGATGCTCGGCGATTCCGCGGAAGACGTCGGTTTCGACGACGGCACCACGCGCGGCGTGATGGCCGATATCGCGCGGCGGGCGCAGACGGCGTTCCCGATGCTCGCACACGTACGCGTCGTGCGGACATGGGGTGCGCTGCGCATCATGACGCCGGATGGTCTGCCCGTTTATGAAGAGTCGGCATCGTGCCCGGGCGCCTTCGTCGCGATCTGCCATAGCGGCGTGACCCTCGCCGCCGCGCACGCCGAAACGCTTGCGCCGTGGATCGCGGGCGGTGCGCGTCCGGACATCATCGAGCCGTTCGTCACGGCGCGTTTTCAACCGCAGTCGAACGCGATGAGGACAAGCGATGTTTGACGTACTGGAACTGACGTCGGAGGCGGCCGTCGACATCGAGATCGACGGCAACGCGTTGCGCGTACCCGCACACTTCACGGTTGCCGCCGCGCTGCTCGCGAATGGACAGATGACATGCCGCACTTCGGCCGTCAGCGGTGCGCCGCGTGGGCCGTTCTGCATGATGGGCGTGTGTTTCGAGTGCCTCGTGGAGGTGGACGGCGTGCCGAACGTGCAGGCCTGCATGACGCGTGTGGCAGCAGGCATGCGCGTGCGTTCGATGCATGGCAAGGCGAGGCTCGCATGACGGATCTACGAAGCGATCTGCTGATCGTCGGCGCGGGGCCGGCAGGGATGGCGGCAGCCTGCGAGGCGCGCGAACGCGGGCTGTCGGTCGTGCTCGCCGATGAAGGCCATGCGCCAGGCGGCCAGATCTATCGCGACGCGGCGACGTCGCCGCTGCGAGATACGTCGGCGCTCGGCAAAGACTATGCGGCGGGACGCCCGCTGATCGAGCGCTTTCGCGCCTGTGGCGCGCAGTATCTGCCGCAGACGCTCGTCTGGCAGATTGCGAACGAGCCGTATGCGGGCGGGACGGAAGCCGTGGCGATGCTCACGCGCGGCAATTCTGCCGACGTCGCCGGCGCGTCCGTCGACGCGGGTACGCTCGCCGTGCACGCACGCGCCGTCCTGATCGCCACGGGCGCGCAGGAGCGTCCGTGGCCCATTCGCGGCTGGACGCTGCCTGGCGTGATGGGCGTCGCCGCTGCGCAATCCGCGTTCAAGTCGGCAGGGCTCGTGCCGTGCGCACAGACCGTGCTGGTCGGCAGCGGGCCGCTGCTGTGGCTGTTCGCTTCACAGTTGCTGAACGCGGGCCGACGCATCGGCGCCATCGTCGACACGACGCCGTCGAACGTCTATGCCGATGCGCTGCGCCACGTGCCGCGCGCGCTCAGGGCCGCCGATTATCTGCTCAAGGGCTGGCGCATGATGCGCACGGTGCGTCGTGCGGGCATCGCGATTCATCGTCATGCGCGCGATGTCGAAGTCATCGGCGATACGCAGGCGCGCGGCGTTCGCTTCATCGACGGCAAGGGCAACGCGCATCGGCTCGACGCGTCGCTCGTGCTGCTGCACCAGGGGGTGATTCCATCGACGAATCTCGCGCGCGCGACGGGTTGCGCACACGAATGGGATGCGAACTCGGCGTGCTGGCGTCCACGGACCGACGCATGGGGACGCAGCAACGTCGAGCATGTGTGGATAGCCGGCGACGGCGCCGGGATCGCGGGTGCTCAGGCCGCGACGTGGGCGGGCATGCTTGCCGCGCTCGATATTGCCGCGCGGCTCGGCGCACTCGATATGTCCGCACGGGATCGCGCGAGCCGCGCGCCGCGCGCAGCATTGAACCGTCATCTGACCGTGCGTCCGCTGCTGGATGCGCTCTATACACCGCCGCACGCGTCACGTCTTCCCGCAGACGATGTGATCGTCTGCCGCTGCGAGGAGGTGACGGCAGGCGAGATTCGCCGTATCGCCGCGCAAGGCTGCATGGGACCGAACCAGATGAAGGCGTTCTCGCGTTGCGGCATGGGCCCATGTCAAGGCCGCTGGTGCGGGTCGACGGTCGCCGAAGTGATCGCGAGCGTGCAGGCCCGGAAGCCCGAGGATGTCGGCTACTACCGGATTCGCGCGCCGATCAAGCCGGTGACGATCGCGCAACTGGCGCAGGCTCTGCCCGCCGATGCGGGCGTCGCGCGTGGCGAGTTTCCAAGTTGAAGTGCGTGATTGTGGCTGGGCGAATGCGACGTTGGCTGACGACCTTGAAGCCTTTAAACCTCTGGCGTGGAGTGCTGTGATGAAACGTAGCTTGAAAGTGGCGGTAGCGGCTGTATCGATGGCGCTGGCCTGCGCCGCATCGGCGAAAGAATGGCAGACCATACGTGTCGGCATCGATCCGACCTATCCTCCGTTCGAATCGCTGTCGACGAGCGGCGCCGTGGTCGGCTTCGACGTCGATCTCGGCAACGCGCTGTGCGCGAAGCTGAAGGCGAAATGCGTGTGGGTGCAAAGCAGCTTCGACGGTCTTATTCCGGGGCTGCAGGCGCGCAAGTTCGACGTGATCCTGTCGTCGATGGCGGCCACGCAGAAGCGCCGCGAACAGATCGATTTCACGGATCGCCTGTATCGCAACCAGACCCGGCTGATCGCGCGCGAAGGCTCGGGCCTGCTGCCCGATGGCGCAAAGCTCGCGCACAAGCGCGTCGCCGTTCAGCAGGGCACGGTGCAGGAAACCTATGCGCGCGAGAAGTGGGCGGCGGCGAACGTCGAGGTGGTGCCGTACCAGAACTACGATCAGGCCTACGCGGATCTGGGCACGGGGCGCGTCGACGCCGTGCTGATGGATGCCGTGCAGGGCAAGCTGGGCTTTCTCGACACGCCGGGCGGCAAGGGCTTCGCGTTCGCCGGGGACGTGGTCTATGACCCGAAGATCATGGGCGACGGCGATGCCGCCGGCGTGCGCAAATCCGACAGCGATCTGCGCGACGCGCTGAATGTCGCGATCAACGAAATTCTGCGCGACGGCACGTACAAGAAAATCGAAGCGAAGTACTTTTCGTTCGATATGTACGGCAAGTGATGCGTCTACACGATGCGTGTCCGCGTTGCGTAGGCGCGCAACGCGGACATGTCACGTTCCGATCGACAGATACAGCATCACCATCGGCGCCTTCGATCCATCCTGCGTCGCCGCACGCAAAGGCGCGGCATAGGTGCAGCGGAAGTCGGCGAAGCGCGACCATCTGAAGCGCACCCCCGCACCGGCACTCGCGAGCATCCCTGGGTTGTATTCCGCTGGCTGGTCGATGCGGGTCCAGACGCGCCCGGCATCGAAGAAGACGAATGGCTGCACGAGGACATCGCTCGTGCCGATGGCGAAAGCGGGCGTGCGCAACTCGGCCTGCACGTTCCAGCCGCGGTCGCCGAGCACCACATAGGGATCGTAGCCTCGCACGCTGGTCTCGCCGCCGAGCCCGATTTCTTCGCTTGGCAGCAGCGTGTCGGGCGTCCATTGAAACGTGCCGTTCGCCGCCAGCGTGAAGCCTCGGCCGAGCGCGAACGCGTCCGATCCCGTCAGTTGCAGGTACGTGTAACGGGCGGTCGCGCCTTGACGCGCCGTATTGAATGCGGCGTCGCTGTTGTCGCCGTCGAGACCGCCCGGACTCGCAACGAAGGTGGCGGCAGCGTGCGCCGTACCGGCGTCCTTCTGCTGGCTGATGTCGTAGACGGCCACGAACTGATGGATATGCGTGTTCGAGTTGAACACCTGAAAGCCGCCGAATTCCAGATCGTTGTTGCTGCGCTTGAAGTCGTAACCGAACTGGACCAACTGCGTCCAGTCGCCCGTCGACGGCAGACGCCAGTCGTAGCGCATGCTGAACTGCGCGGAAATGCCCGTTTGCCCATACGTGTCAGGCAGCCGTGGCGTGCTCTGCGCGTACACACCGAAGAACTCGATGCTGTCGAGCCACGGCAGCGGCGCGACGTAGCTGAACGCGTGCGCCATGAAGCGCGCACGGTTCGGCCGTCCTTCGATATCCGGATTGCCGCTGACGAAGTCGTTGCTGGCCGTGAACTGATACGCGATCTGTTGATCGAGACCGAAGAGGTTGCCGTAACCGAAGCCGGCAAAGAACCGGTCGCGTCCGAGGGACGGCACGCCCTGGTTGTCATAGCCCGCGTTGGCGCGCAACGGCAGGCGATCATCCGTCTGCAGCACGACGTCGGTCGTGTTCGTCCCTTCGCCGGGTGCGAATATCGCATCCACCCGGCGATACGGATTCGCGTTGAGCACGGCGAGTCCGAGCGAGACATCCGCCTGGAGGATCGGCTCGCCGGACGCGAGCGGCATCTCGCGTTCGAGCAGCCCGCTCGAAAAGTAACGGTTGCCGTTCGCGCGCACACGGCCCAGCCTGAACTCGGCGATGTCGATGCGCACGACGCCCGCGCTGACGTCCTGCTCCGGCACATAGACATCGACGAGCGGCTTGCCCGCGCGCCGGTAGCGCTCGATCACGGCCTGCCGTATTTCGGCGAGCCGGCCGAAAGTGAGCGGCTTGTCGAGATCGGCTGTGAAGTTTTGCAGAAAGTCCGCGTCCAGTACGGGCAGTGCCTGTGCAATGACGCGCTGTTGCGACGTTGACGGCGCGGTGGAGGACACGCCGGCCGGTTCGAACACGAGTCCCGTGAGCCGCTCGACGGCGACCTTTGCCGCGTCGTTTTGTGTTTGCGTTCGAGGCTTCGACGGCGCGCTGCGCGGCGGCTGCAGTGCAGGCTGTGGCGCGACGTCGCGCCACGCCTGGGCTGCCGCAGGCGAACCATGCACGGCCGCCGCCGCACACGATGCGACGATGAGCCATCGTATGGCGTCGAACGCGTGACACCGGCTGCTTTTTGCGCAGCCGAACACCGGCGGCTGATGCGTTGAAGAAAGCAAGGGCTCGGCTACTGTTCGGCAGGTTGCCGCAACACAGGATGCGTGGCGCCTGCCGGCATGAGCCAGATGCCGTTCGGCCCGAAGTCGTAGCCCGCGAAGCTCGCCGGGTCGCTCATCTGCGCGGTGGTCAGTCCGTTGGCGGGCGGCAGATCGCCGCCGCTCGCGCTTTGCCCCGTGGTCTCCCTGTTCCAGTACACGTCGGGGGCGAGCGTGCCGGAACCGAAGGCGATGACGCCATGCGTCGGCATCGAGCGGGTCTGCACGGCACCCGTCGCGAACGACTCGCTGACCGTTCCCTCGTTGATGCCCACGAGTCCGCCGCCGAATCCCGTGGAGAAAACGGGACTCACCGCGCCCGTTGCATACGATTGCGTGATCGTGCCGAGGTTGTAGCCGACGAGTCCGCCGTTCGCATCGGAGCCCGATATCGTCGCGCTGCTCCATGAGCGTTCGACGGTGCCTTCGTTTCTGCCGACCACTCCGCCGAAGTCCGTGCCGTTCTGCTCGACTTCGCCTGCGCGGCCCGAGGTATGCGCGTATGCGATGACGCCCTGGTTGATGCCGGCGAGAATGCCGCTGCCCTGGTTGCTCGTCGACACAACGCCATTCTCGATACCGACATCGCGCAGCACGCCCGCCGATCCCACCACGCCGAACAGTCCCGCCGAGTAGTCCTTGCTGAAATCGTCGATGTTGATGGTGGCGTTGGAGACGCTGTGCCACATGCCGTCGAACTGTCCTGTGAACGGCGTGGTGTGGTTGCCGATCGGTGTGAACGTATGGCCTGTCGCATCGATATCGGTGCCTAGCGCGTAATTGCCCGCCAGGTCCTGCCTGATGTTCTCCAGATCGTTCACGTTGTTGACCAGCTTGTAGCCGGTGATCTGCGCGAGCTGGCCGCTCGAAGGCGCGGGCGTCCATGCGGGATTGCCGAGCAGCGTGCCCGCACTGTAGCTGCCGTTCATGTCGTACAGCGCATTGACGATGCCCGTGCTATGCGACCAGTCGATCACGCCGTGATTCACGACCGAGCCTGCGTTGTCGAGACTGGCGGCATCGGCGCGCAGTGTCAGGTTGCCGCTGCCCTGATTGGCGAGCGTTGCATTGGAGCCAAGCGTCAACGTGTGATATGCGGCGAGCGTCAGCGATGCGCCTCCTTGCCAGTGGATGCCCGTATCGACGTTGAGATCGCCGCTGCTGCCGTTCGCGCCCGTCGTTTGCAGCCTGACTGAGGTGCCGTTGCCGAGCCCTTGCGACAGCGCGCTTGCGGCCGCTTGATCGACGGTGAACGTCGGGGTCGAGATGTTCCACTGCTTTGCGTCGACTGACGTGCCGCCTTTGGGAAACGCGAGCGTGTTCGCGTTCATGTCGACGGTGCCGCCGGCTGCGTCGATGACACCGCCGGGCCGCACGGTGCCGTGCTCGGCGACGAGCCAGACATGGCCGTCGCGCGTGGCCGTGCCCGTCGCGCGAATGGCCTCGTGATTGCCCGCCAGCGCGTAGATGTTGCCGTCGACGGATTGCAGGCTGACCTGCGCCGCCTGGATCGTGCCCATATTGGCCAGCATGCCGCCCGCGCCGGACTGCACGAACACCTGTTTGCCCGTCGACGAATCCTGCAGCAATACCTGCTTCGCCACGGCGAGTTCGGCTGTTCCGTTGGGTGCGCTGATCGTGCCGTCGTTCATGATCGCACTGTGCGCAATCAGAAAGACGTCGCCGCCAGTCGAGGAAATCTTGCCGAGGTTGACGATGCTCGCGTTCGAATCGCCTGCCAGCACCAGCGGTCCGCCGTTCATGAAGGCGACGGGGTCGGTGTCGAGTGTGGATGCAACGAAGCGCCCGTTGGTGGCGATCACACCCTGCGGTCCGACGACGATGCCTTGCGGATTGATCAGGTACACGCTGCCGCTGGCCTTGAGTGTGCCGAGGATGGCGGACGGCTTGCCACCCGTGACGCGGTTGAGCGTTGCGCCGCTGCCGTTGGCGAACACGACCTGGTTGCCGTTGCCGATCGAGAAGCTGTCCCAGTTGACGACTGCGCGTCCCGTCGATTGATTGACCGTCAGTGTCGAACCGTTCGTGGCTATCGATCCGTTGCCGCCGACGAAGCGCCCGCCCGCAGGCAGCGGGCCGGCAGCATGCGCGGATGCCGCGCAAAAGAACGCCAGCATGGCGGCGACGCGCAAGGTGTTGATCGAGTGGAAGGAACTAGCGGAGAGAGAAGGCCCATTCGAATTGCGTCGGGCGCCACAAGCGTGCGATACCAGCCGTTGATTTGTGATCATGGTTGTGTCCCTGGCTATCGGTATCGGCCACAAAGAACAACGTGTGCACGATACCTGTTGTGATGGAGGCCGGATCACTGATGGCGGGTATCGTTGGCGCGCCGGAGCCTTCGCGGTCAGCGGTATTGTGGCAGACGCTTTCTGCTTACGAATCGTTTCGCATCGCGCCGGATATCAGCGTTTCGCGCCTAAAGTTCCGCGCTTTGGGCCACTATGCGCGGTGAATCAGATGCGCCGCGTCGGAACGGGCAGGCACCAAAACACCGTGAAAATGGCGCGAAACGTTGAGGTCTTGACGCGCTCTCGCGGCGCCCACTGCGTATTGTTCATACGCCGCGACTGATGCGTGTCCGGTCGGCCTCGCGGGTCGCCGGCAGCCATTCCGCGCACGAGCGGAAAGGGGGATGTATGCGACACGCAGCCCAGGCCCCGTCCATTCGGCGCGCATTGCGTCGCCAGCCATCCACAGCACACTTCCTGCACTTCCTGATTGCGATCGGCGCGTCGCTCGCCGAACTCGCGTTCGCACAAGCCGCACTGGCGGCAGGCGTTCTTCCGCAAGGCGGGCGCTATGTGGCCGGCTCGGGCTCGATCGCGAACCAGGGTAATGCGCTCGTCGTCACACAGCCAGGTTCGACGCGAGGCATCGTCGAGTGGAACAGTTTCTCTGTCGGCAGAAGCAACAGCGTGTCATTCGACAACGGTACGGGTGCCACGCTGAACCGCGTGACGGGCGGCTCGCCGTCCGCGATCCTCGGCAGGCTGAGCGCGACGGGCAGCCTGTACGTGATCAATCCGCAAGGCATCGTGATCGGTCCGTCGGGCGTCGTCACCACGGGCGGTCGCTTCGTTGCATCGACACTCGATGTGTGCAACTGCGCGTTCATGAAGGGCAGCGATGCGCTCACGCTGTCGGGCGATTCGAACGCAAGCGTGATCAATCTCGGCAAGATCGGCTCCAGCGGCGGCGATGTGTTCCTGATCGCGCGGCGTGCGGTCGTCAATGCCGGCGATATTCAGGCACCGCAAGGTTCGGCGGAACTGGCATCGGGCAGCAAGGTGCTGCTGCAGGACGCAGCAGGCAGCAGGCAGGTGTTCGTGCAGACGGGCAGTCAGGGCACGGTCGTCAACCGGGGCGTGATACAGGCTGCGCAGATCTCCCTGCAAGCCGCTGATGGCAACGTCTATGCGCTCGCCGGCGGCGGTACACGCGTGCGCGCGACGGGCACCGGCACGCGCGATGGGCATGTATGGCTGCTGGCTGACGGCGGCCGTGTCGTGCAATCGGGCGTGATCACGGCGACGAACGAAGACAGCAGCGGCGGAATCGTCGACACGCAAGCCGCCAGCTTGGCATTCGGCTCAGATGCCGCAGTGCATGCGGCGCAATGGAATCTGTCGACACCCTCGTTCACGATCGACGCTGCTGCAGCGCGCGCACTGCAGCGCAGCCTGAACGCGGGCACGTCCGTCGACATCACGACGACGGGCACGAGCGGCACGACGGGCGATCTGGGCGTCGTAACGAGTCTGCTGTGGCAGGGCGCCGCGTCGCTCACACTCGCGGCATACGGGAACGTGTCGATCGGGCAGGGTACGACCATCGCCAATCAGGGCGCAGGCAATCTGAGCTTGCGCGCCGATGCCGCGGGTCTCGACAACGCGGGCTCGGTCGTGAATTACGGTGTGATCGACTGGTCGCGCAGCACGGGGTTCGTCAACGCGTTCTACGACACGAACGGCACCTACCTGGCGGGCACGCAACTGGGCAACGCGGCATGGACGCCGGACGCCTACAGTGGGTTGCTGTCGCAATTCACGGGCTACAGGCTAGTCAATTCGCTGAGCGACCTGGAAGCTATGGCGAGCGATCTCGCCGGCAACTACGCACTCGGCAAGGACATCGATGCGAGCGCAACGCGCGACGGCTCGTACATGCCGATCGGCAACCCGCTCACGCCCTTCACGGGGCAATTCGACGGGCAGGGCAAAACGATCGGTTCGTTGACGCTGGCGCCATGGGTGCCCGCCAGTCCGTACGATGCCAGGATGGTGGGCCTGTTCGGTGTGATCGGCACTCAGGGCATCGTGCGCAATCTGAACATCGACGGCACGGGCGCGCTCGGTGAGAACCAGTATGCGTACATGGGCATGCTGGCGGGCAAGAATTTCGGCACGGTGCTGCGCGTCAACACATCGGGGACGCTCACAAGCGGGGGCTTCAGTGCGATCGACTATACGATCGCGGGTGGGCTTGTGGGCGGCAATACAGGCAAGGTGCTGCGCTCGTCGAGCAGCGTCGCGCTGGCCACGGGCAACACGCTCGGCGGACTGGTGGGAGCGAATGACGGGCTGATCGACGAGTCCTCTGCCAGCGGGTCAGTCGTGTCGTCGAGCTACATCAACGAGGGCGGCGGCGGACTCGCCGGCGACAACACGGGTACGATCAGCCGATCGTACGCAACGGGGCCCGTGACACTCTACGGCTATTGCCGCGGCGCTGCGGGTACGCCGTGCGGCGGCGCAGGACTCGTCGTGACCAACGAAGGGACGATCAGCCAGTCGTTCGCGACAGGGCTCGTCACGCAGCCGTTCTATGAACCGATCGGGATAGCGCGCACGAATACCGGCACGATCTCGAACGATGTCTACTGGAACAGGGACACGACCGCTGCAACGATCGGCGTCAGATACGGCACCACGATACCCGATGCGAACGGACTGACGACTGCGCAGATGAGCAACGCCGCCTCGTTCGTGTCGTATGACTTCAGCGCGACAGGCGTATGGGCGATGCCGGCCGGCGCGACGCATCCCGTGTTGCGTTGGCAGATTATGCAGTGAGCGCGCAATACGCCGCGAGACCAATAGCGTTGAAGAGATTAATTCTTTATGGAATTCGACAATGCGGGTGATCGATTCTATTCTCGCAATCTTAGGTTTTCCTTAAGGTGGTCGGCTTTCATGGTATTTTGATGTTTATATTTATTCGTCGGTAGACGTTACTCGAATAATTCATTATTTTCATTAAAGCGGACATTATTTCTTATTGCAGTGTCTTGTTGCGTGGAAAAATGAGTAAGATGCCAGGCGTTTTCCCTGAGCTTCGATATTCTTGGCGCTGCATTCCTCTCTGCTCGCCGCGATTCACGCTTTCTTTTTCATAACAAGGCCTTACAGAGCCGCCAGACACGATCGAAGTACCGCGCTTCGACATCGGCGCGGCAATTCGTCCGCAGCCGGTTCCAGGTCGAGCACCACTTTTCGCCATTGCGCCAACGATATAAGCGAATGCGGCAATGCCGCATGAGTTTTATTTTTGCCGTATCTGCATCGCTTCTCATTGTTATTCATCGTTTTAAACCGGAATCCAATATTACTAAAACAGAGCGTATCGAACGTATGAATATTTCGTCATCCATACATTCATTCGCATTTCTCTATATAAACCATCAAATTATTTTCTGTGCATTCTTGCCGCTCCTTCCTCATCCTTACCACCGGAACGAAGCGCTGTGACCCGCCGCTTCCACGAGATGGATGACGTGAGCACGCCTATGCAACGAACTATCGGGGCGCTCCAGCAGATCCCATGCAGCACTCAAGCGTTTCTCTCACCTGTATTGCCGCTCAAAGGAGCCGACTGATGAAAAAACCGCTATTGGCCGTTCTACTCGTGGCGACGGCCGTACTCGCAGCGTGTGGCGGAGGAGACCACTCCTCTTCGACGCCGACGTCATCGACACCCGCACCCACGCCGTCCAAGCTGTTGACGACCATCGCCGTGCCCAATTCCACGACGCCGGCGTTCAGCTTCGACATCGGCTACACGGAAGCCGGCAGGTACTATCTGGCGGACCGCAACAACAAATCCGTCGACGTCGTCGATACGAAATCGAACACGTTGATCGCGCAGATTACCGGCGGGTTTACGGGTGCAGGCGCGAGTACGGATGCGTCCGGGCCCGACGGCATCGTCGGTGTGACGGGAACGAATACGCTATACGTGGGCGACGTGGATTCGGTGAAGATCGTCGATACGTCTGCGATGTCGACGGTGAAGACGATTCCGATCAGTACATCGGGCTCGCGCGTCGACGAAGGCTGTTACGACCCTGACGATCATCTCATCATGTTCGCAAGCCCCGGCGAGTCGCCGCCATACGTCACCTTCATCTCGACGACCACGCAAGCCGTAGTGTCGAAGCTGACCTTCACCGGCTCATCGGGACTGGAGGCTTGCGTGTATGACCCGGCGTCGAAGAGTTTCCTCATCAACAACGACGGAACGACGGCTAACCCGACGGGCGAACTCGACGTCATCGCCGCCAGCTCCGTCACATCGGGCACGCCTGCTGTCAGTAAGGCGTTTTCGCTCGGCAAATGCGAGCCTTCCGGCATTGCACTCGGTCCGAACAGCGACGTGTTGATCGGCTGCGATCCGTCCGCGGGTAATCCGCTCATCACGCTGATTCTCGACCGCGACACGGGTTCGCAACTCGCATCGATACCCTTTGGAGGAACGGACCAGGTCGCATACGATTCCGCGTCGAATCGCTACTTCCTGCCGGCGCGCCATTGGGTCACGAGCGGCACGGCGGCGGCATCGGGCTTCACGCCGCAGATGGGTGTGATCGACGGCGCGACGCGCAAGCTGCTCTACACCGTCGCGGTAGGAACGGGTGCGCATTCGGTTGCGATCGACAGCGGCCTCGGTCAGGTCTATGTACCGTTCCAGCCAGGCGCGGCTGCGTTTCCGAACGGCGGGATCTCGGTCTTTGCGACGAAATAGACGAGTCGTTACATAGACGATTTTCTGCGCGAGACTTCAGTTGTCGTAGCGCTTAGCCAGCGAACAAGAACATTGTCCGCTGGCTTTTTTGCTTCAGAGGCCCGGTGCCGCGCGCGTCGTCCGAAGGAACAGGCGTGTGGCGCGTAGTGTAGTCCGTCCGAAAGGTAGTCGGGCGACAATGGGTGCAGGCATGGCTGCGCATAGGGCGGGGCGTGATGTGTGCAGTCGCCTTTTCCAAGTCGGTCTTTCGAACCTCACGATTACTGGAGCATTTGTCATGGACATGCAGCAACTGGTTTCTGAATTTCTCGCGTCAGAACATGGGAGTCAGGCAACCCAGGCGCTTGCCGATCAAGGTATCAATGCCGACGACGCCCAGCAAATGCTGGGACAGGTAGCCGAGACCGCGCATGCTCACGTCGAGGAGCAGGGTGCCGGCCTGTTGGGTGAGCATCCGGGCAAAAGCTTCTTTGCTGCCTTCGCCGCCGGGCTGGTCAAGGGAGATGGCGTTTTCAAATCGCTCGAAGAGGGCGGCGAAGGCGTCCTGACCGGTCGTGTGGCCGAATCGCTGGCGGCACGGATGGGCATCGATCCATCGACTGCGTCGACGATCGCGGCCGCCGCTACGCCTTTTGTGGTCGCGTTTCTCAAGGAGAGGCTCGGCTGAGTTCTCGTGCTTCGCGAACTGATGTTCGCGTACGTCCGCTCGTCAGCGAGCGGACGTTTCAGGACGTTCGAACCGTCTTGCTGCGCATCTGGCCGACTAAAAGCCACGCCGCGGAAACGAGAAAGTAGACGGCGCCTACGGCTGCATAGCCTGCCACGCGGCCGGTCGCAAGCTGCAATGGCGCGCGGGCTTGCAACAGGAAAAACGCCCCCGCGAGCGCCGATTGTCCGCCGCTCAGGATCATTGCCCATTGCGCGCCGAGATGTTTCCAGCGGCGCACGGCGGTGCCGAACTGAAGCAATCCGGAGAGTACGGCCCAAATGCCGAATATGCCCAGCACCCAGTTCAATCGCAATGCGGCGATCACCGCAACCGTTGTCACGAGACTGATGACGACGTTTAGCGCCTGGGTACGATTTTCAGTCAAGCCTCCGCTGCGCGACGCGTCGATGTAGTTGGCCAGCGCATCCCACGCGGGATACACAATCAGTAGTACAACAGCACCGGCCGGAAACCGTTGGCCGACGGAGAAGGCAAGCGCAACCCAGACTGCGGAAAACGCGGCCCGGGTGACGTAATAGCGCGTGAGCCAGCTTTCTTCCTGCGCCCGGGTGATACCTGCATCGCGATCGGCCATAGCCACTCCCTAACGGATTCGATGAATGTGTCGCGAGGAAGGATCGCACTGGGCGGATCGCGGCGGTATCGGTCGAATGACCGACCGTATCGGTGGCTTCACGGCCGTGCTGTCGAGCGCAAAGCCGACCTTCATCGGCCGGTCGATGGCTGGCTGGTGAAAATCGCCAGTTGGGCGTCGAAAGCGCGCCTGTACGCGGGCCGCGCCTCGCCGCGGGCGACATAGGCGAAGAGGTTCGGATACTCGTCCAGCAGCCGCGATGCTTTCAACCTGAGCAACACCGACACCATCATCAGGTCGCCTGCGCTGAACGCGCCATCGAGCCAGTCAGCGTTGCCAAGGCGATCGGACAGCTCGGCTAGCCGCTCACGGATGCGATCCTCTACGACAGGCAGGCGCTGCTCGTACCAGCTCTTGTCGCGCTCCAGGATTCTGGTGGTCTGGAGATCGAGGATCGGCGGCTCGATCGTGTTGAGCGCGGCGAACATCCAGGTGATTGCGCGTGCCCTGGCGTTCGGATCGGCGGGCAGGAGACCTGCGTGGCGCTCTGCGATATGGAACACGATCGCCCCCGACTCGAACAGCGCAAGCGCGCCTTCTTCATAGGTCGGAATCTGCCCGAACGGATGAAGCGCACGATGCGCGGGTTCCTTCATCGCGCTGAACGAGACAAGGCGAACCTCGTAAGGCTGACCCACTTCTTCAAACGCCCAGCGAACACGCATGTCACGCGCGAGTCCCTTACCGCGATCGGGCGACCGCTCAAAGACCGTGATAACGGGGAGCAGTGAGGGGGGCATGCTGGGTTCTCCTTTGCCGGATGCGTACCGCCGAACATACCTACGCGACGTTCGGGATCGTGCTAAATCGACATCCTTGAATCACCTTTGCTTCGATTGTCGGCTCGCAAGAAATCAGACTGTCCAATTGCAGACCTCCGCGACGGGAGGACCAGGTCGCCTGCAGCCACCAGGTTTGCGCGCATGTCACCCGCAGTGTGTAGCATCCGTCTTTCGGATGGTCGTAGAATTGCCGTTGCTGAAATTTCTGAAAACGCCTGTCGCCATCGGCTTCAAGTCGAGGTGACGTAGCCGGCACCTACGCGAGAGACATCAAGGGGATGGCGAGAGGGCCGCGCTGTTCGATCGCTGCGTGCGAGCGATGCAGTTCTCCTTAACCGACCCGAAGACAAGTCGACCATGCGTATTCCTCCCGTCAAGGCCATCGTTGCCTTCGAATGTATTGCCAGAACCAGGAGCGTGAACCGCGCAGCCGATGAGCTTGGTCTGACCGCATCCGCGGTAAGCCATCAACTGAGCAATCTGGAGTCGATCATAGGTCAGCCCCTGTTCCAGCGAACCGGGCGCGGCCTCGTTCTGACGCCCACGGGCGAGCGCTATCTGTCCGACGTGACCGGTTCGCTGGCAGACCTCAGCCGCGCGACCGAGCGGGCGTCGAGCCGCAAGGAGGTCGATATCCTGCGGGTCCATTCAAGCCCGAGTTTCGGTCTCATGTGGCTGATGCCACGGCTGGCTTCGTTCCAGGAGGCCAACGGAGACATCCAGCTGAACCTCGCCTGCTCATATGAGAACGTTTCGTTCTCGAACGGCTACTACGACATCGATATCCGCCACGGGTACGGCGAGTGGAGCAATGTCGAAGTCAAGACGCTACGGGGTGAGTTCATCGCACCGCTGGCATCGCCCAAGTATCTGAAGCAACACCCGGTGAAGACACCCAACGATCTCCTCGCGCACCGGCTCATCTTTTCGGAAACACCGCTTGTTCAGTGGCGCCAATGGTTTGGACGCGCCGGGGTCGCCGGCGCGCAAAAGACCTTTGATTTTTCATTCGACCGTTCCTATATGTCGATCGAGACGGCTACGCTGGGACTCGGCATCGCGTTGGAGAGTTTGATGCTCGCCTCGGTCAAGATTCGGGAAGGCGCATTGGTGCCCGTGTTCGATGATGCGCATTCGGTCGAGGTCGGCGCTCACCATCTGGTTTACCCGAGCCAGAACGCGGATCTGCCGAGGGTGGCCCGCTTCCTCGCATGGATTGAGCAGGAGATAGAGCGCGGCGGTCCCGGCCCGTCAGGGAAATCCCGCAGCTGAAATTTTCTCAGCATCGATTGAGCAAAACTGCGTTGATGGTCAGGTCGCAGGCGGAGAAACTTCGCCTACACCTAGTTCACCAACGGAGACATTGACATGTTGCTTGAGAATCAAGTGGTCATCATCACGGGCGCGGCATCGGCGCGCGGTATCGGCAAGGCGACGGCAAAAGCGATGGCCGCGCAAGGCGCCCGCGTCGCGATCCTCGACCTCAAACAGGCCGACGCCGAAAGCGCAGCGCGCGACCTGGGGGACGGCCACCTGGGTCTGGCGTGCGACGTCACCGACAAGGCGGCATGCGTCAGCGCCGCCAACGCCGTCGTCCAGACATATGGCCGCATCGATGCGCTGGTGAACAACGCGGGCATCACGCAGCCCATCAAGACGCTGGAAATTGCGCGCGAAAACTTCGACGCGGTGATCGGCGTCAGCCTGCTCGGCACACTGTACATGTCGCAAGCGGTCATTCCGCAGATGAAGAGGCAGCAAAGCGGCAGCATCGTGTGCATGTCATCCGTCTCCGCGCAACGCGGCGGCGGCATCTTCGGCGGCCCGCACTACAGTGCGGCAAAAGCGGGCGTGCTCGGACTCGCCAAGGCAATGGCGCGCGAGTTCGGCGTCGATCGCATCCGCGTGAATTCGATCACGCCGGGCCTCATTCAGACGGATATCACAGGCGACAAGCTGACGCCGGAAATGCGTGCCGACATCATCAAGGGCATTCCACTCGGACGTCTCGGTGACGCGAACGATATCGCCAACGCCTGCCTGTTCCTGGCAAGCGGTTTGTCGACCTATTTGACGGGCATCACGCTCGATGTCAACGGCGGCATGCTGATTCACTGACCATGAACCCGCGTGCGCCTCGCAACGATGCGCACGTTCACGACGCACCCGGACACACGGGGTGTCGCGCCGCTGAAACGGCTCACAAGCTTGCGGTCAGACGCATGGACGGCATGCGTCTGGCCAACAGGAGACAACCGATGAAATCCAAAATGGCCTCGCCCATGATCGACGCAGAGCTTTCCGCGTCTGTCGACGTCGTCAGCTTCGAAGCGAGAACGTATGCCAAGGTGGCGCGCCGTCTGATTCCCTTTTTGATGCTGTGCTACCTGGGCGCGTACCTCGATCGCGTCAACGTCGGTTTTGCGAAGCTTCAGATGCTCAATGATCTGCGCTTCTCCGAAACGGTGTACGGCATCGGCGCCGGCATCTTCTTTCTCGGCTATTTTCTCTTCGAAGTGCCCAGCAATGTGATTCTCCACAAGGTCGGCGCGCGCAACTGGCTCGCGCGGATCATGCTCACCTGGGCACTCATTTCAGCGAGCTTCGTGTTCGTCAAATCGCCGACCGCGTTCTACGTCTTGCGCTTCCTGCTTGGCGTCGCCGAGGCGGGCTTTGCGCCCGGCGTGATTCTGTACCTCACGTACTGGTTTCCTGCGGCACGGCGCGCGAAGGCGCTCTCGATGTTCTTCATGGCGATACCGCTCGCAGGCATCGTGGGCGGGCCGCTGTCGGGCTGGATCATGCATTCGTTTCAGGGTCTGCACGGCCTCGCCGGATGGAAGTGGCTGTTCATGCTCGAAGCGGTCCCGTCGCTTGTGCTTGGCTTTGCGATCATCCTTTATCTCGACAACGGCATCGCCGGTGCGAAGTGGCTGACGGATGACGAAAAGGCTTTGCTCAAGCGCAACGTCGACAAGGACCGCACTGAGACCACCGAGCATATGTCGATTCGTGCGTTCATCGCAGACCGGCGCCTGTGGCTGATGGCCGCCATCTACTTCTGTGTCGTGCTTGGCCAGTACGGACTCACGTTCTGGTTGCCGACTATCGTCCGGCGCACGGGCGTTGCCGACCCGCTGTGGGTGGGCATTCTGACTGCGATCCCATACCTCTGCGCCATCATCGCGCTGCCCCTGCTTGGCAGCAGTGCGGACAAACGGCGTGAGCGCCGTCTGCATCTGGCGATTCCCATGCTCGTCTCCGCAGCCGGCTTCGCCAGCTTGCCGATGCTCGGCAGCGTGGGCGCGTCGATCGTCTGCGTGAGCGTTGCAGCGGCAGGCATTCTCGCCTCGTCGTCGCTGTTCTGGGCGCTTCCTACGGCGGTGCTTGGCGGCATGTCGGCAGCCGCGGGGATCGCCGCCGTCAACTGCGTCGCCAATCTGGCCGGCTTCTTCTCGCCGGCCATCGTGGGCTGGCTGAACGACCTCACAGGCAAGTCCACTGCGGGCCTGATCTTTATCTCATCGGCGGTGGTGCTTGGCGCGGTCATGGTGTTTTTCGTTCCCGCGAAAACCGTCAATCGCTGAATCGAAACTTTTTATCTGGAGACATGCAAATGAGTACTCCCGTCATCGAGGATGTGACGCTCGCCGAGCGCGCCTATCGCATCCGACGCAATGCCCTTTTGATGGGCGAAGTACAAGGTCAAGGCTATATCGGGCAGGCACTCGATATCGCTGACGTGCTGGCCGTCTCGTACTTCGGCGCAATGAACTACCGTTCCGACGATCCCGACTGGGAAGAGCGCGACCGCTTCCTGCTGTCGAACGGTCACTACGCGATTGCGCTGTACGCGGCGTTGTTCGAAGCGGGGATTCTTCCTCAGGAAGAACTCGAGACCTACGGCAGCGACGACAGCCGTCTTCCGATGTCCGGCATGGCTAGCTACACGCCCGGCATGGAGATGTCCGGCGGCTCTTTGGGACAAGGTTTGACGATCGCGGTGGGCCGCTGCCTGGGCCTGCGGCGCAAGGGCTCGAAGTCGTTCGTCTATACGCTCTTCTCCGATGGCGAACTCGACGAGGGGGCGGTCTGGGAAGGGCTGATGTCGGCGGCACACTGGAAGCTCGACAACCTGATTGCGATGATCGACGTGAACAATCAGCAAGCGGATGGTCCATCGACGCAGATCATGGCGTTCGAGCCGCTCGTGCCGAAGCTCGAAGCCTTCGGCTGGTATGTGCAGCGTGTGAACGGCAACGATATCGACGCGGTAAAAGAGGCATTCGACAATGCGCGAAACCTGAAGGAAGCCAAACCGCGCATCATCGTCTGCGACACGAAGATGGGCTGCGGCGTGCCGTTCCTCGAACAGCGCGAGAAGAATCATTTCATCCGCGTCGATCCACACGAATGGAAGCTGGCGCTCGAAGCACTTGACGAAACATTCGCAGGGAGAAAAGCATGAATTCGATCGTCGATAAAAAGCCTCGTCTGAAGACCTCGGCGATGATCGCGTCGATTGCAGGTGAAGGGCAGCTCACGCGCTCGGCACCGTTCGGGCACGCACTTGCCGAGCTGGCGCGTACGAAAACCAATGTGATCGGCATGACGGCCGATCTCGGCAAGTACACCGACCTTCACATCTTCGCGAAGGCGTTTCCGGAGCGCTACTACCAGATGGGCATGGCCGAACAGTTGCTGATGGGCGCAGCGGCCGGCTTCGCTCACGAAGGCGCACAACCGTTCGTCACCACGTACGCGGTATTCGCGACGCGGCGCGCGTACGACTTTATTCACCAGACCATCGCCGAAGACGACCTGGATGTGAAGATCGTCTGCGCTCTGCCGGGTTTGACCACGGGTTATGGTCCGAGTCACCAGGCCGCGGAAGATCTTGCGCTGATGCGCGCGATGCCGAACATGACCGTCATCGATCCCTGCGATGCGCTGGATATCGAGCAGATGGTGCCCGCCATCGCGGCTCACAAGGGGCCCGTGTATGCGCGCCTGTTGCGCGGCAATGTACCTGCCGTGCTGGACGAGTACGACTATCGGTTCGAACTCGGCAAGGCGAAGATGCTGCGTGACGGCGCGGATGTGCTGATCATTTCGTCGGGGATTATGACGATGCGCGCACTCGAAACCGCGAAGGCGCTCGAAGCGGACAACGTGGATGTCGCTGTGCTGCACGTGCCGACCATCAAGCCGCTGGACACCGCGACCATCATTCGCGAAGCGAAGCGATCGGGGCGGATGGTCGTCGTCGCCGAGAATCATACGGTCATCGGCGGCCTCGGCGAAGCAGTGGCGACGACCTTGTTGAGCGCCGGCGTTTCTTGCGCATACAGGCAGATCGCGCTGCCCGACGCGTTCCTCGATGCGGGTGCGCTGCCGACGCTGCACGATCGCTATGGCATTTCCACGAACGTGATGGCCGGCAACATCAAGAAGTGGCTGGCATAAGGGACGCTGCGTGTTCCCGGGAACGACACCGGCTGCCACGTGACATGGATTCAGCCCGCCGTGCGGTGGGCTGTTTCGCTAATACCCTTTCGTGTACATCACCAGATGGTTACTGACCGACGTTACGCCCGGCACGCCCATCGTAACTTCCGTGGCCTGCTGGATCTGGGCGCCGTCGGACACGCTGCCGGATAAGGTCACGACACCGCCGCGCGCCTTGACGAACACGTTCGACACGTTGAAGTGGGGCGCTTTCGACAACGCCTTGCGCACATCGCGAGCCAACTGCTTGTCGGATGGCGCCGCCTTCGCTGAACCGGCAGCGGGACTCGACGCCATCGGCATGGTGTTGGACGCCTGCGCATGGACGTTCGGCGTCAGCATCGCGTATCCCATGAAGACGAGCAAACTTGCGACGTTAGATGCTTTCATGATTGCCTCTCTGGTTCAACGCAGCACTTTTGTCAGCACGATCACATAACCTGCCGCGACCGCGAGCTGACACGCGGTGAACGGTAATCCATAACGCAGGAACCGGCCGAAGCTGACGGGCGTGCCTTCTCGCGCACATATCCCGGCAGCCACGATATTGGCCGCCGAGCCGACGAGCGTCGCGTTGCCGCCCAGCGTCGCGCCGTACATCATTCCGACGAACACGGGGATCACCGCGGGCGGCCACTGCGTGAACTGATCCGATAACGCCGCGTCGGGAACGAATTCGGCCGTGACCAGATAACCCTTGACCATCACGATCGAAGCGGCCGCGACGGGCACGTTCGCGAGCACGGAAGACAGCAGGCCGATGCCGGCGATCATCGCGAGCGCAACGAGCGTCGTGCGCGTCCCGAACACTTCATAGAGTTTGACCGACATGACCTGCAGCAGGCCTGTCTTGGCCATGCCTTGCACGAGACAGAAAATGCATGACAGGAACAGGAGTGTTTTCCAGTCGACGTCGCGCAGCACGTTTTCGGTCGGCTCGACCTTGAAGGCGAAGGCCACCAGTAATGCGAGCGCACTGGCGATGACGGCGACCACGGGCGGGACGATGCGGGTCGGCAGTTCTTCACCCATCACGAACAGCACCATCATGAGCACGAGGACCACCAGTGCGAACACGGCATAGACGGGCCTCTTCAATTGCGCGTGCGGGGTGCGGGGCGGCAAGGGTCTCGTCATCCGCCAGATGCCGGGCATCAGCACGGGCAGCAACGGGATCACCACGAAAATCGCAAGCACGCCACCGAGACTCGCCCGCCTCAGATATTCGCCGAAGGTCATGCCGATGGAACTGCCCACGAGGAACGTCGCGGGATCGCCGACCAGCGTCAGCAGGCCGGCGGCATTGCTGAGGATGGCGGTAAGGATCAGCGGCGGGACGATGTCGATGTCCAGTGCCCGCGCCACGCGAACGATGATGGGCGCAAGCAGGATCACCGTGGTGGCGTTGGGAAGCAGGGCGCACAAGGGCGCGACGATCAGGATCAGCAGAAGCAGGAAGCGCTTGCCGCTGCCCGCCGTCGCGCGGAGATAGAAGTCGCCGACCAGATCGAACAGGCCCGTGGTCGAGAGGATCCGCGCGACGATCATGCCGCCGAACAGCAGGCTGATGGGCCCCGCCGACGTGCGCGCCGTGGCCAGCAGATCTTTCTCCTCGAGAATGCCCAGTGCGATCAGGACGCTCGCACCGACGAGCGCGGCCACGGCCATGTCGATCAGGTCGAAGGCGATCACGAGGATGACCACCGAGAACACTCCGACCACGAGATAGATTTGCCAGTCGCTCATGATCCGTCCATGCCGTCGCTATTGCATCGGCGGTGCATACATCAGACCGCCGTGCGTCCAGAGATCGTTGAGTCCGCGCTCCAGTCGAAGCGGACTTCCCGCGCCGAGGTTGCGTTCGAACATTTCGCCGTAGTTGCCCGCGCTCTGCAGCGCCCTGAGCGTCCAGCCGGGTTCGATGCCGAGTGTCGCCGTGACGGTGGCGTCCGGCACGAGCGCGCGCGCCACGAGCGGATCGCGGATGCGCGTCAGATAGTTCTCGCGGGTCACGCCGAGTTCCTCGGCTGTAATCAGCGTGAAAAGCACCCAGCGCACGACCACGAGCCATGCGTCATCGTCGCCGCGAACGGCCGGTCCGAGCGGCTGCTTCGACAGGCGCTCGGGCAATATCTCGACAGTCGATGCGCCACCGGGCGCGCGGCTCCTCAGCGCGCTGAGCAGCGATGCGTCCGCGGTGGCCGCGCTGCATCGGCCGGAAAAGAAGGCTTGCGCCAGTTCCGTGACCGAGCCGACGACGAGCGGCTTCACGTCCAGCGAGTTAGCGCTGGCATAGCCGATCAGATTGCCTTCGCTCGTCGTGTCCTGCTGCACGCAGACGGTTGCGCCCCTGAGGGAGGCGGGCGCAGCCCCGTTCTTCGTCGACACGATGAACGCCTGCGCGTCATAGAAGAGCACGCCCGCGAACTGGATGCCGAGCGTTCCTTCCCTGAGCAGGGTCCATGTCGTGTTGCGCGCGAGCAGGTCGATGCGGCCCGTTCTGAGCGCGGGAAAGCGCGCCGAAGTCTTGAGCGGGACGAAGGTCACCTTGTTGGAATCGCCTAGCGCAGCGGCGGCGACCGCGCGGCAGAAATCGGCATCGAGGCCCGAAAAGCGGCCCGACGCGTCCTGCACAGAAAAACCGGCGATGCCTTCGCTGACGCCGCATCGCAGCGTACCTCTCGCCTTGATCTGCGCCAGCGTCTCCGATCCGGCGGCAAGGGTGATTGCCGGAACAGCCAGCAGCGCCGCGAGCAGGGCAGCACAGACGGCTGCGACGAAGCTCCACGCCGGCGTTTTCATCGGTTCCTCGGGCTGAAGGTTCGAGTTCACGGCATGCCGCCATCGCGTTCGAGATTGGAACTGACGAGGCGCGCGAGGGTTTGCCGTCCACGTCGATCTGGCGCCAGCGTTAGATACGTTGTAGCTGAAAGTAGGTCCAGTTCAAGTGGTGTTTGCGTGTCCCAGACTGCTCCTCATCCCTATTGGACCAAGGTCCAATATCACGCGCAGGGCGTCAGGCATATTCTTGACTCGACGCATTTTCCTGCTCGGGGATTGCAATGCGAATGACAACGCGCCGGTTTCTTGCCGCCGTCGGCGTGGTTGACCGATCCATGCGTCGGACGACCCGTCAGCCCCGCCGTCCCGTATCACCCTACGATTTCGCCCGGTCATGAAGCGTTCTATCAATTGGGACCTCATCGAGACGCGCGAATCGATCAGACAAAGCGCTTACGACCTCGCTCGCAGCGGTCTCTGCGACGCTTGGCAGGACGTGTGGCGTGCGCTGCGCGCTCGCTTCGGCGTCGACCAGCTGGCAGTGATCTTCGAGAACCCGCTTTGCCGACTCGATATCGACCAGCGTTGCTATCGTGCTCGCAATCCAGGGAAGGTCGCGAGAGACGTGCAAAGCGATCTGGACGCGATCAGGCATCGAGCCTCACCAATGGCGATGCCGACGAAACCAGCGGCTTTGAATGGGCACAAACGCCGGACGGAGCGCCTCGCCAGCAGGATCGAGACGCTATTGGCGGATGGCAGCGAGTGCACCGCGGTTGAACTGGCGGAGCGGCTGGGCACGAGCCGCAACGAAATACTCATCGCCGCGCGCGAGATGCTCGCTGAAGGTACGTTGCAGGTTGCCCGATATATCGCTTCGAGCCGCGGCGGGCGCGGAGCGCGCGTGTTCGTGCGCGCTGGCGCAACCGCGTCGCAGGGCGGTACCTCTGGCCTTCATGCACCGTGGCCGCAAGCCGATCCCGTCATTGCGGATGCTTTCAACGCGATCGCACGGCCCCGGTGACGCTGTCGCCAGTCGCACGACTTCATAGCACCGACTGCCATGCTCCAATTTTTCGCCACGCTCGATTGGACCGCTGTTGTCGAGATACTGGTTATCGACGTGCTGCTGGGCGGCGATAACGCGGTGGTGATCGCGCTCGCCTGTCGCGATCTGCCTGAACGGCAACGCCGGCTCTGTGTTCTGTGGGGTACGGGCGGCGCGATACTGCTGCGTGTGGTGCTGATCGCGTTCGTGGTCGCGCTGCTGAACCTGCCGTTTCTGAAGCTGGCCGGCGGCGTGCTGCTGCTGTGGATCGGCGTACGCCTGATGGCGCCCGCGCACGATCCGCACGCGAACGTGAAGTCGGCGGGCGAGATGATGGGCGCGATCAAGACCATCATCCTGGCCGATGTCGTGATGAGTCTCGACAACGTGATCGCCATCGCCGGCGCGGCGGAACAGGCCGACCCCGGACACCGCATTCCACTCGTGATCTTCGGGCTGCTGGTCAGCATCCCGCTCATCGTGTGGTGCAGCCAGATCATGTTGAAACTGCTCGACCGCTTCCCAATCATCGTCACGCTAGGCGCGGGGCTGCTCGGCTGGATTGCGGGTGGCCTGATCGTCAATGATCCTGCCGGAAACCATTGGCCGTTGCTCGACTCTCCGGTTGCGATCTACGGCATGCAGATCGCCGGCGCGATATTCGTCATTCTGACCGGCTACATGCTGAAACGACGGCGACAGCATGCTAACCGTATCGACAATGACGTGCCGCCGCGCGCGACGTGAGTCGCATGCGGTAGCGGTGCCGGTCGATGCGTTCTGTGAAGCGGCGACGACACGCTAGCGGACCAACGCGTTAAGCGCGTCACGCAATGGCTGGCTCGAAACCACGATAATTCCGCGAAACAGGGTATCCAGGTCGACGATGACATAGGCGACCGACGCGATCGAGGTCGCGCCCAGGATGATCGTGACGAGAACCAGCATGTTGCGGGGCGCCGCCAACCCAAAACTGAGGAAGATGACAAACAGCCAGAACGCGAGTGTCATGAAAAACGGCAGGGAAATCGAGCTGTGGACCTCCTGGATCAATTTCCAGTGCGCCTGCACGACCCGCGAAAACTGCTCGCGACCGTCATCGAGAAGATCCTGATGGCTGCGATCGTGTGCAACAAGGCGACGCCATTCACGGCCTACCGAGTTAAGCATCCGGTCGAGTTGCGGATCGTCCAGATTTTCAGTGACATCCTTCGGGGCGAGGCTCGTTGGGTAGTAGCTTCCCGGTGGCGGCGGTTCGTGGCGCCAGGTGCTCGCGATCGTCGCTGCGACATAGGTCTGCATGAGTCGCCGCACGCTGTCGGCCTCCTGACCATACTGGCGTGCAGTGTCGTCGAACTGGACCAGGTCTGAAGCGAGCACGCGGAAGTCATCGGATGCATTGTCGAATGTGGTCTTCGCCGACGCGGTCATCAGTCCAAGCACGAGTGCTGCGAACGTGACAAGCATGCCGTCGATCAGGTGCACGAGTTGCACCGTCTGATGAGCCTTGTGCTCTTCCGGCAATAGCGGTCGAATAACGACGCCGATCAGGGCACCCGCCAGCAGGAGTGCCAATACGATCAACGCAGCAGGAAGAGGGTACATATCGGACCTCTCTTTGGTTTCGGCAGTCGCGATTTGCATCGACTTGATTGCCGGGAGATTGAGCTTTCGTAGCTGCCTTTACTACTTTGCCGCTTCAAGCGTCGAGCCAACTCCTTCCAGCCAGTCGAAGAGATCGCCAACGCGCATGGCCCTGGCGAAAAACCAGCCTTGCCCATACTGCACGCCGCGCTGCATCAGATATTCGACCTGGACTTCCCGCTCGATACCCTCCGCGACTATTTCCACACCCAGATCGTGCGCGATCTCGATGATGTGCGGCGCGACGATGCTCGATGCCGCGTCCTGACCGATGGTGTCGATGAATGATTTGTCGATTTTGAGAACGTCGATGGTGAAGGATTGCAGATAGGAAAGGCTGGAATATCCCGTTCCGAAGTCGTCGATGTAGACCGGATGACCGGCATTCCGGAACGCCGTGATGGTTTCTCTCGTCGCGTCGGCGTCCATGAAGCTTCGCTCGGTCGCTTCGATCCTGATCTGTCCGGGCCGGATGCCCAATCCCTCAGTCTGCGCGGCGATCACATCCAGGAAGCGGCGCGTACGCAGATCTTCGCTGCTGACATTGATCGAAACGTAGAACGATGGATGCGAGCGCAGGTACTTCGCCATGCTGTCGATGGTCCGGTTCAGCACGAGATCGGTGAGTGGCTGGATGAGACCGTTTTGCTCGGCAACCGCAACGAAGATTTCCGGCGATATGTCCCGCCCATCGAACTTCCATCGGACCAGTGCTTCGACGCCGACGCATTCGCCGCTCGCGAGGCGGACGATGGGCTGGTACACCACGTCGATCTTCTTGCGAGCGATAGCCCATTTGAGTGTCGCCGGGAAGGAGATCTGTTGTGAGATCAGCCGGAACGCGATCCAGCCGAGCAGCCCGCCGATCAGGATGCCAACCGCAAGCCACATCGCGAGCAATCCGCTCCAGTTCTCGAACAGGCTGCTGCGTGGCGACTTGACGACCACAGCAAGAGGGCGGCTCGACGAACGGTCGACGGCGTAGTGCCATTGCGTGCTGTCCATGTGTCCGCCCAGCTTCCATGCGCGAAGCATATCGTCGCCGTCGGCGCCAGGTGACAGCGCGATGACCAGCCCAGATTCGCTCTGGATCGCCGCGATGGGCCGCTGGGCAGGATCGATCACGTCGACGTAGGACTGCGCGTCAATCGACACATAGTTTCCGTCACGGCCGATCTGAATATCCTGACGCACGTTGCTCAGCGGGTTCTTTTGCCTGAGCCAGATCAGGTAGCCGTCGCTGCTGTGCCAGCTTGGCGGCGGCATCGTCAGATGCCGCGTCCGGACGTCGCCCAAAAGCGGCGAGCACAGGTACTGGCTGCCACTGTATTCACCTGCGTCCTGTACATACCGGTAATTGAAAATGACGCGGGCAAGCTGCGCGATACGGGCAGGCGAACAGGGTGCGCCGAGCGCTGCCTGCATATCGGCGAGGGCGGCAATGGCCTGATACGTGACGAGGTCTGCGCGCATCACAGCTTTCGCGGCAAATTGCTGCAAATCGGCCTGTTCGCGACGGTCGGCGTCTTCGTGCGCGATATAGATGCTGGTCAATACCGGCGCGACTGTCACCAGGCAACCCAGTGCGACAGAAGCGGAAATGCGTGTCAGCCGCCCGATCATCCCACATGCCTCCAGGGGGAGAGGTTCACAGCCGCGTGCCAACGCCTGGGGCCACGATGTCAGCGTCAAGAATAACGTCTGGTACTTATTTTTCAATGGATTTCATCGCGCATCGTGGTGCTGCACCGGCCCATTGGACCAAAGTCCAATACAAGATTCGTTTCGACGCGTATAGGCTGGAAGCATCCAGTTTTATACCTGTCGATCCGGACTTCAACGCGCGGGTTTACCGGCGCGATGCTGCAGCGGATCGGGAGTACGACTGCGAAGTCGCGGCTGCAAGCAAGGTCGGTGACTACGAGACTGCGGAAGCGGAACAGAGCCGCGGCGCCGCGGTCGCAGTTGCCCGCCACGGTGTAAGTCAGTGAACCGGATTCCCCGATTGCTTCGTTGTTTCTGAAGTCGAGCTCACGGGGTACTTCGGAGTTAGCGCGCCATATCGTTGTCCGAGTCAACATGCGGCCGGAAGGAGTGGCTATGAGCAACTGGAAAGCCCGATCGGCGAGCGCCCTGTTTCTATGCCCGCTCGTGCTGGCGGCAATTTCATCCTGTGCGGAACACGGTGCGGCGGGGCCCGCGCCATCAGGTTCCGTTTCGTCGGCACCCCCGCCATCCGCCACGGCGTCGACGACGCCTGCACCAGCGGGTCAGGCGTCCATGGCTCCTGCGCCGTCTGGCGCCGAGTCATTGGGCCCCGCGCCATTCAAGCCGGAAGAGATCGAGGCGCTGGTCGCGCCCATCGCGCTGTACCCGGACTCCGTGCTGGCCCAGGTGTTGATGGCGTCGACGTATCCGCTGGAAATCGTGCACGCGGCGCGCTGGGTGAAGGCGCATCCGGATGTGAAGGGTGACGCTGCCGTGAAGGCGGTGGCGGATCAGCCTTGGGACACCAGCGTGAAATCGATGGTGGCGTTCCCGCAAATCCTCGAGCCGATGAGTGACAAGCTCGACTGGACGCAGAGACTGGGCGATGCCTTCCTCGCCCAGCAGAAAGAGGTGTTCGACGCCGTGCAACGACTGCGGGCGCGTGCGCAGGAGTCGGGCAACCTGAAATCGAACGAGCAGCAGAACGTGATCGTCGAGCCCGCGCCGGCGGGCAGCCAGGCTGGCACGTCGACGATCGTGAGGATCGAGCCGGCGAATCCGCAGGTGATCTACGTGCCGGCGTACAACCCGACGGTCGTCTACGGCGCGTGGAGCTATCCGGCGTATCCGCCTTACTACTGGCCGCCGTACCCGGCTTATTACCCTGGCTATTACCCCGGTGCCGCGCTTGCGACGGGCTTCGCGTGGGGCATCGGTCTCGCCGCCGCCGGTGCGATCTTCAGTAACTGCAACTCGTGTTGGGGTGGGGGCGACGTCAACATCAACGTCGACAGGGCCGCGAACATCAATCGCAATTTCGATCGCAACAAGGTGCAGGCGCAGGGCGGCCGATGGCAACACGATGCGAGTCATCGCCAGGGCGTCGCGTACCGGGACAATGCCACGCGCGATAAATTCGGCGGTCAGTCGCCGCGTGCCGGCACGCGTGACCAGTATCGCGGCCGCGCGAACACGGGTGCTCGCCCCGGAACGAGTGATCGGGCGGCGGCAGGCAATCGGCCAGCGACGGCGGACCGTTCCGCCGGTGCGAACCGGGGTGGGACGAATCGGGCAGGCGGTGACGTGAATCGCGTCAGCAGCGGCGACCGCGCCGGCGGTATCGGCGGCGGACGCGACAGCGCGTTCAATGGCGTGGACACGAGCGGCCGTAGCGCGCAGCGCAACTTCGATAGAGGCAGATCGAGCATGCAGGGGTCGGGCTTCAACCGGCCATCCGGAGGCGGTGGCATGCGCGGTGGTGGCGGCGGGTTCCGCGGCAGGCGTTAAGGAGCGAATCATGAATATCCATTCACACGTCGCCCCGCAACGGCTGACGCTCAAACTCGCAACCCTTGCGGCCGTCGCGGCGCTGTCAGTCGCAACGACAACCGCGGCGTATGCGCAAAAGAACTTCAGCACGCCGGAAGCCGCGATGAACGCGTTCGGCGATGCCGTGGTGAAAGACCGCGAAGACGCGTTGCGCACAATCTTCGGCAATGACTTTCGCAAACTGATTCCAGCTGCTGGCGCGGCGTTGCGGGACACATTCGTCGCCGAGTGGGCGAAGTCCCATACCATCGAGCCCGTGGAAAATGGACGCACTCACATCGTCGTCGGCGACAATGGCTGGACGTTTCCCGTGCCGCTCGTCAAGACCGGGCAGGGATGGCACTTCGACACGCGCGCCGGCGCGGAAGAGATGCGCTTGCGTCGGATCGGCCGTAACGAACTCGCCGTCATTCAGACGATGCTCGCGATCTACGATGCGCAGCGCGAGTACGCGCAAACCACGCACGACGGTGAAGGCGTGCTTGCCTATGCATCGCGGATGGTGAGTTCGTCCGGAAAGCACGACGGTCTGTACTGGCCGACCGGGCCGGATGACACGCCGAGTCCGCTCGGCGATGCATTCGTCGATGCGAGTTCGCGCAATGCGAAGAATGCCGGCTACTACGGGTACCACTACAAGCTGCTCGAATCGCAAGGGCCGCACGCGCCGGGCGGTGCGTATGACTACGTCGTGCATGGAAAGCTCTTTGGCGGATTTGCCGTCATCGCGTGGCCGGTGAAATACGGAGACACGGGGATCAAGAGTTTCATGGTGAGTCATGCGGGACAGGTCTATCAGCGAGACCTCGGAGCGGACAGTGCCGCCAAAGCGCAGGCGACGAAGTCGTTTGACCCGGGGCCGGGCTGGAGCAAGGTGCCTGATGCCGATGTTCAGTAACGCTCTGCCCGCGCCTGGTCATTCAAGAATGCGTCCGCTCAGGCGCTAGCCGGAGGCGCGAGACAGTGAGATCGGCACGGAGCCCGCCGACATTGAACGTCGCTTCGCGCCCGGCCTCCAGATCCCAACGGTTGCGTCCGCGCCTTCGAGCATCTTTCGAAAGTCGATCCTTCCGCAATGTTGCGTGAGCAACAATGCGCGCAATGTCACGTCCCGGATACGCGCGGTTCTGGCTGGAATCGACGCACGGAATGTTCTACTGTCTAACGATGCCGTGATCCGGCGCCTGAAGCTTGTCCAGTGGCAGTGCGTGTTGTCCAATCAAAATCAAGGAGACAGCAATGATGGGTTTACCGTTGGCGGTCGGTGGCAGAAGGGTATTGCGCAATGTCGCGCTGGCGATAACCGGCTTGGCGGTCGTGCAAGGCGTGTACGCGGGCGACCAGGATTCCGGTCGCGGGAAGCTCAACAGACTGCCGCCGTTCGTCGTTGCAGCCAGCCTGCAAACAACCGTCTATGACGGCGTCAGCGACGATCTGCTGACAGCCGGACTCGGAAAAACCGGGCTGGCGGGCGCGGCGCCCGCTATTGCAAATCCCGCCACCCCGACGGCAGCGGAACTGCGCAGGCTGGCGATCTGGTCGAACTATCGTGCGCTCGTCGACATGACCCCGAACGGCGGCTACGGTCGTTTCTGGGGGCCGAATGTCGATCTTTCGGGTAGCGACACCCTGGGTGAAGGAAAAATCGCAGGCACCGAATATCTCGCGTATGCCGACGACGGCACGGGCCGTCGTAACATCAGCCTGCTCGTCCAGGTGCCGACCACCTTCAACCCGAAAAGCCCCTGCATCGTGACGGCAACGTCGTCGGGTTCGCGCGGCGTGTACGGCGCTATTTCGGCGGCCGGGGAGTGGGGGCTGAAGCGAGGCTGCGCGGTCGCTTATACCGACAAGGGTTCAGGCAACGGTGCGGATGAACTGATGACTGGTCTCATCACGCTGATCGATGGCCGCGTCGCCGATGCCGCCACTGCAGGACGCAGCAGTCTGTTCACGGCGAATGTGCCTGCGGATTCGCTTGCCGCCTATAACCAGAAGTACCCGTACCGCTACGCATTCAAGCACGCGCACTCGCAGCAGAACCCGGAAGCGGACTGGGGCAGGGATACGCTGGCTGCGATCCAGTTTGCGTACTGGGCGCTCAACCAGCAGTTCGGGCCGCACATCGGCGCGTCGGGTACCGGCGTGCGTTACGAGCCCGGCGAGATCACGACGATCGCGGCTTCCGTGAGCAATGGCGGCGGTGCGTCGCTGGCAGCCGCCGAGCAGGACACGCGAGGCTGGATCACGGCAGTCGTGGTGGGCGAGCCGCAGATCAACGTTCGCTTGCCCGGCCATGCGCAGGTCAAGGAAGGCGGCCAGCGTATCGCGGCGGCGGGCAAACCGCTGGCCGACTATATGACGCTGGCCAACCTGCTCCAGCCTTGCGCCGCGCTCGCGGATGCGGCCGCCAACGCACCCTATCTGACGGCGCTGCCCGTCGCGACGACGAACGCCATCCGCACAGCGCGATGCGCGTCACTCGCTGCTGCGGGGTACGTGAAGGGCAGCGATGCGCAAACCCAGGCGAACGACGCGCTTACGCTGCTGCACAAGGCCGGCTATGAAGCGGATTCCGACGTTCTGCATGCGCCGATGTGGGACTCGCAGGCAGTACCCGCTGTCGCCGTCACGTATGCCGACGCCTATACGAGGTCGAGCGTGATCGACAATCTGTGTGGTTTCAGCTTCGGCACGACGAATGCGTCGACGGGCGCAGCGGGCGTTGCGCCCGCCGTTTCGCCGATGCCGACTGTGTTTGGTCTGGGTAACGGCGTGCCGCCCACCAACGGCATCAGTCTCGTCTATAACGGCACGTCGCAAGGCGGCGCGGATCATCGGCTGGCGACGTCCGATGCGAGCTTCAACGGGGCCGCTTGCCTGCGGGCGCTGTGGACGGGTAACGATCCGCGCATGCGTCGCAGTGTCGAAGCGATCAGCGTGAATGCAAACCTGCATGGCAAGCCTGCAATCATCGTCCAGGGACGTAGCGATGCGCTGGTGCCCATCAATCATGCTACGCGCGCGTACCTTGCGGCGAACAGCGAAAGGGAAGGCTCACGCAGCCAGTTGTCGTTCTATGAAGTCACGAACGGGCAGCACTTCGACGCCTTTCTCGGTGTAGCAGGCTTCGATACGCGATTCGTGCCCGTCCATTACTACAACCTTCAGGCGCTCAATCTGATGTGGAGTCATCTGAAGAATGGCACGCCGCTGCCGCCGTCGCAGGTTATCCGCACCATACCGAGAGGCGGCGATCCGGGCAAGGCTCCGGCGCTGGGCGTGGCAAACTTGCCGGCCATCGTTGCGAATCCGGGCAGCAATGCGATCGGCGTCCATGATGGGATCGTGAACGTGCCGCATTGACGTACGATTCCTTCAAGCCGACGAGTCCCGGCTCTTCAATTCGGTGTTTGAGATTGGACTGCCGGGATTCGTTTATGTAATAAGGCGCCACACGCTGTGTCGTGCCGGGCTATTTCCGGCTGGATCGGAAACGATTGGAGACTTCAGCGGGAGCAGCACATGAGACATGACTTCGCGGATCTGGAGCAGGCAGCCTTCTGGTTTCATGTTGTCGTTGCCGTGATGCTGGTGCTTTTCATGGCGCGCGAGAAGAACCCTGCGTGGAATGGCTGGCTGGCGCTTGGCGAACAGTCGATCGTCGTGGACTTTTCGCCGAATTCGTTGATGCCTGAATTGACGTGCCCGGACTGATCCACACGGAATCGGGCTTCATATATAAAGAAGCATTAACCACGAAAGACACGAACTCTCACGTAAGCCGCTAACTGCTGCGTGTGGCGGGTCTTCCACGCAGACGGGCTTTCCTTGTGCAACTTGCACCGTGTCCAGATTCCCGTCGTGATCACTCGACTTTCCCCGATGCACTGGATGGTCAGCGCATTGCGCTCAATCATCATTGGAAAATGCAGTCATCCATCGGCCGCTTTCAACGAGCGTCAGAGCGACCGCATAGAACGAATCCATGCTCGATTGCAGTTGGCGTTAGTACTTGCGAGATTCATACTTGATTATCGATCCGGGCGGGAGAGCAACATGTCTTCATTGCAAATGGAGGTGGACGCGCCGCCTTATCGAGTGATCGTTAGCGTCCGGACAGTGGCTCCGCCCGGATTACCGGGCAAGACGACAAACTACGTGGCGCAAGCCATGATCACCAGACTCGACGGGTCGTCAGTCTATGAAACCTGTCCGATCTACCACATCTACGACGGCGATACCTTTATCGACTCCCAATCGGCGATGCGCGATGGTGAACAGCGCGCGAGAGACGCAATAAAAACAGGCTTCCCGCGTTAGGCTGGAAAACGCTGATTGTCGGATGGAAGTCGCTAACCTCGTCTGCCGGAAGCAGCGGGCTCGACGTCGACCGCGCTGTTGATCGCGGCGCTCGGGCCGCGGCACCTCCATCGCGATCTTTCGGATTCTCGAAATGAACACGCCACTCGATGGGATGGTGACGATATCGTGATCGCGCGATGCGTACGCATCGCGCGCCCCTTCGATTCAGGTACTCGCCGCGCTGACTACAGTGTCGGTATCACACTCGGAAGTTCGAGATGATGCTCCACGCGTTTGACGCCCGGCACGCCTTCGGCGGCAATGCAGATGGCGCGCTTTTCCTCTTCCGACTCGACGACGCCCCAAAGATGCACGACCCCGTCCTTGACGAGCACGCCCTGTTTCGACAGGCCCCAGCGCTGTCCGTGCATCTCCAGCACGATCGCGTCGCGCACACTGACATCGTCATGCGCGGCAGCGTCCATGGGCGGGGCGACGCTCGCGAGTGCGCGGATCAGATTCGAGCGGCTCACGATCCCGACCAGCTTGCCGTCCTTTAGCACGGGTACGCGCTTCAAATGCCGGCGCTCCATCAAGTCTGCGATCTTGTCGAGCGGCATGTCTTCGGTGATCGAGATCACGCGCTCGCACATCACATCGCCAACCACGTGTCCGTGCTCCTTGACGTATCGCGCGGCCTGTTCGCGAGGCGAGGACAGCAGAAACTCGAGCCACCATCGGCGCTTGCCGTGTCCCGTCCCGTTCTCCACGCGATGCAGCAGATCGCCCTGGCTGACGATACCCACGACCTGTCCTTCCCCGTCGACGACAGGCATGCCGCTGATCCGGTTGTCGACGAACAGTCTTGCGGCGTCGTGGATCGTCATGTCAGGTGTGGCCGTGACGACGGACGTCGTCATGATGTCGAGTGCGCGCATGGTCGCTCCTTTGGCTTGCTCGCGACGGGCCCTCATGTGCTGCCCCGCCGCGTGGTTCCGGCAGACGCACCGCGGGCGAAGCACGCGGTGCTGAGACATGTTGACGTTCAAAACAGGGGCTGGCGGATGCGCTCGTCAGCGCGATTCAACCTATCCCGGCCATGAGCGCGATGAGACCAGGGAAGGGGAATGGGATGCGCAAAGAGAAGGGAGAGGGAAGCGGGTCTACTGATGGTATGTGCCGCGAGTGATGTAAGCAAATGCAACTCGGATTTTTATTGCAGGCGGCCCGTCCCTGCACGAATGTCATGCGGGAAATGCATCGCGCGGTTGAACATTGTCTTTCTCGTTTCTTTCAGAATTCAGACCGGTCGACTCCGCCGGCGGATGCAACGCGTCGCGGCGCCCCGCAAGGCGCCGCGACGACAGCCTGCCCGGAAGCGGCAGGCCTTGCATGAACCATCAGAGGCCGCTTACGGTCTTGACCGTCACCCACTGGCCGTTCTTCACCTGGTAGACCGTGGACGAACCGTTCTTCAGCGAGCCGTTCGCGTTGAACTCGATATGGCCTGTAATGCCTTCGAAGCTGATGCTCTGCAGCTTCGCGCGATAGTCGTCGGGCTTCGTCGAATTGGCTGCCTGCATGGCCTTGATGGCCGCCCACGCCGCGTCATAACCGAACGGCGCGTACGAGAGCACGTCTTCGCCGAACTTCTGCTTGAAGCGTTCGGCGAACTTCGCGCCCACGGGCGTGCTGTCGAGCGGACGGCCGTATTCCCATGCCATCGCGCCTTCGGACACGTCGCCCGCGAGCTTGATGAAGTCGATGTCCTTCACGCCGCCGCCGCCCACGTACTGCGCCTTGATGCCGAGCTGATTCATCTGCTTCATGATGCCGGCCGCCTGCGGATTGAGGGCTCCGACGAAAATCAGATCGGGGTTCTTGGCCTTGAGGTTCGTGAGCTGGGTCTTGAAGTCCGTTGCCTGGTTCGTCGTGTACTCGCGATCGATGATGTCACCGCCGTGCGCCTTGACCGCCTTCACGAACTCGTCGGCTTCGCCCTGGCCGAACGCCGTACGGTCGTCGATCACGGCGATGCGCTTGGCCTTCGTCGTCTCGACCGCATAGGCGCCCGCGGTGCCCGCGTTTTGCGCGTCGCTCGAGATCACCATGAACATGTTCTTGAAGCCTCGACTGCTGATGGTCGGGTTCGTGGCGGCGGGATCGATGTCGGGCAGGCCCGCTTTCTCATAGAGATTCGAAGCGGGGATGGTCGTACCGGAGTTGAAGTGGCCGACAACGACCGACACGCCTTCGTCAATGAGCTTTTGCGCGACTTGCACACCGACGCGCGGGTCGGCCTGGTCGTCTTCCGCGACGAGCTGGAACGTGACGGGCTGGCCATTGATCTTGATGCCTTGCGCTTTCGCGTCGTCGAGCGCCATTTTGACGCCGTTCTCCAGATCTTTGCCGTAGTTGGCGTTCGGTCCGGTGAGCGGCGCGGCAAACCCGACTTTTACGACGGTGTCCGCGTGCGAGGCGAGCGGTGCAACAGCGAGAAGTGAACCGACTACAACTGCGATAGGGGAGAGACTTTTCGTGAAACGCATGTTATTTCCCTTTGTCGTCAAGCATGAGGTCACTGCCAGGTCGTGCATGCCGGCATTGCTCACCGCCTGCGCGCGTGCTGCGCGAGCGCGGCGGCGGCCGGTGCACGGCTCTTGTCCGCATCAACTGCGTGTGAGGCTCCTCTCTGGTAGGCGCGGTATCGGTCGAACTGCTCCGGATCAGAAGCGCCGCAGCGGTCGCCAGAAGCGACTATAGGAAGCCAATATCGTTTGGTCTTGACCGCTGGCGACGATTCCAATGCGCATTTCGGCACAGCCCGACCGATCCAGGCAATCGGGACAAATACTCCCGGGCGTGCGGTGCAGCGGCCGGATCGGTGGTGACGGACGTTACTTCAATCCGTCCCGTGCGGCCGGAAATCGCCCAGGCCGAACGAAAAAGGCGCTGACCGATACGGGCGCGATCGGTGGGCAAGATCATGCCGTCCGGAGTTGGCTGCGGGGTTGAAAAACGCTGCGCCTTCCGACCCTCGTTACGCTTCAATCCGATGAAAAAAAAGTCGTCATGCATCGGTAAAGCTGCGGCATTTCCGGCCGTAATCCTTGAAACAAGCTTGATGAGCCTTTGGATGGCAAAGCTTGTCGCCGTCAACAGAACGGCAATTTGAATTGGGGAAAGAAATGCTGAACATCAACACCAACATCGCTTCGCTGACCGCACAGAACAACCTGTCGGGTTCGCAAAGCGCACTCTCGCAGGCAATCAATCGTTTGTCGTCGGGCAAGCGTGTGAACACCGCTGCCGACGACGCGGCAGGTCTCGCGATTTCGACGACGCAAACGGCGTCGATCAACGCGCTGACGCAAGGTTCGTCCAACGCCAACAACGGCATCTCGATGGTGCAAACCACGAACGGCGCGCTGCAGTCGGTGGTCGACAACCTGCAACGTATCCGCCAGCTGGCCGTGGAAGCAGGCGACGGCTCGCTCGACTCGAACGCACTGGCGAACCTCCAGTCGGAAGTGTCGACACGCCTCAACGAAATCACGCGTGTCGCGCAACAAACGACGTTCAACGGTGCGCAGGTGCTGAACGGTATCGGTTCGGTCAACTTCCAGATCGGCGCGTTCAACGGCCAGCAGATTACGGCCAACTTCGGTTCGCAGAAGTGGGACGCGGGCAGCCTCGGCGTCAGCGGCCTGTCCGTTTCGACGGCTTCGGGCGCTCAAGCAGCAATGAGCACGATCGACAGCGTTCTGACGAGCGTGAACACGTTCCAGGCAACGCTGGGTGCAACGCAGAACACGTTCCAGGCTGCCATCTCGACGACGAACACGCAAGCGACGAACATGAGCGCAGCCCGTTCGCAGATCACCGACGCGGACTTCGCGACGGAAACGGCGAACCTGTCGAAGGCTCAGGTTCTGCAGCAAGCGGGTATCTCGGTTCTGGCGCAAGCGAACTCGATGCCGCAGCAGGTTCTGAAGCTCCTCCAGTAAACGTAACGACGGGCGGCGCGCAGTATGGCGCCGCAAACCGGAGCCCCGTCGCGATGTACGTGAGCGAAGGGGCTCAGCAGCACTGTGCACACCGTTTCCGGCGATCCTCTAGCGTCCTCGTAAGCGTTGGCGTCGGGACGGTTCGTCCTGGTCGCGGCCCAGAGCGGCCGCGGCTTTTTTGGATCAGAGCGGCACACCGAACTGACGACCGTCAGACATCCGTGCGCACATGTCGGGCCGCCTCGCGCGGGCGACATGTACAAGGCCGCATCCTGTTGCTCACTTGCCGCCCGTGACGTCGAGAAACGTGCCGGTGATGAAGGATGCCTCGGCGCTTGCCAGCCACAGGATTGCCCGCGCCACCTCTTCGGGCTGACCGCCTCTTCCCATCGGGATTGAATCCTTCACGCGATCCACCCGTCCAGGCTCGCCGCCGCTGGCATGCATTTCGGTGTAGATGTGCCCGGGTCGAATGCAATTGACGCGTATTCCGTCCCGCGCGACTTCTTTTGCAAAGCCGGTCGTGAATGTTTCGACGGCGCCCTTCGACGCCGCATAGTCGACATATTCGTTCGGGCTGCCGAGCCGCGCCGATGCCGACGAGATGTTGATCACGGACCCGCCGCGCCCGTTGTGAAGCCGGGACATCCGCTTCGCCGCTTGCTGCGCGCAGAGGATAGGGCCGATCGCGTTGACCGCGAAAATACGCTGCATCCGCTCGAATGCGAGATCCTCCAGCCGGGACTGCTGCGCGATGATCGCGGCGTTGTTCACCAGCACATCGATCCGGCCGAACTCGCGGTCGATCGCGGCGAATAGCTGGGCAACCTGCGCTGGATCCGCGCTATCCGCGCGCACCGCTAGAGCCCGGCGCCCGAGCGCTTCGACATCGGCCGCTACCGTAAGGGCGGCGGATTCGTTGGAGACGAAACTGATCGCGACATCATAGCCTTGTGCGGCAGCAAGACGCGCGGTCGCCGCGCCTACGCCGCGACCTCCACCCGTTATCAGAATGAGCGGCGCTTGCGGGACGGTATTCATTGACGAACCTTCATGTGATGGTGGGATAAAAGCCTCGGACGAAGACTCGCCGAGTGCGATGTGCTTTCCGCGCCTCTCAACGGCCCAGACACACCGCTCCGGCCGCGACGACCAGGCAGGCGAGCCAGCGTGTACCGCTGACCGTCTGCCGCAGAAACACTTGCCCGATCAGCACCGCGAACACCACGCTGGTCTCGCGCAACGCCGATACCGCACCCATCGCGCCCGACTGCAGCGCCCAGATCACGATGCCATAGGCCGCGATCGACACCAGCCCGCCGACGAGCGACGAGCCGATCGACAGCGGCTGCGCACGCACGGGTGTCCATAGCGCGGCGAGCCCACGCGCCGCGACGAACAGCACCGGCATCAGCCAGTAGAACAGGAACATCCACGCGGTATAGGCAAGCGACTGTCCGTCGGACAACCGCACGCCGATGCCGTCGATCACGGTGTAAAGCGCAATCGTCGCACCCGTCGTCAGCGCGGCCAGTGCACCAGCGCGCGACACGTGTTGCCCCTGCAAGGCGATCGCGATGATGCCGCCCGATATCATCGCGACCCCGAGCGCATGCGAGGGGCCGATCGCTTCGTGCGCGAAGAATGCTGCGCCGAGCGTGACGAGCAGCGGCGATGAGCCGCGCGCGATCGTATAGGCGACCGCGAGATCGCTGCGGCGATACGACCGCACGAGGCTCACGTTGTAGAAGATATGCACAAGCCCCGAGGCTGCGATGCAGGGCCATGAGGCGCTGGCCGGCAACGGATTGAACAGGACGACGAGCGTGGCGACAGCCGCGATGGCGATGCTCATCCATGTCATCGACAGAAAACGATCGCGGTTGCCGTGCAGGATCGCGTTCCAGCTCGCGTGGAGCAGGGCGGCAAACAGCACGATGCCGCCGGTATAACTGAGCATGTGGGTGTCGGGCCGGAAAGGTGAGCGAAGATAAGCAGGATATCTATCTTGTAGAGGGGCCACAATCCAGATAAATTGACGCGTCACGTTAGAAAAACTATTGCAAATGAAACGGGTCTTACCGCCGCTCAATGCCTTGCGGGCCTTCGAGGCCGCGGGCCGGCTCGGCAGCTTCAAGGAAGCCGCCGCGGAGTTGCATGTGACTCACGGCGCGGTGAGCCAGCAGGTGCGCCTGCTCGAGGAATGGCTTGGCGCATCGCTGTTCGAACGGCACAACCGGCGCGTGACGCTGACGCCGGCGGCGCAGGCATATCTGAAGGAAGTCGGTCCGTTGTTCGAACAGCTTTCTCAGGCGACCGCGCGATACGCTGTGCCCGAAACGCTCGCTCGGACACTGTCGGTGAACGCACCCGCGACCTTCACGTTGCGCTGGCTGGTGCCGAGGCTCGCGCGATTCCGTGCCGGGCATCCTGACGTCGAGGTCAAGGTGGAGACTTCGAACGGGCCGCTGGAGAGTCTCAAAGAAAACTACGACATCGTGATCCGGGGTGGTCCGGACACGTTCTATGGCTACTCGATGCGGCCGTTCCTGTCCGAGGAGCGGCTTCCCGTCGCCAGTCCGGCGCTGTTGCAGCGAGTGCCGCTTCGATCGCCGGCCGACTTGCGGCTGCACACGTTGCTGCACACCTCGAGTCTTCCCAGGCTTTGGCCTGACTGGCTGGCGAGCGCGCAGATTCCCGCGATGAGGCCGGCGGCCACCTTGACCTTCGACCACTTCTATCTGACCTTGCAGGCTGCCATCGATGGAATCGGCATCGCGATGGGCCCGACTGCGCTCGTATCCGACGATCTCGCCGCCGGCCGCCTTGTCGCACCGTTCAGCGGTCCGCGTTTGCCGTCGCGCAGCTATTGCAGTTACGTTCCGGATGAGAAGTTCGGCGATGAGCTGGTCGTGCTGTTCCGTACGTGGCTGGAGCGCGAGGGGATGGGTTGATGGACTTGGACGACCGCTTCACGATTCACGCGTGACGGGGCGCGCGCATACCGGAACGAGACACAGCAGCGCGGCCAACACCCAGAAGGCGCCCGGCAACCCGGCTGCTTTGGAGATGAAGCCCACGCCGGCCGGTCCGGCGAGATGCCCCGCGTAACCTGTCGTCGTGATCGCAGCCACCGCGAGCGTGGATGGCATCGCGCGCTGCGAGCCCGCGCGCCGGAACAGCACGGGCACCACGTTCGATGCGCCCAGGCCGATCAGCACGAAGCCGGCCATCGCGACGACTGCGACCGGTGCCGTCAGCAACACGACGAAGCCGAGGGTGGCGAGCAGTCCGCCCCAGAACATCGTCGCGCGGTCGCCGATGCGCGCGGTAAGCGCGTCGCCGCCGAAACGGCCGGCCGTCATCGCAATTGAGAAGAATATGTAGCCGAGTCCGCCTTGCGGGGCAGCAACGAGTCCCGTGCCGGTGATGAGCAAAGCACTCCAGTCGAGCAGCGCGCCTTCGACCAGAAAGGTGATCGCGGCCAGCCCGGCAATGACCAGCACAATGCCGCGTGGCAACGCAAACAGCGGGCCGTCGCTCGCCTGTGCCGTCACGAGCAGACGGGGGCGCGCCAGCGCGATCGCGGCAACCATCGAAACGGCGCACAGCAGTGTGCTCGTGAGCGTCCCAATGCGCCACGAAAGCAGAAACGTCATCAGCGTTGCACCAGCGAATCCGCCGACGCTGAACAGCGCGTGAAAGCCCGACATCAACGGCCGGCCTTCCGCGCGCTCGACATCGACCGCGTGAATGTTCATCGCGACATCGAGCGAGCCGAGGAACGCGCCGAACGCGAGCAACGCCACACCGAGCGTAAGCGGCGTATCGACGACGCTGAGCAGCGGCAGAACGACGGCCAGCCCCACGCCGCCGGCGACGATGATCGGCTTGCTGCCGTAGCGCGCACTCAGCGCTCCCGTTGCCACCATCGCCATGACCGAACCGAGGCCGATGCATAGCAGCAGGAGCCCGAGCGTGCCGTCATCGACGCCGAGCCGTTGCTTGGCGAACGGAACGAGCGGCGCCCAGCAGGCGACGCCGAATCCCGCCACGAGGAATGCGAGACGCGTTGCAAGCCGGGCCGCCGGCACGCAGGCGGCCATGGCTTCTTGCTCCGAGGAAGTCGATCGCGTGTTCATGGACTGACTGACTCCTCGGTCACGACGACCGATATGCCGGCTTTCGACAAGGCCTGACGTTCTGCACGTGGCAGATCATGTTCGACGACGACGCATTCCAGTTCGCCGATCGTCGCCGCCTTGTAAGGGGCGCGGGTATCGAACTTCTCGGTGAGTGCCAGCACCACGCTGTGTTCGCTCGACGCCAGCACAGCCCGTTTGAAAGTCGCGTCGGCGAGGTCGTATGCGCTGATGCCGCTCTTCGGCGAAATCGCGCAGGTGCCGATGAAGCATCGATCGATATTCATTTGCGCGACCGTCTGCACGGCGTTCGCATCGACGCATCCGCCGACGGCCGCATCGACCGCCCCGCCGATCACGATAAGTTGAATGTCGGACCGCCGCAGCACGGCAGCGCCGATATCGACCGAGTTGGTCGCCACGGTGATGTCGGCCTCTTCGGGCAACAGGTCGACGAGCGCGAGGTTGGTGCTGCCGCTATCGAGGAACAGCAGTTCACCGGGCTGAATCAACGGCAGGGCCGCGCGAGCCAGGGCCGACTTGCGTTCCTGCGCCTTGTCGATGCGGCTCGCCATCGGTACGGAAGCGGGCGTGACGGGCAACGCCCCGCCGTAGACCCGACGGCAGCGGCCCTCGGCGGCCAGCGCGCGCAGATCGCGGCGGATCGCGTCTTCGGAGATATTGAATTCGGCGGCGAGGGCGGCAGCCACGACCGGCTGACCCTGGGCAAGCCGGTTGGCGATCTCGTCGCGGCGGGCGAGTGGGATATCGTCGTTCATGTGCACATGATACCGTGCAACAACAAGAACGTAAACGTGCACAAACGTGCATCTCATTCATGTCGGCGTTTCATGCCCGCGATTCACGCCGACGATAATTCCCGCTGCTGCAACTCGCGCCATTGAACCTTGCCGCTGGCTGTGCGCGGCAGGCTCTCCAGAAACTCGATGGACTGCGGCACCTTGTACGCCGCCATGCGCGTCCGGGCCCACTCGATGATCTGCTGCGCGTCAGCGTGACATCCCGCACGCAGCACCACGCATGCCTTGACGGACTCGCCGCGCCGCGGATCGCGTACGGCGATCACGCAGGCTTCCTGGACGGCGGGATGCTCGAAGAGCATGGTCTCCACTTCCGCTGGAGAGACCTTGTAACCAGAGACGTTGATGATCCTTTTCAAGCGGTCGATCATGAAGAAATAGCCGTCTTCGTCGATATAACCGAGATCGCCGGTGCGCAGGTAGCGCCGGCCGTCCAGTTCGATGAACGCGTCACGCGTGGCCTCCGGGCGTCCCCAGTAGCCTTCGAACACCTGTGGACCGCAGGTTACGATTTCTCCCGGCGTACCGGTTTCGACGGGTTGCAGCGTGTGCGGATCGATGACCCGCGATTCCGTGTCCTGGAGCGGTATGCCGAGGCATTGCCGCTTGCAGCGATCGGGCGGATTGATATGGGTCGCCGCAATGGTCTCGCTCAGACCATAGCCTTCCATATAGGGAATACCGAGCCGACTCTGGATTCGTTGCGCGAGCGCTTCGGGCATGGCCGCGCCGCCGCCCGCGAGGCACTTCAGCGAATGCAGATCGTAGCGATCCAGGTCGGGTTGACTCATGAAGTCGACCATCATCGTTGCGATGGCGATCCATACGCTCACGCGATGCCGCTCGATCAGCAATGCCGCGCAGCGAGGATCCCAGCGTGTCGTGACGACCATCGTCGCGCCGCTCAGCACAGCGGTGTTCATGCATTGCTGCATGCCCGTCACGTGGAAGAGCGGCGCGGTGCAGAGCACGATCGCGTCTTGCGATAGCTGACACCACTGTATGGAGGCGGCAATCACATGCATGGCGGAGCGATGCGTGTGCATGCATCCCTTGGGCGCAGCCGTGGTGCCGGAGGAATAAGGGACGATCGCCAGATCGGAGGGTGTTGCCTGATGTGTCGATGCCGGCTCGTTCGTATCGAGTGCGTCGCGCCACAGGATGACATCGCACCCGTTCGCTTGTGCGGATGATCCAGGTTCGAGATGACAGTGCCGCGGCTCGGACAACACTGCGGGCAAGGGCAGATCAGCTGTGTCGTGCAGGTGCTCGGCATAGCGCGCAACGACGACGTGATGCAGCAGCTCGCCGAACAGGGGCGAGGCGTTCTCGTACAACTCGTCGGCGAGAAGCATGACCCGTGTGCCGCAGTCCTCGACGATATGTCTGAGTTCCGACTGAAGGCTCATCGGATTGATGGGCACGACGGCGGCATCTGCTCGAAGGATGGCGTAGTACGCAGCAATGAATTGCGGGCTGTTCTGCATGTAAAGCGCGACGCGATCGCCGCGCTTTACGCCGCAGCGGTGTTGCAGGAAGCCTGCGAGTGCATCGACGTCGCGTCGCAGCTGCGCATAGCTGATCGCGGTGCCGTAGTAGTGGATGGCTGTCTTGTCGGGATAGCGCGTCGCGGAGACTTCGAGATTGTAGTAAAGAGACGTGCGTGGCGCCTCAACGTGCTGGGAGAGCCTCGCGGGCCAAAACGGTGAGAGTGTCACGCTGCCCTCCGGAATGTGATCATGTGCTCCGTCTGTTATAGAACGGATGGGAGCGAGAGGTTACCTTCACGTGTTAGTACAAAAGACATCGCATTTCGATGAGTGTGGGTCGGCACAGTGCGTCTGGGAATATGGCGTACGACATATCCATCGACCTGCACGGCAACGCGGCTTAAGTAGCCTATTACCTTAATGTCGTGCTATCGAAAGCGCGCCGGATCGAAGCGCACGCGAGTACGATCGCTGATTGGTGGTTTCAATACTGGAGGCGACGATGTCGAATCTTTCTCCATGCTTGAACTTCAGATCGTTCATCGATGAACTGCGGCGGAGAAACGATCTGGTCGACATCCGGCAAACGGTCGATGCCGACCTGGAGATCGGAGCCATTACGCGAAAGGTCTATGAAGACCGGGCGCCTGCGCCGCTCTTCGCATCGATCGAGGGCGCGCAAACGGGGTTCCGTGTATTGGGTGCGCCAGCGGGACTCAATCGACATGCAGGAGAAGAGTATGGTCGGCTTGCGCTTCACTTTGGTTTGCCGAAGTCCGCGAGTCCGCGGGACATCGTCGAACGCATCATCGCCGCTTCGCATTCATCGCCCGTCGATCCGCGCATCGTGGAGACGGGTCCTTGCAAGGAAAACATCTGGCGTGGCTCGCAAGTGGATCTGACCAGATTCCCTGTTCCCTTGCTTCATGCGGCAGATGGTGGTCGGTACTTCGGCACATACGGATTTCACGTGGTTCAAAGCCCCGACGGCAAGTGGGACAGCTGGTCTGTCGCGCGCTCCATGCTGCACGACAGAAACACGCTGGTGGGGCCGGCCATGCCACAGCAGCACCTAGGGATGATTCGCGAAATGTGGAAGCTGCGCGGAGAACCCACACCCTGGGCGATGGCGCTTGGCGCTCCGCCTGCAGCGCTCGCGGTCGCCGGAATGCCGCTGCCCGAGTGGGTGAGTGAGAGTGGGTACGTCGGCGCAATGGTCGGCGATCCCGTTGAAGTCGTCAAAGCCGAAACGAACGATCTTCTCGTGCCGGCTAATGCCGAAATCGTTCTGGAGGGAACGATCAGTCTCTCGGAGAAAGCGATGGAAGGCCCGATGGGCGAGTACCACGGTTATTCTTTTCCGGTCGGACGCGAGCAACCGCTCTTTCACGTTGAAGCCGTGACGTTCAGAAACGATCCTGTCTTGCCGATATGCGCTGCGGGGCTTCCGCCTGAAGAGAATCACACCATCTGGGGAACCATGATCTCGGCTCAGGTGCTCGATCTCTTGCGTCGCGCCAATATGCCGGTGGACATGGCGTGGTGTTCGTATGAAGCCGCCACGTGCTGGATCGTGCTTTCAATCGACACAGCCAGGTTGCGTACGATGCAAACCGATGCGCCGAATTTTGCCAATCTGATTGCCGGGATTCTCTTCTCGTCGCACGCGGGCTGGCTGGTACCCAAGGTGATTCTGGTCAGCAACGACATCGACATCACGGACATCGACGCAGTGGTTTGGGCACTCGCAACGCGGCATCATCCCGCGAAAGATCACTTCGCGTTTCCTGACGCAACGGGCATTCCCCTCGTCCCGTATCTGAGTCCGGAAGAAAAGGCCTCGGGCAAGGGCGGCAAAGCGATTATCAACTGTCTGTTCCCGGAGCAGTTTCGCGGCGAGATGCGTGCAACGGTTGCTTCGTTCAATACCTCGTTTCCTGAAGAACTCAGGCGTTCGGTACTCGCGAAATGGACCACCTACGGATTTCCTGCGTGACTGCCTGGTCACCTATGTATCGTGTGGCGGGATTCGGGGAAGTCCTTATTCGGCAATGCGTCTGAAACTGACGTAGTAATCGTCGGTGTAATAGCAGTCGCCGATCTGTTTGCGCGGTCCACCACATACGACCCGGCGCTGCCCGCGATCCGTCGAGCCTGGCGTGCGAACTGTGTACGCGTGGTAGTAGCCGCGCGGATGCTGCGGCAGCAGCTGCGCACTGTTGCGGAACAGCACGCCGTCCTCGCTAAATGGGTAGGGGCCGCCCGCCTTGATCAGCCGTAGTGTGTCGGCTGCTTCGCCCGGCAACTGTGCTTTGGTTACCGTGCCCAGCAGGCCCGATGCGGCAACTGGGCTGCTCGCAACCTGCGCCGGTTGAGATGCCGCCTCGCTCGCGGATGCCCCCGATGCCTCGGTGGTGCCGTTTTGCGATCCCTGCTTGCCGCATCCGCCGAGTGTCGCGCTGAACGCGACGATACAACAGACAGCCCACGCGCTTTTCACGAAACGGTTCTCCTCTCGTTGATCAGATTTCGACGACCAGGACAAATGAAAGGTATCGCTAATGACGGCGTGAATCAATGATCGGCCGTGAGCATGCACTTTTTACACGGCAACGCGTCAATGTGGCCTGAGATGCAGATCGTTGCTGACCGACAGCACCCCCGGCACGCCACGCGTGACGGCAAGCGCTTTTTGCATCTGCAGTTCCGAATCCACATATCCGGACAACTGGACGACACCTCGATATGTCGCGACGCTCATCGGCAACGCTTTCAGCTCGGGGTCCGCCGCCAGCGACTGCTTCACCCGGGCGGCGAGCGCAGCGTCGTCAGGGACCATCGCACCCTGTGCATTCGAGGATGGCGTCGCCGTCGACTTGCAGCCGTCGATGAACACGACCGCGGGCAACGCGAACGCCGCGACGATCAACAACCGGCTCTTGATGTATAACGCGTTTCGCATATCGGAGATGACATTCAGAATCGTGCACTAAGCAGAGACCGCGCCAGGAAGTCGATGTTCCTGGAAAAGCGCTGAGTGGTGAATTGGGAAGTCGATAGAGGGGCGTTGCGCGAGGCCACACCGTGCACGATGAGACCGAAACGCCTGCCGGTGAATGAATCCGGTGCAGGCTGATGACGTGCAGTCAATGCGGAAGCGGGAGCTTAACCCGGTCTGGGCGCCGGGTCGTACAAAGATGCCGATGGAAAGTGCGCCCTTCCTGCGAGGTCGGCAGGTAAGGGCGCCTGGCGTCATGAATCGACTGACGGTTCCGCTGTGGCGTCAGCTCTTCGGCGGCGTGTCGACGGGCAGACCCGTCTCGGGATCGAGAAAGAGTTTGCGCTCGTAACGGCCGTCACCGCGACGATTGAAGTCGAACATGCCCATGATGCTGCCGGCATGCGCATCGAACGATCCGCCGCCGATACGCTCGCCATCGAGCCAGTTGTCTTCGATGAAGCGCACCACCGACGACTGATCGATCAACGTATGGTCGACGTGATTGTCCTTGGCCCACGGCGAGATCACGACAAAGGGAATTCGCGTACCCGGACCGCAGCGGCCGTTCACGGGTTTGCCGGCAACGCCATCGTGTGCCGAGCCCGTGCCGCAGATACCCGGTGCGTTCAGCTGATCGGCGACTGAATCATACGAGGCGCTCGTCGGCATCGCATACGCGTGGTCGTACCAGCCATCGGAGTCGTCCCAGGCAACGATGACGGCCGTATCGTCCCATTCCTTCTGCTGCTGCAGGAAATTGACGACCTTCGTAACGAACGCCTGCTCGTCGAGCGGATCCGAATAGCCGGCATGGCCGTCCTGGAAGGCCGGCGCCTTCAGGAAACTCACCGCCGGGAAATTGCCGGCCTTCACTGCGTCGAAGAAGTCATCCGTATCGTATTGGTGATTGGCGGGATCGGGCGTCCTGCCGTCCTTTGCCGTGCTGTGTCCGATCGCGCGGAGCGAGCTCGGGCGCAGATGTTTCGGATTCGCCGTCGACGCGTAGTACTGGAACCAGTTGTGGTGCGGAATATAGTCGGCCGTTGCAGAACCGACCACGGCCGATTGCGTGCTGCGTTTGCAACCCGTCGTGCCGTTGCTGTTCGTCGTGGCGAGGTTGAAGCCGCCCATGAAGCCGCCCCACGAAATGTCGCGTGCGTTCAGCAGGTCGCCGATATTCTTGCCCGTCATCAGCGCGGTATCGGTGGTGCTGGAGCAGGTGTCATTGGCCGGGTCGACGTCATTGATCATCGTGAATCCGCCTTGTCCGTCATTCACGTAGTACGAACCCGCAGCGGAAGGCTGCTTCGTGGTCAGTACAACCTTCATGCCGTTGGTCTGGCCGGAGACCACTTCGAGCGCGCCCGGCGTCGACGGACCGTAAGTCGATGTATAGGCGTTGTCGCTCATCGCGAACCGTTGCGCGTAATTCCACAACGCGGTGACGGTATTGCCGTCGTAATAGCCCATTACCTGACCCGCCGTGCCGAATGCGCCTGCGCCGCCCGTCGTGCCCTTGCCTGTGTAGTTGGGGAAGAGATCGGCCGCGCCGTTGTCATACGCCTGCTGTTCGGCCGTGTACGCGTGATTCTGGTCGGCGGTGGCGGCCTGGGTTCGGTCGAGTCGGAACGGATTGGCCGCGCTCGTTCCATTGGCCGGATTCGTGGCGTTGGGATTCTTGTCGAGCAGCCTGCCCGACAGGCCGTTTACCTCGGGCGTGCCGGCCAGCGCGCGGAACGCGGGCTCGCCGGACGGGTTGGTGGCATGCGGGTAGGTCGCAAAGTAGTGGTCGAACGAAACGTTCTCGCCATAGATCACCACCAGGTGCTTGATCGGTGTCGCCGTATGGTTGTCTCGCGGGTGGTTCCGGTCGTGCTCGTCGCCGGCACTCCATGCGAGTGTCGACGCAAATGCAGCAACCGTGAGCGAACCAAGTGCTATCTGACGCCATTGCATATCTGGCTCCTGTTTTTGGATTCATCTTGCGGGGATGAGCGCGACGCGCAGGAGCAGGCACTTCAGGTACCCATCTCGATGCTGGCGCCGTTCAGAGCGGGAAGGCCACGCGGCAGTGGCTCCGCGAAGGCGAAGTCATTAGAGCATCGACGTATGAACGCCAAACGTCAGACTCCTTACGAGATATTTTCTATGGCGAGATTTGGCGAAAGTTCTGGCGGAGGTTTGCTTGGAAAGCAGTGAAGGGCCGCTTGACGCCGTAAAGCACGTGCAATTCGTGCATGTATTCGACGGGTGTCTCGTCACAAATGACAATTGAATGTCGGCCGCGAGATTCCCGCTGGTCGCGAAAGAGTTTCCCTTTTGCGCTCTGTTTTGCAAAGTTTCGGAAATATACACTCCCTCTCCAGTTACATGATGCGAGCCGACCTCTAGCGGGCGATCAACGCCTCACGAGAACCGGGTCTATACGCTCATGGAAAACACAAAAAGATTAGTGATGCTACATATGGAGGAGAGAGCGCATGAAGAAGGTACTGTGTGGATTGGTGGCCGCAACTGCCGCAGCGTCGGCAAGTGCACAAAGCAGCAATGTGACGTTGTATGGAATCGTCGATAACGGACTGCAATACGAGACGGGACTCCCAAAGGGAAACGTCTTCGGTGCGCAAAGCGGCGGATGGGCTGAGTCCCGGTTCGGCCTCAAGGGAGCAGAGGACCTTGGCGGCGGTACGCAGGCGATTTTTCAGCTCGAATCGCGTCTGAACACGCAAAACGGGACCTTTGCAAACGGTACGTTCTTTGCGGGCCAGGCGACGGTCGGCGTGCACAACGAAACGTGGGGCCAATTGAAGGCGGGCAACATGGGCTCCGCTGAAATCAGCCAGTATTCGGGCGACGTCGATCCCCAGGAAACCAAGAAGTACGCGATTGGCACGCTTGTGCGCGGCCGCATCTTCTCGCAGGCCGGCAACGGCATCGAATATCTGTCGCCGAAGATCGCGGGCTTCACGCTCCAGGGCCAATACGATCTCACCAATTCGCCGAAGTGGAACGCCGGCAATCCGGGTAGCGCACCGAGCCAGCTTGGCACATCGACCGGTCTTGGCAGCGCGCAGGGGCGTTCCGACGGCATCAAGCTGTCGTACCAGGTAGGTAGCCTCTACTGGCAGGCCACGTACGACGAGGTGCGTGATCCAAACGGGCAGTTCAGCAACGTCTATCTGGCTTCCCGTTCCATCCTGACAGGCGCTACCTATGCGATCGGCTCCGTGCTCGTTTTTCTCGGTTATCAGCACCTCAGTGCGCCTGACGCGTCGAACACCGGTTACTTTGGTAGCGCGACGGCGCCCGCTCTGCCGGCGGGAACGAGTTTGCCGACTGCCGTCAATCACGAATGGCTAGGCGCGATCTGGCAGACGACGCCGTCGCTGGCTGTGACGGGGGCGGTCTATCACGCGAACGCCAACCACGGCAACGGCAATGGGACGATGTATACGCTCGGCGCGAACTACTCGCTGTCCAAGCGAACGCTCCTGTATAGCGAACTGGCTTACCTGCATAACAGTTCGACATCGAATCTCGGGCTCGACAGTGGGCTCTATGGTCCGAATAGCAACAACGACCCGGTCAGTGGCAGTCCGACCAGCACGAATCCGAACTATGGCAAAAGTCAGTTCGGTGTTATAGCGGGCCTGGCTACCCGGTTCTGACAGCTAGGCGATGGGGTTCGGGAGATGGGCGTATCCCGAGCCCCGGTGATCAAGTCACACATCGCGATCAACGAAACCGGCTTGCTATGTGCTCGGGAATGTTCTCCGGCGTCACGACGACGACCGATGAAGAGGGCGACACCGCCGACGCAGGAAGGAGCTTGTGATAGTGCATCACGTGATGACAGGCAGAGCGCATGTCCTGACGAAGTTCATGATGAAGAATGGCCTGTACTTTGCCTTCGCGCAGCAGACGAATGTTGTCCCTGTCGAGATCATGTGCGATGAAGAGCACGGGGGCGCTCTGCTGCTTGTCGAGGGCGCGGAGAATCGCAATGTTTCCGCCGCCCATCGAGTACACCGCGGCGATCTGATCATGCGTTGCAAGGACGTTGCGCACTCGCTCTTCGGTCGGCGTATCGAGTCCATGGCCGCCACTCGCGTCGATCAAAGTGAGTTGCGGATGCCGGGCTCTAAGAGCGCGTCGAAAACTGATTTCACGTTCTTCTTCGCCACGGAAGCGTTCGTCGCTCATGGTGATGAGGACATTGCCGGGTCGCGAGCCAAGCCATTGGGTAATCAGGTATGCGGCCGTTGCGCCGGCAACGCGATTATCCAGGCCGGTGTACGCGATGCGTCCTGACAGAGGAATATCGGTGAAGGTCGTAATGACCGGAATCCCGCGATGCTGCAGTTCGCCAATCGCTTTGGCAATCTCCGGCACGTCGCGCGCCTTGAGAAACACCCCGTGGCTTCCTCTGCGTCCTATCGATTCAAGCGTGTCGACGACTTCTTCGGTGGTCATCGTTTCGCGCATCAGGAAACGCGGTCGAAACACGGCGGGATGCAGTATCGGCAATTCAGCTTCGAGGGCGCTCTTGATTTCATCGGCAAAGCGTGCGGGCGCTTCTACGACGACATCGACGACAAGTTTTCGTCCGGCCGTCGCCAGTTGCAGTTCCTGCTTTTCGAGTTCCTTGATGGCCTGCTCGACGCGCTTGCGGGTGTGCTCTCGAACGTGCGCGCGTCCATTGAGGACGCGGTCGACTGTCGCGACGCCCAACCCAGCCTGAAGCGCGATTTCCTTGATCAGAAAACGATGAGCCATTTCGATGCCTCTCGTTTGATGGTTTTTTGATGGTTTTATGATAGTCCAATGTCGACATGAGCGGCTATTCTTCGTGCATGCCACTACGGCCGACGTGCCGCGATAACGAAAGGACGGGACGATCAGGGTAATCCCTCGACATGATTTGAATTTGATGTATTTCCCACTCGATTGGCACGCCGGGTCGCGTCGCTACTGTGCAAGTTTGAGAACCGGGATGGTGTAGCAAGATGGACCAGTTCAAGGAACTACAACTGTTCGTTGAGGTTGCGGAAACGGGCAGCATCAGTCGGGCTGCGGAGGCCGTCGACCTTTCGATCTCCGCGGCAAGCCGTTACCTGATCTCACTGGAGACCCGGCTAGGCGTTCAGCTGGTTCGGCGGACGACAAGGAATCTCTACCTCACTGAAGCCGGCGCGGAGTTTCATCGTCGCTGCAAACCCATTCTTGCCGACCTTGGAGAAGCTGAGTCGGTCATCAAGGACGCTACGGTACGACCGAGCGGTGTCCTTCGCGTCACCGCGTCTCTCTCATTCTGCCTGCTGCATATCGCGCCGATGCTGCCTGACTTCACGGCACGCTATCCCGACATTTCCGTCGACGTCGTGGCAGCCAATCGCTACTACGACATCATCGAGAACGGCATCGATGTCGCCGTTCGTACCAAGGTTCTCGAAGCGGACAGCAACATCACGGTCCGACGGCTGGCTTCGACCCGACGGATTCTGGCGGCCGCGCCTTCCTATATCGATGCAAATGGTTCGCCGCGCTTTCCGGCAGAACTGGTCAGACACCGGCTGCTGAACTACGGCCTTGCCGACAATCCACGCGAACTGGCGTTTCAGCGCAACGGCGAGTCGGTTGTCGTGAAGATCAAGCCGCTGGTCGAGTCCAACGACGGCCAGATACTTCGGGCAGCGGCGCTAGACGGCATGGGCATTCTCGTGCAGCCGAAATACATCGTGTACGACGACCTGATGGCAGGCCGTCTCGTCCCTGTGCTCGACGATTGGGATCTGCCAAGGCTCACGATGAATCTCGCTTTCCAGACCCGATCCCATATGCCTGTCAAGGTTCGTTTGTTCATCGATGCACTCGTTGAACGCTTTCAGCAAAACGAATATGAACGGCGCTGGACCGCATGACGCCATGTGTGTGCGGGCCTTGCAGTTTCCCACGTGGCGCGAATGACTTTCCCTTTTCAGCTCTGTTTTGCCGGCTTTGGGGAATATAAACTCGATTCAAAGCTGAACGACAAGACAGATGGAGACAGGCACTATGGAACGCGCAGCGCAGTACTTCGATGAAGCAAGCTCGGCGGATGTCGTCAATGCCCGCATGAGCGACGATGCGGACGCTCGCCTCCGGCAGGTCATGTCGGTTCTGGTCAAACATCTGCATGCTGCCGTCAAGGAAATCGAGCCGACGCATGAAGAGTGGTTCACGGCCATTCGCTTCCTGACCGAGACAGGCCAGATGTGTACCGACTGGCGGCAAGAGTACATCCTGCTGTCCGACATTCTCGGCGTCTCCATGCTCGTCGATGCAATCAATCATCGTCGACCGAGTGGCGCAACGCCGAACACCATTCTGGGTCCCTTCTACGTGGCTAACGCGCCCGAGTATTCGAACGGCGAGAACATCTGCCTGGATGGAAAGGGTGAGCCCATGATGGTCGAAGGCTGCGTGACGGACATCGAGGGCAATCCGATTCCGAACGCAAAGCTCGAAGTCTGGCAGACCAACGACGATGGATTCTATGACGTGCAGCAGAAGGGCATTCAGCCTGACTCAAACCTGCGTGGCGTCTTCACATCGGATGCCGAAGGCCGTTACTGCTTCAAGTCCGTCAAGCCGCGTCACTATCCGATTCCCGCAGACGGCCCGGTCGGAAAGCTGCTCGCTGCGATGGGCCGGCACCCCAATCGTGCTGCTCACCTGCACTTCATCGTGACGGCGCCGGGCTTCGAGCCGGTCATCACTCACATCTTCACCCCTGACTGCCCGTATCTGACGGAAGACGCCGTATTCGGCGTCAAGCGTGAACTGATCGCTGATTTCAACAAAGTCGACGACGCTCGCGCCGCGAAGCGTGCAGGGTTCTCGTCGCCGTTCTGGTCGGTGTCATGGGACTTTACGCTAGCCAATTCAAGCAAGGCCGAACAAGCAATCCCGTAACCGTCTGGTAAGCATCTATGTATCAAAGAGACCGATCACGGTAATACATATAGGAATACTACATATGAAACCGAATAAGGAATTGCTGGCAGCGTACTGGACCCTCGCCGGCGATGTCTATCCCTGTGCACCGAACGAAGTCAGCCCGTTCCCGCTGCGCGACCGCTGTGAAGCGGCGTCGCGGGCCGGATGGAGCGGCATCGGACTCATTCTCGACGACCTCGAATACAGCATCGGGAAGTACGGCCTGTCAGGCGTCAAGGCGTTGCTGGACGACACGGGCATGAAGTACTTCGAACTCGAAATCCTCATGGACTGGTATTGCGACGGTGAAGCACGCGCGAAATCGGACCACTCCCGACGCCGTTTCATCGAACTGGGCAGCGAACTGGGCATGCGCAATCTGAAGATCGGTGCAAATCCATTCGACAGGAATCCGGCCGACTTCGCCCGCATGACCGACGAATTCGCAACGCTTTGCCAGGACGTCGGAACGGTTGGCGCTACGGTTGCAATCGAATTCATGCCGTTTTCTCCCATCCGGAACGTCGCTGAAGCGTTGAAGATTGCGGAAGGCGCCGATCAGCCGAACGGTGGTCTGATGGTCGACCACTGGCACGTTGCGCGCGCCGGCACGCCGTACAGCGAGGTCGCACAGATCCCGGCACGTTTCATCAAGGGCGTAGAAATGGACGACATCGGCGCGCAGGTCAAAGGGTCTCTGTTCGACGACTCGACCTTTAACCGCCAGCTTTGCGGCGAAGGTGCAGGCGACTGCCGTGCTTTCGTCGATGCTCTGGAGCAGGCGGGCTGCACGCTGCCGTACTTCGGCGTGGAGCTCATCTCCGAGGTGCACCGGAAATTCCCGCTCGACGAAATGGCAAAGCGTGCATACGACTCGACAGTCGCACAGTTCTCGGCCAAAAGCGCAGCTTCCGTCTGAAGCCCTCCACCTCAAACGACAAGGTATCTCAGGAGACTCACATGATTCGAATCGCCGTACTCGGTGCGGGCCGCATTGGCCGCATTCACGCAACCAATGTGGCCGCGAGCACGAACGCAAAACTGGTCGTGGTGGCGGACCCGGTTGAAAGCGCAGCGAACTCGCTGGCCAGTCGACTCGGCTGCGAAGCATCCACGGATCCGGCAGGCGTGCTCGAACGCAAGGATATCGACGCCGTGGTGATCGGCACGCCGACGGACACGCACATCACGTTCATGCTCGAAGCGGTCAGGCGCGGCAAGGCTGTTCTATGCGAAAAGCCCATCGATCTTGACATGGACAAATCGCTGGCCGCAGCGAACGAGGTCGAACGTCAGGGCGGTCGCGTCATGCTCGCCTTCAATCGCCGTTTCGATCCGACGTCGCAGGCTTTCCGCAAGGCGATCGATGCGGGTGACGTTGGCGAGGTGCGACAGGTCATCATTTCGAGCCGCGATCCTGGCATGCCTCCGCGTGACTATGTCGAGCACTCGGGCGGCATCTTCCGCGACATGGTGATTCACGATCTCGACATGGCGCGCTGGCTGCTGGGCGAAGAGCCTGTCGAAGTCATGGCGATGGCTAGCCGCCTCATCGACGCATCGCTTGAAGAACTGACCGACTTCGATACGGTGATGGTGCAGTTGCGCACGGCATCGGGCAAGCAATGCCACATCAACTGCTGCCGCGAAGCTGTCTATGGCTACGACCAGCGCATGGAAGTGTCCGGTTCGAAAGGCATGCTCCTGCAAGAGAACCTACGTCCGTCGACGATTCGTCGCTGGTCGAAGCAGGCGACCGACGTGCGCGAGCCGCTGCTCAACTTCTTCCTTGAACGCTACGAGGCGGCGTACAAGGCCGAACTCGAAGCTTTCGTCGCAGCACTGAACACGAATTCGCCACTGCCGACTTCGGTGCAGGACGGGCTCAAGGCATTGCGCCTCGCCGATGCCGCACTCGAATCCGCGCTGACGGGCAAAGCCGTCAAGGTGTAACCAGGAATCCGGAGGAGATACGTCATGACGCGAAAGATTGATCCGGACCAGACGCTTGGTGTCGCCTGTCTTGGCATTACTCACCCGCACACTTCCGGGCGAGTCAAGGCGATCCAGCGCCGTACCGACGCGAAGATGCTCGGTGCCTGGGATACGAGCCCGCTGCTCACGCCGTTCGTCGATGCGCTCGGACTCGAAGCACGCACGAAGGAAGACATTCTCGCGGACGAGAACGTTCATGTCGTGCTCGTTCACTCCAAGAGTGAAAAAATGGCCGACCTGACCATCGAAGCACTCGAAGCCGGCAAGGCGGTGTTGTGCGAGAAACCGGCCGGCCGCAGTTCCGCGGATGCAAAGCGTATCGCCGATGCAGTCGAGCGGACCGGCGGTCTCTTTCAAGTCGGCTATTGCTGGCGCTTTGCTCCTTCGGTGGATGCGATGCAGGCCGCGCTGAAGAGCGACCGTCTCGGCAAAGTGGTTCAGGTGCGCGCTCACGCCGGTTGTTCGCACGACGAGGCCGGAACGCCGCACATGACGCAACCCGGCGACATCGGCGGTGCCGTGTTCGTGATCGGCTGCCATTTGATCGATCGCATTCTTCTGCACTTCGGTCTGCCACGCTCCGTGAACGCCCGCATCACGAAGTTTCCGAACTTCCATGGCGATGAATCGCGTGAAGATGCGGCGGGTGCCGTGCTCAACTACGAAGACAAGATCGTCACCGTCGACTTCATGTCATGGGACGTTCTGCCCTGGACCGAGAGCTGGGACATCACCGCCTACGGGACAGAGGGCATCATGTCGTCGCGCTCGCTGCCTGCCAGCTACAAGATTTATGACGCGGGCAAAGGCGATCATCCTGAAGGCTGGACCGAGTGGCAGGAGACCAGCTTTCCGGAAATCTGGGCGACGAAAAAGACCGAGTATTCGCCCGACATCGCCGAGATCGGCAATCCGGTGTACTTCGACCGCGAGTCCAACGCGTTCTTCGGCGCACTGCGCAATGGCACGCCGTCGGTCGTTCCCGCGACGCAGGCATACAACATCAGCCGCGTCATCGAGGCGATGTTCGCCTCATCCAAAGAAGCTGGAGCAGAGGTCTTTATCGGTTAAGGGTTTATATGGCTGACGCCTCCGCGCGTCAGCCCGATAACGCCGTACCTCATAAAACGTATATGTAAATACGCATTCCTAAACAGGAGACGATGTCATGAAGATTTTGAAGAGTGTCGCTGTCATGCTGGCCGCCTCGGCGGCTTTCTCAGCCACGTCCGGCGCCGCTTTCGCCCAGGACAAGGGCGTCGTTGGCATATCGCTGCCGGACAAGACCGAATCGCGTTGGATCACCGACGGCAAAAGCATGGTCGACGCATTGAAAGCGAAGGGCTACGCGTCCGATCTGCAGTACGCGAACTACGACGTTCCGACGCAGGTGAACCAGGTTGAGAACATGCTCGCGAAAGGTGTCAAGGCGCTGGTCATCGCGCCTATCGACGGCAAGACGTTCTCAGATGCGCTGGCGCTCGCGCAGAAGAAGGGCATCAAGGTCATTTCGTATGACCGCCTGATCAGCCAGACCAAGGACGTCGATTACTACGCGACCTTCGACAACTACGGCGTCGGCGTTCTGCAAGCGCAGAGCATCGTCAGCGCGTGGCAGAAAGCGGGCAGCAAGACGCCGTTCAATATCGAAGTGTTCGGCGGTTCCTCTGACGACAACAATGCCCACATGGTCTACGCGGGCGGCATGTCGGTGCTCAAGCCATACATCGACAGCGGCAAATTCGTGATCCGGAGTAAGCAGATTGCTTTCGAGAAAGTCGCGACCCGCAACTGGGATGGCGCGACCGCGCAAGCCCGGATGGACAACCTGTTGAGCGCCTTTTATGGCAAGGATCACCTCGATGCGGTCTGGGCGCCGAATGACGCACTGGCGATCGGCATCATCTCGTCGCTCAAGGGCGTGGGATACGGTTCGGGTCAGCAAACCATGCCGATCATCACAGGTCAGGACGCCGACATTCAGAACGTGAAGAACATCGTGCGCGGCGAGCAGACGTCGACCGTATTCAAGGACACGCGCAAGCTTGCGAGCGTCGCAGCCGACATGGTCGACGATGCGTTGACGGGCAAGCAGGTGCCCATCAACGACACGAAGAGCTACAACAATGGCGCCAGGATCGTTCCGACCTACCTCGTGAAACCCGTGCTGGTCGACAAGGGCAATTACCAGTCGGAACTCGTCACGAGCGGGTATTACACGCAGGCACAGCTCAAGTAAGACATCAGTACGCGAGCGAAGCGGGACGGTCCAGTGAAGCCCTGCTTCGCGCGTGGCAAATCGGAGGGAAGCGACCATGAATACCATTCTGGAGATGCGCGGAATTCAGAAAAGCTTTGGCGCAGTCAAAGCCCTGAATAACGTGAATCTGAGAGTCGGTAAAGGCGAGATTCACGCCATATGTGGAGAAAACGGCGCAGGCAAGTCGACCCTGATGAAAATCCTCAGTGGCGTCTATCCGCACGGCAGTTATGCAGGCGATGTGCTCTACGACGGTCAGGAGCGTGCATTCGCCGACATCTCCGACAGCGAAGCGGTCGGCATCATCATCATCCATCAGGAACTCGCCCTCGTGCCCATGCTGTCGATCACCGAGAACATTTTTCTCGGTAACGAGCAGTCGAAGCGCGGCGTGATCGATTGGCAGATATCGCGCTCGAAGGCGAAGGACCTGTTGACGAAGGTGGGGCTGACGGATTCTCCGGACGCGCCCGTCGGCACGCTCGGCATTGGCAAGCAGCAGCTTGTCGAGATTGCGAAGGCACTGTCGAAAGAAGTTCGCCTGTTGATTCTCGACGAACCCACCGCGAGTCTGAATGAAAAAGATAGCGACACGTTGCTCGATCTCCTTCTCGAGTTGAAGTCGCGCGGCGTGACGTCGATCATCATTTCGCACAAGCTCAATGAGATTTCACGGGTCGCGGATGGCATCACCGTCATTCGCGATGGCTCGACTGTCGACGTGCTCGACTGCCAGACCGACAGCGTGAGCGAAGACCGCATCATCAAGGCGATGGTCGGCCGCGAGATGTCCGATCGCTATCCGCCGCGTACGCCGGACATCGGCGAAGTGATCTTCGAAGTCAGGGATTGGCGAGTCCAGCACCCTACGCAGCGCGACCGTGCCGTCATCAAAGGCGTCGATCTGAAGGCACGCAAGGGGGAGATCGTCGGCATCGCCGGGCTGATGGGTTCCGGCCGCACCGAACTGGCGATGAGCGTGTTCGGCGGCACGTATGGCCAGGACATCACCGGTCAGGTGCTGATGCATGGAAAGCAGGTGGACACCTCATCGGTCCAGAAAGCCATCAAGGCGGGCATTGCGTACGTGACCGAAGACCGTAAAGGCAACGGGCTGCTGCTCGACGACAATATCAAGCGAAACATCACGCTGGCAAACCTTGCGGGTGTGTCGAAGTATGGCGTCGTCGACGAGCACGCGGAAATCACGGTTGCGAGCGATTTCCTCAAGAAGCTACGCATCCGCGCGCAAGGCGTCACGCACGTTGTTGGAAACCTGTCGGGCGGCAACCAGCAAAAGGTCGTGCTCAGCAAATGGCTGTTCTCCGAACCCGAGGTGCTGATTCTCGACGAGCCTACGCGAGGCATCGACGTGGGGGCGAAGTACGAGATCTACAACATCATCAATCAGGCGGTTGCAGCGGGCAAGTGTGTGGTCATGATTTCCTCGGAAATGCCTGAACTTCTTGGCATGTGTGACCGCGTTTATGTCATGAACGAAGGCCGGTTCGTCGGCGAATTCACCGCAGAAGACGTCTCGCAGGAAAAGATCATGCGAGCGATCATGCGAAATGGAGGCATCGAAAATGCGTAAGGCACTCTCTCCAGTGGCCGCCGAAGGCGCCGTGATCAGGAAGGGCGAGGTATTCGGTACGGTCAAGCGTATCGGCAGCGAATATGGTTTGCTGCTTTCGCTCGTCATCATTATGGTGTTCTTCCAGCTCTCGACCAATGGCGTGCTGATGCAGCCGCTCAATCTAACCAACCTGGTGCTGCAGAACAGCTACATCGTCATCATGGCGCTCGGCATGCTGATGGTGATCGTCTCAGGTCATATCGATCTCTCCGTGGGCTCAACGGCGGGGCTCGTCGGCGCCCTGGCGGCCGTGCTGATGGTGCAGTACGACATCAACTACGTCTGGGCGACGATCATCTGTATCGCGACGGGCGCACTGATCGGCGCTGTGCAAGGGTACTGGATTGCCTTCTGGCGGATGCCTTCGTTCATCGTGACGTTGGCCGGCATGCTGGTCTTCCGTGGCATGACTAACCTGGTGCTTCAGGGGCAATCCATTGGCCCGTTTCCCGACGGCTTCGGTGCGGTGAGTTCGGGTTTCATCCCCGACGTCTTCCATGGACAGGCGCTGCATCTCACTTCGATTCTCCTCGGTGTGTTCGTCGGTGCGTTGTTCTTCGTGATCGAGCTTCGGCATCGCGCAGGCGCAGCGAAGCATGGCGTCGAAAGTGCTTCCTTCGCAATGTTCGTGGCGAAGAACGTCGTCCTGACGGCGCTCATCGTGTTCTTCTGTTACCTGCTTGCGTCGTATCGCGGCTTGCCGACTGTGCTCGTGATCATGGGTGTGCTGATCGGCGTCTACACGTTCATCATGAACCGCACGACTATCGGACGTCGAATCTACGCAGTGGGCGGTAATGCGAAGGCCGCGCGTTTGTCGGGTGTCAGCGTTCCGGCAGTGAGCTTTCTGACCTTCGTGAACATGGGTGTCCTTGCTGCGCTCGCAGGTCTGATCTTCGCCGCGCGTCTGAATAGCGGAACACCGAAGGCGGGAACCGGCTTCGAACTCGACGTCATCGCGGCATGCTTTATCGGCGGGGCGTCGGCATCGGGTGGAGTCGGTAAGGTGGTGGGCGCGGTCGTGGGCGCTTTCATCATGGGTGTGATGAATAACGGCATGTCGATCATGGGTATCGGTGTGGACTACCAACAGGTCATCAAGGGCATCGTGCTGCTAGCCGCGGTCTTTGTCGACGTCTACAACAAGAACAAGGCTTAAGGCGGCACCATGATCAAACACATTGTCATGTGGGACGTTCGCGGCGAGACGCCGGAGCAAAAGAGGCACACGGCCCAGCTGGTGAAGCACGCTTTCGAAAGTCTCGCCGGCAAAATACCGGGGCTCACCAGGCTGGAGGTCGGCATGGACGTGAGCGGGGTCGACTACGCCTGCGACGTCGTTCTCTACACGGAGTTTGCCGATCAGGAAGCGCTTTTCGCCTACGCGTCTCATCCCGAACATCTGCGCGTCAAGCAGGTGCTCGGCGACTGCCGGATCTCGCGGCACCAGGTCGACTACATCTGATCGTGTCGATCGGTTTCGAAGGAAGAGGAATTTCGATCCCATGTACAACTTTACCTATACGACGCACGCGTCACGTGTGGTGTTCGGCGCCGGCAGTATGAAGCTCGTGCAGCACGAGGTCGAAACACTGGGCGCACGCAGGGCACTGGTTCTCTGCACACCCGAGCAGAGAACCCAGGCCGAAATCGTCGCATCACTGCTCGGGCCTTCAAGCGCGGGCGTATTCGACGGGGCACAGATGCACGTGCCGATCGAGAACGCGCGTCGCGCGCGCGAGTACGCGAAGTCAGTCGATGCGGACTGCGCGGTAGCGATTGGTGGCGGCTCGACGATTGGGCTCGGTAAGGCGATCGCATTGGAATCGGCGCTGCCCATCATCGCCATACCGACGACATATGCAGGTTCGGAAATGACACCGATCTTCGGCATCACCGAGGCGGGGCTGAAGAAAACAGGCCGTGACGCAAAAGTTCTTCCAAAGACCGTTCTCTACGATCCAGAGCTTTCCGTCGATCTGCCTGTTCGTCTCTCCACGGTAAGCGGTCTCAACGCAATCGCACACGCAGCGGAGGGGTTGTATGCGAAGGATGGCAACCCCGTCATGTCGCTCATGGCAGAGGAGGGTATTCGCTCTCTCGCGCACGGTCTTCGTGGTATCAGTAAAAATGGCAAGGACAGAAATGCGCGCGCCGAATGTCTCTATGGCGCGTGGCTCTGTGGGATGGTTCTCGGCAATGTCGGCATGGCGCTTCATCACAAGCTGTGTCACACGCTCGGCGGGACATTCAACCTTCCCCATGCGGAGACGCACGCGATCGTGCTTCCTCATGCACTTGCCTATAACAGCATCGTCGCGGATGAAGCGATGTCACGCATCGCGCGGGCGCTCGGCGTCGACTCCGCGCCTGATGGGCTGTATGAACTGAGTCTGGAACTCGGCGTGCCTCGCGGGCTCGGGGAAATCGGCCTGCACGAGTCCGATCTGGATCACGCGTGTGCAGTCGCCATGTCCAATCCTTACTGGAACCCGCGGCCGGTCGAGGAAGCTGCGCTTCGTGCGTTGCTTCAGCGCGCATGGGAGGGCAGCCGTCCACTGCCTTGAGAGACGGCTCGGTCTGTGTTTGCCGATACGCTGCATGTCCGCAATCGGCGATGACCAACACTCATGCCACCGAGCGGTCGCGTCCTGCACGTATGTCCTCGGCGGTGCCGGCGCCCTTAGCCGAGGAACGCGCCAAAAGAAATTGGATTGCTCAACACGAGCACCGTCGCGCCGACGAACGAAGGAACGAGCATCGCGCGCGTTGCGGCATCGGCTGAGGCGCCGTACAGTGGTCGCCGCGCAAATAAGCGCTTCGTAAGCGGCGGAGTATGCCTGCCAACCGACGCTTGATGGATCCCGGCTACCTCAATGACGACCCGTCAGCGCCTCGCGGTCGACGAAGCCGAACAAAAACACCGCAACCGTGAACCCCAACTCGACGACACACACGCCACTCCATCCCGCCCACGCCCACGCAGCACCCGAGAGCGCGGCGCCGATCGCGCCGCCCACGAAGAAGATGCCGACAAACAGCGCGTTCAACCTGCCACGCGCCGAGGGATTGATGAGGTTGATCGCGCGTCGGCCGAGCGTCTGATCGGTGATGACGCCAGCGTCGAGTGCGGCCGCGCCGGTCACCAGCAGCGCCAGCGCGAGCGTGGGATGGGCTGCTGGTGAGAAGCCTCCCCAACCCGCGCCGGCGGCAGCGAGCACGAGGACGGCCGCGATCATCAGCAGATGAGCGACGACCTGCGTGGCCCGACCCGCGCCACGATCGCCGAGATAACCTGCGAGCGGTGTCACGATCGCGCCCGTCGCACCCGCCAGCGCAAACGCCGCTATCCCATGCATGCCGAGCGAAAACGGCGGCTGCGCGAGCAGTAGCGCAATCGCCGTCCAGAACGCGCTGAATGCGCCAAGCGCCAGCGCGGCGAGCGTCGCGCGCCGTTGAAGGACGGGTTCGCTGCGCAGCAGTGTCCAGAGCGAGCGCAACAATTCCGGGTAACGCGCGGTCGCGTGCGGCACGTGGCTCGGCAACCGCAGACACAGCACGATGGCGAGCAGTGCGTCGGCCGCCGCCTCGATGGCGTAGAACACGCGCCAGCCAAACGATCCGGCGATCACACTCGCGAGCGGACGCGACAACAGGATCCCGAGCATCAGCCCGCTCATCACGTTGCCGACTGCGCGGCCACGCCGACTTTCGGGCGCCATCGCGGCCGCCATCGGCACGAGCATCTGGATCACGCTCGACGTCGCCCCAGCCATGAACACCGACGCCAGAAACACCCAGCCCGACCGCGCCAGCGACGACAGCGCGAGGAACACCGCGCAGCACGCAAGCGTCCTGACGATCAGGCGCCGGTTCTCGAGCAGATCGCACAGTGGCACGAGCAGCAGCAGGCCGGCCGCGTAGCCGAGTTGCGGCAGCATCGCGATCAGACCGGCCAATTCGGGCGGCAGATTCAGCGCCCGGCTGACCGGCCCCGTCAATGGCTGCGCCGCCGACAGGTTCACGACGATCACGCCGACCGCGGCGGCAAAAAAGACCGTCAGGGCCGCACTCAGCGTTTCGCCCGCAGGCTGCGATACAGGAACGGGCGATTGCGTCGGCGGCGGCGCAGAGGACGGGGCGAGATTGCGCGGGCAGGTGTCGGCGGGCTGGGTCATCGTTCGATTCCGGAAGGTCATGGTCCGGACTATCGTAGGGATGCCCTCGTTATGCGACAATTGAATTATCTTGATAATGTTTATGCGAGGTTGTTTTGAATACGCGTGACTTGCAGGCTTTCGTGGCGGTCGTGGAAAGCGGATCGATGGTGCGGGCTTCGGAACGGCTGTTTCTGACGCAGCCGGGTCTGACGCGCCGTGTACAGAATCTGGAATCGACGCTCGGCATCGAACTGCTCGACCGGCAGAGCAAGCCGCTCAAGCCGACGGCAGCAGGCAACGAGGTGTACGGGCTTGCGCGTTCGGTGCTGCGCGCCGTCGACGACCTGATGGCCGTCGCATCGCCCGAGAGCGAGCCGGCAGGCGAATTCCGGATCGGTGTGCCGCCGTTTCTGTCCGAGCTGGCGCTGGAGGAACCCATCGACCGTCTGCGCAGCGCCTTTCCGAAGTTGACGCTGCGCGTCACGGCGGGCTGGTCGCCGGGCCTGCTGGAAGGCGTCGAACGGGCGAAGGCGGATGCCGCCGTGGTGCTGTTGCCCGAAAGTGTGCCGTTGCCCGAAGGTATGACATCGACGCTTCTCGCCTACAAGCCCACCGTGGTCGTCGCACCGCGCTCGTTTGGCCTTGCCGATGAACCGACGATGCTCGCCGGACTGGCGGCCCATCCGTGGGTGCTGAACCAGGACGGCTGTGGGATGCGTTCGGCGTTGAGCCGCGCGATGTCGGCGGCCGGCTTGCCGTTCAACGTCGCCGTCGAGGCATTCGGTTCGGAATTGCAGCTCTCGCTGGTGGCGCGCGGTCTGGGCATCGGGCTCGCCGCGCCCGAAGTGTTCGCGCGCAATCCGCATCGCGAGGCATTGCAGATCGTCGACGTGCCGGATTTCAGAAGCGGGCTGAACGTGTGGCTCGTGCATGGCGCACTGCCGGGGCGACTCGTGCGGCCCGTCGCATTGATGCGCGATGCACTGGTCGAAAAGCTGGAAAGAGACGCGGTGTGTCTGCCGCTCGTGTGATTCTCTCTGCGCAAGCTTATCCAGCGGATTCCCTCGACATCTCCGGCACGCTCATATCCGCGGCATTCGAGACCTGACGCAATTCGTCGGCGATGATCGCGATCAGCGCTTCGGCGGCGGCACTGAGCGGGCGGCGCGGATGGCTCACCCGCACGATGTGCCGCACGATGCGCGGCGCGAGAATCGGATACGCACGCAAGGTTCCCTCGCGTACCGCGCGCCCGACCACGATGCGCGGCAGGATCGTCGCAAAGCGCGTCTTTTCGACGAGCGCGACGATGGTTGACAGCACATCGATCTCGAAGCGCGGCGCGAGCATCACATCTTCATGCTGTGCCGCCGTGTCGAGTACGCCGCGCAAACCGTGACGCTTGGTGGGCAACACCAGTTCGAGTTCGGGCAACTGCGCAAGCTCGATCGAATGAGGCAGGTCGGGACCGTGTGCCGCGCTCGTTGCAAGCACCATCTCTTCGTCGTGCAGCGGCTGGGAATCGAGCGACAGACGCGCACGCGGCTTGTTGATCAGTGCGGCATCGAGCTGCCCGCCCGCAACCCAGTCGATGAACGTTGCGCTGTAACCGTCGGCCACCGTCACTTCGACATGCGGATAGCGCGTATGAAAGCGCGATAACGAATCCGCGAGCACGCTCTCCGTCACCGATGCGATCAGTCCGATCGTCACGTGCCCCGTGATCACTTCGTCGCGCTGCACGAGCTGCTGTCGCGCGTGCGCGAGGTCGCGCATGATGGGCAGAAACAGCCGGTACATCAGGCGGCCCGCGGCCGTCGGCGCCATCCCGTGCGCGCCGCGCTCGAACAGTTGCTGATGCAGTTCCTCTTCCAGTTTGGCGATCTGCATGCTGAGTGCGGGCTGCACGATGTTGAGCCGCTTCGCTGCGCGCGTCACCGAACCGTCTTCGAACAACGCGATGAAATACTGGATTTGCTTGAGGTCCATGATGCGGCGATCTGAAAAAGCGGGTTATCACGGCGGCTAATGGCATGCCTCCGTTTCATCACTTCACGCGTTCCTGCCGGGCCGAAAGGCATGCCCGGCAGGCGTTGCGCAAAGGGCGAAGCCAGCGTGTGTAGTGATATCGCCCTGTAAGGCAAACGTCATCGGGGCTAACACGGATATCAGTAACGATGATTCAAAGCATCAAAAATCAGTATTAGAACTTATACCGCGATCTGGCTACGCTTGGCTCCATGTCCTCTCGATCCGCATAAGCGGGCGTCGAAGAGGCGGCATAGATGGAGACGCAGATGAATACTCGCGACGCCGCAACCCGCGGTGCCTTTTCCGGTTCCTTTTCGGGTTCCGCTACCGATCCCGTTTTCCAGTCAGTCCGCGCATGGGCCGAGCCCTCCGGTGCGCTGACGCTGCGCGGCTGGCTCGCGCATCTCTCCCGCACGGGTCGTCTCGCGACGATCGACAAGCCCGTCGCGCTCGAACACGAACTCGCCGCTGTCGCTAAGCGGCTCGATGGCACGCAGGCCGCCTTCTTCACACGGCCCGGCTCTCACGCGATACCCGTCGTGAGCGGCTTCATGTCGAAGCGCGCGTGGATCGCCGAGGCGATGGGCGTCGAGGAAGCCGACCTGCTCGCGCGCTTTCGCGATGCCGCCGATGCGCCCGTCGCGTCGCAACTCGTCGCAAGCGGTGCGGCGGTCTGTCAGCAGGTCGTTCATACGGACGGGATCGACCTGCACGCGCTGCTGCCCGTTCCGACTCATAGCGAGCACGACAACGGCCCTTACATCACGGCGGGCCTCGTGATCGCGCGCAATCCGCGAACCGGCGTGCAGAACGTGTCGATCAACCGCATTCAGGTGCATGGTCGCGACCGCATGGCGATCCTGCTGTTGCCGCGTCATCTGCACGCGTTCCAGAAAGCCGCCGAAGCCGCCGGCGATGCGCTCGACGTCGCCATCGCCATCGGCGTCGATCCGCTGACGATGCTCGCGTCGCAAGCCATCACGCCGATCGACAACGACGAACTCGAAATCGCGGGTGCGTTGCAGGGTGCGCCGCTGCCCGTCGCGCAGTGCGTGACGAACGGCGTGCATGTGCCCGCGTTCGCGGAGATCGTGATCGAAGGGCGCATTCTTCCGAACGTGCGCGAACCCGAAGGCCCGTTCGGCGAATTCCCGAAGTACTACAGTGCGCGGGAAGCGCGTGAGGTGATCGAAGTCACGGCCGTCACGCATCGGCGCGATCCGATCTTTCATACGATCGTGCCTGCCGAAATGGAGCACCTGCTGCTCGGCGCGATACCGCGCGAAGCGACGTTGCTGGCGCATCTGCAACGCAGCCATCCCGGCGTGAAGGACGTTCATCTGTCCGTCGGCGGCGTGTGCCGCTATCACCTGTGGATTCAATTCGACAAGAAGCGCGAAGGCGAAGCGAAGAACGTGATTCTCTGCGCATTCGGCGCGCACTACGACATCAAGCAGGTGGTCGTCGTCGATATGGATGTGGACGTGCACGATCCCGCCGAAATCGAATGGGCGATCGCGACGCGCTTCCAGGCGGATCGCGATCTGGTCGTGATCGAAGGCGCGCAAGGCTCGCCGCTCGATCCGTCGACGACGGTCGGCCAGCCTGACGACGCGCCGCCGCATCTGCAGGGCGTCAGCGCGAAGATGGGGCTCGACGCGACGCGGCCTGTCGTGTATCCGGCGCACGTGTTCACGCGCGTGCGCATTCCTGGCGAAGACGAGGTCGATCTCGATGCGCTCGTCGCATCGGACAACACCGCGTTCGACGCATGGCTAGGCGGTGCGCATCATGACTGAGCACGCCGTGCGCAAGCCGCGCATCGTCGTCGGCATCTCCGGTGCGAGCGGCGCGATGATCGGCGTGCGATTGCTCGCCGCACTGCGCCGCCTCGACAAGCACGAGACCCACCTGATCGTGTCGCAATCGGGCGCATTGACGGCGGCGCAGGAACTGGGCGTGACGCGCAGCGATCTCGATGGCATGGCCGACGTCGTGCACAACGTGCGCGATATCGGCGCGGCCGTTGCGAGCGGCTCGTTTCTCACGGAAGGCATGGTGATCGCGCCGTGCTCGATGAAAACGCTGGCGGGGATCGCCAACGGTTTCGCGGACAACCTGCTGACGCGTGCCGCCGACGTGATGTTGAAGGAACGCCGCCGCCTGGTACTCCTTGCACGCGAGACGCCGCTCAACCTCGCGCATCTGCGCAACATGACGCTGGCAACGGAAATGGGCGCGATCGTGATGCCGCCCGTGCCCGCGTTCTACGCTCACCCGAAGACGATCGAAGACGTGGTCGATCATACGGTTGGACGCATTCTGGATCTGTTCGCCATCGAGCATCGCGAGATTGCGAAGCGTTGGAGCGGCCTCGGCGATGCCATCGCCATGCGTCGCGACGATGAAGGAGCGCAGCGATGAACCAGCGCGAAACGAATCTGGCCGAAGCCGAAGCGCCGCGCACCGCCGCGATGGATGCGCCCGCAAACGAAGTGTCCGCGAAGCACGTCGGACGCCCGATGCAGCGTCTCGAAGACCCGGCGATACTGACGGGGCGCGGTCGCTACGGCGACGACATCGGCGTCAAGCCCGGCACGTTGCACGCGGCCGTGCTGCGCTCGCCGCATGCGCATGCAGAACTCGTTTCGATCGACGTGAGCGGAGCATCGAAGCTGCGAGGCGTGCGCGCGGTGTTGACGCGCGACGACTTGCGCCCGTGGTCGCGGCCCTTCGTCGTCGGCGTGAAGTCGCCGATGGAGCAGTGGGCGCTCGCGATGGACCGCGTGCGTTATGTCGGCGAGCCGGTGGCTGTGGTGATGGCGGAATCGCGAGCACTCGCCGAAGACGCGCTCGACCTCATCAAGGTCGAATACACGATTCTCGATCCCGTGACGACGATCGAACAGTCGATGCAACCCGATGCGCCCGTTCTGCACGAACGCGTGGGAACGAATGTGATCAGCGACCGTCATTTCCGCTACGGCGAGCCGGAAGCCGCATTCGAAAGCGCGCCGCATCGCGTGAAGATCGTCACGCATTATCCGCGCAACACGTGCGCGCCGATCGAATGCGGCGTGGTGATCGCCGAGTATCTGTCCGGCGATGAAGGCTACGACGTCACATCGAACTTCATGGGCCCGTTTTCGCTGCACGCGGTAATGGCGATGGCGCTGAATGTGCCCGCTAACCGGCTGCGTCACAAGGCGCCCCGCGATTCCGGCGGCAGCTTCGGCGTGAAGCAGGCGGTGTTTCCGTATGTGGTGTTGATGTGCCTCGCGTCGCGCAAGGCGGGCGCGCCCGTGAAGTGGGTCGAGGACCGGCTGGAGCATCTGAGTGCGGCGACGTCGGCAACCGCTCGCCTGTCGACGATCGAAGCGGCAGTCGAAGCCGACGGACGCATCACGGCGCTCGCCTACGATCAACTCGAAGACTGCGGCGGCTATGTGCGCGCGCCGGAGCCCGCCACGTTCTACCGGATGCACGGCTGTCTGACGGGCGCGTATGCGATTCCGAATCTCGTTGTGCGCAATCGCGTGGTGCTGACGAACAAGACGCCGACGGGACTCGTGCGCGGCTTCGGCGGACCGCAGGTGTACTTCGCGCTCGAACGTCTGATTCAGCGCATCGCGATCGAACTGAAGCTCGATGTGCTCGATGTCTATCGTCGCAACTTCGTGCCCGCCGATGCATTTCCGTATCGCGCGGCGGCGGGCGCGTTGCTCGATTCCGGCAACTATCAGGAGGCGTTGCGGCGCGCGCTCGCGCAAGGCGGTTACGACGAACTGGTGAGGCGCCGTGACGCGGCACGCAACGAAGGGCGCCTCTACGGCATCGGTTTTGCGGCCATCGTCGAGCCGTCCGTGTCGAACATGGGCTACATCACGACCGTGATGCCCGCCGAAGCGCGCAAGAAGGCCGGTCCGAAGAACGGCGCGATTGCCAGCGCGACCGTGAGCGTCGATCTGCTCGGCGGCGTGGTCGTGACGGTCGCATCGACGCCCGCAGGGCAAGGGCATATGACCGTCTGCGCACAGGTTGTAGCGGATGTGCTCGGGCTGGATCCGAAAGACATCGTCGTGAACGTCGAGTTCGATACGCACAAGGATGCGTGGTCGGTGGCGTCCGGCAACTATTCGAGCCGCTTCGCGGGTGCCGTCGCGGGTACGGTTCATCTCGCCGCGACCCGCGTGCGCGACAAGCTCGCGCGCATCGTCGCGAAGCAGTTCGGCTGTGCGCCCGCAGATGTCTGCTTCGAAGGCGGGCGTGTGTATCCGAAGGCTGCGCAAGATCGCGCGCTGCCGTTTGGCCGTGCAGCGAGCAACGCGCCGCATTGGGCGCCTGCGCTGTTACCGGAGGGCGAAGAACCGGGCTTGCGCGAGACGGTGTTCTGGTCGCCGCCTCATATGGATGCACCGGACGAGAACGATCGCATCAACACATCGGCGGCGTATGGCTTTGCGTTCGATATGTGCGCGCTGGAAATCGATCGCGCGACGGGCCATGTTCGTATCGACCGCTACGTGACCACGCACGATGCCGGCACGCTGCTGAATCCGGCGCTCGCCGATGGTCAGATTCGCGGCGCGTTCGCGCAAGGTCTCGGCGCGGCACTGCTCGAAGAGTTCCGCTATGGCGCGGACGGCAGCTTTCAGTCCGGCACGCTCGCCGACTATCTGATGCCGACTACGTGCGAAGTGCCGGATCCGCTGATCGTGCATCTGGAAACGCCGTCGCCGTTCACGCCGCTCGGCGCAAAGGGACTCGGCGAAGGCAACAACATGAGCACGCCCGTGTGCGTCGCGAACGCGGTTGCCGACGCATTGGGCATCGACGATATCCGCTTGCCGCTCACGCCTTCGAAGGTCATGGCGCTGGTCGGCATCGACGATCCGGAACCGTCGCGGCCTGAGTATCGCGAAGCGGCGACGGAGAAGAAAACGGCGCCGGGCGGCGGCCGTGCGCTCACCGCGCAAGGCATCGTCGATTTGCCCGCGACCCCGGAAGCCGTGTTCGCCGTGCTGCTCGATCCGGCGCTGCTCGCGAAAGTCATCCCCGGTTGTCACGAACTCGAAGCGACGGGGCCGAACCGCTACCGCGCCGACGTGACGGTCGGAGTCGGGATGATCAAGGCACGTTTCGAAGCGCGCATCGGGTTGTCGGAGATCGACGCGCCGCATCGTCTGCGGCTCGAAGGTGCGGGCATTTCGCCGCTCGGCAGCGCGCGTGGCAATGGTCTCGTCGAACTGATGCCGACGGAAACAGGCACCCGCCTCACCTACGACTATGAAGCGCAGGTGTCGGGCAAGGTGGCGGCTGTCGGCGGCCGCATGCTCGAAGGCGCGGCGAAGGTCGTGTTGCGGCAACTGTTCGAATCGCTCGGACGTGTCGCAGCGGGCGACGAGCCCGGCGCGACAGGCGGCTCGGCACTGACGGGCTTTTTACGGCGGCTCGTTGCACGCTTCAGGAGGCAGGCATGAAGCCCGCACCGTTCGATTACATCCGCGCGATCACGACGCAAGACGCACTCGACACGCTCGCGGAAACAGGCGAAGACGCTCGCGTGCTGGCAGGCGGGCAATCGCTGATGGCCGTGCTGAACATGCGCCTCGCGCAGCCGCGCGTGCTGGTCGACATCTCGCGCACCGACGAGTTGAATGCGGTCCATGCGGACACGCAAGCGGGACGTCTCGTCGTGAGCGCGGCGGCGACGCAAGGCAGCGTCGAATGGCGGTCCACGTTGTGTGACGAAGTACCGTTGCTCGCGATGGCGTTTCCGCATATCTCGCACTTTCAGATCCGCAATCGTGGCACCGTGTGCGGCTCCATCGCGCACGCCGACCCGAGCGCGGAACTCCCGCTGGTGCTCACGGCGCTCGGTGGCGACATCACGCTCCGTTCGAAGAAGAAACGGCGCACGCTGCCTGCGGAAGACTTCTTTCAAGGCATGTTGATGACGGCGCGCGAGCCCGATGAGATCGTCGAAGCCGTGCGTTTTCCGCTGAAACAGCGAGGCGAGCGCTTCGGCTTCACCGAATGTTCGGCACGTCATGGCGATTTCGCCATGGTCGCCTGCGCAGCCGTCGTGACGGACGGCGCAATCCGGATCGCCGTCGGCGGTGTCGCCGACCGTCCCAAGGTCGAGACGTGGCCGCGCCTGCGAGGCGATGACCTGCGCGGCGCATTGAATGATTTGAGCTGGAAACTGGGCGCGCAGGACGATGTGCATATCAGCGCGAAGTACCGTCGTCATCTGGTGCGAGAACTCGGATGGCGTGTGATCGAGGAGGCGAAGTGAGCAAGACCCCACCCTACGTGATGCGGCACGGCGAGCAGTGCGCCGTCACGCTGACGCTCAATGGCCGCGAACGCAGCGGCTATTGCGAAACCCGCGAACTGTTGTCGGATTTCCTGCGCCATGAACTCGGCGCAACGGGCACGCATGTCGGCTGCGAGCATGGCGTGTGCGGCGCGTGCACCGTCCATCTCGACGGTGTCGCGGTGCGCTCGTGCCTGACGCTTGCGGTGCAGGCTGAGGGACGCCGCATCGATACCGTCGAAGGGCTGGCGCCCGCGCAGACGCTCGGCGACCTGCAACAGGCGTTCTCCCGTCATCACGCGTTGCAGTGCGGGTTCTGCACGGCGGGCATTCTGATGTCGTGCGCGGATTTCCTGCAACGCGTGCCGGACCCGACGGAAGAGCAGGTGCGCGACATGCTTTCCGGGCACATTTGCCGCTGTACGGGCTATACGCCGATCGTGGCCGCCGTGCTCGACTGCGCGGCGCGGCGCAATCAGCAGTGCGAGAGCACGGAGGCCGGGCATGCTTGATCTCGGCCGCACGTTTCTGCAAAGCGTGGAGCGCAGCCCGAATGCGCTTGCACTAGTCGATGGCGAACTCCGCGTCACCTACGCGGAGTGGCACCGCATCATTTTGAATGCCGCTCAGGGCTTGCACGAACTGGGTCTCGGGCACGGCGACCGCTTGCTGGTGGTGCTGCAGAACCGCTGGGAAATGGCGACGTTGCATTGGGCCTGTCAGTTCGCCGGCATTGTGATGGTGCCGCTCAACTGGCGCGCGAAACCCGATGAACTCGATTACTGCGTGACGAATGCCGGCGTGAAGGCAATCGTCTACGAGCCGGTCAGCGCGGAGGCGGTGATGCAAAGCCCCGCCGCACAGAATGTTCCGCGCGTCGGGCTCGACGATGCGCCAGGACGCACCGCGACGATCGATGCCCTGTTGGCGCCCACATCCAGCAAGGCGACGACGCAAGCCAGTGCGGAAGATTGCTCGCTGATCCTGTACACGTCCGGCACGACGGGGAAGGCGAAGGGCGTGCCGCGCCGTCATCGGCATGAACGCGCCGCAGCGCTGGCGCACGTTGCGCAGAATCTCTATCGCCACGGCGAGCGCACGCTCGGCGTGATGCCGCTCTATCACACGATGGGCGTGCGCTCGCTGCTTTCGATGGCGCTCGTCGATGGCCTGTTCGTCTGCGTGCGGCGCTGGAATGCACGGCTCGCGCTCCATTCGATCGCGCAGTACAAGCTGACGTGCCTCTATCTCGTGCCGACGCTTTATCACGATCTGCTCGCGGACCCGGCGTTCAGTCAAACGGATACGTCGTCGGTGACGAAGCTCGGATTTGCGGGCGCGCCAATGAGCGACGGGTTGCTCAAGCGGCTGTCCACGGCGTTCGAACCTGACCTGTTCGTCAACCACTACGGCTCTTCCGAGGTCTACACCTTCAGCATCGATCAGCACGCGACGAGCAAGCCGGGCAGTGCGGGGCGCGCGGGCATCAACACGCGTCTGCGGGTCGTGAAGCTCGATGCGCGTTCGCCGGATGACGTCGCCGCCGTGCACGAGGAAGGCCAGATCGTCGCGGATCTGCTCGGCGACGAAGCGTTCGAAGGCTACTGGAACCGCCCCGATGCGAACGAAAAATCGCTGCGCGACGGCTGGTACTTCACGGGAGACACCGGCTACTTCGATGCGGACGGCGACCTCTACGTCACGGGCCGCGTCGACGACATGATCATCAGCGGGGGCGAAAACATTTCACCCGTCGATATCGAATCGGTGCTGTCGCTGCATCCGTGCGTCGACGAAGTGGCGGTGGCGGGCGTGAAGGATGAGCGCTGGGGGCAACGCGTGGTCGCATTCGTGAAGCGCAGCGATTACGTCGATTGCGACACGCTCGATGCGTGGTGCCGCGCATCCGATCTCGTCAACTTCAAGCGTCCGCGCGAGTACGTATTCGTCGATGACATTCCGAAGTCGCCGGTCGGCAAGATTTTGCGCCGCAAGCTCCAGTCCGGCGAATACCAGCGCGACGAGCGCGCCGCGATCGGACGCAACGAAACCTCGATTCAACCGCATCAACACATCGAAATCACGAAGGAGTAACACCCATGACTGACCTGACCCACCGCGGCCAGACGCTGCTTCAGGAACTGGACGGCTTTACGGTCGACATCGACGCACAGCGCGAGCGCGCCGACATCATCCTGGACCGTCCACCGTTCAACGTGATCTCGATGCATGCCCGCGACCAGTTGCGCGCCGCGTTCGAAGCGCTCGACGAAGACGAACGCGTGCGCGTGATCGTGATTCGCGCGAAGGGCGAGCATTTTTCGAGCGGCGGCGATATCAAGGGCTTTCTCGAAGCCTCGCCGGAACACGTATCGAAGCTCGCATGGAATATCGCGGCGCCCGCGCGTTGCTCGAAGCCGGTGATCGCCGCGAATCGCGGCTTCTGCTTCGGCGTGGGTTTCGAACTGTCGCTTGCGTGCGATTTCCGCATCGCCACGGAGACCACCTTTTACGCGCTGCCGGAACAGAAGCTCGGCCAGATTCCGGGCTCGGGCGGTTCGGCTCGACTGCAGCAGATGGTCGGCATTGGCCGAACGAAAGACATCGTGATGCGTTCGCGCCGCATTCCCGGCAAGCAGGCGTACGAATGGGGCATCGCCGTCGAGTGCGTCGCGGACAGCGAACTCGAAGCCGCGACGGATGCACTCGTCGATGAACTGCGCGCGTTCTCGCCGCTTGCGCAACGTACGGCGAAAAAGCTGCTCAACGATACGGAAGACGCGCCGCTGTCGATCGCGATCGAACTGGAAGGACATTGCTATAGCCGTCTGCGCACGTCGGAAGATTTCCGCGAAGGCGTCGAGGCATTCCACGGAAAGCGCAAGCCCGTGTTCCGCGGCAAATAAGCCGGCAAGTAGCTGGCAAATAAACAATTCAGGTTTGGAGACAGTTTGATGGAACGCTTCGATTATGTGATCGTCGGCGGAGGATCGGCAGGGTGCGTGCTGGCGCACCGGTTGTCGGCCGAACCGTCGCTGCGCGTCGCGCTGATCGAAGCGGGCAGAGATACGCCGCCGGGCGCCGTGCCCGGCGAGATTCTCGACAGCTATCCGATGCCCGTCTTCTGTGGCGACACCTACATCTGGCCTGAATTGAAGGCCCAAGCGACGCGCGGTGCGGCCATGCGCGTCTATGAGCAGGGCAAGGTGATGGGAGGCGGGTCGAGCATCAACGTGCAATCGGCCAATCGCGGCCTGCCGCGCGATTACGACGAGTGGGCCGCGAATGGCGCAACGGGCTGGGGCTGGAGCGATGTGTTGCCGTACTTTCGCAAGCTCGAGCGCGATGTGAATTTTCCGGAAGACGAGTTGCACGGCCGCGATGGCCCGGTGCCGATTCGCCGCATCATGCCGGAAGACTGGCCGCCGTTCTGTCACGCCTTCGAAAAAGGGCTGCGCGCGCAAGGCCTCGTGATGCTGCGCGACCAGAATGCCGAGTTCGAAGACGGCTTCTTTCCGGGCGCATTCTCGAATATCGACGACCGGCGCGTGTCGACGGCCGCCGCGTATCTGGATGAAGCGACGCGCAAGCGCAGCAATCTGCGCATCTTCGCTGAGCTGCGCGTCGAGCGTCTGGTGATGGAGGGTGCGGTCGCGCAAGGTGTGGTCGCCATCGCGCGCAATGGCGAGCGCGTGCAGTTCGACGCGAACGAAGTGATTCTGTGCGCGGGCGCTTTGCAGTCGCCTGCGATGCTTTTGCGTGCCGGCATCGGACCGCGCGACGAACTGGATGCGCTCGGTATCGAATGCCGTGTCGATCTGCAAGGCGTCGGGCGCAACTTGCAGGACCATCCGTCGCTTACGTTCTGCCATTTTCTCGCGCCGCAATTCCGCATGCCGTTGTCGCGCAGGCGCGCGAGCATGATGGCCGCACGCGTGAGTTCCGGCGTGGACGGCAGCGAAGTGTCCGATCTTTACCTGTCGAGTGCGACGCGCGCTGCGTGGCATGCGCTCGGCAACCGGCTCGGCTTGTTCTTTCTCTGGTGCAACCGGCCTTATTCGCGCGGCCGGGTGCAGCTCGTTTCTTCGGATGCGTTCGTCGCACCTCGCGTCGAACTCAATCTGCTCGATGATCCGCGCGATCTCGAACGGCTTGCAGTCGGCGTCCGAATGCTCGCGCAAGTCGTGAAGGCCTCAGGACTGGGCTGCAACGAACGCGATTTCTTCCCCGCCGCGTTTTCGGCGCGGGTGAAAGCACTTAGCCGAGTGGGACCGGGCAATGCGTTACTGACTTCGATGCTCGGCGTGCTGCTCGACGCGCCTGCGCCTTTCAGGCGCGCATTGATCGAACGTTTCTTCACGCGCGGCCAGCGTATGGCCGCGCTGCTCGCAGACAGGCAGACACTCGACGGCTTCATCCGCGCGAACGTATTCGGCGTGTGGCACGCGAGCGGCACATGCCGCATGGGCGACGCGCGCAACGCGGACAGTGTCACCGATACGCAAGGCCGCGTGCATCGCACACGCGGTCTGCGTGTGGTCGATGCCTCGCTGATGCCACGGCTGCCGTCGGCGAACACGAACATTCCGACCATCATGATCGCCGAGAAAATCGCCGACGAGATGGTCGTGCAACGGAGCAGGGCAGGCGCGACGCAAACCGCGCCGCTTGTTCCGACGCCATAGCCATTTCATTAACGCCAACCAGAGCACGCAGATACAAGGTGCCATTTTCACCGGATTCAAAAGAGAAATGGTCCGGTGACCATTCAAGGAGATGAATGATGTCCGTAGCAGCGCAAAATAGCGCCGCCGTGCCGGCTATCGACCAGCGGCAGGTGATGGGCGCAGTGTTCGCCTCGTGTCTCGGCTGGGCACTCGATCTGTTCGACCTGTTCGTGCTGTTGTACGTTGCGCCTGTCGTCGGGCGCCTGTTCTTCCCATCCGAGCATGCGATGCTGTCGCTCGCGGCGGTCTATGCGTCGTTCGCGGTGACGTTGCTGATGCGGCCGCTCGGCTCCGCGCTGTTCGGCTCTTACGCCGACCGTCACGGGCGTAAGGGCGCGATGATCATCGCCGTGGTCGGCGTCGGTGTGTCGACGGCGTTGTTCGGCGCGCTGCCTACAGTGCATCAGATCGGTCTGGCCGCGCCCGTCGTCTTTCTGCTGCTGCGTCTCGTCCAGGGTGTGTTCGTCGGCGGCGTGGTGGCGTCGACGCATACGATCGGCACGGAATCCGTCGCGCCGAAATATCGCGGCGCCGTGTCAGGGCTGATCGGCGGCGGCGGCGCGGGAATGGGCGCGCTGCTCGCGTCGCTCACGTACCTGTTGATGTCCACGCTGTTTCCGGGTCATCAGTTCGAAGTGTGGGGCTGGCGCTGCATGTTCTTCACGGGGATCATCAGTTCGGTGCTCGGCCTCTTCGTGTTCAACAGCCTCGAAGAGTCGCCGTTGTGGCGCAAGCTCGCGGCGGACAAGGCCGCGAAGGCCGCCGCGCAGCATCGCAACGCGCCCGTCGAAATCGTGCGCTCGCCGCTGCGCACGTTGTTCTCGCGCGACTTCCGTTCGATCCTGTTCGTCAATCTGCTGCTGACGGTCGGCGGCGGCAGCGGTTATTACCTCACCTCGGGCTATCTGCCGACGTTCCTCAAAGTGGTGAGCCATACGCCTAACGGCGCGGCTGCTGCGATCCTGATGCTGTGCAGTATCGCGGTCGTGATCGCTTCGGTGGCGGCGGGGCATCTCAGCACGTTCATCGGCCGCAAGCGTGCGTTCGTGTGGATCGGGCTGATTCGACTCGTTGCATTGCCTGGGATCTATCTGTTGCTGCCGACCGCGAACGATATCGTCACGCTCGGCATTTACGCGGTCATTCTGAGCGCGCTCGGCAGTGCCGGTTATGCGCCGATCCTGATTTTCCTCAACGAGCGTTTCCCGACCGCGATCCGCGCGACAGGAACGGGGCTGTCATGGAACATCGGCTTTGCGATAGGCGGCATGATGCCGACCGTTGTTTCGCTGGTCGCGAAGGAAACGAGCGAACTGCCGTTGATGCTCGCGATCTTCGTCGGCGCGATCAGCGTGATCTTCCTGATCGGCGCGTTCATCGTGCCGGAGACGCGGGGCAAGCTCGATCAGCCGGCCGTGCCGCAACGCGAAGTGACGGGTTGACGCCTGTCAGGCTTCGTCCGCCGCGCTTCTCGTGACGCGGCGGATTTCTTCGGCGATGATATCGATCAGTGCTTGCGCAGCAGGTCCGATGGGCCGCTTCGGATGCGAGACCTGAACGATGTGCCGAAGAATGGGCGGCGTGCCGATTCTGTGCGCGCGCAACGTGCCTTCGTCCACTTTGCGCTGCACGACGACGCGCGGCAGTATCGTCGCGACGGGGCTCTGCTCGACGAACTGCACGATGGTGCTCAGCAGATCGATTTCGAAAGTCGGCTTGATGACGATATTCGCGGCCATCAGCGCGGCATCGAGCGCGCCACGCAAGCCGTTGCGGCGCGTCGGCAGCACGAGTTCGACAGCGGGCGGATTCGACAGGTCGATGCTTTCGGGCAATTCGACGCGGCACGCGAGTCCTGTCACAAACACCATCTCTTCGACGAGCAGCGGTTGCATGTCGAGCGCGAGCCGTCCGCGCGGCTTGTTGATGATGGCGGCGTCGAGCCGTCCCGCTTCGACGCCGTCTATCAATTGCGCGCTGAAGCCGTCCGCGACGGACACCTCCACTTGAGGAAACAGCGCGTTGAACTTCGCCAGCGATTCTGCCAGCACGCTCTCCGTTTCCGACGACACCATCCCGAGCGACACGCGCCCTGTGACGATCACGTCTTGCCGGCTCAACTGCACGCGCGCATGCTCGATGTCGCGCATGATCGGCGTGTAGAGGCGATACATCAGACGGGCGGCATCCGTAGGTGTCATGCCGTGCGGACCGCGCTCGAACAGCGTCTGCCCCAGTTCCGCTTCGAGCTTCGCAATCTGCATGCTGAGCGCGGGCTGCACGATGTTCAGCCGTTTGGCCGCGCGCGTCACGGAGCCGTCCTCGAACAGGGCGATGAAATACTGGATTTGCTTGAGGTCCATGCAGCGTCGGCTCAGGCGAAGTGACGGGAACGCTGCAAGTTTAACGCCGCGGACCTTGAAGTCGCGGCGATTCGTCGACGAAACGGCGGCGGTGCAGTCGAGCGCTAGTGCGGCAGTGCCGCCAATGCGATCTCAGCCGCGCTCTGCAACTGTTCGACATGCCAGCACTTGTCGATCAGCGCGCGGGTCCTCTCCGGCGACAGGATGCCGTCGGAGAGATCGGAAAACTTCTTCTCCAGTTGCTGATCCGTCATCGGCACCTCGGTGCTGCCGATCGCATGCTGGATGAACTTGTGCAGCTTGCGGCCATCCTTGAGCGTGATCGTCATATCCACCTGCTCCGGCTTGATCGCGGAATCGACGATCGGATTCACCTTTTCGCGCAAGGCAACGGTGACCGGGTCGCGCACCTTCGCGTCGCTGAACTGCTTTTCGCCCGCCGCGCCGTCGATCACGGCAATCGCCACCGCGTGATAGATGCTGAATTTGCCTTCGAGGCCGATCTGCGGCGTCTGCTTGCCGGTCAGTTCGATCACGAGCGGATGCACGCGCAGATCGATGCGCTCGATCTGATCTGGCTGCAGATGATATTGATTGCGTAGCTGGATCGCCGCGTCGATCGCGGGATGAATGACGATGCCGCACGCGAACGGCTTATACGTATTCAGCGTCGATTCGTAATGCTGGCCCAACCCTTCCGTGATCTCGCGATAGTCCTGCTTCGTGCTGATCGTATTGGCCCAGCCGCGCTTCGCTTCGATCATGCCGTCCGAACTCGTGTAGTTCTGGCCCGCGAGCAGCGCAGCAAAGATGCCGTTGGCAGCCGCGCGTCCGGGGTTGAAGCTCTTGTTCATCGAGCCGAACGATTCGCGCAGCCCGACCGGTTGCGAGGCGGCGAGCCCCAACGCCCACACCATCTGTTCGACGCTCAGGCCCATCAGCTTGCCCGTTGCCGCAGCCGAACCGAACACGCCGCACGTGCCCGTGATGTGCCAGCCGACATCGTAGTGATTCGGATATACCGCATTGCCGATCCGCAGTTCCGTTTCGACGCCCAGCACCAGCGCGTTCAGAAAGTCCTTGCCCGATACCGGATGGTATTGAGAGTACGCGAGGATCGCCGATACGACGGGCCCGGCCGGATGAATGATCGTCTTCAGGTGCGTATCGTCGTAGTCGAAGATATGGCTGCTGACGCCGTTGATGAACGCCGCGTTCATGATGTCGAAGCGCTCGGTGCGGCCCAGCAGATTCGCCTGCGGCGGCCCCGAGAACGGGGTGAGGGCGGCCACCGCGCGGTTCACCGTCTCGTCGTGCGAGCCGCCGACAGCGACGCCGACCCAGTTCATCAGCGTGCGTACTCCCTCTTTGCGCGCGGATGCCGGCAGATCCTGATAGCCCGTCTTCACGATGTATTCCGCGAGGATGCGCGTGACCTTCGGCGGGCGTGCGTTGATGCTGCTCGCCGCATTCGATGCAGGCGCCGCCTTCGCGGCGTCGGACGATTGCGCATAGACGGTCGAGCCGCTGGCCGCTGCGGCGAAGGCGCCGGCGGCTCCCGTCTTCAGGAAGCGGCGGCGATCGATGACGGACATGAGTGTCTCCTTTTCTTTTCTGGTTGAGAGTCGATGTGATTCGGCGCAAACGCGCGCCTCAGGTTGAGATGACGGTCGTGTGTGCACTGAAGGTCGTCTACGCGGCGATGAGCGGCGGGAGTTCGTGGATGTGTTTGAGCGTGTTTTGTCGCGTCGTATTCGATCATGCGGAAGCGCACGCGGAAAAGTTAAGTGTCGACAGTTTAGGTTTACTCTAACGAAATATACCCAATGAACGCAAGGTTTGGTTTGCAGGTGTGCACACTTTACGGATTCGCACCGTGCGGCGGCAAGCCTTGCCGGAGACGGCGCAGAAGCCGCTGTTTGATAGAATCGGGGCCGGCGCCGGACCGTTGGGCCGGGCCTCATCAGGACACTGCGATGCCCCAGAATGTCGACAGAAGCGCACTCGATGCAGACGGCGAACCGTTCGCCAGTGACGCATCGTCCGGCGAAGCGTCAGCCGTTGCCGAGATCGTCGACTGGGTGGCGCGCGGCATCATCGAAGGGCGCTTGCTGCCGGGCCACGACCTGAACTCCGTCGATCTGGCGAAGCGCTTCAACGTCAGCCGGACGCCTGTGCGCGAAGCGCTGTTCGTGCTGACGCGCGAAGGGCTCGTCGACTGGTCGCCGCGACGGCGCCCGCGCGTCTCGTCCGTGCAGTTGCAGGATGTGCGCGAGATTTATCAGTTGCGCGGGATCCTGTATGCGCAGGTTTCCATGGCGATCGTCGAGCGCGCGACGGAGGACGATATCGAATCGCTTTGGCGCGCGCATCGACGTCTGGCGGATGTGGCCGCGCAAGGCGACGTCGACGGGTATTTCTGGGCGAACGTCGCCTTCCGCGACGAAGAACTGCGCGTGTGCGGCAACCGCATCTTCAAGGAAGTACTCGACTCGATGCGTATGCGCACGAATCGCTTGCGCCGCCTCAGCACTTCTCTGCCGGGTCGTATGCTGCGTTCCTGCGCGGATCATCAGCGCTTATGCGAGGCGTACGCCGAGCGTGACGGCGTGCTGGCCGCGGCACTGAACCGCTCGATCGTGCTGAGCGCACTGCAGGCGATCGAGCAGGCGTGGGAACAGGTGTCGGCGAGTGCCGATCCGGCCGGCGACGACTGAGTCACATCGTCCTCGCAGCGCAGAGAGCGCGCTCCACCAAGTCGCGATCGGACGCCGGAACGACACCCCTCTGCCGTGCCGGCTGACACGTGTCAGCAAAACTTCGCGCGGCGCGACGTCACAGCACTTTCCCGCATGATCGCCGGTCTGGCAGACCTAACATGAACGTTCAAAACCGTCATGTTATGGAGAGGCTTTCGCTATGGTTTCGGTCAAAGGTACGACTCCCGCCGCGAGTCACACGACGCAGGCCAGCGGGTCTGGTCAAACTGCAGCCACGACGGCCAGCGCGCAGAAGCGCAAAGCGACCAATCTGCCGCCTGGCATGCCGCCGTCGCGGAAGCAGAAGCAATCGGGTGCCGGGAAGAGTACGCCCAACGGAAGAGAGGACCTGCCGAAGTGGAATGAGGAAGTGAAGTCCATGGGCGCATTGGGTTCCGGCATCACCGAAGTCGACAAGGGCAAAATAAACAACCTCGCGAATGCGGGCGAGCAGTTGAAACAACAGGAAAGCACGGCAAACCTCAGCGCGCATCCGGAGAAGCCACTGGATTCGCCGGTAAGCGCATTCATGCGCACGACACCGGATCAACTTTATTCCAAGTCCGCTGCTCCCAAGGCGGGTGATCATTCGCCGTCCGTTTCCGCCGTGGAGAAAGTAGATTCGGCCGAAACCAGGATCCTGGGACGCAAGGCGAAGCCGACCCCCACGGGATTCAATGTCAACGAACACAAGGTTCCGACGCTGCAGTTTCATACAAAGCCCTTCTACGATGGCACGCAGCATGACTACGCCAAGGATTCCGCAGCCCATACGGTGTTCACATCGATGCGCGAAATGCATCAAGCGGGCGAACAGGGAAAAGGCACATTAGGAAGCGACGGAAAATCAGAAAAACACGCCAATATGAGCGAGTTGCTCGATGCGACTGCGCGAGCTTATTCGCCCTATAACGCCAGAGGAGAGCGCGTCGTCAGCCCGGTTGACCCGAGCAAAGATCGATTCACGTCTCCGGCAGTCAAGCACGGCGTGCAAGAGAGATTCCGTCCGCTCAGCGAGGATGCAGCCGGCAACAGGCTCGATCAGCTACGAAAGGCTCGTGAGGCTGAGTTCTCAGCCGAAAGCCCGCTGCCTCGCGTTCATATCAACACGGACGGCACCAAGGGAGAAAAACTGAACACCGGTGAGGTGACGAGAAGAGAGCCGGCCGCAAAACAAGACGCGAACGGAGATGCGTCGGCCAATCGTCCCATCGAAAGAGTAAAAAGCGACCGGGGCGTTTCGCCATTCGTGGGTCAGCAGATGATGAACATGTGGCATCGCGAGAATCTGGGCCAGGCGCCGCATGGACCAGATCCGTCTAACCCACCGATGCACAACGCGCCGCGCCAACCGAGGGCACCGGGCCAGTTTCCCACCCAACTGCCATTGGGCGGCAGGATCCAGCAGCAGCAAGCAGAAGCGCAAGAGCAATGGAATTCGTTGTCGCCTGCGCAGCAGCAAGCCCAAAAGGCGGAGACGAGTGCCAACGTCAGCAGGCTGGGTAAGGAGCCACCAGCCCCCGCAGCCGATGACGCGATGGACGTCGATTCATGACGCCTGGTCAGAACCAGGCGCGGAGGTGAGCCGTTCGCGCTCACTCAATCGATGTCGGGTCGCCCATCGACCAGGCTATGCCGTCGCCCCGGTCCATGGTCTTGATCAGGTCCATGTCTTCGCTATCGATCGAGAACCGGAAGAGATCGAGGTTTTGACGCATTCTCTGCGGATTCAAACTCTTGGGAAGTACTGCATATCCGCTCTGGACGCCCCAGCGCAGAAGAAGCTGGGCTTCGGAAACCCCGTATTTTGCCGCCATATCGATGAAGACATGACTGTCCGCCTTCATCTTGTCCGTTTTGGCGCTCTCCTGCCCGGGGCCGGCTCGCCAGGTGGAGAGCGGTGCCAGACTGCTATAAGCGATTGGCGCAATGCTGTTTTCTCGCATGCAGGCGATCAACGCCGGCTTCTGCGACCACGGATGAAGCTCGATCTGATTGGCTTCCGGCATTGGCAATCCCGTTGCCTTGAGTTCTTCCAGATGCTTCTGGTTGAAGTTGCTGACACCGATGCTGCGTACCTTGCCGGCCTGCTTCAATTGCACGAGTGCTCGCCATTGTCCGATACGTTGTGTTCCGCCATGGGGAGAGTGAATCAGGTACAGGTCGACATAGTCGAGACCCAGTCTCGCAAGGCTCGCATCGAATTCTGCAAGTACCTCCGGTTCGGACTTCGGCCGCTCCCCCCAACCGGGATTGCCCGGCCAAAGCTTGGTGGTCACGAAGATATCTTCGCGAGACAGTCGAGTCGTTTTCAGGCCGGTACGGATCCCTTCACCGACGCCTTCTTCATTTTCGTAAACTGACGCTGTATCGATGTGACGATATCCGCTTGCAATTGCAGCACCGACTGCAGCAGCTGTTTCGTCGGGCTGTATCAGGTAAGTGCCGAATCCGACGGCTGGTATTTCTGTATCGGCGTTCAGCCGAAAGGCAGGGATAGTAGTCGCCATGTAGCACCTGAAAGAAGAGCGTTGGGTCTTGAGAGAGAGTCGGCGTGCCAGAGATGGCTTGCCTGCACTGCAGATGCCTGCTGATGGGCGGATTCAATGCATTCCGTTCAGGTTTGGCCGGAAGCAAAGAGTGCTTCCCAGCCCATGAAAGGGCCAAGAGGAATGATTTCCCAATCAATCAAGCCAATCTTGGCTAGTGGAAATTCGCCAAGGTACTTTCTTGCGGAATCCACTGAATCACATTCGACAATGATGGCGACACCGGGGCGGTCCTGACGGAAATGGATATCTCGCACAATGCCGCTCTTATAGAGTTGCCAGCAATGGCGGGTTTCGTCCAGCAGATAAGGCTGGTACTTCTCGGGGCTACTGCCCGGCAGCGGAATATCGAGGCAAAGGAGTTTCATGGCGGGAATCCTGGGAAGAACTGCGTCGATCGGATGGAAACGGCAGTAGGGTGAAAGCTCATCGTCCTTCCGATCCGGAAATGCGCGAGGCGATGCGTATTGCTCGTGTGCGCCGTCAGGCAGCGACCTTGAACCGGCTTGCCAGCTCGGCGACACGCTGGCCAAGATGAGCGGCTGTCTCCAGGTCGCTGGCGATCGGCGAGAGATCCGGAGATACATCGTCGGATTGCGCCATTGCGCCCAGCCAGCCACCGATCCGGTTCCGTTCGTCCGCTCCACGTCCTGCAAACAGATCGAGCCCGACCCAGATCATTCCGTGCTGGGCCGCGAACAGCGCCATCGTCACCAGCGAGTTCAGCTTGTCGCCATGCTGGGCCCCGGAGTTGGTGAAGCCTGCGGCAATCTTGTTGCGCCAGGTTTGCGGTATCCACGCCGTGCGGGTCGAGTCCTCCATGAATTTCTTGAGGCGGGCGCTGATGGTTCCGTTGTACGTCGGTGAACCGAAAATGATGGCATCGCTGGCGGCAAGCGTTTCCCAAGGGATGTCACCGTCCGTCACTGCGACCAGATTCACTTCGGCTCCCGGTACGCGACGCACACCTTCTGCGACTGCATGTGCCTGTTTTTCGGTGTGGCCGTAGCCACTGTCATAGATGATGGTTGCCAACATCGGAATACGTCCTTTGCGATGAGTTTGTCGATTTCCGTCATTCTGGCCGTCATCGGGTTTAACCAGAAGCTACGGGCGGGTTGAACCGCTCTTAACCTAAGGTTGATAATGGCGTCTTCCGACGAAGGGCGTCCTTGCATGCCCCGGCGCGTGCTAACCCACGGAGGTCGACTTGGACTCATCGCAACGCGTTCGCGCGATTCTCTCTTTCGTTCAGGCGGCGGACGCGGGCAGTTTTGCGGCAGCAGGTCGAATACTTCGCATATCCTCTGCCGCAGTCAGCAAGAACGTCGCCAGCCTGGAGAAAGCATTGGGAGTACGGTTGATGAACCGTACGACGCGGACCATCAAGCTGACTGAGGAGGGAGAGGCATTCCTTCGCCAGGCCCGTGTCGCACTCGCGGCGCTCGATGCAGCCGTCGATACGGTCGCAACGCATCGGGGCGGCCCCAGCGGACGTGTCCGTATTTCCACGAGCTGGGCATTCGGACGCGAGCAACTGATGCCCGTGCTGCCGGGGCTGATGAGTCGCTATCCTGCGTTGTCCGTCGAGGTCGATTTCGACGACAGGGTTGTTGACCTCGTACGCGACGGCTACGACTTCGTGATAAGGGGCGGTGACATTCGAGATTCGAACCTGGTGTCGCGGCCGATATTTCGACTGAACAGGGTGCTGGTCGCATCCCCGAACTACTTGGAGCGCCACGGGATTCCCCAGACTCCCGAGGAACTGCGAACGCATAGGCTCATTGCGCGGCGGTTTCTTGGCGGACAGTTGTCTCCGTGGAGTTTCAGCGCGGAAAACGGCAGCGTCACCACATTCGATCCTGCGAATGCTGCTGTGTTGACGTTGTCCGCGCCCGAAGCCGTCGTGCAGGCCGCACGCGATGGCGTGGGTATCGGACAGGTTGGCGTTCATCTTGCGTGGGAAAGCCTCCGCTCTGGCGCGTTGAAGGTGGTTCTTCATCGCTATCACCATGCTGGGGACTACGAGATGGTCGTGCAGTATCCGCATCGGGCATTGATGGCGCCACGCGTGCAGGCAACGCTTGACTACGTGATGGAAGCGTTCGCCAAGGACAAGAATCTGCACGTGCCGTTGGAGGCGTTGGCCGCTTACGCTGCGTGATGAAGCCTGTTCCGTTGAACTTCAGCCCGTCCCAAGGTGAGGGGATCTGAGTGGACTGAATGACTCACAACCCAAGGTTGATGATCACGCCAGCACTTGCAGACGCACTAGCGAGTTACCGGACGGCGGCAAAGCAGGCGGACGGCTACGCCGGTGGTGCAAAGAACAACCACGGCACTGACCAGGAAGACCGCTCCCAGACCGGCGTGTCCACCTACCCAACCGAGCGCGGGGCTGCCGGCAGCCATCGCGACATCGAGAAAGACGGTGTAGAGACCCATTGCCAATCCCCTATTTTGGGGCGTTGTACCGCGAACAGCCTCAACGCCGAGTCCAGGATAAACGAGTGAATAGCCGAAACCGGCAAGCGTCGCCCCAGCAGACGCGATCAACGACGTTTTCGCCTGCGACATCAGCAAAAGACCTGCTGCCTGCATAACGACAAAAATCAGTGCGACTCTCGCACCGCCGAAACGGTCAGGGAGATGTCCCGCGATCGTGCGTGCCAGGATCAGTGCGCCACCGAAGGCCGTAAATGCCATCCATACCGGCTGCCAATGCATGCCTGTATAAAGAAGCGAGCTAAACGTCAAAATGGCGCAATAGCCGATGCTCGCGAGCGCGGCGCCCAACCCTGGCAGCCATACCGCAGCCAGGATCGTTCTGAAGGACGAATGCTTCCCGCGAGGATGCGGCGGAACCGGGCGCGTGCGGATCAGGAATGCCAGCACGATCAACGGCAGCACCGTCGTGACAAGCGCGATGGCGACGAACCCTGACGACGTAAATAAGGTTGTCCCAACGGGACCACCTATCGCCATCGCGGCGAACATCGCCGTTCCCACCCAGGCGATGACCTTGCCGGCATGTTCCTTGTCGGCGAGCCCAAGACCCCAGGCAACGCCACCCGTGATGATGAAGCTCTCGGCTCCGCCGAGAACCGCACGGCCAACGAGCAGCACCATGACGGAAACCACCGGCATGTCGGCGAAAGCAAGTGAAAGAAGGTAGAGAAGTCCGGACACCGCCGCCACGATCAGGCCAGTGAGCACGCCGCGCTTCGCACCATGTCGGTCGGCGTAGGACCCTGCCCACACGCGCGAAATGAGCGACGCCGCGAACTGTGCACCCGCGACCAGCCCGACGACGACTGTTCCGAAACCCAGGTCATGGCTGACATGCAAAGGCAGTACCGGTAGTGCTACGCCAATGATGAGGAAACCCGCAAGCACGGCAGCCATCACCGGCATCAGCGTCGCCACTACCGAATGACCCACTGCTTCCGTTAGATGTGAATCAGACATATCGATATGCTTTACATTTTGTATCCGGGCTTCTTGTAAAGCACTTCGGATCGTGCCTCGATGTCGGGGATATAAACTTCCTTCTTCCAGTTCTCCGAAGCAACCTCCTCGAAAGCGACCGAGACAGAGTCTGCACGGTAGCCGAGGATTTCCATCACATCGCGGGTGATTGCCTCGGCCAGCAGTCGCTTCTGTTCTTCCGTCTTGCCTGGCCAGGCTTTTACGATGACGTGCGGCATACGCGTGATTCTCCAATGATCGGGGGAGCGCGCCGGGATAGGGCGCGCGTTGAACCGGGTCGTTCAAACGCCCGGACGCTTCGAGAACACGTCCTTGAATACCGGCATCGCCGAAAAGACGTTTGGCCAGCCCGCATAAAAAGCCAGTTGCGTGAGTGCTTCGGATGCCTCGTCTTTTGTGAGTCCGTTGTCCATCGCGCGATTCAGGTGATACGGAATCTGCGCGACCTGGCCGTTTGCGACGAGGGCGCTCACCGTAACCAGGCTTCGGTCGCGGGGCGCCAGTCCTGGACGCAGCCATAGATCGCGAAACAGGATGTCCGTCGTGTATTGAACGACGCCCGGTGCGACCGCGCCAAAGTTCTCCGCGACTGTCTGCGCGCGCTGCTTTTCTGCGGCTTCGTTCAATGGCAGGCGCGCCACATCAGCGGGAGGAACCTGACTCTCACCGATGCCACGCTCGTCGAAGATCCTCTTGGCGACGCCCGAAGCGGCGGTCGCGTTGGCCCATCCGGAATAGAAGGCCAGGTGCGTGATGATCTCGGAGATTTCCGCCGGCTTCACACCGTTATCGAGCGCGAGCCGGAAATGGAACGGCATCTCGACGGTCTGGCCTCGGGAGACGAGCACCGAGAGGGTCACGATGCTGCGGTCGCGCGGCGAAAGCTGCGACCGCTTCCAGAGACCGTCGAGTACGGTTTCAGTCGTGTAGCGTTCGAACGCGGGAGACACCGATTTCAGGTCGGCGAGGGAGGGTGGTTCTTGCATGGTTTCGGTCCTTTCGATGTGCGCGCATGCGGCGAGGATCACTGCGCCTGCCACGGGAACCAGCCGGAGCAAGCGGCGGATTCTCTCGTCACGGCGTGCGGAATTGCTCATCCGTGACGGGTTCGAGCCAGTTGACATTGTTGCCATCGAGCGTCTCCTGCAGTGCGACATGCGTCATGCCCGTGCCGGACGTTGCGCCGTGCCAATGCTTGATGCGAGCACCGCCCTGCACAGAGGGCTGAGATCCGCCGTGCACGACCGTTATGCCTGCTTGTCCGGCGTCAGCAGCGGTTGCCGCCGACGCAACACCGGACAATCCGGAAACGACGATGGCTGCGGCGAGCCTCATCACATCTGCTTGTGGCTGCCGAGGTATTGCTCGTCGGTCACTTTCTCAAGCCATTCAACGTTCTTGCCGTCAAGCGCCTCCTGGATGGCGATGTGCGTCATCGCCGTTGTCGATGTGGCTCCGTGCCAGTGCTTGTGTCCGGGCGGGCACCAGATGACGTCGCCGGCGCGAATCTCGACGCGCGGTTCCCCCTCGCACTGCGTCCAGCCACATCCCGCCGTAACAAGCAGTGTCTGGCCAAGCGGATGGGTGTGCCACGCGGAGCGCGCGCCGGGTTCGAACGTGACGCTCGCACACGAGACGCGTGCGGGCGGGGGCGGAGCGTTGAGCGGATCGATACGCACCGTGCCGGTGAACCATTCTTCGGGGCCTCTTATGGAGGGCTGGGAGCCCGCACGTTTCAGTTCCATGATGTCTGTTTCCCAAGTGATCGAGGCGTCAAGCCTCCTGCCATTAATCTAACCGCTGGCGATTCATGCGACTAGATGGCAATATCGGCATGGTCTTATGCTGTGGAGCATTAATCGATGGAAAACTTCAACGATGTCGTAGCATTCATGGCAGTCGCGCGCGAGCGAAACTTCACACGGGCTGCGGCACAGCTTGGCGTCTCGCAATCGGCGTTGAGTCGCACGGTACGTGCTCTGGAAGAACGCATGGGCCTGCCGTTGCTGATGCGCACGACCCGCAGCGTTTCACCAACGGAAGCGGGTGAACGGCTGGTCGCCTCAATCGGGCCGAGGCTCGAGGAAATCCAGGCGGAACTTGAATCGCTGCGCGCATTGACTGACCAGCCGGCCGGAACGGTGCGAATCACGACCACCGATTACGCCGCGAACACGTATGTCTGGCCGCGGTTGCAGGCGCCACTGCGCGAGTATCCCGCGCTGAAAATCGAACTCGTGAACGACTACGGCCTGTCGGACATCGTCGCGGATCGCTACGACATCGGCGTGCGGCTGGGCGACCAGGTTGCTAAAGATATGATCGCCGTGCGCATTGCGCCGGATATGACGATGGCTATCGTCGGCGCCCCTGGCTATCTGCGGACAAGACCACCGGCGAAGACGCCGCAGGACCTGACATTGCACAACTGCATCAACCTGCGGCTGCCTACGAGGGATTCCCTGCTGTCATGGGAGCTGAGCAAAGGGCGGCGGGAATTGCAGGTTAGGGTCGAGGGGCAGCTCGTATTCAATAACGTGTATCAGATGGTCGATGCAGCGCTCGCCGGCTTCGGCCTCGCGTATGTACCAAAGGACCTCATTGAGGCGCATGTTGAAGCCGGACGGCTGGGTTACGTGCTGGAAGACTGGTTTCCCACGTTTACGGGGCATCATGTCTACTATCCGAGCCGCCGCAAATCATCACGGGCGGTGGAACTTGTCGTGAACGCGCTCAAATCCGGCTATAGGCGCCGCGCGTAGTGTGCGATGAGGAAAGGCCAGGGCTTGCGGGTACGGCCGCAAGGTCGGTACAGTCCGTTTCAGATCATCAGCAGGACATCATCATGCTTCTCCACATTCATCACGCCGCTATCATTTGCTCGAATTACGAGGTGTCTCGCCGCTTCTACACGGAGATCCTCGGCCTCCAGATCGTGGCAGAGCACTATAGGGAGCATCGACAATCGTACAAACTCGATCTCATGCTTCCAGACGGATCGCAGATCGAGCTGTTTTCGTTTCCCGATGCTCCCGCGCGACCGTCCTATCCGGAAGCGTGTGGCTTGCGTCACCTTGCCTTTGGCGTCGACGACGTCGACGCGTGCAAAGCGTTGCTTGAATCGAAAGGTGTGTCGGTTGAAGCCGTGCGTATCGACGAATACACAAACAGGCGCTTCGTCTTTTTCGCGGATCCGGATGGTCTTCCGCTCGAGCTATACGAGGTGAAAGCGCCGAACTGAGTGCCGATGCGACGCTGCTGAAGCGCCGGCACAGGCCGATATCGGTGCAGCGAACCAGCAACTGGCGCTGTGGGGTTCAGCGCATCCGCGGATCCGCTAGAGCAGGCGACGACAAGAATGAATTGCTACTGCGAAGAAGAAAAAGCAATTGAAAACAGGGAGATCTAGCGGTGGCTAATGGTCGAAGTTCCTATGGTGTCTTTTCAATAGTTTTTGTGACGGCCCTTGTCCTGGCTTGGGGCTCATCGTTTAATGGTCCTGCGTTCCGGATTCGCCATGAATACTGGAGTCGTATCGTGCCACTTGCGATTCCGGTTGCGATATTCATCGCGTGGCGTCTTCAGAAAATGCTAGTTGGCTCCTGGTACACGCCAAGGTATGCATCGCAAGAGCGTCAGATGGGGATTGGAGAATCCTGGGCGACGGCAGTGCTCGCGGCAGTCATTCTGGTGGGATTCGGGACGGAGGCGGCTGCCAATGTTATGAATCAGGTCGTCGGCGTCTCATACGTTGCAACGTATGAAGTGGCGTCGAAGTTTGTAGAGCGGGGAAAGCATACCTGCTATGGTCTGACGCTTATCAAAGTCGACGATCCGACCGATCAGTTTCAAATATGCGTATCGAATCCAGAGCAAGAAGGGACTGCAACAGGTGAAAGATGGCGCGTGAATGGCAGGCGCTCGAGATATGTCAACCAGATGCTGGGCTATACCAGATATCCATAGAATTCTAGCAATACAACTAAACAGGGATTCGCCCAAATGCCACAAACTTACGGAAGCCAGGTTTTCGGCTCTATGTACGACATTGCTGTGTCTGTGATCATATCCATTGCGTTCGTCTACTTTGGCGTGCGAGCGCGAGGCATGACGCCCGATGAACGGGCCAAGATGCCGCTGATCATCGGCAACTGGAAAGCTTGCTTCTCTTTCGCAGTCGTCTCGGCGTTACTGGCGTTCGCCAAGTGCGTTCATTCATAGAACAGGAAAGCAGGAAAGCGGCATTGAATCCGGCGTGGATTTCAGAAATGCAGAGAAGAATAACGATTGCTCTTCTGGTCTCTCTGGTCGCGACGCAACGTTGCTTCGCGCTGTCAGTTGATGACCTGAAGCGGGGTGTTGATCAGGCGCTTGTCGAAGGCGGCCCACCTGCCACAGAACTCGCCACCTATGTCACGGGATATGTACATGGAAGCGCGGAGTATGGCCGCACGCTGGGGCTCGTGTGCGACGAGGCGGGGCTTCATACAACAGCAGACGAACTGCAAGCTGTGCGCGCATATATGATCAACAACCCCGACGAATGGTCCGATGGCGCACAGCTTCTGATCAATCGTGCACTTACCTCTCCGCTATGTCGACATTGAATCATGACCACGTATCCTCAAGACCGCGCGACGCTTTCCGCGCTCCTCGCATATACGCTGCTGCGATAGTTTCAATGGTTGCGCTGGCTAGTGGATGCACATCGGCGCCCAAATCGGCTGATTACACAGCCAACAACGCAAAGGCCGTGCTATCCCCCGAATGTCCTGACGTGAGCGGTCTTTATGAAGGCCGGGTACGACAGATCGTTGAAGGCTATGGGCCAGGCGGCGTATTGCCGTTCACGGACGAAATATTCCAGGTGGAGAACCCTGAAGCAGCCGAAGCGATACGCGCAGGCTACAGAAGGGAAGCGAACGGCCGTCGCATCGCGCCCGATACCGCAGATTTTCGAAAGAATGCCGACGGCAACTACATGGTCACGACATACTATGGCACCTCGGAGGCGGGTAGCTTTCGCACGAGATTCAGCGATGTCGTCAAGGTATCGTGCGAGGCAGGCGTCATCAGTTGGGTCACGCCGGAGCAATCGTCACGGAGCGAGTACGGCCCGAACTACTTCTTTTCCGGCCGTTCGGTGAGGCTCGATAGCAACGGCGACATTCTGCTCACCACGTGGACCCATATGAGCTATCACATGACGCTGCTATGGCTCCCTATGGGGGCTGGCACCGAAAAGACGGTTTATCGCTACAAACGCCTGAAGCCCGCGAACGATCATTGATGTTCCGAAGTGCGCGCGATGCAACATTTGCTATATAAGCACCAACCCTGCGCAGACAGGATTCCGATGCCGAGACCATGCGACGCGCGAATTGCAGTCCTATACGGACTTGGAAAGGAGGTCGCGGACCATCTGGGCAAGCGTCTCGGGGCGATAGGGTTTCTGCAGCAGCTTGACGTCGGGTGCGAGGATGTTATTTTTCGAGATCATGTCGCGCGTGTGCCCGGACGTAAAAAGCACGGGAATCGCCGGCGCGCGGCTTTTCGCCCAGGCGGCGAGGTCCGCGCTCTTGACCGTTCCAGGCATGACAACATCCGTGAACACCAGGTCGACACCGACGCCGTTTTTCAATAGCGCCAACGCCGCGTCCCCGTTAACAGCTTCAATGACCTTGTAGCCGAGTTCGCGCAACAGTTCGGCGGAGGTTGCACGTACGCCGGCATCGTCCTCGACGACCAGAACCGTTTCATTGCGGCCGACGTGCGCGGCAGCGTCGCGTACGTCGGCGACCGTTTCCGCCACGGCGGTTCGGGGGAAATACATCTGAACCGACGTGCCGTGACCGACCTTGCTCTCGATGGAAAGGTGGCCGCCGCTTTGCCGGACAAAGCCGAAGACCATGCTCAAACCCAGGCCGGTCCCGCGGCCGTCCTCCTTGGTCGTGAAGAAGGGCTCACACGCCCGCGCGAGTACTTCAGCCGACATCCCCCGGCCCTCATCCTGCACCGTCAGGCGTAGATACTCTCCGGGAGAGATGTCGGACCGCGTTGCTTCGTTCTTGCCCACGACGACGTTCTCTGCGATGACGCTGATTCGCCCCTCTCCATCGAGCGCATCACGCGCGTTGATGAGCAGGTTGAGCATCGCATTCTCCAGCTGGTTCCGATCAGCCTGAATCAACCAGGGATTGGGCGGCAACGACATATGCACGGAAACAGTCTCTCCCAAAGCCCGCTGCAGCAGATCGGCAAGACCCTCGAAAATGCGTCCGATATTGATCACCGTGGGCGAGAGCGGCTGGCGTCGGGCGAATGAAAGCAACTGCGACGAGAGCTTCCCGCCGCGTTCGACGGCCGTTGCGGCAGCCGCCACACGCTTTTGCACATTCGAGTTTCCCCGTTCCTGTATCGCAAGCACCTGGAGATTGCCGGAGACGACTTGCAGCACATTGTTGAAGTCGTGTGCAATGCCGCCCGTCAGAGCACCGATGGCTTCCATCTTCTGGGCTTGCCGCAGTTGCTCTTCGAGTTCCACCCGAACAGCCACCGCGTCGGCCACTCTCTCTTCGAGGTTGCGCGTCAGCTGAAGCAGCGCCGACTCGGCTTCCCGTTGCCGTCGTTCGGCGATGACACGCTCTGTGGTTTCAATGACAACGGCGATAACGCCCGCGGGCGCGCCGTCGTCTTCTACCACCGGACTGTAATAGAGGTCCATCCAGACGTCTTCGGCGACGCCCTTGCGGTAAAGGACGAGTTCCTTGTCCCGGTACGACAGGGTGCCACCCGCCAGACAGGTGTCGACTACGTTGCGATTGAACGCCGCAACTTCCGGCCAACCTTCTTCTACCGGCGCGCCGAGCAGAACCGGATGGCGACCGCCCGCGAATATCGCGTATGCATCGTTGTAGACCATGTAACCAGCACGGTCCCAAAGCATGACGAGAGGCACGGGGGAGGCGAGCAACATCTGAACGGCCGCTCGCAGACTGCTCGACCACTGGGCGATGGGTCCCAGCGACGTCGCTGACCAGTCGAATTCGCGAATTCGCTGAGCCATTTCGCCGCTCCATCCCACGCATCCATGGTCGCTGACCGCCTCGAGCATATGCTGTCTTCTTTCCGGTTTCCCCGGCAAATTTCTGGATGCGTCCGGCGGGCGCCAGACGAACTCGACAATCTTTCGCAGCCGGCGGCGAATTCATTCCCCATCAATTGTCGCTCAACGTGCGGCCTGAATGCGATGCAAGAGGAGAACAGCCAGCATGGCGCCCCGGGTTCTCACGCGGATGTGACGCTTGAGGCGAGCCGGTATCGTTCCGCATGCCGGGATAGGAGATCAGCAATAACCACGCCCGGCTTGTACAGAGTGTAAGGCGGGCAGCGGAAGGCCGTCGAGTCATGAGCGCCCGGCAGGAATACCAACACCCGCCTTGGGCAGCGGGGTACATGGCCGGATTGGACATCCGCCCGACGCGTTCCCCGGCAGTCCGGCAGCACATCGGGCGATTGCAAGACGCAACCCGTCGCGGTCAGATTTGCACTGACGCAGTTGCGCTTCCAGAATTGAAAGGGTGTGAAGACGCGGGATTGCCGACGCGCCTGCCGCGACTCGATCATCGGCAGGCAGTCGGCAAGTGTCGATGCCGCAAACCAGCTTACGTTTGCCCGAAACCACCACCACCTGGCGTTTCGACGACGAACACATCGCCCGCAGCCATCTCGACACTGGCGATATGTCCGAGCGTGACGATTTCGCCGTCCGCACGCTCGACACGATTCCTCCCCGGTCTGCCCGCTGTGCCGCCCGCCGCGCCGAACGGCGCATGAATGCGATTGTTCGAGAGAATCGAAGCTGTCATCGGCGCCAGAAAACGGATGCGCCGGATCGCGCCATTGCCGCCCGTCCATCGTCCCGCGCCACCGGACTCCACCCGGATCAGATGCGATTCGAGCCGCACCGGGTAGCGCCATTCGAGCACTTCGGGGTCGGTCAGGCGCGAGTTGGTCATATGCGTCTGCACCGCGTCGACGCCGTCGAAACCGTGGCCCGCGCCGCTGCCGCCCGCAATCGTCTCGTAGTACTGGTAGCGGGCATCGCCGAACGTGAAGTTGTTCATCGTGCCCTGGCTCGACGCAACGACGCCGAGTGCGCCATACAGCGCATTCGTGATCGCAGACGATGTCTCGACATTGCCAGAGACAACGGCGGCCGGCCAGACGGGATTGAGCATCGAACCTTCGGGGACGATCACGGAGAGCGGCTTCAGGCAGCCTGCGTTGAGGGGAATGTCGTCGCCCACCAGCGTGCGGAACACGTAGAGCACGGCCGCCATGCAGACCGCCCTGGGCGCGTTGAAATTGTTCGGCAACTGCGCGGACGTGCCGGTGAAATCGACGGTTGCGCTGCGCGTTGCCGCATCGACACGAATGGCGACGTTGATTACCGCGCCATTGTCGAGTTCATAGCGATAGGTGCCGTCCTTGAGCGCGCCGATCACGCGACGCACGGCCTCTTCCGCATTGTCCTGCACGTGCTGCATGAACGCGAGCACCACCTCGCGGCCGAACTGCGCGACCATGCGGCGCAGTTCGTCCACGCCCTTCTGATTGGCGGCGACCTGCGCACGCAGATCGGCCATGTTCTGCGCGACGTTGCGCGCGGGATAACGGCCGGAGGCCAGCAGCGCGCGCGTTTCGGCATCGCGCAGCGTGCCTGCCGAAATGAGCCGCCAGTTGTCGATCAGCACGCCTTCTTCTTCGATATGCGTGGAAGCGGCCGGCATCGAACCGGGCGTGATGCCGCCGATATCCGCGTGATGGCCGCGCGAGCCGACATAGAAGAGCGGCGTTTCGCTGCTGTCGGCGAACACGGGTGTGATCACGGTCACGTCGGGCAGATGCGTGCCGCCGTGATACGGATCGTTGAGCATGAACACGTCGCCGTCGCGCATCCTGCCTCGATTGCGTTCGATGACGGTCCGGATGCTTTCGCCCATCGATCCCAGATGCACGGGCATGTGCGGCGCATTCGCGATCAGATTGCCGGCGGCGTCGAAGATCGCGCACGAGAAATCGAGCCGCTCCTTGATGTTGACCGAGTACGCGGTGTTCTGCAGGCGCAGTCCCATTTGCTCCGCGACCGACATGAACAGGTTGTTGAATATTTCGAGCCGCACGGGGTCGGCTTGTGTGCCGATGGAGCGGCGTGTGGGCAGCGGCAGCACCCGTGTCATCACGACGTTGCCGTCTTCGGTGAGGGCCGCCTGCCAGCCGGGTTCGACCACGGTGGTGCCGTTCTTCTCCGCAATGATGGCGGGGCCGTCGAGCGTGTCGCCCGCCATCAGCGTATCGCGAAGAAAGAGCGACGCGTCGTGCCATCGCGCGCCCGAATACATGCGGACGACGGCGGCCCGGGCGGGCGCTTCGCCGGCCGGGCGAACGGCGACGCTGTCCGTCGACGGTTGCGTATCCGAATGACCGATCGCCTCGACCGAGGCGAGTTCGACCACGAGCGGCGTGTCCGCCATCAGAAACGCGTAACGCTGACGATAGGCGGCTTCGAATGCTTCACGCATCGACTGGACGCTGCCCGCATTCACTGCGAGCGCTGAATCGGTGCCCTGATAGCGCAGGTGTACGCGCTGCACCGTGGAAATGCGCGCGGCGTCGACGTTCTGGTCGAGCAATGCGCGAGTGGCTTCGTCGACGAGCGTATCGAGCGCCGCATCGACGGTGGCAAGCGACGTCTCGTCGAGTACGATTTCGAGTGCACGCTCGCGCATCGCGGTCTGGTCGGCGAGTCCCATCCCGAACGCCGACAGCACGCCCGCCAGCGGATGCGCGAACACGCTCGTCATGCCGAGCGCGTCGGCGACGCCGCATGCATGCTGGCCGCCCGCGCCGCCGAAAGTCGTCAGCACGTACTGCGACACGTCGTGACCGCGCTGCACCGAAATCTTCTTGATCGCATTCGCCATGCTGCCAATCGCGATCTCCAGATAGCCTTCCGCAATTTCTTCCGGCGTGCGCCGTTGTCCCGTCGCCGCGAAAATGTCTTCTGCAAGCGCGTGAAAACGCGCTGCGACGGCTTCGCGATCGAGAGCTTCATTCGCGTGCGGTCCGAACACACGCGGGAAGTAGTCCGCCTGAATCTTGCCGAGCATCACGTTGCAGTCGGTCACCGTGAGCGGACCGCCGCGGCGATAAGCAGCCGGGCCGGGATTCGCGCCGGCCGAGTCGGGACCGACACGCAGACGCGCGCCGTCGAAGCCGAGTATCGAGCCGCCGCCGGCGGCTACCGTGTGGATGCTCATCATCGGCGCGCGCATGCGCACACCCGCTACCTGCGTTTCGAACACACGCTCGAACTCGCCGTTGTAGTGCGACACATCGGTCGACGTGCCGCCCATGTCGAACCCGATCACGCGCTCGAAGCCCGCCGCCTGCGCCGCGCGCACCATCCCGACGATGCCGCCCGCCGGTCCCGAGAGAATCGCGTCCTTGCCCTGGAACAGATCGGCGCGCGTGAGACCGCCGCTGCTCTGCATGAACTGCAGATTCACGCCGGGCATTTCGCTCGCCACCTGATCGACGTAACGGCGCAGGATGGGCGACAGATACGCATCGACCACGGTGGTGTCGCCGCGCGACACCATCTTCATCAGCGGCGAGACTTCGTGCGAAACGGAAACCTGTGTGAAGCCGATACGCCTCGCCAGTGCCGCGACTTCGCTTTCGTGTCCGGTGTACCGGTAGCCATGAACGAGCACGATGGCGAGGGCGCGAATGCCAGCATCGTAGATCTCGCGCAGCGCGGCTTCCGTAGAGGAAAGATCGAGCGGTACGACCACATCGCCTTGCGCGCTCATGCGTTCGTCGATTTCGATCACGCGCTGATACAGCGCTTCGGGCAGTGCAATATCGAGGTCGAACAGGCGCGGGCGATTTTGATAGGCAATCCGCAGCACATCGCGAAAGCCTCGCGTGGTCACGAGCGCGACGGGTTCGCCTTTGCGTTCGAGCAGCGCATTGGTCGCGACGGTCGTGCCCATCTTGACCATCTCGACGTCGCGCGGCGTGATCGGCTGGTCCGCGCGCAAGCCGAGCAGGTGGCGGATGCCCGCGACGGCTGCATCGCGGTATTGCTCCGGGTTCTCGGAAAGCAGCTTGTGCGTAGTCAGCGAGCCATCGGGGCGACGCGCGACGATATCGGTGAACGTGCCGCCGCGGTCGATCCAGAACTGCCAGCGGGACGGCGTGCAAGCCTCGGGTACGTGAACGTGATTCATGGTGCGATGTCGATGAGGTCGTGATACGGATTCGGTTGATCGGATGCGCGTACGATCAGGCGCGGCATTCAGGCGGATTCGAGTTCACGCCCGCGTGTTTCGGGTAACGTCAGGGCGGCGATGATCAACACGCCATACGCGGCCACCGCGAAGATGCCGATGCTGGTGCCAAGGCCGAACTGTTTCGACAACGAGCCGATCAGCACGGGAAAGAGCGCGCCGATCGCGCGGCCGACGTTGTAGCAGAAGCCTTGTCCCGAGCCGCGCACGCGAGTCGGAAAGAGTTCGGTGAGAAACGCGCCCATGCCGGAGAAAATGCCGGAGGCGAAGAAGCCGAGCGGAAAGCCGAGCCACAGCATCGACGTGTTGGTGAGCGGCAGCGACGTGTAGGCGAATGCGATAGCCATCGAGCCCACGGCGAACAGAATGAAATTCGGCTTGCGGCCAAGACGGTCGGTGAGCCATGCGCTCGACAGATAGCCGATGTAGGAGCCCGCAATGATCATCGCCAGATAGCCGCCCGTGCCCATCACCGTGAGATGGCGCTCCGTCTTGAGGAACGTGGGCAGCCACGTGGTGATCGCGTAGTAGCCGCCTTGTGCGCCCGTCGTGAGCAGCGCGGCGCGCAGCGTCGTGGAGAGCAGCTTCGGCGCGAAGATATCGGTGAAACGCGGCTTGTCGTGCGTGTCGCGCTGCGTGGCCTTCGCCTGTTCGAAAACCTCGGGCTCCTTCACATAGCGGCGGATCACCAGCACGAGCAGCGCGGGCACGAGGCCGATCAGGAAGAGCGCCCGCCACGCGAGTTCCGGCGCCATGGCCGAGAAGAGGACCGCATAGAGCAGGGCGGCGAGCCCCCAGCCGAGCGCCCATCCCGACTGCACGAGGCCCACGGCCTTGCCGCGATCACGTGCGCGGATCACTTCGCCGATCAGCACGGCGCCCGCCGTCCACTCGCCGCCGAAGCCGAAGCCCATCAATGCACGCGCCGCCAGCAACTGCCCGTAGTTCTGCGCAAGCCCGCACAGACCGGTGAAGACGGCGAACCACAGCACGGTGAGTTGCAGTGTGCGCACGCGGCCGATGCGGTCCGACAGGATGCCCGCGATCCAGCCGCCCAGCGCCGACGACAGCAGGGTCATCGTGCCGATGAAGCCCGCATCCGCGAACGAGATGCCCCATGTGGCGACGAGCGTCGGGATCACGAACGAGAGCATCTGCGTATCCATGCCGTCGAGCATGTAGCCGACCTTGCAACTCCAGAACGCGCGCTGCGCGCGCGGACCGGCTTCCGCATACCACGAAAGCCGGGTCGCACCGGCCGTTTCGGCGGGCTCGTCTGCGATTGCCGCGAGTGTCTTGCTGTCCATCTGTTGCTCCTGTTGATAGACGCGTAGGGAACGTGTGGCGCCGCCCGAACGCCTGATGTGATTCGAAGAAATGAGACAGCCCCTCTGGTCGGCGCGGCCAGATTTCGTTCGACGAACGGGAAGCCCTTCAGCGATGCGGCGCAACGCGCGCCGCGGCGTTCAGAACACGGCTAGCGACGCGTTCGCGATATCCGTCATCAACATGTGGCCCGGCGCATGGGCAATCGCGAGCGGCAGCTTCGCCGCCATCAGCGCGGTTTGCGGCGTCACGCCGCAAGCCCAGTAGACGGGTAGTTCGCCTGAGCGGATCGTCACCGCGTCGCCGAAGTCGGGGCGCGCGAGATCGGCGATGCCGAGTTCGGCAGGGTCGCCGATATGAACGGGCGCGCCGTGCACGCCGGGAAAGCGGCTCGTGATCTGCACGGCGCGGATCGCGTCGGCGCCGCGCATCGGGCGCATCGACACCACCAGTTCGCCGCCGAATACGCCTGCGGACCGGTTCGGGATATGCGTGCGGTACATCGGCACGTTGCGGCCTTCCTCGACGTGACGCAGCCCGATGCCTTCCAGCGCCAGCATGTGTTCGAACGAAAACGAGCAGCCGATGGCGAACACGACGAAATCGTCTCGCCAGAGCGATTCGATCGAATCGGTGCGCTCGCTCAGCGCGCCGTCGCGATAGACGTTGTAGGCGGGCACGTCGGTGCGGATGTCGATCTCGAGGCCGAGCATCGGCACGCGAAAGTCGCCCGGTTCGCCGACACCCAGCAGCGGGCACGGCTTCGGATTCGCGTGGCAGAAGCGCAGGAAGTCGTGCGCGTGCGCGGCGGGCAGGATCGCGAGATTCGCTTGCGCGTACTCGCCGCAATGTCCGGCCGTCGGGCCGCGAAAGTCGCCGTGACGAACGGCCAGGCGGAATTCGTATGGAGTCATGTCGGGCGTGCTTCGAAAGGGTTCTGGTTCGGTGCGCATCACGAATTGCGTACCGTTAGCCGAAGCATAGAAAAGAAGAAAATTTGACGCCAACTAGTTTTCTTTGCAGTCGGCGAATAGAATTTCTTAACGAAACCACGGGTTTTCCCGAGTCACGTCGATTTTTTTGAAGCGCTTCGCGCCATGAACACTCGCTTTCTCGAAACCTTCGTCACGCTCGCCAAGCTGCGCAGTTTCCGTACGACGGCGACCGCGCTGCATGCGACGCCCGCCGCGATTTCGCAGCGTCTGAAAGCGCTCGAAGACGAATTGCAAACGGTGCTTGTCGATCGCGAGAGCCGCGACTTCCGGCTCACGCCAAATGGCGAATACCTGCTCGGCTATGCAAAAGCGGTCGTGGAGGCGACGCGTCAGTTGCAGGCGGCCGCGTCGAACGAAGGCACGATGCGCGGCAAGCTGCGCCTGGGTGTGATCGAGACGGTCGTGCATAGCTGGCTGGCCGACTACATGCGCCGCCTGGCAGCCGACTATCCGCAGCTCGAAGTGGAACTCGCGGTGGACGTCAGCGTGGTGCTGCAGCGCCGGCTGATGGCGGGCGAACTCGATCTGATCATCCGGGTGGAGGGCAGCGATGAGGAGTCTGTGGTGTGCGACGCGCTCGCCAACTATCCCGTTCACTGGATCGCCCGCGCGGGTCTGCTGCCGCTATCGCGCAGCGGACTCGCGAAGCGCGTGCTGCGTCATCCGATTCTGACGTTCGGCCGGGGAACCGCGCCGCATCGCGCGCTCGAAGACATCGTCAGCAAGCTTGCGCTTGCGAACGGCGTGCCGCTCGCCGATACGCGCATCACGGGCTCGCCGTCCATTTCGGTGATCGTGCAGCTGGTGCGCGACGGTTTCGGCGTCGCGGCGATTCCGCGCCTGTTCGTCGACGATCTGATCGCGCGGGGAGAAGTGATCGAGTTGCCATTGCAGCCGTCGCCGCCGTCGATCGTGGTGTCGATGTCGCGCCGCGCGGATGCGCCGCTGTTCGTGCACGGCGCGGCGAATGCCGCACGCACTGCATGTCACGCGTATTGCGAACATGGCGACGCACGCCTGATCGAGCGGTTGTGAAATGCGGCATGGCCCTCGTGCCAAATCGGCTAGGCCGGCATGGTCTGGCCGTCGGGAATTCTCACCTTGATCGTCGTACCGGCTCCGGGCGAACTGATCACGTTGATCTGGCCGCCCAGCATCAGAACGCGCTCTTCCATGCCCGCCAGTCCGAATGATCTCTTTCTGATCGCCAGAACATCGAATCCGCGACCGTCGTCGCGCACCTCCAGAAGGCAGGCGTCGGGCGTCCGCTTCAGCGTGATGAGGACCTGGCTGGCGGCCGCATGACGGGCGACATTGGTCAGCGCTTCCTGGACGAGGCGAAACAGCACGATCGCGCAGTCCTCGCTCACGACGATATTCTCGTCCTGCAAGTGGAGGCGGCAAACGGTACGGCTGTCGTTGCGGTTGAACTCGGCCGCGAGCCACTCGAACGCAGCCGCAATGCCGGCATCCAGTGCCGCAGGGCGCAACGACGTAATCACGCTCCTGACGACCTGCATGGTTTCGTCCACCAGGGCGACCAGTGCCTGGGTCTGTCCGGCCAGATCCGGGCGATCGTTGCCGAGTTGCATGCTCAACACCGACGCCCGCAGGCGCAGTGCGGTGAGATGTTGTCCGAGTTCATCATGCATTTCCCGCGCGATATGCTTGCGCTCCTCCTCGCGGGCCGTCTCGCGACGTGAATTCAGTTCCCGCAGCATCTCGTACGATTCGCGCAAGCGGTGCTCGGCCTCCTTGCGCTCGGTCAGATCGACCACGAAAGCGACGCCTTCCTTGCCGCTGGAGTCGAACGCGACCCTGCCGACCATCACGGGCACGCGGCTGCCGTCCTTCCTGACGTATTCCTTTTCGGCGGGTTGAATGCTCCCGTCCTGCCGGATCTGCGCCAGCGCCCGGGCGGTGCTTTCGCGCCATTCCACTGGCGTCAGATCCTTCCACCGGAGCCGGTCGGACACGAGTTCCTCGCGCTCGTATCCCACCATCCGCAGGAATGCGTCATTGGCTTCGAGAATGTCGCCTTCGGCGTTCCACACGATGATGCCGATGATATTGGCGTCGACGAGCCGCCGGATCCTCGCCTCTCGTTCCGCCAGGTCGCGGTACAGACGGGTTATTTCGAGCGAGGTCGCCGCCTGGCAGGCGAGGAGCCGGAGCACCGCAATCCGCGCAGGTGCGAAGGCACGCGTGATCAGATTGTTTTCGAGGTACAGCGCGCCGATGAGCCTGGTTTGATTCACCAGCGGCAAGCAGAGAATCGAACGGGTGCGATATCCACGGATGTATGGATCCGTCGCGAACGTGGGCTCGCCCACGGCATCGTCGAGAATGACGCTTTCTCCGGTACGAAGCACATGGTAGAGAACCGACTCGGGCATCACCGTCGCGCTTGCGGGTACATCGCACAGTTGCACGCGAGGCTCGCCGCCATCCGTGCGGGCCTCCGCTGCAATACGTTGTCCGCTTGCGTCCGGAAGAATCAGCAAGCCTCGCTCGGCGCCCGCTTGTCCGATTGCCGTGCGCATGATCATGTCGATCAGCTTGTCGAGGACGATCTCTCCCGAAACCGCCTGCGACACCTTGATGACGGTAGCAAGGTCGAGGTGTTCGACGGATGCGCCGATCGTACCGCCCGGTCCGGCTGCCCGCTCTTCGTCCCGCAGATGCGGGTAGCGCTCGTCGAGTTGCCGCACTTTGCCTTCGGCACCCCAACGCCGGTAGCCGCGCCGCGCGTCCTGCAGGTACATGCGCGCAATCCGGTCGAAACCGCGGTCCGCGTAGAAACTGGACGCGAGTTCATTGGCGAGCGCTTCGTTGTGCCCGAAGCCGTTCGCGCGCGCCGAGCGGACGGCCTCTTCGTACAGGCGCATCGCCTCGACATCGCGGCCTTCCAGGCGTGCCAACTCGGCACCGACCAGCGCAGCACGGTTGCCGAAATTCTCCGGGCAGTTTTTCGCACAGATCTCCAGTTGCCGATGATGGGCCGCGATGGCGTCGTGGTGGTGCTGCCGCTCCCCGGCGGGTGCGCGGTCGCAATATGCAGCCAGGGCCAGAGCACCATAAAAATGGTATTCGCTCTCTTCCAGGTGCGATGACGAACTCCACAGCAGTTGTCGCGCAGTCGACGCCGCGTCCATGGCGGCGCCGTAGTCGCCTGCGAGATAGCGCCCTTGCAGCTTCCGGATCCAGTACCAGCAAGCGGGAGTCGCGAGAGCGGGGTTGCCGGACAGATGCTGCTCGATTCGAAGCTCGTTGAACCCGCCGTGGTCGAAGCAACCGAACTGGAGCGTCGCGCCGCGCAGCATGCGGATCAGCGCGAGCTGTGTGGTGAGGTTGTCGACGGCGAGCCCGAATCGCGCCTTCCCGGCAAACGCGAGTCCCTGTTCGGCCTCGCTTTCGACCTCGATCAACGGCGCACCGGCGAACAGCAGGTCCGTCACGATATGGCAGCGCGTATAGGCGCCGGACGGAACGTCCCCGGTGCGGTTCGCCGCATCGAATGCGCGCCGCAGCATCTCGCTGCTGCGGCGGACATGCTTCGTCCAGCGCATCACGTACAGCGCGAAGCAGAGATACGTCACGGCCTCGAAACGTTTGAGCCCGCGTCGTTCGACCAGTTCGTAGCCAAGCTGGCCGAACTCGAATCCGGCCTGATAGTCGCGAAAGCGCGGCCCGGCGATCCGCGGAAACATGACGTACGCAAAACACGACGCATCGCAGTTGCCACGTTCGAGGCTAAGACTGATGACCTTGCATATCGTCAGGGAGGCCAGATTGGCATCGGTGAACCATGCCGGCCTCAGGAGCTTGCTGAGCACATCAGCGGTCGAGAGGGATGCCGGGTCTTGCATCAGGGGCAAATCGACGAGCGAACCGATCGTGCGGCCCGCAAGCCGGGCGACGATATTTCCGTATTCCCGCTGCACGTCGGTCTCTTCCGGATGCGCCGACCAGTCGATGCCGACTTGCCGGAGATGGTCCAGACAGACGTCGACGGCGCGGCCGCTGAGATCGAGCGTCAGGTAGACGTCCATGCGCAGACACGCGACATGCGCCTGTTCGACGGTGGTCGCGGCGCGATGTGACAGCATCGCCAGGCGCTCTTCGGCGAGCGCTAACCGGCCGGTGAGAAATTCGCATTCGGCACGGTTCAACTGCAGCGCAAACATCAGTTCATGTTCGTCCTCCCAGCAATCGTCCTGCAGGCGTTCCGCGCCCGTAGTCAGATAGGCGAGCGCGGACGAATAGGCCGTCGACGCTTTCGCTCGCCGGCCGGCGATCAGGTTGAACCGGGCAAGCTGCTCGCGTTCGTCCCGCGAGGTCACCAGTGCCGCGCCACGGTTGAGCTGACTGACGATCTCGAAGATCGCCTCTTCACGTTTGTCAGCGGGTGTTTGCGCCGCGAGCAGCCGCCCGATACGCAGATGGGCGTCGGCGCGCGAATGTTCCGGGATCATCGAATAGGCGGCTTCCTGCACACGGTCGTGCAGGAACCGGTAGGCGTTGTCCCGCAGTTCGACCAGTTCATGATCGACAGCCGGGCGCAGCAGCGCACGGACCTTCTGCGTCGAGATGCCGAACACCTGCGTCAGCATCGCGGCCGACGCGCTGTTGCCGAGACAGGCGAGCTGCTGTAACGCGCCCTGTGTTCCCGTCGACAAACGCTTCAGCTTCGCGACCATCAGGTCCACCACGTTGTCGGCGTATCCCTTGTCGTGAATGTGGCGCAGGTCCCAGCGCCAGTTGGCCGTGTCGTGATCGAAGGTGAGCAACCCCTCGTCACCGAGTGCATGCAGAAACTGGATGACGAAGAATGGATTGCCGGCCGTCTTCGCGTGCACGAGGTGCGCAAGCGGGGCAGCACGTTCCGGCTCGCAGAAAAGCGCTTCCGTGATCAGCTGTGTTACGTGCTCGCGGGCGAGCGGGGCGAGCGCAATCTCATCGAGCCTCGCGCCTGCGCGCCTCATTGCATCGAGCTTACGCATCAACGGATGCGTGGCATCCACCTCGTTGTTGCGATACGCGCCGATCAGCATCAGGTACTGCAGATCCGAGCGGGTCAGGAGATCCTCGATCAGTTCGAGTGTCGCGGCGTCGAGCCATTGCAGATCGTCGAGAAAAAGCGCCAGCGGATGCTCGCGTCGCGCAAAGACGCCCATGAAGCGGCGGAAGACAAGCTGGAAACGGCGTTGCGCCTGATGCGAGTCGAGTTCCGGGACGGCCGGCTGTTCGCCGATGATGAGCTTCAGCTCGGGAATCAGGTCGGTCACGAGCCGCGCATCCGGTCCGAGTGTCCTGATCAATGCGTCGCGCCAGAGCGCCAGTTCCGATTCCCGCTTGCCAAGAAGCGGGCGCACCAGGCCCTGAAAAGCCTGTATCAGAGTCGAATACGGTATGTCGCGCTTGTACTGGTCGAACTTGCCCGACGCGAAGAGTCCCCGTGGCGGAACCAGCACCTTGTGCAGTTCATTGACGACCGCAGACTTGCCGATGCCGGAATAACCGGACACCAGCACCAGTTCGGGCGTACCGCTCGTGACGACACGCTCGAACGCGGCGACCATGGCGTCGACTTCGCGCTCCCGTCCGTAGAGCTTTTCCGGGATCGTCAACCGGTCGGGCGTGTCGTGTTCGCCCAGCGGGAAGGCATTGACGTGGTGCTGGCGCTGCCATTCGGCGAGGCACCGCCGCAGATCCTGTTCGACGCCCGCTGCCGTCTGATAGCGCTCTTCGGGTGTCTTGGCGAGCAGCTTCATCACGAGGTCCGAGATCGCCTGCGGAATCGTGTCGATCCGCTCGGCAGGCGGCATCGGCTTGCGCGCAACATGGCAATGCACCCATTCCATCGGGTCCGTGGCCGTGAAGGGCAGCGTACCGGTGAGCATCTGATAGAGCGTCACCCCGAACGCGTACAGGTCGCTGCGCGAATCGATTGAACGATTCATCCGGCCGGTCTGCTCGGGTGCCATGTAGGCGAGGGTGCCGGCGATCGTTTCCGGCGGCTGCGGCAATTGCCGCTCGCGTGGCAGCGGTGACGCGATGCCAAAGCCCGTCAGCCGGACATGGCCGTCCGTGCAGTTCACCAGGATATGCGCGGGCTTGATGTCCTTATGGACGAGGCCACGCTGATGGAGCTTGCCCAGGGCCGCGGCAATGCCAACGGCGTGGGACAGGACGCGTTCCATCTCGCCGGGTACGCCGACCAGCCGTTCGAGCGGCTCGCCACCGGGATCGGCGAGCACCAGCGCGATTCGTCCGTTTTCGCGCACCAGCCTGATTGGGCGCACGGCCCACATGTCGTCGAGCTGGTCCTTCAGCGCAAATTCGTGAGCAAGGCGATCGAGGACGGCGGGCAGGGGATGTTCGCCGGCGGTGCGCGCGATCAGCACGCAATCGCTTCCATCCGGGGATCGGCTCCGGCAAAAGACGCGCTCGCCGTCCTCCCACAGGATCTGGACACTGCTACCTGCGTCGGAGCCGTATGGAGCGTTCATCTACCGTAGTTTAGCGTCAGGCGTGTGCACGCCATTTTATCAACGGGAACGCGCCCCCAATTTGTCTGGATTGTCGTCGCCGGGTGCGCGTGGAACCCGTCCGAGCGTGCCGTCGACGCGAACGACGCGATGGTCCAGCTCGAACACGGAGTTGTTCCGTATCGCGCGGTCGATCGTCTCACCGTCTCGCCGTCGAACATCTGTATTACCCGCGGCTCGCAGCGCGGATGAAGTCGCCAGTTGCGCAGTGGTCTCCGGCGGGCACATGCGTTGCGTATGCGGTTTGTACAGAGGTGGCGAAAAGGCCGCTCCGAAATGACAGGGAGACACTCATGAGACAAACCGTGATAGGCGTGTACGACGGCTATGCAGAAGCGTGTTCGGCGCAACGGGCGCTCTGCGAGGCCGGTGTGGCGCAGGCGGATATCGCCATCTACTCGAAGTCGATCAGTGCGGCCGTCGAGAAGGGGCCGCGTGTTTATGCTCCAGGCAGCGGCGGAATGCGCCATCACGCGCCGGTATTCGATCAACTCGAGCAACTATTTGCCCGGCTCTTCGAGAGCGGCAAGTACCCGCCGGAAGCGGAGGACTACAGGGAATTCATCCGCCGCGGCGGGACGGTCGTCAGCGCCGACGTGTCCGAAATGCAGGTCGATCTGGCTCGCGATGTGATGCGCCGCATGGGCGCAGCCGACATCGAGGAACGCATGAACGCGTGGCGGAACGGGTCGGACAATGCAGATATTGCGAAGGACTTGCCGCATCGCGGCAGCGCGGTCGCGGCCGAACCGGCTGCGCAACATGGATCGTCAACGAGCGAACGGGGCGGCGCGGTGAACGCCGAAGACGTACCTATGCTCAGCGAAGAGGCCGACATGGCGGGATGGAGCATGGCGTCCGCGACGGGAACGACGACGGAAGAGCCGGCCGCGCCGCGCGATACATCGCCGGCTCATGGCGTGCTCCCGACCACAAGCGATGTCTCGGCCACGCGGAAAGAGGAGACGCCAGCCGCTGCCCACCCGACAATGGTAAGTGGGATGCAGCAGGTCACCACGCGTTCCGCGGAGCCGGAGACGCTGCCGTTCTCCCAACAGAAGCAGCGACAGGTGTCGGAAGTACCCGATGTCGGGCTCGCTCGCACATCGTCGGATGTGTCCGCGCGGCTCAAAGGCGGCACAGGCCGCCCGTCGGCTGGTGGCATGAGTTCGGTACGCGCTGAACAGTCGCCGATGACGGGTCTTGTCGGCGATCCCATCATCGGTACTCCGCTGGACGACGATCCCTACGATGATGAGTTCCGCAAAGATTACGAAACTCACTATGCGGATACGGGCGGCTCATATGACGAATATCGGCGCGCCTACACACATGGGACCACGCTCGGACAGGACGAGCGATACCGCGAGCAGGACTGGCAACGGGTCGAGGCGAGCGCACGCGAGGATTGGGAGTCCCGTTATCCCGACAGCGGGTGGGAACGGTTCAAGGCTGCGGTGCGGCACGGGTGGGAACGCGTCAAAGGCCTCTGACGCCGGCAGCGTCACACCGTATGGATCGATATCGAAGCTCACGCATCAAGGCTTCGTCAATGAGGAGAGCAGCTTGAGCAGGCTCTCGATATTGACAGGCTTGACGAAGTGATAGTCGAAGCCGGCCGATTGTGCCCTGAGCCGGTCTTCGGCTTGTCCATAGCCGGTGATCGCGATCAGGAGCGGCGACGTTTCGTCCTTTGCTCTGAGCCGGCGCGCCAGGTCGTAGCCGTCGATATCGGGCAACCCTATATCGAGCAAAGCGGCATCGGGTTGTAACTGTGCGGCGGCCTCGATCGCTTCTGCGGAGGAATAGGCGGTGCGCGCGAAATGGCCTTCCGATTCGCACAACATCGCAAGCGAATCCGCGGCGTCGCGATTATCGTCGACGATCAGCAGCCTCAGTGCAACCGGCTTGGCAATCGCGGCGGGCTCCGACAACACGAGTGCCGAATGGCGTTCGTGATGATGAAGGCGTGGCAGACATACCGTAACGGTCGTGCCGTGACCCTCGCCCTCGCTCTGCACGGTGATCGTGCCGTCATGCAGTTCGACCAGTTTCTTGACCAGCGACAGCCCTATGCCGAGGCCGCCGTTCGAACGGTCGAGCGTGCGCTCTCCCTGTGAAAAGAGTTCGAATACTTTCGGCAAAAGCTCGGCGGAAATGCCGCTGCCCGTGTCGGTCGTCACGATCTCGACCCACATCTCGTCAGCCCTCGCGCTGATCGAGATGCGGCCGTCTTCGGGCGTGTATTTGCTCGCGTTGTTGAGGATGTTCACGAGGATCTGCGAGATCCGCGTCACGTCGCCCCGAACCCACGCCGTCGCGTCGGACACGTCGACCTGGATGTGCTGTCCGCGCGCTTCGACGGACGCAGCCATCGCCTCGACCGCGTGATAGACGGCCGTTCCAACAAGAATCGGCTCAAGCTGAAGCGCGATCCGGCCTTGCGTGATACGCGACACTTCGAGCAGATCGTCGACGATACGCGTCATGTGCTCGGTCTGTCTGCGCATCAGTTCGATGAGGCTTGCAGAACGTGGATCGTTGCCGTTCTGCTTCTCGAACAGCGCAATGGCCGTGCGGATCGGCGCGAGCGGATTGCGCAGTTCGTGCGCCAGCATCGCGAGAAATTCGTCCTTGCGACGGTCCGTTTCGCGCAGCATCAACTCCATGCGTTTGCGGTCGGTGATGTCCACGACGCTCGCAATCAGACGCAACGGTTTGCCGTCGGCGCTTCGCTGAAGCAGGGCGCTGCCTTCCATCCATTGTTCGCCACGCGGGCTCAGCACGCGAAACTCGAAATGCGCGCCTGGGTCGTCGCCCGCCGCGAGCTGCCGCACATAGCCGTCGAGCACGGGACGATCGTCGGGATGAACGCGCGACAGCGCGGCTTCATACGTGAGCGTTTCACCCACGCGTGGCTCGCCGCCCATTTCGAACGACAGTGTCCATGAAGCGAGATCGACCGCGACAATATGGATTTCCGCGGCCTGCATGGCGACGGTCAGACGCAGGCTGCGCGCTTCGATGGCGGCCTGTGCTTCATGCTGCGCCGTCACATCGGTTGTCGTACCAAACCACTCTTGCAGCGTGCCATGTTCGTCGTACAGGGGCGCCGCATGGGCCTGAACCATCCGGTAATGGCCGTCGTAGCGGCGCATACGAAACGTGATCGTGCCCGCCGATCCATTACGCAGGACGGCCAGCCACGCCTCGCGTGCCACCTCGCGATCGTCGGGATGCACAAAGTCGAGCCATCCCCAGTTCGCGAGTCGCTGAGGGTCTGCACCGGTGAACTTGCCCCACGGCTCATCGGCGGGACGGATTTCTCCGTCTGCATGCGCGGCCCAGACGAGCGCACCCGTCGATTCAACCAGCGCGCGATAGCGCCGCTCGCTCAGAATGAGTTTGTCTTCAGCGGCGCGCTGCCGCGAGATATCGAACGTAACGCCGTGAACGCAGGAAAGCTCGCCTTTCTGGTCGAATTCCGGATGGCCGCGCATGCGCAGCCAACGCGGCGGATTGTCTGCGTTGTCCAGCAGGAAATCGAGCTCGAACGGCCCGCCGCGCTTGAGTGCCTGTGCAACACGTTGTTGAAAGGTCTCGCGCTGCGCGGGTGCAATCCGGTCCCACAAATCGGATAGCGCGACTGCGTCGGTGCCTGGTGGAAACGAATAGAGTTCGGCAAGCTGCTCGGTCATGCGCACATGCCGGCTTCTCATGTCCCATTCCCATGCGCCCATGCCGCCGCCCTGGCACGCGGCCTTCAGCCGCCGCTCACTTGCCTCATACATGGCCCACGCGTGCCGGCAATGATGAATGTCCGTTGCCACGCCGACGGTATCGGCGATGCGGCCGCTGTCATCGCGTTGCGCCTGCAAATGCAGCGTGTGCCAGTGAAAGACCCCATCGCCGCGCAGCAGGCGCACGTCGACGTTGCGCAGCAGGTTGCCGTCGTGCATCTGGCGTAGCGAGTCGAGCACCAGTTCGATGTCGTCGGGATGAACAAATTCGTGCCAGCTGCGGCCAGGTATCTGCGGCGCGGGGATGCCGAGGTAGCTCGATGCCCACGGGTTGACGTAGCGCACCACGCCCGCCCGATCCGCGCGCCAGACGAACGATGGAAGGAAATGAGCAGGATCGTACATGTGCGCTCCCTCTCCGGCGGATGGGTAGGCCGCTTTGCTCCATTTCAGCGATGCCGCAGGTGTGCGGTCATGCTCCACACGCTCGATCGGATGCGCGATGGTCACCGGTCACAAGGAACCGCGATCGCTCGATGTGCATGTGCTGAGCATATGTCGGGCCCGCGCAGCCATCAAGACTGGCAGGCCGCACGACGGGGCGCAGGCCGGCGATATTCCAGCCAGAAGCAAGCGGCACAGCGGATGCTTGCATCGCATCCAGAATACTCATGGAGCACACGATGAGCACGGTGCACAAGAAAACAGACGCGTATCGGCACGCGAGCGGAGGATGGGGCTCGGTCAAGGCCGTGGCGGGCGCAGTGATGCATGAAGGCGCGCCCGTCACGACGAGCCGGGTGCTGGTTCACCAGAACAAGACTGATGGCTTCATGTGCGTCAGCTGTTCGTGGGCCAAGCCCGCGCATTCGCATCCGTTCGAGTTCTGCGAGAGCGGTGCAAAGGCGACCGCATGGGATCTGACTTCGCGCCGCGTCGATCCCGAGTTCTTCGCTGCGCACACGGTGACGGAACTCGAAGCATGGCACGATCACGATCTCGAGGAAGCGGGGCGCCTGTGCGCGCCGATGCGCTGGGACCCCTCCACTGACCGCTATGTCGAAACCACCTGGGAGCACGCGTTCGGCGAGATCGGCCGCGAACTGCGCGCGCTCGATCCCGATGCCGCCGTGTTCTATACGTCGGGGCGCGCATCGCTCGAAACCTCGTACATGTATCAGCTGTTCGCGCGCATGTACGGCACCAACAATCTGCCCGACAGTTCGAACATGTGTCACGAGAGCACGAGTGTCGGACTGACGGAAGCGATCGGCGTCGGTGTCGGCACCATCACGCTCGACGATTTCGCGCATACCGACCTGATGTTCTTCTTCGGCCACAACGTCGGCACCAACAGTCCGCGCATGCTGCACGATCTGCAGGCGGCACGCGAACGCGGCGTGCCCATCATCACCTTCAATCCGATCCGCGAGCCGGGGCTCGTCAGTTTCGTCAATCCGCAGTCGCCGATGCAGATGATCAAACCGGGCGCGACGCAGATCAGCACCCAATATCACCAGGTGAAGGCGGGCGGGGATTCGGCCGCGCTGGTCGGTATCTGCAAGGCCGTGATCGAAGCGGACGATCTCGCGAAGTCGGAAGGACGCCCGCGTATCGTCGACGTGACGTTCATCGAAGCACACACGACAGGCTTCGACGCCTTCACCGCGTATGTGCGCGCCACCGGCTGGGAAGCGATCGAGCGCGTCAGCGGCCTGCCGCGCACGGCGCTGATCGAAGCGGCCGACGCCTATATGCGCGCCAACGCCGTGATCGCCCATTACGGCATGGGCCTCACGCAGCATCGTCTGGGCGTGCAGAACGTGCGCATGATCGTCAATCTGCTGCTCCTGCGCGGCAATATCGGCAAGCCCGGCGCGGGACCGTCGCCGATTCGCGGGCATTCGAACGTGCAAGGCCAGCGCACCGTCGGCATCACGGAAAAGCCCAGGCTGGCGCCACTGGACAAGCTGGCGGAGCAATATCGTTTCGAACCGCCGCGCGAAGAGGGCATGTCGACGGTCGACGCCTGCAAGGGCGTCATCGACGGGCGTGTGCGCGCCGTCATGCAGTTGGGCGGCAACCTCGTCAGGTCGGTGCCGGACCGCTACGCGATCGAACCCGCGTGGCGCAAGCTGCGTCTGACCGTGAACGTGGCGACCAAGCTCAATCGCAGTCATCTCGTGCATGGCGAGGTGTCGTATTTGCTGCCGTGCCTGAGCCGCATCGAGATCGACCTGCGTGAAGGCAAGCCGCAGGCGGTCGCGATGGAGGACAGCACGGGCTGCATGCACGGCTCGCGTGGCGTCGCGTTGCCCGCCAGCGACCGGCTTCTGTCAGAGCCGGCCATCGTCGCGGGCATTGCGATGGCGACGCTCGACCACTCCTCCGTCGACTGGGAAGCGTGGAGCAACGACTACGCGATGGTCCGCGACGCGATCGCCGAAACCTATCCGGACATCTTTCACGACTTCAATGCGCGCCTGTGGACGCCGGGCGGTTTTCATCGGCCGCTCGCCGCGCGCGAACGGAAATGGAAAACGAAGAGCGGCAAAGCGGAGTTTGGCCTGCCCGAGACGTTGCACGAAGACCCCGACATGCCGGAACGCAGCCCCGTCGATCTGCGTCTGTTCACGCTGCGCAGCGACAGCCAGTTCAACACGACAATATATCGGCTCGACGACCGCTTTCGCGGCATCAGCGGCACGCGGATGGTAGTGCTGATGAACCCGGCGGATATCGCCCGTCAAGGACTCGAGGCAGGGATGACGGTATCGCTCGAGGCCGTTTCGCCCGATGGCGTCAAACGCCGGGTAGATGGATTCCGGGTGGTCAGTTTCGACCTGCCCGATGGCTGTGCTGCGGGCTATTACCCGGAATGCAATCCGTTGATTCCGCTCTCGCATCATGCAAAGGAGAGCAAGGTGCCGGCAGCGAAGTCGATTCCGGTGCGGATCGTCCGCGAGCAGGTTTAAGGTTTTCGGGGCGGGAAAGGGAGCAGGGCGCCGACTCGCTGATTGGACGGCGCGCTATCGCCTGGGCTGCCCCCGGCTGTCCGTTGCGGGAACGCAAACGCGTGACGGTCACCTCATTCGGCATAGAAAGTACTGGTTTCCAGAAACGGCAACCTATGCGCGGCCGGTGATTCGCTGGGGATGACCATGAAAACATACGAGAACAAACAGATCGATCCGGAGCTCGTCGTCGAGGACGAGGCAGAGCGATCATGGATGAAGCGTCTCGGCCCAGGGCTCATAACAGGCGCCGCGGACGACGATCCTAGCGGGATCGCCACCTATACGCAGGCGGGCGCGCAATTCGGCTTCGGTCTGCTCTGGACGATGTTGCTGTCCTATCCGCTGATGGTTGCCATCCAGTCGGTGAGCGCGCGATTGGGGCGCGTCACAGGGCGGGGGCTTGCGACGAATCTGCGGCGTCGCTATCCGGCCCCGGTCCTCTATGCTGCCGTGGCAGTCCTTCTGGTTACGAACACGATCAACATAGCGGCCGACCTCGCTGCAATGGGCGCCGCCACCCAACTCGTGCTCGGCGGACCTGTCCAGCTATACGTCGTCATTCTGGGTACAGCATCCCTATTGCTGCAGGTTTTCGTTCCTTATGAGCGTTATGCACGAATCCTGAAATGGCTCACGCTTGCATTGTTTTCCTACGTGGCTTTGGCGTTCGTCATCCCTATCGACTGGAAAGCCGTGGCGCTCGGCATGGTGAAGCCGCCTGTCAGGTTTTCATCCGATTATCTGACGACAGTCGTTGCTGTACTAGGCACGACGATCAGCCCGTATCTGTTTTTCTGGCAGGCATCGCAGGAGGTCGAGGAGATCAGGTCTCAGCCGGCGCAGCAACCTCTTTTGCGTGCCCCGTTGCAGGCAGGCACGCAACTCAAGCGGATCAATTTCGACACGTGGGTCGGCATGGCCATATCGAATGCCGTTGCGTTTTTCATCATGTTGTCCGCTGCTGCGACGTTGCATGTCCATCACGTCGAGGTGAAAACGACAGCCGATGCGGCAAGTGCATTGAAACCCATCGCCGGCGAGATGGCGTTCGCCTTGTTCAGTCTCGGGATTGTCGGCACCGGCCTGCTTGCGTTACCGGTTCTGGCGGGGTCGGCCGCCTACGCAGCGGCAGGCGCGATGAAATGGCGCAACAGCCTCGCGTTGCAGGTCAATCTGGCCAAACAGTTCTACGCCGTCATTGCAGTTGCGCTACTCGGCGGTGTAGTACTCACATTCGCACACCTCGATCCTATCAAGGCGCTCTACTGGAGTGCGGTCGTCAACGGGATCGCTGCCGTACCGATCATGGCTCTCGTGATGCTGATGGCGAGCGACCGCTCAGTGATGGGGGCATTCGCACTGCAAGGCATCCTGCTTTGGGTCGGTTGGCTGGCGACGGCCGTGATGGGCATGGCGGCGATCGGTATGTTCTGGCCGGGGTGACGCCAGGGCATTCGAACGGCAGTCCTGCTACGCGGCGTGCGCGCAAGGGGCGGGCTACGGGTAGTAGCCGCAGGTTCACCCGCCGCCTGAGCCATGTCCGCCACCGAAACCGTGTCCGCCGCCACCACGTCCCGACGTAAAGCCGCCCCGTGAAATCGCGTGACTTTCGCTGACCGATACGGCATGAGGCGAACGCACGAATGCCGAACCGCCCGCGTGGAGCACACTTTCTCGCACAGTGAGAGAAGCTTCGGTGCCGTGCATCGTCTGCGTTAGCGGAGCGTCTTCGGTCTGTATGCCGTTGGGGTGATAAACGGTTCCGGTGCGGGTGTAGTAAGGACCGTACCAATGGCCGGAGTGAAAGAGCCTGCCCGACGAACCAATGCTGGTAGCTTCGTGTGAGCTGGTCGCAGAGCAGTCCTTCGCTTGTTGCGTTGCCTTGCCCGTATCGATTGAATCAGCTTCGACTGCAGCGCTCGCTGCCTCCGCGGTGGCGCTAGCCACGACCGTGGATGCTAACGTGGCGCCAGCAATATCAGCGTCGTTGTCCTCGCAGACGTAGCCGCAATCCGAAGGCTGGTTCCAGTCTGCGAGACACTCGGCCAGCGAATCGTAACGCACGCGCTTGACCTCGACCGCCGTATCGTCGCCCGTATCCGCGCTCTCGTTGACGTAATACAGCAGGGTGCTTACCGCGATGAGGCTGCCTACGCCGATCAGCATCAGTTTCGGACTGGCAACCGGCTTCTTCGAAGGGGAACCGGCCGAGGATCGTTTCCTACGTGCTTTGCTCATGGTGAAATCGTGAAAGATCAATCAACGGTGAAGAAGTGCGGTACGCACCACGACGTATTCGTCGCGATCAACGCCGACTGTTCGCGCATACATAGCCCAGCGGGCGCGTCGTCGACGATCCATGCACCAAGGGTGACGAACCGTTCGCCATCGGGTGTCGCGAAGCGCGGGCAAGGCATGTATGCCTGGTACACGTAGCCTTCCCGGCCGTATTCGCCGCCACGGGAAACTACGCCGTTCGGTGTCGTCAACGTGACGTTCGCGCCTTCGCGTGAAAAGAGAGGCTTCCTTGCGTGTGGCCGGCCCGCGAAACGATTGGCGTCGAACGACGCTTCGAGCAGATTGGGATGATCAGGGAAGCATTCCCAAAGAATGGGCAGGATGCCCTTGTTGGAGAGAACCATCTTCCAGGGCGGCTCGACCCAGCGGCAGCGATCGAGCAGCAGGTCACTCGCGTAAGCGGAATCCGCCATCCATTCCCACGGATACAGCTTGAACATCAGTTCTATCGTGCGGCCTTCCAGATCGATGAACTGGCCGCGGCCGTCACTGCCGATGTCCTTCATGTCGATCAGCTTGACCGACCAGCCTGCCTGGACGGCTGTGTCCATAAGGTACTCGACGTTGCAGACATCCTCCTGACTTTCGAACTGGCAGGCGAAGTGCAAGAGCCCGACATCCGTGTAATGGGCGCGCAGCAGACGCCAGCGCGCGATCAGCGCCTCGTGCAAGCTGTTGAACTGATCCGCTTCCGGCCGCACGTCTTCCTTCCAGAACCATTGCGCGAGGCTTGCCTCGATAATCGACGTCGGCGTATCGGCGTTGTATTCGTAGAGCTTCGGCACGCCTTGGGGATCCAGCGTGAAATCGAAGCGGCCGTACAGCGTGGGATCGTCCCGCTCCCACGAACGGGCGATCCACTCGCCCATCTGCGGCGAAATGCCGAGACGGGCAAAATCGCGCCTCGCGATCACGTACTCGACGGCGTCGAGGCACCGCTGGTTCAGTTCAAGCGCCGCCGCGTAGATTCGTTCGATCTCTTCCGATGTGAAGCGATACGCGACGTCCTCGCGCCAGTAGACGAAGGTGTTGTCGTCCACGTGCTGCGGCACGTCGTGCTCGTCGAGGGAGTGGAAGTGGAAGCCGATGGCTTCGAGGCGGGCGGGCCAGCCTCGCCGGGGAATCTGGAAAGTGCGTTGCATCGGGATGTGCGAAGCGAGGCGTCAACTTTGAGGAACGGTTTTGCGCGCGTGCGAGCCGGCGAGCGTGAGGCCGGGCAGGAGGAATTCGTCGAACGTCAACGCGCCTGCGGAACCTTCAGGTTGCCATGACGTGATGACGCACTGAATGGGCTCCCAGTATGGCCTTGCGCGTTCATACGTGGCTTCGTGATCGAGACGTTCGGACTCGACGATGCCTTCATCGGGATGGTCAAGCATCCATTGCATGCCGGCAATGATGCTCGACACGACCTGTAGGCTCGTCGCATTGTTGTGCGCGGCAAGCTCGCGCGCCTGGTCAATCGATAGTGCGGAGCCGAGCCAGACGGAACGGCCGCGTCCGCTCATCACAAACACGCCCAGTTCGTCGATACCTTCGACGAGTTCTTCCTTGAGCACCCGTTCGTGCCAGTCGCATTCCGCGTGCGGCAAATCGAGCATGTCCAGTGAGGCGATGGCGTCTTCACATGGTCGGTACGCGTAATAGACGGTTGGGCGCGTGCTCTTGCGCGTCGTGAAATAGTCGGCAATGGAAAGCGATTCGTTGTGCGTCAGGATGCAGGCTGTCATCGAGCCGCGCATGGGCGTCCAGGTCTGCACGGCGATTTCATGGCCGCGCTGCTCCAGCTGGATGGCGGCTGACGGCTTGCCGCTCAGTTGGCACGCCTGCGCCGGGATCCGGCGTTCGTGACTGCCCCAGCCCAGTTCGACTGGCTGAAGACATTCGGTAACGAAGCCTTCCACCGACCACGTATTGACGAATTCGCCCTCGTTGCGCGGCACGCGGGCGTGCTGGGTGTCGCATTCCGATATCTGGATCACGCGGACGTCGAGGGCATCAGCCAGATCTGCCCACTGTTCGCGTGTGCGCGGCGTCGCGTGCTTTCCCGGTTCGAGCGCCTGCGCCAGAACGAGGAGCGCTCGCTTGACCAGGATCGATACGAAACCTGGATTGGCCCCATGAGCGACGAGCGCCGTTATTTTCCATGTCCGTTGCAGGGCGAGCTCGAGGATTTGCTCGCGAAGCGCGTGATTGGAGGTTGCCGCGATGCTGTCGCCGGTGAGCGTATAGGCCCAGGGTTCAATTCCCGTATCGAGATAGAACGCGCCGACGGACTGGGCGAACAGAAGCAGCTCGCTGCTGCTCACGGCCGGCGCAAGATTGAGCAGGAAGACGCCGGGCTGGAGATAGGGTGAGAGGGCGGTTTGGTAGTTTGCCTTGTTGATCCGACAATGGATGAGATCGACCCCCAGTTCGCGAGAACGCGCTTGCCGCACCTCGTCCGCGAACTGATCGATGGCAACGATGCGACACCCGGGAAAGTGCCTGCGTAACAAGGGAACCACGGCCTGCCCGATATTGCCGAAGCCGACCAGTACTACCTGATCCACGTCATGTGCATGCTTGGGATACTTCACGTTTGCGGGACAACCAGCCTGAACAGAAACAACATGGGGCGCACGGAAACAGGGCGGGCATCCGGATTCAGTCCAAGACGAATGCGATAGATCGCAAAAGCAGGGACCTCGCGCCAGCTCGCATAGAGATCGGTCAGGCGGAAAGCGTGCGGCCAGTCGCCATACACCGTTGGTGCTCCTGCGCGTTCGAAGGCGTACCGGGCGCGCGCCAGATGATAGTACTGCGTGACCAGCAGTACCCGCGACAGGTTGTGCGCTCGCATATAAGCGAGGGCGTTACGCGCCGTGGCAAGGGTATTGTCGCCCGCGCGATCGACGGTGATGCAACTGTCGGGCACGCCATGCGTCAGAAGATAGTGGCGCATGGCAGCAGCTTCGTCACGTCCGGGGCCGTCGATACTGCCGCTGACAAAGAGTCGGGGGCACGCGCCCGATCGATAACATTGGATGGCAACCTCAAGGCGGGAAAGCAGGATAGGCTCGGGCAAGCCATCAATGGTCAGCGCGTTGCCGAAGACTACGGCAAGGTCCGCCCGGCCGTCAGGCATGGTTAAACCGCTGACGCAGAGACAGGCCGCGGCAGCCGTCCATGCGACTGCGATGATGATGCCGGTGGTAAGCAGGCGCCGTCGACGGCGGATAACGTTAGTGTTAGCAGTATGCAATGACTTTACTTCGCTCATCCGACCGCAGGTCTATCGTCGACTCCACAAAATCGGCAGGTTCAATGCTCACATGGCGACATATATTGTGCACGTAGGCGAGGCGATGCGCCCCGTTCTTGACAACTATTAACGATAATCATCCGAGAGACGATCATCATGGATGTCGACTCTTCAGCAACGTGCCTTCCATCTGGTTGCGCAGATCGTGAGCCGACCCGGGCAGGTTCCTGCAAACCTCCGTGAGATCCGGTCACTTCCGTGGCAGCATCCGCGGCAACCGGCGTGCTCCGGTCGATGAAATCAATCGACGGTCTGCCTTCGACCCAGCTTGTAAGCATGCGAGTTCCATTGGATCGCGAACGTGCAATGCCTGGACGAACTGTTCTGGCGACGACAGGGTGCGCTTTAGCCGACCGCACTCGATATCAACACATGTGCTACTCGACCGATCCGGTTGAGCAGTAGTGCGCGAGGTGTTCTTCAGAAGGCGTGAAGCCTTTCGCTTTCGCGAGTTCCCAAGGGCGTTCGCAACGCTGCGTGTGCTCACACCACGAATAACCGGCAGAGCCGATACAGCCATGTGCATCGCGATCCGCTCCGACGACATCGGTCGGTGTGTCAGACGCTGATGAAACGCATCCCCCAAGCGGGCAAATCATAGCGGATGCGATAAGCGAGATGGCAAGTAAGCACTGACGCATAGAAACCTTAGGATTGAAAGAAAACGTATTGTGAAGAAGTCTACCAGCGTCTCCAACCGTGCTTCCGATCAGGTCGCCACGCAATGGTTCGCCTGAGTCACGAGACGCCTGGTGCGACCTTCTTCAAATGCTCGAAGGCACTACTCTTCCACTGGCTGCGCGACCTGTGGCAAGCGACGCGATGTCTCGACCCAAAGCGCTCGACGCGCTCGACGCCAGATTCGTTATGTAGATATCCATAAGTTATCAGGATTGGCTTCGAATGACCCTTCGTATTTAATTTTAATTTTCGCACTCGTCACTCAGCGCACTGCGCTTGTGATAATTCACTGTCATACAAATGCTATTACGTTTTGAGAAGAGTGTGTTCCGAGAGATCCGGTACTAGAAAGTCATCGATATGTCTTGTACGTTCGTGTGTAGATGTAATTGTGTTTTGACGTGTCGCAAATTCTAAATCCATCTAATTCTGTGGTTGGCAAATCCCAATATTAAGTAATGTGTTTAGGTGAATGTACCTGTTAGTATGACTAATCGAATGTCAGTGCAGGCTTAAGAAGATTGAGTGACTGAAAAGTCACCCGCCACGGATCAAAACGTCAACACAAAGAAATAATGAATCCCTCCATTGACTCTGCCATCGGAGAGAAGAATGACCCGGGACTTTGGTCCCTCGTCACCATCGCACGTTTTCACAACATCGCCGCCGACGCGGCACAACTGAAGCACGCTGCCGCCCTCGCCACGACGCAATTCAGCGGCAAAGATCTCGTTCTCGCGGCGAAAAGCATCGGCCTGAAGGCCCGCATTGTTACGCTGCGCGCACACGCGTTGCCGACTGCGCCACTGCCCGCGCTCGTGCTCGATCGCGACGGCCAGCACTTCATCCTCGCAAAAAGTGACGGCAAGACCGCGCTGCTTCTTGAGCGGGGGGCGGCTGCGCCGACCGTGCGACCAGTGGAAGAGATTCTTGCGCGCAGCACCGGCGAAATCATTTTGTTCGCCTCGCGCGCGTCGCTTGCCGGAGAACTCGCGCGCTTCGACTTCTCATGGTTCATCCCCGCGATCGTGCGTTACCGGAAGCTGTTGCTCGAAGTGCTCGGTGTGTCGCTGGTGCTTCAACTCTTCGGCCTCGTCTCGCCGCTGATGTTCCAGGTCGTGATGGACAAGGTGCTAGTCAATCGCACGTACTCCACACTGAACGTCGTCTGCACGACGTTGCTCATTGCTTCGGTATTCGAGGTACTGCTTACGGGCCTTCGCAATTACGTGTTCTCGCACACCACGAACCGGATCGACGTCGAGCTGGGGGCTCGCCTGTTCCGGCATCTCGTCGCGCTGCCGCTGGGTTACTTCGGCGCGCGGCGTGTGGGCGATACCGTTGCGCGCGTGCGCGAACTGGAGAACATCCGTAACTTCCTCACCGGCCAGGCGCTCACTGCGATCATCGACATCGCGTTCTCGTTCGTGTTCATCGGCGTGATGTGTCTTTACAGCGGCTGGCTCACGCTGCTCGTCGTGGCCTCGTTGCCGGTGTACGGCATCGTCTCCGCGCTGCTCGTGCCGGCGTTCCGTGTACGCCTGAACGAGAAGTTCGCGCGCGGCGCGGACAACCAGTCGTTTCTCGTTGAAGCCGTCTCAGGGGTCGAGACCGTCAAGGCCATGGCCGTCGAGCCGCAGTTCATCCGTCGTTGGGAATCGCAGCTCGCAGCCTACGTGAGCGCGGGTTTCCGCGTGAACCAGCTCGGCAACGTCGGGCAGCAACTGATCCAGCTCGTGGGCAAGCTCGTCACGCTGGGCACGCTCTTCGTCGGTGCGCGGCTCGTGATCGACGGTCGTCTGAGCGTGGGCGAACTCGTCGCGTTCAACATGATGTCGCAGCGCGTGAGCGCGCCCGTACTGCGGCTCGCGCAATTGTGGCAGGACTTCCAGCAGGTGGGCATCTCGATGCTGCGGCTGGGCGACATCCTCAACGCGCGCACCGAGATTGCGCAGACGCGTCAGGCGCTCCCGCCCATTCGCGGCGACGTTTCGTTCGAGAACATCCGCTTCCGCTACCGTCCTGACGGCCCGCTCGTCATCGACGGCGTGTCGTGCAATGTCCGCGCGGGTCAGGTGATCGGCATCGTCGGGCGCTCGGGCTCGGGCAAGAGCACGCTCACGAAGCTGCTGCAACGGCTTTACATTCCCGAGGGCGGCACGGTGCGCATCGACGGCCAGGATCTTGCGCTCGCCGATCCCGCGTGGCTGCGCCGCCAGGTCGGCGTCGTGCTGCAGGAGAACCTCCTCTTCAACCGCAGCGTGCGCGAGAACATCGCGTTGAGCGACCCGGGTGTGCCGCTCGAAGCGGTGACCCACGCCGCGAAGCTCGCGGGCGCGCACAGTTTCATCTGCGAGCTGCCCGAGGGTTACGACACGGTGGTGGGCGAGCAGGGCGGCAACCTGTCGGGCGGCCAGCGCCAGCGGCTTGCCATCGCACGCGCGCTGCTGACGAATCCGCGCATCCTCATCTTCGACGAGGCGACGAGCGCGCTCGACTTCGAGACCGAGCGCATCATCCGCGAGAACATGAAGGCGATCTGCGCGGGGCGCACCGTCATCATCATCGCGCACCGGCTCACGGCCGTGCGTCACGCGAACCGCATCCTCGCGATGGATCACGGGAAGATCGTCGAGGAAGGCGATCACGACACGCTGCTGCGGCGCGGCGGCTACTACGCGCATCTCGTCTCCCTTCAGGATGCCTGAACCATGCCATCGATGAAACTACAGGCGTTCGCCGGGCTCGTGCGCCGCTATGCGGCCGTGTGGCGCGAGGTCTGGCAGATCCGCTCGCAGCTCGAACGCCCGGCGCGCGACGCTGACCAGCTCGCGTTCCTGCCCGCCGAACTCGAACTGGTCGAGACGCCCGTGCATCCCGCGCCGCGCTGGACGATGCGTATTCTCGCACTGCTCACGGTTCTCGCGTTGCTGATCGGCCTGCTGGGGCGGCTGGATATCGTCGTGACAGCGAGCGGCAAGTTCATTCCGAATGCTCGGGTCAAGACGATCCAGCCGGCCATCACGGGCGTGGTGCGCGAGATCGGCGTGAAGGACGGACAACACGTGAAATCCGGCGACCTGCTCATGAAGCTCGACACAACACAGGCCGCCGCCGATGCCGACAAGGCGCACATGTCACGGCTCGATGCCGAGCTTGCGGCGGCGCGCGCCAATGCGCTGCTGGCCTCGCAGCAGGCGAACCGGGCGCCGCTCGTGGCGAAGGTCGACGACGCGCCCGACTCGCGCATGCGGGACGCGCAGCGCCAGGCCGAAGGCGCGTGGTTCGAATACCGCGATCACTACGACGGCGAAAAGGCGGAACTGGCGAAGCGTCAGGCGGAACTGGAGAGCACGCGCGCGCAGATCGCGAAGCTCGCGCAGACGGCGCCGCTCGCGCGCCAGCAGGCCGATGCGTATCGCGCGCTGGTGAACGATAAATACGTGGCGCGTAACGACTACCTCGACAAGGAGCAGTCCGCGATCGACAGGGAGCACGAACTCGCCGCGCAGCGCGCGCACGCGAACGAACTGGCAGCGGGCATCGCCCAACAGCGCGCGCAGATCGATGCCACGGCGTCGAAGTTCCGTCGCGACCAGCTCGACGAACTCGAGAAGGCCACGCAGCAGGCCACGCAGAACCGCGACGACGAAACCAAGGCGCAGACGCGCCAGGCGCTCATGAGCCTCACGGCGCCGGTTTCGGGTACGGTGCAGCAGCTTTCGGTGCACACGCTCGGCGGCGTGGTGACGACGGCGCAGGCACTCATGGAGATCGTCCCCAACGATGCGCTGGAGGTCGAGGCGAGGCTGCAGAACCGCGACATCGGCTTCGTGCAGGTCGGACAGCGCGCGGCGGTGAAGATCGAGGCGTTTCCGTATACGCGCTACGGCTATCTGGACGGCACGATCACCGAAGTCTCCAACGACGCCACGCAGGACAAAAAGCTGGGGCTGACGTTTCCGGTGCGCATCCGGCTCGCGACGAACCGCATCCATATCGACAACCGCTGGATCATGCTCACGCCGGGCATGGCCGTGACGGCCGATATCCGCACGGGCACACGCAGCGTGATCGGCTACTTCCTCGATCCGCTGATGCGCACGGCCACGGAGGGGATGCGTGAACGCTAACCGCAAACCCATTAGCCGCAAACCCGCTGGCCGCCGATTCATGACGTTCCTGATGCTGGCCGCGACCAGCACGGGCGCGCACGCGTTCGATCCACTGCGCGTGGAACGGGACATTTCCGCCACGGCAGGCGGCGCTATCGTGCCGGTGTGCGCCTTCAGCGGGGCGCCGTCGCGTCCGCTGCGCCTGGCCGAAGCCGTCGAACGCACGCTGTGCAACAACCCGAGGACGCGCGCGGCGTGGGCGGTGGTGAAGGCGCAGGCGGCCGGCGTGGGCGCGGCGCGTGCCGCGTATCTGCCGACGATTTCTGCAAACTGGCAGGGCGTGCGGGAGAGTTCTGTGATCGACATCGAGAACCATCCGGCGCTCAGCGAGGACATCAACGCGTTCACGCGCACGGCAGGCGTGAGCCTGAACTGGCTGCTGTACGACTTCGGCGGGCGCGAGGCGGTGCTGAGGAACGCAAACGCGCTGCTCGAAGCGGCGCGCGCTACCCAGGATGCAACGTTGCAAAGTTTTTTTGCGCAGGCGGCTAAAGACTACTACGCGACGCAAACGGCGATCGGCGAACTGAATGCCGCGCAGGACGTGGAGGCGATGACACGGCAGAGCATGGCGGCCGCGCAGGCACGCGCCGATAAAGGCGTGGCACCGGTCACCGATGCGTTGCAGGCGCAGACGCAGCACGAGCAGGCGGTGTTCAGCCTGACGAAGGCCGAAAGCGACGCGCAGACGGCGCTGGGCACGCTCGCGGCTGACATGAACCTGACACCTGATGTGCCGCTGGAGGTGCCGGCGGTGACGGATGAAGCACGCGTCGATCACAACTTCAACGAAACGGTGGCGGAAATGATCCGCGCCGTGCAGGCGGCGCATCCGTCGGTGCGCGCGGCACAGGCGCAGTACGACGCGGCGCTGGCGAAGGTCTCGCAGACGCGCGCGCAGGGGTTGCCCAGCATCAGCCTGGTGGCGAAGTACAGCCGCAACAACCAGCCGCAGAGCTTGGGGCTGGGGCTCGCGACGTATTCGTCGACGGGGCATGACGCGTATATCGGTGTGCAGGTGAGCATTCCGCTCTTTGAGGGGTTCGGGCGCAAGTACCAGATCGATCAGGCGAAGGCACAGGCCGAGCGGCAGGAGGATGCCGTCGAGGACGCGCAGCGGCAGGTGGCGCTGGACGTCTGGAGCAGCTACCAGTCGCTCACGGGTGCGACGAGGAACGCGCAGAACAGCGCGAACCTGCTCGACATCGCGCAGCGCTCGTGGGACGCGGCGAAGCACCGGTACGACGCGGGAGTGGGAAACATCCTTGAACTGTTGAACACCCAGGCGGCGCTGGCGAATGCGAGGCAACGCAGGATTCAGGCGCTCGCGGACTGGGATAACGCGCGGGTGGACATGGCGGCGAAGCTCGGCACGCTGGGGCGATTGGACGTTTCACCTTGACGGTTACGGGGAGCCGCCACGCGGTTTGACAAGGCAGTACACGCGTCGGTATTCGAGAAAAAAGTTTATTTTGGGGCCGCGACTATACGACACGGTCCCGTTTCACCCACGCCGGAGGTTCGGTGTGGTTTTTTAGTCCGTTATGTACTTAGGAGTACATCATGAGTAATCCCATCTATAACATATCGCAGCCTAACGTCAGCGCGAAGTACGACAACTCAACATTCGACATTCAGAGCGGCGCGTCACTGAACCTGACGGGCTCCTCCGACATGCTCGTTCTCGAGAGCGGTGCGCTGGGCGCCACGATGGTCGGCAGCAACAACACTGTCATGGGATCTAATGTCAGCCACGCGCAGGTGACGATCAACAATTACACATCCACTGGCAATTCCGTGGTGCTCGGTTCCAATAGCTCTGTTTGGGACTACGGCACCAGTGATTCCATCACCGTCGGCGCCAACAGCGTGGTCTCTGTGTATGGAGTGGGCACAACGATCAATGCCAAACAAGGTGGTGATTCAATCTATACCTGGATGAGCAATGTCGTAAACGGAAGCAATGATGCTATCTGGATTACGAACAGTGACAATAGTTCTCCGGCATCCAGTTCATCGGTTAACGGCAGCAACAATCAGGTTCATATGCTAACCGGAAATGGAACTCTCACCGTCACTGGCTCCAACAACGCGATTAGCGTCGACGCACCGGCGTTCGCTTATCAGGTCGAGAGTGTGCAGACCAGTACCGTATCGGTGACGGAGAGCCTCAACGGTATCGTGCTGACTGGCGCTATCGACCCCACTTCGGTGACGCTGAACAGCGGCGTCGCGACCGTGCAACTGGGTAATGGCAACGTGGCGTCGCTCAACAACGTCGCTTCGGGTACGTCTCTCGAGTATATCGACGCATCGGGAAAAGCCAACTGGTACGTGTTGCAGGATTCGGGGGCGCAGAAGCTTGTCGCCGCGATGGCTGTGTATCAGCCCGATGCGCCCGGCACGGGGTTCACGCCGACCAACAGTGACTCGCCGACGCTGCAATTGTCTGCTGCGTCTTCTGTGCAACACTAGTCGGCAAATTCGCCGTGCATTCCTCACGGCAAACGGAGCACGGCAGGCATCTCAGTTCGAAGAAAATAGACAACTGAGCGCCTGGTGAAGAGGGCGGGATCAGTACTTTACGGCATTGATTCCGCCCTGGAGCGCTCGCAATGCCAGCGGTTGCTTTACGCACCACTCAGTCTGTCCCGTGTTACTCACGTGTTCGAGTATGCGGGAAAGACGGGCCTCGTGCTAAAGGCGAAACATGCGGTGGTCTCGGAGTCGGGCCTTGTATACGGCAGCGTGAAATTGCAAAACGCTAGCCATTCTGACCATACATTCGCGGCCCTCCCAGGCGGGCCTGTGTCTGGTGCCAGACCTGGAGACCGCTCAGCGACTGGCGGAACCACGTGCGATCTGGCGCCAGCGCCCTGGTGTGAGTCCGAAGGTCCTACGGAAATGATGCGTCATGTGGCTCTGGTCGACGAAACCTGCGGCGACTGCCGCATGGGCGAGTGGCAACTCCGCACGCAGGAAACGGCGCACCATATCCAGCCGCCGCATGATTTGATAGCGGTGCGGGCTCGTGCCATAGTACAAGCGGAAATCGCGCGACAAACTCCAGCGATCGCGGCCTGTGATAGCTTCGAGTTCGTCAACGGCAACGATACGTATGCTGTTTTCTCTCAGATATTCGAGTGCGCGCCGGGCCGCGGTGTAGTCGCCTCCATCTAAACGCACGGGAGCGGCAACAGATAGAGCGAGAGCATCAGCGAGTTCGGCCAGGCCGTCGCTTTGCTCCAAGGGCTCAAGCGTGTGATCGACCAGCTGAAGCAAACTCTCGCTAGCGGCGGCTAGCCGCGGGTCCGTGGTTACACCGCCTTCGAGAAAAGGCAGCGAGTATCCGCCAAGGATGTCCTGAATCAATGACGGCTCGATATAAACCATGCGATAGCGAAAGCCCTCGTCCGTACCGGCATGTCCGTCGTGAAGTTCGTCGGGGTGAATGACTATGGTGTTGCCGGGCAAACTGTCGCGACGGGCATTCCTGTAGTGAAAGCAGTGAACCCCCGCTAAAGTACGGCCGATCGCATACGTGTCGTGACGATGCATCTCATACGCGTTGCCGTGAAAGCATGCTTCGATGCGTTCTACGCCTGCGACAGATGTGGCGTGCTGTATCCAATCGGAGGGTGGGTCAGTTCGCGACATATAAGATCCAGTGCGGGGGGCAGCGTTAATTCGGGTTACCACTACGCGTCAGTATCACCCTTGTTCCTGTTCCTGGGTGTTTCGTCCCGTGTTCGCTTTTGCTTGATCAGGGGATTTTCCGTTTTCCTGGCACCGCTCGCGACTTTCCGGCTGCGGAAATCCATTGATCTTTGTGCTCATGCATTGCGTGACCACTCCCTGTTCAACATCAGGCGTCGGGTAATCGGGTCTGGCTGCCAGTGTGTCTGCCGCGTGCCCGAGTGCGGCGGGACACGCACGTCTTTTCGCGGAAGCGAAAAATTACCTTTGGGCCGGAAAATTGATGAAGGGAACTGCTGCGCCCGACCACTGTTGGGGAAGGTGCCCATCCCATTTCTTGACGGCTTCGAGGGCAACGTACTCAGTCCCCCCTTGCTGCTGGATCGCTTGTGATTGAATTGCGATCGCCTTGGCCTGGCCTTCGGCTTCAACAATCTTTTGTTGAGCCGTCACCTTTGCCGTCTCCAGGTTCTGCTCTGCCGTCAGCCGGTTTTGTCCGGCAACAACCTTTTGCCGGACTGCTGCCGAAAACTGCTCGTCAAAGTGGAAGTTTTGAACGTTGATATCGGATACGATGATCCGATACTTGGTCAACTTTCCCTGCAAGGTTTGAACGATATCCTGTGACACCTTCGCGCGCTGCGTGACCAGTTGTTCAGCAGTGTATTGGGACGTGACGGCCTTGAACGATTCGTAGAGTGCTGGAACGATAAATCTCGCTTCGATGTCTGAGTCGTCCCCGAAGTTGTTATACACATAGGGCGCGTGGGCGGGATCGTATTCATAGTTCACGGTGATATCTTCGAACACCTCCTGAAGGTCTGCGGTACCTCCCTCCGCCTTCTCGGCTGTCGCACTCTGAAATCGGACATTGAAGTCAATCACCCGAGCGAACGGATTCAGGAAATGAAGCCCCTCGGAAAGGGGGGCATCCTGGACATCTCCAAAGACCTTTACCACTCCGCGATGCCCCGCGGGAACAACGTGTACGGCCGCGAATGCGATACCGGCCACGACGAGGCCGGCTGCGATCGCTGCAGACTTGCGGCTTGAAATTCTCTTGATGTTGGTGATTTCCATAGATTCGATACTTCGCGATTAACGTGGGGCGCCGATCCTGGTCGGCATCTGCCGCGAAAGTGCTATTGATACTGCGGGACGCACAGTGCAGAGGTTCGGGTAGGCTATCCGCTGTAACTGTCAGGGATGTGGGTTTTTGTCACTTGCCCCTTTTGCGTTATGTTCCTGTTCGTTCACTGTCTCGTCGGGCACTGCGCCTTGTGCGCTGCAACTCACGGAGTAGGTACCGTGGGCGCGTCCTTTCAAAGATTGCACTAGCAGGATTCGTTAAATCCGATCGACATGCTCCAGAATCCATTCGTGCAGGCCCGGTCGATCCGGTAGTGAGGTTCGCGGGAGTACGCGCACGGCGCGCCGAAATGCTTCGTTTTCGTCCGGTGCTTGCACATCAACGTGCACGGCATAGGTAGTCCACATGCTCGGCGCACTGCGCAGATACATGCGATACGGCTAACAGATCGGTTCATGTTCGACCTGGTCGGTCATCCTGCCGGCTCCTTTGATTTCGTCGACCGCATTGCGTGACGGCGAAGCCCCGTCAGTTGAGTATTTTTCGCGCGCGCGAACCGGCAAACAGTCTTCCCGGGGTCACGCGATGCGTCGGCGCTGCGGGGAGACGCGACGCTGCGGTACATCATGGCAGACGCGAACGGTCTGCAGGGCACGGACACGCTGAAAGCGGCGCAGGGGCTGACGGTGCCCAACAAGGTGACGAACGTGCACAACACGGCGACGACGTTCAAGCCGTATGATCCGGGCAAGGCGATCGGGGACACGCAGCCGACTCTGCCGGATCGGAACGCAAATTATCGGGAAGGCGTCTGCCAGCCCCTCCAGCCGTGGTGCCGATCAGGTCCGGGGCGCCACGCAATTGCTCGCCTCAGCCATGATGCTTGGCGCGACTTTCTTTAAACGTTGAAAGGCACTACTCTAAAAGCATCAAGCTGGTTCCGTGACCTGTGGCAAGCGACGCGATGTGCGAAACCACATACGCGAGCAGCAGCAACGTTGCATATAAGGAGGACAGTATATGCGTACTTACACAAAGGAATGCCGCCATGGGAAATTTTTATTGATCCATGGAGATATGATCTCGGAGTTTGTCAACCTTTACGGTGAGTGGTGTGAGGGCGAAGTTGAATTGTTTCAACAAATCATTCCGCCTGACGGTGTGGTTATCGAGGTCGGTTCGAATATAGGCATGCATGCCGTTCCGATAGCACGCATATGCTCGCAAGGCACGTTAATATCTTTTGAGCCGCAGAGGAATATATTTCAGATACTATGCGCCAATCTGGCAATGAACAGTCTGACCAACGCCCACGCTGTCCGGGCTGCAGTGGGAGACGCTTGCGGATTGATCGATATACAGTCCTCTCGCTATGATGCAGCATGGAATTATGGCGCGTTCTCCGTAGACAAAGGTTTCAGCACGGAAAACCCCTTCGGAGAAGAAGTCCACACCGAAAAGGTGAACGTTTTCACTCTGGATCACTACCTGGAAGAATACGACTTTCGGCGCGTTGATTTTATAAAAATCGACGCCGAAGGGTATGAAAAGAATGTGTTGAGAGGAGCGGGTAAAACGATAAAAGAACATCGCCCGATCCTGTTCATTGAGAACAATAAAGAAACAGGATCGGCGGACCTGCTTGGCGCCGTGCGGAATTTGGGATATAAGCCTTATTGGTTTGTGTCGACCCGGTGCCGGGAGAATAATTTCAATCAGGCTACCTGGCATATCGATGGCATCGATAGCAACATAATTTGCATACCCGATGGGAGTGCTGTGCGCCCGGATTTGTCAGAAGCCGTTAGTTTTTCAGAAGTCGAAAATGGTCAGGTTAGAATTTACTGAGCTGTGACGTCGCGGAATAGGCGGGTTTCTGCGGGCCAGATAGGAATCTCTGGTCCTGAACGCTCCAGCCGACGATGAAGGTAGCTGCTGTGTCGCAACAGAACATGCCGCAGCAACGGCACAGACATATATGTTCAGCACGAAGCTCGACAAGGGCAAGCCATACGCCATCGCGATACAGGCACAGCCCGTCGTGCCACCACAGACGTGCAACGCGAATGCTAACTACAGCGGCATCGCGAACAGCAACATCCAGAACATCGTGGTGACCTGTTCCTGAGCGAGCGCTCCGGCGCAGATCCAGCTTGGGGCATGCGCGGCGCTTGCCCCGATCGTGATCCGGTTTAGCCATCCAGCCCCGACCGAAAGTCGGACGCGTAACCACGCCGTCGCAATATATGCCGAGGAGACCGCGACGGTTTGGCCGGTAAATCGGTACGCAATCACACACGGCTGCGGTAGTGTGTCACTCGCAGTCCAGCCAGTCGGTCGTCGATGGCGCATGAAACGCGGCGATGCCGCTCGTTTTTGTCAACGGCCCGAGCACGAGTTGAATAGTGCCGCCGCAGGGCAGCCCGAAGCGATGCGCTTCTTCGGCGCTGACACCGTATTTGATCTGTTCGGGCTTCGTCTGCGCGATGCCTCGCTGGCGCACGCGCTCGATCAGGTCGTCTTCGATACACCCGCCCGACACCGATCCGACCACCACGCCGTCGTCGCGCACGGCAAGCATCGCGCCTTCCGGTCGCGGAGAAGAGCCCCATGTCGTCACCATCGTCACGAGCAGCGCGCGATGTCCGCCTTCGAGCCAACGCGCGCACGACGTGAGGACTTCAAGATCCACGCTGTTCATAACGTCTTTTTGCGGCACCGCCCGCCGGAAGCGCCTGAGGCGATTTCTGCCATCGACAACACGCTACCTTCGTTGCGACTGGACATCGTGCGCGCTGACATGGGCCGGCTGTCCGCCCCAGTTCGTGCGCAGGTAGTTCGCGAGTTGCGCGAGTTGCTCATCAGTCAGCGTGCCGGCGAAGCCGGGCATCTCCTGCATCCGTTCGAGCCCCGGGAAATTCTGTTCGCCGATGCCGTCGAGCATCGACACGATCAGATTGTGCGGGTCGCTCTCGCGCACGGTCGAATTGGCACGCATCGGCACAGCGACATGAGGCTTGCCTTCGCCGTCGGCGCCGTGGCAACCCGAACATGTGGCGAGATAAAGGCGACGGCCTTCCGCGAGCTGCGCGGTATCGGCCGACGGCGCTTTGACCGGCAACGGAGCCGCCGGGCGATCACCGACGAGATACGTCGACAGTGCATGCAGATCGTCGCGCGTCATGTACTGGCTGCTCAGATGCACAACCGGATACATCTCGCCGAACGCCGAACCTTGCGGCGCGATGCCCGTCGTGAAGAACGTCTGAAGATCGACCGCCGACCAACCCCGTGCAGCGAGCCGTTGCGGGGTGAGGGCGGGCGCGTGAATTCGGCCAAGCGTGCCGCCCGCGAACGGGTTCGCGCCGTCGATCTGGCCGAAACGGCCTCGCGGCGTGTGGCATTCGGCACAATGCCCGATTGCATTCGCAAGATAGCGGCCGCGCTTCCAGTCCGCGGACGCGCCTCGAGACGTATCCGGCAACGCGTCCTGAAGGAACAGGAGCTTCCAGAACCGCACGGCGAACCGCATGTTGAACGGAAACGGCAGACTGGCTTCGCGATTGACAACGGCCGCCGGCTTCAGCGACATCAGGTAGGCATAGATGGCGTCGCTGTCGGCTCGCGACATCTGCCGATACGATGTGTAAGGCATCGCGGGATAGAGCTGGCCGTGAGGGGCGACGCCGTCGTGCAACGCCCGATAGAACTCGTCGGCGCTCCAGCTGCCAATGCCATGCTTCCTGTCCGGTGTAATGTTCGTTCCATAGAACGTGCCGAACGGTGATTCCAGCCTGACACCGCCTGCAAACGGCGCACCGTCCGACGACGTATGGCACGCAGCGCAGTCGGCTGCTCTGGCGAGATAGCGGCCGCGTGCGATCAACGCTACATCGTATCGGCTGAGGTTGGGGAGGGTAGTAGCATTCGTCGGCTTGTCCGTGCCCTCTGCATTACCCGATTTGCCACATCCCCCAAGCAGCGCTGCGCAAAGCGCGAGCGTCGCGACGGACAAAATCGACCAACGCCCAATTGTCCGCGTCATCATTCGCTACCTTTCACAAGGCCGGGCGTATCGAGCACCAGTTCTTTCACCGCCTCGTAGTACCGCACGTAGCCTGTGCAACGGCACAGATGGGCATCGAGCGCCTGGCTGATGGTCTCTTCGAGCGCAGACCGCTCAATGGGGTGCCGCTTGAGTCGCTCGATCAGCACGGTCGTCGAGTTGACGAAGCCCGGCGTGCAGTATCCGCACTGGAAGCTGAAGTGCTCCAGGAACTTCTGCTGGATGGGCGATAGCGTCGCATTCCCGCTGTGCGCGTCGCGGGTGGCATGACCTTCTATCGTGCGGATCTTCCTGCCGTCGAAAAACTGTGCAGACGTGATGCAGGATCGCACTTCCTCGCTCGTGCCATCGGCATTGTCGAGAATGACCACGCACGCATGACACACGCCCTGACCGCAACCGAGCCGCGAGCCCGTCAGGCCCAGGTACTCGTGAAGGAAGTCAATCAGCATGATCTGCTCAGGCACTGTGACAGGGCCGATAGAGCGACCGTTGACGGTCATCGAAACCGGCTTCATTTCGACCGCTGGCAGCGTTTGCGCAGGTGCGATAGCGGCCGATTGTCCGGATGATTGCGCGACGGCGATGGCTTCATTGAGCCCGAAACCGGACGCTTTCATGCGAGCACCTCCTGAATCTTTTCTGGGGTAATGGGAAGATCACGGAATCGATGTCCGATGGCATGTGCGATGCCGTTCACGATTGCGCCGACCACGGGAATCATCACGACTTCGGCGATACCCTTGGGCGGATCGGTTTGCGTCAGCGGCGGCAGTACTTCAGCCGTCTGACTCCAGACAGCGACATCTTTTGCGCGCGGCAGGCGGTAGCGGTTGAAATTCCACGTTCCATTGCCGGGACCGTCTTCGTAGAGCGGCAGATATTCAAGGAGCGCGTGACCGATGCCCATCGCCAGCCCGCCTTGCAGTTGGCCCGACACCAGTTGCGGTGAGAGCTGGTTACCGCATTCGAGAATCGAATGGTGCCGGAGCAGTTCAACTTCACCCGTCGCCTCATGAACGCAGAGTTCGACAAGCGTGCCGACCGCGCTGTAGTAGGTGACCGTCGCGTTGTTACGCTGCACGGGTGGAATGCATACGCGCTTGCGGTCGAGTACGCGGTATCCATTTGGCGTGAGCGACGTCCGCTTTCCGGATGGCACGGTGGCGTTGCCGTAACGAACCGACAGGCCGTCGACTGGCAGGCGCGCTAAGGTGCCGTCGATGTCGAACTCGGCTTCTGTCCATTGCCATCGATTGAAAACGTGGACGACAGCACCTGTCACGAATCCGAGTTCATATGCTTTCCTTGCGATTCTTTCGAGCGTCAACGGTTCGAGACCGTCTGCGGACAGCTTGCCGTTCACCCAGCGCGCGTCCTCGATACGCACGACGAGCGATGCGGCCTGGCCGCCACCTGCGCCCTGCGTCCAGATCGACATCGCCGCAGGCCACAGGCCGTGCGTGAAGAGCACGCGCGCGGCTTCGCGTGTGGAGTGCGTGAAGTAGTAAGCGGAGTTGGTTGCACTCGACGGCGACATGAAGGCCGGAGACCAGCGTGGATTGGAAGAAAGCCGGTCCTGTTCGGACTGCGACATCAGATACGGATCGCCACTCGTGACGACGGGCAGATCGGGCCACGCGTTCAACGCGACACGCACATCCGATGCAGGCAGACCAAGCCATTTCGCAACGGCGGCTGCCTGCGAAGTTGTCATGCCCGTGCCGATTTCCGCGCCGGAATGATGCAGCGAGATCTTGCCGTCCTCGCTCAGTTCGACCTTGGCGAACGAAGCCTCGGCGCCCGTTCCGAAATCCTTTTGCACGCATGCGAAGCCGACGCCATAGCGACGGCCCGGATGCGCCGCCTCGAACTGGGCTTTCTTCGTCGCCCGGTTTGTCCACAGCGGATGCGCCTTCGCTTTTTCGAGTACTTCATCGACACGCACGGCACCCGCCGGTATCGCACCTTGCGTGTTCTTCATGCCCGAGCGCAGTGCGTTGGCGAGGCGGAAGTCGATGGGATCGCGCTGCAGCTGTTCGGCGATTTCATCGATCATCATTTCCGTCGCGGCCATGCTTTGCAGCGTACCGTAGCCGCGCGCCGAACCGGCGTCGACTGCTCTCGATGCAATTGCGATAGCCGTGAAATCGTTCTTCGGGAGGTAATAGATCGATTGTGCGGCCGTCGCGCCGACCATCGCCACGGACGGCGAAAAGTTCATCCGCCCGCCGCCGTTCGCTTCAAAAGAAGCCTGGAACGATTGAAGCAACCCCGTCGCCCTGTCGACGCCAATGCGGTACTTCATCTGGAACGCGTGACGCTTGAGTGCACTCTGGAACTGCTCGAAGCGGTCGTTTGCCAGCCGCACGGGCCGGCCATCGCCATATATCGCGGCGACAAGACCGTAGAACGGCATGTTGTAGTGATCCTTCGATCCGTACCCGACGGTGTAACACGGATGAAGAAACAGGTTCTTGACCGGCTGCCGGCTTCGGGCGGTCATCTCAACCACGCTTTGTGCTACTTCCGCAGGACCCTGCGTCGGCACGATCATGTGCAACGATTGCGTCGCTTCGTCGTACCAGCAGTTCGCGTTGTCCGGTTCGAGCGCCGCTGTGTCGACGGACTGCGTGCTGTAGTCGCGCTCTATCACCAGCCACCCGGCAGGAGGGTGATCGAGTTGCGCGGCGATGCTCTGCGCGTGGAAGATGCCTTCCTCGCCGAGCTTGCCGTGTTCCTTTCCGTCGGGCCACACGGGTTGATGTTTGCGCATCGAGCCGGGAAACACGGGGGCGTTCTTCAGGCTCGAGAAGACATCGTCGTCATACGGAGTTTTGCCGCCCACGCGTACGAAGCGGAAGGTGCCCCACGGGTCGCGTTCGAGGGGCCCCGTCTGCTGGCCGTAACGGATTACGTCGTCATGAAACTTCAGACGGTCTTTGGCAAGGCGAAAGCGCGCGAAGTCGTGATAGACCAGAATCGCGACGGCATGCCCGAGATAAGCCGGCGTTTTACCCGTGGGCAGCAGCATGTCGTCGCCATAGAACGCGGGAAACTTCAGGTTATCGTGCAGGAGCTCGTCGGCTGTCACGATGCGGTCTGGCTTGAGCGCATCTCCCAGCCGGCTCAGGTCGAAGCCTTCATAGACATGATCGGCACGCGTAGCGCGCAAGATGAACGCGTGCGATTGCTGCTGTGGCCAGTGCGGCATATCCGACGCACGCATGTCGCGCGCGAATACTTTCGCGCCACAGACTTTCGCGATGCCGTCGATACGAAACTTTGGAAAACCCGTCGCCGCGTCCCAGTTCAGCGGCGTCAGGATCTTCTCTTCGAATAAGGCCGCGAAGGCACGCGTGCCGACGGGGGCAAGGTAAACCGATATACCGGCGATAACGCTGGTCTTAAGAAAGCTTCGGCGTGAAAGGCCGGCCATCTGCTTCTCCACGAACGGGACGACAAGGAGGCCAATCTTGTTGCGGCGCCGACAAGCGATGTCGATGAAATATCAGGCGTTCACGTGGGTCCGCTGCAATCACGATCATTCGATCATCCGATTGCGCGAGTCGACAACGTGGCGACGGCTGATGCCTATGCGGGACGGACTCACTACTGCCCGAGGCGAGTGGAGAACTTCAGCGATGGCGCGAATTTGCTGGCGCTGCCAATGGATTGGCTTTAAAGCTACCTGACTGAAATGCCGGCAGCATTTGAAGGGCGGCATTATGACACCGCGAGACATCGCTTAAAAACGATATTTGTCAAGAATGGTATTGGTGAATGCTGCCTGTCCTTAAAGCAATCGGACTGCTTTTGAAGAAGGTGCGCCGACCCCGGGCGACGGTTGCCAACGCATCAAACTACGTCAAGGACGGCTCGAAACCTCGACAGTGGAGAGCGACATGGAAAAATCCCTGTAACGTGTATGTGCCGAGGACCGTATCGTGACGCGATCGGCGCAGCCCGTCCCGTCACGAAGGACCAGGCCGACACCGCGCAACACCTCGCAGGCAGCCAGCTTCTGATCGGGCGCGCGACATGGGTCCATGACTGACCAGGACCGATGGTCCGGGCATGCAGAAGCCCGTCAGATTTTGAGGCGCGTCAGATTTTGAGGCGCGTCTGATTTTGAGGCGCGTCTGATTCAGTTGCGCACGTGAGGATTTGATACTTGAAAGAATTCACTTTCAGGACACGGCCCGGCTCGAAAGCTCGCGCGAAGAAAGCGCACTATGCCGTGCATGCATCATGCATCGTCGAGTGTAGGCGCGTGGCTAGCATTGCACCGTGAACGGTCGCGCGGGCTTTCTGCAGGATATGGATTTGCAACGGGTACGCGTCTACCTCGCCAATGGACTTGAGAGCCGACGGAAGCACCGAGCCATTGCAAAGCCAGGAGCATGTCCCGCAGCGGGATCAACGGGAGATCAGAGATGAAATCCTTTAATCCCCAGCAACCCCGCGCGTGCAGAAGCAAACGCGCCATTGCGCCAACCACCGTGCTGATGGTAAATGCGACCAAGGCGGCGTGAGAAGGCGACAGCATCATTGCGATGTGCAGACGCGAGCCTTCCAGGAACAGAAGGCTCAGGATCAGCCAAGGTGAAGTGAACGTCACGAACAGCGATGCAAAGCCCGCCGGATTGACGGATCGAATGGTGCGCAGCCAACGGATCTCCCGATTCCAAAGATCCTCAAATGACCACTCAATAACATCCGTCGTTACGAGGAGCGGAGACAGTACAGTGTTGAGACCGTGGTCACGTGCGTACTTCGCCAGCATAAAATCGTCCGCAAGGCAATCTTTCAGAGCCTCGAAACCACCAATCCGTGCGAGGGTAAGCTTGTGGAAAGCAAGGGTCGAGCCGAACCCGAACGAACGGGAGCCGACCGTGTGGGCAACACGCACGGACGGTACGAACCACGCATTGATGAACATCGCCCCAATCCGGGACCACAAGCCAGCGATGCCCCGGGCACGGTACAGGCATGTGACGACGCCGACGTAGCGAGCGCAATCGTTCATAGGCGCGGTCACCACACGAAGGTAGTCCCGAGATACTGCGATGTCACTGTCGGCCAGAACCAGGATGTCGTAACGCGCGCGAGAGACCATGTTAATCAGATTGCTGACCTTCCGGTTGGCACCGTGGATGCGCGGATCGACAATCAAATCGATTTGATGGCTCGGGTAGATACGCTGCAGGCGATCGACCACCTTGATGGCAGCATCAACTGGCGATGCGACGCCGAAGATGAGCTGGAAACGTGGATGGTCCTGTTCGCAGAATGTTGCAAGATTCTCGAAGAGCTGCGGCTCCGCGCCACACAACGGCTTCAGTACGCTGACCGGCGATGGTGAGTTAGCGTAAGTTGTTGCCCGGACCTTCGCCCGGGAACCGAGAGAGGGCATCGCTAAGGCTGCGACAAGTACATACAAAGATGCCACGCAGCTCAGGGCTGCCATCAGCCAGATGCCCGAGGTCCGAAGCACATCGATGGTCACTGGGTCGCCTCCTGTGGGGCAGGGGCTTCCGCCGGACAGAGTCCCCCGTTCGCCTTTATGTGGAGCGCATCGAAACAGCCCCGTTCGCTCAGCGCGAGCAGCATGTTCTTGCCGGTCAGTTGCTTGCCGTCCATGATCATTGGAAGAAGGCGATGGGCAACATGAGGTCTAACGCGGGTCTCAGGTCGATGCTTGATGTAGAAACCGATGTCTTGCGTCGCATACTCCATGACAGCCTCTGGATCTTCGGTGTCGGGCAGGGTGTGACGAAGGTCTCGCTCCCAGCGGACCGTGTCTTCAATGACCTGGGGCTTGTACGTCTCTTCCGGAATGGTGAAAAGTTTGCGAGCCTGTATCGCGTCAATGGAAAGGCTGGTAAAGCGGGCAATCCAGACGCTTCCCGTGAATCCGGCCAGGATCGGAAAGAACCAGAGCATGATGTCGCTTGGCGTCACCCATTTTTTCGAGAGGGCTTCGATCACGAGAGCGCGACCATTCGAGATCCCATCCACTGCATAGGCCATGGACACCCAGCAGATGATTCCAGTCACGCTGACCCAGCCGAAGTGTCGGAAACAGTCAGACCAAGGGAGGGGTTCATCGTCACGCTGCTGGGTACCCCACGAGATACTTTTCCGCATTAACCATAGCCACACGAACCGAGTGACGTAGATCATCATGATTGGCGAGAAAAAGAAGGAGAAAACCGTTTCAAGCAGCAACGACCAGGCGAGCTTATCCTTTCCGCCGAACCCGCGAGCACGATCGCTCTTGATGTGCACGATGAACGCCAGAATGCGCGGCATGAACAGGAAGACCAGCGACGAGATCAGGAGCATCATCATCGGCACTTCCAAAAGCCGGATGGAACCGATCAAGAGGACTCCGTTGCTCAAAAAATGCACCATGCCGTACGCCGATACGACAAGGAACGTTGCCCAGAGCGGGGCGGCAAGGTAGCCCACCGACCCGTTGAGAAAAGTCTCGCGGTGAACGGACCGAAGTCCGTCGATAAACAGGAAGCGCAGGTGCTGCATATTGCCCTGCATCCACCGGCGTTCACGGATCAGGAATCCCAAAAGATTGGCTGGGATCTCTTCGTAACTTCCTTCAAGCTCGGGGAGGAACCAGACCTCATAGCCGGCGCGCGCCATCATCGCGGATTCGATGATGTCGTGACTGAGCGGCTTACCGCCCCACGGGGCTTTGCCAGGTAGTTCAGGGAGAATGCAATGCTTGATGAACGGCTTCATCCGGATCATCGCGTTGTGTCCAATGTAGGACGCGTGCCCCATGAACATGGCTTGCAGACTGTACGAGAAGACAGAGCCGTAAAGTCGGGCGGCAAATTGCTGCATCCGACCGAACAGACTGCGCCGCAGCACCGGCTTGGGATTGGTCTGCAGGATACCGATCCGCTGGTTGCCCTCCATCATGCGGAGGAGTTCAAGGATCGCCTTGCCGTCCATGATGCTGTCTGCATCCATGACCAGCATGTAGTCGTACTTTTTTCCCCATCGACGGCAAAAATCAGTGACGTTGCCGAGCTTGGCATTCAGATTAACAGGGCGACGGCGGTAGAAAAAACGACCTTGTGGAAATCGTTCCCGCAGTGTATGCACGGCGCTCTGTTCAACGATGTTGTACTCAAGCTTGCGACTGTCAGACAGGAGGAAATTGTCAAAATGGTGAGCGTATTCCGGAAACTCCCGGGCGATCGATTCCCATGTCGCCGCTATTCCAGCCGCAACCCGAGGGACGTCCTCGTGATAGACCGGATAGACGATGGCGACCTTCGCTTCCTTTCGCGGCTCGCAAGCTGACTTCGACGGGTGCCATGGGTTGTTGCCTGGCCCTCGAAGCGTGTGCCAGGTCCCAAGCAGCAGCTTGAAAAAATTAGACGCCAGGAACCAAGTCATGATCCCGTAGATCACGAGGTAGATCTTGGTCGTGATTTCGGGCATCTGCTGTGCCCGCAGCGTGTAATCCGACAGCAGCAGAATCATGACTGTGGTGACCAAGGTCAGGGCAAGCGTAACCTTACGCCGATACTCGACGACAGTTTCCCACCCCGGCGGCTGGCCGATTGGCGCGTGCAGGTCATGTGAGCGCCGGAAGCGGCGCCACACGTTGTGTTTCCACGAGACATTCAGCGTGGGAGGGGCGACGGTGATCCGCTCCGGCTTGGGCTGGATGACCGACTCCTGGTTGGCCTCAAGCCACGCATGGAGGTCGTCCCATGTGCGAACTGAAGTGCGAAGTCGATCGGCCTCCTCGCCTGGGAGGCCCAACCGATCAATGTAGGCATCAAATGTCATATCACTTGATGGCTTGGATGGGGACCGCAAGCTGGAACAGAATGTTGACCGCGCGCTCAACAGGGACGATCGGAGCTTCAGCCACGTATATCATGTCCCCGTCCTTGATCGGGAAACGATGCGACGCGACAAGTCCATCGAGTTTGTTCCACGCGAAATTGTAGAGAACGGGACGCTTATCCTGCGGGGTTTCTTCGAGCACAAACACTGCGTGATCGTCCGCGGCGTTGGCATCCAGGCCGGACGCCGACGCCAATACCTCAGCCAACGTGGGCACGTGCGCGAAGTCAAGCTCGCTGTTCTTGTGAACCCCCCCACCAACCACCGTTACCCGCACGACCGGAGCCCGTTTGACCAGGACCCGGTCGCCTGGCGCCAAGGCAATCTGCTGAGCTAAGGCTTCATCAAGAGGCAATGTTATGGATTCGTCTTTCCGAAGGACTGTCACCTGCGTCGCGACGCTGTTATCGCTTTGGCCATTCGTTGATCCGATGAGGTCGGAGCCATTTCCCAGGGACTGGGTCAAGGCAGACGCGAGGGAGTGCCCGGCCGGTGTCCACGGGAGAATCTTGGGTGCGCCGATGGCCCCCGTGACGAGGATGCTGCCCTGAGACGACGAGGTGACGGAGATTTTTACCGAGGGACTCTGCAGAATGCCGAGGGCTGCATACCGACGCGCAATCGTGGTCTGCGCGGCATCAAGCGTTAGGCCTCGAATCGATGTCGAGCCGAGGTAGGGAAGTTCGATCGTCCCACTCTCCGAGACCGTGTAATCGCCGAGATCAATCGGGGATGGGACGTTCGATGCGCCCTGCTGCGAATCCGAGCCAGACCAGGGAGAAATCGTCCATACCTGAAGGTGCAACGCATCGCCAGGCGCAAAGGTGAACCCTGCACGGTGTTCCTCCTCCGATAGGGACGCCAGCGACTGCTGAAGCGCAGTTTGATGGCGTAACGCTTCCGTCGCCGCTCGTTGTTGGGCAATGACGGGGGTGACGTTCACGATGTCGACGTCGGGGCTCGATTTAACCGAGGATACCGAGGGACCCGAAGACGGTAGCGTGCCGCACGCGGACAGCGCCAGGGCAGTACTTACGAGCCCGAGGCGAGTGGCTCGAGAAAAGTGCTTCATCGGAGAAGTCCCCACAGAACGAGAGTGGCAAGCAGTACACCAGCGGTCCATTCCAGACGCCGCGGTAGCTCGGGCGAGTGCGGGCTGGAGGGAGCGCTGATGATATTCAGGTAATACTTGTTCTTCATCGCGTTCAGTTGTGCCTGCTGGACAGCAGCTTCAACGTCGTGCAATAGGGATATGTCGCTGTCGCGCGCCACCGTCAGTTCTTCATAGCGCGCAGCCTGGCGAGAAAGCGTCTTCCCATCTTTCTCCGTGCTAGCGATCTCGGCCTGGAAAGCGCCCTTTGCAAAAAGCAAATTCTTGGCGACGGGATTGTTGGGTGTTGCCGCGGAGATTGCGTCGTACTGCGCAGACATACGCGTCGTTTGCTCGTTCAGCGAGTTCAGAAGCGCCAGCTTGGAGTTGTACAACTCGGACGGGTCGTGCATGCCCGTCGAAGTGCGGTATGCGGCGAGTGCAGCTTCGTCGCTTTTCAACCTGGCCTCGATCGAGGTTCGCCGATCAACCGCATTCTTGATGTAGTCGGTTTCCTGTTGCAGGTTCATTTCGTCGATATGATGAACCGCATCGTTCAGAACCTTTCCCGCAATCGTTGCGGCAAGGGCGGGGGAATATCCCTCAACCGACAAGGAGACGATCCCACTGTTCTGGTCAATCGCGGCACTCACGCGATTCTGGTAGTAGTGCCACAGGGCAACGTCGCTTTTTCCAAAGAGTGTCGAGAATCCACCAAAGCGGCTGACGATATCGCCCTGGCCATAGTGTCCGGGAAAGTCTAGCGACCTTGTCACGTTTCGGTACTCATCCCAGGAACCGACATAGTCTTTAACAATGTACGCACCCTCAGTCGAGCCACCGCCGCCTGCACCGGAAAGCATCGACGTGAGGCTTTCCGAGGCTTGAACAGGCTTGTATACGATGAGGGAAGCCGTTGAGACATAGATCGGAGACGCGATCAGAAGAAAGTAAATGAAGCAAACGAGGTTGGGGACCCCGACAATGGACCAAAAAAGTGGCTGGCGAAACGTTTTCATATTGCCCGGTAACGCGTAAGGATTTGCTCGTACTGGGCCAGCTCTATGTCCCAATACGTTTAATCGAGAAATTGTTTAATTGATCAGCGCATCGGGGCCTCAGCATTTGCTGCACACACTGGGTGCGGTACCGGCTGCGACCACGAGGCGAAAGAAGACGCGAGATGGTATGCGCGCGACGCGCACAATATGCGCAGATTTACCCGACGGAATGGACGGTCATGAGTAGGTTGCGCACCTGATCTGAACTGCTCATCGAAGTCTGGTAACGCGTACCCCTCGCGACGAGGGGCGTCACCCGCGTGGCCCCGTTGGCCGAAAGCAGCTGCACGCCGCACCGCCGACTGCCCCCAGTCCGCTGGGCTTACCGTTGTTGGCACGGGTTTCTACCGTTCGTACACTTTCTACCGTCGCGACACGCACCGTTGCCTCTCGCTGTGCCTGCCGTGCCTGATAGATGTCTGGTGAACTCGGCTTATAGACGCATGCGCCAAGTCCGAGTGAACATGCCCGCAGCGGGAGAAGAAGCCATTTCGCCGGGATGTTTCGGCCGGGTCGTTGCATACTCACTGCACCATTCCAGTAGAAGGGTGTTCGGTGGAACGCAGCGCACTGTCGCTATGCACTGCATTTCACCCGCCCTGTATCGAGATTACGGCTTGACGACCTCGGCACGTTGGGCGGTGACGGTATGACGGTGATGATGCTTGTGCATATGCTGGTGGTGGCGGTGGTGCATCATCGGTGCTGCGTTATCAGCGGGTGCAGCCATAGGCGCTGACATCTGCGCGAACGCACTGATTGAGAGCAAGCCGGTCAGTACGGCGAGGATTGTTTTCTTCATGGTTCCTTGGGTCCTTAGAGACAACTGTCATTTAGCGGCATTCACCGGACCTCCTAGAAACGTCTTATCTGGTCTGACGTTGACGCTCCAAAATTGGGATAAGTCGAATTTGCAAAAATTGACTGTTAGGGGTGCTTTCAAGAAGGCGTGCCGATGGGAGCTACGTTCGGCAATAGGCGTTCTTCGATGTCTTCACTGTTCCGTCGCGAGCAACTTGTTGCGGGTATTCGAGGGTGATCGAATTTGTCTGCAAGTCGCGCCGGGACTGGATGTTTGCTGACGATGGCGGAAACGGGTAGAGCCGTCTTCGCGGCGACACGACGGCAAGGTCGCGGTGGGCAGGAGCAATGCCCGCTGGTGTTTGGACGGCTTCGAATTCCGTTGCGATGATGGCGCGCCGTTGTGCGTCGTCTTTGCGCTCGACTGCTGCGACCGGGAAGCCATAAGCTGGGCGGCGACGACGGGGGGTTACACCGGGGACATGGTACGCGACGTGATGCTTCAGGCGGTGGAGAACCGTTTCAACGGCGCGCTTAAGGCCGACAGCGAAATCGAGTGGCTCAGCGATAACGGTTCCTTCTACATTGCCGAGGAACCGCTGACGTTCTCGCGGACAATCGGTTTGAAGCCCGTCACGACCCCGGCAAGAAGTCCGCAGAGCAATGGGATGGACGAAAGTTTCGTCAAAACGATAACGCGAGACTACGTTTCATGGAATGCCCAAGCCTGACGTCAGAACCGCACTGCAATACCTGGCCATCGCGTTTGACCACTACAACGAATCGCATCCCCGCAACGGCGGCCGTAGGGCTTCTGGTGGACGCGGGCTTCGAATGCATGGCTTGAGGTATTTGCAACTGCTGCGTCAGCATGGGTCGGATCAGCGGCTTTTTCGCTGTTGTGACCCCGGCACAAGCCGTCTGCGACGCATCCCGTCACGGCGACTCGCAGGCGTTACGGAACTACAACAGCATCCTCAATGCGCGGCTCGCCGCTCACCAGCAACACGCATCGAACTGACTCATCGTGATCGTCCCAGTCGCGTTCATCGCCGGCGCTCCCTGATGGCTGTCCGGCGCTCAAACTACCTAAAACACGACATTTCTATTTAGCGGAAACCCGACATTTCTATTTGGGACCTACAAACAAAAGGTTGATAATTTGTATTATGTAAAATTAGATACTCAGAAGAAAACCGTAAATTGCACTCGCGCGGCATAAGCACGGTCATCGAAGCTGGACCACTCGGTGTCAAGCACCGAGGTCGGAACGTTATCGACCACGGAGTGCACAGCATGGGAATTCGCATGTTCTGATAGCGGCATACCGCTGACATATGCAGTTTGCAGAGGCACCAGCCGCATTGCTCAATGGCCCGCGCAGTCGCCCGTCGCCCACGCGCGGCCTCGATAGAGTGTGCAGTCCGGTTTGCGTTCAACCGCCCCCACTGCTCTCACGGTCAAAGCGCTGCCTGAAACGCTCCATCACCCCATGGTTGTCGTGCTGCCACGGATGAAAGCATGGCCGGAACCATGCTAACCAGTATGGCAACATCCGCATAAGCGGCCCCGGACGCATGAACTGAACACGCAGCAAATGCAGCCAGCCTCGTACGTCGGTGCCGCGCCCGTCGTGCCGAACCAGGTGGCACGTAAAACGCCACAGAAGCGTCGAGAAGATGATGCTGACGAACGGCATCGTCACACAACGCAGCACGTACCGGCGCAGCGGAGCACGTATCGCTGCGGTGAACACGTCGAAGGCAACGGCCTTGTGTTCGGTCTCTTCCAGGGCATGCCAGTGCCAGATATCGGCCATTGCCGGATGGGCGCCTTCCAGGCAGCGCGGGTCGCGCAGGATCTGGTCTGCGAACATGGCCGTGAAATGTTCGAGGCACACGGTTATGGCGAGACGCGCAACTGGAGGCAGATAGCGGCGTGCAAACGCCTGTTGCGAGGCGACAATGCGTTCAAGTCGCTCCACCGGCGCACCCTGCTCCTGCATCCGACGGTTGTATCGTACGTGCTCGCGGCTGTGCAGTGCTTCCTGAGCGATGAACTCTTTCACTGCGTGCGCGAGGTCGGCGTCGCTACCAATCCGGTCGCGATAGTGACGTACGGTTTCGATAAACGCCCGTTCGCCCTCTGGAAACATGATGGACATCGCGTCATAGAAGCGCGTGAGATGGCAATGGCCAGCAAGCCAGTGTGCGGGAATCGGCGCGCCCATATTGAAATCGATGTCGCGGCGATGCAGAGGCGTGGAAGGTGGCGAGGTCATCGGAAGCATCGTCATCACGGACCGGCGCCATCCGAACTGCTCGAGGCGGCCACCGAATCGGCACGATCGAACAGCGAGGTCATCACTCCATGAAGCGGCAAAAGTGCAAGCGCGACCAGGCCAATCGGATCATTGAGGCCAAATAGCAGTGGCAAGATCACGATCCCTGTGCATCCAAGGAAAAGCCAGCACGGTAGTCCCCACGGCCGTCCATCTGACATTCCGCCTAGCGCAAGCGTCAAGGCGAAGATCAGCATGAAGAACAGGGGTTGCCCCCACGCGGGCCACGTCCCGTCACGATGAATGTAATAGGCGGCGACGCAGAAGAGGAGCGCTCCGCCGGTGCCGATCGTAATGTCCGACCTGGTTTTGCGGCGCTCGTCGTGCCTGAAGCCCGGCACACGCGCACCAGCGTAGCGCAGCAGCGGAACGATGTTGGCCCAAAACGGATTCGTCGATGCTGTCGGTCGGGCTACCCCGTAACGAACCGGCACATCCGGCAGCTCCCGCTGGAATGAGCCGAACAGCTTGTCCCAGATGAGAAACGTGCCGCCGTAGTTTCGATCGCGATACTCGCGGTTCTGTCCGTGATGCACACGGTGATGCGACGGCGTGACGAAGAAGCGTTCGAGCCAACCGGATCGACCAACGATGCTATTGTGATTGTAGAACTGTACCGTGTAATGCAAGGTCGACACCGCGACGAATACCGGCACTGGCACACCGACGAGTGCGAGCGGAATTGACGTGAATGGGAGTGTTGTCAGCGACGATAGCCAGGCGTTGCGGACTCCCAGAGAAAGATTGAAGTGCTCGCCTTCGTGATGGACGACATGTACGCTCCACAACGCGGGGAGCACGTGATGCAGCCGATGCATCCAGTAAAACCCGAGATCCCACGCAAGCAGCGCACTCCCCCAGAGCAAGAGTGGCGACCAATGGTCGGCCCAGTGAAGATTGGCATGCTCAACCACCCACGCATAGACGGAAATTTCGACGCCGCGAAAAAGCCACATGAGTATGTGACCTGAATCGAGGTTCAGCACGAGGTCGCGCCACGGAGCCCGACGGCCACGCCACCTCTGGACGACAAGCAGTTCTGCGAGCATGCAGGCGAGCATGCCGAGCAGCGGTAATGCCATTGCGTTCACGGATGATTCTCCGGACTTGAGTTGAATTCGATTTCGGTCGGCACCTCGACGGCGCGCTGCCTCGTGGCGAACCATGAGCAAACCGCGCCGAGCATCACGCCCGCACCAAGATCGATGGACAAATGTCGCCGTGCTGCGACCACCGACCACATGACCGCGAGTCCCCACACGAGCACGGCGGCGTTGCGCCAGGGCCGCTTTCGCTCCCATAGCGCAACGACGCATAGCAACGTGAGTGCGCCATGCAGCGACGGCAGGCAGTTGCGTGGAGAATCCGCGCCGGCGAGCGCAGTCAGCACGGTGCCGCCTATCGTTGCGGGCGGAATCGCTGGATACACAATCGTCGTCGGCCACGCGAGGAAGACGGCGCCCGCAACAGCGGCCGAAAGCTGCATCGATCGTGTGAGCGGTGTGAGCCGATCCGGCGCAGCGAACAGATAGGCGGCGGGAACAAGCAGGAAGAACGAGAGATACAGCCAGACTGCCGATGCGTCGAACGGCACGAGCGTGTCGAGGATGCCTTCATTCAGCACATGTGCCACGTGCGGTGTCAGGCGACCGACCGAGTAGCATAGCCCGACGGTTCCCCAGCCTGCCAGCATCAGGCCGATTCGCGTGTGCAGGCGGGCCCGCGGGTAATCGGGCTTCATTGGGGTGCCTCGCGCCGGATGATGCGGCGCCGTTTGGCGCCGAGATCGACATCAGGCAATGCGTGCCCCAGCGTCCACGCGAGTGACGATGTCTTCACGCCCTGATGCGCGAGGAAGCGCTCGATATGCGCCCGGCCGGCATCCAGTGCATCGCTTGCGCCCTCGACGTAAAGTGCGAGCTGCGTTTTACCCGTCTGCACGATGCGGTAGTCGGCCGTGATCGGCAGCACCTGCGCGATTGCACGCGAGAGTGCGTCGGCAAAAATCTCAATCGTTCCGCCGTCACGCCCAGGTAGCTGGAGCAGATCGTCGCAGCGACCTTCGATGCGCTCGATCGCCATTTCGTGGCTGCCACACGGGCAAGGGGCGACGCGTTTCACGAGAATATCGTCGAGCCGATATCGCACGACAGGCTGTGTCGTACGCGTGAAATCGGTGATCAGGGGCACAAAGCGATGTTCATCGAGCCACTGCGGTTCGACATGAATGTGCGCCTCGTTCAGATGCAGCGTTCCGTGCGTGCACGTCGAAGCAAGAAAGCCTTCCGTCGCCTGATAGACCTCGCCAACAGGTGCGAGTGACTGGGCAAGGAACTCGCGATCGAACGGCTCCAGGACTTCCGCGCCTGAAATGACCTTGCGTGGCCGGATCGCAAGTCGATTTTCCAGGGTCGCCCCGGCAAGCGCCCGCAAGGCCTGCGCAGGACCGACCACGGTGGTCGGCGCATATCGTTCGAGGCGCCCGAATTGCTCCGTCAGCGGCGTCATCAGATCGAAATATTCGAATGAAAGCCACGGACTACGCACGGCCGCGTAAAGGTTGTTGTTCGCGCGCAGGAACAACGCCACGCGTTCCCCAGCAAAGAGTCGACCCGGGAGCAGCCTCGCAAGCATGATCCCGGCCCAGACGGCCTGCTCTGCAGGGCTCACCACGAACACGCCGCGCGAGCCGGATGTGCCCGATGAGAGTCCGACGCTGTAGCCCTTCACTGTCTGCGAGAAATCGCGGGATCGTTCGGCATCCAATGCACATGCGAGGACTTCGGCGAGCTTGAGTTGCGCGGTGTTGATCCGGTCGAAGTGCGCCATCATCACTGCCTTGTTCATCGTCGGCCAGGTGTGAAGCGGCTGGTTCACATAGGGCGCGAAATACGGACTGCGCGTGAGGGTCCTCGTAGCAAACTCGCGCAGCCTGCGCCGCTGATGATGTTCGAGTGCCCCACGGCTGTCGAACCGGAGCCGCTTTGCCTGCCAGTACGACCAGAGCACGTTCATAAGACGCGTCACAGGGAGCCCTCATGAGTGAGGTGAATGCGCACACGTCCCCCCTGATAAAGCCTGTTCAGCTTGCCTAGCGTCTCGTAGTATCGGGACGGGGCGTCCATGACGGCGTGCGCAATCCGCGACGGGCCGACCAGTTCGCGATAGCTCGTGGGCGACCAGGCGGCGTCGGAGGCCAGCAGGACCCAGCCCTGCCCTGTTGCCACGAACGCACCCAGATGTCCGGCGGCATGTCCGGGCAGATTGACGATCAACAGTTCGCCGTCCGCGCCGGGCGCTGCGTATGCGTGTGTGAACGGTGCGAGTTCGGCAGGCAGTTCGACCCGATCGAAGCTCTCGACTGCGGTCACCGACGATTCGAAATCGGGTGGAATCAGGCCAGGCACGAATCCCTGGCGTAGCGCCCCGATCCCGCGCAGCGAGCGCGTGACTGCCCAGCCCGTTCCCGATAACCAGGTTGGCGTTTCCCGCAGATCCCGCAGCCCCGCGATGTGATCACCGTGGAAGTGCGACAGGATCACGGCGTTGAGATCGGTTGCGCGGATCCCACGGTCGCGCAACTGCTGCACGACCGCTTCACTCTCATTGAAATGCACGGGCGTCACGCGCCGGTACCATGCGAATATGCCGCTGCGTGTGCTGTCGATGAAATGCGACGCGTAACCCGTATCCCACAGCCAGCGGCCGTGCGCCGTTTCGATCAGGTACGCGCGCGCGGGAAAGCGGCAGACTCTAATGCCGGCGCCGCGCAACGCCATGCACGCTGCGTGCGTGCAGTACCCAGCCTCAAAGACCGTAATCGTGGCCACGTGACTGGATCCATTGAACAGTCGAATCGATGCCGTCCGCGAGCGATACGATCGGCCGATAGCCGAGCACGCGGTGGGCCTGTGTGATATCCAGTGTCATGTCGTAATGCAGTGCGCCGATGCTGTAGCGTGTGAGTGCAGGTTCCCTGCCGCTGACGGTAGCGCCGGCCTCCATCACGCGCGCAGCGGCATCGAGGACGGCATATGGAACTCCGACGATGCGGCAGGAAACCTTCACGGCTGCGAACATCGCTTCGAGCAGGTCCCGCAGGACGACAGGTTCACCGTTTGTGATGTTGAAGGCCTCGCCACTGGGAAGACTTTCACGGGTCGTTGCCAGTTGCATCGCGTGTACGACGTTTTCCACATACGTCAGATCGAATCGTGCAACGCCCCCTCGCGGTAAAGGTAGCCGGCCATGCCGCTCGCGCACGATCCGAAGGATGCGCGGCAACAGCACGCGATCGTGCGGGCCGAATATCCCGCGTGGCCGCAGCACGACAAAGATCGTCGCAGGATGATGCGCGGCGATGGCGCGGATCGACTCTTCAGCCTGAGCCTTGGTGCTTGCGTAGTGGTTAACGTAGCGCACAGGGCGAAACGTTTCAGGAATGTCCGTGCGATGCCGGTAGTCGAAATAGAGGGACGGCGTGGAGATGTGGACGAACCGGCGCACGCCGTGCCGTGCAGCCGCCTCTGCGAGCCGCCTCGTTGCAATCACATTCGCCGCATGGAAGTCGTGATACCGCCCCCAGGGAGACGAGAGCGCGGCGCAATGCCAGACGGTGTCGATGCCGTCGAACAGGCGGTCGAGTTCGCGTGCGTCCGCAGTCGTGAGATCAGCAGGAATAAATTCGATGCCGTGCGCGCGCAGCGAATCGCCCGCGCGCAAGTCTCGTCCCGTACCACGTACCGCCTGCCCTTCCGCGGCGAGGAAAGCTGCAGCGTTTCTGCCGAGTCCGCTGGTGGCACCCGTCACGAGAGTCTTCATAACTTGAGAATCAATCCGCCCACGCTCACGCCCGCCGCCGTGCCGATTAACATCACACGTCGGCCGGGCTGCGCGCGTCCCGTGACGAAAGCCTCGTGCAACGCAGTAGGGATGGATGCCGCGACCTGGTTGCCGTGCGTCTTGTAGATATCGACGATCTTCCCTGTTGGCACGCGCAGCCGCTCGGCAACGTGACGCATGCCCAGGTGACTTGCCTGGTGTGGAACGACAGTGTCGATATGATCGAGCGACAGGTGTGCGTCATCGAGCACGTCAGTGAGCAGGCCGTCCATTTCGCTCGCCGCGAGCCTGAAAACACGTTTGCCGTCCATCTGGAACAGAAAGTCCGACGGGCACGCCCCAAGGCGCGGATTGCGCAACGTGCCTGCGCGGATTTCGCAGTAGGCCTTGCCTTCGGGATAGGTTCGGAGCCTGTAACCTTCGATGCCGCATGTACCATCGCCGCGTTCGACGATGATAGCCGCCGCCCCGTCGCCGAAGATCAGCGAAGTTTCGGCACTGTCCCAGTCGATGCCGCGCGACGCAAGATCCGAAGCCACGATTGCAATGCGTCGATACGCTGATGTGTTGAGCAGGCTTGCCGCGACATGGAGCGCGACGGGAAAGCTGAAACAGCTTGCGTTGACGTCGAAGCCCGGCGTACCAGGGCGCAACCCCGCATGATGGAGAATCAGCGACGCTGTCGACGGCAGCGACTGTTCCATCACGCCCGAGGCGGAAATCAGCAAATCGATCGAACCGGGATCGATGCCGCCATTTGCGAACGCGTCATGCAGCGCCTGCGCGGCGATGTCGGACTGGCTCTCACAGTCGTGCGCATGAAAGCGATACGCAATGCCAGAGCGCTTCTGAACCCAGCCCGAAGGTTTCGACAGCCGGACATCGAGTTCGTGGGAGGTAACCTTGCGGCCCGGCAGGGCCTTGCCAGAAGACAGGATCCTGACGGGCAGGATGGCAGGTTTCGTTGTATCAGACATCGGAAGAATTGGGCCGCTTGCCCATTGATTCGAGAAAACGACGTTGCGCGCGCAACAGTTCCCGGTAGTGCAGGCAGCGATAAGGCAGGCCGTGGCGTAGGGCGAGTTGCTCTACGATCGACGCAAGTGCGGGATAGTGCCGGTGGTTGTAGTACGGGAAGAGGTGATGCGTCAGATGATGATTCAGGCCGCCCAGCAAGCCGTTTAGCAGGCGCGGACGCGGAACCCAGTCGCAACAGGTCAGAAACGCGTGTTCTTCCCGCGTATGCGGTAACGGTGCTCCGTCGCTCACGTCATAGAATTCGGTATCGGCCCAATGCGTGCCCAGGATCAGCGTGAGCAGCAGACAGGACGCGACCATCTGACCCAATGCATACGCGGCGATGACCGGTCCGTATCCCGTGCCATGGCCGACCACGGCGAGCGGGACGACCAGACATAAACCCAGATGTGCCAGCTTCGAGCCCACGAAGCACAACCAGCCCGCCGGTCCCGGCAGCAGTCGATCTCGCGCGAGCGGCGTCAGCCCGAGCCGATCTGACCAGTCATAGATCCACGCGATATACGGCATCGACAACCCCGCGACGACTGGCCAGTAGTACTGCTGGAACCGGAACTGTGGGAACCAGGGCTGGAACGGCGTCTGACGCAGAAACCGGTTCGCGGCGGTGTCGAGGTCGTGATGCTCGATGTTCGCATTGGGATGGTGATAGCGCACATGGCGCACTTGCCAGTAGACCGGCTCGACGCCAAGCGGCACGGTGACGGCGCGCATCGCAATCGCGTTGAGCAAGCGAGACCGAAATAGCGCGCCGTGAGAGGCATCGTGGGAGACATTTGCTGACAGCAGTACGGCCGAAGCGAGAAACGCTATGTACAGGCACATGAAGGAGATCTCGCCGGTCGAATTCAGAGACGCGGCGAAAAGCGCACAGGTCAGGATGGCAAGCGTCACAACTTTGAACGCAGTGGCAGCATTGCCGTAACGATGATCTTCGTGGTCTTTGAGGTACGCCTCGGCAGCCGCGCGAAGTTCCCTGGCGAACGGGGAATGCCGGCTCGTCAGAAACGCGGGACGGATTTCGCAGAAATCATTCTTCATGGATCAAGGGTTCGCGATACTTCGCGAATGCGGCGGCTCACCACCACAGCCCGGCCGCCGGGAGCAACGCAAGGCGACGGAGCGGTGTCTGCGCGAAGTCATTAGTGGCGAGCGTATGGGGTAAAACCCGGACAATATCGAGGGATGTCATAACAACATATGTTGTCCGCCCACACAATCGAACCGGTCAAAGATTGACAATCATTCACACAAGCGCCTGAAGTGGCGCGCCACTGCGGGGGCAAGAGCGACCGGCACAGAACAACTATTCCGGTCGCCCAGGGCGCCGGAGCCGGTCCTCCGGCTATCCGTTGCCTGGAGCAACGGAGACTCTTCACGGTTCGAACAGCTGACGGCGCCGCGGGGCTGATGCCCAACTCAACCTTCGTCGTTTGCAACAATTCTGCAAGCAGCCGATCGAAGTTTATTCATGTACTGGTTAGTTATACGTAAGGATATTCCGAAAACAGAGCGGACTACGCTAAAGTGTTGGACTACGCCATCGAGGCCGGACTTCAGACGCAGCAGCAGATTTCTGCAACAAAGTCGTGGGGGGCGATTCCAGCGCGGCAATCATGAAGTCCTGCCGTTTCCAAAGCCTGGTTGCATATGATCGCGGTCCACTAATGCAGGCCCCGACGCCTCGTAAACATACATCGCACCATGCCCGTCAAGCGCCATCACTGCGGCATTTCGTCAAGCCAGAACGTTTCCAACCACTGAAGAGTTGTCCAGAATGACTCCATCCGCCATAGCCTGCGCCGTGGGCGGCGGCCTGATCCTCGCGGAAGCGCTCCTTCTGAGAATGGTGCGCCGCGAACGCACGGTCTGGCCTGAACTCGTCTTTAACCTCAATTCCGGCCATATCCTCATGTGGGCGTTCCGCGGTGTCGAAATCGCGGTCTACGCCGCCGTCTTCGCGCATCTCAACCTGCACTGGGTCGACCGTCTGCCGCGCATGGCACAGTGGATATTCGCGCTGTTCGCATGGGATCTCTGCTTCTATTGGCGGCATCGCACGCATCACAGATTCGGTCTGCTCTGGGCCGTGCATATCGTTCATCATCAGGGCGAGCACTTCAATCTCTCGCTGTGCAACCGCAATTCCTGGTATGCGTCGCTCACCGACCTCCCGTTCATCGGCGTGCTCGCCGTTCTGGGGTTGCCGCTCGATATCTACGTCGCCGTTTCATCTTTCCACTATGCTGTCCAGTTTTTCAACCATAGTGGCCTGGTGCGGTCGCCTGGCGTACTGGACCGCTTTCTGGTAACACCGCGATATCACCGCGTGCATCATCGCGCCGAGCCGCAGTTTTTCAACCGCAACTTCGGCGGGACTTTTCTTCTGTGGGACAAGTTCTTCCGCACCTTCACTCCGCCCGACGACGGTCACGTCCATGCCCGTTACGGGGTCGATGGCATTGAGAACAGCCGCAATCCGCTGCGCGCGACTCACGAACCGCTGCTGCGACTCGTGGGCGTGAGGTGGCCCGACGTTGAGCGTTGCCCGTCAGCACGAGCGAGCGCAGCCTTCGTGACCACCGGTGCCCTCCTCCTTTACGGCCTGCTCATTTGCTGGCTCAACACGCAGCACGGCGCCCACCCCGACCCGCGCTGGATGCTGATGGGCTGTACGCTGGCCGGAACGATCGCGCTCGGCGCCCATTGCGACGGCAAGCGCTGGGCGCTGCCCACCTGGTGCTCGCTGGCGTTCGCAGTACCCGTGGTGCTGCACGGCGATCGCACCGTGAGTGATGCGGTGCCCGCCGCGGTGCTTGTGCTGTTCGCCATTCATGGTGTCTTCGGCATAATCCAGTTCGCGCGCAGCGTGGCATCACCCTCCCGACTGCCTCAGCGCTGAATGCTTTCGCCTTCGTAGATGAACCTGTCCTCGCCCACTCGTCTCTCCCCTCCCGCACCCACGCCGCACAGATCTCCGCTCGGCCCACTGGCGCTGCTGCTGACGCTTCGTCGCAACCCTCTGGAGATCTGGTGCGAAGACGATTTCCGCCTGCCTATGCAGTTGCGCAAGACCATCGTCGATCGACGTGCGTTAGTCAATGACCCTGGCGCGGTCCGCCGTATCTTCGTTGACAACGCGCGCAACTACGAGAAAAACGAGTTGCAGCTGCGTCTGCTGCGCCCGGCACTAGGTGTTGGCATTGTTACGTCGAACGGCACGGCGTGGCGCAGACAGCGCCAGATGATAGCTCCGCTCTTTACGCCGCAGCGGGTCAAGGCGTTCGCAGTCCCACAGGCCGCGGCGGCGCAGCAATGCGCGGAACGCATCGATCATGTCGCTCGCAACATTAGCGGTCACACGCTCGACGTCGCGAAGGAGATGGGCCGCCTCACGCTCGAAATTCTCGAACACACACTGTTCGGCCAGGGACTCGCATGCGAGCCCTCGGCGTTCCAGCATGCCATCGCACATTACCTCGAAACGTTCGGTCGGCTCGACTACTTCGACCTTGTCGGCTTGCCGGACTGGCTGCCACGCTTCAATCGCCTCACGGGACGCAAATCCCTGCAGCATGCGGCGTGCGTCGTCACCGAGATGATCAGGCAGCGTCGTGCGCTGCTCGAGCATGCCACACCCGCGCCCCAGGATCTGATCACACTACTGCTAACGGCACGCGACACGGAGGGGCAAGCGCTGAGCGAGCGCGAACTGCACGACAATATCGTCACGTTCATCGGCGCTGGCCACGAAACGAGTGCCAATGCGCTGACATGGATACTCTATCTGCTCGCACGATCACCCGCCTGGCGCAGGCGCGTGGAGACCGAAATCGACGCACACGCTCACGAGGGCCCGGAGTTCACCGATCTGCCCGTGACGCGTGCAGTGATCGAGGAGACCCTGCGCCTGTATCCGCCCATTCCCATGATGAGCCGGGTCGCGCGCAACGACGACGTGTTGTCTGGCGTTGCGATTACGGCAGGCACGATTGTCACCGTGGCACCGTATGTGCTGCATCGGCATCAGACGCTCTGGAGCGACCCACATGCCTTCGACCCCGAGCGATTCCTGGGCGCCGCGCGCGAAAGGATCGAACGCCATGCGTATATTCCGTTTGGCGCGGGCGCGCGCGTATGCATCGGCATGAGCTTTGCGATGACCGAGATGCTGATGGTCCTGCGCTGCCTGCTCGGCCGGTTTCGCTTCGATCTGGTTCCAGGTCATCGCGTCGTGCCCCAGGTCCGCGTGGCCATCCGTCCGCAGTACGGCATGATGATGCGCGTCAGCCAACGCGAGGCAGGCCATCCGTAGGGGCAAAACCTACGTTCGTTCCAGTTCTCTCGCACTCGCCATCAGGTGCACGCGCTTTTTTTTGCACCGTCTTCGCGCAGCGAGTAAGTGCGCTCACGCAAGTCGTCGGTCAGTGCGCGATCGCCCCGACCATTGGCAAGGTGCTCGAAAGGCACAGGTGCACCGATGCTTGCAGTGACGGACGAACCGATGCGCGCGCCCACCTCACGAAAAATGAGTGCGAGTTTGAGCGTTCTGTCGATGTGACTGGCGATCTGAAAGAGCCGGCTATTCTGTCCATGGAAATAGACAGGCAATACCGTAGCGTCCGTACGGCGCGCAATCTGGGCGGCAAAGGTACCCCACGGGGGATCGATCGCGCGCCGCCGTCCGGCGCGATCGGGCGAGACGGAGATCAGCCCGGCGGGAAAGACAATTAGCGCTCCGCCTTCGCGCACGTGATCGAGCGCCTTGCGCCGTGTGGCGACGTTCATGTCGCGTGCAGACTCGCGAGTCGAAAGGTCGACCGGAAGCAGCCAGGGCTGCAACTCAGGCGCCTGTGTGAGCACCGAACTCGCCAACAACCGGAAATCGGAGCGCAAACGCTCAACGAGCCAGCAAAGTGTGACGCCATCCAGCACGCCATACGGGTGGTTGGCGACCACCACAAGTGGACCTTGCGCAGGTGCGTTCGCGAGCGCGGCGGCATCGAACCGGATATCCAGTTCGAGCAAACGAACGGCGGCGGACCAGAAACTCTCGCCTGCGACCGGATGCATACGATTTTGCCCGTACAGCTGTTCGAGCTTCGATCGGGCAGTCAAACGCTCGACGGTTCCGATCACGAAGCGCCTGAACGGCGTGGTGACTTGCCCCGCATAAGAGAACTGAACGTGCTGTGGATCGTAGGCACGTTCGTCAAATGTGTCCAGAGTGCCCAAGTTTTGGCGAATCCTTAAAAATGAACCCCAGCTAAATATCGTAACGCCGCAACCTTTTCTTTCCGTAACAGGTTCGGCACGTTTGTTCGGACGATCATAGGTAAGCGGGCGCTGTCTGCGGCTCGTTTCGCGCTAGCGCGCCTCAAGGGTCACCCGGTCTCGCGGCCGCTGTCGTCGAACGCGGAGTCACTCTCCCGCCGAGGATCACATTTCCGTGCGCACTGGCGCGGTCACGCCAGGCGGAACCTCATGCCTTCGGGTCGTAACCAAACCAAGATCAGTGTTCCTGCGGGTTAGCTAACGACTGACCAGTTGGCTTATTAGCATAGTTCGGAATGCGATTCTATTTTTAATATGGAAAATTATTCGAAAGCTGTCGCGCTCGTACTTCTCGGTAATCGCTGCAGGATGGTCGTCTGCTATGTTGAACCGTTTCCGTTCGCGTATTGACGGCCCATTGTCGAACGGGCATGTGTGGCTCGACTAGCCGAGTATATGCGGCACGGCGGCGGCGGCGACGTAGGTTCTGCCTTGTCTTAGGCAAGGAGAGCCGGTTTTGTAATCCGACTCCAGCCCGGAAGTTCGTGCGGCGCCTAGAGGGGCAATTTCGGCCCATGCCGTACGTGAAACGCTCCTCGTCGAGCCAGCTGATCTCACGGCCGACGAAGCACGGTGCCTCTTCGGATTCGGTCGTATGTTCCGCCCGCACCGGGAACGCCTTCACCTCACCTGCAAAAATACTGCAAGGTGGCACATCCCCGCAAATCTGAACGAGCATATAGACGGGATCCGATCAACTTGCTCACAAGCGCGCCGAGAGCAAAGGCTGCGACAAGTGAATGAGGCCGGGTCTGCCGCATGATCTTCGGTATTCCCATCGCGGGCATGCTTTGCGCGTACTTCGGTGTCACACGTTATTCTCCCGATCAGCCTTCGCGCGCGCCTTGCGTTCCATTTCACGCACCCGCGCAGCCAACTCCGGCGGTAACCAGACCTCGACCTGCTGCCAACCCTGCGGGATATCCCGTGCGGTGGCCAGTACGGTCTTCACGATAAAGTTCACGCGCTGTGCTGTCAGGCCGCACTCGAGTGCGGCCTCGTTCTGCGCTACCCCATCCACCAGGACCCGGCGCGCAATCTCCACGTTGCCCAGCGTCATCCGCTTCAGGCGTGGAGACAGCGTCTTGAACTCTCTCGCGCTCATTAACTTTCCTGCTGGTCTTCGTGGCATGTCGGGATCGCTTCGTCTCGGACGGGTGGTCCATTATCTCTGTGGGTTCATCAAGGATCAACGACTGGTCGTGACGGATCAGCATTGTGCAGACGCGCCGATTGTCCACCGTGCGTCTCTTCCTTACATGTCAACGCGGAAAATCAATAGAGTATCTCTCAACTGTTGTTCATCGTTTAGTTTTGTGTTCCGTACGTTTTCCCGTGGCATACGAGCCGGTCCAAAGGCGTAGCGCACGAGTTCTGTCGGTTTGAGTTTGGCTCACGCCTCAATGCGCGATACCTCTTCGCCGTCCAACGGGCGAAGCCTCCTATCAATAGGAGTGTGGCAAGTCTCGAATAAGCCGAGCAGGCTTTTGCGCGTGAATACCGAAGCGAGTACTCCACCATCCGTCCAGCATGCTTCTGCGAACGCGAACTCTCCCGTTGGCTTTTGCATAAAGAAGCCTGCCTTGTCTTGTGCTTCAGGGAGTTCGATTATTCCGTTGAGTATTTGTCGAGCGGATTCCCATGAGCGATGGGAAACACCAGAGCCGGCATCAGTGTCAAAAATGAAGACGGTCTTATTCAGGTAGCCACTTCTTACCAGGTGCACGATCTCCCAGATCGTGCCGCGTCTGTCCGCAGGGGCAACGAAGATGATGTTTGCATGCTCCATCAGATCGGCTACCACGGTCCTCCAATTTTCATCGGTAGCCTCTACTCTTCCGGCTCCAAATGATTTGTCCGGTTGCCCGACCGCGACGAGTGCGCCCAACTTTCTTCGAATCGATCGGATCAGTACGTCCTCCAGAAAATTGAGAGAGATATCACCTCCCTTGCGTCGTCCCTCCCGCGAGTCGTAATTCGCCCCCCACCTAACGTCAAGACTTGGACCCAATCCCCATCCATTAACGTCCCAATTCGCCAATGGAGGGCCGAACTCGCGATCCAGGACGAATGCTCTTAAGTACAGGCAATACGATGGTGCCCCCTTGCCTTGGTAGATGAGGCGATAAATCTTGCGAGCGTACGCGTGTCTGCGCGACTGAGCCTGCTGGTGTGTCTTTGTGACGAACGCCCGATACATGGACGTCAGCAGGTAGGTGGGCACGGGAGCAATCATCAAGGTAATGATGACCCGAAAAAATATGACACCCGTGAGGCGCCCCGATAATTCGAAGAAAAGGTCCGCCAGGAAAGTCGAGCCGAGTATCAACAGAGCCCATCCCTGCATCGAATGATAGCGGTGCGCAAGGTGCGCATAGAACATAAAACAGGTAACTAATATCGATCCGCCGTATACATAGGCGAAGATAGAAAGTGGATAGCGCCAGAGAATCCAAGGCACCAAGATGAAAACGCCAGCGCCACGGATCAAGGATGGAACATGGAACAGGGGTGTCAGCAGAAGCGAGAGAACAACGCCAAGCCTGTCAGCCAACGTGTTCATGGCAAAGGACAGCAGCTTGCCAAGCGGAATGACTATTACCATAGCTGGAACGGCCAGGATCACTCCGACAGCAAGCAGAATCGCATAATGAAGAATCGTCCACATGGCGATGACGGCGGGTAGTCGAGCGCTTCGAAACACGATAGACAGCGCGAATTCGTTCTTCTAGCATCTGCGACGCTCGAATGTGGCGTACCGCACGATTCGAGGCGGCAGCACCCAGCAGGGACTGCAACGGAAAGGGGCCATCGAGGCGCGAAATATTGATGCCTGGCGACGAGTTTCTCGCCGACGGCGGATTTCATTCCGCCTGAGCCGCTTCCTTTCGTCAGTTTTGTCAGAGCACCCGCGATGTCAATGCTGAAACTTGAACGTCGGCGAGCGCCGGCAACGGGTGTCCGCACGATAGAAGGCTTGCCTGCACCCAATGAACCGGGATACTGCATATGCACACAGTATTTATCAGATCATGGGGCACAAATCCTTTCCAGAATTCGAGACGCCGACGACCGCCGAGCTGCCGCGTCTTTGGCGCCAACACCCGGATCCTGCGCTGCGCCGGCTGATGCTTGGGATAGAGCGGATACGCCGCTTGTTCGTGGAGATCGAGGCATACCGGGTCGTGGTTGAACAGTGCTGGCGTGAAGAAGCGCGCGGGCAGCTCGTTGCGCTGGAAAAGCTTCGCATCATCATGGAAACTGAGCGATCCCGGCTGTGGACTCAGCGTTCAGAGATTCCGGCCGCCCCGGATGGGTCGGCCGATCGGTCCGGCTGACTTCACGGGCATAACTCTTACATTTAAGAAGAGAACAATGGCAAGAAATCGCACCAGGCGGCTGCGCAAAAAGCTGCACATCGGAGAGTTTCAGGAATTCGGCTTCGAAGTCGTCGCGCGGCTCGCGTCACCTCTGTCGAGCGAAGAACGCGACAAGTTGCTCGATCTGTTTATCGAGCAGTGTATCGAGCCGAGCGACCTGGGCTTTGGTGGTGGATTGAACGATGACTTGAGCGGCTTTGCCGTGTCGATGCAGAAGCGTGGATCAGCGACAGACGAGCAGCGCGAGACGGTGCGTTTATGGCTCGACGGACGGTCTGAGTTTTCTGTGGTCGACGTTGCCCCGCTGACCGACGCGTGGTATCCGCGAGCGATCACCTGAAGCGCATTGTGCCTGTCATCGCATGCGCGCTCGAACTGCGAAGCCCACTTGCAAATTACCGCGATTGCTTACTTTCCCTGACCTGATAATCAAGCGGGAAAAGCATGGTCCAGGGCGACTATTTGATGGCGCATCGTTTGGCGTATACGCATCACAGCTTATATGTCGGGAACGGCATGGTGAAGCAACATGACGGCCGTCGGAGCACAAGCCAAACGGCCGGATCGAGTGCGTAGCGTACGAAGCGTTCGCGTCTGGACGCATGGTGACGATTCAGGCTCACAACAATCCGCGGGGTAGCGGCTCTGCTTGCCGATGGGCGGCAGAACAGTCATTGGCGCATAGCGCAGTTCGAGCGTCGCGGTCATCGGACGGCCCTTCGCATCGCGAAGCTCGACGCGATGGAGTCCCTTTACTTGAACCTGCCACATGGCTTTGGAGATCGTGTGCTGACCCTCTCCCGCGAGCCTGTCGACACAGGTACGCACGAGGAAGTAGGTGGAAAGATCATATGCGGTGCAAAACAGCGCGTAGATGTCGCTTTCCCAGTCACCGATGTGAATGCAACGCACAGGATCGTCGAGAAGCTCAGTCGACTGGCGCATATTTTCCAGCCAGTGCCAGCTTTCCTTTTCCTCAATCGGTACGCGCGTGGGATTGATATGACGCTTGAGTTCAGAAGCCCCCCTTGAACCGCTTTCTTATCCAGAATTTCACAGCAGCGAGGCCAAGTGGCAATCCATCGGCAGTAACAGCAAGACTCGAATGCATCAGGATGCCGCATTGCGTGAGCGGTCGTCGCGGTCTCATGCCGTTCTTCCCCGTGCGCAGGGTCGTCTTGCCCGTGTAGCCGATGAGGTCAGGACGCTCGCGCTGGTACGAGAATGCGGTCGTGTCCTGCAGCATAAGCACTGGCCCATCGGTGGCCCTCACACGCTCGGCGCTCGCCTGGAAATGTCCGCTCAGGATATCGTGTTCGCTGACGCGGTGATTGGACAGAAACCGGTACGCAGCCTTGGTCGAAGCCCAGTCCTGACAGGCGAACGGGATCGTCTGCCCCATGCCGTCCCACAGCTTCTCGAGCAGGCTTGCGAAGCGGCGACGCAGCCTGGTGTCCTGGAATTCGCTTCCTGGACTTCCAGATCAAGCCACGAACGATCATCCGCGTGTCGCTTACCGGCCATCCCGCGTGCGTATGGAACGTGACGTATGCACGGTTACCAGGTTTCGCGCTGGAGATGTGGGTAATTGCAAGAGCCGCGTGACGCTTACGGAGCGGGCCGCGTTTTCTGCGTGTCGCCGGCAGTAACGAGGTCATTCCCCACAAGCTCAAGCTTCAGTGGATCGTCGGCCGACAGCGCCTTTTTCGGAAACACACGGCGCCAGGTCGTACCGCCCGTCGGATCCCGGAAAAACGCCACTATAGCGACGTACTGCGTGTCGGCCTTCATCGGCTGCGTGACATTTATCGCCCCGCCTGGGGAAACAATGACGCTGGCCATATCCTGCAGGTCTGCGCCGAGCACCGTACGATCGTTGTCCAGCAGATCGTAGTAGGACGCTGCATCCAGGCCCTTATAGTCCCTGAGCTGGTAGATCCGCACCGCAACCGAGAACGGTTGGGTACCGGAGGTACTGTTCAGGGATGAGTGTGCGCTCAGGTCCACATTGAGCGTTTTGACCGTCTTGTGGAACACCGCGTTGTACGCGCTCGCGGTGCCGTCCGACACGGATTGCCACGCACCACATGCCGACAGCGCGAGACACAAGCCTGCTGTGGCCATTACAGAAAATATTCGCACGGTTCCTCCGTGATTCATGCATTCGATGAGTCGTAGCGACCCAGATTGATCGTGACTGTCTGGTTGGCCGCAGGCGTGAGCAGTGTGGTCCAGGCAAGGCGTGGCCGGTGCGCGCCCTTCGGCGCGGCACCCGACGTCAGGGAAAGCGTGGGCGCTGCGGATGCGGGAATCTCCATGCGCAACACCGCGTCGGCCTTGTTGCCGAGATAGAGGCCCACCAGACGAATCAGATCCTCATGGAGCACCTCGCCCGGTAGCAGCGCGTGCGCTTGCGCGGTATCGAGCGGCCGGATGGTCACGAGGATCGCCTGCGAGCGGTCGAGCACGCGGGAGCCCACTACATGGCCATCACCCAGACCGCTCAAGGCGGGCCCGCTAGTCCCACGGGCCCGCGGCCTCGCGACCAGTCCCTGCTGGTGCCCGACAGGCGTCCACTGCGCGTAGAACTCTCGCACCGTGACGCCTGCCCCATCAAGAAGATGAGTGACGACGCCCTTCACGCCCTCTGCTGGGCGCGTGCGCTGCATGAAGAGCCCCACCAGCGCCAGAAGCCGTGATGGTGCCAGGCTGGATTTGCCGGCGGGATCCCCAATACCCAGACCCGCGAGAGACAGGAGGTACTTCGAGATTTCGTCGGTACCGCCCGGGCGGAAGTTGACCGGATAGTGATACTTGAGCCACGCGCGGTAGAGCAGAGTGACGATCCGATGGTTGAAGATGTCGAGAAAGGCCGTCACCTTCTCGTGCCCTTCCTTGCGCAGCACGATGTCGTCGATCAGGTGCGGTGGCATCGCCGCATCCACGCCATAGAGGCCAAGAAAAGTGGTCTGCACCGACGGAGGTGCGTCCTCATCCTCCTCATCGAACGCTACGCCGGCGACTTCGGACCCTGGGAACCCTACCCTCGCGCGCGGCTGGAAGCGCACCGGCTCATGCTCCGGTGTGTCCTGAGTACCGAAGCCGGGCTTATCGGGCGTGCGCAGTTCTAGCAGGCGCAGCAGCTGGAACACATTCATCTGCGGTGCCGCGGACAGCAGCGCGCGGACAAACGGCGCGAGTCCTGGCCGACGGATCCGCATGGCATCCATCTCACTCATAGCGGCGACCTCTGTGACTTGCTCGCCGGCCACTCAATGCGCTCCTGGGTGGGGAGGCTGACGATCACGAGTTGCGTGAAGTGATTCACGTCGGCATAGAGTTCGAAAAAGCGGTGCAGCATTTCGCCGAAGAGCATCATGTCACCCTCACCGGCAAACGCATGGCTGTCGAGCGTCACCTCGATCAACGTGCCCCGCTCCACGGCGCCCTGCATGACCTTGCGAAGGCCCTTGCGGGTGACCTTCTGAATGCCGTCGAGGCGCCGACGGTTCATCTCGCCGTTCGTCCAGTCATACAGCGCGAGTGTGCCGCGCAGGATTTCCGCGTCGAGCTGCGACAGGTAGTTCGGGGCGAGATGGGAAAGAATGCGCCATTGATAGCGATCGCCCTTTGGCGGATGCAGTGGCAGCGTGGGCGAAACGAGATTGCGAACGCGTGCGACGTTCGAGATCCCCTTGCCCATCTCGTTGATGCCGGCTTCACGCAGGCCCTTTCGAGGCAGCATGCCGTTCGTGCCGGTGACGCGCAGCGACAGCGTTTCGCGCGGCAGCGTCTCGGCGTTTTCCCAAGCCTGGCCGCCCAGCACCAGCCACGTTTCGTAGAGCCCTTTCACGCCCTGCAGGACACGCGTATGGTAATAGCGCTCAGGCGCTTCGTGCCGGAGCATGCCGCCGCGGTGCTTGAAGCTGGAGAACGGCACGTATTCGACGCGGTCACCCGTTGCGTGATCGTGCGCATCCACCGCATCGACCGAGTACGTTTCCACGTGTTCGCCGTGACGCAGCCGTGGCCGCACGACATAGGACGTCGCGTGATGGTCGACGCGGATCGGCTCGGCGTCCATGCGGAACAGGTTGATGATCGGCGTGCAGAACAACCGGATGTTCTTTTCCGAGAAACGCAGATCGGACGGATAGGTCTGGTTCAGCACCACTTCGACTTCGAACTCGGTCACGCTCGGCGCAAGCGCAGCGAGATCAATGCCGTGGAGGTCAATGAAAAGGAACTTCTCGGGAAAGCTGAAATATTCGAGAAGCAGCTGATAGCCGCCAAAGGAATTATCCGCCTTGGGCCACAGGCGCTCGTCAGCCGCGAATCCGGCCGTCGCGAAGTGCGCGTCAGGCAGCGAACGCGGTTCGCCATCACGCACGGAAGGCAGGCGCAACAGGATGTCGTCGACATGACGGGTCAGCGCGAGATGCAGGGCCGTGGCCACCGGCCGGTCGGCATTCAGATAGAGTCTCAGGTGAGGAACACTGAGCGTGTTCTGGCGCGACTGGGCTTCGATCTGGAACGTCAGGCGAATGGTCGAGCGCCCGTCTTCCCGCATGCCGGCACTGGCCGACTTCAGGTGCAGCGGCAGCAGGTCCACTGGCCACGTCGTGCGGTAGGTGCACCGGGTGCCTTCCGGGCCGATCGGATCGGAACGCACCTCGATGTCTGCCGGAATCGTCTCGCGCTTCTGCAGCGTGCCAAAGTCGGGGACGAGCTCAAGGATCGAGAGCGACGGGAGCGTGCGCAGATAGTGTGGCCAGAGCAGGCTCACCAGTGCCTCGGTGATCTCCGGCAGTTCGTCATCGAGTTTCTGGCGCAGGCGCCCGATCAAAAATGCGAAGCCTTCGAACAGCCGTTCGACGTAAGGGTCGCGTTCGCCCACGCGATCGAGATTGAGCATCCGTGCACGATCCGGATTGGCTTTCGCGAACTCCCGACCGGCTTCGGTCAGATAGCGCATCTCGGATTCGTAATAGCGCAGCGTTGGATCGTCGTCCATGCAATTATTCCTGGGTATCTTTTTACAGAACGGCGACGGCCCGGGCAGGATCGAGGACGGTCATTTCATGGCCGAGCTTTTCGATCTGGCGGGTGATGGCCGGTCTGTCGGCATCCTTGCGGTTCATGGATGCCTTGAGCGTCTTGAGCAGGTGGTGCTTGACCTCGAACGTCAGCGATGGCTCCCATCCGGCGAGGCGGAACTGCGGGCCGCCGGCGTCCAGCTCGGCCAGCAGGCGAAGGCAGATGTCCGGTCGGCCGGCATTGTCTGCCACGCGCGCCATGACCCAACGCTGCAGGTAGCGCTGGCGATCCGTGCGGATTCCGGGCAGCCCGTCAATCCACGCAAAGGCCGCTTCGATGCCCTGTGACTGTGCAAGCTCGCGCGCCTGTGCTTCCATTTCCTGCCAGTTTGCGACGGCGCCATCTTCATCGTCGGTGGATACCGGCAACGCTGCGAGCGCTTCGCCCTGGTCAAGATTGCGCACGACCGCATTGCTTGCGATCCATTCGAGCGTCGCATCGTCAGCGAACGGGGTGCCGTCATGGAAGGCGAGCCGCTGGATGCCTGGCATGCGGTCGAGGAAGAGTGCGAAATCGGTCTTCAGGATGTCCCGCCATTCCGTGTATGGCGAGCCGGCGTGATCGAGCGCGACGTGCTGGTAGTACTGCAGGTCGAGCCACAGGTGGTTGACACCTTCCATGTATGCGCCTTCGACGCGCTCGAGCAGTTCTGGCCACTGCTTCTGCAGCACGAGCCGTTTGAACTGCTGGCGCAGCTCGGTGCGCGGTGGCGCGAGACGCGTGTACCCCTTCGGATCGGCCGGTGGCACCTCATGAACGGTATCCCAGCGCATGCAGCGCACAAGACGCGCAGCGGGCAGATAGCCATGCTCCTCATCGCGCAGATATTTCGCCAGCACGCGGGTGTACTCGAGCGCGTCACGGGTCGAGGCGATTGTCGTGACGCCAGTGGAGAGCAAGGCCGATCCGCCCGGCATTGCCGTTGAGCTTTCCGTTACCGGTCGCACGACGTCTTCGCCGCCTTCGAAACGGGAAACCAGCGCCTGGAGGTTCGGGTGGGCCGCCTCCGGCCAGTCTGCGGTTTTACCGATCAGCAGGTTCAATGCCGCCATGGCCCGCTCGAGCTCCGTAGGCGCAAACTCGCCGTGGCGATCAAGCTGTTCCAGTACGCGTGCCGTGGCCACCCATTCGATCGCCGAGCGCTTTGCTTCGTCGCGGCCAGGCAGCAGCGCATGTCCAAAACGATCGACGAGCGCAGCAAGAAGTTCGAGACCGTCGGCAAGACCTGCCGCACCATCTTGACGAACCCGCGCGAACGCGTAATAACCCGCGAGGCGCAAATCCTTGCCGACTTCGCAGAGGATCTGCTTGCAGGACTGGACGATCAGGGCGTCGTCAATACCGGAGAGCTTGCCGATCTCCTCCTTGACCGTGATGAAGGCGTCGTCGTATGCGGGGTCGCGGCCCACGCCCTTACCCTCCGCAGACGACAGGGGCTTGAGCCAGTCTTCCCATGCACTGAACCGCTCGCGTGCGAGATCATCCGGGTTGCGCGTGCCGAAGCGTTGCTTGATGAAATTGGCAAACATGTTCATTCGGTATCCCGCAGAGCGCCATGGGGAAGTGAAATTGCGGCATGGCGGGCTGCGGCGACTGCCGATGCTGGCAGAGGCGGCGGGCCCGCGTTCTGCGTCCCGCCTGCACCCGGTGCTGCCGCCGGCGCGAATATTCTCGTCGGCATCACAAAACCACGCAGGGCGAGCAGTTCCAGCGGGCCCCTGCCCGCGTCGGTGCGCATCACCCAGGTGAGCGGATGTGTCACGTTCTTCGGCACCGCCGTCTCAGGCGTTTTCGCTGTCAGCGTCGTCGGGTCGCTCGCCATTGTGGATGCCGCAGCCGAGGCCGGCGTGGACGTAACGGCGGCGGCCGCCGGAGCAGTTGGCAGAGGGCCCGGTGTGGCGATCCACGTCAGCTTGTATCGCGTATCCGAGAGCGGTTCGACGTTGGCCGACGCCAGCATGCGCACAAAAGCCCAGCGTCCGTGCCGCTCGAAGCCCTTGTTCAGTCCCGACTGCACGGTCTGCCACTCCAGGCGGGTGCCGGTGACGAGGAGGTCATTGCCCGGCCAGACGAACGGCTGCCAGCGATCGGCCGTGTTCAGGTATTTCAGCGTCTGTCCGTCGACAGTCAACTGTGATTCCGTCACATCAGCACTCGGTTGCGGCATCAGGTCGAAGCGGTACTGCGCAGCGCCCGAAGCGAGCATGTGTGACGCGATGCCCTGCAGCACATCGATCGCCTTCAGGAAGGACGGATCGAAGCGCAGCCCCGCGCCAGCACTACCAGGCACCCAGCGATCGCCATGCAGTTCGAGCGCGCCGGCGAGCTGCTGGTTGATAAACGCCGGAACGAGGCCGGTTTGATCGCGCAGGAAACGCACAAGCTCCGGGAAGGAGGCGTCGTCGTCGCTTGATGCGAACGGATAACGGCCCTGGAACGCACGCGTCCATGGCTCGACGATGGTCTGCCGCCATGCATCGTTCAGGCTTGCCTGCGCCGGTTGCATCACTGCCTGCATGGCCTGATCGACGGGACGCAGGAAGAGGGATTCCCCGAGTCCGGACCACTGCTCACCAAGGCTCGCGGCGACGAGGCTTGCGTACGTGCGCGTATCGGACAACTCGGAGCGCTTGCCCTGAAACTGCGCCTGCGCGACCTGCCGGGCCTGGTCATCCATACCGCCGCTGTTGGTCATCGCCTCGATCTTCAGGCGTAGCGACGTAATGGCATCGAGATAGCGCTGCAGGCTGATGTTCGAGTCAGCAACTTTGCCTTGCGGCTGGGCAGCGCTCACGAGCCGCAGTACCGGTCCGAAGGATGCATCCAGTGGCGCCGGCGGAATGACGCCCTGTGCCGCACCTTCGACGACGCCGGCGTTCGCGTGGTTGCCGATCAGGCTCTGCGCCTTGGCGACGAGGTTATCGGAAAGCGAAGCGATGTTTTCCCCGGCGCGGCCCTGATACTCGAGCGCCTTCATCAGCGCGAGTATGGGCGACTGGCGTGAGTCGGCAAAGAGACGAAGCTGCTCAGCGATCACGGGCAACGTCGGCGCACTCACCCACCCGATCGAGTTGGCGAACGCCTGCCACTGGCGAGCGTATTCGTCGAAGTACATGTCGCGCAACGCCTTGCGAAGCGCATCGACTGATTGCGTGGGTTGGGCAGACGCGGAAACGTTCAACACCCAGTCGGTCGTCACGTTCTGGCGTTTGGCTGCGTCATCGATTGCCTGCGAGATCTGACCATCCCACGCCTGTCGTGTGTAGATGCCCGGCACTCTTGCGCCCGTGCGGAACAGGCCCCGGGCGTCGGTCTCGGCCAGGAGCGTGGCCAGTGACTGATCTCCATACTTTCCGGTCGCTGCGTCCAGGATCGAGTGATAGATCGTATCCGTCGAATTGCTGGTGCCAATCAGCGCGAGCAGCACCTGTCGCGTGTTGTTCACGAGATCAGTTCTGGGCTGGATCGCCCATTCCGGGTGAGCCGCGAGATGTTGCGCAAAGAACGGGAAAAACTGGTGAGCGAGGTCCTGCCGCTCGCCGACGGTCAGGCTGGCGTTCGTGATCCAGTTCCACGTGAGCTCAGGGACCATCACCTTCGCATCGGCGCGCTTCGGTTCTGCCAGCATCAGGTAAGTGAGTAGGGTCTTGTGCCCAGCGAGCGCCTGCTTGCTCGTTGCCTCGTCCGAAACATCCGTACGCATCGCGGCTACATGGGTCAACGACGATTCGAGTCCCTGCTGCGTCGGTGAGACGAGCAGACGTCGACTGGCGGGCGTGTAGGCCTGCCAAAGCCCCGCAAGAATCGCCTTGTCACGGTTCAGGCCGAAGCGTGAATACCAGGGCGCGCCTGCCGACGCACGATATTCGAAACGCTCGATATCGTGCTGGAGATCAAGTAGTGCATGCAGGCCTGAGCGACTGTCGGCCGCCGACGTCTGCTGTCGAGCCAACTGGTTTGCATAGACGAGTTCACGCGTGTTGGATCCGCCAGAAACGAACATGCCCGCAATCCAGATGCACGCGCACGCGATGACTATCGACGCGCCGACGGTACCAGGGTGAAAGCCGACCCGACGGCCTGTAGCTCGTCGACTGGATGCACCGACGTGTTGCCACAATGCAGATGGGACATTATCGTAGGACTGTGCAGCTTTACGCGCAGGATCCGCCGGTACAAACCACGTGCCTCTGACTTCGAGTGGCAGTCGATGCGTCGACGCGAGACCCAAGACGAACCGCGCGAGCGGCGCAGACCATGTCTCCAGATTCCTGGAAAGCTCTGCGAAATACTTGTTTCGCTTGTTCTCGCCCAGGGCTTTGGTACCCGACACCGCGAGACGATTCCCGAGGACAGAGAGCGCATCAATCGTCGTAGACTCATCCTCCCGCCGAGGTAGAGAGCAACCGATAACAGCATCGACATCGCGTCCCGTCGCGGCTAGACCGGTCTCAGTCACGATGTGCACTGGCGCGGACCAGTGAAGCCCCACTGTGATTTGCGAGAGCACCGGTCTCGCAGCGAGCACGGCTCGCTGCGCAGCTGGCATGTCGCTCATGGCGTCACTGAACAGGACGACACCATCGATCGGGCGATGCCGCCTGAGCTTTGCGAGTTGCCGGAGCCAGTCGCTGTCGGGCTGGCCGCTCGCATTAACCGGGCAATGCAGCAACACCGCTTCTCCCTCGACGTACCAGTCCTGCGTCGCAAGATTCGGAATATGTGCGGCAACGGACCGGGCCGGTCCGACGAGAAGCAGCCACGATTCCCGATACTTCCAGAAGCAGCCGTGTTTCAAACGCAATCGCTTTGCGAGATCAGCAAGCGTCATCGGTTGCTGTGTTAGCGCTCCTTCATCCATCCGTGTTGCACTCGCAACGCCTGGCGCCTCGCTCGACGTGGCGCCGTATGTGTCAGCGGACAATCGATTCGCGATGAGATAGCCAACGACTGCGAGCAACATGACGCAGAGAAAACCGAGCTCTACGATCAGCAACTGATTGTCGTTCCAGCCGAGTTGCTTTCCAGCGATCCAGAAGATACACGCGGTACAGAGCAGGGCGACGAAGAACCAGACCAACACTCTGAAAGATAGATTCTTACGTTGAGTCGTAGTCATCGTGCCACCCGCCACCATGTCGCGGACATCACACACATGGTGCAAATATTTTGCTTTCTTGGGGTCGACATTGTCTTCATGCTTCGATGGCGTCGGTGGGCATGCGACCGCCCGCGTCCTGAATGTCGCGCTCTACTCTCGTCTGCACGATCAATGGGTGAATGAACATCAGCAAAATGGCAAGCAATCCTGCTGCGCCGATTCCGCCAAGAATCCAGAAAAAAGCGTTCGCTGGATTCACGATTGCCGCGAGCAGCGCAGCGACCCATGGCGACATGCACACCAAAACTGCAGCCGCGCCAAGATTGCGACTTGCTTCCCCGGGTGCTTCCAACGCTACCGATGTGCCTGCGAGCGCTGCAACGGCGAGACGTACGGTGTTCGCTTCGTGAAGGGCGATCAGTTGCGCACCCTGTCCGTAACTTGCGAGTTCGGCAACTAGTGCCAGTGAGATCCACGGACTGATCGGGCCTACCGGACCGATACAGTCGTCGAGATTGATAAGGCCATTAGCCCCGCCCTTGAGCGCGAGCCCGCAGTCAGTAATCCCCTGAGTCAGGGCGTATTTCTCAGGCTTGCCCAACCCGCAGGTCCAGCCCATGCGCAGCTTCGCAAGTTCCACCGCACCAGCATCGCCGAGCTGGCGTAGATCAGCCGCCATGGACTCAATCGCGGTCGGCATTGATCGAAAAAGGCGTACCGGCGTAGTACCCGGGCGACGAGCCGACGTAACGGGTTCGAAAAGAAGTCCAACGGCAGTTTCGGTAAACCGTCGTTCCTCTTCACCCGCGTCGTGAAGCTGCGCACAAAGCAGAAGCAGTGCGCCGCGTTGCTGCCGAACGTAACGCTCGACACCGAGCCACGACACCTCCGACACTACCTCTACCTGGGCATGAGGAAGAATAGAATTCGAACGCCAGTGCCGGTCAACTGCGTCTCCAAGATCCTGCGACTCATCGCTTCTCCCGCCGCATACGACCACGCGCAAAACTTGCCGGGAACCCATCTGATCGAGCGTAGGCCTCAGCTCATCGAGCAGCCGTTTGATCACTACTTCAGTACGATTTGCGTGCAAATCCGCATCGAACCCTTGAAGGGTCTCTATTTCTAATTTGTTTGATGGCGCCTTGCCTGCAAGACCAGCAATTCGCTCTGCCAGCTCCGGCTCCGGCGTTAGCGTTCTGAATGCCGTAATCGCAAGGTTTGCCCTCGCCCAGCGACGCCACGCGAGATCGATCACAAGCCTCTTCACACTCCAGAACGCCCAATAAAACACATCCATCAAATACCAATGAAAGATGACGGCCACCAGCACGACCACAGCTACCGTCGGTGCGCCGACGATGCATGCCCAGAACCGCGGATTTCGGGCGGTTCCGCTGGCAGAAGGCCATAGAAGTAGCGTCAGTACTGCACCGACAACAAAACAAACAACACAAAGCCCAATAACCAGCCACCCCGAAGGCGCCTTCGATTCACGGGCCGCAGAAATGCACGGAATTGGCCAACCCATCGGCTAGATCTCGAATTCGTCAGTACTTGCAAGGACCTCAGCGCCGCACGTGGTCTTGCAGCGGTGGACAATCAGGTAGCGTCCGTTTTCGACATAGCCATCGTTGCCCCCTACCAGCTGGACCTTTCCGTGCTTCGGGCAGTCGACGAAATCGCCGTCGAGTGCTGCAGCACGATTGTCGATAATGAGCGTTGATGAGGCCGTGACCACTCGCCCGTTGTCCTGCCCATCGTGAGTTGAAACATCGTTGTATCTGACGGGTGATTTTTTCATGTTTCCAACTCAGAAGCTCTTGTGAGCAATCACCCCCCCGACAATCGCGCCAAGCAGCGCTGCCGGGGGAACAAAAAAGACAAATGCGTAGGCCGGTCCGATGGCTCGATAAGGGCCTCCATCAGAACCGCAGGTCAGCACAACGACTGCAATTAAAGCTCCGAGAACGCACCCAGCAAACGATCCTAGAAGTTTCTTCATGGGTTCCCAAATCAAGGATCATGTCTATCGGTCGTTGAACTAGGCACTTGAGTCCTGCGCCGTCATGAATGTCCAGCAAGAGAAAGGGCGCTCATGAGACCCATCACAAAATCAATTAGTGCAGTCAACACGATTAATAGCCAAAACACGACTTGTGTCACGATGAATACATTGCGTTTTCGAATCGAGGAGCGAGCCATCCTTCTCGAGGCAATTGCGATTGGTGCCAGAACAATGAGGCACGCCGCAATCTGCAGCGGGCGTTGGCCGAATAGGAAACCCCAATCCATGCGCAACCCAAAGCCAGCCTGCCATGACCAAAATAGCGCGGCACAACAAAGCGCGATGACTTGAACGATTCCAAAGGCAACAGCCCAAAAGAATCCCCGCATTCGATTGTCGTCAACCGCAATGCATCTATAGGGCACTTGTCCGTTGGTCATATCGCGCTTGATCTCGATCCACGTAGGTGCGTGTATATGCGCCAGCCGAAATATATTGGTGCTCCGATCGTGTACGCCTCCGCCGAATAGATCAATCCTGGCGCCCCCAACAAGCTGGTTTTCGGCGGCACGATTCCTGCGTTAGGATCGCATTGCATGTGCGTCCATCCCTTGTAATCTTTGACCTCGGGAGCTTTGGGCTTCATATCCTGGAAGCCTGGTTCATCGTAGTACGTCATGGTCTCGTCGCTCGGCGCTAGCGGATAGTCAATGTAGGTTAGACCCCAATACTCACCAATCGGCAACGAACTTTGAAGGACGCGTCCATTCTTCGTTTCAAGAAAACCACGGTCGTCAGCCACCACGAACTGTTTCACGTCTTCAACAAGTGGACGGGATTCCCCATAACGGTTCCTAAAGCCAATAGCTATTTGTCCGTCCGCAGGTCCAAACGTCCGGCCACCGTCGCGCGAGATCAAAAATTCACTCAAATCCTCGACCGGAATGGCTATATAGCGTTCCGATGGATGGATATACGGAAAGAACACGATGCGGTAGAACTGAGCCGCGGCTTCCGTCCGGATGCCCTGTTTGGCATCCACGTATGTCAATGCCCCTTCACACATCCAGCCCGTCACTTCCAGCCAACGGTGATCGTCAAATCGATACACCACCTGGGTTGGCGGGGCTTGGATACGCTGGGCGGCCAGAGCTGGAAACAAGGGGATTGCGGCAATTAATGCCAGCGCCGCCATAGCGATTGACCATTGCCTTCCGCCTACACGCTTTCGCAATCTCACGGCGACGTAAACAATCAGCCCCACGCTCCATAGCGGAACCAGCCACCAGACTGCCGACCAGAGAGGTTCACCCATATCACCCCCTCACATCAGGTTGCGGCAGCGGCCACAGACCTGCGCCACCGGGTGGCGTAGTCGCCGACTGCCAAGCCTCGACCAATGCACTGCCCGGAATCGCGCGCAGAACGCTTCCCACCACATCACCACTAGCCGTCACGACCTCGCTGATCACGCCTTTCGGCAATTCTGGTTTGCTCATCTGGCGTTTCGTTACGAAGGGCAGCTTCCCGCTCGTGTAGTAAGCCGCAGCATCGATGTCAGGACTTTTCGGATTGCGCCAGTCGGCCTGACGTATCAGGTCCCACCACAGCTTTTCATCGTCGAAGGCCACGCACAGCCCAATTGCCAGATCGTAGGCCATGCATTTCGCTATCGTCTCGGCATGCAAAGTGATCGCCGAGTGTTGGCTCCATGTCGCTGTCCGCTTTCCAAGTCGAGCCACGGCTTCATCCGGTTTCTCATATCGTTGGACCAGATACTGGTTTTGCTCTGACGTTGGAATTCCCATGAACCACGCTTTAAGAACCTGGTTCTTGTAACCTGCGGCGGTAAGTTGGTCCTGTACTTGTTGAGTGCTTGCCTGCATACCGGACGGGTAAGCAATTGACGAGACCGATTCTGCTCCCGTACGCGTATCCACAAGTCTCAGTAGCTTTTGCGGACCTTCCTGCGCAAGGGTGGTCCCGGCGAGATGCTCACCGACGTGGTCTGCGTGGTCCGGATCATTAGACAGCGTGCGAAATGCATACGACTCGGGCAACTTCGGACCATCTATCATTCTGCTCCTGTCGCGGGACATGAAAGAGCCGGCGATTGGGGACTCCGCCTGACTGCCAAACGCGAATGATTCAGGCCCCCTACCAACTACATGGCCATCTGAAAACACCCGCTGGAAAAAGCTTGGAGCTTTTGCAGCAATCGCTTGCTTCCCCTCACCATCTACACCCTGCCAACCGATGCCCTGGATGTTAGGCAAGGATACAACCCCGTCTTGTGGGCAAAAGTAATTATAAACATGCCCGAAGTTGTCGCGGCCGTGATCTGGATTACTCCACGCATGCTTATTGGCTACCCCTTTTGACACAACTTGTTTTGCCGATTCTTGGTTCCTGTTTTCATAGATCAGGCTCGCGAAATTCACCAGCGTCTGCACTCTCGCGTTACGTGACTGGTGCTTACCAGGTAGCACCAGTTCAGCGGTGGCGGGCTCAAGTGCATACGGCGAGTTACACATAATCACGCAATCAACTGGGCGCTCGCCAGCCTCCTCTACGAGGAAGTTGGCGAGCATGGAAATTTCGGTCCCCTGGCTGTGGGCGACGATGTTAATCGTGTCTGGGCCTGCATTCTTTTCGCGACGAATCCGGAGGATCAGATTGGCTAACCGTTGCGCAGCATGCACGTAGTAGATGCGGTGTGGATTGGGATACATCGGGCTCGATGTGTCGGTGAACTGTCTCTTCGCCCACGCGATCGCGTCGTATGTGCCGCCGTTTGCCGACGGCCCCCACATATCGATCAGGTTCGTAGTCGCATTCGCAAATGGCCCACCCTCCTTGGCCTGCGATCCGTCCAGCCAGTTTCCCAAGCTGTCCTTGTTCGCATACTTGGCCTGGTTGGCTAGGTAATACGTGCTGTACGGAAGATCCGGGTTCGCATTGCGAGCGTCAAGTTGCTCCTTATAACGCAGTTGGTCTTGATGATATTCCTGGAAGTTAACCGGATGATAGCCCCAGTGGAAAGGAATGACCGGTGAGCGTCCTTCCTCCGAAATCCTTGTCATGCAGTCGGACGATGAGGCAGTGGTATCAAGCGAAGGCACCTTGCCTTCAGGAGTCCAGCTTTCCCATTTATGGGGAAACAGATCATCGCGACCGAGACGTTTGTTCAATCCACTACAGATATTCTGATCCACCACCGGAAAGAATTGTCCGTCATCATTTACGCCGTGAATCACGATTACGGCGCAAGGCATTGGGGGTTTCACCGGAACCTTACAGGTCAGCATGGCACCACTACCTTCCGGCATCGGCATGGCCTCCTGGCCATGTTTGGAATTTCGCAGTGTATTGTTCGGTGTTTTTGTATCAGCCATGGGTGGGTCCCAAAACTTCAATTCGAAGATTTTCGATGTCGTTGCGGTTGAACAGCGTACTTGTTCCGTTCGCGTCAGTTATGCCTTCCGTCGTCGAACCATCAGACATGTGAAGGCGGAAGCGTTGACCCGAAAGTGGCGTGTCGGGATCGCCTTCTGGGTGTAGAAAGAATTTTCGGGCAAAAGAACCCTGTTGAAACTTCGGCATTGCGTTTGAAACACTCGCAGCGCCCGCCTTCGAAATTGATGGTGTTTTGACGGTCAGATTACTTGTGCCACCGACTTCAGGCACGCTGCCAGCGACCTTGTAGTACGCACCGCCGCCACTAGAGATCAACACCTCGTCCTGGCCCGCGAGAATGACACGTTTCCCCTTGATGATGACGTCACCACTTGCAGTCATCTCGATCGGACCAGCCTGAGCCTGAATCTGGATCTTGCCCTTGATGGCGAACAGAAGAATGCCAAGTTTCTGAGCGAGAATCGACACGACTTCGCCCGCGCCGACGATGAACTTCTTCGCTATGCTAAATTCGGCGTTACCGCCGGCCGTTGATGTGAGATGACGACCGCTTGAGAACTGGATGTCCTCGGGCGTTGCACCGACGATTCCATGCGGCGCCGAAAGCATGATGATGGACTGTTTGAGCTCTTTGTAGGCACTTTCCAGCCTTGTTTGCTGGGATTTCACGTCTGCCAGTTCGGCCTGTGCGGCTTGAGCAATAGCGCGGAGTGTGGTCGCGTCGTCGAGGGCTGTTTGCAACTGTTTCATGGCTTCGCGATTATCGAGCTGCTGTCCGCTCGCTCGCGTCTGCTCGTCGCCAGAGATCAGCACGCCTTTGCCACCGCGAACGGCTACATGGTCATCACTACGCAGCTCAACTCCGCTACCTCGCTTGTCGCGGCTAGCGTTGACGATATTCCCAAGGTTAAGCTGGCTCTTGCCACCACCTTCGGTCGCGAGCTTGATGTGCTCTTCCCCTTCAAAGTCCTCCATCTGAAGGGTATTATTCGATTGTGTCCTGATAACGTTGCGCGTCATCCAGCGATCGTCGCTCGTGATCACATCCGGATTCACGCTGTCGTGCATCACGTGAGCGATATACGGGAAATCCGGATTGCCGTTCTCAAAGGCGACTTCGACTCCCGAGCCGTCTAACGCCGGGTAATGATTTCCGGTGGTCCTGGGACCCGCAAAGGACTTGGCGATACGCATCCAGCAACTCGTCAACCCGCCCGCACGCTCTTCGCGGTCGAAATCGAACGAGACCATATAGTGGCCGTCCTTGTTGACGTAGCTGTACTTGTATCGGTTGGGAGACGTGATACGACCGCTGATGGTGCCGTGGATTTTGGGCCACGTCTCCTCGATCAGCGGCATGCGGTAGATCAGGTGTGACGGGACCGCTGTATAGGTGTTGTGGTAAGCCTTGTCGCGCGATCCACAGTGCTCGACCCGAGTGATCAACTGACCATACTCGGCCTCCGGCAGCGTCCGATTGGTGAACCGGAATACGCGACCGGGCGCAACGCAAAGCACGTTACCCTCGCCCGTATAGACGATCTTTTCGCACAGCAGAGCTTCGTGCCGCAACTGGGCCTCCCACTCAGCCTGATCATCGCTCAGGTGACCGGCAGCCCATACGTCTGGCGTGCCCCACGTGGTCTTGTCATCAGGGGCGGCGTTAGCTTCCCCATCGATGGGTTGCGGCGCCTTGCGATGGTTGTAGTGGCGTACCGTTACGGCCTGGGCGATCGTCTTCGTCCGGGTTTCGAACTTCTCAACCGACTCGGCACCGGTGCTTTCGAGACCCGAGGCGGGCCGAAAGGGAGCGACGAATGCGTCACTGCGCTCGTAGTGCGTGAAGTCATCACCGAAGTGCGTCACTTCGCCATATTCGCCTTGGCGAACCACAAACCAGATGCCGGAGCGGCGTGCGAGACGGGTAAAAAACTGGAGGTCCGTCTCGTTCCATTGCATCACAAAGTCGCGCTTCGGATAGTCACGACGAAGCGTGAATTCAAAGTCACTTGTGCCGGCGCCGAACCCCTGCTCGCGGAATATCTGCTCGATGATTTCTGGGTCGGTCTGACCCAGGAAGATGCGGCAACGTTTGACGTTTCTCAGCAACGCAATGCGTGACTCGAGCACAGCCTCGTAGGTCGTCGCGTCCCTGTTACTGGAAAGCTGGTTAAACTCTGTGATGACTCCCTGAAACTGCCGGCCGGGGCCCGCTGGCAAGGCTACGCCAGCCAGAGTGGGCGGCCGGATGGAAAAGACCGCCGTCTTCGTCAGGATATCGTCGACAGGCAGATCCGCGACCCGGTGGGTCAGCTTCATCTTGAAGCGCGTGGGCGCACCCGCCTCCTCGACACCCGTAAATTCCACGACGTCGAAACCCGGCGCGTTCTTGCTGGCGGTGACATCAAGATAATAGGCCTGCAGGCTATCCCTCTTCAGGGATCCAATTGCTTTGTTGACGCCCACCTTCGACACTCCCGGAAAGACCTGCGGCCGAATGCACCGGTTAGTACTTCAGCGAATGCGCGGCGGCCGACAAATGACAAGTGGGAGCCGGCACGCTCGTGCGCGCCGGCAACCGGCCCTCAGTTCTTGGCCTTGGGCATCTGCGACACCAGCGACAGGCCGATGTCCATACCCTCGATCTGGAAGTGCGGGATGATGAAGAGCTTGACGCGGAAGAAACCCGGGTTGTCCTCAATATCCTCCACCATGACGCGGGCCTCACGCAGCGGGTGCGAAGCCTGGAGCTCGTCGCCCGGATCCTTCATCTCGGTCACGAGCCCCTTGATCCAGTTGTTCAGCTCAAGCTCCAGTACACGACGGTCCTTGGTCGTGCCGATGTTCTCGCGCTGGATCAGCTTCAGGTAATGCGCGATGCGCGAGAGCAGGAAGATGTACGGCAGGCGCGCGTTGATGCGGCTGTTGGCCGTCGCTTCCCTGGTCTCGTACAGCGCCGGCTTCTGGGCCGAATTGGCGGAGAAGAAGCACGCGTAGTCGTGATTCTTGTAGAACGACAGCGGAATGAAACCGAGGTTGGCGAACTCGAACTCGCGCGTCTCCGGAATCAACACTTCAGTCGGGATCTTGGGCTGTACACCAGTGCCGAGGTCGTAAAGATGAACCGGCAGGTCTTCGACCTTTCCACCCGCCTGGGGTCCCCTCACCTGGACACACCAGCCATTGTCCATGAAGCTGCGCGCCATGTTTGCCGAGAAGGCAAACGCCGCGTTGACCCACAGATACTTCTCGTGGTCCGGGCCCTTCACGGATTCCTGGTAGTTGAAGCTGCGCACCGGCGTCGTGTCGGGACCGTACGGCAGACGGCCGAGCACACGCGGCATCGTCAGTCCGATGTAGCGTGCATCGTCGGTATCGCGGAAGCTCTTCCACTTGATGTATTCGGCGCGATCGAAGTAGTTGCCGATGTCCTGAATTGCGGCCACTTCTTCCATCGTCTGCTTGCCGAAGAACCTCGGGCCGACGGAACCGATAAACGGCATATGCGCGGCAGCAGCCACCTTCGAGATGTTGCGAAGAAGCGCGATGTCCTGCGGCGAATTCGTGAACTGGTAATCGGCGATCATCGCGCTGATCGGCTGGCCGCCCGGCGTATCGTATTCGTCGATATAGGTATGCCGGTAGAGACCGCTCTGGATGATTTCAGCGCAGTCCTCGAAATCACGCAGAAGACCTTCCTTCGACAGATCGAGCATTTCGACGCGCACGTTACGGCGGAAATCGATGCGATCAATGTTGAACTTCACGCCGCGCCAGCGCGACTCCAGTGCCTGGAACTCGGGGTGATGCATGACAGCGTCGAGCTGACGGCTGATCTGCTCGTCGAGCTGCCCGATATGGAAGTCGAGCAGCGACTTGTCCAGCCGCTCAACGGGCTTGTCGCCTTTGCCGACCAGTTCGAGGAACGCGCTCATGCCGCGTGCGATACGCTCGCTGGCCGACGACTCCGAAAGCAGGTCGCTGTTCTGGAATGCCTCGAGCGGCCGCGCCTCGCGAACCGGTTTGAGATTGATCTTTTCGCAAAGAGCCTGATAGACGCTGTTATGCTCTGCTTCGGGAGCGTGCAGCACAACGCTTTCGCGCGTGCCAGCCTGCTGGGATTCGTTGTGTGCCATGTGATGTCCTGTCGGCCGCCTTGCAGCCAGAGAGATTCGCAATGCAGTGAAGGCCCGTTCAGGCTTTGCCTCAGGCATGACCTTCGGGGCGGATTGCCGCAGTTGCGATCTGCGACAGTTCTTCGCGCAGACGTGCTGACAATGCCGAATCCTTCAGGACTTTCTCGAACTCACGGCGGAAGGTACCGTTATCCAGAAGGTTCGATTTCAGGTCACGCAGCAGATTGCGCATGGCGAGCATGGCCTGCAATTCAGGGATTTGACGTGCAACCTGTTCCGGCTCAAAATCCTTCATCGAATGGAAATTCAGCGACACCGGGAGTTCAGTCCCGTCACCAGCCAGCGTGTTCTCGGCGGCGATCTTCAGTTCAGGATTGAACTCAGCGAGGACGCTATCAAAATTGTTCTTGTTGACCGAAACCTTCTTGCGCTCACCCAGCGCACCCGTTGCCTTGCCAGCACTGAAGTCTCCCGCCACAAGAAGCTTCAGAGGGAGTTCGATCTTTTTCTGCGCGCCACCCGTATGCAGATCGACCGAAATGTTAATTCTGCTTGACGGAATTTCTTTCTGAAAGCTGTCAGCCATACCTTTTCCAATAAGTGGTCACTCAAACCCACCGTAGCTGGTGCCGTCCGGCAGGCGCAGCGGGTGCCTATCATCCCTGGTGTTCAAGTACTGCTACCAATAGGAATCCTATTCATGCTACCGCCTTCTCTTCTCGTCATATAGCGGGCGAAGCCTGTCGCCCGTCATATGAGCTTTGCATTAGAAACCTTATTACTTAATTCGTCAAAGGGGGATTCTCTTGCACGGAATTTTCATTTGTTATTCTTTGTTAAATTTAGTTTTGTTTGATTGACATTGATATACGTATTTTTAAGAGCACGATACGACTTTTCTGATTTAACGGAATAAAAGACACGGAGCATCCCGCCAACAGGCTTTTTTGTGATTACTTTCGTATGGAATCAAATTAATTTGAGAAGGGTCAATCTTTTAAATTGAGATAACTGTTCGCATATCCGATTTACGAAAAATTCACTGCATGCACGATTGGTACGCATGTAACATTAATTGCTGGACGACACCTGACCGTTTGTGTTTAAAATTCGCCACAAGATATTAAGCAAACCTGATTGATTGACAAAAATATGCGGACATTCAAACCGCTCTGGCAGGAGGGCCTTGTGCTCTCGCCACATCACTTTCAGCAACAGGAACTCTGGTGGAACTTCTCCCAGCAACAGGTCGTTCGCCTTGCGATAGCCGAGCCATCGGGCGTGCTGGAAGCGAGCCTCGACGAGGAGACACTGCTCAACGGACGGGTGAAGGCCACCGCCCTCAAGCTGCGCTTCGCAGATGGCACACCTATCGATACATCAGTCGCTGACGTACTGCCGCCGGCGCGCGATCTTGCACGCGATGTTGCGCCGGACGTTCAGAGCGTAATCGTCTATGTCTGCCTTCCGTTGCTGGACGCGGTCGGGAACAACTGCCGTGTGGATGGCGAAACGGTCTCGCGCCCGCGCCGCTACTTCCGGGAGTATGTAGAAGTGCCGGACCTGCTCGGTACGACCGACGCCGAGCTTGCTGTCGAGCGCCACTCCCTCCAGCTTCTGTTCGATTTCGAATCGCATGCGGACTACCTGGTCTGCCCGGTCTTCCGGCTTGCGCGCGGGCAGCATGGGGTATTCGCGCTGGACCCCGACTGGGTGCCACCCTGCCTCGCGCTATGCGGCCACCCGCGGCATGAGGCGCGGGTGTCGCGTATTGCTGACATCATTCAGGCCAAAAGCATTGCGCTTGCTGCGCGCCGCAGCGAGCGCGTGGACGACGTCGCCGAATTCGGCGTGGCGGACGTCTCGCTTTTCTGGCTCCTTCATTGCCTGAACACGCACTGGCCTGAACTGCGCTTTCTTGCGAGCCACCCGTACCAGCCTCCCGAGCGGTTCTATCACGTCCTGGCGCAACTCACAGGCGCGCTCATGACATTTTCGACACGCACGAACCTCGCCGAGATCCCTGCGTACGAGCATGACCGCCAGGACGAGGTGTTCTCGAAGCTGGAAGACCTGATCCGCGATCTGCTCAACGCCGTCATTCCGTCACGCGTCGTACCGATCGGGTTGCTGAAAAAAGGACCGGCCTACTGGAGTGGCCAGATTCACGACGATCGCCTGCTCGAAAGCGCCGACTGGTATCTGTCGGTCAATGCCTCGGTCCCGGCCTTCGATCTGGTCGAGACGATTCCACGGCTCTGCAAGATTGGCGCACCGGACGATATCGCCCATGTCGTCAACTCTGCACTCCCCGGCGTACGGCTTCGCGCGGTACAGCGCGTCCCCGCGGCTATTCCGGTACGGCTTGAGAACCAGTATTTCGCGCTCGATGCGACGGACCCCATGTTCGCCAGGATGCTTGCCGCGCGGACCTGCCAGATCTATTTGCCGGGAACCGTGCCCGACGCGTCGTTGGAACTCTATGCCGCTCTGACATCGCCGGGCAACAAATGACAACCAGCAGCGCCCTTCCGCTCTTCGCCCTGCTTCGTAATACAGCGCTCGAAATCTCGCAGCTGGCACAGGGTGCGACGACGAACGACGCCGAGGAGCTGCGGGCACAATGCCGCTCGCTGATCGACGACTTCGCTTCGACCCTCGACGCACGCAAGGTACCCGCTGACGTCGCACGCGACGCGCTGTACATGCAATGCGGTCTGCTCGACGAAACGGTTCTCGCCCATCTGCCGGCGCAGACCCGCTCGCTTTGGGAACAGACACCGTTGCAGGTGGAGCGCTACGGCGAACACGATGCTGGCGAACAGGTGTACAGCCGCCTGGCGACGCGCATGCGTGAAACACCGGCGAACGTGGAACTGCTCGAGTGCTACGCGACTGTACTCGGCCTGGGCTTCCAGGGACGGTATGCGCGCGAAGGTGCCCAGCAGCGTGCAGCCATCATCCGCTCACTCAATGAGCGCCTGGAGAAGCGGGTTCCGTCGCGGAATTCAGGGCTGGTGGTTGATGCAACGCGTATGCACCGCTTCGACTGGTTCTACCGCCTCTCGCCATGGGCTATCGCCGGGCTCGCGTGTGCGGCCGGCGCCATCGTCTTCGTGCTGATCGGGCAAGGCCTCGATTTGCAGGTCTCCCATCTGCTGTCGGCGAAGACCTGATGCTCGCGGGATCCGAAGCCTCATGGCGAATCTTTCACGGCGGTTATCCCTATCGCAGAGTGGCGGGGATAACGACCGTGCTGGTCATCGCACTTGCGCTCGCGGTGCTTCCCGTCGACCGTGCACTCGCGTGGTGGATTGCGGCCGGATCGCTTGTTCTCGGTGCGGCATTCGTGCTGTTTCGCACATGGCGACTGCGCGAACGCGAGGACGAACAGCAGGCCGTCATGGCCGCACTCGGCAGCACGACATCGGACTTTCCCGCAAACATGCGTACGCGCATGCCCGTATTCCTCGTCACGGGCGACGGTCTTGCACAGATCTTTGACCGGGAGAATGGAAGAGAGCAGCTTGCGTGGGTGGGCGACGGGGCAATCTGGCTGCGCATCGGCAATCCACAAAGCCTGCCACGAATCGCGGATGCTGTGCGACGGTGGCGTGATGGCCGCGCCCCGGAAGGGGTCGTGCTGACACTCACCCCGGCGGCATACGCAGACGACGATGCGCTTGCGCAGAAGCTGAGGTTGATCCGTCAGGCGGTCAGCGATGCATCGAAGTTCGTCGGTGCCCGTCTGCCAGGTTACGTGGCGATCTATCAGCGGCTGGGTGCCCCCAACCAGCCGATCCCGACTCCACGCTGGTACGGCGTTTCCAGCGCGACGCCTTTCGAGGACGTGTCCCGGTTTGAAACCGTGGTTCGTGCGGCGGAGCGCACCGCATGGCAGTCGGAAGACGACAGCACACCCGCCTGGCGGGCCGCGGAACTCGCATCGCTGGTCGACTGGACACAGCGTGCTGTCATTGGGCCACTACACGACCGTCATCATCCGGCCACCCGCTGGAACCTGTATGGCATTGGGTGGATCAACTGCGGACCGCAGGACACCGGGCAGAGTGCGTGGAAAGCCGCCGTCGCGATGCGCACGCGGCTCGTCGCGCCGGTACTGGACGCAACACCCGCGCCGTGGCCGCTACCGCAGCCCATCGTCGAAGCCGCGCCACGAAAGCTATGGGTTTCCCCGAGACTGCGGGCGCTCGCGCATGTGCTCAGCATTGCGGGATGCCTCGCCATGATCGCGTTCTGGGCTGCCGGGCGAAGCAATCACGCATTGCTGGACCAAATCGGCGCGGACCTCGGACGTTACGCGGTGATGCCGGCCGACCATGACGTCGCGCGACAGGATGCCCTCAAGGCGCTGGTTGCCGATCGTGACAGGCTTCTGGAATACCAGCGCACCGGCGTGCCCCTGCGGCTTTCGTTTGGCATGTACAGGGGTGCGCGGCTGGTCCCGGCACTCAACAGCGCAATCGCGTCCTATCAGCCACCGCCACCACCGCCCTCAGTCGTGACGCTCGACAGTATGTCGCTCTTCGACAGCGGCAAGGCCCAGCTCAAAGACGGTTCGACGCGCGTCATGGTCAACGCGCTCGAATTGATCAAGGCACATTCCGACAAGCGGATCCTGGTGGCTGGCTACACCGACAACGTGGGCGACCCCGCCAGCAACCTGAAACTGTCGACTGCGCGCGCCGAAGCCGTGCGTGACTGGCTGATTGAGGCCTCGGGCATTGCGTCAACGCAGTTCGCCATCCAGGGCTATGGCGATACGCGTCCGATCGCCAGCAACGACACGGATGAGGGACGTGCGAGGAACCGCCGTGTGGAGATCACGCTCGTACCGGACGCTGCACCGCCTCGTGCCCCGGGACCGGCCGCGCCCAAAGCCCAGGTGAAGTGAGGCACTGCTTTAGCCCCCGAAGCACAGGCTTCGGGATAGGAAGCCCGGTCACCGACTCCGGGCGATTGTCGCAGTAATGAAGGGAGTTTTAGAAATGGCAATTCCGGCATACATGTGGCTCAAGGACGATGGCGGCGCCGACATCAAGGGTTCGGTGACGGTACAGAACCGCGAAGGCAGCGTCGAGATCACCGCGTTCGAGCATGATCTGCACATTCCGACGGACAACAACACTGGCAAGCTGACGGGAACACGTGTTCACGCCCCGATCAAGCTCATCAAGGAAACCGACGCCTCGACACCGTATCTGTACAAGGCCGTGACCAGCGGACAAACGCTTAAGTCCGCCGAGATCAAGTGGTACAAGATCGACGACGCGGGCAAGGAAAAGGAATACTTCAACACCAAGCTCGAGAACGTGAAGATAGTCGCGGTGCGCCCGAAGATGCTCGACATCAAGATCCCCGACTTCGAAAAGCACAACCACCTCGAGGAAGTCGAGCTGCGCTACGAGACGATCACCTGGTCGTACAAGGACGGCAACATCATCCACAAGGATACCTGGAACGAGCGTTCCTGATCACCCTTGGTCTGAAGGACGGACCATCTCCCCGGTGTGCTTCTCTCTGGGAATCGCCGGCCTTCCTTTTCCGGTCTGCCTGCGCGGACTGGCCTTTTGATTGCCAAGGACGGCTCGCTCATAGCGGGTGCGCTCCCTCTTAAGACGTGCGAACAGCCCGAACATGCCCATGCGCCACGACCTGAGCAGCTCTGCCCGCGACACCAGCCAGCTTCTGCGCCGGCTCAATTCACACTGCGCCAAGGCGCTTGAAGCTGCAGCGAGCCTGTGCCAGACACGGCTCGCGGAAGAGATCTCGGTCGAGCACTGGCTGCTCAAGCTGATCGAGAGTGGAGACGGCGATATCCCCGCCATCCTGAATGACTACGATCTGGATGTGGACGCGGTGTGGGATGCCCTGCTCGCGGCGATCGAGCGCACCCCGCGCAACCTGCGTGGCCGTCCCAGCCTCTCCCAGCAACTCGCACACGTCCTGCAGGAAGCCTGGTTTCACTCGTCTGCCGACGCCGGCAATCCGGCCATCCGTTCGGGGCATGTCCTTCAGGCGATCGTTGATGCGCCGCATGTTCTTCGCACGCCGAAGACATGGCAGTTGATGACGGTCAGTAGCGCGCAGATCCAGCGTCTGCTGCCGCGCCTTGGGCAACGTTCATGCGAGAACGAACCTGAAGTGCCGCAAACAGTAAGGGGCGAAACGGCGGCGACAACGCAAACCGGTGCGGCTGCCGCTTCCGCACAGAAGACAGTACAGGCGCGGCCACGCAGCGTAGAAGGAGACGCCCTCGCCCGCTTCGCCATTGACCTGACCGAAAAGGCACATCGTGGTGAAATCGATCCCGTCTTTGGCCGCGATCGCGAAATCCAGCAGATGGTCGACGTGCTGGCGCGGCGCCGCAAGAACAACCCTATCCTGGTGGGCGAGCCCGGCGTAGGCAAGACCGCCCTCGTCGAAGGGCTCGCACTGCGCGTGACAGAAGGCACCGTGCCCAATGCAATCCGGGACGTGCGGATCCTCACGCTGGATATGGGTCTACTGCAGGCGGGCGCGGGCGTGAAGGGCGAGTTCGAGCAGCGACTGAAGAATGTGATCGACGAGGTGCAGGCATCCAGCGTGCCGATCCTGCTCTTCATTGACGAAGCCCACACGCTGATTGGCGCCGGTAATACAGTGGGCGGCGCCGATGCGGCCAACCTGCTTAAGCCGGCGCTCGCGCGGGGCGAGCTGCGTACGATCGCCGCAACAACGTGGTCGGAGTACAAGGAATACTTCGAGCGCGATGCAGCGCTCGAACGGCGCTTTCAGATGATCAAGGTCGATGAGCCGGATGACGACGCAGCCTGCCTGATGCTGCGTGGCTTGAAGGAGCGTTACGCGAAATATCACAATGTGCACATCCGTGATCAAGCGCTGGTGGCCGCAGTCAAGCTCTCGCGGCGCTATATCCCCGCGCGGCAGTTGCCGGACAAGGCCGTCGACCTGATCGACACGGCGGCAGCACGCGTGCGCGTAGGGCTCGAATCGCCGCCGGCGGAACTGCAGCGCGCAAAAGCCGCAGTCTCAGCCATTGAACTCGAACTCGCAACGATTGAAGACGACGCGCGTGCCGGTATCGGCGATGTGCAGGAGCGCCGCGACGCGCTCGCGACCGCACTCACCGAAGTGCGAACCCGGATGGAGACGCTGCAACAGCGATATGGCCAGGAACTCGCCCTCGTGCAGTCACTGCTCCTGCAACGTGAAGCTGCGACTAGGGTCACTGCAGGGGACAACACCACCCTGGCAGGGACACGTGAAGCACTCGCGCACGCGCAGGGCAAGGCGCCCCTGATTTTCGCGGATGTGGACGCCCAGGCGGTCGCGCGGGTGGTGGCGGAATGGACGGGCGTGCCGGTAGGCAACCTGCTCGAAGATGAACTGAAGGGGCTGCTCACCCTTGAAACCGAACTCGCGAAACGCGTCGTCGCACAAGACGATGCGCTCGGCGCGCTCGCGGAAAGCCTGCGCACGGCGAAAGCGGGCCTGAAGAACGAACATGCGCCACTCGGCGTGTTCCTGCTCGCAGGCCCGTCGGGTGTCGGCAAGACCGAGACCGCGCTCGCGCTCGCGGACCTGCTCTTCGGCGGCGAGGCAGCCTTGACCATAATCAACATGTCTGAATATCAGGAATCGCACACCGTATCGCAGCTCAAGGGGTCGCCTCCGGGCTACGTCGGATACGGCCGCGGTGGCATGCTGACCGAGGCCGTGCGTCAGCGCCCATACAGTGTCGTGTTGCTTGATGAGGTGGAAAAGGCGCACCGCGACGTGCTCGACATCTTCTACCAGGTGTTCGACCGCGGCACGATGCGCGACGGTGAAGGACGCGAGATCAACTTCCGCAACTGCGTGATCCTGATGACCTCGAATCTCGGAAGCGCACAGATTGACGAGGTCACGTCTGACACTCCGGATATCGCGCAGGCGGGGCTTCTTGAGGCCATTCATCCGCAACTGGTCGCCCATTTCCAGCCCGCCCTGCTCGCACGTTTCCAGACGCTCGTCTATCGGCCGCTCGACGCAGCCGCGCTCGCTGAGATTGTCCGCCTGAAACTGGCGAAGGTCGCTGAACGACTGCGCCGGCAGCATGATGTCGAACTGGCTTGCGACGATTCACTGGTCGCCGCAATGGCTGAACTCTGCCTCGCGCGGGAATCCGGCGCGCGCAACGTCGATGCGTTCCTCAACCAGCGCATCCTTCCGGCAGTCTCGCGCGAACTGCTGACGCGCTTGGCCAGCAGTAAGGCACCGGCGAAAATCTCGCTGTCCAGCTCGGCCGAAGGCAGCCTGACGATCGACTTCTTCGACCACGACTCGCCGGCTGCCGCGGAAACGGCGACTGAAACGTCTTTCGCTTGAGGAGAACTGCACGATGCCCACGGGACCGTCCCTGTACGACATGCTGCTCGGCCACATCGATGGCGAGACGCTCGAAGATCACGACGACAACACGCTCGAAATCCTAAGCGTCCAGGCGAACATCCGGCGCATCCTCAACACGCGCGCCGGGGCGCTAAAGCATGTCCCAGACTACGGCCTGCCAGATCTCACCGAGGTCTACAAGAATCTTCCGGCCTCCGTCCACGATCTGCGCAACGAGATGGAAGGCACGCTATTGAAGTTCGAGCCGCGCCTGCGTTCAGTCGGAATCGAAATCAATGACAACCGCGACCCGGGCCTGCTCGTGAGCTTCACGATGGTCTGTCACCTGCGAAAAGCAGGGCTCGTCCGCTTCGGGACGTATTTCGAGCCGCCAGGACGCATGCGTGTCGAAAGGCTCACCAATCCGGATCGCAACCGGTAACGGATCGCCATGGCCTCAAGGTGCCGCGCATGACCGCGGACAATGCGCGGTATTGCCTGTGCCCGGCGATCCCCAAAAAACGGCCGGTTGAGGCTTTTGCGATCACACGGGTTACGTTCTTTGCAAATCGACCTTCGGCGGTCTTTATCATGCTTATCGTGCAGAGGGCGGATCAGGCCTGCCGGTAATAGAGATTCTGCGGATGCCGCGCCTCTGCAAAAAAGAACCACCGCTCTGCCACGAGCCCCGCATACTGGATCGCCGACGCCGCGCACAGTAGCACGGACGACACTCCGATAGAGCGGACACTTCCACCGAACGCGACGAGGCCAAACGGCACGATAAACGCGGCGACGATGAAGGTCCACTTGATACGCCGGAGTGTCTCAGGCGTCTTGCCGTGGAAGAACTCGCGCAGATTGAAGGCGCCAGCCGTAAAGCCGCGTGACTTCTGCTCCACCCGCGCGGCGTGAATACCCGTTGCGCTCTGCACCGTCGATCTCGGCCTGAGCCGCGCGTTGCGCGCAAGCGAGGCGCTGCGCGACACGAAACCCGCCAACGTCAGCACACAGGCCGCGACGGCCAGCGACGGCACGAGTGTCGTCGCCAGCACGGCTGCGCTTGCCGTCGCGAGCGTGAAGCCCGATGCGCAGCCCAGCAGCACGAAATTGACGAGCGTGAGCGGAGTCGCCCACTCCTGCAGGAAGCGGAGACACGCGTAGATCATCCCCGTGCAGACGAACAGCACTGTGCTCGCGACCACCGCAACAACGCCAACCTCAAGCGTGTATGCCGATGCAAACGCATGCGCGAGGCCATAAGCGAACGTGCTCGCCAGAAACAACGGCAGCGCCAGGCATTCACGCGAGAGCCATGACGTGCGCCACATCGCAATCGCACGCCAGGCGCGCTCGGGGTGTCCGAGGTGGAAGAACGATGCGAGCAGCCCCAATGCTCCGAGCACGCACGACAACGCCGCGCCAATCACGTAGAACATCGGCGGCACCGCGCCGGCGTTGAACAGGCCGAACCGCGTCGCCGCCTCGACGCCGACAAGCGCGATCAGCAGGCCCTGCCCGGCGCCGCTAAGTGTCGTAAGAAACACCACTGAAAAAGCCGGATTCATGTGCGTCTCCCTTATCGTGCCTTGACTCTGACCGGACCCTGTTCCGATCGTCAGTTGACTCAGCCTGTTGACTCAAATTCGCGTCGCAATCGAGGCGAGATGCAGTTCGCCCCGCTCCGCCTGCACTTCAACAGATGCAGTCCCGGCTTCGTCACCGCCGGACGCCGTCTTGCACGAACACGAACCGCCCCCGCATGACGTCACCTTCTGGCGCGGCAGATAATGATTCGAGGGCCGTGTGCCCCACTCCGGCATCAGTTGATAGCCGCCACGCTCCCTGATCGCCTTCGACACGACCGACTCCGGGTCGTGGATATCGCCGAAGAGCCGCGCCGACGTCGGACACGCGAGCACGCACGCGGGCTTGCGATCGCGCTCGGGCAGCGCCTCGTTATAGATACGGTCCGAGCACAGCGTGCACTTGGTCATCTCCTTGCGCTTTTCGTCGATCTCGCGCGCGCCGTAGGGACAGGCCCACGCACAGTACTTGCAGCCGATGCAGCGGTCGTAATCGACCAGCACCAGGCCGTCTTCCTTGCGTTTGTAGCTCGCCCCCGTCGGACAGACGGGCACGCACGGCGGATCCTCGCAGTGCAGGCACGACTTCGGAAAATGGATCGTGTCGGCGAGCGGAAACTCGCCGGCCTCAAAGGTCTGAACGCGGTTGAAGAACGTGCCGGAAGGGTCCGCGTCATACGGACGGAAATCCGCGAGACTGCCCGCTTCACCGGACGTGTTCCATTCCTTGCAGCTCGTCACGCAGGCATGGCAACCCACGCAGACGTTCAGATCGATAACGAGCGCCATCTGTGTCATACGATGCTCCCCGCTCCAGTCTCTTCAGTTGCGTTGTGTCGGCTTGCGCAGCCGCGCCACGAACTCGCCGCGCCCCGCGAAATACGTCTGCACGACGCGGTGGATCCGGTCGCCCAGGCTCGCGCCCACCACACCCGGCATCTCCGCGGGCATCGGCGCGAACTGCGGCAGCGTGTGATCGGCGTCGCGCTCTGCCGGAAAGATACGCACGCGCACGTCGTACCACGCGGCCTGCCCCGTCACGGGATCGGAATTCGACGTGCGCGGGTAAGCCGGATTGCTGACGGGAATCTCATCCGTGATCACGTGATTGAGCAGGAAGCCGCGTCGCGATTCGTTCGCGTCCGGACCGAGATTCCACGCGCCAGCCGCCTTGCCGATTGCATTCCACGTCCACACGGTGCCCGGCTCGACGGCTTCGCTATAGCGCGCGAGACACCGCACCTTGCCCCATTGCGATTCGACGTAGATCCAGCCGCCGTCCTCGATACCTTGTGCGGCGGCCGTGCGCGGATTCATGTAAAGATAGTTCTCGCCGTGAATCTGGCGCAGCCATGCGTTCTGCGAGTCCCACGAGTGATACATCGCCATCGGCCGCTGCGTGATGGCCGCGAGTGGAAAGCGCGCGTGATCGGTCGTGTCGTGTTCGAGCGGCGGGTACCACACCGGCAGCGGATCGAAATACCGCTCGATGCGTGCGCGCAGATGATCGGGCGGCTGCCGCCCTTTTGTCCTGCCCTGCGCGGCGAGCCTGAATTTCTGCATCACGTCCGAGTAGAGGGCGATCACGATCGGCGTGTCGAACTTGCGCATGCCCTTCTCGACCGCGAATTTCAGGTACGGCCCGTTGCTGTTGCGCATGTACTGCAACGTCTCGGGCAGCGCGTAGTGATAGACGCAGTTGTGCTTCGCGTACTCTTCCCATTGCTTCGGATTCGGCTCGCCGACGAGCGCATCCGTGCCGTCCCTGCCGCGCCAGCCCATCAGGAAACCGACGCCCGAGCCCGGAGCGGTCTGATGGTTGACGATGAAATCGGTATAACCGCGATACCGGCGCGTCCCCTCGGGCGTCGTGAAGGCAGGCAGCTTCAGGCGGCTCGCCAGTTCGACGAGTACTTCCTGGAACGGCTTGCATTCGCCTGTCGGCGGCACGACGGGCACGCGTACGGAATCGACGGGACCATCGAACTCGGAGATCGGGCGATCGAGCATCGACATCGCGTCGTAGCGTTCGAGGTACGTCGTGTCGGGGAGGATCAGATCGGCGAACGCCGTCATCTCCGACTGGAACGCATCGCACACCACGATGAACGGGATTTTGTACTCGCCGTTTTCGTGGCGGTCCGCGAGCATCTTGCGGACCTCGACGGTATTCATCGACGAGTTCCAGGCCATGTTGGCCATGAAGATCAGCAGCGTGTCGATCGGATAAGGATCGCCGCGCCATGCGTTGGTGATCACGCTGTGCATCAGGCCGTGCACGGCGAGCGGGTATTCCCACGAGAACGCCTTGTCGATTCGCACGGGGTCGCCGTTATCGTGGATGAACAGGTCTTCGGGACCGGCCGGCCAGCCGAGCGGACCATTCGACAGCGGCGTGTTCGGCTTCACATCGTCGGGACTGTTCGGCGGTTTCGCCGACGGCGGCACCGCGCGCGGATACGGCGGCTTGTGGCGGAAGCCACCCGGGCGGTCGATGGTGCCGAGCAGCGACATCAGCACGGCGAGCGCACGGATCGTCTGGAAGCCGTTCGAATGACCGGCAAGGCCGCGCATCGCGTGAAAGGCGATCGGCGCGCCCGTCACGGTGTCGTGCGTTTCGCCCCACGAGTCGGTCCACGGAATCGGCAGCGTGATCTTCTGGTCGTGGGCGACATCGGCCATCTCGCGCGCGAGACGGCGGATCGTATCGGCGGGAATGCCCGTGATCTCCGACGCCCATTCGGGCGTGCAGTTCGCCACCTGCTCGCGCAGCAGGGCAAACGACGGTGCAACAGGCGTGCCGTCCGCAAGCGTGTAGCGGCCTTCGAGCGCGGGACGCACGCCCGGCGCGTGATGCAGCACTTCGCGCTGGGCGACCGGATCCCACCAGAGATGATTCTGCGGGAACAGCGCATTGTGCTCTTCCGCCTGTTCGTTGCGCACGAACAGACCGTACGTGTCGTTGTCTTCGCGCATGTCGAGCAACTCGCCCGCATTCGTGAAGCGCTCAACGAACTCGCGGTCATACGCATTGCTTTCGATCAGCTCACGCATCAGCGCCATGAAGAGCGCGCCGTCGGTGCCGGGACGGATGGGCACCCATTCGTCCGCAATCGCCGCGTAGCCGGTGCGCACCGGATTGATCGCAATGAAGCGGCCGCCCGCACGCTTGAACTTCGAGATCGCGATCTTCAGCGGATTCGAATGGTGATCCTCCGCGGTGCCGATCATGAAGAAGAGCCTGGCGCGATCGAGATCCGGGCCGCCGAATTCCCAGAACGAGCCACCCATCGTATAGATCATGCCGGCGGCCATGTTCACCGAGCAGAAGCCGCCGTGCGCCGCGTAGTTGGGCGTGCCGAACTGCCTCGCGAACAGGCCCGTCAGCGCCTGCATCTGGTCGCGGCCGGTGAAGAGCGCAAACTTCTTCGGGTCGGTCGCGCGCAGGTGCGCGAGGCGCTTTTCAAGCGCGTCGAACGCGACCTCCCACGAGACGGGCTCGAACTGCGCCGTGCCGCGCAACGCATCCGGCTTGCGCATCAACGGCTGCGTGAGGCGCGCAGGCGAGTACTGCTTCATGATGCCCGACGAGCCTTTCGCGCAGATCACACCTTGATTGAGCGGATGCTCCGGATTGCCGTCGATATAACGCACCTCGCCATCGCGCAGATGCACGCGAATGCCGCACCGACAGGCGCACATGTAGCACGTCGTCGTCTTGACTTCCAGTTGCTCATTCTGGGTTCGTGCCTTGTGCTCCATCGCGCGCCTCCATCCGGAGAGTCCTGTAACAATCCGCTCATCCTAGACGGCGGCTCCGCACAAAGAAAATCGCAATTTCCGATCTAAAATATCGCAAGCGCTGATGCATTGGCAATTTTCCCGTCCGCTGGATCCTTGCGGTGACGATTGCCAAAGACCTGGGGCGATCGTATGACGGTACGTCATTGAGACAGGTCGCCTCCTGATGGTGTGCGGTTGACGTGCGCGCCCAATTGCAACGAGCAGTCGCGATCAAGACTGACAGCGCGATCGGTGATCCTGACAAGTTGTGGTGGGACGTCGTGCCTACGGGGGACGTAGAGTCGACGGTCACGAACATGGGACAGGCGGGGGCACAGATGAAAACCAGGCGCCCGTGCCAAACCCATCGCCAAATCCGTGTATCAAGCACAGCCGATCGCGCCCGCCCAGTTGGCTCAATAGTTCGAACGGCGCTCGCTCGCGAATCGTTTCCTCCGCGACACGGAGGAGACTCCCCTTTTCTTTCGTGTGGCCGCGCGATTCGTGGCCTCAGCAGATGTCGCGGCCAGATAGTGTCAGGAGCCGTTCTCCTCCTCCCTCCAGTCGACTAGCGCATAGGTAAGGGCAACCCGACGCGCACACCGAAGCCCCGCCCATCTATTCCCGTCGTGTACTCGATCCTCCCCCGCAATTGGGCCACGATGCGTGCGACGATCGAAAGGCCCAACCCGCTTCCCTTCTCAACGTGGTTCGCGCCACGGAAGAAGCGGTTCTGCAGGCGTGACAGGTCCGCCTCCGCGACACCAGGACCGTCGTCTCGCACCTCAAGAAACCTCGTGTCGGCATCGCTCCAGATAGCGATTTCTATGTGCCCCTGTGCGCGGCCGTACTTGATTGCATTATCGACGAGATTGTCGAGCAGTATGCGCACCAGCGTGGGCGGCGCGCACAGGGTGGTCGCTCCATCGGCCCGCAGCATCAGCGACATCTGCTTGTGGTCCGCCTGGGCATGCTGGTCGACGATGCATGCTTTGGCCATGTCCGCGAGATCGACCCGCGCACCGGGAAGCGGCGTGCTTTCCTCAAGCCGCGCCAGCGCGAGCAGCTGGTCGGCCAGGTGCGTACTTCGGTCCACGGCTTCGACTACGCGTTGCATCGCGCGACGTTGACGTTCCGGATCACTCGCGGTGAGCGCGACTTGTGCCTGAACCTTGATGGCGGCGAGCGGGGTCTTGAGTTCGTGCGCCGCGTCGCCGGTAAACGCGCGCTCGCGATCGAGCGACTGGCGCAGGCGTTGCAACAGCGTATTGAGCGCAGCGACGAGCGGAAAAACTTCGTCGGGAACACTCTTCAGCGAGACGGCATCGAGACTGTCGGGCGATCGTGCCTCGATGGCCTCCGACAGCGTACGCAAGGGCGTCAGGCTGCTGCCGATCGCAAGCCAGACCAGGATGGCCAGCACGGGCAACGCAATCGCAAGTGGGCGCGCGATGCGCTGCGCAACCATCGTGGAGAACTCTGAGCGATGCGTGCGCGGCTCGAAGATTCGCACGGTACGGCCGCGCGCGGCGTCGCCAAGCACATAGATGCGCCACTTCGCGTCGTCTGCCCGCAGCAGGCCAGATGCATGGGCCGGACGTGCCGGCAGGCCGAGCAAGGACAAGCCGGGGCTGGCGGCGAGTGCCCGTCCGTCTGCAGCAGTCACCTCATAGAGCAGCATCGCCGTATCGTTGTCGCCGTCGTCGTCACGGGGTGTGAGGCTTGCGCCTGCAAAAGCCGAAAGATCGCGCACGTCAAGCACGAGCAACGCACGGGCGACCTGCTCGATACGTGTTTCGTCCCATTCCTCGACTTCGTGGACTGCCTGACGATAGCTCGAATAGAGCGAGTACAACCACACCAGCACGATGCCAGACAACATCAGCAAGGTCAGGCGTCGGCGGATCGACCGCCTCACGTTGCCTTCTCCACCACATACCCGACACCGCGGATCGTCCGGATCAGCTGGGCGCCCAGCTTCTTGCGCAGGTTCGAGATATGCACCTCGATCGCATTGCTTTCGATCTCCTCGTTCCAGCCGTATAGGCTGTCCTGGAGACGCGCGCGGGAAAGAGGACGGCCCTGATTCGCCAGCAATTCCACCAGCAATGCGCACTCGCGCGAGCTGAGCGCGATGCGCTCGCTTCCGCGCATGACCGTGAGGCTCCCAGGATCGACCAGCAGGTCGCCGTATTCGATCGTGTCGGTGCTTCGACCCTGCGAGCGCCTCACGAGCGCACGACAACGCGCGACCAGTTCAGTCAGGTCGAACGGCTTGCCGAGATAGTCATCGGCACCGGCGCTCAGGCCACTCACCCGGTCGGCGACGGTGTCGCGCGCGGTCATGACAAGCACCGGAATATGGTCACGGCGCTTGCGAATCCAGTCGAGCAGTTCGTCGCCCGACATGCGGGGAAGGCCAAGATCGAGCACGACCAGATCGTATGGCGTGGTTTCAAGTGCCAGTTGCGCGTGCTTGCCGTCGCACGCCCAATCGACCGTCATGCCCGCCTCGATCAGGCCGTCTTCCACACCGCTGCCAATAAGCCTGTCGTCCTCGACGAGTAATACGCGCATCGCGCCGTGCTCCTGTTCGCTCCTGGCGGCAACGATAACCGCTTACACCGACGTGTATCAAGCCCGTGCGTCGCCGTGGCTTGTCGTTAAGATTCCGTTAACCTGACCTGACTATTCTCGCGGGCATTCACTGTCCTTACAGGATCAATGCCCATGGCCATGCTGCCGTTCCACCCCCATTTCCGTACGTTGCTGTGCGTCTCGCTGCTTGTGGCCGCGCCGCTAGCCCATGCAGGCGAGATCAAGACACTGATGAAGGACATGAAGTTGGCGATGCAGGGCGCGATGTCCAGTACCACGATGCCCGAGCTGCGCGGCTACGTGGCCAGGCTCGAAAGCGACGCGCAGCGGGCCAGCCGGCAGCCTTATCGCAGCGATCAATCCACCTACGACGAAGGCATGCAGTCGCTGCGGCAGGAATTGACCGAGGTCGACCGTGCTATCCAGGCAGACGACATGAACGCCGCCAAGCGCGCATTGCACCGGATTAACGGTACGAGGAAGCACTATCACGACCTGCTGAGCTGACGAACCTGAAAAGCATTTAAAAAGGAACCCCGTAGCATGAAACACGCGCCCCGCTACCCTTTCTCAATCAGCCTGCTGCACTGGCTGCTGGCCGTCGCGCTGATCGGCAATCTGATCATCGGCTGGATGCTCGACGATAGCGAGAATCTGCTTGGACTACACAAGTCGATCGGCATCGTCATCCTCGGGCTGGTGTCGATCCGTGTCGCGAACCGCTTGCGCGTGCGGCGTCGGCTGCCGCCGTCGACCAATCCGGCCGGAACGCCCGCTTACCTTGCCGAGAAGACCGCCCATCACCTGCTCTACGTGCTGATGCTCGCCATTCCCCTGCTCGGTTGGGTGAAGACCAATGCGGCCGGACACGTGGCCAGTTGCTTCGGGCTCTTCTCGCTGCCAACGCTGGTGCCGAAAAGCCACGAATTGTCGCACTGGTTGGGGGAACTGCATGCGCTGGCGGCCTATGGGCTGGCTGCACTGGTCGGATTGCATGTACTGGGGGCGCTAGCGCACCGGGTATTCAAGTCGGAAAACATTCTTCCCCGGATACTGCCTTTTCCCAGGCGCGTCGAGCACAAGATGCCAACGAGCGATCGTGGTTGAATTGTTCGCGCGGCGCTCGAGTCAAATACCATCGGCAAAACCGGCGGAATGCAGTGCACTCAGCAACGGCGCCATTGCGCCTGGCTGCCTGTTTCGAAGGGCGATTTGGGCATCGGACGACGATGGGGGCGCTATCCTTTCCATGCACGGCTTTCTCCAGTCGCGTTAGCCATCAGCAAGTGCGGGTCGCGCCATCCACTCGCGCCCCTTGAGCATGGCGTCCCAGTAGAGCGGCGGCAGGATCCGCTCCTTGAGAAACCAGGCAAGACGCGACGGTCGTTTGCCGTCGAGCAGCCACGCAGGAAAGCTGGGCGCGACCTTGCCGCCATAAAGAAACTCGGCGAGTACCACCTTGCCGCGCTCGACCGTGAGCGGACACGAACCGTAGCCATCGTAAGTGGCCGTTCCGCCGACGCGACCAAGACTCGCCAGCACGTTATGCGCGACGACAGGCGCCTGTTTCCGCGCGGCTGCGGCCGTCTTGGCATTTGTCGTGCTCGTTGCATCGCCCAGCGCATAGATGTGCTCATGGCTCTTGTGGCACAACGTGCCGGGGTCGACATCGATCCAACCGGCAACGTTGACAAGCGGACTTGCGCGAACAAAGTCCGGAGCCGTCTGCGGCGGCACCACATGAATCATGTCAAAGTCGGTTTCGACGGTGTCCGTGCTGCCGTCCGGCAACGCGCGATCAAAGACGGCGCGCCGCTGGGCACCATCGATACGTTTCAACGTGTGGCTGAACTTCAGATCAATGCCGTACGCTTCCACATACTCCATCAGTGCTGGTACGTAATCCGGCACGCCGAACAGCGCCGCGCCCGCGTTGAAGAACTGCACCTGCGTCTTGTCCAAGGTCCCGTTTCGGCGCCACGTATCACACGAGAGATACATGGCCTTCTGCGGGGCGCCAGCACACTTGATCGGCATCGGCGGCTGCGTAAACAGTGCCTTGCCACCGCGCAGCGCCCTGACCAGTTCCGCCGTATACGGCGCGAGGTCGAAACGGTAGTTCGACGTCACGCCGTTGTGCCCCAGTGTCTCGACGAGGCCTTCGACACCATGCCAGTCAACCTTGATGCCCGGGCAAACGACGAGCCGCTGATAGCGCACTTTCCGACATCCCTCGAGCACCACGACATGTCTGTCCGGTTCAAATCCCACTACCGCGGCCTTGAGCCAATGTACGCCTCGGGGCACGCGCGACGCCATCGTGCGTGCCGTGTCAGCCGCGGCAAAGATGCCAGCGCCCACGAGCGTCCAACCGGGCTGATAGTAGTGCACGTCGGCGGGATCGATGATTGCGATATCCAGCGAAGGATCACGGGTACGCAGGCTCGAGGCTACTGCGATACCAGCAGCACCGGCGCCGACAATTACTACAGTATGCTCCGCATCCACAACGTCCAGCGATGCTACCCGCGCATTCGAAATACGTCGCACGACTGCTTTGAGGTCGTAACCCGCGTTCGCTAACGCGCGCTCGATTTCCACTACGCTTAGCTTGTCGGTTTGCGACAGCGCCCATAACGTCGCAGACCGCGTTCCCGTGCGGCAATAAGCGAGCACAGGTTTGGGCAGTTCTGCGAGGAGCGTGGCAAAGGCGGCCGCCTGTCTATCCGAAGCTTGACCTGCCGGCACGGGCTGATGAACTGCCTTGAGACCGGCGGCCGTCGCAGCCTGCGCGATTTCCTCGAAATTGGGCTGGTCGGGCGCCTCTGCATCTGGCCGATGACAGACGATAGACCTGAATCCCAGCGTCAGTAGTGTCGCTACGTCAGTAGGGGCAATCTGCGGGGAAACCGAAATATCTGCGGTAAGAGAACACACATTCATGGGCTGCATCCTGGAATCGTTAACGGCTGACCGATGACCGCCCGGCACGCCCCTCCACTGAATACGTACTTGAGCGGTATCACGTCACACGGCATTCAGAGGGATCTTGAGGTACCGCACTCCATTCGCTTCCGGCGGCGGAAACTCACCGGCGCGGACATTGACCTGCACCGCTGGCAGGATCAGCGTGGGCATGGCGAGGGTCGCGTCGCGTGCCTGGCGCATGGCGACAAACTGCTCTTCGCTTACGCCGTCGTGCACGTGAATATTGCGCTCCCGCTGTTCCCGCACCGTCGTTTCCCATGCGGGTGCGCGTCCCTCGGGCGGATAGTCATGGCACATGAATAGCCGCATGTCCGCCGGAAGGTTCAACAGCTTGCGTATAGAGCGATACAGTTCATGCGCATCACCGCCCGGGAAGTCGCACCGTGCAGTGCCCACATCGGGCATGAAAAGCGTGTCTCCGACAAACACGGCGTCCCCGATCTGATACGCCATATCGGCCGGGGTGTGCCCGGGCACATGCATAGCCCTGCCCGTCAGACCACCGATGGCGAACATCTCGCCATCCTCGAACAGGTGATCGAACTGCGATCCGTCCAGACGGAACGACGGATCGAGGTTGAAGAGCGCCTTGAACACACCCTGCACGCGCCGGATGTGCTGGCCGATCGCGATACGACCACCCAGTTTGCGCTTGAGATAGGCGGCAGCAGAAAGATGGTCGGCGTGTGCATGTGTCTCCAGTATCCATTCGACACCCAAAGCACGCTCACGCACGAAATCGATCACCTTGTCGGCGCTGGCCGTCGACGTCCGCCCTGCCTTGGGATCGTAGTCCAGCACGGGATCGATGATGGCGCACCCGGCATGGCCCTCTGCAAACACCACGTAAGTCACGGTCCAGGTGGCGGGGTCAAAGAAGGGATGAATGATCGGCTGCATGTCTAATCTCCAGGAATGAAAACATTCTATTCACATACAATCTATTTTTCAATATACTATGTTGATGTAGATTGAATATCGGCCATGAAAAAATCTCGTCTAACCATCGACCTTGTCACGATGCAGGCCGGCGCTGCGAATGCATGCGCCCTGCTGAAGGTGCTCGCCAATCCTGACCGCCTGCTGCTGATGTGCCAGCTTTCGCAAGGCGAGATGTCGGTCGGCGAGCTCGAGGAGCAGCTTGGCATCCGTCAGCCCACGCTGTCGCAGCAACTGGGGGTATTGCGGGAAAACGACCTCGTCGCCACTCGCAGGGAAGGCAAGAACATCTTTTATTCGGTGGCGAGTCCAGAGGCGCTCGCCGTGATGGCGGTACTTTATGAACAGTTCTGCCCAAAGCAGTGAGGAGACGCATCATGCTGGTCGACCTTGGACACTTCACGCCTGGCCTCTCGTTGACAGGCGGCCTCGTGATCGGAGCCGCGGCTGCCGTGCTGATACTGTTCAACGGACGCGTCGCCGGGATCAGCGGCATCCTCGGCGCCCTGTTGAGCTGGCCGCGCGACGACGTCAACTGGCGTCTAGCGTTTCTGGCAGGGCTCGTGGGCGCACCCGTCATCGCGGGACTGCTGGGTAAGCCTGCACAGGCGGAGATTAAGGCGAGCTGGGGCGCGATCCTTGCGGCCGGATTTCTTGTCGGCATGGGTACCCGCTATGCCAGCGGCTGCACCAGCGGCCACGGCGTATGTGGTCTCTCCAGAGGGTCCGTGCGCTCGCTGGTCGCTACCGCAACCTTCATGGCCGCAGGATTTCTCACTGTCTTTGTACAACGTCACCTGATCGGAGGCTGATATGGCAGCCCTCAAGACAACGCCTGCGCCGGTTACGGCATTGCTCGCCGGCCTTCTTTTCGGGGTCGGCCTGATGGTGTCAGGCATGGCGAATCCGGCGAAGGTGCTGGGTTTTCTCGATCTGGCTGGCCGGTGGGACCCATCACTCGCCTTCGTGATGGCGGGCGCCATTGCGGTCGGCTCACTCGCATTTTTCGCAGCCAGACGCCGTGACAGGTCATACCTCGACTTGCCGATGCAACTTCCCGTCAGCACGGCCATCACGCCGAGACTGGTTTTGGGTAGCGCCATGTTCGGCATCGGTTGGGGGATGGCCGGGTTCTGCCCGGGCCCCGCGCTCGTTGCACTGGGCGCTGGCTACCCCAAGGCCTTCGGTTTCGTGGCGGCAATGGTTGCCGGCATGGCCGTCTTCGAGCTGATCGAGCGGACGAAAGCCACGATGCAACGCGCGTGAGTGCAATCTGCGCTACCCGCGAAAGTCACGCAGTTGAATAAACAGAGGTTGTCCGATGGAACACGTGATTGCCAGCAGCGCTGCACTCGGGCTTGTCGTCGGGCTCATCCTCGCACTCACGGGGGCAGGGGGCGCCATCCTCGCAGTGCCATTGCTGCTGTTTGTGCTTCATCTGAACATCGCCGACGCCGCGCCCATCGCCCTGTTGGCTGTAGGCGCCTCCGCCGGGCTTGGTGCATTGATAGGACTGCAGGCCCGCATCGTTCGCTACCGCGCCGCAACGCTGATGGCAGTGACCGGGACGGTGTTCTCGCCCGTCGGCCTGTGGCTTGCCCATCGGCTGCCGAACAGACCGCTCACACTCGCTTTTGCAGGCGTATTGGCGTACGTCGCGCTCCGGATGTTCCGACAGGCTGCCGCCGGCACACCTCATGAAGTTCGCGGCGCTCCGCCTTTACAACCATGTCAGCTCGATAGCGGCACAGGGCGTTTCGTGTGGACCGCCGCCTGCACGCGGGCACTCGCCCTTGCGGGTATCGGCGCAGGCTTCCTGTCGGGCCTGCTCGGCGTGGGCGGAGGCTTCATCATTGTTCCCGCGCTGCGTAAAGCCACCAATGCGCCGATGCCGTCAATCACGGCGACATCGCTTGCTGTCATCACGCTGGTGTCCGCCTCCGGGGTCATCTCGACCGCAATTTCAGGTCACATGAACTGGCCGGTGGGGGTGCCGTTCGCCGCAGGCGCGCTGAGTGGCATGCTGGCTGGGCGGCTCGTTGCCAGCCGGTTGAGCGCTAACAGGCTGCAACAGGGCTTCGCACTCGTCGCGGGTCTCATTGCCGTCGGCATGGTCGCCAAGGTCGCCATGTCCGTTTAAGTTCGCCAATCAGAAGCTCACCGGTACTTCCGGACTTTCCTTAGCGGCCTCGCGCGAACTTGCCACACGTTGGCAGACGCGTTTCAATGCGCACGGCTCATCCGGGCCGAGTGCTCCCTCCCCCATTCGGTTCTTGTTGAGGACTTCCCAGTTCATGGCTGTCCTTCCATCAACGACACGCGCAGCGCCCTGCGTTGATGAGTATCAAGACAGACTGGTCCCCAGCGCTTAGGCTGGATCTGTCTGGTCAGGGTTCTCGCGCGCGGGAACATGAATGTATCGAGGCGAGGGAGACAGGAGCGCGTATTCAAGTATGGAGCAAGAGCCTCATCGCGCTTGCAACCGGAATCTCCCGCTCTTTTCGGTCTCAGGACACGACACCTCCCCGAGCACCCCTCTCCCTCGGGCAGAGGAGACTGGGGATGCGGAGCCGTGTCTGGCATGATGGCCGGCGCCGGCATCCTCGATCTGACCGATGCACAGTCACACTGGGCATCCGACAGCCCGGCGACCGATGCTGCGCTCAAACAGATTCGACAGGATGAATGGACATGAAGATCGACCCCGAGTCATTTCGCATTCACGAAGGTGCGGTGGTCGACCTGGGCAAATCACCATCGCGCGTGGCGCCCGTATACGGCTCGAAAGAGCAGTACCATGCCATGCTCGCAGAACACATCAAACAGTTGCGCGCATTGCAAAGCGTCCTGTATGCCGATAATCGCTACGCGGTATTGTTCATACTCCAGGCAATGGATGCAGCTGGAAAAGACGGGGTAATCAAGCACGTGATGTCGGGTGTCAACCCACAAGGCTGCAAAGTGTTCAGCTTCAAACATCCGAGCGCGACCGAGCTTCAACACGATTTCCTTTGGCGCACTACGCGCGATCTTCCCGAGCGAGGACAGATCGGGATTTTCAACCGGTCGTACTACGAAGAGGTCTTGATCCTTCGTGTCCATCCAGAGATCCTTCGCGCAGAGGGCGTATCCGACTCACCAGGCGCAGGGGCGGCCCTCTGGCAGGGCCGTTACCGCTCGATCAATGATCTTGAGAGCCATCTTCATCGCAACGACACGCGCATCGTCAAGTTCTTCCTGCACCTTTCAAAGGAGGAGCAGCGAAAGCGATTCCTCGCGCGGATCGATGAACCCGACAAGAACTGGAAACTCAGCACTGCCGATGTCGAAGAACGAAATTTCTGGTCTGGGTATATGAAGGCTTATGAGCAATGTCTCAGTGCAACCAGCACTAAAAACGCACCATGGTATGTCGTGCCTGCCGATGATAAGGAAAACGCTCGGCTCATAGTCTCCCAGATTATTCTGAACATGCTAGAGAAATTGAATCTTCGGTATCCCGAAACCACGACTCAGCGCCGCAATGAATTGGCCCAGATTCGTGTGGCACTCGATCGGGAGCAGTCATAGGTGGCGCCCAGAAGTCGTGCTTAGGCAAAACCCAGAAAACGCGTGAATTTTCTCCCGCTTCGTGAACACCGCTATTCCACGCGTCTTAATGTTGCCTTCAGGTTTGAAAGACGAAGAACGCGTACACTTCGGGCCGCCGAAGGACTATCCACGCACCGCTATGCAAAGGACCTACCCCTACAATCGCTTCGAAGTAACTGTATCCCTCGAACCCATATGGGTACCCTCCCGCAGCGCCGTGCTATCGCCACCGACCGGCTTTGTCGCGATCGTATCGATCGGCGTAAAGGGCGCGCCAGCTGCGCTGTTGTCGCCCATCCGCCTGATGAATGACCATCAGAAACCGTTCGGAACGGAAGCGGCGGCACTCATGGCAGGGTTTAGCGCGGGGCAAAGAGTGATCGACGATACGCTCATGTGCGGGTGATCGCCTCTACTCATTGTGTGGGGCGATCGCTGCGTTCGGTCAGGTTCCCCTTCAACTCTGCGCCCATCGGCATCTTGAGATCTACGCCGCGCGGTGGAATCGGTGAGTCGAACCACTTTGCGTAGAGGCGCGTGAACTCGCCGCTCTTCATCAGCCTTGTCAGCGTACTATCGACGAGCCGCTTGAACGCCGGATCATCTTTTCGGACCATACATGCGTACGGCTCGACCTGCAGCGTCTTGCCGACGACTTCCCACGTATCTGGATCGCTGGCATTCGCACGTAACCCGTAGAGCAGAACGTCGTCGAGTGCCAGTGCTGCTGCCCTGTTGTTCGCAACCTCCCGCAGCGCATCGGCGTAATCTTTTGTCAGCACTACGTCGGCATCGACGTGCTGTGCGTCGAGCTGGCGGCGTAGGGCTTTCTCGTTGGTGCTTCCTCCAACGGTTGCGACAACCTTGTGCGCGAGATCAGAGTAATCGCCGATGTGCGATTCACGCTTGGCCATCAATCGCGTGCCTGCATAGAAGTAGTTGGTTGAAAATGTGACTTCTTTGCCGCGGGCCGATGTATTGGTCGTCGACCCGCACTCCAGGTCAATCGAGCCGTCGACGAGCAATGGGATTCTGTTCTGCCCGGTAACAGGCATATAGACAGTATGCAGGTCCGGCCTTCGGAGTGCCTTGCGCACGTCATCAACAATTGCTTCGGTCACATCCACCGAAAAGCCAACGGCCTTATGCGGCGTCAGCAGATAGCTGAATGGTATCGCAGACTCTCGATAGGAAACGACGATCTGGTTGGTTCGGGCAATCTTGTCCAATGTCTGCGCGTGTGAGACCGTCAGGGTGCCATGACCGACAATCAATGCGGCCAGCGTCAGTTGGAGTCGATAGATCATGATGCCTCCCGGATCGCGACACACGCGTTGCGTTACGAGCTTCATTTGAAAGCCGCTCCGACCCGGTGGGCGGGTCGACGGATGTTTGATTCGTCAGGAATCAATCCACGTTAGATCGACGATAGGTCCGCAGTGGTGGCGTCAGATTGACTCAAATCAACGGCTCCGTTGCCTTGCAACGCGGTCTCACAATTGATAGAGCTGGAGCGTTGAGCAACAGTCGAAGGCCAGGCCCCTTAAGCACTGTGAATGCCTGAGAGCGTTCCGAACCCGACGGTCGCCGTATTTCCGCGGTTCGCAAGCTCGAAGATCCCGAAACCGTGCAGCGCGTCCACATCGCTGCGCTCTGCGTGGCCATTGGCGCATTGATTGCGAAAGAGCTTCTGTTCCGCTACATGCTCGCGATGGCGACGCGCGTGAAGTCCAGCATGCTTGTCGCCAACGCATGGCACGCCAGGTCGGACGCCGCGTCGTCGCTCGTGGTGGGAGTCGGCATCGTCGGCAATCTGGCGGGTTACCCGATACTGGATCCGATCGCCGCACTGATCGTCGGCTTGCTTGTCTTCAAGATGGGATGGCAATTCGGCTGGGATGCCCTGCACGATCTGATGGACCGTTCGGCGGATGAACACGAGGTAACCGCCGTCCGTCAGACGCTGCTCGCTACGCCCGGCGTAATCGGCGTGCATGATCTGCGCACGCGCAAGATGGGCGACATGATTGTGGCCGACGTGCACATCGAGGTCGACGCCGCAATTTCCGTTGAAGCGGGCCACCAGATAGCGGTCGCTGCGCGCCAGCAGGTACTGACCCGCCATCGCGTGCTCAATGTTATGACCCATGTGGATCCGCGCAAGTTGAGCGGTGTCGATGGAACCGCTGTGCAAACCGGCGTGTGACAACCCGAACTACGCCTGATGTAAGCGTCTTGGCGAGTCAGCAGCGAACGTCTTGATCTACGGAAGTCCGGAAACATCGCCGGATACTTCGGGGCGGCATTTTCCTGGCCTTGAAGCCAGTCCGATCATCCGCTCCCGTGCACTTTACTGCGGCGAGCCAGGGGGCTGCGTTAAATACTGCTGTTGCCACATCATGTTGTTCATCATTTCCTGTTGCATCTGCAGGTACTGGTCAGTCATATATTGTCGCTGGCGCAGTTGCTCGGGATTGAGCCGGGAGTAGTACCCTCCCATATGACCCCAGCCGCCGCCCATCATCCCCTGGCCCATCATTCCGTGCCCCATCATGCCGGGGCCCCACATCGCGTGCATCGTAGTCATTGCACTTTGCATCGTCGCCCAGTGTTGCTGCAGAAGCTTCTGGCGTTCCTTCGGATCCTGCGTTTGACGGATCTGATTCATCTGCGCCTGCATCGCTTTCATCTGCTCCTGGAACTGGGCCAGATTCTTGTCGAATGCCGCCGTATCTGGGCTCTGAGCCTTTGGCGTGCTTTGCGCGGCAGCTGCATCCTTTGACGCCGCATAGAGCATCGGTGGAGTCAACGCAATGCAGATTGCAACAGGAAACAGAAGCACTTTCATGGAAGTCTCCGCGGTGGCAGCAAGCGGCAATGACACTGTCTTCATTCAACACTACCCGCCAATCGGCGTCCCCCCTTGACACGCATCAAAGGATTGACGCGCTGGTTTGCACTCTCGCAAAGAAGTCGGAAGCGGTATGAGTAAACCGCGAGATTGAAGCGTTAAGACTCCGGTAAGGAAGTTCGCCCAGGATGTTCTGCATCTACTGGAGATTCTCGTGAGCAAACCGCTTCTTTCGCTGCCGGGTTTGTATTGGCCGCTTGCGCTGGTCCTTGCCATGATCTCAATGGCGGCCGCCAATGCCGCCACGCCATCAGAACTTCTCGGCGCTTATCGTACCCAGTCGGGCAATGCAGAACCGGACTCGTCGCGTGGGCAACAGTTCTTAAATGCTTCACATGGCCACGAGTGGCGTTGCGCTTCGTGCCACGGCGCAGTACCCACCCAGACTGGCAGGCATGCCGCCACAGGATAGTCGATAGCGCCGCTAGCCCCTGCGTTCAACCCTGAGCGCTTTACCGACGCTTCGAAGACTGACAAATGGTTCCGCCGCAATTGCAACGGCGTCGTCGGACGGGAGTGCAGCGCAACCGAGAAGGCGGATCTGCTCGCCTGGCTTTTGACGCTCAAGCCGTAGGCGACTTTCTTCACTATTGGAAGTTCTTTCCACCGGAGCGCTGCCCATGCTGTTCAATCTCGTGCCCCGTTCTGTTGAGGTTTGTGCCGTCGCTCTTGTGGCTGCTTTGGCGGCCTCGATTGCTGCCGCCGAAACTGAAGAGACATACCGTCAGGTCAACCTGCTGCCCAGGTATCGGCAGGAATGCGCAGCCTGCCATATTGCCTATCCGCCGGACATGTTGCCTGCCGCGTCGTGGCAGCGCATTCTGGGCAACCTGCAACACCATTTCGGCGCCGATGCGTCACTCGACGCTGACGCCGTCAGGCAGATTTCGACATGGCTCGCCGCAAATTCGGCAACGGATGGGGCTACGCACGCTGATCCGCCCGAAGATCGCATCACCCGCTCGACGTGGTTTCGACACGAATCAAGCTATCTCTGGAACTCCGAACGCCAAACGAAGCCTTGCGGCGCAAGCCAACGCGAGACGCGCCCTGCCGCCCGATGGCCGCAACGGGAACGGCGAAGATTCGACAGCGCCATGATCCCGCAGGGCGTATGGGGTGCGTACTCGTCGTGGTCCTGCGCAGTACAGTCGAGAGCCCGAAGGGTGACGCCGCCGACAGGTATTCGCCGGGGTAGTCCGCCTTGCGCGCTAGGTCGCAAACCGGTCTGTCGCCGCAATCAGTGCCTTCAGGATCCCCGGTTCGTTGTACGCGTGACCCGCATCCGGCACGATCTCGAGCGTCGCGTGTGGCCATACCTTCGACAGATCCCATGCGGTGCGCGCTGGCGTCGCCATGTCGTAGCGTCCCTGGACGATCACGCCCGGAATGTGCGCGAGACGATGTGCGTCGCGCAGCAGTTGGCCTTCGTCGACGAAGCCGTTGTTGACGAAGTAGTGGTTCTCGATTCGCGCGAATGCCAACGCGAAGTGGCCATCGCTGTAGTGATCCGTCAGCGTCTGGTCAGGCAGCAGCGTGATCGTCCGGCCTTCCCAGCGACTCCACGCTCGCGCGGCGTCGAGCTTGGCGGTTTCGTCATCGCCGGTCAGGCGGCGATGGTAAGCAGCCATCAGGTCATCGCGCTCGTTGACGGGAATCGGTGCGAGATATTCTTCCCACAGATCCGGAAACAGCCACGACGCACCGTCCTGGTAGTACCAGAGCAGTTCCGCGCGGCGCAACGTGAAAATGCCGCGTACCACCATCTCGCTCACGCGTTCCGGGTGCGTTTCAGCGTAGGCGAGTGCGAGTGCACTACCCCATGAGCCGCCGAATACAAGCCACTTTTCGGCGCCGATCATGTCGCGCAATCGCTCGATATCGGCGACGAGATGCCAGGTCGTGTTGTTTTCGAGGCTCGCGTACGGCATCGAGCGGCCGCAGCCGCGCTGGTCGAACAGCAGAATGTCGTAGCGCTCGGGGTCGAACAGGCGACGATGCTCAGGGCTGCAACCACTACCCGGGCCGCCGTGCAGGAACACAACGGGCTTGCCGGCGGGATTGCCGCAGCGCTCCCAGTACACCTGATGGCCGTCGCCTGTGTCGAGATGGCCGTGTGCGTATGGTTCGATGGGTGGATACATCATGTTTCGACTCGAGTGCATGAAGGGAAATGGGAAGCGTTGGCGGCAAAATGGAGGAATGGGTCGCGCCGTGTTCTCGTGCTGTTTAACGTAGTTCTTTCACCATCAGACGCGGTTCTGATTTACCTTCGCATCCCCTGCTCGAATACCATTGCCGGAGTAACGATACATCAGTACGCTCGTCAAGCGGATGTGCCTCTAGCTCCAGCCTTCCGGCTCCGGCCGTGGGTGAGTGGGGCCGTAGGCGATGCCATTCACGCCGCTAAAGTGCACGATTCGCGACGCGTGAGGATCACAAGGACTGCGCCGAGAACGTGTCGCATTGTCGGATGTCACCCGATGCCATACCGCGATTCAGCCATCGCTGGCGCTGCTCACTCGTACCATGTGTGAAGGCTTCAGGCACGACGCGTCCCTGCGATTGCCGCTGCAACCGGTCGTCGCCGATCGCGCCGGCTGCCTGAAGACCCTGCTCGAAATCGCCAGGCTCGATCAGCCTGGCATTCTGTTGCTGCGCGACAGCGGCCCACACGCCAGCAAAACAATCCGCCTGCAATTCGAGGCGCACGGACAACGCGTTGCCTCGCGCCTCAGACAGGCGCGCACGCGCCGCTTCGTACTTCTCAGAGATCCCGAGGACATTCTGCACGTGATGCCCGACCTCATGCGCGATAACATACGCCTGAGCAAAGTCACCACTCGCACCGAAACGGTCACGCAGTTCGCGGTAAAACGACAGGTCGATATAGACCGTGCGATCCCCCGGGCAGTAGAAAGGGCCCATCGCAGACTGGCCGGTGCCGCACGCGGTAGGTGTTGCGTCGGTGAAGAGCACAAGCTTGGGCGCCGGATAGTCCTGATGGAATCGCGTGCTGAAAATGTATTGCCATGTTCGTTCTGTATTGCCAAGCACGCGGCGAACGAAGTGGCTACCCTGATCGTCGACGGGGTGCGCGCTCGACGGCGACGGGTGCTGCTGCGGGCCGCCTTGCAGCACTTGTGCGCCATTGATAATGGTCATTGGATTGATGCCGAGGAAGTATGAAGCGGCCAGCGCTACGAGGATGGTCCCGATACCGATGCCACCGCCGACGCGTACCCCTCCGCCTCGCCGGTCTTCAACGTTCTGACTTTCTGCTTCATCATCAAGGCGCATGTGTTTTCCTTTAAATGGCTCGCGACGCCTGCGAGGCTATATGATCCGTAAGATGCTGCATTCTATATGCCCGTGCACGCAGGTCCAATGGGTGGCATGAGCGCATGGACATGCGCCGCGCGAGAAATGCAGGACAGGCATCCGGCGAGGCTGTACAAGACAAGAAAACCCGGTCGGTGTCATGTTATAGAGTCTGCGTCCGCTGGAACCGCAAACCAGAACCGCGCCGTATCGACCCGAAACTTTTCCGCCTCGACAGATGAGCCACCTGCTTCCGCCTCCCGGTTCCGTACTCTTGCTGATTGATCTGCAACGCGCTATAGACCACCCGAGCTGGGGAAAACGAAACAATCCGGATGCGGAGGTGCAAATTGCCCGGCTGCTGGTCCATTGGCGCAGCCGAGGCTGGCCGGTGTGGCATGTTCGGCATGACTCCACCGATCCGCAGTCCCATTACAGGGCAGGCCAGCCCGGGCATGAATTCAAGCCGGAGACTGCCCCGGTCGCTGGCGAGCCAGTGATTCAGAAACAGACGAACAATGCGTTCATCGGAACGCATCTTGAAGAACGGCTTCGCACTAAAGGCCACGACACATTGGTCGTGGCAGGCGTCATCACGAACAATTCAGTCGAGGCAACGGTTCGGATGGCCGGCAACCTTGGCTTCCATCCCTATCTCGTGGCAGACGGTTGCTTCACTTTCGCCCGCAAGGACTGGAACGGAATACCACGGAGCGCCGAGGACGTTCACGCGATGTCGCTGGCCAATCTCGATTCCGAATACTGCACTGTCGTGACTGCGGATCTGGTTTTAAGCGTTTCCGGTTAAGGCGTTGCTGACAACTGCATGTGAACATCCGAGAAGTGCAATTCAAGGGCTCCCCAAATGTGCAGGCTGTGAACTCGAGGATCATGTGCAGCGGTCGGCCAGTGTTGCCGTTCGCGCAACGCCGAATGTCCGTGCTTGAAACACGAACGTCAGACGCCCGACCTAAGGAGAACAGCCTATCCGACTCCGCCATTAAAGGTGCGCGCGTCGAAGCGGCGGCTCCACTTCCAGGAGCAGTTACTCGCGCCGTATCACCCGCACCGGCTGAGCGGTGCGGGAAAATCCTTCTGTTCAACGCCTATTGATCGTTCTGCATGACATATCGAGCCACAAGCGTCATCGGCCCGGTTTTTCCGATATCGACCCGGACCGTGTGGCCGCTGCCGGGCGCGACATGACAGGATTGGCCTTCCATGTTTTTCATGCGTGTCAACGTTATGTCCCGCGTATCGTCCGGAGAAATGATCTCCAGTGCATCGCCAACGGAAAAGCGATTCTTGACTTCGAGCGTCGTCAGCCCGGTCTCTGTATCGTAAGCCAGCCACTCCCCGACGAACTGCTGACGCCCATTGCCTGAGGCTCCGCTGGCGTAGTTCTGATAGTCCTCCGACGGATGTCGCTGCAGAAAGCCGCTCGTGTAGCCACGATTGGCGAGGCCGTCGAGGCGGCCAATGAGCCGCGCGTCGAACGGGCGACCGCCGATCGCATCGTCGATGGCCTGCGCATAGAGCTGCGCGGTACGCGCGACGTAGTAGTGTGACTTCGTGCGACCTTCGATCTTCAGGCAATCGACGCCGATATCGACCAGTCTCCGGACATGCTCAATCGCGCGCAGGTCGCGTGAATTCATCAGATACGTGCCGTGTTCGTCTTCGGATATCTCCATCCATTCGCCGCTGCGGCGCCCTTCCTCTTCCAGCAGATACACGCCGTCCGCGGCCGTGTGGCGCGGCACATGTTCGCCTTCAGTCGTGAGCGCAGATTCGGTCATGCGATAGCTCCAGCGGCAGGCGTTGGTGCACGTTCCCTGATTCGAGTCGCGATGATTGAAGTAGCCCGAGAGCAGACAGCGGCCGGAATACGCGATGCACAATGCGCCGTGCACGAAGACTTCGAGTTCGGTGTCGGGGCAGCGCTGGCGGACCTCGGCGATCTCGTCGAGCGAGAGTTCGCGAGACAGGATCACGCGCGATACGCCGATCGAGTTCCAGAAACGGACGCTGGCGTAGTTGACAGTATTGGCCTGCACGGACAAGTGGATCGGCATGTCGGGCCACGTCTCGCGGACCATCATGATCAGTCCGGGGTCTGCCATGATCAGTGCATCCGGCCCGAGGGCCACCGCATCGCGCAAGTCCTGAATGAAGGTGTCGACCTTGCGGTTGTGCGCCATCAGATTGACGGTCAGATAGAAGCGCTTGCCGGCTGCCCGGCAGGCCTGGATACCTTCGCCGAGGAACCCCGTATTGCGGAATTCGTTGTTGCGTGCACGCAGGCTGTAGCGCGGCAAGCCCGCGTACACGGCATCGGCACCGTATGCGAGGGCGTAGTTCAAGGCGCGCAGCGAACCGGCGGGGCTAAGGAGGTGTGGACGCTTCATGGCGTAGGCTCGCGGAACAAAGCTCGCGAGCGTACCCGCGTTTCTCTGAAAAAGCCTTGCGCTAGCGCATGTCGGAGCGTTGATTTCAACGCGTCGCAGAGATCGGATCAGACCGTCCGCAGCCGGGCATGCATCGCCGCGCTCAGGACTAAGCCGCCGCATCGGGATTCCCCGACGTCTCTGCCAACGTCGTCATTCGCTGAGATCAAGTCGACCTGGCATTAGGTCAACCCAAGCAACAATCGGTTTCGAGAACGGCCTTTACCCACGCAGCACGGCGCTCTCGACCCGAAGCTGTAGAGCGTCACCAGTGGCGATGGTGTTCCGATCCATTGTGCCAACCGCCCTGCCCATTGCCGTAGCCATAGCCCGTCGGCGGCCTCGAATACACGACCGGCGGTGGACTGGTCTGGTAGACATAGGTACCCGGCGCCCCATAGGCACCCGGCGGCGCAAAGTGGGATTGATAGACCACCGGCGGCGGTGGCGCAGGAATCGGCGCGTAATAGTTGCCCGCATTGGCCTGAGCCAGAGCCGACAAGGGTACGCAGGTGGTCGCAGCGATTGCCAGCAGCAAGATTCTGTACTTCATGATGTGACTTCCCATCGGTTCGCCAATTTGGCCCGACTATGAGATGGCCATCTGAAGAATAGTCGCTCGACGCGCCGGCGAATGAAACCGTCCGCGTCAATCTGTAACGGTCGGTAAGGAGCGACGATCGCAAGCAAGCAACATCCGACACCGCCAGGCATCCGCATTGCAGCTTCGCTCGCGTGTCGTGCACGAACGAAGCTCACATTCGTCACGAGATCGAGCCGCTTCGTGACGAACTATCTTCGCCACGAGGCGGCGCGTAATGATCTGGCACAGCAGGCCGCTCTTTGTGCGCACCCACGAACACATTGCGCATACGGCTGTTCACATCGCGAATCGCGTCGTACATGCCGCGAAGCAAGCGGAACCGGCTCGCCCCCAGTCGCTGCTTTGTGCCCGCACGCGCGACGCCGTGCCGCCCGAACTCAGATAGTCGAAACCTGCATCGGCGACGCCATAGAGGGTTTCGCGGCGCGGTACTTCAAGTTGACCATCAATTTCTTCCTGGGCAATATCGAATAGATCGACGATGCCCCCTGCCGCACCGGCCGGCCTCAGCGCGCCCGAATTCCCTTTAACAGCCGTTGTGCGATTTCCCCGATATACCGTCAAAAAAGATGCAGCCAACCCCGGAGCGTGGTTTTACTGACATGCAGGCCGCGATCAGCGACATGGATGGCGCGCGCGACTGGATGGCGTCCATTTGCGGGCCTCACGGCCTGCGCGTCACCCGTCCCGAACGGCTGAAGTTTCATCAGTCGGGAACGGTGTTGCGCTCGATGGCCACCACAATCGGTTATGTCGAGTATGGAACCGATGTCACGGTGGCAGTCCGCGGCGATAGTCCGCTGAATTGCTATAGCGTCAGCCTGCCGGTGATCGGCCAGCAGGAACTGGCTGCGCAGGGACAGCTCTGGGTCTCCGATCAGGATCGCGGGCTGATCGTCAGTCCGCAGGAATCACAGGATCTCGACATTGCCGGCAATTGTCGGAAGATTCACCTCGCGATTCCTCGCTCCGCATTGCAACAGGTGCTGCAAGCCATGCTGCAACGGCCCGTCGACGCACCCATCGTCTTTCAACCGGATATGGATGCGATCACGGGCGATCAGGCGTCGTGGTGGCGCATGGTGAAGTTCCTGATGAGTGAAATGGAGCGGTCCGGGCCGCTCCTCGCGCAGTTCTATCTGTCCAGCGACTTCGAACTGACGTTGCTCAAGGGCCTGCTTCTCTCGCAGCCGCACAACTACTCGGAACAATTGGCCGGCCGGTCCGCGAAGACGCCGCCGCATTATCTGACGAAGGCACGTCAGTTCATCCAGGACAATGCACGCGAACCGCTTGCGCTCGAAGACATCGAGCGTTGCGCGGGCGTGTCCCGCTTCAAGCTGTTCGAAGGGTTCAAGGAATACTTCGGCTGCACGCCGATGGGCTACCTGAAGCAATACAGGCTCGAATCCGTGAGACGGGAGATCATCGAAGACGGTTCGGTGCGCAATATCTCGTCGGCGGCGATGGGCTGGGGCATCTCGCATCTCGGGCGCTTTTCGACGGAGTACAAGGCGCTGTTCGGCGAGTCTCCATCCGATACCCTCAAGCGCACCGCAAGCAAATCCAAAGTCAAACGTTAAACGACTCGCAGACGGCTTGCCCGCGAGTCGTGCACGTGAGCTAGAAGCTCGACGTTATCGCGCGTGACTCTCGCCGAACTTCTCGTAGAACAGCCGATAGTCCTGAATGCCTTGCTCACTGAGCCAGGTCTTGATCGCTTCGACCATCGGCGGCGGCCCGCACACGTACATATCGAATCCATTCGACTCCAGAAACGACCGGTCGAAGTGCTCGGGTATCAGGCCCGTCTTTCCCGTCCATTCCGCAGCGGGATTCATCACGACGGTTTCGAGCGTGAAGGCGTCGATCTTCTCGCCGTAACCGTTCAGGCGCGCCATTTCGCACAGATCGCGAGCATGGGTGACGCCGTAGTAGAGCTGGACGGGATAGCCCGCATCGTTCTTCTGCGCCATGTCATCCAGCATGCCGAGGAACGCGGAGAGACCCGTGCCGCCCGCCACCATCACGAGCGGCCGCTCGACCTGGCGCAGATAGAACGCGCCCAGCGGTGCTTCGAACTCGATTGCGTCGCCGGCCGTGCATCGCTCGCGCAGGTAATTGCTCATCGCGCCATCGGGCAGCAGGCGAATCAGGAACTGCAGATGGTTGGCGTCGTTCGGATGATGGGCGAACGAGTACGACCGCCATTCATCCGTGCCGGGCACTTTCACACGCGCATACTGGCCGGGAAGAAAGTCGACCCGTCGATCATGCGCGCTCGCATCGATACGCAGGATCGCGGTCGTTTCGGAGACGAGTTCGACGGCTTCGACGCGCGCTGACACGGTGCGTGTGCCGCCGCCCTGGCACAGGCTCGAATCGAAGTCGAAGTAGAACGACGCGTCGGACTGGACCCGCGTCTGACACGACAACATTTTGCGTTGCGCGAGATCGTCCTCGCTCAGCGTCTCTTCATCGACATAGTCCTGCGTGTACGCGCCCGCTTCGCAGCGTCCCTGGCAGGTGCCGCACACGCCTTCACGGCAGTCGAGCGGAATGTTCACGCCGTTGCGCAGCGCTGCGTCGAGCAGCAGCTCGTTGGTGTGAACATCGAAGAAAGCGGTCTTGCCGTCGGAAAAATTCAACGCGACCTTATGCGTCATGGCCGTGCTCCCGTTACAGATGATAGAAGTCCAACACCGCGTTAATGGTGTCGTTCAGCAACAGCACGTGTTTGCGCGTGATCTTCCAGCTGTCCGCTGCCGGGCGCAGATCGTAGACCGCGCGGCCATAGAAGTAGTCCGTCACGCCCTGGCGCGTGTAGAGCGTCGACCAGTTCACCGCCGCTTCAATCTGCGCGTCCGCTTTTTGGGTGATGCGTACGTTGCTGATCTGATGCATCGTGCGAGGCAGCGGCGTCGATGCTGCCGATTTGCCCGTCCGCAGGCGGAACACGCGGTCTTCGAGTCCCGCGCGACTCGTGTAATAGATCAACGACATTTCCCGCGCGGGGTCTTGCGTGTGCACGTGTTCGGAGTCCCATTGCGGCACGTGGAAGACGCTTTGCGGATCGAACAGATCGAGGTACGCGTCCCATTGCTGCCGGTCGCACAGATCGGACTTGAGATAAAGAAACTGTTCGATGTCGTGCTGAAGCTGGCTCATGCTTGCTCTCCCTGAATCGCGCCGGACTTCGCCAGCCCTTTGAGAATGACGTCGCGCCACGTGCCATGCTGGTTCACGTACAGGCCTTCCTGCGTCATTTCGGTGCCCGTCATGGCGGGTGCGATACCGAGCAGTTCCGCATTCGCGGTCGGGACGGAAGTCCACTTGTGATGGCCGCGCGAGATGTCGCTCCAACGTTCGAGCCGCGCCTGAAAGCCGCGTTGCTGCTCGCGGAATTCGACGAGATCGTCGGGCGTGCCCATCCCCGACACGTTGAAGAAGTCTTCGAACTGACGGATGCGGTTCTCGCGGTCTTTGTCGGACTCGCCCTTCACGCCGATACATTGGCTGATGATTTCGGTCTTGTTCCAGGCAACGGGACGCACGATGCGCAGCTGCGAACTGATCTGATCCATGAAGAACAGGCTCGGATAGACGTTCAGGTTGCGCAGGCGGTGCATCATCCACTCGGCCTTCTGCTGACCATATGCCTCGACGAGGCGCGGCATCACGCTGCTATAGCCGGGACGGACTTCCGGGTTCGGCATGTCGCTGAAGAGCACGCTGTGCCCGTTCCTGAACGCGAACCAGCCGTCGTCGGTATCGGCGTCGCCCGCGCCGAGCTTGCTGTAGTCGAGCGTGCCGTTCGGACCTTCGCCATTCTTGCTATTCGATTCCTGGCGATGCTTGACGGTCGCGACGTAGTTGTAGTGAACCGTGCTGACGTGATAGCCGTCCAGACCGTTTTCATTCTGCAGCTTCCAGTTGCCGTCGAACGTATACGTCGAGCGCCCCGGCAAGACTTCGAGTTCGCCCGTGGGCGATTGCGCGACCATCATGTCGAAGAAGATGCGTGCGTCGCCGAGATAGTCTTCCAGCGTGTCGGTGCCGTCCACGTCGAGACTGACGAACACGAAGCCCTTGTAGCTGGCAATACGCGCCTTTTTCAGGCCGCGCGTGGACTTGTCGAAGTCTTCGCAGTACTCGCCCGGTGCCTTGACCTTGACGAGCCGCCCATCGTTCTTGTAGCACCAGGCATGAAACGGACAGGTGAAGGTGGACTGGTTGCCCTTGCTCATGCGGGTGAGCGTCGCGCCACGGTGCTGGCACGCGTTGATCATCGCGTTCAGGTTGCCGTTGCCGTCGCGCGAGATGATCAGCGGCTGGCGCCCCGCGCGCATCGTCAGGTAGTCGTTCTTGTTGGCTATCTCGCTCTCGTGGCAAGCGTAAATCCAGGTCTTCTCGAAGATGAACTCCATCTCCAGCGAGAACAGTTCCGGCTCGGTAAACATCTCGCGCGCAATCCGGTAGACGCCTTCCGTCGGCCGGAAGTCCAGACAGCCGCTGACGAACTCGCTCCATTCGGATGCGCTTCGCGTTTCACTCATGATTTCTGCCCCTCCGTGTCATCGCTTGAATGTCGATGGCACCATTGAATACCGATTGGGGCAGGTGGACTATCCAGCCAGTTTGCGTTTGCTATCCAGTTATTTTGGCGATCGAACTCCGTTTGTAAATGTGCGTGCTCGATGCATGTTCATCGCGCAGATCTTCTGCTCGTTGCGCGGTGCCGGAACAGGCAGACCAGTTCGCTCGCCACGTGCGCGGCCGCCAGCGCCGTGATATCCGCGTGGTCGTACGCCGGCGCGACCTCGACGACGTCCGCGCCGATCAGGTCGATGTCGCCCAGCCCACGGATGATCGAAAACGCTTGAGCCGTCGAAAGACCGCCCGGAACCGGCGTTCCCGTTCCGGGTGCAAACGCGGGGTCGAGCCCGTCCACATCGAACGTGAAGTAGGTTGGACGATCGCCGACGATCGACACGATGCGTTCGACCGTCGCCTTCACGCCATGCTCGTGCACCCACGGCGCGTCCAGCACATGGAAACCCATGAAGTCGTCGTTCCATGTGCGGATGCCGATCTGCACGGACCGCTGCGGGTCGATCAGGCCTTCTTTCACGGCCTTGTAGAACATCGAACCGTGATTGAGGCTGTCAGGCTGGTCGTCTGGCCACGTATCGCAATGCGCGTCGAAGTGGATCAACGATAACGGCTTGCCATACTTCTCGGCATGCGCGACCAGCAACGGGTAACTGACGTAGTGATCGCCGCCCAGCGTCAACATCTTCGCGCCTGAGGACAGGATAGTGCGCGCGTGTTCGACGATCGTCTCCTTCACCGTCGACGGATTGTGCACGTCGAGCCAGCAATCGCCGTAGTCGATCACGGCATAGTCGTCGAACGGATTGATCCCCCACGGATACGGCAGCAGCACGCCGAGCTGGCTGCTCGCCGCACGTATTGCGCGAGGACCGAGACGCGCGCCGGGCCGGTTGGTCGTGGCGATATCGAGCGGCACGCCCGTGATGGCCAGATCGATACCTGAAAGATCTTTTGTATAAAGACGCCTCATGAAGGAAACGACACCCGCATAGGTGTTTTCCTTCGACGACCCGTAGGGCGATTCGCGACGGATCGCACCATCGCCGCGTATGACTTCGCGTTTGTCCATGTCGATCCGTACGTGTGGTCGATGTGAGTGCGTCAAATGCCGAGTGCGCAGCCGTCTTTGCGATGATCCGACGCGCCGGTGAGCGTGCCGCGTTCCCAATCGATCGAGATCGCCTGCGCGCCGCCGATAGCCCAGTTGGGCGGCACGAGGTTGAAGCCACGTCGGGTCAGCTCGTCGCGCGTCGCTTGCGGCAAAGTCGATTCCGCTTCGACGACACCCGTGCCAGGTTGCGGGAACACGCGCGGCAGCGAGATCGCCGATTGCATGTCCAGCCCGTAGTCCAGCACCTTCGACAGAAAATGCGCGTGCCCCATTGCCTGATAGTGGCCGCCCATCACGCCGAAGGTCATCTGGACTTTTCCGTCTTTCGTGACCATGCCGGGAATGATGGTATGCATCGGTCGCGCGTGCGGCGCGATCGCATTTGGATGCCCCTCTTCGACGGAAAAGCTCTGGCCTCGGTTGTGCAGCATCACGCCACTATGCGGCGCCATGATGCCGCTGCCGAATGGATGAAACAGCGAGTTGATGAAGCTCGCGCAATTGCGGTCCTTGTCGACGACGCAGATATAGACGGTGTCCTTGTGATCGGCGGGACGATACGTGGGGACGTCGGACATCGCGCGGTCGAGCGAGATTCGCGCGCGCAGCTTCGACACGTTTGCGTCCGACAGCAGCCGGTCGATATCGAGCGGCTGGCCGCGCGGATCGCCGAGCAGCGCATCGCGGATCGAATACGCTAGCCGCGTCGCTTCGATCTCGCGATGAAGGCGGTCGGCGCCCAGCGGATCGTCGCTTGCATCGAATCCCTCGAGTATCTTGAGGATCAGCAGTGCGATGATGCCCTGCCCGTTCGGCGGACACTCGTGCACGTCGTAGCCGCGGAAGCTCGCCTTGATGGGCTTCACGTACTCGCCGCGATACTGTGCGAAGTCGTCGAGCGTATGCAGGCCGCCCTTGCTCTTCAAACACGCGACGATATCCTCCGCGATGAAGCCTTCGTAGAACACACGCGGTCCCGCTTCGGCAATGGCCATCAACGACTTCGCGAGCAACGGCTGCCGGTGCAGCGTGCCCGCAGCAGGCGACGCGCCGTCGATCAGCATCTGCTCACGGCTCGTCTTGTCCAGCCGCAGCAAGACGGCCTGATGCGCCCAGTCCGCTGCCGCGCGCGGCGCCACGGCATAGCCTTCGCTGGCGAGCCTGATCGCCGACGCGAACAGCGACTTGAACGGCATCGAACCGTGATCGCGTGCGAGGGTCGCCCATGCATCGACGGCGCCCGGCACCGTGACGGCATGGGGCGAATGACGCTCGATCGATGACACGCCCATCGACGCAAGCATCGGCACACTGGCTGCCTGCGGGGCCCAGCCGGAACCATTGAAGGCGACGATATCGTCGCTGCCGCCGCGCGAATACAGCGCGAAGCAGTCGCCGCCTATTCCCGTCGAACCTGGCTCGACCACGCACTGCACCGCGCACGCGGCAATCGCCGCATCCATCGCATTGCCGCCCGCCTCCAGAATCTTCACTGCGGCGAGCGTCGAAGCGGGATGCGACGTCGCCGCCATGCCGTCTTTCGACATCACCAGCGACCGTCCCGGTTGCTCGAAATCTCTCATGCTGTATCCCCGTTCCATCAATTGACGTGCAGCGCTTTGCGCCATGCGAGTGTGTCGTCGAGCGCGCGCTTCGCGGCGTCGAAGATTTCGTCGATCTGCGCGTGAGACACGATCAGCGGCGGGCAGAAATTGACGGTATCGCCCAACGCGCGCGTAATCAGTCCGTGCGACAAGGCCCGCGTGCCGGCATAAGCGGCCACGGCTTCCGACGGCGGGAAGGGTTCCTTGCTCTCTTTGTCCGCGACCAGCTCGACAGCCGCGAGCAGACCCGCGCCGCGCGCTTCGCCGACGAGGGGATGTCGGCCGAGTTCCGCCACACGCTCCTGGAAATGCGGGGTGACGGCTCGCACGTGTTCGAGAATCCCGTCTTCCTCATAGATCTTCAGCGTCTCCAGCGCGACGGCTGCGCACACGGGATGACCGCTATACGTGAAGCCGTGCCCGAACGTGCCGATCTTCTCGCTTTCCGTTACGAGACCTTTGTAGATCCGCTCGTTGACCATCAGCGCCGAGATCGGCAGATAGCCTGCCGACAGCTGCTTGGCCATCGTGATCATGTCGGGCTGCATGCCGTAGGTCTGCGAGCCCCACATGTTCCCCGTGCGGCCGAAACCGCAGATGACTTCGTCGGCGACGAGCAGAATGTCATACCGCTTCAGCACCGCCTGTATCTTCTCCATGTAGGTGGCAGGCGGAACGATCACGCCGCCTGACGCCATGATGGGCTCGGCAAAGAATGCCGCGATGGTGTCGGCACCCTCTTCGAGAATCAGGCGTTCCAGCGATTCGGCACAGCGCGTCGCAAACTGCTCTTCGCTCTCGCCCGGCAGACCGTAACGGTAGAAGTGAGGGCAGTCGGTGTGCAGAATCCGGTCGATAGGCAGATCGAAGTCGCGATGATTGTTCGGCAAGCCCGTGAGACTCGCCGATGCCACCGTTACGCCGTGGTAAGCGCGCGTGCGCGAAATGATTTTCTTCTTCTGCGGCCGGCCGGTTGCATTGTTGAAATACCAGATCAGCTTGACGGCGGTGTCGTTGGCTTCGGAACCGGAGTTCGCGAAGAACACTTTCGACATCGGCACAGGCGCCATCGAAATCAGCTTCTCCGCGAGCCGGATGGAAGGTTCCGACGATTTATGGCCGAACGCGTGATAGAACGGCAGCTTTCTCATCTGCCTGTCGGCGGCATCCGCGAGCCGGCTTTCGCTGAAGCCGAGCGATGCGCAGAACAGTCCGCCGAGTCCTTCGATGTATCGCTTGCCCTCTGCATCGTAGACGTACACGCCCTCGCCTCGCTCGATCACCATCGGACCGACTTCGCGATGAAGGCTGAGATTGGTGTACGGATGAAGATAATGTTCGATGTCGTTCTGTTTCAGGTTTTGCATGGGTTTATTCCTTGTTCGTCTCTTCCACGTTGATGTTCTCGTCGTGCGGTAAGCGGACTATTTCATCGCCCCGGACAGAAAGCGCTGAAGCCGCTCGCTCTTCGGCGCTTTCAGCACGTCCCGTGGGTGCCCTTCTTCCTCGACCACACCTTGATGAAGAAAGACCACATGATTGGATACCTCGCGCGCAAAGCCCATTTCGTGCGTCACGACGATCATCGTGCGGCCTTCTTCCGCGAGATCGCGCATCACCTTGAGCACATCGCCGACGAGTTCGGGATCCAGCGCCGACGTGGGCTCATCGAAGAGCAAGGCTTCCGGCTCCATCGCAAGTGCCCGCGCAATGGCTACCCGCTGCTGCTGTCCGCCCGACAGATGCGACGGGTAGGCGTTCGCGAAGCGGGTCATGCCGACCTGCTCCAGATAGCGCCGGGCACGCTCCGCGGCCTCCGCTCTCGTCAGCTTCAACACGTGCCTCGGCGCTTCCATGACGTTTTCCAGCACGGTCATATGCGCCCAAAGGTTGAAGTGCTGGAAGACCATCGCGAGTTGGGTCCGCATCTGCCGCAACTGGGCGGGATCGCTGATGCGGATTTCACCGCTTCCGCTGGTCGACGTGCGCACTTCGCTGCCGTTCAGGCTCACGCGGCCCGATGACGGCGATTCGAGGAAGTTGATGCAGCGCAGAAACGTGCTCTTGCCGGAACCCGACGAGCCGATCATGCTGATCACGTCGCCTCTTTTCGCCGACAGCGAAACGCCCTTGAGCACTTCGTTGTCGCCGTATCGTTTGTGCAGATTTTCGACAGTCAATGCATTCATGTGACGTGCTTTAGCCTTTAGCGAGAGTGGCAAAGTTCTGGGGACGCAGATAAACCAGGTATCTGCGCTCGGTGAGTCGCACGAGGAACGTGATGATCGTCGTCAGCCCGAAATAGACAGTTCCGACAGAAATGAATGCCTCGAACGGCGCGTAATAATTCGCATAGAAATCGCGCGCAACGCCCGTCAGATCGACGATCGTGATCGCGCTCACGATCGAGGTGCCGTGCAGCATCAGGATCACTTCGTTGCTGTACGCAGGAATGAAGCGGCGCAGCGCGGAAGGCAGAAGAATCCGTCGCCACGCCATGGTCCGGCTCATGCCGTAGGCCTGTGCGGCTTCGATCTCGCCATAAGGTGTCGCGCGCAGTGCGCCTGCAAGAATCTCCGTCGTGTATGCGCACGTGTTCGCCGTCAGGGCAATCAGCGCGCACCAGTACGGATCGCGCAGTAGAGACAGAACAGGATTGCCGCGCTGCCAGGCGTCCTGCATCCACTGAAACTGGCCGAATCCGTAGTACACGATCATCAGTTGCGCGAGCAGCGGCGTGCCCCGCATGAACCATGTGTAGACCGCAACCGGCCCGCTCACAAAACGGTTCGGTGACACACGCAGCACGGCGAGCGGAATCGCGATCAGCAAGCCGAGCGAGAGAGACAGAACCGTGAGCTGCACCGTCACCCACAGACCGCCCGCGTACGAAGCAAACAGTTGGCCGAATTGTTCGTATGTCATCGGTGCAGACTCCCTTCGCGAACGCCCCGGTGCAGATATGTGCGCGCCCGGGCAAGACAGGCTGTCGAGCCCGAGGTGACCAGGAGATACACGACACAGGCGGCCAGATAGAACGTCATTGGCGTCTGCGTCGTGCGGCCGGCCTGGTCGGCGATGAACATCACATCGTGCAGTCCGATCAGCGAAGCAATCGCCGTTGCCTTGAGCAGCACCAGCCAGTTGTTGACGGCAGCCGGGAGCGCCAGCCGCATCATCTGCGGGAACAGGATGCGACGGAATGCGAGCCAGCCCGAGAAGCCGTACGCACGCGCCGCCTCCATCTGGCCACGCGGCACGCTGAGAATCGCGCCGCGGAAGGTCTCCGTGTAATAGGCGCCGAAGATGAAGCCGATAGTCAGCACGGCCGCAACAAAAGCGTCGACATCCGGCGCATGAAAGCCCAGCAGCGATGCCAGCTGATTGAGGATCAGTTGCCCGCCGTAAAACACCAGCAGCATCATCACGAACTCAGGCACGCCGCGAATGAGCGTGGTATAGGCAGACGCCATCGACACGACAGGACGCGAACCGTAGAGCTTGGCCACCGCGCCGATCATCCCCAGGCATACCGCGAGTACCACGGAGAGAACAGCGAGGATGAGCGTGATCCCGGCGCCCTGCAAAAGCGCGGGGAAGTACCGCTGAAGTTCGAGCATGATTCCGCCTGTGAATGCGTAATGGAAGGCCGCGATGCAGGAATGCTTGCAGCAGATCGCCGGCGATATCAGTAGATGTCGAAGTCGAAGTACTTCTTCTCGATCGACTGATAGGTGCCGTTCGCGCGGATCGCTTCGATCGCGTGATTGAACTGCTGCTTCAGATCGTCGTCGCCTTTGCGGATGGGGATGCCATAGCCCTCGCCGAGCAGCGCCTTCTGTTCCGGCGTGCTGCCAAGTATCGGCTGGCCCACGAACTTGAAGTTCGCGCCTTCCGGCTTGGTCAGGAACGCGCTATAGGCGGCCGTCGCATCCTGCAAGCCGGCATCGAGACGCCCGGAGCGAAGGTCCATATAGGCCTCGTCCTGCGTCGCATAACGCACGACCTGCACGCCGCTCTGCGACCAGTACGCGCTCGCATATTTGTCGGCCAGCGTGCCTCGCTGCACACCGACGCGTTTGCCCTTCAGTTCGGCGGGCGTCGCGTCTTTTATCGGACTGTTCTTCGACGCGATCAGCCTGCGCGGCGAGTTGTAGTACTTCTCCGTGAAGTCGACCTTCTGTTTGCGCTCTGCCGTAATCGCGACGGACGCGACGATCGCGTCGATCTTCTCCGCCTGCAACGCGGGAATCAGGCCGTCCCAGTTGATCTGCACCAGCGTACAGTTCGCGTGCATTTGCGTACACAGCGCGTGGATCATGTCGATATCGAAACCTACCGGCTTGCCGTCTGGCTGGATCGACGAGAACGGGGGATACGCACCTTCATAGCCGATGCGAATGTCTTTCCATTCCTTCGCATGGGCATTCAAGGCAAGAACACAGAAGGCCAGTCCCAGAAGATTCTTTGCGAGTCGTTTCATGTCGAGGCTCAATGGGTTGATGTGATCATGTGCGACCTTTTCTTCCGTCGCACTCTTTTATATACGTACTACTAATGACAATAAATATTCGCCGTTCGCTTCGCGGCGCGTCCTTCTAGCGGGCCGACTTCATCCACTGACGCAACGCCGGCACGGTCGCTTCGATGTGCTCCCGCACTGTCGTTTCGACGGCAGCCGGATCGCCGCTCTTGATGGCGTCGATGATCGTCGTATGGTCGTCGCGCGAAGTCATTTGCTTCTCCGCGAGTTGCAACCAGAGACGCATATGGGGTTCGACGACGGTGTGCAGTCCGGCAATCTGCGCGACAAGGCGCTTGCGGCCGCTCAACTGGCACAGGTATTCATGGAAGTTGCGATGCGCGCTCACCCATTGGTGCGCATCCTGCTCGTGGCTCTCCATCACGTCGAGCAGGCGGGTGAGTTCGCCGATATGCACCGGCGTGATTCGCGGCAACGCCATTTTCGCCGCCAGACCTTCGAGCGCGCCGCGCATGCAGAAGACCTCTTCCATTTCGTCGGCATCGAGTCCACGAACGATCGCCCCGCGATTTGGCCGGATGACCACGAGCCCCTCGCTCGCGAGTCTGCGGAATGCTTCGCGCACAGGCATGCGGCTCGTGTCGATCTCGGCCGCGATTTCTTCCGGGATCAGCCGGTCGCCGGCGCGGTAAGTACCCATGCGGATGCGATACAGCACATAGGCGTATGCCTCTTCTTCCGCCGTGACCGCGAACCCGGCACGAAATGAATGAACGCTGTCTTCCATGATGTTCTGGATCGTCGCACTCGTTTGAAATTTATTTGTAAGACTGGATATTTGTATCCGTGGATTTAATATATCAATCCAAAAAGGCAAGCAAATAAGGGATAACCCTGGGGTGATCGTTTGATTTCTTTCGTGCGCTTTTGGGCGACGAAGACAGAAGTCCGGCCGTGGGAAATTCGCGCCGCGCGCGTTGAATTCGGGCGACTGGGCCTATCGGCTTCGAGATCCGGCCACAAGGAGAAGGGAGGGAGGAAGAATCAGGAACGTGACAGGTGGACCGCCCCTGCGCAACGCGGGGCGCCATGGTCCGACCTTCAGGCTGGCAGACGAGACGGCCGCCAGGGCCGTCATGGTTTTACGACGCGCTCTGCGAATCCCCGTCGATAGGGATCATCTGGCCGGAGATCGAACGTCCCGCCGGCGAAGCGAGAAAGACGGCGAGCGCCGCAATATCGGCAGGATCGACGAAGCGTTTGATCGACTGGTTGGCGAGCGCCGCCGCTTCTTCGTCCGCGACGCTGCGTCCGCTGACGGATGCCCGTCCCTGAAAGACCTGCTGCAAGCGTGGCCCTTCCACTGCGCCGGGCAGGATGGCATTGACCCGCACGCCAAACTCACCCAGTTCGCGAGAAAGTGTCTTGGTGAAGCCGATGAGCCCCCACTTCGTCGTGGCATAGGCGCTGCGATTCGGATAACCGAAGCGGCCGGCGAGCGACGACATCACGACGATCGAACCCGCCGCAGACTGCTTCAGATGCGGAATGGCCAGCTGCGTCACGATGAACGTGCCGGTGAGGTTCACGCGCAGCACGCTGTCCCATGCGTCGGGATCCAGTTCCGCGACGCTCGCTGCGGGGCCGGCGATGCCCGCGTTGTTCACGAGCACATCGAGGCCGCCTAGCGCCGCCACCGCTTCGGCCATCATGCGTGCGGCCGAAGCACGATCGGCGACATCGCACGACGAAGTCATCACACCGGGCAATTGCCCGCGCAGTTGCTTCAGCGCAGCCTCGTCGATATCGCAGACAAACACCTTGGCACCGGCAGCGAGAAACGCTTCCGCGATCGCGCGGCCAATTCCGCCCGCGCCTGCTGTGATGAGGACGCGCGTGTCATTCATGGTCGTCATGGAAGCTCCTTTGTATCAGCCATGCCATCACGGATCAGGCGCACGCGGCACGGATATGGTCGGGCATCGGGACTGCCTTGAGCCCGCCGTCTGCTCGCCGCACACACAGCGCGCGCGTCGCCTGCCCCTCGCAGATCAGCGTATTGCCCCGCATGATGCGATGATTCTGAATGAAAACCTTGCCGCGCCACTCTTCGATGCGGGTATGGATATCGAGCTTCTCGCCGTGAGTCGCCGAGGTTAGAAAGCGCGTATGAATTTCCAGCAGCGGCGGACCAATGCACTCGGCCGGGTCCGTCAGTTGATGCCACGCGGGCAGGCCGCATTGCCTGAAGAAATGGTGTGAAGCTGCGTCCATCCAGCGCGAGAAGTTCGGAAAGAAGACAATGCCCGCCGGATCGCAATCGCCAAACTGCACGTCGACGCTGTAGATGATTTCCTTGCTCATGAGCCTACACTCCAGTTCCAATGCAACCATTATTCCGGTGTCGAGCGGGCGAATCTGTCAATCCGGCGACAGTCGGCGCCGGTATTCGCACGTAACAGTCAGGAGACGAGGATGACTCGCCCCATACGCACGGCTGCCCTGTCGCTCACGCTCGACGAGTTGCTGGCTCAGTCGCTCTGGTTCACGTCGCTCGACGAATCCGCGCAGCGCCAGGTGCGCGCCGACATATCGGAACGCGCCGTCGGCATGGGACAGTTCCTTGGCCGCCACGGCGATCGGCAGCACGTATGGTTCGGGGTGCTCGAAGGTCTGATCAAATGGTCGATCACCGCGCACGACGGCCGCACGGTCACGCTTGGCGGACAACTGGCGGGAAGCTGGTTCGGGGAAGGCACGCTGATTCGCAAGGCGCCCCGCCAGTCCGACCTCATCGCGCTGCGCGACAGCCGCGTCGCGCAGATTCCGCTCGCCACCTTCGACTGGCTGCGCAGCCACCAGCCGTCGTTTAATGAATTCCTGCTGATGCAGGTGAACGAACGCCTGCACTGGTTCATGGGCAATGTCGCCGCGTACGGGCTGCTCGACACCGACAGCCTCGTGGCGAGAGCGCTGGTCGGCATGGTGCATCCGCTGCCGAATCCGCGCGGCGAGCGGTATCTGCAACTGTCGCAGGAGGAACTCGCCAACCTCGCTGCCGTGTCCCGCCAGACGTGCAACAAGGCCATGATGCATTTCAAGGACGCCGGCCTCGTGCGGACCGAATATGGCGGCCTCGTCGTGCTGGATCTGCCGGGGCTGCAAGCGCTCGCGCAGTAGGTCCGCTTCCGGTCGCTCGCCTCCTCTTACCCGGACATCGAATCGGCTAGCGATGCGGCATCGACCCGGCCGGTCTCGCCGCGACCTGGCGTTTGCCCTGACCGCAACTGTCGTCCGATCGACAGTGGTTTGCGCGGGCGCCCGAAATAATGCGTGTCATACAACTCAGGAGACACGCAATGACCCATGCCCGTTCGCTGCCGGCGGAGGCCCCGGATGCCGGCCGGTCTTCGGCTGGATCGGCGGAAGATACCGTCTACCGCAAGATCAGTTGGCGTGTGATGCCGATCGTGCTCATCGCCTACGTCTTCGCTTTCCTCGACCGCATCAACATCGGCTACGCGCAGCTTCAGATGAAGCAGGACCTCGCGTTTTCCGATGCCGTCTACGGGCTCGGCGCGGGTATCTTCTTCGTCACCTATCTGCTCTTCGAGGTGCCGAGCAACCTGTTGCTCGAAAGAATCGGCGCGCGGCTGTCTTTCCTGCGCATCATGGTGCTGTGGGGTCTCACCTCCGCGACGACCGCCTTCATCACCGAGCCCTGGCAGTTCTATGGTGTGCGCCTGCTGCTGGGTATGTTCGAAGCGGGCTTCTTTCCAGGCATCATCCTGTACCTGACGTACTGGTATCCAAGCGCGCGACGCGGTCGCGTGACGGGACTGTTCCTGTTCGGCATGCCGATCACGGGCGTCCTCGGCGGGCCGTTGTCGGGGCTGATCATGAGCCACATGGAAGGCCTCGGCGGCATGCATGGCTGGCAGTGGCTCTTCCTCGTCGAAGGCCTGCCGACCGTCCTGCTGGGCATCCTGCTCTATCGCATGCTTCCCGATACACCGGCGCGCGCGCCCTGGCTGAACGACACCGAGAAACAGCTCGTGCAGTCGGTCCTCGACGCCGACCAGCAGGGCCACGCGAAACCCGGACATCATCACGGCAAGCTCACCGCCGCGCTGACCGACGCAAAGACCTATGTGCTCGCCTTCGTCTACTTCTGCTGCGCGTGCGCCGTCTACACGCTGACGTTCTGGCTGCCGACGATGATCAAAGGCCTCGGCATCGCGCCCATCGCCACGATCGGCTGGTACACGGCGGTGCCTTATTTCTTCGGCGCGCTCGGCGTGCTCGTCATCAGCCGCAGCTCCGACCGTTTCAAGGAGCGCCGCTGGCACGTGGGAGGAACACTGGCTCTCGGTGCCGTGGCGCTCGCCGCGACCTCCTTTCTCGGTGCCAATGTGGTTCCCGTGATGGCCCTGCTTTGCATCGCGTCGTTCTTCATCTTCGGCGGCGGATCGCTGTTCTGGTCGATTCCTCCGACCTACCTCGGACGCGATGCGGCGGCTGCGGGCATTGCGGTGATCAGTTCGCTCGGCATCCTGGGCGGCTTCGTCAGTCCGACGCTGATCGGCTGGATCAAGGGCGCGACGGGCAGCATCCAGATAGGCCTGCTTGCCTTGACCGCAGTCGTGGTTCTCGGCGGCCTGACGATCCTGCTCGGCCTGCCGAAGAGCGCGGTCCGCGTGGGCACGAGTACCCACTAGTCGCGCCGCCTCCACCCCGTTTCCGATCTATTCCATCTCCTGGAGAACACCATCATGAGCAAGCCCAAAGTCATCGTGACCGTCGCCCCGACGGGCGGCATGGCCACCAAGAAAATGAACCCGGCCCTGCCGACGCAACCGCAGGAAATCGCCGACGACACCTACCGCTGCTACAACGCCGGCGCGAGTGTGGTCGCGGTGCACGCACGGCGTCCCGACGATCAGGCCACGTGTGATCCCGCGATTTACAGCCACATCAACCGGCTGATTCGCGACCGGTGCGACATCATCCTCAACAATTCCACGGGCGGCGGCATCGACGGCGACATGGTTCGCGAACTCGACAACGGGCTGTGGGAGATTCAGTGGGAAGAACGCCTGAAGGGCATGCAAGGCGATGGCGTCGAGATGTGCACGCTCGATGCGCAAACGGTGATCGCGAGCTTCGGCGGCAAGGAGATTCTGGTGGCGACCCCGCCTTCGCGTATCCGGCAGATTGCCGAAATGATGAAGGCGCGCGGCATCAAGCCGGAGTGGGAAGTGTTCGGTCTCGCCGACATCGTTCAGGACGTGCAGCGAGCGATCAACGAGGGGCTTGATGACGCGCCTCACTTCATCAATATCGTCATCGGCGCCAATGCGTTCCAGGGCGCATTGCCTTACACGCCGCGTCTGTTGCAGACGATGGTCGATCACCTGCCTCGCAACACCGTCTTCAACGTGAGCGCGATCGGCGCGGCGCAGTTGCCCGCCGCGATGAATTCGCTGCTGCTGGGCGGCCATGTGCGCGTCGGGCTCGAAGACAATCTGTATTACCGCCACGGCGAACTGGCGACCAACGTGCAACTGGTCGAGCGACTCGTGCGACTCGTCCGCGAAATGGGCTATGAGCCGGCCACGCCCGACGAGGCTCGGGAGATCATCGGACTGCGGCCTTTGCGCGAAGCGAAGCGCGCGGCCAGCCTGGAAGCGCAGTCATGAGCGAGGGCGCCGTCAAGGTGGCGATCGTCGGAACGGGCGTGATCGGCGCAGGCTGGGCCACGCATTTTCTGGCACAAGGATTCGCGGTCACGGCGACAGACCCCGCAGACGGCGCCGAATCGCGGTTGCGTGAGTGGATCGACAATAGTTGGTCTGCCGTCGAGAGACTTGGTCTGGCAAACGGCGCTTCACGAGAGAACCTGACCTTCACGACCGACGTCGGCACTGCCGTGCGGCATGCCGACTTCATTCAGGAAAGCGGCCCCGAACGTCTTGCCGTCAAGCACGCGTTGATAGCGGACATCGAATCCGCTGCGGAGGCAGATGCGATCATCGCGTCGTCATCGTCGGGGCTATCGGTCAGCGAGATGCAAGTGGGCGCACGGCATCCGGAGCGCATCGTCCTCGGGCATCCGTTCAATCCGTCGCACATCATTCCGCTAGTCGAAGTCGGCGGCGGTCGCCTGACCTCGCCCGAAAACGTCGCGAAGGCCATGACGTTTTACGCGGCGACAGGCAAGAAACCCATCAGGATCGACAAGGAGGTCAAAGGCCATATTGCCAACCGGCTGCAGGTGGCCCTCTGGCAGGAAGCCATCAGCCTGGTACAGCGAGGCGTCGCGTCGGTGGAGGCCATCGACGCCGCCATCGCCTATGGTCCCGGCCTGCGCTGGGCGCTGTTGGGGCCGTTCCTCAACCTTCACGCTTCGGGCGGCCCCGGCGGGGTCACGCATGTGCTGCAGCACCTGGGTCCGGCCCAGCGCGAATGGGCCAAAGATCTGGGCCGCTATCCCGAGAACGACGACTACATCGACTCGATTGCGAAGGGTGTCGATGCCGAACTCGCGCCGTACGATTTCACGGAAATGCTTTGTCAGCGCGATCAATTGCTGATCGAGTTGCTTGAGGCGAAGCGAAATCTGTCGCAGATTCCCTAGGCAATGTGAGGCGAGCGGAGATGCACATCCCGGCTCGCCTGTTCTTTGATTCAATCGATCGCCTATCGGGCCGTCGCGCTCAGCCCCGAATTGAGCCGGCGCCGATAGGTCGAATCGCGCGTCGCCAGCCAGTAGTACAGCGGCGAAGTCAGCACCAGACCGATCACCCACGAGAGATCCGCGCCATCCAGATAACCCGGCACAGGCCCGGCGTACATCGGCGTGTTCATGAACGGAATCTGCACGGCGATACCCACCGCGTATGCAATGAGGGCCTGAGGATTGAAGCGGCCATATCTTCCGCCATCCGCCTGAAAAATCGAATCGATGTCGTAGTTCCCTTTGTGGATGACGTAAAAGTCGATCAGATTGATCGCCGTCCACGGCACGAGCACGACCAGCAGGGCCAGCACCAGATCGACCAGATTGCCCACGAAGTTGGTCGATGCGCCGAGCGCCGCGTAACAGCATCCCGCGAGGATCACGAGCGAGAACACTGCACGCGTTCTGGCCGTCGGAATCCAGCGCCAGGCAAACGTCTGCACCGAGGTGATCGACGCGAGCACCGCGCCATACAGATTCAACGCGTTGTGGCTGATGACGCTGAGCAGAAACAGCACGAGCATCGGCAGTCCGAGCGGGCCCGTCGCCTGCTTGACGGCGTCCATCGCATCGACGCCCGGCGGCACCGCGAGCACCGCCACCGCGCCGAATACGAAGGCGAGCGTCGAGCCGATCGCGCAGCCGAGATACGTGGCCCAGAAAGTCGACGCAACGCTGACGTCTTCGGGCAGATAGCGCGAATAGTCGGACACGTAGGGCGCAAATGCAATTTGCCACAGCGCGGACAGCGAGACCGTCGCAAGCCACCCGGCAAAGTTGAAGCCGCCGCGCGTCAGAAAATCCGCTGTCGAGACGTGCGTCAGGATGTAGCCGAAACCGATGAAGATGCCGATACCGAGCACCCATGTGCCAATGCGATTCAGGATATGAATGAAGCGATAGCCGATGATGCCGATCAGGCCGGACCCCAACGCACCGACCACGATGCCCGCATGCACGGAAACATTCGATTCGATTCCGTGCAGCGATTTCCCCGCCAGCACGATGTTGGATGCAAAGAAGCCCACGTACATCACACCCGCGATCACCGTGACGAGAAGCGCACCCCATGAACCGAATTGAGCGCGGCTCTGGATCATCTGCGGAATGCCCATTTGCGGGCCTTGAGCGGAATGGAGCGCCATCAGCACACCGCCGACCGCCTGCCCCACGACGATCGCGACGATGCCCCACATCAGGTTCAGGTGAAAAAGCTGAACGCCGAGCGCGCCCGTGACGATAGGCAACGGCGCGATATTGCCGCCGAACCAGAGGGTGAACAGGTCACGGACCTTGCCGTGACGATCTTCTGGTGGCACATAGCCAATCGTGTGTTTTTCGATCAGCTGGGAAGCGTTACGATCCGTGGTGGCCACGATGCTGTCTCCTGTCTCGCGCAGCTGTGCTGCGCTATTCTGCGGCTCGAGCTTTGCCTGAGCACGCTGGTTGCTTGCGTTCATGTCGGACGGCACATCCGGAACGTCGAATCACGATCCGGATGGCGTCGAGAGGTAATCGGCCAGTCGCGCCAACATCGCATCGCATTCCGCGAGTTGATCGACTGTCACGAATTCGTCGGGCTTATGCCCCTGGTCCATGCTGCCCGGCCCGCAGACCACGGCGGGAATGCCGGCTTCGTTGAAGAGCCCACCCTCAGTGCCGAACGCCACCGTGCCGAACGTATTCGAACCGCACAACAGCGCGAGCAATCGTGCCGCGTCGCTGTCTGGCGGCGTCGCGAGTCCGGGATACGCCGAAAGCGAGGTCAGGCGGATGTCCGTTTCGGCGTTCACCGCATGCATCTTCGGCAGCAACTGGGCCTGCGCATAGGTCTGCAATTCGTCGGCGACATGGGTTGCGTCGTAGCCCGGCAGCGCTCGCACTTCGAAATCGAATTCGCATTCGGCGGGCACGATGTTCAGCGCGCGACCGCCTTTGATCACACCTGTTTGCACCGTCGAATACGGCGGATCGAATCGTTCGTCGTGGCGCTCGGGCGCCGCCAGCCGTTCGCCGATCTCTTCAAGACGATTGACGAGACGCGCCGCATATTGAATCGCGTTGACGCCGTACGGCGCGTACGCCGAATGACAAGGCGCTCCCTTGACGTGGCAACGCATCGCCAGCTTGCCTTTGTGACCCAGCACAGGCTTCAGTTCCGTCGGTTCGCCGATGAGACACAGCGCAGGTTTATTTGCGCGCTGCGCCAGGTCTGCCAGCATCGACCGCACACCCAGACACCCCACTTCCTCGTCGTACGAAAACGCGAGATGCACGGGTACCTTCAGTTCGCGTGCGACGAAAGCGGGCACCGTCGCCAATACGGAAGCGATGAAGCCTTTCATGTCGGCCGTGCCGCGCCCATACAGCCGCCCTTCTTTCTCGCTCAGCCGGAACGGCTCGACAGTCCAGGGCTGACCATCGACGGGCACTACGTCGGTATGCCCCGACAGCACGATGCCGCCGCCGATGTCGGGGCCGATCGTCGCGAACAGGTTCGCCTTCGTGCGCTCGGCGTTGTAAAACAGTTCGCTTCGAACGCCGAGATTACCGAGGTAATGGCGGATGAAATCGATCATCGCCAGATTCGAGTCCCGGCTCACCGTGGGAAATGCGATCAGCCGTTCGAGCAACGCGCGGCTCGACGTGTCACTCATCGCCCGGCACTCCATAGCTCGGCGCGGCCGTGGGATTGAGCGCGCGCGTCACGTAGTCCTGCATTTGCGGCTTATACGCTTGCCATAGACCGTCGAGCCGGCCGATCGGATCCTCGTCGGCCCAATCGACGCGCAAGTCGACGATCGGCCAGCTCAGATCGCCGACGATCTTCAGCGCCGCCGAGTGCACCGGCCCCGCTTCGCCGCCTGCTGCGATCGCGGCGTGCATCGCTGCGAGCAGCCGGTCGGCGAGCATGCCCTTCGTGTTCTCGAAAGCGGGCACCATCGCCTCGATCACGCCCACGCTCGCCAGCATGTTGCCTGCTGCGACGCATTGCTTGCCCGCTGCTGCGTGATATGTGCCCAGCGCTTCCTTGCCGCTGAAAAACGCGGTGCGCCCAAGCGCATCGACCACCGTCACCTGCCGATACTCGCTCCATTCGTTTGCACTGAGCGCACGGTCCAGCGCGGCAGCGGGCTCGAGCAGCGCATTCTCCAGCAGATCGAGAACCTGCGGACCGAGTGCGGGCAGCGTCACGTTCTGCGTCGCGACTGCACCGACACCCGCGCGCAGCCACGGACAGCGCGCGCCTACCGCGATGCTCGAAGAACTGATCGCGATGCCGAGTTGCCCCGTCTGCGCGCAACGTCCGACGATTGAAAACGTCATGTCGTGCTCCTCACGCCTTAGCAGGCGTCCAGCCATCCGGAATGACTGCGATCACGTCGATTTCCATCAGCCATTGCGCCTGCCCCAGAGCCGTCACCACGAGGCCCGTCGAGATCGGGAACACACCCTTGAACCACTTGCCGACTTCCTGATACACAGGCTCGCGATAGCGGATGTCGGTGAGAAACGTGGTCGTCTTGACGACGTGCGAGAGGTCGCTGCCCGCTTCTTCGAGGAGCTGCTTGACGTTCTTCATCGCCTGCTCGGCCTGCGCGCGCGGATCGCCGAGCCCGACGAGGCGACCATCGAAATCGGTGCCCACCTGGCCGCGCACGTAGACTGTGTTGCCGGCACGTACTGCCTGACAGAGATCGTTATCGAGCGACTGGTTCGGGTACGTGTCCTTCGTGTTGAACATGCGAATACGGGTATGCGTAGGTTGGCTCATCGATGCACCTTGATACGGATAAAAGAAGAATGCGGCTCTGTTGGCGGGCGTCAGCTCAGGTCCATTTCGCTGACCTTGCGAAGCTGCGGCTCCGTCGCGCGCGCCTCGTGTTGGGTCGGTGCGTGCGGATTCGGCGCATCGTAGTAAGCGAGATACTTGCGCTGCGTGGCGATGTGATCGGCGATATGTTTCGCGTCGTGCCATACGCCCCAGATGAAAGCCGAGCCGCGCCGCGACAGCCAGGGAAGCCCAAGGAAATAAATGCCCGGCTCTTTCGACACGCCGCGCTGATGCTTCGGCTTGCCCTTCTCGTCGAAGGCATCGACGTGCAACCAGCCGAAATCGACTGCATAGCCGGTCGCCCAGATGATCGACGTCACACCGGCCTTGACCAGATCGAGTTCGAGAACAGGATTGATCAGACAGTCCGGATCGGCGGGAATGACGCGCGCTTCGGGTTCTTCAGGAAGCGTGAGGCCGTTGCGCGCGGCGTACGCATCCGCGGCATCCAGCAGCGACAGATAGTTCTCGTCACCGCGTGCGATGTTTTCAGCGAGATCGGCATCGAACGTCACGACGGTGTCGTCGAATGACTTCGTCAAACCGGCCAGCATCACACCTTGATGCGCGAGACGGCGGAAGTCGACGGTATGTCCGCCGCGTGCCCCGCTCACCGCAATCGTCACGTGTTCCTTGCCGGGCCGCATCACTTCGGCATCCCATTCGCCGAGCACGCCGAGCCACCAGCAGAAGTCGCGGCCGCGATAGGCGCGCGGCGGCCGGTCATGCGGTCCGACCGACAGATACACCTGCCTGCCCGCGCGCTGCAGTTCGTCCGCGATCTGTACGCCGGACGAGCCCGCTCCGACGACCAGCACGTTGCCATCAGGCAGTTGCTGCGGATTGCGATAGTCGGCCGAGTGAATCTGCGTGAAGCGGTCCGACTTCGGTGCAACGGCCGGAATGACCGGGCGCTGGAACGGGCCCGTCGCCACGACGACCCGGTTGGCTTCGAACGTGCCGTCCGACGTCTCGACGGTAAAGCCCTGACGGCCCGCATTGCGCACCACCTTCTTCACATCGACGCCCGTGCGGATCGGCGCGTCGAACCGCTTCGCGTACTCGACGAAGTAATCCGCCACCTGCTCTTTCGCCGCGAAGCCATCCGGATCGACTTCCGCGAATTCCAGATTCGGAAAGCGATCGTGCCACGCGGGACCATTCGCGACCAGCGAATCCCAGCGTCCCGTGCGCCACTGCTCGGCGATACGAGCCCGTTCCAGAACGACATGAGGCACGCCGATCTTGCTCAAGTGTTCGCTCATCGCCACGCCGGCCTGCCCGGCGCCGACCACGAGCGTATCGATTGACATCGTTTTCCCTGCCATGTCCAAGTCCTTCTCAAAGGCGGTTTGATCCAAGCCGTCATGACCTCGCACCCAATGGGCGAAGCGACGTTTCGATCGGCGCGCTGCGCCGTGAATCAGCTGTCCAGGTCCAGAATCTACGCGTGCCCTTCGAATCCGAAAAATATATTTAAAAAATGCATGGCATCGGTTTTACCTATGCAAGGGATTTTGACCGACTCACAATGGTGCGCATGAACGCCCGAACATGGAGCATTGCCGATGGAAAACCATCCCCTGCGTTACTCGCTTCGTCAGTTGCGTTATTTCGTCGTCACCGCTGAAGCACTGTCCTTCACGGCTGCCGCCAAGCGCCTTCATATCTCGCAGCCATCCATCTCCACCGCGCTGGCAGACCTCGAATCGTCGTTCGGCGTGCAGCTCTTCATCAGGCATCACGCGAGCGGTCTGTCGCTCACACAGGCAGGGCGCGATCTGCTCGGACAGGCGCGCAATCTGCTGAAAATCGCGGAAGAACTGCAGATGACCGCCAAGGAAATGGACGGCGGCATGACGGGCTCGATCGCGCTCGGCTGCCTCGTGTCGCTTGCGCCGCCGCTGATGCCGCGGCTCATCAGCCGTTTCGCGAGCGAACATGCGGGCATCTCGTTCCGCACGGTCGAAGCACATCAGGACGGTCTGCTGCGAGGCCTGCACGACGGCTCGCTCGACATAGTCCTGACCTATAGCCTCGACCTCACCGAGGACATCGCCTTCACGCCGCTGCTGTCGTTGCCGCCTTATGTGATCCTGCCGGCATCTCATCGCCTCGCCCGCGCGCGCAAGGTGTCGCTCGCCGACCTGTTGCACGAGCCCTATGTGATGCTGGATTTACCGCATAGCCGCGAGTACTTCGCAGCGTTGTTCGATGCCGTGGGCAGCAGGCCCGTACCCGCTTTCCGCTCGTCACAGCCGGAAGTCGTGCGCGGCATGGTGGCGAACGGACTTGGCTACAGCATCCTCAACTTTCCGCTCAAGTCCAATCGCACCGTCGACGGCGCGGACTTCGTCATCAAACGCTTCAAGGACAACGTCAACGCGACGACGCTCGGCATCGCGCAATCGCGCACGATGCGGCCACGGCAAGTGGTGCATCGCTTCGCGTCGTTCTGCGAAACCTATATCCGGCGGCTGCATCTGGATACGTGAGGCACCGTTTCAAACATCGACGGCAACGGCAGGAAGCTGCCGCTAGCAGCAACCGCACTGCATAGCCAAAACCTTTGCCTTGCATCCAAAAACAATATTTTGGCTGGGAATTTGGCTTGATAGATTGATGTCCATGTCGAGCGCAATGCCGCGCAATCCAGCGTCGGCGCGCTCTCGCAAGCTCGGAACAGGGAGGGCGGCATGGCAAATCCGGCAAGGACGATTACAGTGCAAGCGCTTGTCGACGAGCTGCAGACCGGTTGTGAACGGTCATTCGGCGAAGCGCGCGCGATGCCGCCCGGCGTCTATACGTCCCCCGAATTTCTCGCCCTGGAAGAGCGCGACATCTTCTCGCGCGAATGGCAGTGCGTCGGCCGCGCAAGCGCACTGAAGGCGCCCGGCGATTACCTGACTACGCGCATCGGCGACCAGCCGATCGTCGTGCTGCGCGACGAACAGATGCAGCTGAAGGCAATGTCGAACGTCTGCCTGCATCGCATGTCGGTGTTGCTCGAAGGACGCGGCAACGTGCGCAGGATCGTGTGTCCGTACCATGCGTGGAATTATTCGCTCGATGGCGCGCTGAAAGGCGCACCGCTGATGGACCGGCAAGAGGGCTTCTGCAAGGAAAGCTATCGCTTGCCCGCTGTGCGCTGCGAAGCGTGGCAAGGCTGGATCTACGTGACGCTCGATGACAGCGCGCCATCCGTCGGTGTGCAACTTGCCGGGTTGAGCGAGCTGATCGGCGCATACGGCATGTCCGACTACATCGAAACATTCTATGAAGAGCACGTGTGGGATACGAACTGGAAAATCCTCGCGGAGAACTTCATGGAGAGTTATCACCTGCCGATGCTGCATCGCGCGACGGTAGGCCCGCATTCGCGGCTAGAGGAAATGGAATGCCCGCCGGGCTCACCGGCCTTCAACTATCACTGGATCACGAAGGAAGCCTCATTGCCGATCGGCAATGCGCATCCCGACAACACACGCCTCACGGGACACTGGCGCAAGACCACAGCCTTGCTCGCGATCTATCCCACTCATCTCGTGACGCTCACGCCGGGTTACTTCTGGTATCTCGTGCTGCAGCCTCAAGGTGTGGGGCGCGTGCATATCCGCTTCGGCGGCGGACTGGCGCCGGAATTCATCGCCGATCCGCAAGCCCAGGCTCATATGGCCACGCTGAAAAAGCTGCTCGACGAAGTCAATGCTGAAGACCGGCGCGGCGTCGAGGCGGTATTTCGCGGCGTGCACGCACCGCTTGCAAAGCCGGGCCATCTGAGCCATCTCGAACGCCCCAATTATGACTTCGCGCGCTATCTCGCGTCGAAACTCCGCACGCAATGAATTCGACGCAACACCGACAGGACGCAAGCACGATGTCAAACCCTTCCTACATTTCGTTTTCGGGCGTGAGCAAATCGTATGACGGCACGCACTATGTCGTCGACGATCTGAACCTCGACGTGCGCAAGGGCGAATTCCTGTCGCTGCTCGGACCGTCGGGTTCCGGCAAGACAACGACGCTCATGATGCTTGCCGGTTTCGAAACGCCCACGCAAGGCGAGATCCGGCTCGACGGACAACGGCTCGACGACAAGCCGCCGCATCAGCGCGACATCGGCATGGTGTTCCAGAACTATGCGCTGTTCCCGCATCTGACGATTGCGGAGAACGTTGCGTTTCCACTTTCCGTGCGTCATGTGAGCCGGGCTGAACAGGAGGCGCGCGTCAAACGCGCGCTCGATATGATCGAATTGCCTCATCTCGCGAGTCGCCGTCCTGGACAACTCTCCGGCGGACAGCAGCAGCGTGTTGCGCTGGCGCGCGCGCTCGTCTTCGAGCCGAGCGTCGTGCTGATGGACGAGCCGCTCGGTGCGCTCGACAAGCGCCTGCGCGAAACGATGCAATACGAAATCATGCGGCTGCATCGCGAACTCTCGCTCACGATCGTCTATGTGACCCACGACCAGGCCGAAGCACTGACCATGTCGGACCGCGTCGCTGTGTTCTCGGATGGGCGCATCCAGCAGGCGGCGACGCCGAGCGAGCTTTATGAAAATGCGCAAAATGCGTTCGTCGCGAACTTCGTCGGCGAGAACAATGGACTGACGGGGCGCGTCGTCGACGTGCGCGGCGATGGCGCGAGCCTCGCGCTGGCAGACGGAAGCATCATCCGCGGGCGTTGCGAAAGCGGCTTGCGCGAGGGCGATCACGCGATGCTCGCGCTGCGCCCCGAGCGCGCACATATTCCCGCAGCCGAAGGCGTGCACGTCGACGAAAACAGCAATGCGGTGCGCGCGCGTGTCGAAGAACTCGTGTATTGCGGCGATCATCATCGCGTCCATCTCAAGCTCGGCTCGCGCGACACCATCGTCGTCAAGGTTCCCAATACGCAGCGTCACGCGCTGCCGTCGCCCGGCGACACAGTCGAAGTTGCCTGGCGCCACGACGACTGCAAGATTCTCGCAGTGACAGCCGGCGCGCTGCACGCCACGCCAGCTAACTGTACTTCGCCGTCTCCCTTACCTTCAATCATGACGACCGCACCCGCAGGAGCCAACTGACATGCGCACCCCTATCAAGGCACGACGTGCCGCCTTTGCCGCACTTTCCGTCTTCGCTTTCGCCACGGCCAATGCCTGGGCAGCAGAGACACTTTCCGTCGTGACCTTCGGCGGCGCTTATGAAGCAGCTGCGAAGAAAGCCTATTTCGAGCCGTTCACGCAAGCGACGGGCGTGGGCTTCTCGACGGAATCGTACGACGGGGGACTCGCAAAACTCTCCGCGATGGAGCAGGCAAAGAACACCACGTGGGACCTGATCGACCTCGAAACGAACGATGCGATCACCGCATGCGACGAAGGTCTCTTGAAGAAGTTCGACAAGAAGACGCTGGGCAAGACGAGTGATTTCATTCCCGGCTCGATCAGCGATTGCGCGGTCGCGAGCATGGTCTGGTCGACCGTCTTCGCCTACGATGCGAGCAAGCTGAAGACGGCGCCGACCACTGTCGCCGACTTTTTCGACTTGCAGAAATTCCCTGGCAAGCGCGGCCTGCGCAAGTCGCCGAAGGTATCGATGGAATGGGCGTTGATCGCCGACGGTGTCGATCCGAAGGACGTATACAAGGTGCTCGGCACGCCCGCCGGTGTCGATCGCGCTTTCAAAAAGCTCGATACGATCAAGAAGAGCATCGTCTGGTGGGAGTCGGGCGCACAGGCGCCGCAGTTGCTCGCGGACGGCGCAGTGGTGATGACGCAGGCGTACAACGGCCGCATCGACGATGCCGCGAAGAAGGACAACAAGCCCTTCAAGGCAGTGTGGGACGCACAGGTCTACGACTTCGACTGGTGGGGCATTCCGACGGGCGCGAAGCATGCTGACGCAGCGGCGAAGTTCATCGTGTCCGCTTCGCAGCCGAAAGCTTATGCCGATCTGTCGAAGTACATCGCCTATGCGCCGCCGCGCAAGGATGCCATCGCGCTCGTCGACAAGCAGCGGCTGACCGATCTTCCGACATCGCCGGATAACTTCAAGCGCGCGTTGCAGATCAATGCGAGCTTCTGGGCCGACAACGCGGACCAGATCAACAAGCGTTTCCAGACATGGCTGACGCAATAACTTCCTGTTGAGCGAGAGCCTGACGTGACCACCAGCATGCCCGTTTCGGCCCAGACCACGGCTCCCGGCTCTCCTTCGCGAGCCGGCGGCCGCGCGTCGTTCCACCAGGCACGGCGCCGCGCATCGACCCAGGCGCTGCTGCTCGCGCTGCCGTTGATCCTGTTTCTGCTGTCGACGTTCATCGCGCCGATTGCATTGCTGCTCGCGCGCAGCGTGCAGAATCACGAACTGCCCGACAGCATGCCAGCGCTCGCGCAGGCACTCGATGCGTGGGACGGACGCGGCATGCCGGACGAGCACACGTTCGCCCTGCTCGCGTCGGGCCTGAAGCAGGCGCAGGAGAGCGGACAACTCGGCACGGTGGCACGTCGTCTGAACTTCGCCCAGGCCGAATTCCGCAGCCTGTTGATGCGTACCGCCCGCAACCTGCCCGCCGATCCACCGCCCGCCTGGAAGCCCGCACTCGTGAAACTCGACGAACGCTGGAATTCCCCGGAAACGTGGCGTCTGCTGAAGCGTGCCGCCGCATCGCCCACACCCGACTACCTGCTCGCCGCCGTCGATGCGCAGGTCACGCCGCAAGGCTCGGTCGGATTCGTACCCGATAACGCTTCCGTTTATCGGCAAGCGTTCCTGCGCACGATCTCGATCAGCGCGACGGTCACGCTGCTGTGCCTGCTGCTCGGCTATCCCGTTGCATGGATGCTCGCCAGTCTGCCGGCAAAAAGCAGCAACCGCCTGATGCTGCTCGTGATCGTGCCGTTCTGGACCTCGCTGCTGGTGCGCACGACGGCATGGTACGTATTGCTGCAACCCGCCGGTGTCGTCAACAGTTTGCTGACGGGACTCGGACTTGCGACACATCCTTTGCCGCTGATCTTCAATCGCACGGGCGTGTTGATCGGCATGACGCACGTGTTGCTGCCGTACATGATCCTCGCCATCTACTCCGTGATGAAAAGCGTGCCGCCCGTCTATGTGCGAGCGGCGCAGTCGCTCGGCGCGCATCCGTTCATCGCATTCGTGCGGGTCTATGTGCCGCAAACGCTGCCCGGCGTGGGTGCGGGCTGCTTCCTCGTGTTCGTGCTCGCGCTTGGTTACTACATCACGCCCGCGTTGCTCGGCGGCGCCGGCGACGAGATGATCAGCCAGCTCATCGCGATGCAGACGAACACGCAACTCAATTGGGGCCTCGCAGGCGCGTTGTCGGCGTATCTCGTGATCTTCACCGCGATCTTCTATTTCATCTTCAACCGCATCGTCGGCATCGACCGTTTGCGCTTCGGTTGAGCCGCCCATACCCGACGCAGAGAGACGGACATGCAGGAACAACGCAAAAGGGTTCTGACGGAACGCATCGCGGCGCGCTGGGTGCGCGTGCATACGGCGCTCGTGCTGTTCTTTCTGATCGCGCCGATTCTCGCCATCATCCCGCTCTCGTTCAATTCGGGTTCGTATTTTTCGTACCCGTTGCAGGGCCTGTCGCTGCGCTGGTACGAACAGGCGCTCACCAGCGCGGACTGGCAGCGCGCGCTATTGAACAGCCTCGGTATCGGCGCGGCATCGACGCTGATCGCGACCGCGCTCGGTACGCTCGCGGCGCTGGGCCTGAGCCGGTCGCAATTTCCGCTGCGTTCGCTGATCATGCCGATCATCATTTCGCCGATGATCGTGCCGATCGTGGTCGTGGCGGCAGGCTTCTATCTGATCTTCGCGCCGCTCGGCCTCGTGAATTCATATCCCGGCGTCGTGCTGGCCCACGCGGCGCTCGGTACGCCGTTCGTCGTCATCACCGTGACTGCGTCGCTGCTTTCATTCGATCAGAGCCTTCTACGGGCCGCATCGGGACTCGGCGCGAAGCCGTGGGTCGCATTTCGCCGCGTGACGTTGCCGCTCATCGCGCCAGCCGTCGCGACGGGCAGCGTGTTTGCGTTTGCGACTTCGTTCGACGAGGTGATCGTCATTCTCTTCATCGGCGGCCCCGATCAAACCACGGTGCCGCGGCAGATGTGGAGCGGCATCCGCGATTCGATCGATCCTTCGATTCTTGCGGTGGCGACGATGTTGATCGTGTTTGCGGTACTGCTTTTTGCCAGCATCAACTGGCTGCGCGGTCGTGCTGAGGCCGCGAGTCGAGCGCTCGCTTGACGCACAGTAAGAATGTGCACGGCAGATGACACCGCAGGTCTGCCCTGCAACACCCCATAAGTCCACATCCTGGGATATCGACCCGCCTCTCTGATCGCATCGGTGCATGCGATTGCTACGTACGCTTGCAAATAGTCCCTCTCCAGACACACGCCAGATACATCGCCTGGCTGTAATGCATGCATGCGCGCCCGCCCGCTCTGTTTGCGTCGCGGCACGCTGAGTGGCCCAACCCGGCCAATGGCAAACGAAACGAGAGATCCAGGATGCCCGGCGCGGCATCGCGTACATGGGTATGGAGAGCTACGTTCGATGAGCGATGCTGACCTGTCTAACCTGATTCCGGAGATGCTTCCGCGATTGTGGGCGTTCGCGCTTCGCCTGACGGGCGACCAGCACGACGCCGAGGATCTCGTGCAGCGCGGGTGTCTGCGCGCGCTCGAGCGTGCGCATCAACTCCAACCCGGCACCGCTCCGTTGAGCTGGATGTTCTCGATCGTTCATTCCACGTGGCTCAACGAGTTGCGGGCGCGTAATCTGCGCAGGCAGTCAAGCTTCGAATGGGACCAGAACTTCCTTGAAAATGTCGCCGATCCCGCCGGCAACGATCCCGAAACGCAGCTCATGCATGCGCAGATCATCGGCGCAATCGAGCGTCTGCCCGAAGTGCAGCGCGTCGTGATGCTGCTCGTCGCGGTCGAGGGCATGACGTATCGGGAGGCGGCCGACGTGCTCGATGTGCCAATGGGTACCGTCATGAGCCGGTTGTCGCGAGCGCGGCAAGCCGTCGGTTCGATGATCGGCGAAGATGCGGACCTGCAGTCCACGAGGCTGCAAAAGGATTCGCTCGCATGATCGACGACGCTCAACTTCTTGCCTATGTAGACGGCGAACTGCCGCCCGAAGAACGTGAAGCGGTGGAAGCCCGGTTGGGCCAGTCGGCCGACGCTCGGGCAAAAGTCGAACTGCTGCGCGCATCGCGGGTCGACTATGCGGCGGCGTTCGCGTCGCAGCCGCTGCCGCCCGTGCCTGATTCGCTCAGACTGGGCGTTGACGCGCTGATCCGTGCACATGGCGCAGTGCCTCAGCATGCACGCGATCAACCGACAGATGTCCGCCGCGGCGTTCCGCTATGGCTGGCAGCCGCGTGCGTCGCCGGCGCTTTTACGTGCGGCATGTTGATGCGTCAGGGCATGCCCGGTGCCGGCGACGCGCAAACGGCCGCGAATCCGGATGTTGCGCCGTGGGTGACGGCTGCCGCAGGTTATCAGAAGCTGTTTACTCGCGAGACTGTTGCCTACGTCAAGAACGACGCGGCGACCCTCAGGAAGATCGTCAGCGACATACGTCAGCAGGACCACCTGCCGTTGCGTATTCCGGATCTGAGCAGTGCGGGACTCACTTTCAAGGCGATGCAGCGTCTGCGATTCAACGACAAGCCGCTGCTGCAGATCGTCTATCTGCCGGAAAGCGGCCCGCCCGTGACGCTATGCGTGATGAAAGATGCGCGGCCCGATCATCCCGTGGCCGTGCACACGGTTGATACGTTGGACGTCGCGATGTGGCGGCAAGCAGAATTAGGTTACGCGCTGATCGGCAAGCCTGAAGGCGTGAATCTCGTCGAACTCGGCAAGCGGATTTCGACGTTTGATGTAAGACCGTTATTCACGGACGCGGGTCCCGAGCAACCTGTTGCCGACTAGCACGCAAGTGCCGTACCGCTGGCAGTGCGCGAGCGGACGGAATAATCACGGGCTTCATCTGTTATCTCTCAAGCCGCCGCAGACCAGGACAACCGGGCGCAGGCTTCCTACCGACGCAAGAGGTGAACGACAGGCCTTATGGATCCGGACGATATCGAGTTGATGGCCTACGTGGACGGAACGCTGCCCGCTCACCAGCATCGGGCGGTGAGGCGTGCGGCAAGCGCATCGCCCGAGATCGCCAGGCGCGTCGCGGCGCTTGAGGCGTCGCGCCTGCCCTACGCCGCGGCTTTTGCGCAACAGACTGTGCCGCCCGTGCCGGCGAGCCTTCGCGCGACGATCGACGAACTTCTGCGTACTGCACGGCTCAACGCATCGCCAACGCGCAAACATCCGCCTTTGGTCTAGCGGAGCACGCAGCCGCATCATTCGCATCGGCTAAAGCGCACAAAAACGCGGCGCGTGCTAATTCTCCATTTAAGCGACGGAAAATTTGGCTCAGGTCTCCTGTCGGGTGTCGATAACATCCATGGCGAGATGTACGGTTCTCGACGCGCTGGGTGGCTTCGTTCAAGTTCCCTTAAGACGCAAGCATTGACAGCCCTTCTCACACCAAAAGCAAAGAACCTGAGGACTGATCGTTCAACACCGAATGAGCATCCGCTGGAATAGACATTCGCGCTCATCGACATGAGAAAGTAATGCTCCAACAAGACCTCAGCATCGCACTATCCGATGCGCTACCCAGAGTGTGGCGATTTGCGGTAAGGATCGCGCGCGATGCCGATACTGCCGAACAGATCGTTCAACGCGCTTGCGAATGCGCGATCAGGGACACTCATCCGCCGCCCGCCGGCATGCCGTTTATCACGCGTATGTTCGAAACGGTACACGCGCTATGGCTCGATCACGCGGACAATCAGCCATCTTCCAACGACTACCGCCGCGCGAGCGCCGCACAATTGGGCTCGAAAGACATCGTCGGCGCCGTCGACCGGTTACCGCAGCACCAGCGCATCGCCATGTTGCTCGTGCACGTCGAAGGGTTGAGCTGCGAGGAAGCGGCTATCGTTCTGCGGCAGCATGTGCAGACCGTCGAACGTCATTTGTATGCGGCCCGTGTGACCATCGGCAAGCAACTGCGTGACCGTCAGGAAATTCCCGCGCAGCGTTCGTGATCAAACTCACACGCCATTCCCGCTCGCCCGGCATTCGTCTTTCACGGCTGCCATTCGTGCGGCCGCACCGGCAACTCCGTCTTGTACTGCACGCGACGCAACGTGATGGACGTGCTGACGTCGCGCACGCCCTCGATCGTGCTCAGCCGCATCACCACGAATCGCTCGATACCCGAGATGTCATTGGCAACGACACGAATCATATAGTCGAATTGCCCTGTCATCAGGTAGCACTCCATCACCTCTTCGCAACTCGCTATCGCGCGCTCGAATCCTGCAAGCGTTTCCGCCGATTTCTCCAGCGCAACCGACACGTAGGCGCTGATCGGCAATCCAACCTTCTCCTGGTCGAGCAGCGTGACGTACTGCTTGATCACACCTGCCTCTTCCATAAGGCGGATACGGCGGTAAAGCGGCGACGGAGAGATCGCGAGTGCATCCGCCAGTTCGGACGCTTTCAATTGCGCGTTGCGCTGAAGGGCTCTCAAGATACCGACATCAGTCTTATCCAGTTTCATTAGCTCGTTTTCCTATTTGAATTCTCCGCTCGGCTCGAACCGGCGAAATACATCACTTCTTTGCTCCGATATTGGCTCATCGTGAATGTGTGCCCTCACTAGAATCGACCTGCATTCAGCCACGTATGAAAGGACATCAAATGGCAACAGCTAACGGAACATTGCAGGGCAAAGTCGCTCTCGTAACAGGCGGCTCCCGCGGCATCGGTGCGGCTATCGCGCACCGCTTCGCTCGCGACGGCGCAGCCATCGCCATCACTTACGCGTCGTCGCCCGACGACGCACATGAAGTCGTCGCCTCGATCTGTCACGCCGGCGGACGGGCAATGGCCATCCGCGCCGACAGCGGCGATACGCAAATGGTTCAGCAAGCGGTACGCGCCACCGCAGAGGAGTACGGACGCCTGGACATCCTGGTCAACAACGCCGCCATGCTCCGCATCGGCCTGATCGACGAGTTCAAGCTCGACGACTTCGAGCGCATGCTGGCCATCAACGTCAAAGGTCCATTCGTCGCCATCAAGGAAGCATTGCATTACATGCCGAAGGGCGGACGGATCATCAACATTGGAAGCGTCAGCAGCGAGTACACGCCGATCAACGGTCTCTCCGTCTATTCCTCGACCAAGGGCGCACTCGCCAGCATGACCCGTGCGCTGGCGCGGGATCTCGGCGACGCCGGCATTACGATCAACAACGTGCAGCCTGGCCGCATCGACACCGCGATGAATCCGGCGGACGGCCCGATCGCCGACCGTGTGCGTAGCATGATTGCGTTGGGCCACTACGGACACCCCAACGATGTGGCAGACGCGGTCGCCTGGTTGGCGAGCCCGGATGCCGGATTCGTGACGGGCGCCAACATCAAGGTCGACGGCGGAACCAGTGCTTGACGACAGTGCCACCCTTGTCTGATGCGACTGGGCGTGGTTTTCACTGCGCCTGGTCATACCCGGCAAGCTCTTTGGGTTAGCGCGTCTGCGGGCGCGCTAACCGTCATCTGGAGCTGCCTCACGCTGCGCGTCAGCGCTTGCGCCAGAAAGCCAGGCCTGCCACTGCACCGATCACCGACAACGCGCCGACATAGAACTCAGGCGCCTGCGGATTCGCTTTCAACATCAACGCAATCACGACGGGCGTTAGTCCACCAAAGACCGCATACGCGACGTTGTATGAAAACGAAATGCCGGAGAAGCGCACGAGTGGCGGAAACGCATTGACCATCGCAACAGGAATGGCGGCAACGGCGCCGACGAAAAAGCCCGCGACCGCGTAAAGCGGCAGCAGCGATGACGGATCGACCGAAAGGCGGTTCAGCATCAGGAAGTACGATGCACCGAGCAGCAGGCATCCGAAAAAGAGCGTTCGGCCGATGCCGATGCGCGCGGTCAATGACCCCGCGACAACGCACCCGATGGTGAGGCAAAGCGTGGCGACGGAATTGGCTTGCAATGCCGTGGACGGATCGATATGAAAACGCTTTGCGACGAGTGTCGGCGTCATCAGGATCACGACGACGATAGCAGCCGTCAGCGTCCATGTCAGGATCATGGATATTAGAACCGCTCGACCATGATCGCGCAGCACGGCCTTCAGCGGCACTTCCTTCGCAAGGGAGTTCTTCTGCTGCATGTCGACGAAGACCGGCGTCTCGTTCAGCCATCGGCGCAAGAACGCGGACAAGAGTCCAAAGAGCCCACCCATCACGAACGGCAAACGCCATGCGTAAGCGCTGATCTGATCGTGAGAGTAATGATGATTGATACCGCCCGCGATCAGTGAGCCGAGCAGGATCCCGAACGTGAGTCCGCCCGTCAGCAATCCACATGCGTAGCCGACGTACCGGTGAGGCACGTGCTCGGCAACGAAGACCCACGCCCCCGGCACTTCGCCGCCCACGGCCGCGCCTTGCAGCATCCGGCACAGCAGCAGCAGAACCGGCGCGAAGACGCCGATGCTCGCGTACGTGGGCAGCAGGCCCATCAGGAGCGTCGGCAGGGACATGAGCATCACGCTCAGCATGAACATGCGCTTGCGGCCGGCGAGATCGCCGAAATGCGCCATCACCACGCCGCCGAGCGGTCGTGCAACGTACCCCGCGGCAAAAATGCCGAACGTCTGCACCTGCCGCAGCCAGTCGGGGATCGACGGCGGAAAGAACAGTTGTCCGATCACTGCCGCGAAAAATACATAGATGACGAAGTCATAGAATTCGAGCGCACCGCCGAGAGCAGCCAGAACGAGCGTTCTATGATCGCTGCGCACAAGTTCACGATGCGGTACGAACGATATCTGGGTTGAATTAGAGAAGTCCATGTCAGAAGTGGGTTATGGGTGAGCAAGACCGACAATTGCAGTAGTCCACAGCACTTTCCGCGTGCCGGGCACGGGAATAGCCTCGTGCTGACTTCCATAACACCTGACGGCCTCATCCTATTCCGCGATCCACTCGCACGGCGTCACATGTCGGCGTGTTCAACGTGCAGCTCCACGATGTACGCTTCACCGCCCTCACCCATTCCGCCAACGAATGAATCTGCGTGGTCCGCGTCCTTTGGCGCGAACAGGGTCCAGCATTCCGCTATGGAATGCCCCGGAAGAAGCGTCGAGAGAACATGAAAGATCGCCATATTCACCAGCACAGCAATCGCAAATGCAATGCAGGCGGCGTCGAATGCGAGTAGAAGAAATAGAGGATCGAGCAGAGGCATGGGTGTATTCGCGACCAAAGAAATCGATTGACTGGATGACCAGACGACGCCATCGATCACTACAACACCTGAATTCTTCGGTTATTCCGCGCGAAACGCCTGCCGCCCGGCAGCAAACCATGCGTTTGAACATTGCCGAAAGCGCGCTCGGGCTCGCACACGCCAGATCCTCTGCAATCCGCTTGCCGCAACTTTCCGACTTGCAGGCTACGAAATATGAGCAATTCGTCACGATTCTCAGGCAGGCCACTTAGCCCGGCGACATGGGTGGCGGCTGCGAGCGAAGCCTAACGAAGACAGCGCCAATGCGGCCGATATGTTCGTACCTCTTTTGAACAGAATTGATATTTCTTGTATCTTCCAATTCGTTGCATCATCCACAGGCAGCCACGCGACGGCTCATGGACCCGAAACCCGGAAGGGTTATTCGCGTGAGCAGCCAACATAAACAGACAGACGCAGAGGATACGTGGCTTCGACGAGTCGAATCAATGACGCTCCGGCGCTGGTCCAGCCGTCGGCATCGCGTTACTGGGCGGGTGCGTTCATCGAACATTTCGACAACGGCACGGTCCGGAATCTGCGCCAGAAAGCGTTCACCGGGCTCTCGGTGTCGGTCGCCGATCTGCATTGCGAGGGGCCGACGTGCAAAGACATCCGGATCGGTTGTGCACGCCTTAGCGTAACCCTCGACGAACGCGGCGGGCGCATGGAAGGACGGACGAGCACGTCGCGTCCGGCAACGAGGCGCTTCGACACGTTACATCAGATGTCGTTGACGCCCGCCAACATGCCGCTTTGGGCCTACAGCGACACGACGCGTTATATCGCGTTCGCGTTGTTCTTTTTCGACTACGCAACCGTACTGCCGTTGATCGGAGACGACGCCGACGTGCGCGCGCTCGTAGAACCACGGCTGATGTTTTTCGACGAGCGTGCTTTCCTGCTAGCACGACTACTTGCGATGGAATGCAACGACAACACACAGACCGACCTTCTTTACGGAGACAGTCTCTCGGTCGCGTTGCTGCTAAGGCTTTGCCGCCTCGGCAAGAGCGAGGAATCGCAGCCACGCGCTGCGCTCGCCCCGCACCGCCTGCGCCTCGCACAGGAATACATGCGGACCAACCTGTCGACCAGCGTGCGCCTCGAAGAAGTGGCCTCGCTCCTCGGACTGTCGCCCGCGCATTTTTCGCGCGCGTTCAAGCAGTGCACGGGATTGTCGCCTTATCAATGGCGACTGAATGAACGTCTCGAGCATGCGTTGCGTATGCTCGCGCAGCCGTCGCACACGATCTCGCAAGTCGCACTCGCAACCGGGTTCACCGATCAGGCTCATTTCACGCGTGTATTCAGACGCGCTTATGGCACGACCCCTGCCGCGTGGAAAAGGGACGCGCGCTGAACCAAGTGTCGTCGAAGCGAAAAGCGTTCTCGAAACACTTAAAGCATGGAAAGACCCGCTTTGGCTTCCACTGCGATGAAGTGTTCTGCTACATCGCAGGCTTAACCGACGTCGCGCTAACGAGCAGGCGGAATGGCAGCGTTTAGCTATCGGTGCACCAACATCGCCATATGACGAAAGGCGTAGTTTCTCCTCGCCGAAAGCAATCTATGGTTAAGACGTGCGCTTCCCTTTTGCGCTCCGGGCTTACCAGCCCACCGGCCGTTCTTTAGGTGCGCCTGTACCCATGGACGCCAGCCGCGGGACTAACCGCGTTATGTGTTTCCCCTTAGCCCGGTAAAAGGGCGAAGATCAAAAACAATGCTCCCTCAACCGGGTTCCGGCACCAGGGCGACATCGCCGGCAACGGATTTCCCGACACGATGCCGGCCTCTTCGCTCATTGCTGTGCCATACCGGCAGCAAGCACTGAAGTCTGATTTTGTGTTTAAGGAGTTCGCCATGAAGACCATGTTTCTCCTGTCTGCAACGCTTCTGGGTGCAGTTTCTTTGGCCAGCGTCGCGCAGACCCAGGACAAGTCCGGGCAGCAAGATGCGCAATCGATGTCCGCTTCTACCAACGCCTCCACGAGCCCATCTTCGAATCCCGCTCCGGGCACGTCCGGATACGGCGGTGTCGCTGGGAGCAGCAGCGCGAGCGGCAGTATGAATCGCCCGGGATGGAACAACTGCGGCCACCTGCCACAATGCAGCCCTGATAGCGGGCACTGAAACGCGATTCGATAGCGGCGGTTTCGCGGATCGAGCCGACTCATCCGCAAAATCGCCGCTACGGTGCAGTTCTGGAACCCGTCAACCGTTCCTGAAGAAACTCGATAAAACGCTGCGTCTTGGCCGGCAATAGCCGCGTTTCCGTGATGGCGTAGATCGGCACCGCCGTGCCGTGCCATCTGGGCATGATCCGGCGCAACGCCCCGCTGGCCAGATCGCCGGCAACCACTTCCTCCGGCATCAGAACGATGCCCATATCGAGCGTCGCGAGTCGTCGGATCATCGCGACGCTGTTGAGCGCGAACCGCCCGCCCACCGGGACCGTCGCCGTGCGTTTGCCGTCATGCAATGTCCATGTACCCGCCTTCAGGATAGTCAGGCATTGATGGCGTTCGAGATCGGCGGGTTTGTCCGGCTCGCCCGATCGTTCGAGATAACCGGGCGACGCATACAGGTGCGGGGTCAGCGAGGCCAGCGAGCGCGCGATCAATTGCGAACTTTCGGACTCCCCTATGCGGATCGCCACGTCGAAGGGCTCGCTGACCAGATCGACCCGCCGCGGTGTGAGGTCGAAATCGAAGCTGATGCCGGGATAGCGTTCGGCAAACTCCACCACCAGCGGCGCAAGGTAGGTCACGGCGAAGTCGACCGGCAACGACACGCGCAGTACCCCCGTGGGATGTGCAAGCATGCCGCCCAGTTGTTCATGTGCGAGGCGAGCCTCATTAACAATGCGCTTGCATCGTTCGAAGTAGATCTGCCCGGCTTCCGTCAGTTCGATCTTGCGCGTCGTTCGATGCAGCAGGCGCAGCCCGATGGTCTTCTCCAGCGCGCTGATCCGCCGCGACAGCGTCGAGTTCGGAATGCCCACCGCTTCGGCAGCGTTGCGAAAGCCATTGGCTTTGACGACCTCCACAAACAAGGCCATGTCATTCAGGTAGTCGTCCATGATCCATTGCTCCATCAATGGATCAATGATATCCGAAGTACCCCCTTTATCCTTCACGCGAAGCAGACGATGATTTCCCCATCGCTAGTTCATCCCTGTGTTCAGAGCCTTCGCACGCAGCAGTGATGTCCGGGCGCGGCTTCGCAGAGGACTGCCCGCTAGTCCCTGCACCACACCCCATTTGAGGATTTCATCGTGAGCAAACTGTTCGATTCCATCGATGTCGGTCGCTACACCCTGCAAAACCGCCTGGTCATGGCGCCGATGACCCGTTCGCGTGCGCAGGTCGACGGCACACCGGGCGTACTGGCCGCCAGGTATTACGCGCAGCGGGCAGGTGTTGGCCTGATCGTCACGGAAGGCACGCAGCCGTCCGACGACGGTCAGGGCTACCTGACGACGCCGGGCATTTATACCGATGCACACGTGGCCGGCTGGAAGAAGGTCACGGACGCTGTGCACGCCGAGGGTGGCCGCATTTTCATTCAGCTGATGCACGCCGGACGCATGTCGCACCCGGATAACACGCCACATCACCGCCCCGCTGTCGCACCGTCCGCCATCGCACCGGGCACGGGCATGTTCACGGCCAAAGGCATGCAGGACATTCCCGTTCCACATGCCCTGACCACCGACGAAGTGCGCAAGACGGTCGCAGACTTCGCGTTCGCGGCTCGCCGCGCCATCGAAGCGGGTGCCGATGGCGTCGAGATCCACGGCGCGAACGCTTACCTGGTTCAACAGTTCTTCGCGCCCAATGCCAACACGCGCACCGACGAATACGGCGGCTCGACCGAGAATCGCGCGCGCTTTGCGATCGAGGTCGCCACGGCGATTGCGGATGAGATCGGCGCCGACCGCACTGCGATCCGCCTGTCGCCCGGTACGGCGATGTGGGGCATCGACGAAGGCGCCGAAAAGCACGCGCTCTACCGCTACCTCGTCGCCGAACTCGACAAGCTGGGGCTGGCTTACCTGCACATCATGCATCTGGGCGACGAGCCGCTTCTGAGCGAGATTCGCAAGCGCTGGACAGGCAAGCTGATCCTGAATCGCCCGGGGCGTTCGCGCGAGCATGTGGGCACCGACGCCACCTCGGGCACCGCGGATCTGGAAGCGTACGGCGCGATGGTGCTGGCGAACCCGGATTTCGTCGAACGGCTCAAGACGAATGCGCCGATGAACGAGCCGCATCGGGAAGGTTTCTTTGGCGGCACGGAAAAGTTCTACACGGACTATCCGACGCTAAGCGAAGCGACGACGGAGTGAGAATGCATTTCGAGTGAAGAGTTGAGTCGCTTTCAGCGACTCAGTTCATAGCCGGCGCTATCGAAGCACCAGCACCGCACACGTAATCTCACAGCTCGAAGCGGTCCCGCGTCGTCACGTAATCGCTTGCGCCGAACCGCCCCACGGGAAAGTAGTGCTGCAATCTGACCCGCCAGGTGTCGAGATCGATCAGCTCGTCCCGCGCATGCAGCATCAACACCTTGCCGATAAATATATGGCGGCTCGGCGTTTCCAGCGTTTCCCAAAGCTCGCATTCGAACGCAACGGGCGCCTCTGCGATACGAGGCGGCTTCACGCGCGTCGACGCCACAGCAGTAAAACCCACTTCATCGAGTTCGCTGACATCGGGCGCAAAGCGTTCGCCGCAGCGATGCATCTTCTGCGCAATCGGCTCGTCCGCGAGATGCACGACGAACTCCCTTTCACGCGGAATGTTCACAGCGGTGTCTTTCAACGCACCGTCTTCCAGCCGGTTGATGCTCAACATCACGATCGGTGGTTCTTCGCCGAGCATGTTGAACATCGAGAACGGCGCGGCATTCACCGTGCCGTCCGCCCCGATCGTAGTCACCAGCGCGATCGGCCGCGGCACGATCAGACTCGCCATCAGTTTGTAGCGCTGGTACTCGGTGATCGCTTCGAAGTCGATTTCCATGTCACTCCACAGCGGTTGAACGATCGGGTTCGATGCCGAGCAGATGCGCAAGCCGCTTCGTTCCCGGCATGCGCGAGGTCTCGATGCGCGCTTCCAGACTCTGCAGATGGGCCGTCATATGCGCAATCGCCCCTTCGGCATCACGCGATTCCAGGCAGTCCAGGATCGCGGTGTGTTCGTCGTGCTCGCATGGCGCATTGCCCACCCGTTCGTAAGCCCCGACGATCAGCGAGCTGCGCGAAATCAGCTCCGTCAGATAGCGTGCGAGGATCGCATTGCCGGACAGCGCGGCAATGCGCAGATGGAATTCGCTTGCGAGCCGCGCCCACGATGGCTGATCGAAGCGATGCATGGCTTCGTGCTCGTCGGCAAGCTGCTTGCGCAGCGCGCCGATGTCCTCGACGCTCGCGCGTTGCGCCGCGAGTTCGACCAGCGCGCGCTCGACCGCGCGGCGTGCCTCGAAAATCTCGCGCTTTTCTTCGCGTGTCGGTTGCGCGATCACCGCGCCCTTGTTCGGACGCAACACGACGATGCCGTCATGCGCGAGCTTCTCCAGCGCGCGCCGCACCACCGCGCGGCCGACTCCGAATAGCGCGCACAGCTCCGGCTCCGGCAGCTTGGTGCCCGGCGTGAGCCTGCGATTCAACACGCCTTCGAAAATCGACTGATAGATACGCCCGTCCGCGCTCGCGTTGTCGCGCTTGGCGTACTGCATGGATGCGTGGAGAGTGCTCATGCGGCTTGCGCCGGTGCGGGCACGGCCTCCTCAACATGGCGCGCGATCGCACCGGGCGTCGTGAGCCAGATGTCGTCGCGCGCGCGGGCGATATGCGCGAGCGCGCGACGCAAATGCCGCAACCGGTATGGCTGCCCGACGATATACGGATGCAGCGCAATGCCCATCACCAGCGCCTGAGCATCGCGCGAGCGCTGGGTCTGTTCGAGCATCTCGTCGAACTGGTCGACGATCATGTCCGCGAAATCGCGCATATCCATCTGCCGCGCCATGATCATCGGCAGGTCGTTCAGCTCCTGCGGATACGGAATCGACCAGAGCGGCCCGCCACTCGTGTGCATGCGCACGGGCCGATCGTCATGGCACCAGTTGAGCGTATAGCGATAGCCCGTTTCGGCGAGCAGGTCCGGCGTGCGATGCGATTCGGAGATCCACGGTGACAGCCATCCCTCCGGCACCACGCCGGAACGCTGGTGAATACGTGCCCTGCAATGCGCGAGCAGCGCGTGCTCAGTGTCTTTATCCAGATCGCTCTGACGCTGCGCGTTCGTGTGACCGTGCGCAATCAGTTCGTCGCCACGCGCGACGCATGCGTCGATCAGCGCCGGGCAGTGATCGTATAGCGACGTATTGATGAGCGTACCCGCCGGCAGATCGAGCGAGTCGAACAGGTCGATGCAGCGCCACGCGCCGACGCGGTTGCCGTATTCGCGCCAGCTGTAGTTCAGCACGTCGGGCTGCGGCGACAGCGGCCCGAGCGCGGCGCCCAGTCCCTCGCCGAACGCGAAGTGCTCCAGATTGAAGCCAAGATAGACCGCGAGCCGCGCGCCGTTCGGCCAGAGGTAAGCATCGCCTTCATGGATCGGCTGATAGTCGAAGCGTCCATGTGTCTTTAGTGAACCAAATGAAGCGCACGGCTCTCGCTTGTAGTCGTTCATTGTCAAATGTGGATGACCCGGTTTGGTTAGTTCGTGCCCCAATCCGAACGAAACCTGCACTGCGATTGCTCACGTAAAGCATCGGCAAGTGCTGACGATCGAGGTGCGGGATCGTGTGCAATATGCGCGCCAACATGTCGACACGCGTTGCCGGCAGGCATTGCGGCGCTCGCTCGCGTACTTGCGGAGAGTCCATGAAAGTGCGAATGGCATATGACTTGCAGAAGTGCCCGGCTGCATGCTCCGTGCACCGCACGCTCGCCGTATTCCATCGGTGTCTACACACGAGACAAACACAGGACAACCTTTCATGGTTCAGCCGGCATCAACCGTGGTTCATGCAAGCCCAGCCGACATCGAGCTCGTACACGTTTCGAAGCGCTATGGCGATTCGCTCGCGGTCGATGCGATCGACCTGCGCATTCCCGGCGGCGCTTACTGCTGTCTGCTGGGTCCGTCGGGTTGCGGCAAGACCTCGACCTTGCGCATGATCGCGGGTCACGAGTGGGTTTCGGAAGGCGATGTGCTGATCGGCGGGCGCAATGTCACCCGCGAGCAGCCCGCAGAACGCGGGACGGCCATGGTGTTTCAAAGCTATGCGCTGTTTCCGCATCTGTCCGCGCTCGACAACGTCGCGTTCAGTCTCAAGATGCGCGGCGTCGCCAAAGAGGCACGCCGAAAGCGCGCGGGCGAACTCCTCGAACTGGTTGCGATGTCAGCTTACGCGCACCGCAGGCCTGCCCAGCTCTCAGGTGGACAGCAGCAGCGCGTGGCGCTCGCGCGCGCGTTGCTCAACGAACCCCGCTGCCTCCTGCTCGACGAACCGCTGTCCGCGCTCGACCCGTTCCTGCGCGTGCAGATGCGCACCGAACTCAAGCGCTGGCAGAAGGAACTCGGCATCACGTTCGTGCACGTCACGCATTCCCAGGAAGAAGCGATGGCGCTCGCCGATCTCGTGGTGGTGATGAGTCACGGTCATATCGAACAGAGCGGCACGCCGTTCGACGTGTTCAACCGCCCGCGCACCGAATTCGTCGCGCGCTTTCTCGGTAGCCATAACGTGCTCGGCGCGAACGGCACGCTCTTCACGGTGCGGGCCGACCGTCTGCGCATCGCGCCGCAAGGTGTCACGCCCGGCACGAGCGCGGGCGAAGGCGGCTTGAGCCGGATCGGCGGGCTCGCCTGCACCGTGCGGGAAGCCGAGTATCAAGGCACCCATCTGCGCATCACGCTCGACCCGCTGGACGGCTCGCCCGCGCTGGTCTCCCTGATGAGCGACGCCGACTACGACCCGCAGCGTCTCGGACCGGACGCGCGCGTGACGGTCTGGTGGGATGAACAAAGCGCCCATCCGCTCGCGGCGTGACGTCCGCAATCACAACCCAACGACAATTTCTTTTGAGGAGAAAGCAATGAACGACGAGAAGATGGCCGCACCCGTGCAACACGTTGAAGAAGAGACCGTCAGCAAGGGCATGTCGCGCCGCACGTTCATCAAGGGCGCGGTCGCGGCAGCGGGCATCACGGGTTTTCCGTACGTGCACGCACAGGAGAAAATCACGCTGCGCTACCTGGGCACGGCCGTCAACCAGAGCGCGGAGATTGCGAAGAAGTTCAAGGAAGACACGGGCATCGAGATTCAATACATCCCCGTGACCACCGACGACGTGACCAAGCGCATCATCACTCAACCCAATTCTTTCGATATCGTCGACACCGAGTACTTCTCGCTCAAGAAGCTCATTCCCGCAGGCACGCTCGCGGGCATGGACGCAAAGCGCATCAAGCTGGCCGACAAGATCACGCCCGTGCTCACGAAGGGTGAAGTGGACGGCAAGAAGATCGGCGATCAGGGCACGGCGCCGAAAAAGGTGATGTTCCTCAAGGGCGCGCGTTCGACGGAGTTCTCCGCCGCGCCAACGGAATGGATGACTCTGATACCGACCACGTACAACGCCGACACGCTCGGCATTCGGCCCGATCTGATCGCGCGCCCCGTGACGACGTGGGCGGACCTGCTCAATCCGCAATTCAAAGGCAAGGCTGCGCTGCTGAACATTCCCGCCATCGGCATCATGGACGCGGCGATGGCGATCGAAGCGATGGGACGCGTGAAGTACGGCGACAAGGGCAACATGACCAAGGCCGAAATCGACCAGACCATCAAGATTTTGATCGAAGCGAAGCGCGCAGGTCAGTTCCGCGCATTCTGGCGCGACTTCAACGAGAGTGTGAACCTGATGGCTTCTGGCGAAGTCGTGATCCAGTCGATGTGGTCGCCCGCCGTCACGAAAGTCCGCACGATGGGCATTGCCTGCAAGTTCCAGCCGCTCAAGGAAGGCTATCGCTCATGGGCATCGGGCTTCGGCTTTCCGCGCTCTTTGCAGGGCAAGAAACTCGATGCCGCTTACGAGTTCGTCAACTGGTTTCAGGACGGCTGGGCAGGCGCCTATCTGATGCGCCAGGGCTATTACCCCGGCGTCACCGAAACGGCGAAGTCGCATATGCAGGCCTACGAATGGGACTACTGGATGGAAGGCAAGCCGGCTGCACAGGACATCAAGGCGCCCGACGGCCAGTTGCTCGAAAAGGCGGGCAGCGTGCGCGACGGCGGCTCGTACAGCCAGCGCATGGGCGCCATTGCGTGCTGGAATGCCGTGATGGACGAGAACATCTACATGGTGCAGAAGTGGAACGAGTTCATCGCGGCATGACGAACCACAAGAACAGGCGCGGAGTGTGACGATGGCCTCGGTCGAATATCTGCAGCAAACGAAGCAAACGTCCGCGCGCCATCGACGCGTGAGCGCCTGGCTGCAAGCCATGCCGCTCACGTTGACGTTCGCGATCTTCTTCATCGTGCCGCTTGCGATCACGTTGATCGTCAGCTTCTGGGACTTCAACGAGTATCAGATCATCCCTGCGTTCACGCTGAAGAACTACGCGGCGATATTCGACGGTTGCGGCTCGCTCACGGATGTGTGCGTCACCATCAAGACGTACTGGTCGACGCTCAGGTTCTGCGCGATCGTGTGGGCGGTGACGCTCGTGCTCGGCTTCACAATCGCGTACTTCCTCGCGTTCCACATTCGCACGACCGCGATGCAGACGGTGCTGTTTCTCGTCTGCACCATTCCGTTCTGGACGTCCAACGTGATCCGCATGATCTCGTGGATTCCGCTGCTCGGGCGCAACGGGCTCGTGAATCAGGCGCTGATCTCCGCGCATCTTGTCGATCAACCGGTCGAATGGCTGCTGTATTCCGACTTCTCCGTCGTGCTCGCGTTCGTGCATCTGTACACGTTCTTCATGATCGTGCCGATCTTCAACGCGATGATGCGCATCGACCGCTCGCTGCTCGAAGCCGCGCGCGACGGCGGCGCAAGCGGCTGGCAGGTGATCCGCGACGTCGTGTTGCCGCTCTCGAAGACGGGCATCGTGATCGGCTCGATCTTCGTCGTCACGATCGTGATGGGCGACTTCCTCACCGTGGGCGTGATGGGCGGCCAGCAGATCGCTTCCGTGGGCAAGATCATCCAGGTGCAAACGGGATATCTGCAATTTCCCGCGGCGGCAGCCAACGCGATCATCCTGCTTGCGGCCGTGCTCATGATCGTGTGGGCGCTGACGCGCGCCGTCGACATCAGAAAGGAACTGTGACATGAGTCTTCCTATCCGGCATCGCGAGCGGCGGCCCGCGAGCTTCTATTGGCTCGCGCTGCTGTTCGGGCTCTTCGTGCTGTTCCTGTACGGCCCTGTGATCACGATCTTCATTCTGTCCTTTCAAGGCCCGGAGGGCGGTCTGACGTTCCCGATGCGCGGCGTGTCGCTGCACTGGTTCGCCGTGTTGCGCGATGGTGTCGGCGATGTCGATATCTGGGCTGCATTCGGGCGCTCCGTCAAACTTGCGCTTGCCGTCACCGTGTTGACAGTCCTGTTCTCGGTCAGCGCGGGCCTTGCATTCAGACGGCGCTTTCGCGGCGATACGGCTCTGTTCTACGTGTCGGTCGCAAGCCTGATCATGCCGTCGATCATCGTGTCGCTCGGCATCGGGCTGACGTTCCGCCTGCTCGATACGCTGATCAAGTATCTGGCCAACGAATGGGGCTTTCAGTCCTTCGCGGACGGCTGGACCACGTCGATGGGCCTCTACACGTCCGCGCTCGGCGCGCATCTCACCTGGACCTTGCCGTTCGGCCTGCTCGTGATGTTCGCCGTGTTCAACCGCTTCAATCCCGCATTCGAGGAAGCCGCGCGCGATCTTGGCGCATCGCCGTGGCAGTCGTTCCGGCATGTCGTGCTGCCCATCATCGGGCCGTCCGTCATCGGCGTCGCGATGTTCGGCTTTACGCTTTCCTGGGACGAGATCGCGCGCACCTCGCAGGCGATCGGCGATCAGAACACATTGCCGCTCGAATTGCAGGGCTTGACGACGTCGGTGACGACGCCCGTCATATACGCGCTCGGCACGATGACGACCTTGATCTCGCTGGCGGTGATGGTGGGTGGTCTGCTGATCGCGAGGTCGATTGCGCGGAAGCGGGCAACGGTTGCTTGATGTGTGAAGCGCCGAACGATGTGTGCGGCGTTCATCGTTACACCTTCAGGCGTGCGCCGCCAGTTCCGGCACGCGGGCGCCCGCGAGAAACGCGCGCACCAGTTCGTGGGCTTGTGCCTTGTGCGCGGCCTGCCAGGAAGGTTCGAGCATCTCGGTCGCGAACATGCGCGACAGCGTGTACGCATTGGACTTATGGAAGTACGCAAGGCTCACGAGCGTCACGTACATGTGCAGCGGATCGATTCCCTTGCGCAGCGTGCGCGCGGCCTCGCCGCGTTTTAGCAACGTGCGTAGCTTGTCGAGCACGGGCGACGACATCTCGGGGATCGCCTTCGAGCGTTTCAGGTAGCGCGCCCGGTTCAGGTTTTCCCACGAGAGCAGACATAGCAACTCGGGATGTGCGGAAAAGTGGCCCTCGATGAAATCGTAAAGCTTCACGATGCCCGCGATGGGTTCGACGGTCTGCACATCCAGTTCGACGACGAGTTCCGCTTCGCGCAGCCGCGCGAGCACATGCTCCAGCACTTCCACATACAGCATCTCCTTGCCGCCGAAGTAGTGATAGATCATGCGGATGTTGACCTTCGCACGGCTCGCAATCCCTTCGACGCGCGCGCCGCTGAAGCCTTTGTCGGCGAACTCCTTGATGGCGATCCGGAAGATGCGTTCGCGTGTCTTCGCCGCAAGCTGCTGGCGGCGCGTGGGCTCCTGCTTCGGCTCTCGGGCGGTTGCGCTGGATGCGGCGGCGTTGCGTGGCATGGTATCGATGAACGGTTGGAAGACGGCGCGGCGAATCGCTATGGTACTCTGCCGCGCCCCTCGCGCTCGCGCCGCGTCAGCGCCTGAACGGCTGGGTGAGCGCGGGCGGCGCGGACTGCCGGCCGATCAGACCTGCCACGGCCACCAGCGCGAGCAGATACGGCAGCATGATCAGCAGCGCCGTCGGCACATGCAGGCCGAACATCGGCAGCTGGAATTGCATGGCCGTCGCCGCCCCGAACAGCAGGCACGCGAGCGCCGTGCGCCCGACCTTCCAGTTGCCGAAGATGATCGCGGCAATCGCCAGATAGCCCGTGCCGTTGGTCATGCCTTCCGTGAAGGTGTGAATATCGCCGATCGACAGAAAGCAGCCCCCCGCCGCCGACATCACGCCCGAGAACACGACCGCGCCGTATCGGATCCGCGCGACACCGAGTCCCGACTGATCGACCGCGCGAGGCGCGACGCCCGTTGCATGCAGCGCGACGCCTAATGCGGTGCGACGCATCACGACGTAGGTGCCGACCAGCACGGCGAGCCCCGCATACAGCAGCCAGACCTGCCCGAACACCGGCTCGCCGATGACGGGAATCTTGCCGAGCACGGGCGGCGACCAGTGCGAGAGGCCCGGGATCACCGCGCTCGAACGCTCGCCGAAAATCTTCCGGTACGCGAGCGTGGTGCCGCCGAGCGCCAGAATGTTGATGCCGATGCCCGTCACGATCTGGTTCGCGCGCATCGTCACGCTCAGGAACGCCTGTAGCAGCGCGAGCGGAATCACGCCAAGCATGCCGCATAGCAAGCCGATGGCGGGATTGCCCGTGAGCCACGAAAACGTCGCGCCCAAGAACGCCCCCGTCAACATCATCCCTTCGACGCTCATGTTGAGCACGCCCGCGCGCTCGCTCACGAGTTCGCCTGTCGAGGCGAGCATCATCGGCGCGGCCAGGCGGATGGACGCGCCCGCGAATACCGCGAGAAGTTCGAGATTCATTGCCGTGCGTCTCCCCTGTCGAGCCACATCGCGCCGCCCGCGAGCGCGATCGTGACGATGCCCTGCACGATCAGCACGAGCGCCGACGGCACCTGCGCGATCATCTCCATGTTGATGCCGCCCGAGCGCAGAAAGCCGAACAGCAGCGCCGCAGCGAACACGCCTGTGATCGAACCGCGCGCGAGCAGGCCGACCACCAGACCGTCGAAGCCGTAGCCCGACGAGAAACCCGCCTTCAGCGAGTACTGGTCGCCTTGCAGCATCAGCGCGCCCGCGAGGCCGCTGAACGCACCGGCGAGCGCCAGCGCACCCACGATCGACGACGTGATCGGCAGGCCCGCGCGTCTTGCCGCGACCGCGTTCAGGCCTGCGGCGCGCAGCGACAGTCCGAAGCGCGTGCGCGTGAGCAGGACAGCCGAAGCGAATGCCAGCGCGATGGTCACCGGCAAGCCAATATTGAAGTTCATGCCGCTCGCCGCGAAGATCGCGGGCAGCTTGGTCAGGTCGGGAATTTCGAGCGATTCGGGCAAGGTCGCGCCGTTCGTCATCGGCTGGCGCAGCAGCGCTTCACTCTGCACGCACCAGTAGAGCAGCCACACGGCGATGAACGACAGCAACAATGTGCTGATCACTTCGTTGGTGCCCGCCTTCGCCTTCAGCACGCCGGGCACGCCGCCCCAAACCGCACCGGCTGCGGCCGCGCCCAGCATCGGCACGACGAACGACAACCCGAACGGCAAATGCGCACAGCCGCCATACAGGCTCAGCGCCGTCGCGACGATGCCGCCGATCGCGATCTGTCCTTCGCCGCCGACGTTGGTGAGTTTCGCGCGGTTCGCGATCACGAATCCCGTACCGACGAGCGCGAACGCGAGACTGCGATTGATCGACGCGCCGATCGCATATGGCGATCCCCACGCACCGTCGGCAAATGCGGCGAGCGCGTCGCCGACGGGCACGCCCATCAGCGCGATCAACAGCAGCGCGGCAAGCATCGCGAACACAACGGCAGCCGCGATCACGCCGGCGACGCGCACATGCGGCAAGCGCGTGCGCCAGCCTTGCGCGCCGTGCGCGGCTCCCAACAGGGTTTGCGACTTCATGTGCGGATTCATGCAGGTTCTCCCGCGCCCGCCATCCATGCGCCAATGCGGCCGCGATTGCTCGCCTCGGGCGTGCAGGTGCCCATGATGCGGCCGCGATACAGCACGACGATGCGATCGGCGACGCTCATCAGTTCGTCGAGTTCGGAGGAAATCAGCAGCACGCCCACGCCGCGATCGCGCGCGGCGCGAATGTGCGAATACACGGCGGCGACCGCGCCGACATCGAGGCCGCGCGTCGGCTGCGCGGCGAGCAGGAACAGCAGAGGATCGAGCGTCAGTTCGCGCGCCAGCACGGCCTTCTGCTGATTGCCGCCGGACAGCCCGCCGAACAGCGCGTCGGGTCCGCTCGCGCGCACGTCGAAACGCTGCATCAAATCCAGCGCGGCGGCGCGCATCGCACGGCGGCGCAGAAAGCCGGCGCGCGTATAGCGATCCAGATGATTGAGCAGCAGGTTGTCGGCGAGACTCATGCCCGTCACGCAGCCAACGGCATGGCGATCTTCCGGCACGATGCCCACGCCCGCTTGCGTCAATTCGCGTGGGCTTGCATGCGTCATGTCGCGGCCCGCGATGAAGAAGCGTCCCGCCGATGCGTTCGACATGCCCGCCAGCACCGCACCGAGTTCGCTCTGCCCGTTGCCCTCGACGCCTGCAATGCCGACGATCTCGCCGCGATTCACCACCAGCGTGCAGTGTTCGAGCCGCGTGACGCCTTCGGCATCGCGCGCGCTCAATCCGTCGACCTGCAGCACTTCTTCCGTCAGTGGCCGCGAATATGGGGAGCGCATTTCCGCAAGCGACAGGCGGTTCGTCAGCGCGTCGGCCGTATCGCCATCCGCGTGTTCCGGGCGATGGATCATCGCGTGAACGAGCCGGTCGATTTCAGCCGACGGTGCCGCCGAACGCGCCACCACCCGGCCCGCCTGCAACACCGTCGCATGCGTGGCGATCCGGCAAATCTCCTTCAGCTTGTGCGTGACGAGCACCACCGCGCAGCCGCGCTTCGCGACACGCTCGCAGGTGTCGAGCAGCGCGTCGATCTCGGCGGGCAGCAACACGGCCGTCGGCTCGTCGAGCAGCAGAAGACGCGGTTCGCGCATCAGGCACTTGACGATCTCGATACGCTGCCGCTCGCCGACAGAGAGATCGGCCACCTTCGCATCGAGTTGCAGCTCCAGCCCGACGCTCGCCAGTACTTCGTGCAGGCGTTCCGCCTCACGCTGACGGTTGAGCCAGCCGCGCGCCTGGCCGAGCAGCAGGTTGTCCAGCACGCTCGCGTCGTCGACGAGACTGAAATGCTGATGCACCATCGCGATGCCATGTGCCAGCGCTTCGCGCGGGTTCTTCGGGCGATACGGCTCGCCGTTCACATGCATCGCGCCCGCATCGGGCTGATGCACGCCGAAGATCACGTTGCACAGTGTCGACTTGCCCGCGCCGTTTTCGCCGAGCAGACAGTGCACGTCGCCTGGCATCAGATCGAGCGACACGCCTTCGAGCGCGGTGAACGAGCCGAAACGCTTGCCGATATCCGTCAGCGAGAGAATCGGCCCGGCGTGCGTATCGGGCGCAATGGGACCGGCGGGAGCGGCGAGCGTGTTCATCCTTCGGAGACCTTGATCTTGCCGCTCAGGATGTCCTCTTCGATCTGCTTGATCTTCGCATCCATCGCGGGCGTCGATTTGCAGATCACCATGCCGGAGGCCTGCGGTCCCATCGCGAGGCCGAACGCCTTGTAGCCCGGCTGCCATTGCCCCTTTTCCAGTTGCTCGATCGCGTACTGCGCCTGATAACCGACACCCGTGATGCTGTACGCGACATACAGCGGATCGCTGCCGCAACGGTCCGTATAGCTGCCGATGATGTGCGTGTTCTTCTCCTTCGCCGCCTGCTCCAGCCCGCGCAGACCGAGATTGAGAATGTGGTAATGCACGTCGGCGCCCTGCGCGACGGCGGCGGCCGTCGCTTCGCGCGCCTTCGCGACGTTGTCGAAGTCGCCCGTGTAGCTCTCGAAGTACTTCACCTTCGGGTTCACGTAGCGCGCGCCGTTGCCGAACTCCTTGCCGGCGTTCACGATAGACGGAATCTCCATGCCGCCGACATAGCTCACCGCGCCGTTCTTCGACAGCATTGCGGCTGCGGCGCCCGCGACGAAGGCGATCTCGGCCTGCTTCACGTCGTACCCCGCCACATTCGGCGGCATGTTTTCGCCCTTGTTGCCGCCGACGATCGAGAACTTCACATTGGGGAAGCGCTTCGCGATCTTCAGCACGGCCGCCTGGGTTTGTCCGCCGATGCCGATCACCAGCTGGTTCTTGCTCGCGAGATTCGTGAGCGCCTGCTCCATGTCCGCGTAGTTGATGTTCTCGATGACCTGCGTCTTCAGCTTCGAACCGAACTCTTTCTGTGCAGCCACGACGCCGTCGTAGCCCGATTCCATCCAGCCCTTGTCGGTTTTCGAACCGGGAATCAGCACGCCGACGCGCATCGCATCATCGGCGGCGTGCGCGACGGGGAAGAAGAACGACGGCGCGGCGAGCGCGACGATGCCCGCCACCACCAGCGAGCGAGAGACGATCCGGCGGCGCAGTTTTCCGCACGATGCCTGTTGTGAACCGACCATCATTGGCACTCCTTTTGCGTTGACTTTCGGTAAGTAGGTTATTCATGACTGAAATGCACGTTGCAACTTCGATGCCAATGCGAGATCGATCGAGCCGGAAACGACCGGCGCTTTCCTCGTCGGCGATGGCGTGAGCACCGTGCATGACGGTCTTCGATCGATGCTCGAACAACAACCGTTCAACGCTCCGGAGAACTTTGTGAAGCACACTGAAAACCCAGACCTGGCAAGGCCGGAAGGCGCGCTCGGCGCCTTCGCTCAAACGCGCTGGACGGCCACGGAAAAGCTCGTCGACATGGCCGCGCCGACGCCTGCGCCACGCGTCGCGGTGCTCGATTCCGAGCCGCAAAAAGTGCGCTTCGATGTCGAGAAATCGGCGCTCGTCATCATCGACATGCAGAACGACTTCTGCACCAAAGGCGGGTGGGTGGATCACATCGGGGGCGATTACGGTGCGGATCGCGCGCCGATTGCACCGTTGCAGCGCCTGCTGCCCGTGGTGCGCGAAAGCGGCATCCCCGTGATCTGGGTGAACTGGGGCAACCGGCCCGATCTCGCCAACATGCCGCCGAACCAGATTCATCTCTACAAGCCGAAAGGCACGGGCATCGGCCTTGGCGAGGCTTTACCGGAGCATGGCGCGCGCGTGCTGGAGAAAGACTCGTGGGCGGCCGCCGTCGTCGACGAACTGAAGATCGAGCCGCAGGACATCTGCGTGGACAAGTACCGCATCAGCGGCTTCTGGGACACGCCGCTCGACAGCATCCTGCGCAACCTCGGCGCGCGCACGGTGTTCTTCGCGGGCGTCAATACCGATCAATGTGTGATGCACACCCTCACCGACGCCAACTTTCTCGGCTATGGCTGCGTGATGCTGACCGATTGCTGCGCGACGTCGTCGCCCGCGTTCTGCACGGAGGCGAGCATCTGGAACGTGAAGAAGTGCTTCGGTTTCGTCGCGGATTCGCTGCAATTCGCGGCAGCGCTCGAAGGAGCTTCAGCATGAGCGCGTTCATTCCCGGCCCGAGATCGAAGATCGGCGCGACTGCAAGCGGCGCGCTCGACGGCTTGCGTTTCGCGGTCAAGGATCTGATCGACGTTGCGGGCACGACGACGGGGGGCGGCAATCCCGACTGGCTCGCGACGCATGATCCCGCCTCGCGCCACGCACCCTGCGTCGCGAAACTGCTCGCGGCGGGCGCATGCATCGACGGCAAGACCATCACCGATGAACTCGCGTACAGCCTCGAAGGCGTGAACGCGCATTACGGCACGCCGCTCAATCCGCGCTGGCCGCATGCGTTGCCGGGCGGTTCGTCGAGCGGCTCGGCCTCTGCCGTGGCGAACGGCGACGTGGACTTCGCGCTCGGCACCGACACGGGCGGTTCGGTGCGCGTGCCCGCCGCCTTCTGCGGACTATGGGGCATCCGGCCGACCTACGATGCCGTGCCGCTCGAAGGCGTGCTGCCGTTCGCGCCGCGCTTCGATACCGTCGGCTGGTTTGCGCGCACGGGCGAGATGCTTGCACGCGTCGCCGGCGTATTGCTCGACGGAACGCCGGCCGTGGATGCGCCTTCTGCGCTCGTGCGCTGCCAGGAAGCATTCGATGCCCGCGCAGCGAACGAGCCCGACGACGCACAGCGACTGCGCGACTTGTGCCTGACGCCCGATGCGATCGAAGTCTTTGCAGGCGAGCAATCGCGCTGGCTGCACGTGTACCAGCAGTTGCAGGACGATTCGATCGGGGCGTCGCTGGGCGCGTGGATCGACGCGAACGCTCCGCGCTTCGGCCCGGACATCGCGGCACGCTTCGCGCGCCTGAAGACGCATGACACAGCCGAAGTCGAACGCTGTCGCGTGATGCGCGAAGCATTTGCGCAACGCATCGACGGCATCGTCGGCGATGTGCTGATCGTGCTGCCGACCACGCCGCGTTCGCTGTTGAGCAAGCAGGAAAAGCCCGAGATCGTCGACGCTTTCTACCGCGACGCGCTCACGATGAATGCGATCGCCGCATTCGCGGGCTTGCCGCAAGTCAGCGTGCCCGTCGTGAGCGAAAACGAGCGGCCGCTCGCGCTGTCGCTGATCGGCCCACACGGCAGCGATCGTGCGTTGATCGCTCGCGCGCGCGATCTCTTCCCCTCTCTTCCGTGAACGGAACGCCATGTCATCTTCCTTCGATACCGCGCTCGATATCTACGTCGATGCCGCGCTCGCGCTGCATTTCCCGGCGCTTCCCGCCGATGCCGCAGAGAGAGTGAAAGCCCAGTTCGCACGCATCGCGCTGCTTGCCGCGCCCGTGCTCGCCTATCCCGTCGACACGCACGACGAACCTGCTCCCGTATATCGCCCATGACATCACATCACAACGGTTCGGCAGGCGCCCTCGCCATCGCGCGCGCCTACGCCGATGGCGCCTTCAGCGCACGCGAGTTGATCGAAGCGACGCTCGCGCGCATCGACGCGCACGACACGCAGGTCAATGCGTTCACGGCCGTCACGCACGAACGCGCGCTCGCCGAAGCCGATGCGCTCGATGCCCGCCGCGCAAGCGGTCAGACATTGCCCCCGCTCGCGGGCGTTCCGTTTGCGGCGAAGAATCTGTTCGATATCGCAGGCGTCACGACGATTGCGGGTTCGCGCGTGCTGGCCGGCACACCGCCCGCTACCGCCGACGCGACGCTCGTCGCACGCCTTTGCGCGCAGGGCGCGATCATGGTCGGTGCGCTCAATATGGACGAGTTCGCGTACGGCTTCACAACCGAAAACCATCACGCCGGGCCGTGCCGCAATCCGCATGACCTGACGCGCTCGGCAGGCGGCTCGTCGGGCGGCAGCGCGGCGGCCGTCGCGGCAGGCTTCGTACCCGTCACGCTCGGCACCGACACCAACGGCTCCGTGCGCGTGCCCGCTTCGCTGTGCGGCGTGTTCGGCATCAAGCCGACCTATGGACGTCTGTCGCGGCACGGCAGCTGGCCGTTCGTCGCGAGCCTCGATCACATGGGCGCCTTCGCGCGCAACGTCGACGACCTCGCGGCCGTCTACGACGCCTTGCAAGGTGCGGATCCGCTCGATCCCGCTTGCGCGCAGCGCGACTTCGAATCCGCCAATGCGCATCCAGGCACGCTGCGCGTGGCTCGGCTCGGCGGCTATTTCGACGCACACTCGACCGACGATGCACGCGAGGCCTCACACTCCGCCGCGCACGCGCTGTCCGCTACGCACACGGTCGAGTATCCGGATGCCGACTCGGCGCGCGGTGCCGCGTTCCTGATCACCGCGGCGGAAGGCGGCCAACTGCACATGGCAAACCTGCAGGCGCGCTACCAGGCGCGCGAACCGTTGTCGCGCGATCGTCTGATTGCCGGTGCGCTGCTGCCCGCAGCGTGGATCGTGCAGGCGCAGCGCGTGCGTGCGGCGTTGCGGCGTCGGGTGCTCGAACTCTTCGAGCACTACGACGTGCTGATCGCGCCCGCAACGCCTGTCGTCGCGCCGCGCATCGGCGACGAGTTCATGGACGTCAATGGCGAGCGGCTCGCGGTACGGCCCAATCTCGGGATGCTGACGCAGCCGGTGTCATGTCTCGGCCTGCCTGTCGTCGCTGCGCCGATGCGCACGCGGGGCGGCCTGCCGATCGGCGTGCAACTGATCGCCCCGCCCTGGCGCGAAGATCTCGCGTTCGAAGCCGCGCGGCGACTGGAAGCCGCGCAGGTCGCCCATGTTCCGCCGCCACCGTTCAGCGAAGTCGCCATCGATTCGGGAGCACAGGGATGAACGACATCAACCGGCCCGACGTGCTCGCCGAGGTCAACGCGGTCTTCGACCTCTACGAAGAGGCGCTCGTCACCAACGACGTCGCGATGCTCGACACGCTTTTCCTCGATTCGCCGCACACGCTGCGATACGGCGCAACGGAAAACCTCTATGGCTACGATGCGATCCGGGCCTTTCGCGCCGCGCGCCCCGGCAAGGGGCTCGCGCGCACGGTGACGGCGCGCGTCGTCACCACCTACGGCGATTCGTTCGCCGTCGCCAACATCGAGTTTCGGCGGGACAACGAGCCGCGTATCGGCAGGCAAAGTCAGACGTGGGTCAGGATGCCGGAAGGATGGCGCGTGGTAAGCGCACATGTGAGCTGGTTGGAGGCATAGCGCGCGTCGGCGGCATGCAGGCTGCATTGCGTAAACGTTCCAGGAGCGTCGCCACGCAGATCGTGGCTCGCTGACGCGCTGCGGCGCAAAGCCATCTCAGACTTTCTCCGTTGCCAGCCTCAGGCCCAATCCGACGAACAGGACGCCCATCGCCCTGGTCAGCCATGCGGAAATCGTGCGGTTACTGCGCAGTGCGTTTGTCAGTCGCGCGGCGAGCAACACGTAGGTAAAGGCTCGTTGCGATTCCAATCATGTTGCCGGTCACGCCTAACGCGACGAGATGCTTCACAGGGTTCGGGTCGTGCGCGCTCATGAACTGGGGAAGCAATGCGATGTAAAACAGCGCGACTTTCGGATTCAGGACATCGCTGAGAAAGCCTTGCCAGAAAATGTGCCGCAGAGCCTTCGTTCTCGCATCACCGACGGGAAAAGCCAGGCTTCCTTTGGAGCGCAGTGCCTCGAAGCCAACATAAAGCAGATAGGCGGCACCGGCCCACTTCACTGCAGTGAACGCCGTAGCAGATGCCAGCAGAAGCGCAGACAGTCCGGATGCCGCTGCAAGCAGGTGCACGTACGCGCCGAGATTGATTCCAAACGCGGCGCATAGACCTGCCGCACGTCCTTGAGCAATCGTTCTCCCGAGCAGAAACAACATATCCGGCCCCGGGACGAGGCACAACACGAGACTCGCGACGACGAACAGCATGTAGGTGTGAAGGCTCATGGTTTCTCGCGTTCGATCGTGGAAGAGAATCCGCGGTCGTGACTTGCTATCGATCAGGGATAGACAGACGAAGTTCAGTCACGAGTCGGAATGCAACCGGATACTCGATGTGTTCGACGAGATCGTCAACACGATGAAATGGAACGAGAGATACACGGCACTTTCGCGGAACGGACGACTACACGGCGGCCGTGATAGGGAACGTAAGGGACCGCGCGGCAAAGCCTCTTGCCCGCCGAATTACCCCGCTCTATGATCGCGTCAATCTGTGACAAAGTGTAAATTTTGTATCAGACACCTCTCCGGCGAACTCGTGAGAGGGACAAGCAAAAAATATCGCACGGCAAAATGCCGGCTTACCACGGGGTTTTTCGGTTCACGGGAAACCATGACGACCAGCAGCGAAGTACTGAATTCGATCCAGGAAATCAACCTGTCGTACCTGATCCTTGCGCAAAGGATTCTGCGTGAAGACAGGTCCATCGCGATGTTCCGGCTTGGCATATCTGCCGAACTCGCAACCATTCTTGCCGACTTCACCGTCGCACAGATCACCCGGCTCGCCATGACGGATCAACTACTGTGCGCATTCAGATTTTCCGGGCATGAACAGCTGGCCGCCCTGGCGCGGCCGGCGCGGCACGAAGATGTGAAGGCAACCCATGCCGCTATTTTGCTGGCTGGCCAGAATGTGGAGCAGTTCGCATGACATTGAATGCCACGCCGGCCAAAAGCGTCAGCGAGGACGCCCGGGAAATCTTTCGTGCCATCGAACTGATCGAACTCGGCGCACGCATGCAGTTGCTCGAGAGCGAATTGAAGCTCTCGCGCGACCGGATGATACGTCTTTACCGGGAGCTGAAAGGCGTCTCGCCGCCGAAGGGAATGCTGCCGTTCTCGGCAGACTGGTACTTGACGTGGATGCCCAATATTCACTCGTCGCTGTTCTTCAATATCTACCGCTTTTTGAAAGAACAGGCGGGTTGTGAGCGGCTCGACGCGATCACCAAAGCGTATCGGCTGTATCTCGAGCACTGTGCGGGCAACCGGCTCGAAGTGGTGGTGAGCCTGACGCGCGCGTGGACGATGGTGCGATTCTTCGAGGCGAATATCCTGCACATGACCCGGTGCTGCCGATGCACGGGCATGTTCGTCGCGCACACGCTCGACCTGCAGACGACACGTCTGTGCGGCGTGTGCCACCCGCCTTCGCGTGCGGGAAAGACGAAAGAGGCAGCGATGTCACGCGACATGTCTCGCGAACAGGTTGAATCGCCCTGTTCGGAAACGGCGGACTGCATCGGCTAGCAGGGCTTATCGCCTGCAAGCCGCAATGATGAGCGCGAGTCCGTCACGGTCGCGTTGCGCGAGTCGCCCGCTGTGCGACGGAGAGCGCCCTGTGGGCGGCCGTACGTTTCGAGACCTCGCGGCAGCCCATGTGAACCGCATACGTCAGCGGTGAGACGACACGTCTCAGTTCGGACGACGATGCGATTCGGCGATGATTTCGCACACTTCCAGGTGCGTACGCCATGCGTCCGTGAAAAATTCGCGCACGCGTGCAAGGAAACCGCTTTTTGCGGAGGTCGTCGAGGCAGCCGTAGCGTAGTTCATTTCACACTCCTTCCGAGGGTTAGTCCGTAGGTATTAACCCTATAGTACACCTTTTATGGTGCAATGCAAAATAAACCGTTGCGATGTGGCGGCAACGCACACTGTGTTTATATACAGTGCGCGGACGGCGATCGTTCGATGCGCGTAAACACCCATAAAAGATGCGCACGATCGTCCCGTTATTCAAACTGCGAAGCTCGATCGCCGACCTGCTCTTCCGTTTTCATGGCACCGCTCCCGTCTGCATCCGGGCCAATCCTGGCACCCTGATCTCATTCAGCACCGACGCGGATTCTCCGTGACATTCCTACCTGTCCGGAGTGTCCTTGCGCGAGACGCGATGCATATAAGAGCCTTCCACATCAATGGACGCAGCTAGAACTCATCATCAAGCAGCGCCGGAGTTCAACCGGCATTTCGCCAGGACGGCGGCCATCGCCGTGGCTGCCGCTCTCGTCGTATGCCTCGCCGTCAGCGCTGCGATCAGCGCGACGTTTTCGCGAGGCGCGGACGATCTTCGGCTTCGTAACGCACTGACGGTGGCGTCGGAACTGGAGACGCTGCTCACGCTGCACGTCGCCGCCAATACGGACTTCCTGGAAGGTGTCGGCGTAGCGGGTTACAGCTCCCGAGGATGGCCGATCCGACGTGCCGCCGCAGTCGCCGGAACCTACGATCGACTGGAAAGAGACCTCGCCGGCGGGACAGGCGCACTGAAAAAGCTCCGCGCGCTCCGGCAGCTCAGTACCGCGTGGCCGCAGGAACTCGACTCCGCCGCGCGAAACCTCGCGCTCGCGAATGCGGGTACGGAAGTTCAGCCGACGCTGCTCCAGCACGCAAACAAAACGCTCAGTTCCATCATGACGCTCATCGCGGACCTGCGCAGCGACGAACGCGAACAGATCGCCGACATGCAGTTTCGTGCTCAAGGTCAGCTGGTCCGGCAAAGAATCTCGCTGGCCGTTGCCGCCGCAGCGGGCGCGCTGCTGTTGTTGTTTGCGCTGTTCACCCGTCAGCGCGCGTCGCTCACGAAGATCACGTCGCAGATCGTTGCCACCGAAGCGCAACGACGATTCCGCGAATACTTCGAACAGCATCCCGTCTCGATGCTCATCTTCGACGTCCACTCGTATGAAATCCTGACTGCGAACGCTGCCGCTCAGCGTCAATACGGCGCCACGTTGCAGCAACTCCGCTCCATGCCCGTCGATCAGTTGCGCCCGTCGTCGGACGTCGAAGAATTTCGACGCGATCTGCAAGGGCAACTCGAATCTGGAAATCGCGGCGGCACGGGCGGCGTGCGCCGGCACCGGCGCGCCGGCGGCGAAATCTTCTACGTCGACGTCACGTATCACCTGCTGGATTTCGGCGGCCGGGAAGCTTGCTTCGTCACCGCCCACGACGTCACCGCACACGAACATGCGAAGGAAAGCCTGCGGATCCGCAGCCGGGCGCTCGATGCTTCGCGGAACGCCGTCATCATCTCGCGCAAGATCGACGGCAACAGCACGATCACGTATGTCAATGCGGCCTTCGAGCGAATCACGGGGCGTTCCGCGACGGAGGCGATCGACGCCGATCTATGGAAGCTGATCGGCTGCGACATCTCGACACCCGATGCGCGTTCGGTACGAATGGCCATGCGCGCGGAATCCGAAGGAGCGCGCCTGCTTCAATGCCGCAAGCCGGACGGCTCGATCTACTGGATCGATTTGCACGTGGCGCCGGTTCTCGACGAAAAGGATCGTCCGACTCACTTCGTGACCGTGTTCAGCGACGTGTCCGAACGCGTCCGGTATCAGGAGCAGTTGCGAAGCCAGGCGCACGAGGACGCACTGACCCGTTTGCCGAACAGGCTGGGTTTGAAGGCCACGCTCGCTGACATGTTCGGGCGCGCCGTCGCCGAAGGCAACAAGCTGGCACTCGTCTTTCTCGATCTCGACAACTTCAAGGAAGTCAACGATACGCTTGGCCATACCGCCGGCGATCAGGTGCTCTGCGAAGTGGCGCGCCGGTTGTCGGGCGCGGTATCGCGCGATGAGATCGTCGTCCGGTATGCGGGCGACGAGTTCGTCGCGGCGCTTTATGGACGCGGTGACATCGACAGTTTCATGGCGGCGGCCACTGCGATGAAAGAGACCCTGACGCACGGGCTAAGCGTCGCGAACCGGCTCATCGTGCCTCAGGCGAGCGTCGGCGTTGCCGTCTTCCCCGATCACTCCCTGGACCCCGACACCCTGCTCAAGTACGCCGACGCCGCGATGTACCGCGCGAAGTCGGCAGGACCGAACAGCATCCTGCTGTTCAACCATGACATTGCCATCCAGGACAACAGGCGTGCGACGCTGGCCCAGGCGCTGCGACATGCCGTGGCCTCGGAGGCTTTTTCGCTCGCCTACCAACCGAGAGTCAATCCGGCGACGGGCAAGGCAAGCGGATTCGAAGCGCTGGTCCGCTGGCACGATCCGGAACACGGCGACATCAGCCCGTCGTTGTTCGTTCCGATTGCGGAGGAAACGGGGCTCATCGTCCAGATCGGACAGTGGGTATTCGAGCAGGCCTGCCTGCAGACCGGAATCTGGGCGAGCCTGTGTCCCGACATCGTGGTGTCCGTCAACGTATCGCCCGTGCAGTTCGAACGCTCCGATCTGCCCGCGATGATCGCGTCGACACTGGAGCGCACGGCCGTCAGCGCGCGTAACATCGAACTGGAGATAACCGAGGGCGTGCTGATGGCGCCCGGGTCGCTGGCCACGCTGCGAGCGTTGCGGGAGATGGGCCTGTCGATCGCCATCGATGACTTCGGTACGGGCTATTCGAGCCTCGGTTATATCCGCAGCTTCCTTGCTGATCGATTGAAACTGGACATGTCGTTCGTTCAGGGGATCGGTCGCTCGCACGCGGATGAAGTCATCGTCAGAGCCGTTCTGGCGATGGGCCGAACGCTCGGCATGCGAGTGGTGGCGGAAGGCGTCGAAACGTACGGCCAGCTCGAGTTTCTGCTCGACAACGGATGTGACGAAGTTCAGGGTTACTGGTTCGCTCGCCCGATGGACGCGAACTGGGCGCACGCTTATCTGATGCAGGACACCGTCCGGGCATCCACGCGTGTCACGTAAGCGACGCGAGGCCACATTACTGCTCGCCTCTCGCGATGCTGGCAGCGACCGCCTCGTCTGCGCACCGCAACAGACCCTGTATCAGACGCGAGCGCGGCGACGCGCGTTGCCACACCATCCCGAAGCGGCGCGGCTCGGTCGGAAGCGGCAACGCAATCCGCGCGACGGACAATGCCGATGTCATCGGCGACACGATGTCCGGCACCAGCGATACGCCCAACCCACGGTCGACCATCATCGCGATCGCCATCAGCGCATTCAACTCGAACAGCTCGCGCGGCACGATGCGCGCCGACCTCAGATACTGATCGGCCTGCTTGCCGCCGCCTAGCGTCCTGTCGTATCGGATGAACGGCTCGCGCCGCAGCAGTTCGTGCGGGTCTTCACCCGCGAGATTCGCAGGCGCGAGCACGACGAGCGGCTCCTCGCGCAGCAAATGCCAGTCGTAAGCCTTCGGCAGCGCAAACGAAGGATGCAGACAGATGGCGACGTCGAGATCGCCGCGATGCAGCGTGTCATAAAGCTCCATCGACGTACCCGCGCGGATCAGCACCTTCGCGCGCGGAAAAGCACGTGCGAAGTTCGCAAGCACATCCGGCAGGAGACTCAACAGCGCGGTGGTGATCGTGCCGATGCGCAGTTCGCCCGCCGCCTCGCCTTCGAGAGCATGCGCTTTCAGTTCGGCGAATTCGGCGACCAGACCCCGCGCCCGTTCGATGATGCGATGCCCTGCCTCCGTCGGCGTGACCGTGCGGCCCGAACGCACGAACAGCGTCACGCCCAGTTCGCGCTCCAGTGCCGACATCTGCTGCGCAATGGCCGCCGGCGTGACGCCGACACGCCGCGCCGCCTCCGCCATCGATCCCGTATCGACGACCAGCAGCAGATTGGCGAGAAATGCCGTATCCACCGGATAGTTTTCCTTTTGTTTGAAGATAGACGCAGATAGTTTATCTAAAACGTTGACACTCATACACTCCCTGAAATATCGAAGAAGTTCGGGAGACACATGAGAAGCAAGCTGTTCGTGCCGGCATCGCGCCCGGAACTGTTCGCCAAGGCGTTCGCGAGCGCCGCCGATGCGCTTTCATTCGATCTCGAAGACGCCGTCGCGCCCGAGCGCAAGCCGCAGGCGCGCGCGGACTTGCGCGCGCTGCTCGAAACGGCCGATGCGCGCGCCGGCGACAAAACGCTGATCGTGCGGGTCAACGCGATCGACACGCCGCATTTCTCCGCCGATATCGACGCGGTCGCGCGCAGTAGCGTGTCGCTCATCAATCTGCCGAAGCCGGAGCATCCCGACGATGTGCGCGCCGCCGCAGCCGCGCTCGACGCCGCCGAACACGCGAACGGCGTCGGCACGCCGATCGGATTGCTATTGAACATCGAGTCGCCGCGCGCGTTGCGCATCGCTGCGGAACTGGCAGGCGCCCATCCGCGCGTCGCAGGTTTGCAGCTGGGCCTCGGCGATCTGTTCGAGCCGCTCGGCATCGCGCGCCGCGAGACGTCGGCGATTCAACAGGCAATGTTCGCGTTGCGCGTCGCCGCCGGGGAAGCAGGCGTGTTCGCCTATGACACGGCCTTCGCCGACATCAAGGACGCGGGCGGTTTTCGCGCCGAAGCGCAGATGGCGCGCGCGTTCGGTTTCATCGGCAAGAGCTGCATTCATCCGAGCCAGATCGCGATTGCGAACGACGTGTTCCGGCCATCCGATGAAGACATCGCGCATGCCGTGCGGGTCGCCGTTGCCGCGCGCGATGCGGACGCGAAAGGTGTCGGCGCGTATGTCGTCGATGGCCGGATGATCGACCCGCCCTTCGTCGAGCGCGCACGCGTGCTGGTGAACGAGGCAGCGCGGCTTGGACTTCTGTCGGAAGGCCAACGCACGTCGCTCGCGCTGTAAAGCATCACAGGAGAACTTTTCATGGAACAGAACGTTGGACGCGGCGGCCCGCTCTCCGGTGTGCGCGTGCTCGATCTGAGCGCGTATATCGCCGGTCCGTATGGCTGTACGCTGCTAGCCGATCAGGGCGCGGAAGTCATCAAGATCGAGCCGCCCACGGGCGACAACCTGCGCAAATATCCATCGACTCTCGAAGCCGAAAGCCGCGCGTTTCTCGGCGTGAATCGCGGCAAGCGCGGGCTCGTGCTCGATCTGAAACAACGCGAGGCACTCGATGTGCTGCTCGCCCTCGTCAAGCAGGCAGACGTGCTCGTGCACAACTTCCGCCCGAGCGTGCCGGCGCGGCTGGGCATCGCCTATGAGCAGTTGCGCGCAGTCAATCCGCGTCTGATCTATTGCGCGGTGACGGGTTATGGCGATACGGGTCCTAACAAGGACAAAGCGGGTTACGACCAGGTGCTTCAGACGATGACGGGCATGTGCACGCTGCAAGGACCGCAGGATGGACCGCCCGAAGTGCTGTACGGCTCCGTCGTCGATTACTACGCGGCGGCGCTGGTTGCATCGAGCGTGTCGTCGGCACTGTTCGCGCGCGAGAGAAACGGAGAAGGACAGTATGTCGGCGTGTCGCTGTTGCGCAGCGCGTTGACGATGCAATCCGCCCGCATGATCTGGGCAGACAGCGAACCGAAGGACGTCGGCCGCGACATGCGTTCGGGCGGCATCACGGGTATTCATCCGACGCGCGAAGGTTATCTGTACCTGTCCGCGAATACGCCGCATTTCTGGAAGTCGCTGTGCGAACTGACGGGCCTCGATGCCCTCGCCGCCGACGAACGCTACGACACGGTGCGCAAACGCGCGATCCATCGCGATGAGATCGTGCCGCAACTGCACGCGGCATTGGCGCAACGTTCCGCGCTCGAATGGGAAACGCTGTTCGGCGATGCCGTGCCCTGCGCCGCTGCGCGCAGCGTCGAAGACATGTTCGACGATCCGCAAGTGCTCGCGGAAGACATGGTCGCGCGCTTCGACTATCCGGGCGTCGGTGGGTATCGCGGCTTCAAGCATCCGGTGCGCTTCGGCGGAACGCCGTTGCCCGAGCCGTTCGCCGCACCCGCGTTCGGCGAGCACAGTGAAGCGCTGCTGCGCGAAGCGGGTTTGAGCGGCGAAGAGATCGATACGTTACGCGCGAGCCGCGCCGTGCTCTGATCGACGCGCCCGCTACGAAAAAACATGGAGACACATCGCGATGAAATGCGATTCCCACATTCACATCTATGACCGCGCGTTTCTCACGCACGACGATGTGCCTGGCTTCGTCGATAACGCAGATGTCGACGCTTACCGCACGGTGCAGGCGCGCATGGGCACGCAGCGCGTCGTGGTCGTCACGCCGCGCGTCTACGGCACCGACAACGCGGTAACGGTCGATGCGATTCGCCGGCTCGGCATCGACAACGCGCGCGGCATCGCGGTGCTCCATCCCGATGTGACGGATGCGGAACTCGACGCCCTGGATAAAGGCGGCATTCGCGGCATCCGCTTCACGCTTTATACGGCGAAGCACGCGGCCGTTGGCTTCGAGATGGTCGAACCGCTCGCGCATCGGGTCGCCGAACTCGGCTGGCATGTGCAGCTGCACTGGACGGCAGAGCAGGTCGTCGAACATCGCGCGATGCTGCAACGGCTGCCCTGCACGATGGTGTTCGATCATCGCGCGCGTCTTCCGCTGCAACAAGGTGTGAATCACGAAGCGTATTCCATCGTGCGCAACCTGGCCGATGCGGGCCGTGCGTGGATCAAGCTGTCCGGGCCGTATCTCGACTCCACGGCTGGACTCGCCGGCTGTTACGCGGACATCGCGCCGATGGCGCGCGCGTGGGTCGATGCCGTGCCCGAACGCCTCGTCTGGGGCAGCGACTGGCCGCACGTCACGGAGACGCACAAGCCAGACGACGTGATGCTGCTCGACCTGCTGTCCGACTGGGCGGAAGACGAAGCGATACGCGACAGGATTCTGGTCACCAATCCCGCCACGCTTTACGGCTTCACGAACTAAAAAATAAATCCGGAGACATGCATGAAACCCACCACCGCGCCGTCGACGCACGCGCGTAAATCGAGCTTCACGGAAGCCACCATCCGCGTGTTCGAACGCACGATTCCCGATCCGTTCGTGCTCGCGATCCTGATCACCGCCATCGTCGCCGTGTTGTCCGCGATCTTCGCACCGCATGCGACGCTGCCGAAGATGATCTCCGGCTGGTACAAAGGCTTCTTCGACATCTTCACGTTCGCGTTTCAGATCACGCTCGTGCTCGTCACGGGTCACGCGTTCGCGCATGCACCGCCCGTGCAGCGGATGTTCAAGGCGCTCGTCTCCATTGCGCGCACGCCCGCGCAGGCGGCCACGCTGACCTTCGTGCTTGTCGCCGTGACGTCGTTCTTCAACTGGGGCATGGGCCTCGTCGTTGCCGCGTTGCTCGCGCGCGAAGTCGCGAAGCGCATGCGCGTCGATTTCGCGTGGATCGTGGCGGCGGGTTTCTCCGGCTGGGTCGTGTGGGCAAGCGGCATTTCCAGTTCGATCGCGCTCGCTCAATCGACGCCCGGCAGTTCGATGAACGTCGTGCAGAAACTCACGGGCGCGGTGTTGCCCTTCGGCGAAACCGTATTCACGCGCTTCAATCTCGTGCCGACGCTCGTCATGCTGGTGGCGATGCCCTTCGTACTGGCGTGGCTGCGTCCGCATGACGAAGACGCCGTTCCACTCGATACCGAAAAGCATCCCGACGAACCGATCCGCAAGAAGCCCGACGGCAAGCTGAGCTTCGCACGCAAGGTCGAGCATTCGTGGATCGGCAGCGCGTTCATTGGCGCGGTCGGGATCGGCCTGATCGTGTTGACGCAGTTTCAGCACATCGCGTTTTCCGGCGTGAATGCCGTGATCTTCGTGATGTTCATCGCGGGCGTGATCCTTCACGGCTATCCGCTCGCGTACGCGGACGCCATCAAGAACGCCGCGAAGCAAACGGGTTCGATGATGCTTCAGTACCCGCTCTACGGCGGCATCATGGGCATGATGGACGCAACGGGCTTGCCCGATGTGATTTCGCACTTCTTCATCGCGATTTCGAATGCACACACGCTGCCGTTCTGGAGCTACGTGTGCTCGCTGATCGTGACGTTCTTCATTCCCAGCGGCGGCGGACATTGGGCCGTGCAGGGTCCGTTCGTGGTGCCCGCCGCTGTCGCGCTGCATGCCTCCGTTCCCGCGACGACGATGGCCGTCGCGATGGGCGAGCAGGTGTCGAACATGATGCAGCCGTTCTGGGCCGCGCCTGTCGTCGCGATGGCAGGTGTCGGCGTGCAGCGGGTGCTCGGCTTCACGGTGATGACGTTCGCGGTCGGTCTGGTCGTGTACGGCGCGTCGCTGCTGATTTTTGTGTAAGGGGAGACACGTCAATGGATACAGCAACGCATCAAGTCCGTGGCGAAAAGGCCAGCATCAAAGAGCGCTGGTGGCGCGTATTCGATCTTCGTGTCGGCGCCCTGCCGCTGCCCGTGTATCTGCTTCTGATCGCCGTGCTTGGATTGATGACGGCACACGGCAAGCTCGCATCGGACCTCCCAACGGGTATCGCACTCGTGGCCGTCGGCGGCTTCACCTGCGCCGAACTCGCGAAGCGCATTCCGTGGATCCGGCACATCGGCGCGACGTCGATCTTCGCGGCCTTCATCCCATCGATGCTGGTCTACTACAAGCTGATGCCCGAGCCGATCGCCAAAGCGGTGACCACCTTCACGAAGCAATCGAACTTTCTGTACCTGTTCATTGCGGCGATCATCGTCGGCAGTGTGCTGAGCATGGACCGACAGACGCTCGTCAAGGGCTTCGTGCGTATCTTCGTACCCGTCGCGGTGGGATCGATTGCCGCCGCGTGCGTCGGCACGGCAGTCGGCACGCTGCTGGGCCTCGACATCCGGCACGCGCTGTTCATGGTCGTCGTGCCCATCATGGCAGGCGGCGTCGGCGAAGGTGCACTGCCGCTGTCGGCCGGTTATGCGCAGATCCTCGGCGTCGAACAGGGACCGCTGTTCGCGCAGGTGCTGTCGGCCGTGATGCTCGGCAATATCGCGGCGATCTGCTGCGCGGGCTTGCTGAGCTATCTCGGCGCGCGCCGTCCGCATCTCACTGGCAACGGGCGGCTCACGGTCGCCGGCGGTGACGACGACGTGACGGGCGCGAACCCGCGGTCGTTCGAATTCGATGTCAATTCGGTCGCTGCAGCAGGCGCGACGGCCATTGCGCTGTATCTGCTCGGCGTGCTGAGCCATCAATATTTCGACTGGCCCGCGCCCGTCGTCATGCTCGTGATGGTCGTCGCGGCGCAGTTCTTTCAGATCGTGTCGCCGCGCGTGCGAGGCGGCGCGCGCTTCATGTACGGCTTTTTCTCGACGGCTGTCACCTATCCATTGATGTTCGCCATCAGCGTCGCCATGACGCCGTGGGGCGAGATCGTCACGGCGTTTCATTGGGTGAACATCGTGACGGCCGTGTCGACGGTGCTCACACTCGTCGCCACCGGCTTCATCGTCGCGCGCTGGACGGGCATGTATCCCGTCGAAGCCGCCATCGTCAACGCAACGCACAGCGGCCTTGGCGGCACCGGCGATGTCGCCATTCTCACCGCCGCGAACCGCATGGAACTGATGCCGTTCGCGCAGATCGCGACGCGCATCGGCGGCGCGATCACGGTGATGGTCGCGCTTGCTGCGTTTGCATGGCTGCGGTGAGTTCGTTCTGACTTGCTGCGTTAGCTGAAGTCGTGCACGGGCGTCGTTATCGACGACCGTGCGAGCAGGTGTCTTCTCTGCAATCGTCTCCCGCGAAGATTCGATCCCACCTCAAGACGGAAATCCTGATCACGTTGGGTACGTCGAGCGCGGAGCCTGCGTTCTTCCGCTGAGCGCGATTGCGCTGCTCGTCGGCATCGATCGCTTCATGGGCGAAGCGCGCTCCGTCACGTCCATTATCGGCAATGCAGTCGCGGCAGTCGTCATTGCAAAATGGGAAAAGGCGTTCGACGCGCAGAAGATGCACGAAGCGTTGTTTCATCAGTCGGATGTCGAGGAAGCGCTTGCCGATGCAGATGCGCAGAGGTCTCATCCTGCATCTGCCACGGAAGGTCACCGGACAGTCGGGTCGTGACGCGCCCCGACACGCACCGCGAATGCATAACGGAAAACGGCGACCGCATGGGTCGCCGCCGTCAACGACCTTCGAGCCGGACGATTCAGCCGACCACGACCTCCGTATGCACCACGACAGGCGGCTCCTTGAAATACGGGCCAACGAGTTGCCGCCACGCCTGAAAGTCGGCGGATTCCCTGAAGGTGATCATGTGATCGTCGACCTTCGACCACTCGACCTGCAGAACGTACTGCTCCGGATGCTCGATGGTCCGATGCAATTTCACACCACTACAGCCCTGCGCACGCAGAAAAAGCGGAACCGCCTCGGCGACGCCCGCTTCGAACTCGGCAGCCTTGCCCGGCAAGATCACGATGTGAGCCAGTTCGAAAACCATCAGCACTCTCCTTTCCAGTTGGTAAACGAAGTCTGAACGTCCGCCCGGTATGACGCTTTACGCACCAGGCTCGCGGCAATGATTTCGCGTGTGAGGAAGAGATCATAAGCAGTGCGCTGATCCACGGCAATGCGATTGGATGCGAGATCGCCTGCAGATCTCCGCGCAGCGCCTACAATAAAAAGCGCTATCCATTTTACGGACGCCGACGCCATGGGTACTTTCTCACGCCTTGCTCTGGGTGCGCTGCTCGGCGCGTCCTGTGTGGCCTCCGCCTACGCGCAGGCTTCATCGGGTTCATATGATCCGTCAGCCCCGAAGACGCGCGCTCAGGTGGTCGCCGAACTGAATGAGTGGTTCGCCGCCGGCTTCAACCCTGACGAGTGGGCCTACTATCCTGACAATGCCGAGGCCGCCAGCATCGTTGTCGCGCAACGGCGCGCCGCCGCAGGTGGCGCCCCGCAAATTCAGCAATAGCTGACTTACCCGTCGACAGCACACGGCGGACGTACAGACTTGCCGATGCAGCCACCCTGATGCGGCTGCGAGTCGACTGCGCGCGTCTTGCGCGGGCCGCGCATCACCGGCTCACATGCCGCTCACGCACTCGAAGCGCCGTACCGGGTTCGGCGACCAGCGCCGCCGAACCCGCTTCGACATCGGAAGATCAGAAGGAGTGACGGATGCCCAGCATGCCCGCAGCCGTGTTCTTGCCCACAGCGACCGGCTGGCCGTACACGAGTGTCTGATTCATCGTGCCACGGTTGGACACATAGCCGCCCTGTGCGTACAGCGTCGTCGTCTTGGACAGGTTGTAATCGGCACCCAGCACGTAGGCGGTCGACTGGTTCTGGTTATGCTTCTCGTCCTTCACGTAGTAGACGCCCGACGTGAGTTCGAACGCCGGAGAGAAACGATAACCGATGCCCCCCGTCCACATGTCGAAATCGCCCGAAGCGATGCCCGCAGCCAGGTTGCCGTTCGGATTCGCCGGATTGCGGCCGTTGCTGAACGAGCCTGAGACCGAGAGCCCTTTCCACGTGTACTTTCCGCCGAAATAAACGAAGCGGTTGTTGTTCTGACCGGTTGCCGGAATGGGCGTCGCGCCCGGATTGGCGGCGGTCGGATACGGGTACGGGCTCGTGTCGTGGCCGTTGTAATAGACGGCTGCGAGGTTCAGGCCGAAGTTCGAATACTTGAGCACGGCCGACTCGCGCGTGCCGCCCTGGAAATGACCCGCAACGCCACCGGGCGCATATTCGAGCGCTGCCGAAAAGCCATAGAAGTTCGGCGAGTTGTACACCAGCGCGTTACTGTCATAGAGTGCGCCGATGCTGCCGTTCGTGCTGTTGGCCGTCCAGCCCGACTGCTGGTTCATGGTCAGCCATGCAGTCAGAACACTGCCGAAGAACCATGCGTTGCGCACGTCGGTATCGGCGAATGCATAGGCCATCGGCGCGAGCTGGCGGCCCATGTCGAACTTGCCGAATGGTCCCGATACGCCAACCGTCGCGATCTGGTTGAAGAGCGCCGGCGCGTTCGGCGTATCGCTCAGCTGGAACTTGCCCGTGCCGCTGTCGAACGAGCCCTGCAAGCGGAAGTTGACCTTGTAGCCGCCGCCGATGTCCTCACTGCCCTTCAAGCCCCAGAGGCTCGAATAGAGACCGCCGTCCTTGAAGCGAAAGACGTGTCCGAGGTTCGGGTTCTTCGACGCGACCGGCAGAAAATTCGCCGCCGACGTGTTCTGCCAGAGCAGGCCGGAATCGATCGTGCCGTACAGCGTTACCGATGATTGCGCATGCGCGGCACCAGCGATTGCGAGCAGTGCTGCTGCCGATGCCGTCGTTTTCAGTTTTACCTTCATTAGGTCTCCGTACTGTGTTCTGGTTCGATGCATAACGATCCGATTCTTCTTGAAGGGACATTGCATCCACTACGAGAGAATAGACATCGATGCCCTGGTCGTTACCCCCATCGGCGGGGGGCAGGGTTTTCCGTAGTGGGGGCGATGAAGAAAAGGGCTTGCCGCATACGGCCCGGCGGGCGCCAGGCGCTTCGATGCGGCAGTGTGTCGCGTCGGATCGCGCAGTCGCTGATCGCGCGTCGTGCCAATGAAGAAACCTGGGGGGTGGGCGAACGCCCTGTTGTCGATCGGCGGGAATTCGCGCGGCACCGCAACCGAATGTCGGCCGGGGGCGAACCTGGGACTTTAGACGAGGCACCGCGATCAGAGCGATGCTCGCTCGAACTGCGGCGCGGCGACCCGCAAATGGACAGAGCCGGTCATGAACCGGCTCTGTCCATTTGCGTCGAAGGGTGCTTACTGACCGCCAAACGGTTTTTGAACCACCAGTTTGCTGGTGACGGAGGTCACACCCGGAACACCTTTCGCGATCTCCACGATCGTGGGAATCTGATTGGCGTCCGGAACCGTACCATTCAGCATGACCGCACCGTTTTTGGCCGTGACACTGATACTTCCGGCCTTGATCTCCTTATTCTTACCGATCGCCGCGTACACTTTTTTCCGCAGTGCCCGATCCGCTTTTTTCCCCGTAGCCGGAGTAGTCGCGCCCGACGCCTCGACCGTCGATGCAACCGGAGCGCTGGCTGTGGCACCACCCTGTGCCCAGGCATTGATCGACAATGCAATGAGTAATCCGCCGACAGCAAGCATGCGTGCTGAGTTTGTTTTCAAGGGAACACTCCCGTTTGATTTGTTGCAGGTAAAGGAAACCGGAAGCCCGCGACCGATGTGGATCGCGGGAGCCGTTTTATGCGCGATGGCGCGGATGACACGCGTTCGTCAACAGAGCGCGGCCCGCTCCCGCAGGGCGTTCACGCGGTCCATGTCACGGCCGTAGTTGCGCTTTCCGATGTAGAACGCAAACGTGGCGATGAGAGGCGCAAACGGCACGAGTTGCAGCGCGCCGAGCAGACCGATGTGGTCGGCGAGGATCCCGGTCAGGATAGCTGCGGGCGCGAGGCCCAGCAGGTTGTTGGCCAGCGTCAGCGTCGCAAATGCGGATGCGTGGATCGACGGCGGCGTGAGGTTGGCCACCATCGCGCCCGACGGACCGCTTGCGCCGGCGCTGAAAAACATGCCCACACCGATGACGACGAGTTGCAGCGGCCCGGCCGGCATGCGGAATCCGATCGCGAGCATCACGAAGCAGATCAGGCAAAAGACGATCGCAGTACCCCACTTCCTTTCCCGCGAACGCTTGCTGAGCCGGTCCGCCAGATTGCCGCACACCACCATGCCCAGGCCCGTCACCAGCACGAACAACGCACCGATCATCGCGGCCTTACCGGGCGCCATGCCGTAGTAGCGGTTCAGGAAGCTCGGCATCCATGCCCACACCGCAGCGGGCACGAGCAGGTGAATACCGCTGCCCACATACGCACAGACGACGGACTTCGTGGAGAACAAGCCCTTCATCAGCGCACGCAGACTCATGCGCACACCGAGGCTCTCCGGCCGCGTATTCAGGCAGGAAGGCTGCAACGGCGCCACGCGCTTTTCCGTCACGATGAACCGGTAGAACACGACGAGCACGATGCCAAGGACAGCCATCGCACCGAATGCCCAGCGCCAGCCGAGATGTGCCGCGACCGCGCCGCCGACCGCCATGCCGAGCACCGAGCCGAACGCCCCGCCCGCCATGAATGCGCCGGTGAGCGTGGAGCGCAGCCGCGTCGGGAAAATGCTCAGGACGACCGCGATACCGACGCTGCCATACGCAGCCTCGCCGATACCGACGAAAGCGCGCGCCACCAGCATTTCACCGTAGCTCGTGGAAATCGCGCAGCCGAGAGTTGCGAGACTCCACAGTGCTGCCATCAACACGATGCTCTTCACGCGGCCCCAACGGTCCGCGAGCACCGACAGCGGGAACGTGAGTACGCCCACCATCAGCGCGACGATACTGCTCAGTGCGCCCAGCCGGGCGTCGGAGAGGTCCCATGCAGACTTGAGCAGCGGAAACACGGCATTCAGAACCTGCCGCGACATGTAGTCGGATAGCAGCAATCCGACCGTCAGTGCAAAAACCACCCAGGCGTAAGCACGCACATCCGATTGCGTCGCCGGCACGTCGCCAGCGGTGGGTTCGGCATGCTGCATCAGCATAACTTCGTCTCCTTTGCATCTCTCTCGTTGGCGTCCGTGTTTGTCCGCCGGACCAACGAACCGTCGATGGATATCCGTCAAACTCCCGGCTCTTGCCGGAGAGCACTACCTTGCAACCGTGCCGGGCGTTTCGCAGCCATGTCCGGCACGGTGCCGTTCTTTATGCCGCGCGCAGCGGAAGATTCTTCACGCCTCGCGTGCGGTTCGGCGCCATGCCGTTCGCGGCGAGCGTCTCGTCGGCGTCACGGTATTGCACGCCGATCCGGTAGATGTCGCGCGCTTCCTTGCCGCTCGCGATCTCGCGGCCCAGTTCGCGCGCGATGCGCACCGTCTGCTCGATCTGCTGCACCGAGGTCATGCGGTTGCCGTGCTGATCGATGATCGTGTCTTCGATGCCGCAGCGCGGATGCAGACCCATCGCCAGCGCCATCGTGTTGAACGGCAGCACGTTCTTCAGCAGCGACTCGGCCGTCAGCGTGCAGCCGTTCGGCGCGCGATGAATGAAGTTGAAGAAGTTAAACGGGTTCGGACCGTCGAAGCCGCCGCCGATGCCGATCCACGTCAGGTTCAGCGGACCCGTGTACACGCCCTTGCGCACCAGCCGTTCGAGCGTTTCGAGCGCGTGCATGCCCGTCAGCTGGAAATGCGGCTGGATGCCCGATGCCTGCAGACGGCGCAGATGCTCTTCGACCCATGCCGGACCAGCGGGCACGGTCATCTCGCTGTACGCGGCCTGGTACGCGGGGTTCGCGAGCGAGGTGCCTGCGAGGTATTCCGGATACAGCAGCTCCATGATGTTCATCTGCGTCGTGTTGATCGCGACAGTGACCTGATCCGGCTTTGGATCGAGTTCGGCGAGCATGTGACGCGTGTCGTCGGACAGCCACTTGGCGGCCTGGCCGTCGTTTTCCGGCGCGAACGAAATGGAGCCGCCGACCTGGATGATCATGTCGGGCACTGCGGCGCGCACGCCGGCGATCAGCTCGTTGAACTTCGACAGACGCTTCGAGCCCTTGCCGTCGAGTTCGCGCACATGCAGATGCAGCACCGTGGCGCCTGCGTTGTAGCAGTCGACGGCCTTCTGGATCTGCTCTTCCATCGTCACGGGGATGTCTTCGGGGAAATCTTCCGGCATCCATTCGGGCCCGTACGGCGCGACCGTGATCACTACCTTGTCCTGATGCTCCGGGTGCAGCGAGTCGTCGAGAAATTGCATGCTTTGCTCCTACGCGTTATTCCACCTCGTCAGCTTACTCACGCACGTGACGGCGAGGCCCCCTCAGTAGAGGGGGCTGGGTTAACCCCTTTCCCCCTCTGGGCGGAACCGCGAGTTTTTTATGTAATACTTTAATTTCCAAAGCGGGCAAACAGCACCTGAAGCAATGCTCGACGCAGCCGCAAAAACATGGTCAGAATCCGTGACTGAACGGATATCGCCATCCGCCACTTGAACGATACGATGCTGCTCAGAGAGCGACGTTCGTTATCAAATCCGTCTGTTGAAACGGGGCATTCCGGCGAACAGCCGAATGTGACAACAATGCTTCCACTATCCATTTCGCGTCTGCAAAAACCGGCAGCCTGGCCCGTGCGGATCGTCTTGTGCACCGCTCTCCTGCTGTCGCCGCTGACCCTCCTTGCGCAGGACGAAAAGCCCGGCATCGCCTTTTCGACGATGGAGCCCGGCGCATCGCTGCCGGCGACCTGGAAGAACCTGCCCGTCGCGAAGGGCAAGGCGATCACGCACTACACGCTCGTTAAGGACGGCCAGACGACGGTTCTGCAGGCCGACGCGAACCGCTCGGCTTCTGCGCTGATGCACGACGGCAATATCGACCTGAGCCATACGCCCGTCGTGACATGGCGCTGGAAAGCGGACAAGCCGATCGAAGGCGCCGACAACCGGGTGGGATCGAAAGAAGACGCGCCCGCACGGCTGGTATTTGCTTTCGACGGCGACAAGAGCAAGCTGTCGATGTTCGACCGCGCCAAGATGGATCTGGCCAAGAGCATGGGTGGCCAGGAGCTGCCCTATGCCACGCTGATGTACGTCTGGTCGACCAATGCGGCGCCCGGCACCGCCATCGCCAACCCTCATACCAAACGCGTACAGATGATCGTGTTGTCCGGTCAACCCGGCGATGCGGGTCAGTGGCAAACCCTGCGCCGCAACATCGTGAAAGACTACGAGAAGGTCTTTCATGAACCGCCCGGACGGATTACCGGCTATGGCCTCCTGACGGATACCGACAACACGGGTACCGAGACACGCGCCTGGTATGGAGACATCGAGTTCCTGCCCGGACCATGACGATGCAATTCACCGGGCGCGCACGGTTGCTGCCGTATGTCTGCTTCACCGTGCTCATGCTTCCCGGTGTAGCGCGAGCGATGGATTTCAAGCTCGACACCCAGCCGCAGACCCAGCTGAAAGTGGTGCGGGCCGAAGGGCGTATCCAGGACGGCGACGCAGAGAAATTCGCGGCGATTGCCAGACTCGCCGGCCGCGATGACGAAGGACTCGTCGTCCTTGTTTTGAACAGTCCGGGGGGTAACGTCGAGGCCGCGTTTCGCGTCGTCGATGCAATGGATAAGGTCCGCGTCTACACGATCGTTCCCGATCATGCGAAGTGCGCATCCGCTTGCGCTTCGATCCTGTTTGCTTCAGGGGAACGCCGCAGCGTCATGGGTACCGGGACGCTCGGCTTTCACAGCTGCTACCGGCGCGATGGGAAAAGCTACGCCGCGGATTCGCTCTGCAACGAGATCATCGCCGCCAATGCGATGCAAAGAGGAATCAGCCAGGCAGCAATCAATCGATTCGTCAAACGCTATGGCGCAGGAGACATGGCATGGGTCGGGCGCGACATCGCATGCAAATCGCTGCAGGGTCTATGCAAGCCTGGGCTGCTCGAAACACGATACGAATCCAAAGCGTCACTCACGCACAGTCTGGATTGCAGCAAGCTCATCTCGGTTCAGGCGCGGCTCATTTGCGGGGACGAGGAACTGACCCGCATCGACAGGACATTGGCCGAAATCTACGCCCAGAAGATGAACGCTTCGTCCAACAAGAGCCGCTTGCGCGCCGACCAGCGTACATGGATTCGCAGTTCGCGCGATGCATGCAGCGACAAAGCCTGTCTGCTGCGCAGCTACCGTCAGCGCATCGATGAACTCAAGCGCATGCCGTCGTAACGTTATCTCGACGACGCACGCGATCGGCCCGGTCTCAACTTTGATCGAGAGCGATTCGTACCGGCGAGATGTTCCAGATCCGCTCGCAGTATTCGCCAATCGCGCGATCCGACGAGAACTTCCCCGAGCGCGCCGTGTTGAGGATCGACATCCGCGTCCAGCGCACAGGGTCTTGCCACGCGGAACTCACGCGCTCCTGGCAAGCGACGTAATCCGCGTAATCGGCGAGCGCCAGAAACGGATCGACGTTGAGCAGGTTATCCACGAGCGGACGGAACACCTGCCGGTCGCCTCGCGAAAAATAGCCGTCTGCGATCAGATCCAGTGTCTCGCGCAGTTCGGCATTGCGCTCGACATGGAGCGCAGGCCGATAGCCTTCGCGCTTGACGTTTTCCACCTGTGCAGCAGTCAGACCGAAAAGGAAAAAGTTATCGCTCCCCGCTTCGTCGCGGATCTCGATGTTCGCGCCGTCCAGCGTGCCGATCGTGAGCGCGCCGTTCATCATGAACTTCATGTTGCCCGTGCCCGACGCTTCCTTGCCCGCCGTCGAAATCTGCTCGGACAGATCGGCGGCCGGATAGATGAAGTGCGCGTTCTTCACATTGAAGTCGGGATAAAAGACGACCTTGAGCCGGCCTTCCATCGCGGCATCGTTGTTGACGACTTCGGCAATGCCCGTGATCAGGCGGATCATCAACTTCGCCATCGCATAGCCCGGCGCCGCCTTCCCGCCGAAGATGAAGCAACGCGGAACGACACCTTGTTCGATATTGCGACGCAAGCGCTGATAAAGCGTAACGATGTACAGCGCATTCAAATGCTGCCGTTTGTACTCGTGAATGCGTTTGACCTGAATGTCGAATAGCGCGCTGGGATCGACGGAAATATTCGTGACCTTGCCGATCCGCTCCGCCAGTACCCTCTTGTTCGACAGTTTCACTTCGCGCCACTTCTGCTGGAATGCGAGATCGTCGGCGTGCGCCTCCAATGCGCGCAGCCGTGTGAGGTCGGTGGCCCAACCTTTGCCCACCGTCTCATCGAGCAGGCTCGCAAGGCCCGGATTGCTCAACAGCATGAACCGGCGCGGCGTGACGCCGTTCGTGACGTTCATGAAGCGCTCCGGCCACAACTCGGCGAAGTCTCGCAGCACGGTTTGCCGGAGCAAGGTCGAGTGCAGTTCGGCGACACCGTTGACGGCATGGCTGCCGACTGTCGACAGATGCGCCATGCGGACTCTCTTGTCGCCGCTCTCGTCGATCAGCGACATACGCGCGACGCGCGCCTCGTCGCCGGGATACGCGCGCCGCACCAACTCGAGGAAACGCCGGTTGATCTCGTAGATGATCTCGAGGGGACGCGGCAGCAAGCGGCCGAAGAGCGGCAACCCCCACGTTTCGAGCGCCTCCGGCAACAGCGTGTGATTGGTGTACGCGAGCGCGCGGCAGGTGATCGCCCACGCGTCGTCCCACGGAACCCTTCGCACGTCGATCAGCAGACGCATCAATTCAGCCACCGCGATGGAAGGATGCGTGTCGTTCAACTGCACCGTGAACATATCGGCGAAACGCGCGACCGGTTCGCCCTTCAGATCGAGCAGACGCAACATGTCCTGCAACGAGCACGACACGAAAAAGTACTGCTGTGCGAGGCGCAGGCGCTTGCCGGCCTCGGGCTCGTCGTTGGGATAGAGCACCTTCGACAGCGTTTCGGAAATCACCTTCTCCTGCACCGCCTGGTAATAATCGCCGGCATTGAAGTCTTGCAGATCGAACGACTCGACGGCTTCGCTCTTCCACAGACGAAGCGTGTTGCAGGTATTGACGCGAAACCCGAGCATCGGCGTGTCGCAGGCCACGCCCTTGACCATGCGCACGGGCACCCAGCGCACCGTGTATCGCCCCTGCTCGTCGACGCCGCTTTCGGTGTGGCCGCCAAAGGCCACGTAGTACGCGACGTTCGGGCGCACGATCTCCCACGGATTGCCCTTTTGCAGCCATTTGTCGGTCACCTCGACCTGGCAGCCGTCGTGAATCTCCTGATCGAAGATGCCGAACTCGTAGCGGATGCCATAGCCGACGGACGGGATTTCGAGCGTCGCGAGCGAATCCAGATAACAGGCCGCCAGCCGTCCGAGCCCGCCGTTGCCAAGCCCCGGCTCTTCCTCCAGCGCAAGCAGGCTGTCGAGATCCTGGCCCAATGACTGCATGGCCGCACGCGCGTCGTCCTCGATTCCGAGGTTGACGAGGTTGTTGCCGAGTTGCGGTCCGATCAGGAATTCGGCGGAAAGATAGCACGCCACCCGCAATTCCTGCGCGGCGTAGGTCTGGAACGTCGCGGCCCAGCGCGCCAGCATGCGGTCACGCACGCTGTAAGCGAGTGCCATGTACCAGTCGTGCGGCGTCGCGATGGCGGGCGGACGAGCCTGCAGACAAATGAGGTTGTCGAGTACGCCGCGGCGTAGCGCGTCGGCGTCCATTCCGCTGCGCGCGGAATCCGTACCCGGAGAATTCGTTCGGACCGCGACGGTGGCCACGATGCTCTCCCTCTGTGCGTCGGTTCTCGGGTGCTGCTCAGGCCATGCTCGCTCAGCCATGTCGACACGATCGGTACCGCGTGCGCGCGCATCGATGATGCAGCCCTGTGCGGCGCGGCAAGACCGTTAAGCCAGAATACGTTACCAGGGCTGTATTTCAAGTGCTATCCCGTTCACCGCGCGTTGCTGTGTCGTTCGCGCGAGGTTTCCTCAGCGGAAACCTCGCGCCCGCACAACGGCACAATCAGGCCAGGAACTCCAGCACCATCCGGTTGAACTTCTCCGCATGCTCCCACTGCGCCCAATGTCCGCAGCGGCCGAACACATGCAGATCGGCTTCCGGCAACCCCCAAACCAGCCGCAAGCCCACATCCATCGGCACGAAGCGGTCGTCGCGCCCCCAGATCACGAGTGCGGGCGACTTGATCTCGCCCAGACGATGCCCATAGTCCGGAAACTGCTTCGGATTCGCCGCGAGGCTCTTGACGAAGTTCTCCAGGTGATCGCGCCGCGCGAGCATGTTCGACAGCCGCGCCTGCATCAGCTCTTCCGTCATCGTGCTCGGGTCGTACACGAACACGTTGAGCATTTTCTTCAGATTCTCCAGCGTCGGCTCGCGATACAGCGCCTGCAATAGCTTGATGCCTTCCGTCGGCATCGGCACGAACTGGCTCGGGCCGCCCGTGCCGCCGCCCATCAGCACCAGTTTGCCGACACGCTCCGGATACGCGAGCGCGAACGCCACCGCGCTATGCCCGCCCATCGAATTGCCGACGATATGCACGCGCTCCACGCCGATCGTATCGAGCACGCCCTTCAGCAAACGCGCGTTGAGGTCCGAACGCGAACCCGTGCAAACGATCGAATCGCTCTTGCCCCAACCGGGACAGTCGAGCAGGATCACGCGATACCCCGCATCGACGAATGCATCCACATTGCGGTTGAAATTCGCCCAACCGCTCGCGCCCGGTCCCGAGCCGTGCAGCATGACGACGGTTTCCTTGCCGTCGCCCGCATCGTTGTAATGCAGCCGCAGTTCCGTGCCGTTCTCCATCACGCTCACGAACTTGCTCGTGGCGGCTTCGCTATGTGCTTGCGTCGTAGTCATTTAACGTCCCTTCGATTCAGATTGATTCGGTACTCACGGCGCGGGACGCAACCAGCGTCTCGCGCGGAAATTTCGCGACCACCGCGAGCGCGCCGATCGCTGCAACGGCGATCAACGGAATGCTCGCGGTGACGAGCATCGACGGGCCTTGCCCGATGGCGAACAGTTGTCCCGCGATCAGCGGGCCGACGATCGAGCCGACCCGGCCCACGGCAACCGCCGCGCCGACACCCGTGCCGCGCACCTGCGTCGGATAGGCGCTGCCGGCGAGCGCGTACAGCACCGACTGGCCGCCGACCAGAAACAGCCCGGCCAGCAGCCCGCCGCAGGCCATCGACACGCTGCCCGTCGCACCCGCGAGCGCAGCTAGCGCCGCTGCGATGCCGACATACATGCCCGTCACGGTCGGCTTCTTGCCGATGCGGTCCATCAGGCCCGCGATCACGATTGCGCCGATGCCGCCGCCGATGTTGAACATCATCTGCACGACGCCAGCCTGCACGCGCGTCAGGCCGCGTGACAGCACCATCGACGGCAGCCAGTTGATCAGGAAATACAGCACGATCAGCGTGCAGAGATAGCTGACCCACAGCGCGATCGTCGTGCTGCCGCGGCCCTCTTTCCACAATGCATGCGTGACACTGGCGGCAGCCTCGCGATGCGCGTGCTTGCCGAGCGCGATGAAATGCGTCGACTCCTTCATGAACAGCGCGAGCAGCGGCAGCACCAGCAGCGGACCAAAACCGCCGACATAAAAGATGTGCCGCCAGCCGTCGTCGCCGGGACTCACGATGCCGATCACGGCCGCAAGCGCCGCACCGAACGGCATGCCGCAGTACATCGCACCGACGGCCGTGTTGCGCTGATCGGGATGCGCGGCCTCGGCGCACAGCGCGATCAGGTTCGGCATCGCGGCGCCCAGCCCGAGACCCGTCATGAAGCGCGCGGCGAGCAGGCTGTTCAGATCCCATACCTGGGTCGTCGCGATCGAGAACACGCCGAACAGCGCGACCGACAACATCAGCACCCGCTTGCGGCCAATGCGATCGGCGAGCCTGCCGCCGATCGCCGCGCCCGGCAGCAGCCCCAGCGCACCGATGCTGAACGCCCAGCCAAGCTGCGCGACGGCGAGATGGAACTCGCGCGCCATGCGCGGCGCGGCGATGCCCGTCGATTGCAGATCGAGCCCTTCGAGCAGCGCGACCACGAGGCACAGGCCGATCGTGAGCGCGCTGCCGGAACGCACGGGCGATTTCGTTGACGCATTCATGTAAGTCTCCAATGTTGAATTGAACGGCGCTCTTGATGGCGCTTCGTTTCTTTACGTTTCGAGGAAAAACCGGCTTTACGCTTGCACTGCGGCCACGCGCTGCTTCAGGTCGAGCGCGACATCGACGATCATGTCTTCCTGGCCGCCCACCATGCGGCGCTTGCCAAGCTCCACGAGAATGTCGACGGCCTTCAGGTCATATTTCTTCGCGGCTATTTCCGCGTGACGCAGGAAGCTCGAATAGACGCCCGCATAGCCGAGCGCGAGCGTCTCGCGGTCCACGCGCACGGGTCGATCCTGCAGCGGCCGCACGATGTCGTCGGCGGCATCGAGCAACGTGTAGAGATCGGTGCCGTGGTTCCAGCCCATGCGCTCCGCCGCCGCGATGAACACTTCGAGCGGCGCATTGCCCGCGCCCGCGCCCATCCCCGCCAGCGACGCGTCGATGCGATCGCAGCCCTCTTCCACCGCGACGATCGAATTCGCGACGCCGAGGCTCAGGTTGTGATGCGCGTGCATGCCCGTCTGCGTCGAAGGATCGAGCGCCGCCTTGAGCGCCCTGAAGCGCGCGCGGATGTCGCTCATGTTCATCGCACCGCCCGAGTCCACGACGTACACACAGGTCGCGCCGTAGCTTTCCATCTTCTTCGCTTCGATCGCGAGGTTCTCCGGCGTGGTCATGTGGCTCATCATCAGAAAGCCGACCGTATCCATACCGAGTTCGCGTGCGTACTCGATGTGCTGCTTCGAAATATCGGCTTCGGTGCAATGCGTGGCGATGCGCACCACGCGCGCGCCGGCGTCGTAAGCAGCCTTCAGATCATGGATCGTGCCGATGCCGGGCAACAGCAGCGTCGCGATCTTCGCGTGTTGCACGACGTCCGCCACGGCTTCGATCCATTCGAGATCGCTGTGCGCGCCAAAGCCGTAGTTGAAGCTCGAACCTTGCAGGCCGTCGCCATGCGCGACTTCGATGCTGTCGACTTTTGCATCGTCGAGTGCGCGCGCGATCCGCTGCACGTCGTCGATCGAATAGCGATGACGGATCGCGTGCATGCCGTCGCGCAGCGTCACGTCGGAGATGTAGAGTTTCTTGCTCACGTTGTTCATGTCTGTGTGCTCCTTACGCTTCTGCATTCGCGAGGGTCGCGGCCATGCGCTCGGCCGTCGCGAGCGCGGCGGAAGTCATGATGTCGAGATTGCCCGCGTACGCAGGCAGGTAGTGCGCGGCGCCTTCCACTTCGATGAAGATCGACGTCTTCAGACCGCTGAAGCGGCCAAGACCCGGAATGTCGAGCGGCGCATCGGCGGGAATGTCGTCGAACTGGACCTTTTGCTTGAGCCGATAGCCCGGTACATAGGCATTGACGGCGCCCGCCATCTGTTCGACGGAGGCTTCGATCTGCGCGCGGTCCGCCGTGTCGGACAGCACGTACACGGTGTCGCGCATCATCAGTGGCGGTTCGGCGGGATTCAGCACGATGATCGCCTTGCCCTTGCGCGCGCCGCCCACGGCTTCGATCGCCTTCGAGGTCGTTTCCGTGAACTCGTCGATGTTCGCGCGCGTGCCCGGTCCCGCCGACTTGCTGCTGATCGACGCGACGATTTCCGCGTAATGCACCTTCGCGACGCGCGACACGGCCGCGACCATCGGAATCGTCGCCTGTCCGCCGCACGTGACCATGTTGACGTTGGGCGCATCCAGATACGCGTCGAGGTTCACGACGGGCACGCAATACGGGCCGATCGCGGCAGGCGTGAGGTCGATCATGCGAATGCCGGGCTTGAGCGTGCGCAGCAGCGCATCGTTTTTCACGTGCGCGCCCGCCGACGTCGCGTCGAACACGAAGTCGATCTCATCGAACACGGGCAGACGCGTCAGCCCTTGCACGCCTTCGTGCGTCGTCGCGACGCCGAGCCGCGCGGCGCGCGCGAGGCCGTCGGATGCGGGATCGATGCCGACCATCGCCGCCATTTCCAGGTGTTCGCTATGGCGCATGATCTTGATCATCAGATCCGTGCCGATGTTGCCCGAGCCGATGATCGCGGCCTTGCGTTTGGGCGTTCCGATTGCCATGTGTGTCTCCGTGATAGATGAATCAGGCGCTGAACGCGGCGCGCACGCTGCCGAGTCCTTCGATCTGTACCGTGTATGTGCCGGGCTCTTTCACCGCGACCATCGGGCCGAGTGCGCCCGTCAGCACGATGTCGCCCGCACGCAGCGGCGTGCCGAGTTGCACCATGCGGTCCGCGAGCCATGCGGCTGCGTTGAGCGGATTGCCGAGGCAGGCGGAACCGTTGCCGCGCGACAGCACTTCGCCGTCTTGCGCGAGCGTCATCGCGCACGCCGTCAAGTCGACGTCGCGCAACGGCACAGGACGGCTGCCGAGCACGAACAGCGCGCTCGATGCGTTGTCCGCGACGGTATCGACGAAGCGGATGTCCCAGTTCTGCACGCGGCTGTCGACCACTTCGATTGCGGCGAGCGCATAGGCCGTCGCACCGATCAGGTCGGCGAAGGTGTGCTTCTCCGACGTCAGATCGCGTTCGAGCACGAGCGCGATTTCCGCTTCGACCTTGGGCTGGATGAGCGTGGAAAGCGGCATCGGCTGGTTGTCGCCATAGGCCATCGACGCGAACAGCGTGCCGAAGTCCGGCTGGTCCACACCCAGCTGCTTCTGCACGGCAAGCGACGTCAATCCGATCTTTCTGCCGACGATGCGCTCGCCCTTCTGACAACGCAGATCGACGTTGACCTGTTGAACCGCGTAGGCGAGCGCGGCATCGTCGGAAGCGATTTCGGTGCGCACCGGCGCGACCGGCTGACGCGATGCCTCGGCTTCACGCAGACGCGCGGCAATCGACTGGATAGTGTGCTGATTCGACATGAGTGGGTTCTCCCTTTACGCGAGTGCGAGCGCCGTTGCGATCTGCGTGTGCCGCGCCGCGTGTTGATGTTCGAGCGAGCGCGCGTGCATCGCGCCGAAGCCCGCGATCCATTCGGGAATCGCACGGTAGTAATCGACGGATGCCTCGTACGGTCCGCACGCCGCAAGCGCGCCGAATGCCGCAATCCACGCGCGGATTTCGTGCGCCGACTTGCCGCCTTCGCGCCTGATGGCGTCGTTGGTGAGTCCATCCGTTGCCGCGACGTCGCCGCTTTGCAGCAGGTCGAGAAACGCGCGGTCCCAGAACGGATTGAGCGGATGCAAACGGCTGTCGCCCGCCGTAAAGGCTTTGGCGGCGGCGACCGTGCGCGCCTCGCGCGCATCGCGTGATTCACGCGACGGATTGCGACCCGCGATCAGGCGCTCCGCCACCACGGCATCCGCGCCCTCGATCTCCGGCACGGGCGGTTCGTGCGAAATGCCGCCCGAGCCGATCAGCAGCACGCGCCTGTCCATGCGTGCGATGAAGCGGCCCATCGCATCGCCGAGCAGGCGCGCGCGGCGGCACGAGGCCATCGGCGGCGCAACGGAGTTGATGAAAACAGGCACGACGGGATAACGGTCGATGCCGCCCGTCAGCACATCGAGCGCCTGCGCGCAGCCGTGATCGACCTGCATCCGGTACGACACCGCCACGTCGACATCGCTTTGGAGCACGGCGTCGGCAAGCGCGAGCGCCACTTCCTGCGCGACGGGCAGCGGCCCTGCCGCGCTGTTGAAATCGCCGATTGCCGTCGCATTCGCGCCGATGCAGAACTGCGGCATCACGTCATAGAAGAAGCCGTTGTAGTGGTCCGGCGCGAACACGATCACGAGTTCGGGATCGAATGCGGCGACGCGCTCGCGGGCTGCACGCTGCATGCGCTCCACCTCCGCGACGATTTCCGGCGCGGGATCGTAGTAACCGTGCAGCGGCGTGTGCGACATGCACTCGAGTCGGATCTTCGACATCTCAAGCTCCTGCCGCAGCGGTTTCGCAGGGCGTCACCGCGTCTTGCTGCGCATCGGATGCATCTGCTTCAAGCCCGACGGCGACCGTCGCCAGCGACAGCTTGTCGGCCAGCCGCACGACATGTGCGGACACACGCTGCGGCGAGCACATCCCCGCGACGAATCGGTCGGGCCGCAGCAGCACGACCGATTCCGGCACGCGCGCAAACCAGTCCTTCATGCGCCCGTCGATATCGCCGATTGCCGTCACGCCTTCGGGCACGTCGTCATGAAACGTCAGTTGCGTATCGGGCTTCGCCATCACGAAGCAGCCGCCCATCGACGTCCAGATGCGGCGCGCCTCGGGCGTGAGTCCGAAGGTCGGGTCCGCGCCCCAGCCCACGATCGCGAAGCGATTACCGATCGCATCGTCGAAACGCACGATGCTGCCGTCCTCCAGACGCACGAGCGGCTGAATGAACATGCGGCCGACAGGGGTCGCCGCCGACGGATCGCGGCCATGCACGATGCGCCCAAGCAAGGACTCGCGTTTCTCGCTCATCAGGCCGAGCAAACGGCCGGGCGCCGTATGGCCCGCTTTGGCGAGCGCACGCGCAAGCCAGCCGTCGCGGCGAGCGCGCACGTTCGACAGCACGACGCCCTCTTCATAGCGCGGCATCGGCTTGAAACGCATCTCGACGAAATAGCGCTTCACGGCGGGCAGCACGTTGAAGGTCCGCACGAACGTATCGCGCACCTTCATGCCGAAGCGGCTGGTCGGCGCGAAAATATCGCCCGCCACTTCGGACAGATGGATCATCGAGCGCGCGTGTGCGCGGCGCTCCATCGTGTAGGTGTCGAGCAGCGCGTCGCGGGCCTGCCCCTTGACGACCATCGCGAGCTTCCAGCCGAGATTGCTCGCATCGCGGATGCCGCTGTTGTAGCCCTGCCCCTGCCACACGGGCATGATGTGCGCCGCGTCGCCCGCGAGCAGAACGCGCTTCATGCGGAACGTGCTCGCGAGCCGCGCGTTGTGCGTATAGACGCGTTTGCGGATGTAGTCGACCTTGTCCGGCTCCGCAACGACGTTGCGCATCAGCGCCGCCATGTTCTCCGGTTTCGACAGTTCGTCTTCCGTTTCGCCCGGCATCACCATGAACTCGAAACGGCGGATGCCGTGCGGCAACGCCGCCGACACGTAAGGGCGCTTCGCATCGCAATGCAGGTAGACATGCGGCGAGCCGATCGGGTCGTTGCGCACGTCGATCACGATCCATTGGTTCGGCTTCGTGCGTCCTTCGAACGGCACGTCGAGGGCGCGCCGCACGAAGCTGTTGCCGCCGTCCGCGCCGACCATCCACGCCGCGCGAATCGATTTCTTCTCGCCTGATGCGTCCGCGACTTCGATCGTCACGCCGCCGTCGTCCTGCGCGAAGCTCGCGACCGTCTGCCCGAGCAACGTTTGCACGTGATCGAAGCGTTGCAGCCCGCGGTACAGGATGCCGTCCGCGAGCGGCTGAATGAAGGCGTTGCGGCGCGGCCACCCGAACTCGTCGGTGCGCGGCTCGATCGACGCGAAGCATTGACCGTTCAGCGTGAAGCGCATCCAGTGATTGGGCGTGGTGTGCGGCAGCAGTTCGTCGACCAGACCCACGGACTGAAACACCCGCAGCGCTTCGTCGTCGAGGCCGATTGCGCGCGGGTAGTCGATGATCTGGTCGAGCTTTTCGACGATGACCACGCGCACGCCCTGCAAGCCGAGGATGTTGCCGATCATCAGACCAACGGGACCGGCGCCGATGATGGCGACATCCGTCGTGATCGTGTTGGGTTGAGCGTGACCGTGACCGGCCACGATGTCGGGGGCGGGACTCATGTCTGACTGTCTCCAGAATGTGCTTGGAACGGCACGCTGGCTGGCGTTGTCCGTTCAGGTTTTGATGGCAGTCTATGAGCGGCCCGTATCGCTCTCAACAAAATCTCCAAAATGTGCATACAATGCACATAGTTGAATTAAAAGGATATTTTCATCGTGACGACGTACACGAACGTACGCGGCCTGGCGCGCGGGCTCCAGGTGCTGAAGGCGCTCAACGCGATGGAAAACGGCCGCGCGACCAGCCAGCAGATCGCGGAAATCACGGGCCTGCATCGCACGACGGCGCGGCGTCTGCTGGAAACGCTGATGGAAGAAGGCTACGTACGGCGCAGCAACTCGGACGACAGCTTTCGACTGACGCTGTCGGTGCGCGCATTGAGCGAAGGTTTTACGGATACCGAACGGATTGCGACGGTGGCGCCGCCTGTCATGGGGCAACTCCTGCAACGCGTCGCGTGGCCGTCGGATCTCACGACACCCGACGGCGACGCGATGATCATCCGCGAAACGACGCATCGCTTCAGCCAGCTTTCGTTTCATCGCGCGATGGTCGGCCGCCGTCTGCCGATACTGTTGACGGCTGCGGGACGCGCTTACTTTGCGATGTGCCCCGATGAAGAGCGCGAAGACATACTCGAGTTGTTGCGCTCGGGCGCGGGCGGCGACGAGCAGCAGGCACTGGCGAAAAACGATGCGCTGGTGCGGCAGCTGGTCAAGCGTGTGCGCGACGACGGCTTCGGCTCGAATCACGGTGACTGGACTGCTCAGGCGAAGATCGGTGCCGTCGCGGTGGCGATCGTCGCGGATGATCGCGTGCTGGCGAGCCTGAACATCGTGTTTCTCTCACGTGCGGTGAGTCTCGCGGACGCGACGCGGCGTTATGTGCCCGAGTTGCAGAAAGCGGCGGCGGACATGGTCGCGGCGCTCGATATCGCCAATGCACGCTCCCGTTCCAGCGACGACGCGTGAGCCTGCTGCGTCGCACCGCGACACATTGCATCTGACGCGCGAAAGCGCTTCAACTGTAACCAACTCGTGCTGGCCAGCGAATTACCGATAGCGTCATCATCCGGAGCCAGCCCATGTTGCGCCATTCTCTTGCCACCTGTATTTTCGCCACCGCCGCGGCACTGCTCGCCTCACATGCGTACGCCGCCGCGCCGCGTCCCGTCGTGGTCGAACTGTTCACGTCGCAGGGTTGTTCGTCGTGTCCGCCGGCCGACCGCTTTCTCACTGAAATGAGCGACACGCGCGCCGATGTCCTGCCGCTGGCGTTTCATGTCACGTACTGGAATCAGCTCGGCTGGAAAGATCCGTTTTCGCTCGATGCCGCCGATGCGCGTCAGGCCCGGTACGTGCAGCAGTTTCACGACTTCGCGTACACGCCGGAAATGGTGATCGACGGCAAGGCAGCGGTGGTGGGCTCGAATCGCAGTGCCGCCAGTGCGGCCATCGAACGGGCGAAGTCCGTGAACGTGACGGCTGCTTCGATCAGCGCGAAACGCGAGGATGGCGGCGTGTCGGTGTCGATTGGCGCGGGCACCGGACACGCGCGCGTGCTGCTGGTCGGCTACGACGCGCGCCACGTCACGCCCGTCGGGCGCGGCGAGAATGCGGGCGAGACGCTCGCTGAATCGAACATCGTGCGTGGTTTCGCGCCGATCGGCCAGTGGTCCGGCACGGCGCTCGAATTGCGTGCCCAGCCGACATCCGGCGAGCATCTGGTGGTGCTTCTGGAGGCGGATGACGGTGCGATCGTCGGCGCGGCGCGTGTCAGCGATACGCGTGCAGCGCCTGCACGCTGAGGGTTTGCGCCGTCGCACGCTGCGCTGATTCGCTACCCGGCAGGATTCACGCCTGCACGTCGATCAACGCGCCGAGCGGCCGCCACTTGATGCTCTTCGTCTCGTTCGACAATCCGTCGAGCACCGCGGCGAGCGGCACTCTCGCCCCCGTATCCTGCGCGAGCGTTGCCACGTGATCCTGCAACGCCTGATTCAGCTGTGCGATGGCGGATGTCATCGGGTCGCTGTCGTCCGAAGAACTATGGGTGGCGGAGGTGTCGACGGGATCGGAGAAGCCCCAGTCCCATTCGTCCTGTTCAGGTTCGTCACCCACCACCGCACCAGCCAGGCTTGCGAGATCGGCAATCTGTGCGCTGAGGTCGCGATATTCGCTGCCGTGAGCCGTCGAATGCTGCGCTCCCGACACACCACCAATCGCGCCGTTCGAATCGTCGCCGTCCGTCGCGCCGTTCGCCGACGCAATCGCCTGATGAAGTTTGAGCGCCTGATACAGCGCCGCGATCAGCGATGCACTCGTTGCGCTCACCCGCTTGTGAAACGGCGTGCCGTCGTCGCTGCCGTCGCTGATGGCCAATCCCGTCGACCCGTCGATGCCGAGCTGGGCCAGCGCGCGCTTGAGCGCCACCATCAGTTCATGATTGCCCCTCTCGGCCGCGCTGGTCGTCGATGAGCCTTCTTTCGGCGCAGGCGGCTCGGGCGGCGGCGAGGTGTTGAGCGATGTGGCCGTGCTGATTGGATCGGGTGACATGGAACTGATGCTTCCTCCGGTCTGCGCCTGGAAAAGGGTCGAAAGTCGAGTGCAGCGTTGCGCCGTGCAAACGGGTTATCGGGCCTGTCGCTTGAGACTTGATGTTTTGTAATTGGCCGAAAGTTTATGGGCCGTGCTTACGGTCGGGCTGGACCGGACGGTGAGCGTCGGCCGCCGGCGGCACGGACGCGAGGCGGTCAGACCTTCGTGTAAGATCCTTGGACATCACGCACCCTACCCGGCAAACAGGTCAGCGGTGCCCGCCACAACCGCCTCGATCTCTGCCCGCTTTGTCCCTCGATGCGGGCCAGCAGTGAACACCGCGAATGCACATCCCAGCTCTCGCCGCATCCCTCCTCGCGATCGCGCTTCTGACCGGCTGCGCAAACAAGGCCGCCAGGATCGATCACGCCGATCAGTTCTACAGCGGGCCGCCCGTCCAGTTGCGTCACGCCCCGGGTTCCGCGAACACGACGCCGACCGATCACGCAACGGCACTCGATTACGTGAACGCACGTCGCAAAGAAGCCGGTTTGCCGCTGATCGCGGTCGACGGCAAACTGGCGGCAGCGGCGGCGGACCATGCGAAATATCTCGAACTGAATCGCGTCGCGACGCATGACGAAGTGCCAGGCAAGCCGGGCTTCACGGGCACGGCGATCATGACGCGCGTGAGGCGCCACACGGCGGCCGACGGAGTCAGCGAAATCCTCGCTGTGTCGGGCGAACCGCGCTCCGTTGCCGCGTCCATCGAGGCAATTTTCTCGTCCCCCTATCACAGGGGCGCGATCCTGTTCGACTGGGCGCGTGCGGGTGAGGCGTCGATTGCGGGCTCTCACGCCGTGACGGTCGTCGATTTCGCCGACATCGCGCCCACGCTTGCGGACACGGAACTGGTGGCCTGGCCCTACGATGGCCAGCGCCAGGTGCCTACGTCGTGGGTGAACAACGAACAGCCCGATCCGATGGGCGCGGACGCGGGCTATCGCGGTCAGGTGCTCGGCTTTCCGATCACGTTGTCGGGCGGGCCGAATGCGCATATCGAACTGCGCAGCGTCGACCTGCGCGATCAGCGGGGCAAGAAAGTGGCCTGCAAGATTGCGCCGCTCACAGCCGCCGATGCGGCGCGCAACACCGCCGTCTGTACGCCGTATGAGCCGCTCCACACGGCTACGCGCTACAACGTACATGTGGTCGGAGAGGTCGTGCAACTGGGCAAAGTCCGGCCCGTCGACCTCGTCTGGTCATTCACCACCCGCGCAGACGAAAGGCCGGCGCCGCCCGTCGTCGCGCAGTCCGGCAATCAGTGATCATCCGGCTCCGTGGATTGTCGTTAGCCGCTACAGCCCCCACCTCAGCGACGCCGTATGCACCGGACTATCCCAATGCCGCGTCATTTCGTCGTCCAGCACACACAAGGTAATCGACGCACCCGCCATTTCCAGCGACGTCGTCAGTGAACCGACCTGCACCCGCGCAATTTGCAGGTCGCGTTGTTGCAACCAGACGCGGGCGGAATTGAACAACAGATAAAGTTCGCCGAGCGGCGTGCCGCCCAGCCCGTTGATCAGAACCAGCAACGCCGAGCCGCTCGCCGGCTTCAGATCGTTCACGATCGCGGTCAGCAGTTCTCCCGCAATCGCATCGGCCGAGGCAAAACGTGCGCGCCGCCGCCCAGGTTCGCCATGAATGCCGACGCCGACCTCGATTTCATCGTCGCCAATCTTGAACGTGAGCGTGCCCGCTGCGGGCACCGTGCAACTGGAAAACGCAACGCCCATCGAAGCCGTATGCTTGTTGATCCGGTCGCCGAACGCCTTGCACTGCTCGAGGTCGGCGCCGCTTTCCGCCAGACTGCCCACCATTTTCTCGACGATCACGGCGCCCGCTACGCCACGCCGCCCCGTCGTGTAACTGGAGTTTTCCACCGCGACATCGTCGTTGATCAACACCATCGCGTTCGGTAACTCCGACATCTCCGACGCCATTTCGAAGTTCATCAGATCGCCGGAATAGTTCTTCACGATGAAGAGCGTGCCCGCGCCCGTGTCGACGGCCTTGGCGGCCGCCATCATCTGATCGGGCGTCGGCGATGTGAACACCTGACCAGGGCACGCCGCATCCAGCATCCCATAGCCGACAAAGCCACTATGCAAGGGCTCGTGCCCCGAGCCTCCGCCCGAGATCAGCGCGACCTTGCCCGACTTCAACGACTTGCGCCGAACGAATACGGGTTCCTGATTGAGGACGACGAGATCGCTATGCGCGGCGGCGAACCCGGCAAGGCTCTCGGTCAGGAAGTCGTCGACGTGATTGATAAATTTTTTCATGGCCTACGCTCCTTTCATTCCTTGTCCTGCGCGAGCCGCGCGCACACCGCACCGATCATCAACTGGCTCGACCGCGCGCCCGGATCGATGTGGCCGCGCGAGCGCTCGCCGAGAAACGACGCGCGTCCTTTGGTCGCCAGCATGTCGCGCGTCGCGAGCATGCCCGCTTCGGCGACCTCCGGCAATGCATCGAGCACGGCTTCGGGAGCCGCGTCGTCATCGGCCAGTTCCGCAAAGCGCGACGCCACGGGAATGAGCACGTCCATCATCGTCTTGCTGCCGATGCCGGCCTTTCCGCGCTGCGCAACGGCATCGACACCCGCAGCGAAGACCCTGGCCGCATGCTCGACGCTCAGCGTCTCCGCGTTTGCGGATGCCTTTGCCATGCCGTGCAACAACGAATAGAAGAGCGGCCCCGACGAGCCGCCAACTGTCGACAACAGTTTGGACGCCGCGAGATCGAGCGCGGGCGCGAATGCCTCCGCCTCGATGTCGGCGCGCATCGCCAACAGCGCATCGGCGCCGCGCAACAGGTTGAAGATATGATCGCCGTCGCCGATCTGCTGATCGAGCGCTGCGATCTCGTCGGTGTGTTCCTTTAGCGTTGCATGCGCGGCCTCGATGCACGCCATGACCGTTTTCCCGTTCATGCCGGAATCCTCCTGCCGTCGGAGCGGAAATAGAGAAGGCTGCGCGGCGGCAGCGATACGCCGACTGTTTGTCCCGGCGCGAAATTGCGCTCGGTCATCGTGGTGGCGGCGATTGCGGTGCCATCGCGGTCCAGGATCAGCAGATGCCGAAGCGGTGAATACTCAAGCACGCGAAGATTCAGCACGTCACGCGTATCGGGCGCGTGCAGCACGATGTCTTCAGGCCGGATCGCAACCGTCCTGGTCCCTGTCGGCATCGCAGCCGGATCGAACAGAACAGCGGGTAGCAGGTTGATCGGCGGCGAACCGAGACGTTGCGCCGCGCTCAGCGAAGCAGGATTGCCATACACCTCGCGCGGCGTGCCCATCTGCACGATGCGGCCATGTTCGAGTATGCCGATGCGATCGGCGAGCGTCGTGGCTTCGACCTGATCGTGCGTCACGTAAATGATCGTCGCGCCGATCGTGCGATGCAGCCGCGTCAGTTCGATCCGCAACTCCTCGCGCAGTTTTGCATCGAGCGACGAAAGCGGCTCGTCCATCAGAAACACTTTGGGCTGCCGCACGAGCGCGCGGCCGATGGCGACCCGTTGCATCTCGCCGCCCGACAGACGGGTCGCGAGGTTGCCGAGTTTCGACTCGATGTGCAGCATCTGCGCGACGGCCTGCACGCGCGCCGTGACCTCTGCCTCGCTCACGCGGCGACGTGGGGAGCGCAATGGAAACGCGAGGTTGCCGAACACCGTGAGATGCGGATACAGCGAATATTGCTGAAAGACGAAAGCGACGTCGCGATCCGCGGGATGCATCGCCGTCGCCGCTTCGCCATCGATGAATATCTCGCCGGCGTCGGGATGTTCGAGACCGGCGATGAGCCGCAACGTGGTGGTCTTGCCCGCGCCGCTCGGCCCCAGCAACACGACGAACTCGCCCTCCTTCACGTCGATCGACACATCGTCCACCGCGACGATATCGCCGAATCGCTTCGTCACTCCTTGCAAGCGAATCTCAGACATAAGCGCCTCCGTTGCCGTTTCCATTGACGGCCATCTGCCGTGCAGCACAAGGCAGCAGCTTGCCGCTCGCTGCGTCGTACAGAAGCGTGCGTTCCTTGCGAAACGAGAGCCCGACCTGCGAACCCGCCGCCCGTCCGTCGTCCTTACCGACTCTCACGCGCACGATGCCGAGCGCGGTTTCGACCACCAGAATCTGATGCGAGCCGAGATACTCGTCGGCGATCACACGTCCGCGCAAAGCGCCATGCTCGTCGATCACGACGTGTTCCGGACGCACGCCCAGCAGCGCCTTCGCTGCGGACGCATCGGTGCGCGGCACGGGCACGGCCACGCCGCCCAGCGATACCGACTCAACGCCTGCATCGACGCCGCCGTCGACGGCCAGAAAGTTCATCGGCGGGCTGCCAATGAAGCTGCCGACGAACACGGTCGCTGGAAAGTGATAGACCTCGTGTGGCGATGCGGATTGCAGCACCTCGCCCCCATTCATCACGACGATGTCGTCGGCCATCGCCATCGCTTCCCGTTGATCGTGCGTGACGTAGACCGTCGTCGCGTTGAGCGCGTTATGCAGCTTGCGCAATTCGAGGCACATCAGTTCGCGAAAGTCCGCGTCGAGCGTGCCGAGCGGCTCGTCCATCAGAAACGCCTTGGGATGACGCACGATCGCGCGGCCCAATGCGACGCGTTGCCGGTCGCCGCCCGACAGGCCGCCTGTCTTTCGATCCAGTAGATTGTCGATGCGCAGCATATGCGCGGCTGCATCGACGCGCGTCGCAATTTCGCTGCGCGAAATGCCCTCGTTCTTCAGCGGGAAGGCGATGTTGTTGCGCACCGTCATATGCGGATAGAGCGCGAACATCTGGAACACGAATGCAATATCGCGTTGGCGTGCCCGCAACGCCGTCACGTTCTCGCCGTCGATCAGAATCTGGCCCGACGTCGGCAGTTCGAGCCCCGCGATCATGCGCAACGTCGTCGTCTTGCCGCAGCCGGAAGGTCCGAGCAGCACGACGAACCGGCCGTTGCCGATGGTGAGATTCGTGTCACGCACCGCCGTGAAGTCGCCGAAGCGTTTATGAAGGTTGGAAAGTACGATCGTCGACATGGCTCACTCCGGAAAGTGGCTGGTCACGACGAATGCCAGCGCACCCACCAGAATCACGGGAAACGACCACGTGTAGAGATCGACCGTGAATGGCTGGACCAGCATGGCGATGCCGAGCCCGATGAGCACCGTCGATGCGCCCTCGCAGTAGCGCCGGCGGAACAGGCGGCGGCGCGGCATGGTGGATTGGACTTTCATTTGCGCACCGCTCCAAAGGTGATGCCGCGCAACAGGTGCTTGCGCAACACGACGGTGAAGATCAGGATGGGCAGCACGAACAGGGTCGTGGCGGCCGCGACGGCTGGCCAGTCCTGGCCGCCCTCGCCGATGATGAACGGAATGAACGGCGGCATGGTCTGCGCGTCGCCGCTGGTCAGCAGCAACGCGAATGCATACTCGTTCCACGCAAAGATCAGGCAGAAGATGGCGGTTGCAGCGATGCCCGTGATCGCCTGCGGCAGCACCACCTTGATGAAGGCCTGCAGACGCGTGTATCCGTCGACGAGTGCCGCTTCCTCATACTCGCGCGGAATTTCGTCGATGAATCCCTTGAGCAGCCACACGGCCAGCGAAACATTCACCGCCGTGTACAGCACGATCATGCCCAGATAGCTGTCCGCGAGGCCCAGCGCGCGATACATCAGATAGATCGGAATCGCGACGGCGATGGGCGGCATCATCCGCGTGGACAGGATGAAGAACAACAGATCGTCGGCAAGCGGAATCTTGAAGCGCGAGAATGCATAGGCAGCAAGCGTGCCGAGAAAAACCGCGAGGAAGGTCGAACCAAAGCCGATCACGAGTGAATTGACGAAGCGCGGCAAGACTTTCGATGGGCCCGCAATCACCATATTGCGCTTGCGCACATCGCGGTCATACCAGGTTTGAGCGGGCGGCAAGCTCGCGATGAACTCCGGCGTCTGGCGCGAGCGGATCGTGAAGAGATTCACATAGCCTTCCATCGACGGATGAAACACCACGACGGGCGGATACGCTATCGCGTCTTCCTGCGTCTTGAAGCTGGTGAGGATGATCCATACGATCGGCAGGGTCGCAATCAGCGCATAGGCGATCACGACGACGGCGGCAAACGTCTTGCTGCGCGGCGATGCGGCCACCACCGACTGTTGAAGCGCAAGGTCTGTCATCGCTGTTTCACCCGGTTGAGTGCCTTCACATAGATGTTCGCCGCGCCGAACACCACCACGAACAGAATGATCGCCAGAGCGGACGAGTAACCCGTCTGCCACTTCTCGAATGCGGCACGCTTGAGCGTGATCGATACCGTTTCCGTGACCGAACCGGGACCACCCGATGTCAGCAGGTTCACCATGTCGAACATCTTGAAGTTCTCGATACCGCGAAACAGGATCGCGAGCATCAGGAACGGCAGCGTCATCGGCAAGGTGATCGACCAGAATTGCCGCCACGGCGAAGCACGGTCGACTTCGGCCGCTTCGTAGATGTAGTCGGGAATCGAGCGCAGTCCCGCGAGGCAGATCAGCATCACGTACGGCGTCCACATCCATGTATCGACCATCACGATGGTCCAGGGCGCGAGGGGCACGTCGCCGATCATCTGGAACGAGTTCGGCGGAATGCCCGTGAAGAAGCTGACGATGTCGTTGAACAGACCCGTTTGCGGTTGCAACAGGAAAGTCCAGAAGTTGCCGACCACGGCGGGCGACAGCATCATCGGCAGCAGAATCAGCGTCGTCCAGAAACTATGGCCGCGAAACTGCCGGTTGATCAGCAGCGCCAGCCCGAAGCCGAGCAGAACTTCGAGCCCGACGGACCAGAACACGAAGCGCGCCGTCACCTGCATCGCGTACCAGATGTCCTCGTCCGTGAGGATGTCCGTGTAATTGCCGATGCCGACATTGCGCGCGGGCACGCTCGGCATATTCGACTTGAAATTCGTGAACGACAGCCGCAATGCCCAGATCAACGGAAAAATGTTGATGGCGAGCAGCAGCAAGATGGTCGGAAGAATGAACAGCCACGCGATGGTCCGGTCAGATAGTCCGCGCAGACGCGCGGCTGCGCGCGTCTGTGCTTTCGTCTGCAATCCTTCCGGAGGAAAAGGCTTGTTTGCCAACATGCCCGACTCCTTTATCTCGCAGACCGGCAAGCTCGTTTCGGCTTGCCGGTCCGCGCTTTCATGTTCCCTTTGACTTTAGTTCTTTCCTTCTGCCTTGAAGACCTTGTTCCAGTCCTTGACGAGCAGATCGAGCGCTTCCTTCGCGCTGCCTTTGTCGGCGACCACATAGTCGTGCACGCGCTTTTGCATGTCGAGCAGCAGTTCGGCATAGGCAGGTTCGGCCCAGAAGTCCTTCACGATCGACATCGACTTCAGGAACGCAGGCGCAAATGGCTGGCTCTTCGGAAAGTCCGGCGCATCCACGACCGACTTCGCCGCCGAATAGCCGCCGAGTTGCCACCATTTCTTCTGTACATCAGGCTGCGCAAACCATTTGATGTATTCGAGCGCATCCGCCTTGTGATCCGAGTACGACACGACGGAAATACCTTGCCCGCCAAGCTGCGTGAACTGCTTCATCTCTTTGGGATTGACGAAGAAGCCGATCTTGTCGCCACCGACATTCGGATCCTTGTACAGTCCCGGGAAGAACGCAAACCAGTTCATCTGCATCGCAACCTGCCCCGACTTGAACGCATCGAGCCCTTCCTGCATGTACGCGTTGGTCATGCCGGGTGCGGTGCAGCACTTGTACAGCGCCTTATAGAATTCGAGTCCCTTGACCGCGCCCGGCGAATTGACGAAGCCGTCGAGACGATAGGGTTTCTTCGGATCCTGGTATTCGAAACCGAAGTTGTAGAGCATGTTGGTCACGCCCATCGTGATCCCTTCGGAGCCGCGTTCCGTGAAGATATACGCGCCATACACGGTCTTGCCGTCGATCTTGCGGCCCTGGAAGAACTCGGCGGTCTGCTTCAGTTCGTCCATCGTGGTCGGCGGTTCGAGTTCTCGCTTGTACTTCTGCTTGAATTCCGCGCGCAGTTCGGGCCGTGCAAACCAGTCTTTGCGGTAAGTCCAACCCACTGCATCCGCCATTGCAGGCAGCGCCCAGTAGTTCGGTGTGTCCTTTGGCCACTCCGCGTAGCCGACGACAGTCGCGGGCACGAAGTCGTTCATCGATATCTTGTTCTTGTCGAAGAAGTCATTCAGCTTCACGTAGTGTCCATTGACCGCGGCACCGCCGATCCACTGGCTGTCGCCGATGATGAGATCGCATAGCTTTCCGTGCGAATTCAGTTCGTTGATAAAGCGATCCGCGTAACTCGTCCACGGCACGAATTCGAACTTCATCGCAATCCCGGTTTTGGCCGTAAAGTCTTTCGACAATTCGACCAGCGCATTGGCGGGATCCCACGCGGCCCAACATAGCGTCAACTGCTTGCCTTGTGCGTGTGCCGCCGATCCGAAGCCTAGTCCCAGCGATGCCAGGACTGCCGCGATTACCCTTGCTGACGTAAGACGTAACATGTGTCTTCTCCTTGTCTCTGTCGGGTCTCCAACCTGATCACAGACAGCGCCCATGCGCCGGACGCTGTATTCGGCTCTGGCGGACCTGTCGAACCGTCCGCATGTCGCGAGCTTCAGGCATGCGCATTCTCACGAAGATAAATACGGGTTTCGGGCGTCGGGATCGCGAGTACACCGCGCACGTCGTTCAGAAAGTTGATCGCGGCGAGTCCCGCCTGATGAACGATGCCGCGCACGTCCTGATCGAGGATGACGTCGATCGCCCGCTCTGACAGTTGAGCCCGCGTGTCGGCCGTGCACTCGTGGCCGATCAGTACGATGCGCGCCTTGTCGCCCGATTCCTGCAACGTCGCCGCAACGCCGGAAATACCGCCACCCGTTACGTACACGCCGACCAGGTCCGGGTGACCGGCCATCAGTCCCTGCACGGCGAGCCCGGCGCCATCGTCGTCTTCGGCGAAATCGGGCTCGGTGAGCCAGCGCAGGTTGCGAAAGTCCTCTTCCAGCACCTGAGAAAAGCCCGTGCGGCGATCGAGCTGATCGTGCAGACGCGACGATGCGGACAGCACCGCGACCGTGCCGATGCGCGAACCGACGAAGCGCCCCATCAGCAGCCCCGCAGTTCGTCCGGCGATGCGGTTGTCGACACCGACATAGGCAGCGCGCGCGCTCGACGGCAAATCTGAAAAGACCGTCACGACGGGCACATTGGCATCGGTCATGTCCTGAATCATCCGCTCGATCCACGGGTAATCGAGTGGCACGAGCACGAGTGCGTCGTAGTCGATCAGTTGCCGAGCGAGTGATGCCGCGTCGCGCTGGCTGGACAGATCGCAGCGATAGAACGACGACACGAGACGATGCTCGCGAAAGAAGCTGGCCGAAAGCGCGATATCGCGCTCGACCTGATCGAGAAAACGGGAATTGATTTGCGGCAAAACGAAGGCGACGCGGAACGAAGTCGCTTTAGCGGGCCGGCCGCGGCTCGCGCGTTCGTCACGCAGTGTCGCCAGCGCGAGATGGACGCGTTCGGCCGTTTCGGGGCGCACGCCCTGATCTTCGCGCAGCACACGATCTACCGTGGCAACGCTCACGCCGGCGCGACGCGCAATCATCATACGGGTAGCCGGCATGGGTCTCCTCCGGTGCCTGGCGAAGAGTCGTTTTGTTAACTCAAGATAGTTTTCCGCGTCTGAAATGCAAGCTTTTTTATCGCTTTAAATGCGTCATTCTTGATAGCGTTTAATCAGACATGTTCTCTGTATGCGCTTACTGTTGCTGCGTTATCCGATTAGCGGGTCGTGCAAACGCACTTCATCAGAGAATGAGAGCGGAACAGCGAGATGGTTTAACTGCATAAGACACCTAACTTTTCATCATGCGTCAACGCATAGTTCGCCCGCGATCACACCTGGCGATGCTGGTTCCGCGAGCTACACCTCGAAACGAAACGCTTCACCGTGCATCGCGACCTGCCCAGACACGCACGGTCGACATCGAGCCTCAAGTCGTGCTGACAGACCTCACGGAGACATAAGCAAAGGGCCGCACGATCCGCGCGCAGCAATTCGAACTCTGGTTCGCGAAGGGGCCGATCACGGTCGGTCCCGCGACGAAATAACGCTACGTCTATGCGATTTATTCAGGCTCCCCGGAATCCGCATGCAATGTGCCCTACCGCACATTGCCCCAACCGCCCGCCTTTGGCCCAAACAATTCCTGGGCTATGAATCTATAGCGCTTTTCCCACGCCGGGGCGCGCCCCGCATCTCATGCCGTGCTGGCGTACCGAGTATCGAGTCACGACCGGCCGCGTCCAACCTGGGCTTCTGATCATGACACCATCGACTGCTCAAGCCGTGACCTTCGTCGTGTCCTCCGACGATGCCGGCGGAAGTCCGCCCGTTCCTCCATCCGGCGATCTGCCGCTCGCGGGCACATCGCGCGAATTCGTGCGCTTGTCAGCGACGCGCGGCCAGGGCGCCGAACGCAAGATATCGGCGGAGCCGGGTCGCGACGTCGTGATTCTCCGCATCAAGGACGGGCCTCCCCTGGTGCTTCATCCCGACACCGCGCGCGACCTGCTGCTCGGTCAGCAGGAAGTCAAGCGAGGCGCCGCCCCATCATCCGATGTCCGCGTGCCGTCGCAATTGCAATGGCGCGGCTTGCAACGCGCCGGCGTCGCGAGTGGCACGCAGCAGCGCGGACTGCTGAAGGACGTGTTGTGCGCGAGCGTCCAGATCTTCCGGCCGACGAGCCAGACGGGCGCCAATACGGGCCCGCTCGCGGGTGCGCTGGCGCGCAAGGTGATCGACCATTTCGACGATCGCATCGATCCGGGACTTCATCGACTCATGCTCGCCAGCCTCGGACCGCTATCGGACGCGACACGCGTCGACACGGTCAGCCTGACCGCCGGTTCGAGCCAGCCGGTCCTGGTGCTGCTGCACGGCACGTTCTCCGATACCAACGGCACGTTCGGCAAGCTATGGTCCGAACACGCCGCACAAGTGAAGCGCCTCTTCGATCAGTATCGCAATGGCGTGTATGCGCTCGAACATCCCACGCTCGGTGTGAGTCCCATCGCCAACGCACTGGCGCTCGTCAAAACCATGCCCAAAGGTGCGCGGATGCATCTGCTGAGCCATTCGCGCGGCGGTCTGATCGCGGAGGTGCTTGCGCGCGCGTGCAGCGGGATCAACCTGAGCGACTCCGACCTTGCGCCGTTCGCCAAAGCAGACGGCGCCGACGACCTGCGCGATCTCAAGGAACTCATTCAAGTCGTGCGCAGCAACGACATTCGGGTCGAGCGCGTCGTGCGCGTCGCCTGTCCGGCGCGCGGCACGCTGCTCGCGTCGAGACGGCTCGATGCGTATCTATCCGTGGTGCACTGGCTGATCGCTCAAGCCAATCTGCCCGTCACCGCCGCGCTGGTGGATCTCATCTCGGAAGTGGCGCGCTGCCGCATGGATCCGCGCGAAGCACCCGGACTCGCGGCGCAGATGCCCGACAGCCCGTTGATCGACTGGCTGCATGGAACCGGCACGCCGCTGCCCGGCGACCTGCGTGTGGTGGCGGGCGACATGGACGGCGACTCGCTCGCCTCATGGATCAAGACGCTGCTGTCCGACGCGTTCTTCTGGACCGACAACGATCTCGTCGTGCAGACACGCTCCATGTACGGCGGTGCGCCGCGTGCAGCCGATGCGAGCTTCGTGCTCGACCGCGGCGGCAAGGTCTCGCATTTCAGCTATTTTTCCAACGAGCGCACGGCGAAGCTGATTGCCGACGCGCTCATTTCGAACGCACCGCCCGCCGACTTCCAGGCGATCGGGCCGCTGTCGTGGGCAGGCGAATCGTCGGACGGCGTACGCGGAGCCGATCGCCGCCGCGCCGAGCCGCAGCCGGAAAAGCCCGCCGTGTTTCTGCTGCCGGGCATTCTGGGCAGCCATCTGAAGGTGAACGGCGAGCGCGTGTGGCTCAGCTGGCGGCTCGTCAACGGGCTGTCGAGGTTGCGTTACGCGCAGGATCAGCCGGACGGCGTAACGCCCGATGCACCCATCGGCATGATCTATGACGAGCTCGTCAGCTTCCTTCGCACGACGCACGAAGTGATCGAGTTTCCGTACGACTGGCGCAAGCCGATCGAGGAAGAAGCGAAGCGGCTCGGCGAAGCCGTGCAGCAGGCGCTGACGCTGCGCGCAAAAAGCGCGCAGCCGGTGCGCATCGTTGCGCACTCGATGGGCGGGCTGCTTGCGCGCGCCATGCAACTCGAATGCGCCGACGTGTGGGACCGGATGCTCGCGCACCCGGACTCGCGCATCCTGATGCTCGGCACGCCCAATGGCGGTTCGTGGGCGCCGATGCAGGTGCTCACGGGCGACGACACGTTCGGCAATGCGCTCGTCACCCTCGGCTCGCCGTTTCGCGATCACGACGCGCGCCAGATGATGGCCGAATTGCCCGGCTTCCTGCAATTGCAGGCAGGCTTGTCGGATGCGAACACCAAGCTTGCGAATGCGGACACCTGGCGCACATTGGCCGATGCGGACGTCGCCGCGCTCAACCAGTTCAACTGGTGGCACACGAATGAGGAGCAGACGGCCGTGTTCCGGTGGGGCGTGCCGACTCAGGCGGTGCTCGACCGGGCGATCGGCTGGTATCAGCGGCTCGATGCACAACGTCAGAAGATGCCCGGCCTGTTCCGCGACAAGGCCGTGATGGTGGTCGGCAGCGCGAAGCTCACGCCCTGCGGTTACGAGAGCGGAGATCGGGGGCTGACCTATCTGCACGTCGAAGGCAATGCGGGCGACGGCCGCGTAACGCTGGAAAACGCCGCGCTGCCGGGCGTGCCCGTCTGGCAGATCGGCGTCATGCACGGCGATCTGCCGAAGGCCAAGGACTGCTTCGCCGGCTTCCTGGAACTCCTCCAGTCCGGCTCGACCAACCGACTATCCCACCCCGCAGCGGACAAGCGCGGCGGAGCGCCCGCCGCGCCGCCGGCGAACGGCGAATTGAAACGCTGGAGACCGTCGCGCGAGCGCGGCGCGATGGTGCCGCCGCGCGGAGAAGACGATCTGCAGCGCGTCGAAGGCGCCGATTCGCTTGCGGCCGACACGCGTGCCGCGCGCCCGCTCAGTATCACGGTCGTCAACGCCAATCTGAAGTTCGCGCACGGTCCCGTGATGATCGGCCACTACCGCGGCTTCGCGCTGACGGGTACCGAGCGCGTGGTCGATTTGTTGATCGGCAAAACGATGAGCGAATCGCTGCGCAACGGCCGCTATCCGCAGACAACCGAAACGCAGTTGATCTTCTGCAACCTGAATGCCAATCTCTACGACGAGAAGCAGTTGCCGCGCCCCGAAGGCGTCGTTGTGATCGGCCTTGGCAGCGAAGGCAAGTTGCACACGAGCGATGCGATGGCGTCGGTGCGGCAAGGCGTGATCGCGTGGTCGCAACGCCTTCTGGAGCGAACGCGCGAGCGCGAGCGCACCGAGCCGTTCGACTTCTCGTCCGTTCTGGTGGGTAGCGGCGGGATCGACGTGACGGCGGGCGCGTCTGCGCGGTTCATCGCCGAGGGCGTATGGCAGGCGAATCAGCGGCTTGCGCTCACGGGCTGGCCGCAAGTCGCGCGACTCAAGATCTATGAACTCTTCCTCGACCGTGCAACGGAAGCGTGGCGCTCGCTTCAGCTGCTGAGCGCCGCGATGCCCGGCCGGTACGACGTCGAGAAATCGGTCGAACACGGTGCGGGCGCACTGCGCCGCCCGCTCGAATCGAGCTACCGGGGCGCGGACTACGATCTGATCAGTGCGGTATCCCAGGTCTCAACGGAGGGCGAGCACGAGATATCCTTTACGCTCGACACGCGGCGCGCGCGCTCCGAAGTCCGTTGCGTCGCCACGCAGGTGCGTCTGTTGCGCGAACTCGTCACCGCTTCCTCGAACGACCAGTGCCAGGACACCAGTATCAGAGGCGCGCTCTTTCAACTTGTCGTGCCGCTCGAAATCCGGCCGTTTCTCGCCGGCTCGACCGAGATGCAGATCCAGCTCGACCAGGGCACGGCGGGCATTCCGTGGGAACTGCTCGACTGCGCGCAGACGGATGGCCCCCAGCAACAGGACACGCGGCCGTGGGCGATCCGTTCGAAGCTCATCCGCAAGCTGCGCACCACGGACGACCGGCGCTTCGTGTCCGACACGGATAGCGACGCGCAGATGCTCGTGATCGGCGAGCCCGATTGCGATCCCACCCGTTATGTGCGCCTGCCGGGCGCGCGCAAGGAAGCGGAAGCTGTCGCCCGGTTGTTGCGCGAGCGTCACGGCGCGGAAAACGTGCGCGAGCTCATCGGTGACGCGAGCGGCCAGAACCGTCCCAATGCCCGCACCATCATCACCACGCTGCTCGAGCGCGACTGGCGCATCGTGCACATCGCCGGGCACGGCGAGGCACCCGATGCGAGCGACGACGCCGCCACACGTTCTGACGAAGACAAACGCAAAGGCATCGCCACGCGTCCGGACCAGGACAGACGCAAAGGCGTCGTCCTGTCGAACGACACCTTTCTGGGCCCGCGCGAGATCAAGAACATGGAGCGCGTGCCTGAACTCGTCTTCGTCAACTGCTGCCACCTGGCGGAGCGGGATGCGCGGCAGCTGTTGACCGACGAGAAACGTGTCGAGATCAACCGGCCGCAGTTCGCCGCGTCAGTCGCCGAGGCGCTGATCGATATCGGCGTGCGCTGCGTGATTGCGGCCGGATGGGCCGTCGACGACGATGCCGCCGAGACTTTCGCGACCACTTTCTATCGCGCGCTGCTTGCCGGCGAACGCTTCGGCGACGCAGTCGGACAGGCGCGCGACGCCTCATGGCGACTCGACGGCAACACGTGGGCTGCGTATCAGTGCTACGGCGACGCGAACTGGCAACTCCGATGCAAGGACTCGCGCCCCAACAGCCGGAAAAGATCGCCGCCCGACCATTACGCGGGCGTCGCGTCGGCGCCTGCTCTCACGCTGGCGCTCGAAGCGCTGATCACAAAGCTCCGCTATGACGACGACGAGCCGGACACGCATCTGGAGCGTCTCAACTATCTGGAGACACGCTTCGGCGAAGAATGGGGAAGCATGGGTACCATTGCCGAAGCGTTCGGCATGGCGTGTTCCGAAGCGGGCTGGGACGAACGTGCGGTCGACTGGTACAAGAAGGCGCTCGATGCCAACGATGGCAGCGCGTGCCTGCGCGCGGCCGAGCAACATGCCAATCTCTCGGCCAAATGCGCGTGGGCAGCGTTGCGCGTCACGCCCGTCAACGGCAACGCAGGCACACCGCCCCAGCAGACCGACATCGCCGCGGCGCGCGAACGCGTGAACGGCGCACTGAAACGCATCAACACGCTCATCGCCCTGAGCCCGACGATGGAGCGGCACAACATCTGCGCTTCGGCCTACAAGCGCCTCGCCATGATCGAGCGCTTCGCCCAGCAGCCGAAAGCCGAGCACGAGGCGCTGGAGATGATGTTGAAGGGGTATTACGCGTCACTCGATCGCGCTCGCATCACCGACGATTCCAACTCTTTCTATCCCGCGCTCAATTGCCTCGCCGCCGAACTCGTGGTGCGGCCGCCCGGCGAGATCCGCTCACTGAACAACGATCTCGCCAATAACGCCGAGAGCTGGCTGGCGAGGAAGAATCGCCAGTCCCCGGACTTCTGGAGCGTGTATTCCGTCTCGGAGCTGAACATCTATCGATGGCTCGCGGACGGCACTTTCAGCGACCATGCGCCGCAACTCGAACTGACGCTCGCACGCCTGCACACCCGGGTGCCGTCGGTGAGATATTGGCGAATCGTGTCGGGGCAATGCGAATTCGTGCTGAGCCGTTTCTGCAGCGCGGCGAACGAGGGGGAATACGATGCCGCGCAGAGATTGCTGAATCTGCTGCGCGGGTGGGCGGAAGAACCTGGGCAAACCTGACGAAGCGGTCGGCGGGAATCGCACCCCGCCTTGCCTCGTCCACGACGATCAGGCCGGCTCCATGCCCTGGCGGAGCTTGGCATCGTGGGCAGCGGGCGACGCGAAAAACGCGATCAGTGCCCGCGCGCTGTCCTGCCGCTGCGACGTGCCGCAGATCGCAGCGGAGAAAATCGTCGTCGATTGAATGTCGGGCGGCAAGAGTCCCGCCACCGTGATGCCTTCCACGTGCATCAGTTCGCTGAGCTGCTGGAAGCCGATATCGACCTCGCCGCTCGCGACGAGCGAGCCGACGGGCACGCCCGGCGGCGCCTGCACCACGCGCGGCATCGAAGAGTCCGCGCTGATCCCCCAGCCATCGAGCAGCTTCAACACGTACGCGCCGCTCGGTCCCGTCGAATAGCCGACGGACCGCGCATTCATCACGGCGCGGCGAACGGCCGCCCCGTTGCCAAGAGCGGGTGCCGTGACGCCCGCCTTCACGGCCACGGCAATGCCCGAGCGCACGAGATCCACGCGGCTGTGCGGATCGACGCGCCCGGCGGCAGCAAGGCGCTCGATCGCATCGGCGGCCAGCACGACGACGTCGTACGGTTCGCCTTCGAGCACACATCGTGCAGCCTCCACGCCGCCCATCGAATCGACCTCGACCGGCTCGCCCGTCTCGCGCCGATAGCCTTCCACCAGATCGGCAAGCAACTGGCGCGTCGCCATCGACGAGACGACCGTCAACGGTCCCGGAGCTGCGCCACTGACCATCGCCGCCTCAGTCGATATAGCGCAGTCCCGCCTTTTCGAGCGGACCACGCATGTTGTACATGTCGAGGCCGAGCACGCCCGACGCCAGCTTCGCGCGCTTCTCTCCTTCAAAGGCCTCGCGCGCCAGCGCCTTTTCCAGCACTTGTGCCGCCAATGCAGCGGGCACCGCGACCACGCCATCGTCATCGGCCACGACGACGTCGCCAGGGTGAACCAGGCCGCCCGCGCACACCACGGGGATATTCACCGAGCCGAGCGTCGCCTTCACGGTGCCCTTCGACGAAATCGCCTTGCTCCACACGGGAAACTGCATTTCGGTGAGCACGCGCACATCGCGCACGCCGCCGTCGATGATCAGCGCACGTGCGCCGCGCGCCTTGAAGCTCGTCGCCAGCAGATCGCCGAAGAAGCCATCCGTGTTGTCGGTCGTGCAGGCCGCGACCACGATGTCGCCCGGCTGGATCTGCTCGGCCGCGACGTGCAGCATCCAGTTGTCGCCCGGTTGCAGCAGCACCGTCACGGCCGTGCCGCCCACCTGTGCGCCTTCGTAGATCGGCCGCATATACGGCTTCAGCAGACCGACGCGTCCCATTGCTTCGTGCACCGTCGCGCTGCCGAGCGCGCCGAGCTGCGTCGCGACGTCGCCATCCGCGCGTTTGATGTTGCGATACACCACTCCGAGTTCGTACATGTCACTTTCCTTGAGCTTTGAGCGTGGCATCGAGGCGCGGATACACACGCCGTGCGTTGCCTTCATAAATCTTGTAGCGCTGTTCGGGATTCATATCGGCGGCTTCGACATAGCGTTTCGTGTCGTCGAAATAGTGGCCCGTTTGCGGATCGATGCCGCGCACCGCGCCGATCATTTCGCTGGCGAACAGAATGTTGTCGACGGGAATCACGTTCGTCAGCAGGTCGATCCCCGGCTGGTGATACACGCAGGTATCGAAGAAGATGTTGTTGAGCAGATGCTCCTGCAACGGCGGCTTCTTCATTTCCTGCGCGAGTCCACGGAAACGTCCCCAGTGATACGGCACCGCGCCGCCGCCATGCGGAATCACGAAGCGCAAGCTCGGGAAGTCGCGGAACAGGTCCGATGTCAGGCATTGCATGAACGCAGTCGTATCCGCGTTCAGGTAGTGCGCGCCCGTCGTGTGGAAGCACGCGTTGCAGCTCGTGCTGACGTGAACCATCGCGGGGATGTCGTACTCGACCATCTTCTCGTAGATCGGGTACCAGTAGCGATCGGACAGCGGCGGGCTCGTCCAGTGACCGCCCGACGGATCGGGATTCAGATTGATCGCGACATTGCCGTACTGCTCGACGCACTTCACGAGTTCGGGAATGCAGCTCGCCGTATCCACGCCCGGGCTTTGCGGCAGCATCGCAGCGGGAATGAAGTGCTCGGGGAACAATTGGCTCACGCGATAACACAGCTCGTTGCAAATCGCGGCCCACGTGCTCGACACCTCGAAGTCGCCGATGTGATGCGCCATGAAACTCGCGCGCGGGCTGAACACCGTGAGATCGAGACCGCGCTCGCGCATCAGGCGCAACTGGTTCTGCTCGATCGACTCGCGCAGTTCGTCGTCGGTGATGTGCAGTTCGGATGCCTTCGGCATCTCCGACGGATTGTTGATGCCAGCAATCTGGCGGTTGCGCCACGCCTCCAGCGCTTTCGGCGCGGTCGTGTAGTGGCCGTGAATGTCGATGATCATCGTTCTTCCCAATCGCTTGATGCTTCAAATCAGGCGCATGCCGCTCGTTCGCGGCAAGCGCCCTTCAATCCATGGAGCTTAGTGCGCCGCGTTGGCAGACACGGCCGGTCCATCGACCTGTTTGCGCTGCGTGACCTGGACCGCGATCGCCGCGAGCGTGGCGGGCACAGCGAGCATCGCGAGGATCGCGCCGAATTGCCAGCCGAGCCCGAGCAGCGCGCCGCCCACTGCGGAACCGAAAATGCTGCCGAAGCGGCCCATGCCGAGCATCCAGCTGACGCCCGTCGCACGTGCAACGGTCGGATAACGGCCCGGCGCATACGCATTGAGGCCCGTCTGCGCACCGCTCATGCAGAACCCGGCGGCGAACACCAGCAGCGCGAGCGACGACGACAGTGCGCCCATCCATCCCAGCGCGAGCACGAACACCGCGCCACCGACATACGCGGCGCTGATCACATGCGCCGGACGCGTCTTGTCCATGAACCAGCCGACCAGCACAGCGCCGATCGTCCCGCCGATCTGGAACATCGCCGTCACGTTGGCGGCAGCCGTCACGGAGAGGCCCGCGTCCTTGATGAGCGTCGGCAGCCAGCCCGTCAGCAGGTAGATCACGAGCAGGCCCATGAAATACGTGACCCACAGCGCCAGCGTGACCGAACCGTAGCCTTGCGAGAACAGCACGCCGATCGGCTTGCGCGTCGGCAGCGGCGGTTCCGTCGAGATGAACTTCTCGTCGCCGTCGAACCTGGCACCCGTCACACGGCCCAGCACGGAACCGATGCGTGCAGCAGGCGCACCGCGCACCGCGAGCAGGCGAGCCGATTCGGGCAGCAGCCAGATTTGCAGCGGAATCAGCACAAGCGGCAACGTGCCGCCGAAGATCAGCACCGAGCGCCAGCCATGCAACGGAATCAGCCAGCCAGCCGCGAAGCCGATCAGCGCCGACCCGAGGTTGAAGCCCGTGAACATGATCGTGATGAGCAACGCGCGCTTGCGTTGCGGCGAGTACTCCGACAGCAGCGTCGTCGAGTTCGGCATCGCCGCGCCCAGACCGATGCCCGTCAGGATGCGCAGCACGGCCATCGACACCGGCGACTGCGTGAACGCAGTCATGATCGTGAACACGCCGAACAGAAACACCGACGCGATCAACACCCACTTGCGGCCGAAGCGGTCCGATGCCGGACCGGCTGCGAGCGCGCCGATCACGAGACCGATCGGCGCTGCGCTCATCACGAGGCCGAACTGCGGACGCGAAATGCCCCAGTCGTGAATGATGGACGGCGCGACGAAGCCCATGATGGCGACGTCCATCCCGTCCGCGGTGACGGCCAGGAAGCACAGCACCACCAGTAGCCACTGATAGGCCGAAATGTGGCGTTCGTCGATGAACGCCTTGATGTCGATTGTCTTGCTCGCCGGCATGTGTAGTCTCCTAAAGTGCGGCGCGTGCGTACTGGCGTTGCGTGCGATTCATGTTCGATGCACGTCGCGCCAGTCGCGGCAACGCGATGGGCGTTCAGCCCTTGTTGATGTCTTTTGCTTTTTCCGCGTCTTCCCAGTCGGCCTTGGCAGCGGTTTTACCCGCCACCGAATAGAGCGCGCCGGGCGCGTTGCGGGTCTTCTGAAACTCTTCGAGCGTCTGGCCGCGCATCGCGGCGTAGATGTGCAGATTCGATACGCCCGTCACGGCGCCGAGCTTTTCGAGCATGAAAAAGATCACGCCGTAATGAAGCAGGCCGCGCCAGTCGCGTCGACGCAGCAGGTCGCGCTCCTGTTCGCTCAGGCCCGCTGCCTCGAAGCTCGCTTCCTGGTCGGCGATGAACGCTGCGCGATGCGCGGGTTCGATCATCCGGTGCAGGTATTCGTTGATGCGATAAGCCTTGACGGCCGTCTCGATACTGAACGGATAGGTGCCTTCCAGCTTCTCGACGTTCGTGAGTTCGACGGCCATGCGATCGCGATGTCGCTCGACGACGGCAGGCCGCGTTTCGCCGCCCTGCCCTTCGAAGATCGCCGTCGCAATGCCCGCCATCGACGGCAGGTAATAGCTGCGATGCTTGCAGACGACATTCGCGGGCAGCGCGCCGCGCATCGTCAGCCACATGATCACTTCCGCGCCTTCGTAGCCGCCCAGCTCGGCGTATTCGGCGAGGGTCATGCCCGCGAGCTGTTCCGGATCCTGTTCGAGCAGATCGAGGAAGCGGTGGTCCCACGGCGTATTGTTGAAGCCCGAGCGCTCGCCGTGCACCTGATGCGACAGGCCGCCCGTCGCGACGATCGCGACATCGAGGTCTTCCGGATAGCTCTCGACGGCGCGGCGCAGTGCCTGCCCGAGCTTGTAGAAGCGGCGCGCGCTCGGCACGGGCAATTGCAGCACGCCCATCTGCAGCGGCACGAGCTTCACGGGCCATTCGGGCTTGTGCGGACACAGCATCGACAGCGGCGAGAAACAGCCGTGATCGAGCGGCTTGTTCTGGAAGAACGACATGTCGAATTCGTCGGTCATCAGCGACTTGCCGACGTGCGCGGCGAATTCGGGGTGGCCCTGGATCGAGGGAAGATCGCGCGGTCCGCCGCCCTCGTCCGCCACGTTCCATTCCTGCCCCACGCCGAGTGCGAATGCGGAGTAGTGATCGAAGAAGAACGACGTGACGTGATCGTTGTAGATCAAGAGCAGAACATCGGGGCGCTTTTCCGCGAGCCAGTCGGCGAGCGGCGCGAAGTTCTCGAAGATGGGCGCCCACACAGGATCGTCCCGCTTGTTCTTGTCGAAGGCAAACCCGATGGTGGGCGTGTGTGAGGCCGCAATGCCTCCGATGATCCGTGCCATGCCAAAACTCCTTGGTAGTGCTGGTACTTTCCTGCGGACCGACGCGTGCGTCCGTCCTTCTATCGTTTCTGCGGGTCGAGCATGCGCTTGACGACCAGCGCGAGCGGAACCGTGAACACAAAGTGCGACATGAAGCCGCCGACGATCACGTTCGGATCGAAGTAATTCGGGTGATTGCTCGACGCAATCGAGATCAGCACGTGCATCACGATCCACGCGAAGATCGCGTAGAACAGCGCGACGAACGTGGCTTCATAACCGCGCCGGCGGAAATACGGCCAGATCAGAGCAAACAGCACGCCCCATCCCAGCGCGAAGAAAAAGTGGATTGCGGTGCCGAGGAAATACGCCCAGATGCCCAGCGCATCCTGAACGCCCTTGCCGAACACCAGCCCCGTCGCGTTGCGTGGAATGCCCGCGAGCGGCATCAGATGTTGTGCGCCTACCCAAACCAGCGCCTCGTAAATCCAGATCAGCACGGCACCCGTTAAACCGCCTGCCATGCCCGCGCGAATCGTCGCCTTGAGGTCGTGGCGATCCGCTTCGGGGTTGCCGAGATGCCGGCGGGAATCGTTACCGCTCGTGGCCAGATGACTGCCCATGTCTCCTCCTTCGTAGTCACATTGAACGAAATTCGTCGACGGTCGCCGCGCCCGTTTGATTCGTTCGGCGCGATGCTTTGGTCTTCGACCAGTCGACGGTGCTTATGGGATACGAAGTACAAACCCAGGCCGCCGCAACGTGAACACAGGGTAAACCCTTGTCAAACCAGGTTCAACGGCACGGTGACAACGGTCTGCGGATGGAAAAGGCAGGTATGAGGAAAGCGGGAAGGCCGCGTGGAGCGCATCCCACGGTATCCCGTCTGGAGACCGTGTGCGTTGTCGTCCTGCTGTTCGCTGCGCGGACTCATAAACAAAACAGATGGCTTAATAGCGACTCTGAGTGGGATCGCGTTGAAACGGCAGTGCAGGCGTCGCGTGACCGGCCCGCAACGCGTCCACGCCCGTCGCGTAGGTCGCGAATTCCGTCGCTCACACCTGCTCGACGGCGACAGACTCGCGAGCCCGATCGGCGCGATAGGCATTGGGCGCGACCGCGAACTCCTTGCGAAACTCGCGCCCCATGTGAGAGGCATCCGAGAACCCGCAGAGCGCGGCGATCTCCGCCACGGTTCGCTCCGAGTCCGTCAGCAGCCACGCAGCCGTCTTCAGCCGCAAGCGCCTCGCGTAGGCGAGAGGCGACTCGCCCGTTTGCGTCTTGAAGAGACGCTGCAACTGGCGCACCGACATATCGACGCGTCCGGCCAGTTCATCCAGACTCAACGGCCGCCCGATGTGCTGCTCCATCAGATGCACCACCCGTTTGACGCGAGGATGCGTGACGGGCTTCGTCCCCGGCGGGTGCGGCTGTGGCGCACTCGCCCGCTGCGCGTCTTCCACGAGCAGAATGCGCAGTGCCTTCTGCACCGTTGCGGCATCGAGATGTCGTTGCAGAATGGCCGCCGCCACATCGATGGACGCGCGTCCGCCCGAACAGGAAATTCGCCGGCGATCGATGACGAACAGCCGGTCTGCGACGAGCAGCGTCTCGTCCACGCCCGGAAATCGCGCGATGTAATCCCAGTAGTGAAACCAGCTGACGCACACGCGATGCCCGTCCATCACACCTGCTCGCGACAACGCGAACACGCCGGTGCAGATGCCCACGAGTGTCGACGACGTATCGGCGGCACGGCGGATGAAGCGCAGCGTCGCGTCGCTGGCGCCGGGTCCGGAATGAAGCAGGCCGCCGATCACGACGAGGTAATCGAACGTGCCGGCATCTTCGAAGGTTTGCCAGGGCTGGATCTGAATGCCGCAACTCGCCCGCACGGGCGTCAGCGTCTCGCCGACCACCGTCCATGCGCAGCGGACCGGTTTGCTGAAATCGCCCTCGTCGCTCGCGAGGCGCAAGAGATCCACGAAACCGGAAAACGCCGTCAACGTGAAGTTCGGCAACAGGACGATTCCAAACTTCACGGGCCGGGTTGCCTCAGCCGCGGCGGCACGGCTCTTTGCCGCGCCGCCGCGTGCTCTCGATCCGAATGGATCGTCTGCGATGCGCATGGCGGGTTACTCGTCGGCCAACGGTGCACGCGAGGTTTCGCGGCTCGCGCTCATCGCAACCAGCGCGACGACGGCCGCGCCCACCAGATACCACGCGGGTGCGAGCTTGCTGCCCGTCGCGCCGATCAGCCACGTCGCCACCAGCGGCGCCGTGCCGCCGAACAGCGCATTGGCCGCGTTGAAGCAGAATGCAAAGCCGCTGTAACGCACCCGCGTCGGGAAGATCTCCGACAAGAAGCAAGGCAGTGTGCCGTCGTTCATCGTCAGCAACGCACCGAATGCAATCTGTATCGCGACGATCGTCATGAAGCCCGCGCCCGCCAGGCCCTTGAAGAGCGGCACCGTCAACACCGCGAACAGGATCGATGCGCCGATCAGCATCGACTTGCGGCCAAGCCGGTCCGACAATGCGCCCATCAGGAAGATCAGGCCGATGTATGCCGTCAGCGAGATCGTCGCGGCGATGAACGACGCGGTCTCATCCATGCCGAGTTCCGTCGACAGATAGGTCGGCATGTAGCTCAGCACCAGATAGAACGCGACGGCATTCAGGCAGGTCGCGCCGAACGCGATCAGCATCTTCACGCGATGCCTGCCGAGCAGTTCTGCAATAGGCGCACGCGCGACATGGCTCTGTTGCTCGATTGCCTTGAAACGCGGCGTGTCCTCGAGCTTCACCCGGATGTATCGGCCGATCAGACCAAACGGTGCGGCGAGCAGAAACGGCAGGCGCCAGCCGAACGAATGCAGTTGCTCGCTGCTCAGCACCGCGTGCATCACAGCAATCAGAATCGAACCGAACAGCAGGCCTGCCGCCGTGCTGGCGGGCACGATGCTCGTATAGAAGCCGCGCCGGTTCGACGGCGCATATTCGGCGAGAAACGCCGACGCGCCTGCATACTCGCCGGAAGCGGAAAAACCCTGGATCACGCGCACCAGCAGAAGCAGCGCCGGCGCGAGCACGCCGACCTGTGCGTAAGTCGGCAAGAGCGCAATCACGAACGTCGACGCCGACATGATCAGAATCGACAACGAGAGCGATGCACGCCGGCCGATCTTGTCGCCGAAATGCCCCCACACGATGCCGCCGATGGGCCGCACGATGAACGAAATCGCGAACACGCCATAGGCCGCCAGTAACCCGGTGGTGCCATCCGTCTTCGGAAAGAACACGACGGCGATGATCGTCGCGAGGTAACCGTACGACGCGTAATCGAACCATTCGACGAAGTTGCCGATGAAGCTCGCACAGGCCGCGCGCCTGAGCAGTTTGGGATCGACTGCCGGGACTGCGGCACCGCCCTCGCGCGTGACGTCAGTGGACGCGATGCCACTCGCGGGGGACTCTCCACGTAAAGCTCTTCTCGTATTCATTGACACTCTCCAAACCTCATGTTGATCGAACCGGCTTGAGTGCATGGTAGAAGTCCAGTAACGCGGAATATTTCCGCTTTCGACAACGTGCTCACTGTTTCCGACATCGAGGGTATACGCCAGAAAAAGCGCTTCGAGTGTCGCTAAAGTCGAATGAAAACGAGCGCGTAAACGCAAAAAGGCCCGCTATCTCCGCTGGCGTCATAAGACGCCGACGGACATAGCGGGCAACCTCGGAATAAACGAATCAGATCGACGTGGAGTGAATATCGCCGCGCAGGCGATCGCCAGCCGATGTCGTCAGAAAGAGCGGATGTCGACGCGCAAGCAGGAAGTACGCGATACCGCCCGTCAGCAGAGAGAACTCGAAACTCAGATCACCCCAGCCGAGATAGTCGCGCATCAGCGGGCTCACGTAGGTCGGCGAGTTCGAGAACACGATCGATGCAACGATACCCAGCATCCACGCGATGATGCCCGGCCAGAAGATTCCGTTCGTGTACCAGTACGCGCCGCTGCCCCACTTCATCCATTCGTCGGGGCGATAGTGGCCGCCGCGCATGAAGTAGTCGACGACGACGATCGCGGCCCAGGGCGCAGTCCAGAAGACCATGTAGTTGAGAAAGACCTGATACATGTCGAAGAACTGGCCATAGAACACGGTGACCACGCGAAACGACAACGTGAACAATGCGATGATCGCAAGCGACGTCACGCGATTGATCGGGATGCGCAGCGCGAGAAGACCGAGACCCGCTGTATAGCCGTTGGGCACGTTCGCTGCAATGCCGCCCAGGATGATGGCGAACAGCAAGGGCACGATGAACCACGTCGGCAGGAAGCGGCCCAACTGGCTCACGGGATCTTCGCCGAGCGAGCCGCCAAGCGCCGTCGCAAACAGCACGCCGATCACTTCGCAGAACATCAGCGCGACGAACTGACCGCCGCCTGCCGCCAGCACGATCTTCTTCCAGCTCGTTTCCGCGGGGAAATAACGGCTGTAGTCGGAGGCGAAGTTGGCCCAGCCGATCGGGTACGAAAACACGATTCCCATTGCGATCAGCCACGTGCTGAACGATCCGCCGCCGTGATTGACTTGCGATGCAATCGCGAGACTCGTGTGCGGCAACACGAATGCCGCAAGCCCCGCGAACAGTACGGCGAGTATCAGCGCGATCCATTTCTCCGCGGCGATGATGGTCGCATGCCCGAAGATTGCGAGCACGATCTCCGCAGCCAGAATGATCGCGAGCGACACCCACACCACGCCATGGCTATGAAAACCGCCCATTTTCAGCAGCGTTTCGAGTGCCTGGGTCGCGACGACGGAATTGATCGAGAACCAGCTCAACGCTGAAACGAGACTGACGGCTTTCGGCAGGAACGAACCGAGTTGCCCGAAAGAGCTTCTCGACGTCATGATCCCCGACGTGCCCGTTTTCGGCCCCATGATGGTCGTCAGTCCCAGCACGAAGCATCCGAATGCATTGCCGACCAGAATCGCGAGCAAGGCCTGCCACAACGACAGTCCTTGAGAAAGCGCCAGCGCGCCGGTGACCACCACCACGTAATTCGTGTTCGCGCCGATCCACATCTTGAAGAGTTCGGCGGGCGTGCCATGCCGGTCTTCGCGGGGAATCGGGTCGATCGCGTGCTGCTCGATGCTCCATGCCTTGTCGGCGACTACTTCATGTGTCGGGTGACTGCTCTCGCGCGTGCTCATCGCTCTCTCCCGGTTGTCAGGCCCGCGATGCTTTCGCACGCGCTTGCCAGGCTTCGCCCAATGCCTGCGACATCCCTTCAACGCAGACGTCGAACAGCAATTTCCCCTTTTCCGCCGACGCATTCGCAGCCGAAGACAGACATCCCGATGCGGGCGTCCACTCGGCAATCGGCGGAAACACGTCGTAGGGCGGGAAGGTCGCGGCCGCATGCGTGGGCACCTGCGACATGTCCACCAGATGCGGATGCAGATGCAGCATCAGCGAGGTTTCGAGCACGCCGCCGTGCTCGACGGCCCAACCCGGGAAGCCGTCGGGATAGATACGCGCAATCGTCTGCTCGGTAACGAAGTCCCAGTACGACAGCATCACGACCTGCAAGTCGTGAATGCCTTCCCACTTCAACTCGCGCAGCGCAAGGTCGATTCCTTCGACCGCGAACATCGAGTTCTCGAAGTGGCCGTTGATCAGGCAGATCTTGCGTGCGCCGTGCCGCGCGAATTCCTTGAGGATGTCCTTGATCGTCGACGACAACGTATGGCCGTCGAGACTCGTCGTGCCGCACAGATGATTGCCGCCGCCGCTCTTTTGCTGCGACTTGTATCCGTAGGCAATCGCGGGCGCGACCAGCGCGTCGATGTTCTGCGCGACCGCGACGCCGATCGCCGTCGGCAGCAGCACATCGGGGTTCATCGACATGTGCGGCCCGTGCTGCTCCAGCGCACCAAGCGGAATCAGCACGGGCCAGCCGCCGCCGATGCGGCGCGCGTACTCGGGCGCCGCCAGTTCTCCTATCACCACACTTTGCTTCATGGCTGTTGCCTCCTGATTACGTCAATCCATGTCCCGTTGTTCACGCGCGCTTCACAGGCCCCGATACACGGGCAACCGTGCGCACAGTTGCGCAACCTGTTCGCGCACGCGAGCTTCCGTCCGCTCGTCGCCGATACCGTCGAGCACGTCGCACACGAGCGACGCCGTCAGCCTCGCATCGTGCTCGACGAATCCGCGTGTCGTGATGGCCGGCGTGCCGATGCGAATGCCGCTCGTCACGAACGGCGACTGCGGGTCGTTCGGCACCGCATTCTTGTTCACCGTGATGTGCGCGCGGCCGAGCGCCGCGTCCGCGTCCTTGCCCGTGATCCCTTTATCGACGAGATCCACCAGCAAGAGGTGATCGTCCGTGCCGCCGGACACCACCTTGTAGCCCCGCTCGATGAACACGTCCACCATTGCGCGCGCATTGTTCAGCGTCTGCTTCTGGTACCCGGCGAACTCCGCGCCGAGCGCTTCCTTGAACGCCACCGCCTTTGCGGCGATCACATGCATCAGCGGTCCGCCTTGTGTGCCGGGGAATACCATCGCACTGAGCTTCTTTTCGAGCGCTTCATTCGCGCGCGCCAGTATGAGGCCGCCGCGCGGACCGCGCAGCGTCTTGTGCGTGGTCGTCGTCACGACGTCCGCAAACGGCACGGGATTCGGATACAGGTCCGCGGCAACCAGGCCCGCGACGTGCGCCATATCGACGAACAGATACGCGTCGATGCGATCGGCGATCTCGCGGAAGCGCGCGAAGTCGAGCACGCGCGAATAGGCCGAGAATCCGGCGACGATCATCTTCGGGCGATGCTCCAGCGCCAGCCGCTCGACGTCGTCATAGTCGATCAGTCCCGTCGCCGCATCGACGCCGTACTGGACCGCGTTGAAGACCTTGCCCGAGAACGACACTTTCGCGCCGTGCGTCAGATGCCCGCCGTGCGCGAGGCTCATGCCGAGAATGGTGTCGCCGGGCGCGAGCAGCGCGAGATAGACCGCCGCGTTCGCCTGCGAGCCGCTGTGCGGCTGAACATTCGCATACGCGGCGCCGAACAGCCGCTTCGCTCGCTCGATAGCCAGCGTTTCGACCACGTCCACATGCTCGCATCCGCCGTAATAGCGCTTGCCGGGATAGCCTTCCGCATACTTGTTCGTCAGCACCGAACCCTGCGCCTCCAGCACGCGCGGGCTCGCATAGTTTTCCGACGCGATCAGCTCGATGTGATCTTCCTGTCGTTGACGCTCGCGCAGCATCGCGTCCGACAGTTCCGGATCGAAACCCGCGATGGTCTGTTCTTTTGAAAACATGTACAACGCCTCCTGCCACAGTGGGTCGCCTGCGGCTCGCGCCGCAGGGCTACGCGCAAACAGCCGTCAGGCCGCGATGATGTTGCGCTCCGGTCCGTACGGGAAGCCGGTGATGTTGGTCGCGCCCTTCTCGCCGATCACGAGAATGTCGTGCTCGCGATAGCCGCCTGCGCCCGGCTGACCTTCCGGCAGCATGATCATCGGTTCCATCGACACGACCATGTTCGGCTCCAGCACCGTCTCGATGTCTTCGCGCAGTTCGAGACCCGCTTCGCGGCCGTAGTAGTGCGACAGCACGCCGAACGAGTGGCCGTAGCCGAACGTGCGGTACTTCAGCACGCCGTACTCGGCGTAGATCTTGTTGAGTTCGTTCGCGATGTCGCAGCAGCGCGCACCCGGCTTGATCAGCTTGAGACCTGCTTCATGCACCTCGACGTTGATCTTCCACAGGCGCAGATACTCGTCCGGGCAATGATCGAAGAACATCGTGCGTTCCAGCGCCGTGTAGTAACCGGCGATCATCGAAAAGCAGTTCAGGCTCAGGATGTCGCCCTTCTGCACCTTGCGCGTCGTGACGGGATTGTGCGCGCCGTCGGTGTTGATGCCCGACTGGAACCACGTCCACGTATCCATCAGTTCCGAATCGGGAAAACGCCGCGCGATTTCGCGCACCATCGCCTGAGTCGAAGCGAGCGCCACTTCATGCTCGGGCACGCCTTCACGCACGGCCGCTGCGAGCGCCGCGCCGCCCACGTCGCACACGTTCGCGCCGTGTTTGATCAAGGCGATTTCTTCCGCCGACTTGATCATCCGCATGCGCATGGTCTGCGCGCTGATATCGACGAATTCGACGGCAGGCAGCGCTGCCTTCAGTTTAGCCAGCACTTCGACGGGCATCTGGTCGAATTCGACGCCCACGCGGCCCTTGTTCTCGATCTCGCCCTGCACCGCACGGAAAAAGTTGTCGCGCTGCCAGTCGGTATAGACCACGTTGTAGTCGCCGACCGTGCGCCGCCACGGCTGGCCGCCGTCGATGTTCGCCGAGATCGACACGACTTTCTTGCTGGTCACGACGAGCCCGTACTTGCGGCCAAACGAGCAGTAGAGAAAATCCGCGTAGTAGTTGATGTTGTGATACGACGTGAACAGTACGGCGTCGATGTTGTCGCGCGCCATCAGCTCACGCAGTTTGCCTTGACGGCTTGCATATTCGGCGTCGGAGAAGGTGTGCTTCACTTTCTCGCCGTTCTCGATGCGGATCAGGTTCTCCAGTTTCATGTGCTCGACTCCTCGGTGAAAAATCCAGTTGAAGTGAGCCTCATGTTAGGGTTCTGCCGCTTTCGAATATTTCTCGATGCGACACTGGAGTTTTCGTTTTCGACATCGAGGGTTAACCACGATCCTTGCCGCATTCACGCGTGCCTGCTTGCTGTGGGGTGTTTACAGCGCCTTCTGATAGCGCCTGCGATCGGCTATCGGAGAGATATGAAACTGCGCCTTGTAGCGGGTCGAGAAATGCGTCAGCGATGTGAAGCCGGTGCGGGCGCAGACCTCTTCGAGCGGTTTGGCCGTTCTGTAGAGCAGTTGCCGCGCGCGCAGCAGACGGATTTCCAGGTACGCCTGCGCCGGCGTCTTGCCGAGCCGCTCCTGGAACCATCGTTCGAGCTGCCGTTGCGAGACGTCGAGAAACGTCGCGATCTCCGCGACCGACAGCGTTTCCTCGACGTTGCTTTCCATGACCTGCAGCGCTTCGTCCAGTTTCGCGTGCTCGGCGCCGATGTACTGCCGCAGCGACGTGACCTGACGCTGCTCGTGACTGCGCCGCTCGGCGACCAGCAGTTCGAGCACGCGCGCCGCCAGCGAATGGCTGCCGGGCGGCATGCCGAGCAGATGCACCATCAGATCGAGCGGCGCAACGCCTCCACTGCACGTGTAGCGGTCGCGGTCGACCTCATACAGGCGGTTGGAGACGGTGAGTTTGGGGAATTGCTCCAGCAGCACGTCCTGGTCTTCCCAGTGAATCGTGCATCGATAGCCGTTCAGAAGGCCCGCTCGCGCGAGAAAGTAGCTGCCCGTATCGAGTCCGCCGAGCGCGGTGCCGCTGCGCGCGTGATAACGCAGCCAGTCGAGCACCGCGCCGATGCCCTTGCGTGGAATCGGATTGGGACCGACGACGAACACGGCGTCGAATTTCCCTGCGTCAGCCATCGACGTGTCGGGCATCACGCGGATGCCGTCGCTCGAACACACGAACTCGTTGCTGGCGCCGATCAGCTGATAGTCGTAAACCTTGCGTTCGACCAGCATGTTCGCGATACGCAGCGGATCCACCGCGGTGCCTAGCGCGATCAGCGAAAAGTTGTCGAGCAGCAGGAAGCCGTATCGCGTGACGCGCAGATCATGCACGCCCGCATCGATACGGCTCTGGAGAGGTGGCTCAGGAGTTGACGACATGACCGGCCGCATCGGAAGCGATGATTGAAACCGGCATCATAGCGTCACTTCATTCGGCTGCCGCTCAGGGATCAACGTAAGAACGCGACGAGCTGAAGGACGGTTCCGGCTCCCGCGATGATGGTGAACACGGCCGCCAGCACAACGCCGGCCGTTTCCTTGATTTGCTCGACGGTGGTCGACGGCTGGTCGCGCGGAACGCTGCGGGCTCTCGCTCGCCCGTCCTGCACCGGTTGCGCCGCGTACCCGTTGACGGCTGTTTGCCGACAGTTGTTCGTGTTCATTCTGGATCAGTGCCGTAGAGAGATGCGCTGCGCGTGTTAGTGGACGACCACGGCTACTTCTTCGGCGCTGATCCGGAAAACTTTAGAGGTCTCGCGACGCATGAGCACGTGCGCCGCCCTCTTTTAAATCGACAGACAAACCTTGCCGAAATGCTTGCCGGCTGCCTGATGGCGGAAGGCATCGGCAATCTCGTCGAGCGGATACGTGCTGTCGATCACGGGCTTCATTCCGTTTACGTCGATCGCGCGGATCATGTCGCTCTGGTGCCTGCGGCTGCCGACGATCAACCCCTGAAGCTTCTGCTGGCGACGCATCAGATCGACCGTCGGCACCTGCCCGGCGATGCCCGTCAACACGCCGATCAGCGCGATATGGCCGCCGATCCGGCACGCGCGTATCGATTGACCCAGCGTGTCCGGTCCGCCCACTTCCACGACGTTGTCGACGCCGCGCCCATTCGTGAATTCGAGTACTTTCGACGCCCAGTCGGTATCGCGCTTGTAGTTGATCAGATGATCGGCGCCGAGCGCGCGGGCTTTTTCCAGCTTTTCGTCGGATGACGAAGTCGCGATCACTGTCGCGCCCATCTGCTTCGCGAACTGCAGCGCGAAGATCGACACGCCGCCCGTGCCCTGCACGAGCACGCTGTCGCCCGCCTTCAGCGAATAGTCGACGACCAGCGCGCGCCACGCCGTCAGGCCCGCCGTGGTCAAGGTCGCCGCTTCCGCATGGCTGTAGCCGCGCGGCGCGTGCGTGAACCATTGCGCCGGACGCACGACGATTTCGCGAGCGTAACCATCGACGCCATCGCCCGGTGTGGTCGAAAAATCGTCGAGCATCGGACCGCCGTCGAGCCAGTTCGGAAAGAACGTGGAAACGACGGAATCGCCGACGGCGAATTCGGTGACACCATCGCCGACCGCTTCGACGACGCCTGCGCCATCCGACATCGGAATGCGCTTGTCATCCGCGGGCAGGCGGCCGGTGACGACGCCCAGGTCATGGAAGTTGAGCGAACTCGCGTGAATGCGTACGCGGATTTCTCCCGGCGCCGGGGCGCCCGGATCGGCGAGTTCCACGCGTTCGAGATGGTCCAGTCCGCCGGGGCGGCGCAATGTGATGGCTTTCATCGAAGCAACTCCTGATGGTCGATTGATGCACGCACGAACGGTGAGTTCGCATCGGCATCGAAATGGCAATCGCGCCCATGTGACGGCGCGCGAGGTCGCGGAAGGCCCGCGACCACAGCGTGATTGTCCCGTCGTACCTCGATAGCCGCAAGAAGGTACAATTAAAGCCGGTACTATCAATTATGTAGGTATAAAAGCCATGCGCCCCAAACGTCTGGACAGCAAGAGCGGCTGCGCTGTCGAGGTCACACTGTCCGTCATCGGCGGCTTGTGGAAGCCGGTGATCCTGTTCCATCTGCTGAACGAGAAAAAGCGCTTCATGGAACTGACGCGGCTGATGCCGAACACGACACAACGCATGTTGACGCTGCAACTGCGTGAACTGGAAGCGGATGGCATCGTGACGCGCCACGTGTATCCGCAAGTGCCGCCAAAGGTCGAATACGAGTTGACGCCGCTCGGCAAAACGCTCGAGCCGGTACTGATTGGCTTGCGTGAATGGGGTGAGTCCTGGCAGACGCGCCGGGAGAAGGCGGTCGGGGAGGAGAAGGAGAAGACGGCGCCGAAGACAGCGGGAACCCGCCGACGCCGTGCGGACGCTGTTGAACAAGCCGTCTGAGATAGTGCAAACGGCTGCTGGGTCTGCAATCAGACGCTATTGCGCGAGGCACCTCGCGCAATAGCAACGAGCCTCGAATTACTGATTCGATCCGTCGAAGCCCACCACTTCGACCCAGTTGGCGCCCTTGCCTACCGGGTACTTGCCGATCTCGCCAAGGTCGCCGGTCTTCGCGTCGATGCGGTACACGCTCATCGTGGGAGACAACTGACCGACGGCGAACAGATATTGCCCCGTCGGATCGATATTGAAACCGCGCGGCTGCTTTTCCGTCGGATACGTGCCGAGCCGTTTCAGCTTGCCCGTAACCGGGTCGACCTTGTACGACGCCAACGTGCTCGACGTGCGTTCCGATGCGTACAGGAAGCGCCCGTCCGGCGTCAGATGCACATCAGCACCCCACGGTTTGTCGCCCGAAAACGCCGGCGGCAGAATCGACACCGTCTGGATCGGCGTGACGGTATCCGTCGCGCGATTGAACGACAGCACGTGCAGCTTGCCGTCGAGTTCATCGATCAGATACACGAACCGTTGATCGCGCGAAAACACGAAATGACGCGGCCCCGACTTTTCGGGCAGCTTGTACGCGGGCGCGCTGTCTTCCGTCAGTTGTCCCGTCGAGGCATCGAACTTCAGGCGCAGCCAGGCATCCGAGCCGAGCACCGATGCAAAGGCGTAACGGTTGTCGCCGGAGGTACGGATCGCATGGGCCATCGGTCCCGTCTTGATGGTCTGCTGCACGTCCTTCGCAACGCCATCCGCGCCGATCGCGTTGACCGCGAGCAGGTTCCCGCCATACGACGCGGAAAACAGATAGCGCCCCGTCGCATCCGTCGACACATAGGCCATGCTGTCGGCGAGCGGCGCCCTGCCCAGTTCGATCAGACGGCCATCGAGCGGATTGATCGCGAAGCTCACCACGCGATACGGCGTGGAGCGCAGCGCCGCATACAGACGACGATGGTCCGGCGACATCGCCATCGGCATCACCGCACCGTCGACGGGCACCGTTTCGACCGACGTCAGCTTGCCGTTGGTCTGATCGAGTGCGAGCACGGAAATATCCTTGCTGTCCGCGTTCGACACATACACATAAGTCGATGCATGAGCCGCCACCGATGCCATCACCCCGAATACGGCACCCGTCACGATCCGAAGAGCGCGTTTCCCGAACTTGTCTTTGCTTGTCATTGTTGTCGTCGATGTTGAAGTTTCACTGCATTCTTCGGATTGCCTGCGTCGAAACACATCCGCTCAGGTCACGGGCGCCGGATTGAAGAGCACGAGCGCGTTGTGCAGTTTGAGCGCTTCGGCGCAGGTCTTTTTGCGTCCGCTCGCGACTTCGAGCATCAGGCGGAACAGCTCCCAGCCCACATCCTCGATCGTTGCTTCGCCGGTTGCGATCGTGCCCGCGTTCACGTCGATCAGGTCGAACCAGCGGCGCGCGAGGTCCGTGCGCGTCGCGAGCTTGATGACGGGCACTTCCGCGAGGCTATACGGCGTGCCGCGGCCCGTCGTGAACACGTGCAGATTGATCCCCGCCGCCACCTGCAGCGTGCCGCAGATGAAATCGCTGGCAGGCGTTGCCGCGTAAATCAAGCCCTTTTGCTTAGCTTTCTCGCCCGGCGAGAGCACGCCGGAGATCGGCGAATTGCCCGACTTGATGATCGAGCCCATCGCCTTTTCGACGATGTTCGACAAGCCGCCTTTCTTGTTGCCGGGCGTCGTGTTGGCGCTGCGGTCCGCGCCGCCGCGCTTGAGGTAACTGTCGTACCACTCCATTTCGCGGATGATGGCCGCCGCGACATCGGCATTGGCCGCGCGCGCCGTGAGCTGGCCGACGCCGTCGCGCACTTCCGTCGTTTCCGAAAACATCACGGTTGCGCCCGCGCGCACCAGCAGGTCCGTTGCGAAGCCGACGGCAGGATTCGCCGTGAGTCCGGAGAAGGCGTCGCTGCCTCCGCATTGAACGCCGATCACGAGATCGGATGCGGGACAGGTCTCGCGACGCCGCGCATCGAGCCGCTTCAGATGCCCTTCCGCCATCTTCATGATCGATTCGATCATCGCCTGAAAGCCGACGTGCGAATCGTCCTGCAAGGTCACGACCTCGCCGTTGCCCGCCTTCGCGGAGAGATCGCCGATATCCGCGACGTCTTCCGTATTCGTCGCCGTGGCGATCGGGATCGTGCCCGGCGGCATCAGGCGCTCGGGTTGCAGCTTCTCGCAGCCGAGGCTCACCATCATCACCTCGCCGCCGAAGTTCGGATTCAGGCTGATGTTGCGCACTGTGCGAATGGGCACCATCGCATCGGGCGCGTCGATCGCGACGCCGCATCCGTACGTGTGTCCGAGGCTCACGACGTCGTCGACATTCGGATACTTCGGCAACAACTCGGCCTTGATGCGCGTCACCGCGTGCTGAACCACGTCGGCTACGCACTGCACGGTGGTCGTGATCGCGAGGATGTTGCGCGTGCCGACCGAGCCGTCCGCATTGCGATAACCCTCGAACGTATAGCCGTCGAGCGGCGCCATGTCGGGCGCCTTGATCGTCGCGATGGGCAGGTCGTCGAGCGCCGGCGGCGTCGGCATGCGGATCACGTGCTCGTTCACCCAGCTGCCCTTCGGCAGCGCCTTCAGCGCATACCCGATGACCACGTTGTAGCGCACGACAGCATCGCCTTCGGCCAGATCCTGCAGCGCGACCTTGTGCCCTTGCGGCACGCGCTCGCACAAAGTCAGGCCGTCGGGGAACACGGCGCCCGTGTCCAGACCGCCGTCGTTGACGACGATCGCGACGTTGTCTTCGGGGTGTACGCGAATGTAAAGCGGAGATTGTTTCATTGCCTTCAACTCGATCGGCTTAAAGCCTGCAATTTCGTCAAACAACTTAGGCGTCATCGTACAACATTTAACGCTTTTACGGCTACGCGTAAACCCTCAAATCCACAGAAAAATGCTGATTTTGTTTGATTTGGCCGCGTCGCACTTGTACGATCACCTCACTCAACATGTCAAACAACATTACTCGACGCACCCGAATCATGACGACACCGCAAGAACTCAAGCAGATTGTTTCCGAAGGCCTGCTGTCCTTCCCCGTGACCGACTTCGACGCCAATGGCGATTTCCGCCCCGACACCTACGCGCAGCGTCTCGAATGGCTGGCGCCTTACGGCGCCTCGGCGTTGTTCGTCGCGGGAGGCACGGGTGAATTCTTCTCGCTCACGCACAGCGAGTATTCGAACGTCGTGCGCACGGCGACCGAAGTCTGCAAAGGCAAGGTGCCGATCCTCGCGGGTGCGGGCGGCCCGACGCGCGCTGCCATCGCCTTCGCGCAGGAAGCACGACGCAACGGCGCGAACGGCATTCTGCTGATGCCGCACTATCTGACGGAAGCGTCGCTGGAAGGCATCGCGCAGCACGCCGAACAGGTGTGCAAAGCGGTGCCCGACATGGGCGTGATCATCTACAACCGCGCCAACTCGAAGCTCAACGCCGATACGCTGGAACAACTCGCGGACAAGTGTCCGAACCTGATCGGCTTCAAGGACGGCGTGGGCGAAATCGAAAGCATGGTGTCGATCCGTCGCCGTCTCGGCGACCGCTTCTCGTATCTCGGCGGCCTGCCGACGGCGGAAGTCTACGCAGCGGCGTACAAGGCGCTGGGCGTGCCCGTGTACTCGTCGGCCGTGTTCAACTTCATTCCGAAGACCGCGATGGAGTTCTATCGCGCAATCGCCGCCGACGATCACGCCACCACGGGCCGCCTGATCGACGAGTTCTTCCTGCCGTATCTGGCCATCCGCAACCGTCGCGCGGGCTACGCGGTGAGCATCGTGAAGGCGGGCGCGAAGCTGGTTGGCCGCGATGCCGGTCCCGTCCGCGCACCGCTCACCGATCTGACGGAAGAAGAACTCGCGCAACTCGACGCGCTGATCCGCAAGCTCGGCGCGCAATAAGCGCCTCGCGAAAGGAGACATGCGAGGGCCCGCCTGACGGCAGGCGGGCCGCCTCGCTCATCGCCAGCCGGCGCGCATTCAAGAGGAGACATCATGACCATCAGCCGCACTGCGAGCCGCACTGCGAACCCCGCAGACGTCGCGACACCGACGCGCGTGCGCTACGTCATCCTGTTGCTGATCTTCGTGATCACGACGTTCAACTACGCGGACCGTGCGACGCTGTCGGTCACGGGCTCCGCGATGCGCGCCGAGTTCGGTTTCGACGCGATCAGGATGGGCTACATCTTTTCGGCGTTCAGCTGGGCCTATGTGCTCTCGCAGGTGCCGGCGGGCTGGCTGCTCGATCGCTTCGGCGCGCGTCGCGTGTATGCGGCGAGTATCTTCCTGTGGTCGCTCTTCACCTTGCTGCAGAGTTCGATCGGTGTGCTGGGCAGCGGCGCGGCAGCCGTCACTGCATTGTTCGTACTGCGCTTCGTGATGGGCGCGGCAGAAGCGCCCGCCTTCCCCGCCAACGCGAAAGTTGTCGCCAGCTGGTTTCCGACCAGGGAACGCGGCACCGCATCGGCAATCTTCAACTCCGCGCAGTACTTCGCGGCCGTCATCTTCACGCCGCTGATGGCGTGGCTCACTCACGCATTCGGCTGGCATCACGTGTACATCGTGATGGGTGTCGCGGGCTTTCTGCTCGCGTTCACGTGGCTGAAGGTGATGAAGAATCCCGCTCAGCATCCGAAGGTCAACCGTGCCGAACTCGAACACATCGAACAGGGCGGCGGTCTGATTCACGGCCGGCAGACTCAGGTTGCCGCTTCACGCGCCGGCCAGTCGCGCTGGTCCGTGATGCGCCAGTTGCTGGGCAACCGGATGTTGCTCGGCGTCTATCTCGCGCAGTTCTGCATCAACGTGCTGACGTACTTCTTCCTCACCTGGTTCCCGATCTACCTCGTGCAGGCACGCGGCATGACGATCCTGCAAGCGGGACTCGTCGCGTCGCTGCCGGCCATCTGCGGGTTCCTCGGCGGCGTACTCGGCGGGATCGTATCGGACGCGTTCATCCGACGCGGACATTCGCTCACCGTCGCCCGCAAGGTGCCCATCGTGGGCGGCATGCTGCTGTCGTCCTGCATCATCGGCTGCAACTACGTGAACACGGACTGGCTCGTGGTCGCGCTGATGTCGCTCGCGTTCTTCGGCAAAGGCCTGGGCGCATTGGGATGGGCGGTCGTCGCGGATACGTCGCCGAAAGAAGCCATTGGCCTGTCGGGCTCCATCTTCAACATGTTCGGCAACATGGCGGGTATCGTCACGCCGATCGTGATCGGCTACCTGGTTGCGCAGTCGGGTTCGTTCAATGGCGCGCTCGCGTTCGTCGGCGTCAACGCGCTCGTGACCATCTTCAGCTATCTCGTGATCGTCAGGGAGATCAAACGGGTGGAACTGCAACAGTAACCTCTCTCCATCAGCAGCGAACGAACGCCCGGGTTTTCCGGGCGTTTTCATTTGTGCGTCCCATCGACTGCTGTCTCGCCTGAAGCGCCTGATCCCCCCGCCTCGCGGATCACGATCCGCGCCTGTCCCCGCCTGCCATCGCCGCCTCCGCCAGGGAAACTCCCGATACCCGCTTTCATGACTAATAATATTATTAATTCCGCCGTATCGCTTCCCTGGTTTCATTGCTTCCGTTTCCCGGTACTTGGATCGCCGCGCATGGGCGAAGGCAGAGCCATGCGCAATAAATTAATAATAATTTACGACCTTCTATAAACACGGGGATTTCAGGAGAGACAGGTGCGCAACTTCTTCGTGCTTTCAGCAAGCGCGGTGATTCTGGCCGCGTGCGGTGGCAACAGCGACTCACCCAACCCAACAGCGGTAGCGGACGCGCAGACGCCCGCCGCAAACGCGGCATCCGCCGCCGTGCAAAACGAATTCAAGCTGGCGGGCTCCACGCCGCTCGGCATGCGAACCACCACGCCGGCTGTCGTCATCAGCGATCCGGACAAGAATCTGCCGCCGTACACACCGCCCGCGCCGCCCGCCGCGCTCTCCACGACCACGCTCAGCTTCGGCGACTTCACGAGCTATCTCGCAGCCGGCTCCACGCAAGGCTGGGCGCCGGGGCCGACGCCTTCGAGCATCACGATTCCTGCGCCCGCCACCAACGGCACCGGCGCGGGCGACAAGGCCGTCGCGCTCGGCAGCACGTATGCGACGGCATCCTACGAAGCGGACGTCACGGTCAGCAATCCCGTCGGCACCGGACCGGCCAACGCCGGCTTCATCGTGCGCACGACCAATCCGACGGCGGGCGGCCCCGATAGCCTGACGGGCTATTTCATCGGCCTCGACACGGGCTCGCACACGCTGGTCGTCGGCCGCGAGAACAACAACTGGACGCAGTTCATCCAGTACCCGAACAGCGCGATCGTCGGCGGCAGCACGCACCATCTGAAGGTCACGACGAGCGGCACGGCCATCACCGTCGATCTCGACCAGCAACGCGTGATCAGCGCGAACGACGCGACCAATGCACTGCCCGCCGTGTTCGCGAGCGGCAGTTTCGGCGTGCGCCGCTTCGGCGTCGGTGCGACGTTCAGCAACATCACGATCAAGACCTATCCGGCCGTGAAGTCGCCGACCTTCGACTTCTCGAAAGTGGTCGGCATGGTCTATACGCCGTCGACGGCCGTCAACGCAATCGACTTCTGGCAAAACTACGATCCCGCCGTCGTCAATCGCGAATTGACTTATGCGCAGACCTACGGCGTCAACACGATCGCGGTGTATCTGCACTACCTCGTGTGGGCCAACGATCGGGTCGCGTTCCTGAGCAAGTTCGAGAACCTGCTGGAAATCGCGACGCGGCACGGCATCAAGGTGTCGCCGATCTTCTACGACGACTGCTGGAACCCGACGCCGCAATACGGACCGCAGCCGGCGCCCGTCTGGGGCGTGCACAACAGCCAGTGGGTGCAGTCGCCGGGCACGCCGATCGAGCAGGCCTACTTCCAGCCGACGGCATCGAACGCGTCGGTGACGTATAAGGCGAGCCTCGCGAACTACATCACCGACTTCGTCGCGCCGCACCGTAACGACTCGCGCATCATCTTCTGGGAACCGATGAACGAGCCGGGTTGCAGCGGTAACGGTTCGTTGCAGCAAACGCGCGCGGTGCTGATGAACGATGCGCGCATCGCGATCCTGAATGCAGGCGCCACGCAGCCGATCAATTCGCCGCAGGTGCAGGAAGATGAAGGCACGTACTTCTCGGACTTCTACGCGTTCCATCCGTATGGCAATCCGTACACGGGCCCTGTCAACGGCAGCTATGTGAATGCGCTGAACTCGGAGACGCTGCAGCGCGGCTTCACGGGCACAGCAGGGCAGACGATGCCGGGCATCGTGTCGAACTACGGCGGCAGCACGGGCTTCATCATCTGGGAGCTGATGATCGGGCGCACCAATACGCGCTTCCACTGGGGCCAGACGCCGGGCGCACCGGCGACGGTCGAACCGGCGACGCCGTTCCAGGGCACCATCTACCCGGACGGTCACCCGTGGCAAACGTCGGAAGTTCAGGCGCTGACGGGTGGATTCGATGTGAAGCTGCCGGTACTGAACGTCGCGTACTACAACGACCCGAGCTTCAGCAGCGCACCCGTCAAGACGTCGGTTACGCCGCTCGTCGATTTCGATCTGAACACGGAGCGCGGCACGGACTCGCCGGATGCGTCGGCGGGCATCAATGCGACGAACTATGGCATTCGCTGGACAGGTGCGATCGAAGCGTCGCAGTCGGGCCTCTACACGTTCTCGATCAACAGCGACAACGTGGCTCGGTTGTGGATCAACGGCGTCGAGGTCATCAACAAGAAGACTTCGACCCGTTCGACAACGAGCGGCATCGTCTGGCTGAATGCGAAGCAGCCGACGTCGATCAAGGTCGAATACGTGCACGGCACGGGCGCGGCCAACATGCATCTGTCGTGGTGGAATCCGCTGGTGCAAAGTCCTGCTGCTGTCCGGATCGTGCCGTCGAATCCTTTAGTGGCGACGAACTGAGCACGCTTTAGCAGCACCTCATGAAGCCGGCGTCGCGGGAGCGACGCCGGCTTTTTTCCTGCCTTGTGTGGCAGCCCACTCCCTCGGGACACGATCTGTCCTGACGTTGCGCGACCATTCCTGACATTGCATCTTGTCAGGGGAATGAATGGCACCAGGCGACATCGTCAGTCCTTATTCGATCAACAATCTCGACGACGCGATCACGCATCTCGAACGGGTCATCGGCGCAGAATGTGCGCAGACGATCTTCGGCAAGCGCTACTGGCATGGACGTATCCAGCAGTTGCAAGCCACGCACGGCATCATGCACACGCAAGTGCGCCGGCTGCGCGCATTGGTTGAACGCCTCGAATCCGCAGCGCCTTGTGCGATCAGCCCTTCGCACGCGACACGCGCCCGCTGATCGACCGCACGGCTCGCAAGCACCAGAAATATGCCTTCCTCCGCTGTCACCAGGGTAAACATCCATCCGTGCAGGTTGTACTTTCAAATGGTTGGTGTACGGAGTATATTCACCTTCAAGATGACCTGTACGAACTGGAGGAAGACATCATGCAATTTCATCTCAACGGTTTCCGCGTCGGCGATCCGACCATCGAGCCGGTGCTCGACAACGCACCGCGTGCAGAGATGCCCGACACGGTTGACGTACTCGTCATCGGCAGCGGACCTGCGGGGCTCGTGCTGGCCGCGCAACTGTCGCAGTTTCCGTCGATCACGACGCGTATCGTCGAGCGCCGCGCCGGACCGTTGCTGATGGGTCAGGCGGATGGTGTCGCCTGCCGGACCGTCGAGATGTTCAATGCATTCGGTCTTGCCGATCGCCTGTTACGCGAAGCCTATTGGGTCAACGAAACGGTGTTCTGGAGACCCGACGCGAACGATCGCGGCGCGATCAAGCGTACCGGTCGTGTTCAGGATACCGAAACAGGCATGTCGGAGTTTCCGCATGTCATCGTCAATCAGGCGCGCGTGCAGGACTATCTGCTCGACGTGATGCGCCGTTCCGCGCAACGTCTCGAACCCGACTACGATCTCGAAGTCGTCGACGTGCAGCGCGACGATGCCGGCGACTATCCCGTGCGCGTCACGTTGCGCCGCATGGATGCCGAGCGCCTCGACGAGCAGGTCGTCGTCCGTGCGCGTTATGTGGTCGGTTGCGACGGTGCCCGCAGCCGCGTGCGTACATCCATCGGACAAACGCTGCGCGGCGATGCGGCCAATCATGCATGGGGTGTGATGGACGCGCTGGCCGTCACGGACTTTCCGGATATCCGGCTGAAGGCGGCCATTCAGTCGGCAAGCAAGGGCAATCTGCTGATCATTCCGCGCGAAGGCGGTTATCTGGTGCGCTTCTACGTCGATCTCGGCGAAGTCACGCCGGAGAATCGCGATGAAATCAAACAGGCCACTGTCGAGCGCATCATTCAGACAGCTCAAAGCATCCTGCATCCGTATTCGCTCGATGTGAAAGAAGTCGCATGGTTCTCGGTGTACGAAGTGGGACAGCGTCTGACCGACCGCTTCGACGATGCCGTCGCCGAAGACGGAACCTCGCGCGAGCCTCGCGTGTTCATCGCGGGCGATGCCTGTCACACGCATAGCGCGAAGGCGGGCCAGGGCATGAACGTATCGATGCAGGACGGCTTCAACCTCGGCTGGAAACTCGCCGCCGTGTTGCAGGGCCGCAGCGGCATCGATCTGTTGCGCACGTATTCCGACGAACGTCAGCCGATCGCACAAGAGCTGATCGACTTCGACAAGGAATGGTCCGCGATGATGGCCGCGCCGCCGAAGGATCCCACGCGTCCCGAAGCGGGCGGCGTCGATCCCGCCGAGCTTCAGGCGTACTTCGTGCGCGCGGGCCGCTATACGGCAGGCGTCGCGACGCGCTACCGGCCGGCCATGCTGACGGGCGAAGCGACGCATCAGGCGCTGGCCAAAGGCTTCTCGATCGGCACGCGCTTTCACTCGTCGCCCGTCGTGCGTCTCGCGGATGCGAAGCCCGTTCACCTCGGACACGCAGCACGCGCTGACGGTTGCTGGCGGCTGTACGCTTTCGCGGACGCGAATCGGACGCTGCTCGATGCACTGTGCGAGCATCTCGCGACATCGCCCGATTCGATCATGCGGCTCGTCACGCCGAACGGTGCCGATATCGACAGCGTTCTCGATCTGCGTGCGGTACTGCAGCAGCCTCACCGCGAAGTCCGGCTCGAAGACCTGCCCGCTTTCTTGCTGCCGCGCAAAGGACGCCACGGCCTCATCGACTACGAGAAAGCATTTACGAGCGATGCCGCGACTGATATCTTCGACGAGCGCGGCATCGATCGCGAACGGGGTGCGCTGGTTGTGGTCCGTCCGGATCAATATGTCGCGCATGTCCTTCCCCTGGATGCATACGCTGAACTGAACGCCTTCTTCCGGCCGATATTCCGCATGCACTAACCACTTCGACATTGCGAAATTGCCGAACAAACACGACACTCCCGAAGCACTGTCCAAATTCACGGGCAGCCTCGTGCGCCGCGCCCAGCAGCGCCACGTCGCCGTATGGCTCAGCGAAGTGTCTGCCGAGATCACGAGCGTGCAATACGCGGCGCTCGAGATCCTGCAGAAGACGCCCGGCATCAATCAGCGTCAGCTCGGCGATGAACTCGACGTAGACCGTTCGACCATCGCCGATCTCACTGCGCGCCTGGTTCGCAATGGTCTGGTCGAGCGCTCAGACGATCCCGACGACAAGCGCAGCTACGTGCTGTTCCTCACCGCAGCGGGCAAGAAGCAGCTCGCGACCTTGCGGCCGCGTGTCGAGGAAGTCGAGCGCATTCTCACGGCAAAGCTGTCGCCGCGAGAGTCAGTGGAGTTGAAGCGGCTGTTGTTGACGTTGCTGGCGTAACTCGCGCATACGCTTGCTTTACGGGTTGCGTAAAAAGACGACATAACCGCGAAACCACGGACTCTGCGCGAGATACGAAGGCGGCACCCATTCGCCGCCTTGAACGACACCGATCCGAAACGGCAGTTGCAGGCGCCCGACGCGAGCTAGATAGGCATCGTAGCCATCGATCGTGCGACGCCCCTGATAGGTCTGCACGACGACTTCGTCGACTATCCGCCTGAGTTCGTTGACCTGGTCTGCGTCGATGCGGCTGCTCCAGTCGAGCAAACCCGTAATGCTCAGCCGGCAGTCGGGCGGCAGTTGCTCGCGCAGTCGCCGCAGAAAATCGAAGTAGTCGTCGAGATGACGCGTACGCGCATCGAAGTCGATCTGAATGCCGGTAATCGCCCGACCTGACGCGCGCCAGCGCTGCAGTTGTGCCAGCATGATCTGCTCGATTCGCGGCGTCCAGCGCAGGGTATGTGCACGGTACACGAGCCACGTGTTCGCATTCGGCAGCACCGGCACCGATGCGCCTTGTGCGATGAAGCGCACCTGCGTATCGTCCTCGCGCGATGCTTCGATCTGCCCTTGAAGCACATACACCGTGCGCGCGCTCTCCAGGACCGGTTGCGTCCTGACGCCGGCCCACACCCAGAACGCATCGTAATGCGCGGCGTCGACCGTACCCGCCACAGCGATGTGCGTGCACAGCAGCAGCGCGGCGCAGAAGACCCGCCTCATTCGCCCGTCACCAGTAATAGCGCAGCGAGTTCGCCCATTTGCTGCCCGGATACGACGCCTTCAAGGTGTTGAACCATTGCTTGCGCGTGGCCGTCGAGATGTCGTTGCCGCCGCAATCGCTCGTGCCTGACGGCGCAAAACACCGGATCGCACGATACAACGCGTAGGCCCGGTCATCGGACGATGCCTGCTTGTCCGCCATCACGGATCTGTAGATCGTCATGCGCTCAAACGGCTTGCCGGCGAACTGTGCCGGCGTGCTGCCCAGAGAGGCAGGCATGCCTTCCTGCCGATCTGTCTTCGGCTGCCCATACCGTGACGATGCGCTGTCGTCAACGAGACCGTACACCACCGGATAGCGACGAAGAAAGTCGGCAAGACAGTTCATCCCTTTAGCGTCAGTCGCATTCTGCTGCAACGACGCGGCCACGTCGCGAATCGATGGACACGTGTAACCGTCGTCGCCCGAACTCGCGGGCAGCGTAAACGGCTTCAGCGCATCGGAAGGCCGAGCGGGAATGAGCGCCAGGTCCGCTATGAACGCCGGGTACTGTCCGTGCGCAATGCCCTTGTAGAGCAGCGTATAAAGCGCGATATTGCGAAGCTCCGCGCTGGTCGCCATGTTTTGCGCCTGTGCGCGCAGCAGATCCGCGCTGGCAGTGTGCTGCAGAAGGATAGAGCGGACAGCGGCGTCCTGAACCAGCGAATCATCCGCAAAGACGCGATCGACGAGGCCCGCCTGCTCGAGGTTGATCGCCAGCGTCAGTTCGAGCGCCTCGCGCTGCAAAGGGTACTTGGCAAGCGGGATCAGCTTCGTCCACAGTTGCCGCGCATCATCCGCGTGACCGCTGTCTTCGAGTGCGAATCCGCGCAGCGTCTGCTGGCTGAAACGGAAGTAATCGAGCGGGCCATCCACGGTCTTCGGCAGCAACGCAAGCGCCTCGGCCGGCTTGTGATCGACATAAACGTGCCAGGATGCGAGCAGGTAGTCGTGCAAACCCGGCGCTGCGGCGAAGCGCGGCTTTTGCGCGCGCAGTTCGTCGAGTGTCATGGCTGTTTTTTGATTGGACGATTTCTCGAATGAAGACTTGCGCATCCATGCCAGATCGTCGATCGCCAGCACGCTGGGTTCCGTAACCTTCCCTCGCGCGATGTCGGTTCGTTGCAGCAGCTTGCTGTCGATTTCATTTGCCAACTGACCAAGCGGCACATTCGACGTCTCGGGCGACCAGTTCGCGAAAGCCTTGGCATAAAGATCGGCCTGCTGCGCCCCATTGCCTGCGAGCCACGCGACGCGTCGCTGCAGCCCGGCCGCAGATGCCGCATAGGCGCCTTGCGGATATACCTTGAGATAGGCACGGAAAACGGTATCGGCAGCACCAAGGGCTACCTTCAATATCCGGTCCGGATTGACGCCGGAATCCTCGATTGCGTCGGCTTGCGCTGCGTTGAGTTGGGCGCGGCCCGCCATGTAAAGACCCGTTTCCCTCAACCACGGATCAGTGCTGCGCGACACATTTGCAAACGCTTTGGTGGCGTACGCAAAGTCGCGACGATAGAACGCGTTGGCGCCGTCGAGATAGATCGCGAACTGCTGACCGAGCGCGGATTTCAGGCTCGCGGCCTTTGCCGAGCCGGGCTGATTGCCGCTCGGCGCACAAGCGTTCTGGAGCTGCTGACGGGCAGCACGCAAACGGGTGAGGTCGTCGGCGGGCACATCTTTCGCAGCCGCCAGCGCCTCGTTGAATGCCGCTTCACCCGACGTCATGCTCCGGCAGATATCGCCCTCGCCGTCCGCATAGACATTCGACCGGGCATCAGTGGGCGAATCGCCGTCGCCAGACGGCTTCTGGCCGATGTCGACCCATCCCGAGAAGTCATACCAGAACGGCACGGAGAGCCGGTTCGGCCGGTCCGCCGCCGGCACCTTCTTCGGGTCCGGAAAGACCTGGGCGAGTTGACCGGGCTTGCTCATCAGCAGCAACGCGTTGATCCGCGTGTCGTTGCCCGGGCTCAAGACGGGTACGCCCGCACATGAGTAATCGCTCATCCTGAGCGTTGCACTGGGTTCGCAGGAGTCGTCCCAGCTTGCGTGAGCGGAAGACGTAAGCAACAGGCCGGCAAGCAGCGGCCCCGCGAGATGTTTGCGCAGCAAGTTATTCCTCGATTTTTTCTTGTACAGGGAACGCGACCAGACTGGTCGCCGTGTACGAACGCACGCCAGCGATGTTTAGTCGCCCTGCAATCCCTTCGGCACGCCATAGCGCCCATTGCGATACTCGATCACAAAATGCGCAAGAACAGGCCGCTGATCGTTCTGCTCGCAATCGTTCTTTCGCACGGTACTCACACGGTGCACACTCTTCTCTGAAACGTTCAACGCTGCATAGCCGTCCTTTCCCATCGGACCCATATCGATCGTACGTAGCGTCGAATCGAACGTGCCCGCGCAGTTGCCGTCCCAATCTCCCGATGCCGACGTGACGATCAGCCGGTCAAGAACAGGGCGCACGTTTTTGCCGTCCGTCATGTACAGGCTGAGCGCGGTGGATTCATAAGGCGATACGCGAGAAGAGCCGGTGTGAGTGATGCGTACGCCAAACGCACGATCGGAAGACGACAGCCGATAACGCGCGGTGTCGAGCGACACGCCCGAAAGGCGCAGCGCATCATACGAAACAGCCGACGCCTGGTGGTTGTGCGCAACGATATCGCCTGAATGACTATCGGCAACGAGCACATCCAGATCGTAAGTGCCTTCGTCGTCGCTGTTGCTCTTCTGCGGAAACAGCAGCACTGCCAGCGTTAGCTCCGGGTTCGCAGGCCATGCCTTGCAGCTGGAGAAATCCCCTGCCATCTCGCGTCCTGGCTGCAACTGATGCGCCCACGATTGCAGTTTCTCTTCACAGCCCGCGTGCGCGAGAACAGGAGCCAGTGCGCTTGCGACAAGCACAAAGCATTTCAGGTTCATATTGTTGAAATTTTGTTGATTGCATCGAGACAGCGCATATCCTCTGGCTGCTTTTTACAGCCCGCGCGATTCTACAAAATATCAAACGAACAAACCATGAAATGATTTTAAATTTTCATCAAACTCTGACTAAAGGTTAAATATGTGAGGTGCACTGAATGACAAATGCGGCGGAAATCGCTTGGGCGCTATTCCGGTTGCGTCGAGGAAAGAATTCAATGTAATTCAACGCTGCGTTTTAACGTCAAGCAAACGCAAATGACGCGCTTCCGTCTCTTCATCGGCGGGGAACATGCATTCCATCCGCAACTCCTGCGCGGCTACGTTCTGCGGCGCGCCCACAGTCGTGACCATCGAGAAATAGCGAAGCGCCGTACCGTCGCTGACGAAACCCATCGGAATGACGGGCATCGTCGGCGCTGCATTCTTCGCATGATGCGTATTCCAGTCGCGCGGCACATTCGGGTAGGCAAGCAGTTCATCGAGCAGATGCCGCGTCGCGTCGTCGACCACATGCCCGACCGATTCGCGATGCACGCGTTGCAGCAGGCTACGCGCGACGCTCTCCCAATCGTCGACGAACGGACGCATGCCGTGCGGATCGAACATCAGATGCAGCATGTTGCGCGGACCTTCGCGTGCAGCCATGTCGATGAAGCGGCCGAAAAAACGCAGCGCGGCATCGTTGGTCATCAGCACGTTCCAGTGACGATCCATGACGATGGCAGGAAACGGTTCGTGCTGCCGCACGACGCGTTCGAGCGCGCGAACCACGCCATGCATTTCCTGCGCACTCCACGGCGCCTCCGAATACATCGGCGCGTAGCCGGCGGCGAGCAACAACGCGTTGCGCTCGCGCAGCGGCACGTCGAGCGTTTGCGCGAGCGTCAGCAGCGTATCGCGACCGGGCACGCTGCGCCCGCTTTCGATAAAGCTGATCTGCCGCTGCGAAATACCCGCTTCGAGCGACAGATCCAGCTGACTGACGCCTCGCACATCGCGCCAGTAACGCAGCAGATTCCCGAGTTCGCCCGGCGGCATGTTTGCGCTCATCGCCATTCCTTGCCCATTTCCTTCATTCGAGAAGCGCAATATAACGCGGCGGAACTCAGCGTGCGGCTGCACGCCAGACGAATTCCTCGAACTGTGCTTCAAGAGGCGGCTGCGTGACGCTTGCTGTGTAGTTCGTGATGGTCGATGCCGCCACGACGGCGATGACTTCGAGCAATTGCTCAGCACTGAACCCTGCTTCGAAGAAGCGCTTCTGATCTTCAGCGGCAAGGCGCCCGCGCTTGTCGATCAGCGTACGCGCGACCATCGACAGCGCGGCCAGTCCGGCGTCATGAGGCAAAACGCCTTGCCGGATCGCGTCGACATCGGCGTGATGGACGCCTTGCTGCAACGCGAGCGCCGTATGGAACGCGACAGGCCATTCGCTTGCATTCGCGACTGCATTGGTCAGCAGCAGCGTCTGGATCTGCTGCTCAGTGAGGCTGCTCGCATGCACGCGCTCGAACAGACCGATGAAGCCGTTGATCAGCACAGGCGAAGCGGCCATCTTCGCCGCGATATTCGGAATCAGGCCGAATGCCTGTTGCAGTTGTTCGAGAACAGGCTTCGATTGAGCGGGTGCCGATTCGATCGTATGGATGGGATAGCGGGACATGTGCATCTCCTTGGACGGTGAGCGCAACCGGAATGGTTGCGCGACAGCCAAAGAGTAGGCGCGGCGGCGAGGCGCGCCAATTACATGCGGTGTAATCGCCGCGAGTCGCTCAGGCGATTCATTACTGCGCGTTCAAGCGCACGAACCGCCGCTCCGCATACGAAGCTTGAGCACTGTCGATCAGATGATGCATCCGCACCGCATCGGCAAAGTTGGGTGCAGTGCGCGTGCCGTTCGCCATGTCGTGCGCATACGCCCAGTACAGTTCGGCCAGTTCCAGCACGGCCGAAGGCAGCGGCGAATCCGGCAGACGATGGTACGAGCCGGGCACGTCGAGCCGTTCGAGTGCGAGCTTGTCGCCATGCGCACCGAAGATTTCATAATCGTCGCCCACATCGCCGAACGCCGACGCGTTCGTGATCCGCAAGTCGCCTTCCGTCCCGGTGATATCGATCTGCACGCCAGAGCCATTGCGCTTGCCACCTTCGATATGTACCGATACCACCGCACGCTCGTCGAGCATGCCTGCGAGCACGAGTTGATCGGGCGTCGAGGTTGGCATCGACACGCCTGTTTCCCTGATCGTCACCGCAGGGAACTGGTTCGGCGTAAGCGCGGCGATCGATACGGGCCAGCCTGTTGCCGAAAAGAGCATGTCGAGAAAGTGCCCGCCGTAGATCGAAACCACCGACGAAAAGTTCTCCGGCGGCACGGTCCATTCGAGCGCACGCGTACGCATCGCCTGGAAGTAGTTCATGCTCACATGCATGCGCACGGAGCGCAGTTCGCCGACATAGCCCTGTTCGATCAGATCGCGCACGTAACGGTTGTGAGGCGCGAAGCGCCGCTGCAAGCCGACAACATGACGTACGCCGCGCGCTTCGGCGAGCCGCAACAGTTCTTCGGACTCCGCGAGCGTCGTCGTCAACGGCCATTCGCAGTACACGTGCTTGCCCGCCGCGATCACGCGCTTCACGGTCTGCGCATGTTGCGGCGCCGTGTTCAGCACGACCACGAGGTCGAGATCCGGGCTTTCGACCAGTTCATCCATCGACGCCGTGACACGTCCAATCCGATACTCACGCGCCGCCGCTTCGGCGGCCTCGCGGCGATGGCTATAGACAGCCTGCAACGTGTACTGCGGCAACAGATCGAGCACGCGCAGATGACCATGCTTCGCCCAGTTGCCCACGCCGATAACACCCACGCGCAACGGCGCAACCTGTGATGCTTCCATGATGTTCGCTTCTCCGGTTATCACGTCTGCCGCCCTGCCCAGCTTTGCAGCGGGATTGCCGGCAGACGTATCACGTCGTTCGTGCGTACATAGGTGTTGGGTTCGCCGCGCCCGATCAGACGCAGCTTGCGGGCGTCGATATAAGCCTTCCGCGCATCGATGACGGCAGCATCGACGATATGCATCGTCAGTACCTCACCGAGCACGAGCGATCGCGACGGTCCAAGCTGAACGATGTCGAAGAGCCTGCATTCGAACGAGACAGGACTGTGCGCAATGCGCGGCGTGCGGATGCGCGTCGACGGCGCGGCCACCAGACCCGCCTCGATGAACTCGCTGCGCTCCGGCGGGAAATCGATCGCCGTGACGTTCATGTCTTCCAGATTAACCTCGCCCACCAGATTCACGACGAACTCCCGCTCTCGCCTCACGTTCTCGCCCGTGTCCTTGCGATCCGTATCCGAGCGATGCAGGATGCTGAACCCCATCACGGGCGGATCTTCGCCGAACGCATTGAAGAACGAGAACGGGGCGGCGTTCAGTTCACCCTGCTCGCCCAGCGTCGACACCCATGCGATCGGTCGCGGTGTGACGGCGGCACCGAGCAGCTTGTAGCGTTGCTTTGCGTCGATTGCTTCGAAGTCGAATTCCATCATTGCCTCACATCGACACCACGATACGGCCAAAGTGTTCGTTGCGTTCGAGCACCGCATGCGCCTGCGCCATCTGCGCGAATTCGAAGCGATGCGCGATCACGGTCTTGAGCGCGCCCGACTGCAATCCGTCGAAAACGAATGCTGCCGCAGCGGCCTGGCGCTGCGAGTCGGTCGTCGTTGCAAAGAGGTTGTAGCCGTGCACGGTGATGCGTTTGGCCAGCAACGGCAGCACCGGCAATACAGTCTCGTCGGCACTCAAGGCACCGTACAACAGGATCGTGCCGCCAGGTCGCAACGCATCGATCAGACGCGCGAAGTTCTTGCCGCCGACGGGATCGAACGCGAGGTCCGCGCCGCGTCCGTCCGTGATGCGCTGCACCGCTTCGACGAGGTCTTGTTCGCCGGTAACGATCACGTGATCCGCGCCAAGCGCGAGGAGCGCGTCACGCTTGTCGCGCGTTCGCGTGAGCGCGACAGCCGTCGCACCGAGTCGCTTCGCGACCTGGATCGCACCGATACCGACACCGCTCGATGCCGCGGGAATCAGCACGACGTCGCCCGCTTTGACACGCTCATGTTCCGTGAACGCCGCATAGGGCGTCACGAACACGTTCCAGATCGCCACGGCGTCTTCGTGAGACAGCCACGCCGGGCTCTTCACGACGGCATGCGCAGGCGCCAGCACGAGTTCGCCGTACACGCCGTAATCGTTCATCGAAAACGACGGCACCGTGCTGACGGAATCGCCGACATCGACATGCGTCACGTTCGCCCCAACGGCCTCGACCACGCCGGACGCTTCATATCCGACGCGCGCCGGCAGCTTCGCGGGCTCGACATACTCGCCGCGACGCCACATCGATTCCGCGCGATTCAGGCCGATGGCCTTCACACGGATGCGCACTTCGTTGGCGGCAGGCTCGGGTGTGCCCGCTTCGATGTACTCGAAGACCTCCGGACCGCCGTGCCGCGCAAAGGTAATCACTTTCGCCATGATGCATTCCTTTCATCGTATCTATCGAACGCACATTGCAGAGCGCGATGCACGTTGAAGTGGCTCGGATTATGGAAACGGCACCGCGACGGATAAACCCGGTAGAAAAAACATCAGTGTTCTGTTGACACAAACAATCTCCGCAAGCCGCGTGCAGCGGGCCGCGCGCGATTGCGGACACGCGTGTCCGCAGTGACCGAACCCGCCGACGGTTTTTCCGGCGCACGAGCGCCTCTACATTTGCGTCAAGCGTCGCCCGATACCGGGCATTGCGCAGCAGATTCCCGAATCACTGAATGATGGAGATTGACATGTCCAAACTGTTTTCGAAGGTCGCGGTCGGCTCGTACGAGATTGCACACCGTGTCGTCCTCGCCCCGCTCACCCGTATGCGTGCCGAAAGCGGCGCACGTCCCGGCCCGTTGATGGCCGAATACTATGCACAGCGAGCGTCAGCCGGTGCACTGCTGATCGGCGAAGCCACCATCGCCGCGCCGGACGGCAACGGCTATCTCGGCGCGCCCGGTCTGTATGACGACAGCCAGATCGCCGGCTGGAAAGCCGTGACGGATGCCGTGCATGCAAAAGGCGGCAAGATCTTCCTTCAGCTGTATCACGCCGGACGGCAATCGAATGCGCAATTGCAGCCCGATGGCGGCCGCCCCGTCGGACCGTCGGAAGTGCCGCACGGCGGCGTTGCCTACACGGAAGCGGGCTGGGTGCCGAACACGCCGAACCGCGCGCTCGAAACAGCCGAGGTCGCGCGCATCGTCGAAAGCTTCCGCACGGCTGCCGAGCGCGGCGTGAAGGCGGGCTTCGATGGCGTCGAACTGCATGCCGCCAACGGCTATCTGCTCGACCAGTTCCTTCAGGACGGCAGCAACCGGCGTACGGACGTGTACGGCGGATCGATCGCGAACCGCGCTCGCCTGCTGCTGGATACCACGCGTGCCGTGATCTCGGTGTGGGGCGCCGACAAGGTCGCGGTCCGTCTCGGGCCGAGCGGCTCATGGGGCGACATGTCCGACAGCAACCCCGAACCACTCTTCACGTATGTGGCGGCGGAACTGAATACGCTCGGCATCGCGTATCTGCATCTGATCGAGCCGCGCATCGCGGGCAATGTGGAGGATGACGCGCGTGACCAGAACCCGGTAGCGGCAAAGTTACTGCGCGCGCATTTTCATGGGCCGATCATCGCGGCGGGCGGCTTCGACGGCGACAGCGCCGAGGCGATTCTGCAAAGCGGCGACGCTGATCTCGTCGCCTTCGGACGGCATTTCATCGCGAACCCGGACTTGCCGGAACGGCTGCGCAATCGCCTGCCGTTGAACAAGTACGATCGCGAGACTTTCTTCGGCGGCACGGAAATCGGTTACACCGACTATCCGGCGTATGACGAGGACGCCGTCGCAGCTTGAGCGCGTTAGCGAGTCGATCGGCGGTGTGCCGCGCTTCTGCTTGCGCGACACACCGCGCCCGGCATTTTTCCTTTTGCGTGATACAGCCAGTCCGCGCGATGCAGATGCACGCGCGGGCCGCTGCGCGCTTGCTGGAGCTTCCCGTATGAACACCAATCAGCCCGCATCGATCGCCGATGCGCCCACGTCCATTCCCGCCAGCGTCGACAAACGGCGCTGGCTCGCCGTGCTCTCGATTGCGCTCGGTTCGTTCGCGTTCGTGACGACAGAGTATCTGCCCGTCGGCGTGCTGCCGAAGATCGCCGCCGACCTCGGCGTCACGCCCGGCACGGCGGGCCTGATGACCACCACGCCCGGACTCATCGCCGCGCTCTCCGCGCCGATGTTGCTGCTCGCGGCAGGCCGTCTGAACCGTCGGTCGATCCTGCTGCTGTTATCGGTCGCGCTGGTCGCATCGAATCTCGTCGCGGCGCTCGCAACGAACTTCGCGACGATGCTCGTCGGCCGTGCATTGCTCGGCATCAGCCTCGGTGGATTCTGGACCGTTGCGCTCGGCGTCTCGGGACAGATCGTCACAGAGGACGACAGCGCGAAGGCGAGCGCGACGATCTTCATGGGCATCACGCTCGCAACCGTGATCGGGGTGCCGCTCGGGACGTTCATCGCCGATCTGTCGTCGTGGCGCGTGTCGTTCTTCGCGACGTCCGCGCTCGCGCTTGCCGCGCTGCTGATGCAGGCCACGCTGTTGCCCGATCTGCCGCCGCGCGCCGCTGCACGACTCGCCGACTTCGGCCGCATGCTCACGCGCTGGACCGTCGTGCGCAGCCTGCTGCTCGTCGCGCTGCTGTTCGGTGCCCACTTCTGCGCCTACACGTATATCGCGCCCTTCCTCGAAGACAACGCGGTGCTCGGCGCAACGTGGGTCACGGCGCTTCTGCTCGGCTTCGGCATCGTCGGGTTCATGTCCAACTTCGTCGCGTCGGCATTCGTCACCTCGCATCCGCGGCTCTCGTTGTCCGCGATGACGGCGCTCGTGATGGTGTCGCTGGTCACACTCCCCACCTTTGCGCATCTGCATGGTGCAGTGATCGCGGGCGTGCTCGCGTGGGGCATCGCGTACGGCGCGATTCCGCTGTGCCTGAGCATGTGGATGCAACTGACCTCGCCGAGCCGCCCCGAAGCCGCCTCGGCGCTCTTCGTGAGCGCCGTGCAGACGGCCATTGCCGCGGGTTCGCTCGCGGGCGGCATCGTCGTCGATCACACGGGCGCGACGGGCGCGATGCACCTCGGCGTGCTGCTGTCGGCGTTGGGACTTGCGGTGCTCGCGTCGTTCGCGACGAAGGGCCGCGCGCTGTCGGCCGTGCTCGCCGAATGACGGCGCGCGCCGCTTACGCCGAGACCCCAGGAGATCGAGCGCCCCTGACCGCTGGCATGTCACGCCTCCGTGCTACGATGTTCTGCGCTGACCGCGCCGAGGAGACGAACATGCCAGCCCATGACTTGAGCGAGTTTTCGTGGGACGAACAGGAAGACGTCAAGGCTGTCCTTGCAAGCCGTGGACTCGCACCCGGCGAGTTCAGGATCACGGACAACCACGATTTCCCGAAGACTGGCGCGAACGGAGCGGTTCGGCAGATTTCCGTCACCCGCCTCTCTAACGGCAAGCAGGCCATCTACGACACCGATCACTTCGCGCCGTGGCTCACTGATTTCGACGAGGCGCTGGCAGCGGGATATTTCGACGACTGACGCGCCGCCTGTGCCCGTGCCAGGCGCCCCTCGTCAGTACGCGCTTGCCAGTCTGAAACGGCCGGCCGCCGCCTTCAGCAGATCGGTCTGCTCTTTCAGCGACGCGGCCGCCGCAGCCGCCTCTTCGACGAGAGCGGCATTCTGCTGTGACATCTCATCCATCTGCGAAACCGCGCGGTTGACTTCCTCGATGCCGTCGCTCTGTTCGGCGGAAGCCGTCGCGATTTCGTTCATGATCGACGAGACGCGGCTGACGGCCGCGCGCACTTCTCCGATAGTCTGCCCAGCCTGCCCGACGAGACGCGAGCCGTCATCGACGCGGGCAGCCGACGCATCGATCAATGCCTTGATTTCCTTCGCGGCGCTCGCCGAGCGCTGCGCCAGAGTACGCACCTCGCCCGCGACGACGGCGAAGCCGCGCCCTTCCTCGCCGGCGCGCGCGGCCTCGACCGCTGCGTTGAGCGCGAGAATGTTGGTCTGGAACGCAATGCCCTCGATGACGCCGATGATCTCGTTCATCCGTTTGGCGCCGTCGTGAATGTCCTTCATCGCGACGATGACCTGATTCACCACATCGGCGCCCGCGCCTGCCGTGACGTTCGTCTCTTCGGCGAGCGCGCGCGCTTCGCGTGCATGCTCGGCGTTCTGCGACACGGCGCTGGTCAGTTCTTCCATGCTGGCCGCCGTTTCCTCGACGGATGCCGCCTGCGCCTCGGTGCGTGCCGACAGGTCCGCATTGCCGGCCGAAATCTGCTGCGTCGCGGCCGCGATCGAATCGCTGCCGCGCGCGATCTGCTCGATCATCGCGGCAACGCCCTGCTGCATCTGCCCGACGCTGTTCACGAGACGCCCCATTTCGTCGTCCGTTTCGAAACGCAATTGTTGCGACATGTCGCCCTGCGCGATTCGCTCCACATGCTGCACGGTCATCTCGATCGGACGTGCTATCGCGCGAAGCAGCGAGAAACCACATGTAACGCACGCCAGCAATCCAACTGCGATCGCGACGAGCGTCACCGTGAACAGCAGATCGTAACGGTCCTGCGCGTTCTTGTAGCGTTCGGCGCCCTGCTCGGTGCGGAACTTGTCGAGCGCCGCCGTCTTCTGAGTGAGGGATGCCGCGAGCGGCGGCATGTCCACCATCGCGATATGGTCGGCGCGCGGGTGATCGCCATGACGCATCGCATCCATCATCGGTTCGAGCGCTCCGTGCAGCATCGCCGCACGGGCGTCTGCGACAGCCTTCGACAGCGCCGCTTCGGCGTCCGATGCGGGCAGTGCGCGGTATTCCTTCCACGCCGCGTCGGACACCGCGAGATAGTTGAGCGCCTTGTCGATCAACGCACCCGTGTCCGGTGCTTCGGGATGCAGCAGCACACGGTCGAGCGTGGTGCGCACGACAGTCAGGTTGAGGTTCGACTTGCCCAAAGAGGTCGCCGCTGCCACATCGCTCATGTAAGCCTGCGCGACTGCACTGTTCGAACCATGCATGCCCGTGATGCCTAATACGCCGCTCACCATCAGGAGCAGGCCGAGCAGCGTCAAGGTGGCGAGTAGACGGAACTTGATGGTGAGTTTCATGCTGAATTCATGGATACAAAAGGACCAATCCTTGTTAACGGCACCGATCTGCAGGAACTTCACTTTTCCTTCGATCGGCGCTGGAATATCTTTGACTGGTCCGGGTAGAGACGGCCTGATGGGCAATTCAATGCGCGTTTGAACGCACGGCCGGTTCTCTTGCGGATGTGGCTTCCGTCGCAGGCTGCGTATAAGGCTCTCGAACTTCGTCGTCCCGCGTGCGCTCGCGATTCAACACTGCGCGCGCCCGCTTCATGTCGAGCTGACCCTCCCAACGCGCGACAACTACGGTCGCGACGCCATTGCCGATCAGGTTCGTGACGGCCCGCGCCTCGTTGAGAAAACGGTCGACGCCGAGCAGCAGCACGAGCCCTTCGACGGGAATCTTGTGCATCGAAGCGAGCGTCGCGGCCAGCGCGACGAAGCCCGCTCCCGCCACGCCGGCGGAACCCTTGGATGTCAGCAGCAGCACGCCGAGCACGAGCAACTGGTCCCAGATCGAGAGATGCACGTTCATCGCCTGCGCAATGAACAAGGCCGCCATCGTCAGATAGATCGCCGTTCCGTCGGCATTGAACGTATAGCCCGTCGGCAGCACCATGCCGACCACAGGACGCGAGCAGCCCATCTTTTCCATCTTGATCAGCATCTGAGGCAACACCGCTTCCGTCGATGCCGTGCCGAGCGTAATGAGAATTTCGTCGCGGATATAGCGCAGATACTTCCACAGCGACAACCCGCACATCCGCATGACGAGTCCAAGCACGACCACCACGAAAAAGATCGACGTCAGATACAGGCACAGCATCAACTCGCCGAATGACGCCAGCGTGCCGATGCCATATTTGCCGATCGTGAACGCCATGCCGCCGAATGCACCGATGGGCGCGACATACATGACGATCCGCACTACGCCGAACATGCCTTGCAGGAACATGTCGAGCATGTCGACGAACGGCGCGGTGCGCGGGCCCAGCTTTGCAAGGGAAATCGCGAGCAGCACCGAGAAGAAAATAATCGGCAGCATCTCGCCATTTGCGAACGCGCCCACGATGCTGTTCGGCACGATGCTCATGAAGAAGTCGAGCATGCCATGCTGTTTCGCCGCGTGCGTGTATGTCGTGATGGCCGCGCTATCGATATGCGCAGGGTCGATGTTCATCCCGCTGCCGGGCTTGATCACATTCACGACCACCATGCCGGCCACGAGCGCGATCGTCGATGCGACCTCGAAGTACAACACCGCCTTGACGCCGACGCGGCCCGCTTCGTGCAGGTCGTTCATGCGCGCAATGCCGACGACCACCGACGCGAAGATGATCGGCGCCAGCAGCATGCGGATCAGCTTGATGAACAGATCGCCCAGCGGCTTGAGCTGCGAACCGATGTCCGGATAGAAGTGCCCGACCAGAATACCCGCAACGATTCCGATGAGCACTTGCACATAAAGCTTCGAAAGTGTCTTTCTGACCTTTGCTACCAGCATGTCTGTCTCCTGCATGGCGTCGTCTGACGGAACAGGGCGAGCGCCCGCCGCGGAACATGCCGATGCGACGGGTACGGGCCGGATTTCGCCTGCGTTGCTTAGTCTTTTTATGAAGGTCGGCGCCGGCGAATTACGCCGGCGCCCTGCTGCGAGCGGATGTTATGCAGACAGCTTCTGCATTTCGACGATGAGATCGGCCTTGCCTTCGAAGCCGATGCCCGGCAGATCCGGCATGGTGATGTAGCCGTTGTCGACGCGCACGCCATCCGGGAAGCCGCCATACGGCTGGAACAGATCCGGATAGGATTCGTTGCCGCCCAGCCCGAGACCCGCCGCGATGTTCAGCGACATCTGATGGCCGCCGTGAGGAATGCAACGGCTCGCCGACCAGCCATGTTGATGCAGCATGTCGAGCGTGCGCAGATATTCGACGAGGCCATAGCTCAGCGCGCAATCGAACTGCAGCCAGTCGCGATCGGGACGCATGCCGCCGTAGCGGATCAGGTTGCGGGCGTCCTGCATCGAGAAAAGATCTTCGCCCGTTGCCATCGGCTTGTCATAGTAGTTGCGCAGCGCTGCCTGCAATTCGAAGTCGAGCGGATCGCCCGGCTCTTCGTACCAGAACAGGTCGTATTGCGAGAGCGCCTTGGCATATTGAATCGCGGTGTCGAGATCGAAGCGGCCGTTGGCATCGACGGCGAGCTTCTGGCCGTCCTGCAGCACGCTCAGGATGGAATCGATGCGCCGCAGGTCTTCATCGAGCGACGCGCCGCCTATCTTCTTCTTCACGACTGTATAGCCCCGGTCGATGTAGCTGCGCATCTCGTCCTTCAGCTTCTCGTGATCCTGGCCCGGGTAGTAGTAACCGCCCGCTGCATACACGAAGATCTTGCGGTTCGGCTGGCCGTTACCGTAGCGGTCCGCCAGCAGCTGAAAAAGCGGCTTGCCTTCGATCTTCGCCACCGCGTCCCAGATGGCCATGTCGATCGTGCCGATCGCGACCGAACGCTCGCCGTGACCGCCGGGCTTCTCGTTCGTGAACATGGTTGCCCAGATCTTGTGGGGATCGAGGTTGTCACCTGCATCGTTGACGAGCGAAGCAGGGTCGGCTTCGAGCAGTCGCGGAATGAAGCGCTCGCGCATCAGCTTGCCCTGGCCATAGCGGCCATTCGAGTTGAAGCCGTATCCGACCACCGGCTTGCCGTCGCGGATCACGTCGGTGATGACGGCAACGAGGCTCAGCGTCATCTTGCTGAAGTCGATGTAGGCGTTGCGGATCGGGGAGCTGATCGGAACGGTCTTCTCGCGGATTTCAACGATTCTCACGGCACTGTCTCCTGACTTTTGAACAGTTATTGCGCCACCTCGGCTGCAATGTTGGGCGTAGCTTAGCCTCGAAAGAGGCTGCTACACTTCACCAATATTCATTTCATCTTTCACTAAAAGTGAGTACTGACAGCGCGTCCGATTTCGAGTTTTTCATTCTGCTTGCGAAGCTCAAGAGCATGTCGGGCGCGGCGCGCGCGCTCGACCTGACGCCGCCCGCCGCGACGAAGCGGCTCGGCATCATCGAGCGGCGGCTCGGCGCACGTCTCGTCAACAGGACGACACGCAGCGTCAGTCTCACGCCGGAGGGGGAAACGTATCTACGTTACGCGAGCCAGATAGTCGGGCAGGTTCGCGAAATGGAAGAAGCGATCTCGGGCGCGAGGCGCGACCCGCAAGGTCTGCTGCGCATCAACGCGACGCTCGGCTTCGGCAGAACCACGATTGCGCCGCTCGTGTCGGACTTCGCGAAGCGTTTTCCGAATGTCGAGGTTCAGTTCGAAGTGACGGACCGGCCCGTCGATCTGATCGAAGGCGCGTTCGACATGGCCATCCGCTTCGGCGAGCTACCCGACAGTCGTCTGAGCGCGCGGCGCATCATGAGCAATCGCCGCTTTCTGTGCGCGTCGCCGAAATATCTGGAGCGTTTCGGAACGCCTGAGCGTGTGGACGATTTGCAGCAGCATCGCTGCATTATTCACAGGCAGAACGACGACGCGTATGGCGTGTGGCGCTACATCGTGAACGATCACATCGAGGCGATCAAGGTGAAAGGCGCGCTGTCCAGCAACGACGGCGATATCGTGCTTCGCTGGGCGCTCGACGGCCACGGCATCCTGATCCGTTCCGAATGGGATCTGGCGAAGTACGTCCAGAGCGGGCGGCTCAAGCTCGTGCTGCCCAATACGGTTTTGCCGTCAGCCGACCTGTTCGTCTATTACTCGCGGCAGCGGAACCAGACGGCACGCGCGCGGGCATTCATCGATTTCCTCGTCGATCATTTTCAGGCGCCCTTCACGCCTGTCGATACGGCTGTCGACATGCGCGAACGGAAGAAGCGGGTTTCGCGAAAGTGACGACGCCCTAGCGAGGCGGTACGCGCCACTTCAACAGAACCTCGGTGTCCGTTTCCATCGCGATCGTGAATCCGTGTTTGATGAACAGGCGCACAGCAGGATTCCCTCGCTCGAGTATCACTGAGATGCTGACTTTGGCCAGTTGTGCTTCGTCCTGCACAGCGACCAGCAACAGACTGCCGTAGCCCTTGCCCCTGTGGTCGAGATCGATGTGAAGCGCCGTGAGCCGCCATTCGGTAGGGCGCCGGTCGATGTTCAACACGCCAATCGGCACGTCGTCGGCGCATGCAAGCATGGCCGTCGCCAGTTGCCCGTCGTGCTGACCGAACCGCATGACATCGCCAAGCAGCTCGTAGCCTTGCGCCCGCAAGGCCATCGACGGCTTCAGTATTCTCAGGAGAATAGGCTCGTCGCCGGGCCCGCACGGACGCAGCTTCAGATTGACGAAATTCGTGGACTCCATGAGCGCTAGTTTCGGACGACAGTTTGATAAAGAACGCCACGCGATATTGGATGCGCGCGTATGCGATGAATTCGAAGCTCAGGCATGCATACCGCATCGTAACTTCTGCGACGGCGAGCTGGCGTGTACGGAAGTCATCCGTTTCGCGCGACGCGCTCGCGATGATGTGAAGAATGCCGATTCGCAGTCACCCATCGGTTGCACGAGCGTCGTACCATGATTGTCCTGAACCCGGAACGCACACGCGCGTACGTCCTCGCTGACCGCGCAGCATGTACACCGTATGCGCCGAACGACGCCCTCATCACTTCACCCGCAGCGGAGGCACACATGCTCACCCAGCGTACGAAGGACATCGTCAAGGCAACGGCTCCCGTCCTAGCCGAACACGGATACCCGATCATTCAACGCTTCTACACACGACTATTCGAGGCGCATCCCGAGTTGAAGAACACCTTCAACATGGCGCATCAGGAGCAAGGTCAACAACAGCAGGCGCTCGCGCGCGCCGTGTATGCGTACGCGGAAAACATCGACGATCCCAGCAGCCTCTCCGCTGTCTTGCAGAACATTGCGAACAAGCATGCCAGTCTCGATGTGCGTCCGGAACAGTACCCCATCGTCGGCGAGCATCTGCTCGGCGCGATCCAGGACGTTCTCGGCGATGCCGCCACGGACGACATCATTTCCGCATGGGCGCAGGCGTATGGCAATCTCGCCGACGTGCTGATGGGCATGGAAAGCGGACTGCGCGAACAGAGAGCCGCGCAGCTCGGCGGCTGGAATGGCTGGCGCACGTTCGTCGTGATGGAAAAGAAGCCGGAGAGCAGTGTGATCACGTCGTTCGTGCTCGCACCCATCGACGGCAAGCCCGTCGTCAACTTCGAACCGGGACAGTACATCAGCGTCGCCGTGCGCGTGCCTTCACTGGGCCTTCAGCAGATCCGGCAGTACAGCCTGTCGGACATGCCCAATGGCAACACCTATCGCATCACCGTCAAACGCGAAGCGGGCGACGCACAAACGCCAGCAGGCTATGTGTCGTCATTGCTGCACGACGATGTGCAGATTGGCAGCGAAGTGCGGATCGCCGCGCCGTATGGCAGCTTCCACATCGACGTCGATGCGAAGACGCCCATCGTGCTGATCAGCGGCGGCGTGGGCCTCACGCCGATGATCAGCATGCTGAAACGCGCCATCCAGGATCCCGCGCGCCAGGTGGTGTTCGTGCATGGCGCGCGCAACAGCGCCGTCCACGCGATGCGGGACCGCCTGAAACAGACGGCGGCCACGCACAAGAACTTCCGCGCAACGATCTTCTACGATTCGCCCTTGCCCACCGATACGCAAGGACAGGACTACGACTATCCGGGCTTCATCGATCTCGATCTCATTTCACGCGATGTGCTGCTGCCCGATGCCGACTACTACATCTGCGGACCGATTCCGTTCATGCGGATTCAGCACGACAAGCTCAAGAGCATGGATATCCACGAATCGCACATCCATTACGAAGTGTTCGGCCCGGACCTGTTCGCGGAATGAGCGCGATGTGACCGAAACGCGGCCCGCTCGCCTTCACGATGTCCCCCGATCCGTCTGCATAGCGGCTCCCGACGTTCCCCGTCGAGACTTCGATGAGCAATGCGTGCGCCAACGCGGATACGGACCAACGCGAACGCGTTGTGTGGTGCCGTGTTTATGCCACGGCCATGCTCTTCTTCTGACGCTTCACTTCATACATCGCAGCGTCCGCGACGGCCACGATCTTGTCGATCGTGTTCGCATCGTCGGTCACCGACGCGATGCCGATGCTGGCGCCGACATGGACCGTCACACTGGCCGCGAGCAGGAACGGCTTCTCGATCTCGGCGATCACGCGGCTCGCAAACGAAGCCGGCTCACGCGCGTTGGACACATCGCCTGCGATCACGAACTCGTCGCCGCCCATGCGCGCAACGAGCGCATTCGTGCCCGCAAGCTGGCGCAGCCGCGCTGCGACCTGCGCGAGCAGACGGTCGCCGCACTCGTGCCCGTGTGCATCGTTGACGGCCTTGAAGCCATCGAGGTCGATGTAGAAGAGCGGTGTCTTGCCGCCCGCGCGCGCCGCCCCGACGAGTTCATGGGTGGCCGCGTGAAAAAAGCCCGCGCGGTTGAGCAGCCCCGTCAAACCGTCGTGGCGCGCCCGGCGGTCGTTTTCGCGCTCGGCCTCCATCGTCGAGATCAGCATCACGTTCAGCTTTCTGGCGGCGACGCTCATCGCAAACAGATAGAACGGGATCTGAACCAGGGTCAGGAGCAGTACCGGCTCGCCGGACAGCACGGCGCCGACGCAGCACGGTCCGAGCGACAGGAAGATCATGATGGCAACCAGACGCGGCGCGGCGAAGTTCCGGAAGCAGATGCCGCCCACCATCGCGGCAGCGGAAAGGAACGACAGTGTGGCCGCGACCCAGTCGCCGCTGGTGGCGCTGATCAGCGCACCATAGCCGACCGTCGCACCCCATAGCGGCGCGAGAAGCAGGTAGATATCGGTGGGCGTCGGCCGGCCCTGCCGCGCCCGACGGTGCGCGAGGATCAGGATCGCGAGACGCACCGCGCACACCACGATTTCCGAAATCAGCCAGAAGCGGAACGGCGTGCTCGGGTGCCGATAAGCCAGCACCCACGCGACGGCGATCGTATTGAACACGCCGCCGAAAAAAATCGGCAAGGTGCCGAACAGGGTCGAGACCAGCGCAACCCGGATTTCGGGTGGCGTATCGCGCCCGGGATAGAGCAGCCAGGTTGCCAGCCTGCCCTGCGGCAAGCTGAACGTTTCAGGGTGTTTCGTCATTCGAGCGCCCCGCAATCCGCCCAGCGGCGACCGGGGGTCGCGCCTGGCGGCTGCCGTCAGAGTAACGTCACCCGCTTGCTGGCAGGGGAAACGGGAATGCAGGATGGCTAGCCGTGGACCGCGGCTCGTGCGCCGCAACCGGATATCCGTTCGCTTTGTGAGGTGCCAGCAGCACAAAGCTCGACAGTAGATGGCGCATTCTGCCATTACTTAACGGGTTATCGGCGCCTTCCTGACAAAACTGAAGGGTCGAAGCGGGATGCGGCACGCTGCGGATTGATGTGTCGATATACGGTGTGCATCGCGCCGCCGGTCGCCTAGAATGAAAACGCAGCCACGTCACTCCGGAGGATGCCGTGAATGAAACCTTGATCGCCTACCTGCTTGGTCCGACCGTGATGGTGCTGGTCGCGGCACTGCTGTGGGTGGCGAGCCGCCATGAAAGGCACGGCAACCCGAGACGTGCGGACCGGTGGCTCGATACCCATTATGTCGACCTGATACATCATCGGCACTGAACGCGCCTCGCTTCTCTCAACATCGTCCCGACACGCAGCGCCGCCAGGCGCTGCTTCTTCATCACCGCGCCCCTCGACGCTCCATCTGTCCACACCAGCGGCAAATCGCTTGCAGGTCTCATCTGAAGTCCGTATCAACGCGCATTCGCGGGCGCGGTTCGCGGCTTGCTGTTCTTCAGGTCCACACACGGATCAGGGAGAACATGCATGAGACTCAAACACGTGCTCATAGGCGCAATCGTCGTAACGGGCGCCCTCGCCATCGCACCGCTCGCGGCCCAGACGGAAGCGGCATCGACGACGGCCGCCAACCCGTTGGCGCAAACCGACAAGGACTTCGTGCAGACGGCGTCGATGGCGTCGTCGACGGAGATCGACGCCGCGAAACTCGCCACCTCGAACTCCGAAGATAAGGACGTGAAATCGTTCGCGCGTCACATGATGCTCGATCACACCAAACTGACGGTGCAGTTGAAGATGGCCGCACCGCATGGCGTCGCGGTTCCGAAGGACAACTCCGACACTGCGGTGCTCGGTCCGCTGAAGGGACTGAAGGGCAAAGCATTCGACCAGGCGTACGTCTCGAAGGTCGGCGTGGAAGGACACAAGGAAGCGGTTGCCGCGTTCGAGAAGGAAATCGCCGATGGTCAGAATGCGAAGTTGAAGAAGGCAGCGCAGGACGCGTTGCCGACCATCCAGAAGCACTATCAGATGGCCCAGGACCTCGCCGCGAAGAAGGGCGTCGCGCAATAGCCGCATTCCTCGTTCCCTTCAGGTCACAGCCCGCTTCAGCGACGCGCGGACAGGCATCGCGTTTGCGGCACGCATGAGTCGCGGCGATGCAGTCCGAGCGGCGTTCATCAACGGAGAACATTCATGTCACAGCATCCGGCCCGATCGCAGGATCAGCGTCATCCTGGGCAACCCAATCCCATCGATATCCAGAAGGCACTTGCCGGTATCGCCTATCCGACAACGCGCGAGAAACTGGTCGAACGGGCGCGCCAGAATCACGCCAATACGGATATCGTCGATCTGATCGACAGGCTGCCCGATCATAACTACGACAGCCCGGCCTCGGTGTCGAAAGAGATTTCGCGCATCCAGTAAGCACGACCCACGGTGTGGGTTCGCGCGATCATTCATATCATTCAGCCAGTCGGAAATAGCAAAAAAAAAGCGACCGGCACAGGGAACCAGGCCGGTCGCACGGGCGCCAGAGATGGCCCTCCGGCTATCCGTTGCCCGCAGCAACGGAATCACTTGCAGCGATGCGGTTCAACGCGTCGCCGCCGTTACTCTTCGAGGCTTGGGGACGCCTCGCTTTCGGATGCAAGGACATGCAGCAACGCGTGAGTGATCCACTTGTGCTCTCTGATACTGGCCAGTATCCGGTCGGCTTGCTCCCTGCCCAGCGGCGCGAAGCTGATGGTGATGCGCTCGAACTCATCGCGCCTGACGCACGTCGTCGACGTTCCCTGCACGCATGCGCCCGCATCCGTGAGCAGGCGCCAAAGCGCGATCACGTGAAGATTGCCGCACGCCGCCTGAACCGTGATACCGCCCACACGCCCAGTCAACTGTCGATTGCGCGTCATGATTCGTCGTCCGGAACGGAGCCGCAAGTGAAGACGTCGAGCGATCGTCTCTTACGTGAGCAGTTGCTGCCATAACACGAGCGTGTTCAGCCCACACCTGTTGACAGACTAGTGGCTGCCGGCAGGATTGTTAAGCGCGGCGGTCTGTCCGTAAATGGTGGTTATCGTACGCCTGAAGATGCCAGATAGCGATGTGCTCTGCGTTCCGGCGCGGGAACACGGCTTGCCGATTGATAAGGCGCACCAATCAGGAGCACATCAGGGAGCACATCATGAGCATCACGACGATACGCACATCGGATACCGAGCTCCAGGTCGAGCAGACCTCCTACACATTTGCAAAGAAGGAAGATGCCGACGCGTTCCAGCAATGTCTCGTCAACGGCAGTATCGAAAGCTGTCATCGCGATCATCCGCCCGTGTCGATGAGACCCGTGCGTCCGGACGAGCGCGCCGACGATCCCAATCGCGACAGCACGATCTCTCCTTCGCTCGGCGGCGACACGGCCATGTGATGCGTGGTATTGCCCGTTCAACGGGAATATCACTTGCGACGTCGAAGCAATCGATCCGAACTCACGAACCGAATGGAGGCCGACATGCAACCAGACCAGCCACCGCGGAGCCCCGGCGACGAGGGACCGCGCGACGCCCCGGGAATCGGCGAAGACACATGCCGCGCGTGCCACGGCACGGGCAGCGTCGAAGGACAACGTTGCAGCGTGTGCAACGGAACCGGCAAGGTGCTGCAAGGCATCGGTGGCGGATAACGACCAGGGAGACTCGAATATGGAGACCCGAATGGATCTGAAGGACCAGGTCGCGCTCGTGACGGGGGCCGGGTCGGGGATCGGCAAGGCATGCGCGCTCAGGATGGCCGCCGAAGGCGCGCGCGTGATCCTCCATGCGCACAAGGACGAAGAGACCCGCTCGACGGTCGATGCCATTCAGCAGGCAGGCGGCACCGCGTTCGGGATCACGGCCGACCTGCGCGACGACGCCGGTTTCAAGGCAGCCATCGAGCGCGGCATCGCGCACTTCGGCGCACTCGACATCGTTGTCGCCAACGCCGGCATCAACGGCGTGTGGGCGCCCATCGACGAGTTGCAACCCGACGAATGGGACAACACGCTGAACACCAATCTGCGCGGCACTTACCTCACACTGCACTACACCGTGCCGCATCTGAAACGCGCGGGCCAAGGCTCGATCATCATCATTTCGTCGATCAACGGCACGCGTGTATTCAGCCACGGCGGCGCATCCGCGTATTCGACCACCAAGGGCGGCCTGCTCGCGCTCGGCCAGATGGTCGCGCTGGAGCTCGCGAAGCACAAGATCCGCGTCAATGTCGTATGCCCGGGCAAAATCGAATCGAAGATTAACGAGAACACGCGGGCCCGCTCGAACGCCGAGGCATCGGAGCCCGCGCACTACCCCGACGGCAAGATCCCGCTGACGGACGGCGCGGCAGGCACTGGCGACGACATCGCGGAGATGGTGGCGTTTCTCGTCTCGGACCGCGCGCGCTACATCACAGGGACGCCCGTCTGGATCGACGGAGGTCAATCGTTGCTGGTGGGATAGGAGTTGTCCGTTCCTCCGTGCTCGCCGAAAAACCGAGGCATGCGGATTGCTAAGGATAGAGGTTCAGGCGAACCGGAGGCACTTTGACCCACCGAGATTTCATCGCGATAGGCGCGTCGGCGGGCGGTGTCGACGCGCTGCGCGACCTCGCGTCCCGGCTCCCCCCCGACCTCCCCGCGACCATTGCCATCGTGCTGCACGTGGGCTCGCATCAGAGCCTGCTGCCCTCCCTGCTCAACGGTTCCGGCCCGCTCGAAGCGAGTCACGCCGAGGATGGCGATGTCTACAAGCGCGGCAAAATTTACGTGGCCCCGCCAGACCGGCATCTGATCGTCGAAGGGACGCGCTTGCGTCTCGTGCACGGCGCAAAGGAAAACTTTGCGCGGCCCGCCATCGATCCACTGTTTCGCAGCGCCGCGACCGAGATGGGCTCGCGCGCGATCGGCGTCATACTCACCGGTCTCCTCGACGACGGCTCGGCCGGACTCGAAGCGATTCAGGCCTGCGGCGGCGCGACGCTGGTCCAGGATCCCGCCGACGCGTTTGCGCGCGACATGCCGCTGAACGCGTCACCCTTTGCCGATTACATCCTGCCCCTCACCACGCTCGTTGCATGCCTCGTGCGACTCGCGGGCGGCACACCGCACGCGCCGGGAAAGGCCGAGGGCGAGCGGCACGCCGCCGCCCGCCGGCGGATCGCGACCGAGCAGCACGCATGGATCGGCGACCGGTCGCCCGTGCGCGCACTGCAGGAGATCGCCGTACCGTCCATGTTCACCTGCCCGGACTGCAGCGGCTCGCTATGGCAGGTGAAGGGCTCCCGACTGCTGCGCTTTCGATGCCATACGGGACACGCCTACACGGCCGGATCGCTGGAGTCGGGCCGCAGGGACGACGTCGAGCGCTCGCTGCAGGATGCCATGCGCGCGCTACAGGAGCGCGAGATGGCGAGCCGCGCACTGGGAGAGTTTTTCGGCAAGCAAGGCGACACGGCCGCACAAACGCGTGAAGAAGAGATAGCGCGCCGCGCGAACGAGGCGGCAGGACTCTTGCAGTCGCTCCTGCTAGAGCGATAATAGCGGTCTACGCCTGGGTGCAAGGCCGGCTCGCGCGGCCTGACACCAGCGGCGGACCCTATTCTCTAATGGACATGCGGCCATGCCGAAAAAACGTGCACAGACACTGCCCAGCCAGGCCAATTTCCCGATCGTGGGTATTGGTGCTTCTGCGGGTGGACTGAGCGCACTCCGGGAGTTCTTCGAAGCGTTGCCCGCCCACACGTCGATGGCATTCGTGGTGATCGTCCATCTGGCGCCCGATCACGAAAGCAATCTGGCCTCGCTGCTCCAGAAGGCCACCGACATGCCCGTGCTGGAAGTCACGAGCCCCACCCCCATCGAGCCCAACCATGTGTATCTGATCGCGCCGTCGCTCGAACTGACCATGGTCGACGACTACCTGCGCGTCACGCACAGACAGCCGGACGACGGCCGCCGCGCGGCGATCGATCTGTTCTTCCGCACGCTCGCGGAAGTTCATCGTGAACGGGCGATCGGCATCGTGCTCTCGGGCGCGGGTTCGGACGGTTCGGTCGGACTGTCGCGCGTCAAGGAGATGGGCGGCATCACGCTCGCCCAGGATCCCGCCGAGGCCGAATACGACAGCATGCCGCGCAGCGCGATCGCGACGGGCATGGTCGATTTCGTGCTGACGGCCGCCGAAATGCCGCAGCGCCTGCTCGACCTGTGGGTCACGGCGAAGGAGATCCATCTGCCCAACGTCGAGAGCGACGAGCGCGATGAAACCATCTCCAACGAGGCCGCCGAGCGCGCGCTGCGCGAAATCATGGTCATTCTGCGCACGCGCACGGGGCACGACTTCCGCCATTACAAGCGGGCCACCGTCCTGCGCCGCATCGAGCGGCGCCTGCAGGTCAACGGCATCACCGACCTCCAGGCCTACCGCGACCACCTGCACCTGCATCCGGACGAAACCCAGGCGCTGCTGCAGGACATGCTGATCAGCGTGACCAACTTCTTCCGCGACAAGGAAGCGTTCGAGGTGCTGGAGCGCGAAGTGCTGCCGCAACTGTTCGAGGGGCGCGGCGAGCAGGACCGGATCCGCACGTGGTCGGTCGGCTGCGCCACGGGCGAAGAGGCCTATTCGCTGGCCATGCTGTTGCAGGAGCGCTCGCTCAAATCGGCGGAAGGCATCTCGTTCCAGGTGTTCGCCACCGACATCGACGAGCGCGCCATTTCATTCGCGCGCACAGGCCTCTATCCCGACTCGATTCTTGCCGACGTGACGGCGTCCCGCGTGCGCCAGTTCTTTTCGAAGGACGCCGCGCACTATCGCGTGAAGAAAGAACTGCGCGAGCACATGCTGTTCGCGCACCACAACGTGCTGAGCGACCCGCCCTTCTCCCGGCTCGATCTGATCTGCTGCCGCAATCTGCTGATCTATCTCGACCGCGAAGCGCAGATCGAGATTCTCAGGATGTTCCATTTCGCGCTGCGGCCGGGCGGCGTGCTGTTTCTCGGCAGTTCGGAATCGGCCGACAGCGTCAGCTCGATGTTCAGCGTGATCGACAAGCGCAACCGCATCTATCGCGCGAACATGGCCGTGCGCGGCGATACGCCCGTGCCCGTCGCGATCTCCGGTATGGCGAGCGCGCGGCCCATCGTGGCGACGGTGCAGCCGCCGGGACGCCGCCGCTTCTCGTTCGGCGATCTGCATCAGCGCCTCGTCGAACAATACGCGCCGCCCAGCGTGCTCGTGAGCCGCGACTCCGAAATCGTCCATCTCTCCGATCGCGCGGGCCGCTTCCTGCAGTATTCGGGCGGCGAGCCGTCGCACAACATCGTCGCCGTGGTGCGCGCCGAGCTGCGGCTCGAATTGCGCACGGCGATCTATCAGGCGCTGCACACGAATCGCAGCGTCGAGGCGCGCCGGGTGCGGATCGAGCGCGAGGGACGTTCGTATTTCGTCAACATGACGGCGCGCCCCGTGCACGATCCCGAAGCGAATGCGGACTTCGTACTGGTGCTGTTCGACGAAGTCGAAGACAGCATGGGCGGCTCGGAAACGTCGGCATCCGACGCACAGAAAGACCCGATCATCACCCAGCTCGAACGCGAGCTGCAACGCACGAAGGAACAGTTGCAATCGACCATTGAACAATCGGAAACGTCGACGGAAGAACTGAAGGCCTCCAACGAAGAACTGCAGGCAATCAACGAAGAACTGCGCTCGGCGACGGAAGAGCTCGAAACGAGCAAGGAAGAACTGCAGTCGATCAACGAAGAGCTCACCACGGTCAACGCGGAACTCAAGTCGAAGGTCGAGGAAACGGGCAAGATCAACGACGACCTGCAGAACCTGATCGCCGCCAACGACATCGGCACGATCTTCGTCGACCGCAATATCTGCATCAAGCGCTACACGCCGCGGGCCACGGACGTCTTCAGCATCATCCCGTCGGACATCGGCCGTTCGCTGCTCGACATCACGCACCGGCTCGAATACGACAAGCTCGCGGACGATGCGGCGGAGGCCTTCGATTCTCTACGCCTGATCGAACGCGAACTGAAGAGCAACGACGGCCGCTGGTATCTCGCGCGCTTCGTGCCGTACCGCACGACGGAAGACCGCATCGACGGCGCCGTGCTCTCGTTCATCGACATCACGGGCCGCCGCCAGGCGGAAGACCGTCTGCGCGAGGGCGAGCGGCGCATGCGCATCGTGGCAGGCACCAGGGACTACGCGATCATCACGTTCGACGACGACGGCCTCGTGACGAGCTGGAATGCGGGCGCCGAGCGGATCTTCGGTTATACGGAAGCAGAAATGCTCGGCAAATCCGCCGACGTGCTGTCCACAGAGGAAGACCGTGCGAGCAATATCGCGCAGGCCGAATTCGCGGAAGCTCGCCTGAACGGCCGCACGGAAGAGGAACGCTGGCACGTACGCAAGGACGGCACGCGCTTCTTCGCGAGCGGCGTGCTGTCGCGTCTGGACGAAGCGGGCGTCAGCGGCTTCGCGAAGATCGCGCGCGATCTCGGCGAATTCGGCCACGCGGAGACCGAGCGCGGCACCCAGAACGAATTGCTGAGCGCCACCACCGAGCGGGATGCCCAGCGGCGCCGCGACGAATTTCTCGCCGTCGTGTCGCACGAACTGAAGCATCCCCTCAATCTGATCTCCGCCAGCGCGGAACTCATCGCGCGCGCGCCGGAAACGCGGCAGAGCCTGAATATCTCGCGCGCGGCCGATACGATCCGCCGCACGGTGATCGGCCAGGCGCAGATCATCGACGACCTGCTCGACATCTCGCGCGTACGCACGGGCAAGCTGTCGATCGTCCGCACCGTGGTCGATATGCGAGAGATCGTGCAGCGCGTCTGCAATGCGGTTCAGGACGACGCGCGTCAGCGCGGCCTCACCCTCAATGTCACGATGGCGGCGTCGCCCGTGATCGTCCATGCCGATCTCACGCGCGTCGAGCAGATTGTCTGGAACCTGGTCAGCAACGCGTTGAAGTTCACAAGCCGCGGTTCGGTCGATGTCTCGCTGCAAGTCAACGAGTATGCCGAAGCGGTGCTGCGCGTGTCGGACACGGGCAATGGCATCGAGCCGTCGCTGCTGCCGCATATCTTCGAGATGTTCCAGCAAAGCCGCGATCCGATGACGCGCCGCGCGGGCCTCGGCATCGGCCTCGCGCTCGTCAGGGACCTCGTGAATCTGCATGGCGGCGCCGTGCGCGCGGAATCGGAAGGCGTGGGCCGAGGCTCGACGTTCACGGTCACGCTGCCGACGCATCGCACGCTCTCCTATGCAAGCGGCGTCGATGGCAATGCGCCGGTGGATTCGCTGCACGGCGTCCGCGTTCTGATGGTCGACGACGACGCGGCAACCATCGAAACCTTCAAGCTGTTGCTCGAAAGCGAGGGCGCCGTCGTGCAAACCGCGACGAGCGGCGAAGAAGCACTGGCGATGCTCAACGGCGACGTACCCGATGTCGTCCTGTCCGATATCGGCATGCACGGCATGGACGGGTTCGAGTTCGTCGGCAAGCTGCGCGAAGAGCCTGGGCTGAAATCCGTGATCTGCATCGCGCTCAGCGGTTTTGGCCAGGAAGCCGATGTGAAGATGGCGGAAAACGCCGGCTTCGACGCGCACCTGAATAAACCCGTCATGCTCGAGGATCTGCTCCATGTTTTCTCGCGCTTGCGGAATTAGGAACCGCCCGGGCCATATCGCCGGGGCGTTCATGTTCTCTTCGATCGACGACGCGTCCGGCCGCCCGCGCTGAACCGTGCGGGCCGCCGCGAAAGGAGATTCAAGGAGGCAACAGGTGGCGAACGACACCGGCAACGATCCTGTCGACCATGCGAAGGCGCAGTTCGACAAAGCGTTCAGGCGGCTCGAAGCGGCCCAGATACGTCTGCAGACGCTGGCCGCCAGACCGGATGCCGACGAAGCAGCGTTGCGTTCGGCAAGGTATGCCTATGACGAGGCCCGGCTCCTCTGGCTGAGCAGCGAAGCCGCGTTGCGCAGCGCGGCCATCGCCGACAGCCATCGCCATCACATGAACAGACTGGTGGTGGTGCTGGACGGCAACTCGCACGTGGCGGAATCGATCGCGCTTCTGCTGCGCCTGCGGGGTTTCAGGGCAGCCGTCGCGTCGAGCTTGCCATCGAATGAAGAACGGCCGATCGAACCGCCTTCCGCCGTGATCGCCGATTTCGGACGCAGACCGGGTCCGGCTGACGCGCAGGCCATCAGCCGGCTCAAAGTCACCCCGTCGACCCGTATGATCGCGATGGTTCCGCCCGCGCTGCTGTCCGACGACTGGGACGGCTTCGACGCGGTGCTGGCGAAGCCCGCGTCGATCGACACCATCATCCAGCAGGGAATTCTCGGCAATGGCCACGAATAAGACGATTCTGCCGCAGTTGCCGCCGGACGTTCCCGCGCAAAAGACCTACTTCTATATCAACAACCCGCGCACGCGTCAGTTCCCTGAGCAGGAACTGATCGACCTCGACCGTGCCGGCTACACCGTCGTGCTCAATCGCGTCGCGGTGGACAACGTTCCGCCTTTCGTGCCGGCAGCGGAGCGCATGGAACTGAACGCGCTGCTGCGCCGGATCGCTCCCGAGGACGCGCTGGTCGTGCTGGACCTGTCGTCGCTCGGCTGCAATGCGCGCGACGTGCTATGGACGCTCATGCAGTGCCGTAAGGCAAAGATCGCCGTACGATGCGTCGAACTCGGCGGCGCCGAACTCACCCGGCGCCCGGAGCCACCGGCCACCAGGACGCTGCGGGCGATCATCCGGATGGAGACGGCGACGCGCAGCGAGCGCAGCACCAGCAGCCTGAAAACGGCGCGGGCAAACGGGCGCCCGACGGGGAGACCGGCTTCGCTGTCGCGCACGGATCAGGAGCGCATCGTCCGCTTTCTCGGCAAAGGCCTGTCCGTCAGCGAAGTCGCGCGCCGGTTCGGCACGTCGCGTCAAACGGTCATGCGCGTGCGGGCGGCGGCAACGCTTCATCCGAAGGACGGTTGACTCACGGGTTATCGAGGCAATCCGCCTTCGTCGCCGCAAGCGCGACATCGTGGTTCACGCAGCGAAGCGCGGAAGCCGCCGCGTTTCTACATGCAACTGCTTCCGTCGAGCACGCTCATCCCGCGCGATGCCACTCCGGCTGCTGCACCGCCTGCCCGTGCAGCCCCTTGTATGCAGCCACGGGCGGCGTCGACCATCCTTCGAGTAGGCGTGGCGCAAGCCGATAGATTTCCACGCCAAGCGGCCTGCACACTTCGAGCGGATCGCGCGCGTCCGGACCCCACATCGGCAGCGACAGATCGCCGCCGGGACAGGTCGACAATGCGCACAGCAAGTCGATCTCCGCGAAGAACTCCAGATAGTCGCCCTTCTTCGCCGGGCATGCCTTCATGAAGTACTTGTCGTCGAGATTCAGGCCGGTGCATTGAAAGACGTTGAGCACGTCGTGCACGTCGTACTCGGTCAGTCCATACGGTGCCACCGCGCGCGTGAGATTCGAATGGCAGTGGAAGTGGAAATCTTCGCCCGTCAGCATGCGGTTGACGTACGGATCGCAGCGCGTGCCGAGCAGATCGTGCACCCGGCCGCCGTGTTCGTCGATGCCGTAATCGGCGAGGCTGTCGTCGGTGATCGTCACCATCGGACGTAGAAACGGCAGCGTCGACCAGAGACGGTCGAAGGTGCTGACGTGCGCGGCCTGCAACTGACGCGTGCGCGACGCCCACATCCGTTCACGCGGGTTGTGCAGGTTCCACATGTTGAGGTCGGCCACCTGCGGCCCTTCGATCGTCACGATACGGAACACGTGTCCTGCCGGCACCGTCCACGCCTGCCCCGAACGAATCGGAATCACGATCGACTCGATCAGTTCGCGGCCGTCCTGTTCCGCCGCGATGCGTCCATAAAATGCCTTGTCGACGTCGAGCGCCGAACCCTGAGTGGATTGATAAGCGGCAGGGTAATTCAACATGAGAGATCGCTCCTTGGTGATGCGGCTGGCCGTCCACGTTCTCGTGACGCCGTTCGATGCGGTCAGCCGCGAGATGTGTCACAGATAGTCGAGCATCGCGTGCTCGGACTCCGCCAGATACTCGGCCAGCGCCGCCTGCGCCTTGTCCAGATTGCCGCGCTCGATCAGCGCGAAAATGCGCTGATCTTTTGCCACCCACGGTTTCTGGAAACGCTTTTCGTCGGGCGCGGACGCGAACACGAGCCGCAGTTGCGCGAGGATCGTCGTGAAGAACGCGTCGAACAGCGCGCTGTGCAACAGACGCACGATATGCCGGTGAAACACCAGGCTATACGTGCCGACCGCGCGCCAGTCTTCGCGTTCGACGGCTTCCTGCGCGCAGCGGATCGCGTCGCGCATCAACGCGAGATCATCGGCTTCGATGGGCTCTTCGCGCGCCAGTGCCTGCAGTTCGAGCGTCCGCCGCACGCGGTAGATGTCGCGCACGTCGTGACGCGTAAGCGTGCGCACGACGACGCCGCGATGCCGGTAATGCACGGCCAGCCCTTCGCGGCACAGCAGCCGCAACGCTTCGCGCAACGTGTTGCGCGAGACGTTGTGCAACTGCGTCAGATCGTTTTCGACGAGCGCGGTGCCCGGCAGCAGCCGGCCCTCGATGATCTCGTCGCGGACCGTCGACAGGATGCGGTCGGTCACGGACTGATCGGTCTCGGCGATCGATGCGGCAGGCGTGCGTGTCCCGGTCGTGCGTACTGTTGTCATGCTTTGGCTCAGGCGATGTGAACGTCTTGGAGGAAACTGGCGATGCGTGAAGTCTTCTGCTTCGCCAGTTCGACGGGAGGACCATCGCTGAGTATCCTACCCCCTTCCATGAACACGACCCGATCCGAAATACGGAACGCGAACTTGATCTCATGCGTGACGATGATCATCGTCATGCCGTCGCGTGCGAGCTGCTCGATCACTTTCAGCACTTCCTGCACGAGTTCCGGATCGAGCGCGGAGGTCGGTTCGTCGAACAGCACGATCGACGGCTGCATCGCGAGCGCGCGCGCAATCGCCACACGCTGCTGCTGCCCGCCCGACAACTGATGCGGATACTTGTGCGCATGCGCCGCCATGCCGACTTTCGCGAGCAGCTGCATGCAGTCCGCGTCGAGCGCGCTGCCCGTCAGGCGGCCGTGATAGCGCGGCGCCAGCGTGACGTTCTGCAGCACGGTCTTGTGCGGAAACAGGTTGAAGTTCTGAAACACCATGCCGATGTCGAGAATGCCGCGCATGTATTCGCCACGCTGTGGCTTGCCTCGATGCGCGGCTTGCAGGAACCCGCGGCCATGCAGGCGCACTTCGCCGTCGTCGAGCGTTTCGAGGCCGTTGAGCGTGCGGATCAGCGAGGTCTTGCCGGATCCCGACGGTCCGATGATCGACACGACTTCGCCCGCCTGCACAGTCAGGTCGATGCCCTTGAGCACCTCGTGCTGTCCGTAACGCTTATGGATGCCGGAGGCTTCGAGCGCGCGCCCGGCGCCTCGTGCACCGGCGCTGTTCGCCAACGCGGCCGATGCATCGGCCGGCGACACAGGCTGCGCGGCGACGTCGATCATCACGGCATGCTTGCGGCGCGTCACGTCGAGGCGTTTCTCGAGCAGCTTCAGCAGATGCCCGAACACAGTAACGATCAGCACGTAATAGAACGACACCGCGAGCATCGTCTCCAGCACCTTGAAGTTCTGCGTGTAGAGCCGTTCGCCCACGAGCAGGATTTCCGCCAGCGAGATCACCGACACCAGCGAAGTCAGCTTGACGATCGTGATGTACTCGTTGATCAGCGAAGGCAGCGCGACGCGGAACGCCTGCGGCAACACGATCAGACGTTGCAGCCCGACGAAGCCGATGCCGAGCGCCCGTCCCGCTTCGAGCTGCCCCTTGTTGAGCGCGAGCAGGCCGCCGCGATGAATCTCCGCGATATACGCGGTCTCGCTGATCGACAGCGCAATCAGTCCCGCCCAGAACGGGTCGGACAGCACGCCGCCCGACCACGGCAACACTTGCGGCAGGTTGTAGACGAAGATCAGCAGCACCAGCAGCGGCAAACTGCGAAACAGCCAGATGTACGCACCGCACGCGGCGCGCAACGGCACGAACGTCGACTGCTTGCCGAGCGCCAGCATGAACCCGGCGACGATGCCGATCACCCACGTCGCGACGCTCAGCTCGACGACGAGCCACGCGGCCTTCCAGAATTCGACGTCGACGAGCAGCGACGCCGCGTAATGCCAATCGAACACCATGTGCTTCCCCTTCGTTCGCCGTCACGGCGTCGCGATGCTATTTCTGGGCAGTGCCGAGCGCGAGCGCGACGTCGCTGACGGTCGGTTCCGCAACGTTGTACTGCTTGAGCAGCGCGCCGTATTCGCCCGACGACTTCATCGATGCCAACGCCGTCTTCAACTGAGCCAGCAATGCGTCGTTGCCCTTCTTCACGCCGAGACCGATCACCACGGGATAAAGCGGCGCCGTCGACGTGATCGCCACGCGGCCCGCCAGGCGGTTGGCCGTCATCTGCGCGACGGCGGAGTCTTCGAACTGCGCGTCGACAGCGTGCGACAGCACGGCCTGCGCCGCTTCCGGCGAGGTCTCGAACTCGCGCACATCGATCGCGCCGCGACCCGCCGGCACGCACACCTTGCTCGACACGTCGTTCAGCTTCGGAATCCACGACGCACCCTTGATCGAACTCACGCGCTTGCCGCACAGGTCTTCCGGCGTCTTCGGCGCGAAGCCAGATCCGCTCAGCGCGAGCAGCGAGCCGCCCGTTTTCAGGTACGGCAGGAAGTCGATCTGCTTGGCCCGCTCCGGCGTCACGTACAGCGCGGACGCGATCACGTCGAAGCGGTTCGCATTGACGCCGAGGATCAGGTTCGCGAAGCGCGTGTCGACGAACGACGGCTTGAGCTTCAGATGCGTCGCGAGCCTGTTCATGAAAGCGGGATCGAAGCCGGCGGGCGTGCCGTTGTCGAGGAAGTCGTAAGGCGGATACGTCAGGTCGGCGCCGATCTGCAAACGCTCGGGCGCAACCGTCCCGGCCGTGGCGAGACCAGCATGTGTCGCCGCAAGCAGAGCCACGAACGCGGCAGCCAGCTTCAACTTGTGCGACAGGCCATCGAGGGCCGGCTTCGAAAAGATAGGGGCTTTCATGGAGGTCTCGCTCGTCGGGTGTGCGTGGATAAATTGTTCAACAATGTGCAAACTATTGTTGAACAATATTGGGAATGCAAGCGCTTTTTTCGACCTGGCGATGCGAGGTTTGGGAAAGGCCGGGAAGCCGGTGGTGCTGTGCTGCGGAATCCGTCGGGCGACATTCGTGCGGGCTCGCTTCGAGGCTCGCTTCGAAAGCGAGGTTTGTGCCCCGACCCACATACGAAGCCGTCTCGATGCCGAAGAATGCGTGTGGGCGCGCGGTCACACAGGATTGATCGGGAAGAGAACGGGCAGCGCCGCGCAACGCGCCGGAGGGATCTCGTCCAACTGGTTGCGAATGAGAACAACGCAGCGTGTCTGACTTGCCGGCGGTATGGGGAGACCGAATATGGGCATCATTCGCAAACGTCTTGCGACGTCGCGCGAGCCATCCAGCGCGGCGCAAGACGACGGGCCCAAGGAAGGCGAGCCCGCACGGCCGCTCGATGAACGCGCTTCGGCCGCGCCTCTCGCCTCCACTGCACCCGTGAAGCGTTCGAAGCGCGCGAATGAGATCACGCGTCCTCTCGTGATCGTGCGCGTGCGGTCGAAGCCGAGACAGCTCGCGCCACCAGTCAACGAAACGGGCGCGCCGGACTGGAGCCTGAACGCGGGCGTGGCGATCGTCCTGTTCGGCTTCGCGATTGCGTTCGGCACGTATGCGACGCTGACTCAGCGTGAAGCCGTTCAGACGCACATGCGCCGCTTCGCGAAGCACGACGAGCCGCGTCCGGCTGCTCAACCGGATCTCGTCTTGCCGGCAATACCTGCCGTGCAGGTAGCCGAAGCACCGCGTAGTCCTGTCGAAACGCATGCTGCCATCGAAACGGCGACGATCGATACGCAACCCAGTCATACGCCGAGCGCGCCTCCGCTTGCCGTTGCGCGCAGCAAGCCGCCTGAGCCCGCAAGACCGTCCACCAATACGTCGCCGCCGGCGCCTGCAAAGCCGGCAACCAGGCGGAGCAATCCACCGGCCACGCCGGCGTTGGCACGCGCGGCGCCGAAAAGCACGGCGGAACTGGCGAGCACGCCCCCGGCCCGCGTACAAGCTGCACCGCCTGCGCCAAAGGCGCATCGCGCGGCCCCTGCAACGGCGGAGACCTCGGTGGCTTCGGTGGCTTCGTCGCAAGCATCGAACACGCCGCGCGACGAACGCACGGTTCATGAACCGGTGACTGCACGGCCGCCGGCAAGGACTGTCGTCGCAGCGACCGCGCCGCGCGACAACGTGCCGAACGTATCGGACACGCCCGCGATCAGCACCGCGCCGGCGCCGGCACAGCCTCACGTGCAAACGGAAACCACCGCCTCTTTACAGTCGACGGTCAACCGGGAGTTGTTTCGCCGACACTGAAACTGAGACGCACTGTCAAGCCATGACGTTTTTCGCCCCTATCATTGCAGCGACTGCAAGATTAGGGACGAACGCGACCATGAACGCACATTGCATCGACTACGATGCGCTGACCCTGGTGATGGAAAAGCGGATTGCCGCTCATGTGAAAGCCGCCAGAAAGCAGCGCACTCGTCTTGAAGAAAGAGAACGCGTGTTCTTCACGGCAGCCGCGAACGAGGCGCTGTTCGTATGGATGCAGCTCGCGAGCCGGATGAACTCCGTCCTGTATCAAGCCGACAGGGTCCGCCTCACCCGCATGGTCGAGGACATCGCGACGGAAAACTCGCCGGTCGCGCATGAGCGCTTCCCGGTCGAGTCTTTGACGCTCGCCTAGGCCGACGTTCGTCAGCAGCCGATCACACGCGGCTGCGCTGCAAAAATTCGGCTCGTCCGTCACGAGCCGCATTCACTCGACGCTCTTGCTGTCGAGCGCTTCCTGATTGGTTAGTGCGCAAGCGCAGCGCACACCGACAGGCCCGGCGACATCATGGCGTCGTGGCAGCGTCCGGCGTCGGACGATCGTCGAGCTTCAGTTGCATGAAGGCCAGATCGAGCCACGTGCCGAACTTCATGCCGACTTCCTTCAGATGCCCCACATGCTCGAATCCGAGCTGCTCGTGCAGCCGGATCGAACCGGCATTGTTCGCTTCGATGCCCGCCACCATCACGTGCTTGCCGATCGACTGCGCCCTGCCGATCAGCGCTTGCATCAGCGAGCGCCCGAGGCCCTTGCCCCGCTGATCGCCGCGCACATACACCGAATGCTCGACGGTATGACGGTAGCCGTCGAACGCGCGCCAGTCGCCGAACGACGCATAGCCGAGCACGGCGTCCTGCTCGTCAACGGCGACGAGCACCGGATAACCGGCCTTCTGCCGATCGGCCAGCCATGCAGTGCGATTCGCGTGATCGACGGTCTGGTCGTTCCAGATCGCGGTCGTGTGCGCGACGGCGTCGTTGTAGATCGCCGTGATACCTTCGATATGCTCCGGACCTGCATCGCGAATTTGCATTTGATGACTCCTCGTTTGTCCACTATAGTATAACGAATGAACACGATAATAGACAATGTGGATCAACGCATCGGCGCCCGTATTCGTGCCGAGCGGGAGGGCCGCGGCTGGTCGCTGACCAGTCTCGCAGAAAAATCCGGCGTTTCGCGTGCAATGGTTCATAAGGTCGAGCGTGGTGAAAGCAGCCCCACCGCGTCGTTGCTGGCAAAGCTGGCCGGCGCGTTCGGCATGAGCATGTCGGCGCTGCTGGCGCTCGCCGAACTCGAAGACGGACGCCTGCTGCGACACGCCGATCAGCCGCTATGGGTCGATCCGCAAAGCGGCTATGTGCGGCGCCACGTGTCGCCGAAATCGGCGTCGCCGCTGAATCTGGTCGAGATCGATTTGCCGCCGTCGACGGAAATTCCGATGCCCGTGTCCGCGTTTCTGCACTCGCAGCAGTTGATCTGGGTGCTGGACGGCGAACTGGTGTTTATCGAAGGCGGCGAACGTCATGAACTGGGCGCAGGCGACTGCCTCGAACTCGGGCCGCCGAGCGACTGTGTCTTCAAGAATGAAAGTTCGCGGGCGTGCAAGTACGCTGTGATCCTCGTGCGGAGCGCCTGAGCATCCGGATCGCGAGTCGGGCGATTGCAATTGCATCTTCCGCAATTTTTTCGACGCGGCCTGTCCGTCAGCCTACGGCCCGCGCGTCATTGTGATGGCGGCTCGATGCAATTGCCCGCCTCAACCCCATGACGGAGGCTCACATGCAATATCTGTTGATGATCTATTCGGAAGAAACCCGCTGGAACCAGATGACGGACAGCGAGCGGCAGCAAGGCGTCGCGGCGTATCACGCGTATACCGAATCGTTGAGCAAGGCGGGCGCGCTGGTCGGCGCCAACCGGCTGCAGCACTCGAACACGGCCACGACGGTGCGCCTTGTGGATGCCAAACCGCAGGTGCTCGACGGACCGTTCTCCGATTCGAAGGAGCAGCTCGCCGGCTACTACCTGATCGACGTCCCGAATCTGGACGCGGCGATCGCGTGGGCGTCGCGTTGTCCCGGCGCGGCGCACGGCGCAATGGAAGTGCGCCCGGTCTGGACGGCCCCTTACGACGCGCCGTCTGCGACATGACTTCGTCCGGCGACGGCCGCGACGGTGACGCCGCTGCGCGGGCCGTCGCCGAAGCGGTCGCCCGCCGCAGTTACGGCAAGCTGGTCGCGCTGCTGGCGATGCGCACACGCGACATCGCCGCAGCCGAAGACGCGCTCGCCGACGCATTTGCGGCCGCGCTCGCCGACTGGCCGGCGCGCGGCTGCCCCGCGAATCCCGAAGCATGGCTGATGACGGTGGCGCGCCGCCGGGCGATCGACGGCGCGCGCCATCGCCGCGTCGGCGACGAGGTAACGAACCAGCTCGCGATTCTCACCGACGAGATTGACGAGCATGATCCTGGCGCGCTGCCCGACGGACGGCTTGCACTGCTGTTCGCGTGCACGCACCCTGCACTCGATGCCGCCATCCGCACGCCACTCATGCTGCAGGTCGTGCTGGGACTCGAAGCGAAGACGATTGCGTCCGCGTTCCTGATGTCGCCAGCCGCGATGAGCAAGCGCCTTGTTCGGGCCAAGAACAAGATTCGCGAAGCGGGCATTCCGTTCAGTGTGCCCGAGCGCGAGGAGTGGCCCGGCCGGCTCGATGCCGTGCTCGAAGCCGTCTATGCGGCGTATGCGGAAGGCTGGACGGATCCTGTGGGCGGCGATACAGAGCGGCGCGATCTGACGGCGGAAGCGCTGTTTCTCGCGCACCTGCTCGTCGAACTGCTGCCCGACGAACCCGAGGCGCTCGGCCTGCTTGCGTTGATGCTGTTTGCGCAAGCGCGTTGCGATGCGCGGCGCGATGCGGCGGGCGACTATGTGCCGCTGTCGGCTCAGGACCCGGCGACATGGAACACGCCGATGATCGACGCAGCCGATACGTTGCTGCGGCACGCGAACCGTTTCAATGCCATCGGGCGGTTTCAGATCGAGGCCGCGCTGCAGTCGGCGCACGTGGATCGCTGCCGCACCCGTCGTTCGAACTGGGACGACGTCGTGCAACTCTACGATGCGTTGCTCGCGATTGCGGCGTCGCCCGTGGTCGCCGTGAACCGCGCGCTCGCGCTGGCCGAACGCGACGGCCCGCAGGCCGCGCTCGACGCGCTCGCGCCTTATGCGGAAGATCCGCGCCTGGCCGATTACCAGCCGTACTGGGCGGCGCGCGCCAATCTGCTGGCGCGCGCCGGCGCGACGGCGGAAGCGCTCGGTGCGTACGATCTCGCGATCGGCCTCGAACGCGATCCGGCCGTGCGGCGCTTTTTGCAGCGCAAGCGCATGGAGTTGTCGTCTTTCAGTGGATGATTCTGCACCGCAGTGAAACGGATCAGCCCGCGCACCTGACGGCTCGTCCGCCGATTTGCACGGCCCCGTCCCGATAGCGCGCCAGCATCGTGCACGGCTGGCCGAGCGCATCGCCTTGCAGCAGCGTGATGCTCCGCTCCAGTGACAGAGCCAGCGCGCCTGCCGCCACGCCCGTCGCGGCATCTTCGAAACGCGGCTGCAGATGATTGAAATTGCGCCCCGCGTAGACGTTGTCATCGACGCGGCAATACGCGTACATGCCCGACACGCCGTGCTTGCGGCTCCAGTCCGCAATGCCCGCGAGATCGGGGCGCAGCGCGGCCAGCACGGACGGATCAGCCATCTCGACCAGCAGCTTCGCGCTGCCCACCGATGCGAGTCGAGGCACGCCTTTCAGTTCAACCGGTTCGACGCGCAGCAACTGCGCCGTATCGGCGATATCGACGGCCAATGCCGGGCAAGGCTGCGCGCTCACGCCGATGAAAATGGTCTCTGCAACGCGTTCGACCTCCAGCGTCTGCCGATGCATGCTCGTGACACAGCGGATTCGTTCAGCGTCGGGATTGCGCTCGAAGAACACCGCGCTCGCCGCAAGCGTCGCGTGCAGACAAAGCGGGCTGCGGGCATGCGGGTAGTAAAAGTCGAGCTGCATGTCGCCGGCGGCATTCGCTTCGACGAATACTGTCGCGCTTGCGTCCTGCTGCTGCGCGAACGTCAGCCGTTCCGGTTCAGACAGCGCCGACTCTTCGACGACGAGCGCCGCGTTGCCACTCTTGTCGTGACGGCCGAAGCAAAGCAGGCGATGGGTTTTCATTGTCGTTGGTGTCGCTGTCGAATTGCAGGGAGCGTGAATTATCCCTTACTCTAGCGCGACGCTTCCTCAATCAACGGCGCGAACCATGGTCAATGCGATCAATCCTGCTGGCGTGTGGCAACCATTCGGTGCGTTCTCGATGGCCGTCGTGCAAGGCGATGGACAGATCGTGCATCTGAAGGGCCAGGTGTCGCTCGACGTCGATGGATGCGTGACAGGACACGGCGACATGCGTGCGCAGGTCCGAAAAGTCCTTGAAAATATCCGCGACGTGCTCGCGACAATGGGCGGCGAGATGACGGACGTGATGTCCCTCGTCCACTATGCAATCGATATCGACGCGTTCATGACCACAGGCGATATCCGCGCGGAGTTTTTCAGCGTGCCCTACCCAGTCACCACCACCGTGCAGATCGAACGGCTGTATCACCCCGATCTGATGATCGAGATCACCGCAGTCGCGGAGATTCCGCGTTCACGGTTCAGGATGCCTTGAGGCGCGGTTATCGCGACGATGGATGCACGCACGACGCGGCGTTGCCATGTCGAATTCGCGCGCCGCGTGTACGATAGAACGCGTCGACCGATCGATTGCAGGAGGCGCCATGAACGCGGTTTGTCCGCTGCACGGGCCAACGACTGTCGTCCGCACCAACGCATATGGGTTTCCGGTTTATGCGTGCTGCTGCAATGACGTAGCAGATCCAACGCCCCCGGACGCATGCACACGTGCGCCGACGCAACGCGGTGCCGAACGGCAGCCGCTGCCCCAGGAGCACAAGACGAAAAAGGAATGACACACAGGTGTCATTCCTTTCCTCTGCGGCTTGCTGCCACTCGTATCGCCAGACGAAGACGAGCACGACCCCGCGCTATTTCTTCCGGATGCCTAATTGTTTGAGTTGGGTTTCTTCACTACACCAAGCCGAAAATTCAGTTATCGAATGTACCTCGATATTCCGGCGCAGCATCGCAACGCGTGTTCATTTCGAACATCACGCCGCCTGGTGCACGGCAGAAGAAACGCGAGCCACGTCCATTGTTGAAGATGGCCGTTTCCATGTGGACACCGTCCGCCTTGAAACGCTCGTACAACACATGTACGTCTTCGAGGCTCGGTAGTTCAAAGCCGACGTGAAAGTTCTTGGGCCATGCGGGCACTTCGTCTCTGGCGTGATCGATCACCACGTCATAACCGGGGCGTTTCAATATGTACGAATGTTCCCACATGCCCGAGATCGTAAAGCCCAGGTACTGCTCGAAGAATCGCGCGGTCGCGGCCGTATCGGCGGAGGGAAAGCTCAGGTGATTGAGCTTCATGCTTTGAGTCATGTCGGTCATCGTCGGTCTCTCTTACGGTAGCGGTGGCCCAATGCCACGCTTGCCCGAGGACTTCAGAATATAAGTAGAAGCTCACATTCGACAACTCGCATTGCGCTCGCATGCCGATGGATGCAAAACCCGCTTGCGTAGAGCGGTTCGAGTCACAACCACCCATTGCGACGACTCCGTTGCTCACATTCAGCGTGCACCCGTCTTCGACAGATAACCGAAAACAGCCGCGTTGACGCGATATTCGAGGTACTCGATATCCGTTTCCCCTCGTTCGCCGGCGGCATCCACCATGCCTCTGACCATCGCGAAGAGATCGCCCGCCGCGACTTCGGGAGACGCGTGTCGAGGAATCGCGCGTTTGATGATGTCGGTCGCCATGCGCTCCAGCTCCGGCTTGGCCACTTCGCCGCGCACAGCAGGCCGGCCCTCTTCGATATCGAGCAGCCGCGCGAGTCGTGGCCGCTGCAATTGCTGACGCACGGCCGCGCCGATCAGATATTCGAGCGCGGCCTTGCCGCTACGCTGGGTGAGCGCGACGGCCACGTCTTCGTGAAAGCGCTGCGTTTCGCGGCGGATCAGCGCGACCGTCAACGCATCCTTGCCCGGAAAGTATTGATAGAGCGAGCCGATACTGACACCTGCCCGCGCCGCGACCGCGTTCGTGTTGAATCCATCGAACCCTTCGGTCTCGAGAATCTGCGCGGCGGCCTCGATGATCGATGCGACCGTCTCTTCCGCGCGGGACTGCGTGGGTGTTTTACGGGGCCGCAATCGCTTGTGCGGTGTCCGCTCGTTCATTGCTGTTTCCCTTTCGAGTCGCGCGCCCGACAAGCCGGGTGGCGGCAACCATTCTACGGGTCAAGCGCAAATGAAATCGCTTCGCCGCGCATCCTGCATGGGTGAGGCATCGCGCGATTGACGCGAATCGGGCAACACCGTGATTCCCTGTGTGAATCTACCGCTCGCGTTCTGGGTCGCCTAACATCGAGACGGGTTCACTGCTGACGCGGTGCGCCACCGTAACACCGGCTTCGAATCGTCGCGTTGCAGATCGAGACGTTCGTCGCCAAGCCCGAGAGTGTTCCATGAACAACAACAAGCTGGAAGCGCCCCCGCTTTCCCTACTCGACCGGTATCGCGGCCGCGAATTCAAGCCGTTGTACACAACCACCGTCACCGTTTCGGGCGGCGAGACGGGACATGGCCGCGCGTCAGGCGTCGCGCGCTCGAACGACGGCAACCTCGATCTGGAATTGCGTCTGCCCAAAGAACTCGGCGGCTCCGGCGATGGGACCAATCCCGAGCAACTGTTCGCCGCAGGTTTTGCGGGCTGCTTTCACGGCGCATTGAACCTGCTCGGCAAACGCATCGGCATGGAACCCGACGCTATCGCCGTCGACGTGCAAGTTGCGTTCGGCCGCGATCCGATGGACGGCGGCTACGCACTCGTCATCGATGTGCGCGTGCGGATTCCGGGTGTCGAGAGAGCGGTAGTGGAAGAACTCGTGCGCAACACCGAGCGCCTGTGTCCATACGCGAAGATGGCGAGGCAAGGAACCGTGAATATCGTGGCCGTCGTCGATTGACGCGGCCATAAGCGTTGAAGCGGCCGTAAACGCAAGCGGCAAGCAGTACGTCCCGCGCGATCGTTTCGCACGCAGACACACTGCTTGCCGCCATGAAGCGTGAAGAAAAAACTCAGTACGCGATGGTCGAAGCGCTGCGCAATTCTTCGGGCGTCGCAGTGCCGAAGCCGAAGAACTCCAGATACGCGGGGATCATCTCGAACAGCATGTCGGTGCCGACCTGCACTTCACAGCCCTTGTCGAGCGCGGCGCGCAGGAACGGCGTGTACTCCGACTTCATCACGACCTCGCCGACGAAGCATCCCGGCGAAATACGCGCGACGTCGAATGGCAGCGGATCGCCGTCCTTCATGCCCATGGGCGTCGCATTCACGACGACGTCGTAGCCGTCCGGATCGTTCGAGCCCGTGCGCACCGTCAGCGCCGGATAGTTTTCGCGCAGCCGCTGCGCGAGCCCTTCCGCGGAGTCGGCGCGCATATCGAACAGCGCCAGTTCGCCGACTTCGGCGGCCGCCAGCGATGCCGCGATCGCCGAGCCCACACCGCCCGAGCCCGACACCAGCACGCGCGCGCCCTTCAGTTGCCGCCCCTTGCGCAACACGCCGCGCACGAAACCGGCGCCGTCGAACTGATCGCCGAGCAGCGTGCCGTCGGCGCGCCTGAGCACCGCGTTGCAGGCACCCGCGATGCGCACGGCGGGCGTGACTTCATCGACCAGTCCGACCGTCGTCACCTTGTGCGGCATCGTGATGAGCGCCCCACGCAGATTGGTGAAGCGGAAGATCGACTCGAAGCTCTGCTCGTAATCTTCCGGCTTGACGCCCATCGGCACGACGACGGCATCGATACCCTTCTGCTCGAACCACGGGTTGTAGATCATCGGCGACTTGAAGCTCTCGGTCGGAAAACCGATGTGCGCGATGAGGGTGGTTTTTCCAGAAATCATGGTCAGGGGTGCTCTCTCGAACGGCTATGTTGGTTCAGTGGGCGAATCCGTCGGCCCGCAGGCGGTCGTACTCGCTCTTGTCCACCGGCTTTGCGTCCGGTTGGCCCAGATCGTTCATATGGACGCGGTAGGTTTCGCGGGCGCTCAATGCAGCCAGCGAGGCGATCACGGTGACGGCAAATGCGAGGCCGCCGACGGTCAACCAGATGTTCGTCGATCCCGGAGGCGCGACGGCCGTGAACAGGGCCGGCAGCATCGCGGTAATCGCCGTGCCGACGTTCTGTGCAATCGCCATCGCCGAAACGCGGGTGCGCGTCGGGAACAGTTCCGGGTAGAAGCTCGGGAACACCGCGTTGTAGCCCTGGTACACCACGCCCCACATCAGCAGCGACATCACGAACGCCAACGGTACGTTGTGGATGCTGATCGCGTAGAGATAAGCGAACGCGAGCACGCCGGCCAGCAGCGAACCGACGATCATCGGCGGCTTGCGGCCGATCTTGTCCGACAGATTGCCGACATACGGAATCACCACCACCGCGACGATGTTGCCGACCACGGGGATCCACAGGTAGACATCCTTCGCGAAACCGATGCCGTAAGCCGGCTGCACTGCATACGCCGCACCGAAGATCGTCGCGACGACCGGGATCACGTTCATCAGCGACATACACACCACGCGCAGCATGTTCGGCGAGCTGTACTTGAACGCGTCGACCACGGGCGAGCGCGGACGCGACTCGCGTTTGCCTTCTTCCTTGAACGCAGGCGTTTCGTCGACCTTGCGGCGGATGATCCAGCCCGCGATGATCACCACGAAGCTCAGAAGGAACGGAATGCGCCAGCCCCATGTGTTGAACTGATCCGCGGGCATGTAGTGCGCGAGCGGCAGGAACACGGCTGCGGCGAGAATCTGCCCGGCCTGCACGCCTTGCAGCGTGAAGCTCGAATAGAAGCCGCGACGGCCGAACGGCGCATGCTCCAGAATCATCGAACTCGCGCCGGAGATTTCGCCTGCAACCGCGAAGCCTTGCACCAGACGCAGAACCACGAGCAGCACGGGCGCCAGCACGCCGACCTGAGCGTAGGTCGGCAGCAGGCCGACGCCGATCGTCGAAAAGCCCATCATGAACATGCACCACAGCAGCACGTTCTTGCGGCCGTGCGTGTCGCCGAGGTGACCCAGCACGAACGCGCCGATCGGACGCGCCACGTAGCCCACGCCATACGTTGCCAGCGATGCGACGATCGCCGTCGTCGCGTTGCCCTTCGCAAAGAAGATCTGCGGAAAGATCAGTGCCGAAGCGGTCGCGTAGATGAAGAAGTCGTAGTACTCGAGCGCCGAGCCGATCCAGCCGCTGGCGGCGGCCTTCTTCGACTGGTGCTTACCGTGTGGCTCGTGAGCCGGGACTGCGGTCATGGTTGTCTCCTAGCTTTGTAGGCTGGCGACACCCAGATGTCACCAGATGGACCGCAGAGTAGCGCCCCGCGGCCCTTATACACAAGCGAACGATACACCTTTTCGTTCGATCATCGCGCACAACTGCGCGATGATCGAACGCTCTGAGGGTTTCTCCGGGTTCGGAGCGAGGCTTTGCGACAGCCGGCCGGGCGTGTCCGGCGCTTAGCCAGTCTGCCGTGCGGGGATCCCGCTGCTGCCGAAAAGCTGCATCACCACGCCGCGCAGCCAGCGGTTGCCGGCTTCGTGGTGATAGCGGGCGTGCCAGTGCTGCCGCACCGCGAATCCTTCGACGGGAACCGGGCAGGCATGGACAGCGAGGTCGCTGGCCTGCGCAAGCGTCTCGCCGATGTGGCGCGGCAGCGTGGCGATCAGGTCGGTGGTCTGGACGATCGTTCCCAGTCCGAGGAATCCCGGTAATTGCAGCACCACGTCGCGCTCGACACGCTCGCGCGCCAGCGCCTGTTCGAGCAGTTGGGCGCCCGTGCCCGATTCGATCACCACGTGCCCTTCGGAGCGGTACTGCTTCAAGCTGAGCCGCGCGCGAATCTTCGCGTGATGCCGGTTGGTGAGACACACCCAGTCCTGCTGATACAGCTGCTGCTGATAGATGCCGCCGCTCAGCCAGGGCACGTAACCGATCGCGAGATCGGCCTCGCCCGACTCCAGCGCGCGTTCCGTGTTGCCGTCGATGCGCGCCGCGTCCAGCCGGATGCCGGGCGCCTGCGCACGCACATGTGCGAGCAGTCTCGGCAACAGCGTGATGTGGCTCGCATCCGTCATGCAGATGCGAAACCGCCGCTGCGCAGTGGACGGATCGAATTCGATTTCCCACGCGACGAAGCGCCGTAGCGACTCCAGAATCTCGCGGCACGGCCCGATCAGCGCATCGGCCTGCGGCGTCGGCGCCATGCCGCCGGGCGTACGGATGAAGAGCGGATCCTGCAGCGTCTCGCGCAAACGTCCGAGCCAGATGCTGATGGTCGGCTGGCTTTGCCCGAGCTGCTCCGCGACGCGCGTAACGCTACGCATGTCGTACAGCAGGTCGAAAAGCTGCAACAGCTTGAGGTCGGGTAAATCGGGCGGCGTCATTTGCGTGATCGGCTCTATCGCGCGTTATTGCGTGTCGCAATGATGCCATTGCGGCCATTGCATTGTCAGCATAGGCGGCAACTCCTATCGTTTGGTCACACGTCAAGGAGAAGCCAGTTGAAGATTGCGATTCTCGGCGCCGGCGCATTGGGTTGCGCGATCGGCGCCACACTCACGGAAGGCGGCCACGAAACCTGGCTGCTGGACCGTTCGCCCGTCCATGTCGATGCGATGCGGCGCGACGGCCTGCAAGTCGAGGATGAACGCGGTTCCCGCCGCATCGCCGTACGCGCGGCGACGCATGCCGGCGAAGTCGGCGTAGTCGATCTGGTCGTCGTTCTGGTCAAGTCGTTTCAGACCGATGCGGCAATGCGCGGCGCGCTCGCGCTGGTCGGGCCCGAGACCCGCGTGCTGTCCTTGCAGAACGGCCTCGGCCACGAAGACATCCTCGCGGGCATCGTCGGTGCGGAACGCGTGCTGGCGGGCAAGACGTATGTCGGCGGCGTGCTGCGCGGGCCGGGGCATATCCAGTCCGGCGTGACGGGCAAGGCGACCTGCATCGGCGAACTCGACGGCGGGCTCACGCCGCGCGTGCAGGCGATCGCCAGGGCCTTCAACGACGCGGGTCTGCTGACCACGGTCAGCGACAACATCAAAGGAACCATGTGGGACAAGCTCCTCGTGAACGTTGCGACGGGCGCGCTCACGGGCATCACCCGTCTCACCTACGGTCAACTCTATGACGAACCGCTGCTGAAGGCGACCGCCCTCGCCGCCGTATCCGAAGCGATTGCCACAGCGGGAGCCGCCGGCATCCGGCTGTCGATGACGGACCCCGAACAGGCGTGGACACTCGCGGCGGAAGGTCTCTCGCCCGCATTCAAGACCTCGATGCTGCAAAGCCTCGAAAAAGGCTCGATCACGGAGATCGACTTCATCAACGGTTCGGTCGTGCGCTGGGGCGAGCGCCTCGGCGTGCCGACGCCCGTCAACGCGACGCTGGTGTCGTGCATCAAGGGCATCGAACGCGCGATGGCCGACGTGCAGCGCAAGGAGGCAACGGCATGAACGGCTCCAGGGCTTATGTGGAACACGTGGCGATCTGGGTGAAGGACATCCGGTGGCACATCCGCTTCTTCGAAGACGTGCTCGGCATGACGATGCGCGAAGTCGACGGTACGGTCGACGCGCCGCGCCAGTACTGGACGCTGGGCGGCCTGCAGTTCATTCACGCGCCGCAGCACGAAGGCCCGGAAGGGCGTCTCGCGCATCTGGGCGTGATGTGCGAAGACCTCGAAGCCGCCCTGGCTGCGGCCCGACCCTATGGCGTCAGCGACATGCCGCAAGGACGCAACTGGCTGCGCCTGCCCGATGGCCTCGCCGTCGAACTGATCCAGGCGAAGCCCGCAACGTGCGTGGCACAGGCGTTGAACATCGATCCGCGCGCGGAGGCGTGAACATGACGATCATCGAAAAGTACTGGGACGACGCCCGCGAAGGCGACGAATGCGTGAGCCCGCGCTACACCGTGACGAAGGAACGCATCCTCGCCTACGCCGATCTGACGGGCGACCACACGCCCGTGCATGTCGACGAACCCTACGCGAACGCGAGCCACTTCGGCTGCATCGTCGCGCATGGGCTGTTCGGCCTGTCGATTGCCGACGGCCTCAAGACGCAGAGCGACTATCGCTTCCTGCCGGGCATGTCGCTCGGCTGGACGTGGGACTTCCTGCTGCCCATCAAGGTCAACGACGTGCTGCACGTGAAGTTCCGCGTGGGCGCGATGCGGCCCAGCAAGAGCCGTCCCGGCTGGGGCATCGTGGTACTGCCGTCGGAGTTGATCAATCAGGATGGTCAGGTAGTTCAACGTGGCGAACATCGTCTGATGGTGCCGCGCCGGCCGGGAGCGCACTGATGCAAGCCCGTCCACTCGAAGGCATACGCGTCGTCGACTACAGCCACTTCCTCGCCGGTCCCTACGTGGGCCGCTGCCTCGCTGCCCTCGGCGCGGAAGTCATCAAGGTCGAACGTCCCGGCTCCGGCGACGCCGGACGTCAGCATGCAACCGTGCTCGACGACCAGCAAAGCGGCTATTTCCTGCAATTGAACATGGGCAAGCGCGGCGTCAGCGTCGACATGAAGGATCCGCGGGGCAAGGAATTCATGCAGCGTCTCTGCGATTCCGCCGATGTGTTCGTCGAGAACTACCGCCCCGGCGCGCTGGACAAGCTCGGTCTCGGCTATGACACGTTATCGGCGCGTAATCCACGCCTCGTCTATTGCTCGATCTCCGCATATGGACACACGGGCCCCGACGCGCATCGTGCAGGCTTCGGCCTGATCGCGGAAGCGAAGAGCGGAATCATGCAAATGGTCGGCACACCCGGCGAGCCGCCGCCGCTGCTGCGCATTTCGCTCGGCGACATGTACACGGGCATCCACGCGGTCGCGGCGATCAATGCTGCGCTGCTCGGCCGCACGACGAGCGGACGCGGCCAGCACATCGACATGGCGCTGTACGACGCGCTGGTCTCGATGCACGAGTACGCGGTGCAGTGCTACACCTTGCGCGGCGTGCTGCCCGAGCAGACGGGACACGACATGCCGACCTCGACGCTCTATGGCGTGTTTCGCGCCGCTGACGGCGACCTCGTGATCGCGGCGCAGGTGGACGACGCATGGAAGCGCTTCGCCGCGTTGATCGAAACACACGGCGGCCCGGCTGGCTTCGGCGGCGATACGCGCTATCACGACAGCGTGGGCCGCAACGCGCACCGGATTGAGATTCTGTCGGTGGTGCAGCCCTGGGTGGCCGCGCGCCCGGTGGCGCAGGTGCTGGCGCTGCTCGACGGCATCGACGTGCCGTGCGCAAAAGTGCAGCGCATCGACGAAGTGCTCGACGATCCGCAGATCAAGGCACGCGGCATGGTGGTCGAACAGCAGCATCCGCGTTACGGCACGCTGCGCCTGCCGAACCTGCCTTTTCGCTTCTCCCATTGCGACACGACGATCCGCGATGTCGCGCCGGACCTCGGCCAGCACAACGCCGAAGTCGCGCAATCGCTCGGCTTTTCCGCCGCCGAGATCGACGCGATGCAAACGGAAGGCGTTCTCTACTCGAAGTGAGATCCAGATGACTGACCAGTATGCGGTGATCGGCAATCCGATCGGACACACGAAGTCTCCGTTGATTCACGGCCTGTTTGCCGAAGCCACGCGCCAGGACATGTCCTACGTTGCGATAGAAGGCCCGCTCGCCCCTGATGACGGCTTTGCACATGTCGTGCGCCAGTTCGCGGCCGATGGCGGCAAGGGCATGAACGTCACGGCGCCCTTCAAGCTCAAGGCGTTCGCGCTCGCCGACACACGCAGCGAACGCGCGGCGCTGGCGGGCGCCGTCAACGCGCTGAAGTTCGAAGACGGCCGGATTCTCGCCGAGAATTTCGACGGTATCGGTCTGCTGCGCGATATCGAAGTCAACCTCGGCGTGCCGCTCGCCGGCAAGCGGGTGCTGATGCTCGGCGCGGGCGGCGCGGCGCGCGGCGCGCTGCTGCCGTTCCTCGCCGCGAGCCCCGTCGAACTGGTGATCGCGAATCGCGATGTGTCGAAAGCCGAAGCGCTGGCGGCGCAGACCGGCGCGCGCGGCCGTGCACTGCGCGCCTGCGGATATGGCGATCTCGCCACTGCGGGCCCCTTCGACCTCGTGGTCAACGCGACCTCGGCGAGTCTCACGGGCGATCTGCCGCCCGTTCCGCCGAGCGTATTCAGCCCACATGGCACCGCCTATGAGCTTGCTTACGGCAAGCGGCTCACGCCGTTTCTGCGCCTCGCGCGCAATGCGGGCGTGCACGGTATCGCGGATGGCGTGGGCATGCTGGTCGAGCAGGCGGCCGAAGCCTTCGCGTGGTGGCGCGGCGTGCGCCCGGAGACCCGCGCCGCGATCGACCGGCTCACGGTGCCGCTCGACTGAACGCATGGAGACGACACACATGAAGACCATCGTGATGCTCCACGGCATCAATCACAACATGTTCGGCAAGCGCGATCCCCTGCAGTACGGGACGGTCACGCTCGCCGATATCGATGCGATGCTCTGCGCGCTCGGCGCGGAACTGGGTGTGGCGATCGAATCGTTCCAGACCAATAGCGAAGCGGCGATGTGCGAGCGGATACATCGCGCGTTCGAGGAGCAGAGAGACGCGGTGCTCATCAACGCCGGCGCCTGGACGCATTACAGCTATGGCATCCGCGATGCACTCGCGATCCTCACCTGCCCCGTGGTCGAGCTTCATATGTCGAACATTCATGCGCGGGAGGCGTTCCGGCATCGTTCTGTGTTCGCGGATATCGTCAGTGGACAGATTTCCGGCTTTGGGATCGAGAGCTATGCGCTTGGGTTGCGTGCGGCCGTCGCGGCGGTTGCGCGCGGGTGAAGGTGCCGGCATTGGTATGATGGCGGGCTCGCGCCGTCGCATCCGCATGGCGCTGCCGAATCCATTCACAACGACCCAGAGGGACATCGCCATGACGGCCGCAACGCAATTCGACCAGGTTTCCGTGGTCAAGAAAGCCAATGTCTACTTCGACGGCAAGTGCGTCTCGCACACCGTTCTGTTCGCTGACGGCACGCGCAAGACGCTCGGCGTGATCCTGCCCGGCACGCTCAACTTCGGCACCGACGCGCCGGAACTGATGGAAGTGCAGGCCGGCAAGTGCCGCATCCGCCTGGAAGGCAGCGACGAGTGGAAGACCTATGCCGCCGGCGAGTCGTTCTCGGTGCCCGGTAAGAGCCGCTTCGATATCGATGTGGTCGAAACGCTCGACTACGTCTGCAGCTATCTGTAACCGTACTTTCAAGCCGTTGCCGGGCACCTAGGCGTTCGCCACGCGATACGTGCCCCGGCCCGCCTGCTTCGCGCTGTACAACGCCTGATCCGCGCGCCGGATCAGGCCGTCGACGGAATCGTCGTTCGCTGCCAGCGCAATGCCGACGCTCGTGCCGATGCTCACCGCGTCGCCCGTCGACAGGTGATACGGCAGCGCGAGGTCGCGGATCACGCGCTGCGCGAGCGCAACCACGGACGGCAGCGTCGTGTGGTCGGCAATGATCGCGAACTCGTCGCCGCCCAGCCGCGCAACCAGTTCGCCCGGACGCAGCACCCGCGACAGCCGCGCGGCGACCGTCTCCAGCACTTCATCTCCCGCGCAATGGCCGAGCCGGTCGTTGACCTGCTTGAAGCCGTCCAGATCCAGATACATCATCGCGATCGATCCGCCCTGCTGCCGCGCACGCACGCTCAGCATCTGTTCGAGCCGTTCGCGCAATTCGCGGCGATTCGGCAGGTCTGTCAGCGAATCGTGACTCGCTAGATGCAGGATCTTCGCCTCTGTCTGCCGCCGCTGCGTCACGTCCTCGATGATGATGACGGCGCTGCCGTCGGGCACCGGGTTGCGAGTCAATTCGAGCTGGCGGCCGTCTTCGAGTTCGAGATCCATCGGGTCCAGCGGGCCGTTTGCATCGCCGAGCCATGCATTGCACTGCTCCACGAGCCGCTTGTGCAAGGTCTCGCCGAACTGCGCAATGCCTACATGGCCGATGAATTCCGGCAGCGGCACATTCAGCTTCAGCGTCTCGACGGTCGCACCGAACAGCTCGGCCGTGCGGCGGTTCGCGATGATCACGTTGCCCGCGCCGTCGACGGTGCACAGGCCGTGCGGCATGTACGCGAGCGCCGCATCGAAGCGCGCGGCGAGTTCGGCGTGGCGCTGCTCGGCCGTCATCAGCGCAACGAGCCCCTGGTAGTGGCGTCGCACCACCGACACCATCGCCGCGTTGTACGCGATGAGCGGCGGGACGAGAATCCACGCCCCACTTTGCGGCGCAAGCAACGCGCCGATACCGATGGGCACCGTACCGAGAAAGATCTGCGCGATTGCGAGCCGCGGCAACGCCGCGTTGCGAGACGCGATGCCGCCGAGGATGCCCGCCGCGACCATGATCGCGAGCGTTGCCAGCTCCTTGTCCGGCGACAGAAAACAGGCCGCCGTGCCGAGCCCGAGCAGCAGACATGCGACGAGTCCCACGGGCGCATAGCGCGCCGCCCACGGGCCGGGATGGACCTCGCAGACGCGGCTGCGCGCCACGTAAATACGGACGATGCCGAGCCGCGTCGCCAGCACGGCGACATCGGCGATCAACCAGAGCGCCGTCCACGTCTGATGCAGCCGGAAGCACGCGACGATCGCCACGAACACGCTCGAAATGCCCGACAGGAACAGCGGCCACGCATTGTCGAACAGCGCGGACAGCAGCGCGGCGCGCACCGACGGGCTGACGACGGCCTTTTCGGGCGTGGGTGTCGCGAGCAGCGAAGCGAAAATGGAGGCTTTCTCAGACATGACTCGGCCGTGATCGGGATGCTGTATTCCGGCTCATCGCAGGGCAACCTTTGTTCTTTGGATTAACGGCCTGAAAATGGTGAGGTTGAGTCAGGTAAACACGAATTGCGCATGCACGACCGCCGGACGGCGCGCCAAGCCACGCATAATGCCGCAATTTTGTCCGTTCGTGCTGACAAGAGGATGGTTGCACGCGCAAAATTTGCCGCGCGCAAGCGCCACGGAACTCTGGAGACTGAAACCACTGTGAGACTCGATACGACCACTGTCCGGCTGGTGCTCGCCATCGTCGACGAAGGCAGCATCTCCCGCGCCGCCGACAAGCTCGGGCTCGCCGTGGCGGCCGCCTCGCGCCGTGTTTCCGATCTTGAGGAACAACTCGGCGCGAAGCTGTTCCGGCGCGTGCCGCACGGTGTCGAAGTCACCGAATCCGGCGACAAGCTGCTGCGCTACATCCGCCAGATCGACACGCTGGTCGACCGGCTGACGGGCGACGCGCAGGCGCTGGTTCAGGGCCTCGAAGGGCGCATCATCATCGGCGCACCGAAGGCCGTCATCATCGAATTTCTCGCGCGGGACATCGCAGGCATCCAGCAGCAGTATCCCGGCATTGCGCTGAAGGTCATCGAGGAAAACAGCAAGATCATCCAGCAGATGCTGCGCGACAAGGTGATCGATATCGGCATCTACGAGAAAAAGAGCGGCTTTCTGGACCTGCCGCAGCTACCGTACCGGCAAGACCGCCTCGTGCTGGTCTACAGTCCGTCGCATTTCCGCTTTCCCAACTCGCCCGTCGTACTCGACGATTTGCTCGACATCCCCCTCGTCAGTCTCGGCAAAGGCTCGGCGATTCTTTCCGCGGTACAGCGCGCGTATCGCAGCCGCGGCCGGCAGTTCACCAACGACTTCTCCGTCAACGGCTTCGACACGATGCTCGCTTTCGTGCGGCACGGCCTCGGCGTCGGCCTGATGCCGCCCGACGTGCTGAAAAGCTTTCGCCCCGACATCACACTCGCCAGCGCCGAACTGCAAGGCGACTGGCACGAGCGCAGCTATGTGCTGTCGTGCGTCGAAGGGCATGCGCAGGCGCAGACGCTGCAGAATGTCGTGGCCGCGCTGACAGAAGCGCCGCATTGACCCTGCCCCTTTCGCGATTCGCGAATCCAGCCATGACCGTTACGTCCTTGCCGCCGTCTCGCAGGTAAGTGAGAGTTGTGCCTACAACAAACACATGGAGACGGCATGACACCAACCCTTCTCTCGACGCACGGCTAGTTCGGTTTCATTGACGCCAAGCCGTGTCCGCGCAGCGTTCGAGCGCTGCGCCCGCCCTCTCGCATCGCCATCGACATAAACCGGCCCGCACCGACGGCATTCACGCCGCGGCCGACGCACGCCCTTACCTTTCAGGAGACGCATCCATGTCGCAAGCCGACGAAACCAGTCAATCGCGGCCCTTGCCGCTGCAGGGCATCCGCGTACTCGATGTCAGCCAGGTGATGGCCGGGCCGTTCGCCTGCATGCTGCTCGCCGATCTCGGCGCCGACGTGATCAAGGTCGAGCCGCTCGAAGGCGACCAGACGCGCGGCGCGATGGGCTTCAAGATGAAGGGGCCGGACAGCATGGGCTTCCTGAACATGAATCGCAACAAGCGTTCCGTTGCGCTCGACCTCAAGACCGACGAAGGCCGCGAGTTCTTCTACAAGCTCGCGAAAACGGCCGACGTGATCGTCGAGAACTACCGGCCGGGCGTCGTGCAGCGGCTGCGCATCGACTACGACACGATCCGCGACATCAATCCGAAGATTGTCTACGCGAGCATCTCCGGCTTCGGCCAGAGCGGACCGTGGGCGTCGCGACCCGGCTTCGACCTGATGGCACAAGCGATGTCCGGCGTGATGAGCGTGACCGGCTACAAGGGCGGCAAGCCCGTGAAAGCGGGCGTGCCGGTCGCCGATATCGGCTGTGCGCTGTTTGCCGTCTACGGGCTGCTGTCCGCGTACATCGGCGCGCAGAAGACGGGCCAGGGGCAGCACATCGACGCGTCGCTGTTCGATTCGGCGATGGCGTTCTCGATCTGGGACATGTCCGACTACTGGGGCACGGGCGTGCCGCCGACGCCGCTCGGCACGAGCAACAAGATGAGCGCGCCCTATCAGGCGGTCAAGGCGCGCGACGGCTACTTCGTGATGGGCGCGACCAACCAGAAGCTGTGGACGAAGCTGTGCGAGTTGATCGAGCGTCCCGAACTGCTGCGGCACCCCGAATACGAAACCGTCTCGCTGCGCCTGAAGAACCGCGAGGCGCTGATCGAAACGCTGGAGCAGTCGTTCGCGAAGCGCGACTGCGAGGACTGGATCGACACGATGCTCGCGGTGGGCATTCCGGCCGGGCCGATCCTCTCGTATCCCGAGGCGTTCGGCAGCGAGCATGCGCAGCAGCGCGGCATGTGCATGGAGATCGATCATCCCATCGAAGGCAAGGTGAAGAACATCGGCTTTCCCGTCAAGCTGCTGGGCACACCGCAGCAGGTGCGGCGTCACCCGCCGCTGCTCGGCGAGCACAACGACGAACTTCTCGCCGAGATCAACGGGACGAAGCCATGAACGAGCACGTCACATTGAACATGGTCGACACGGGCACGGCCGAGATTCTGATCGACCGTCCCGAGCGTCACAACGCGATGACGATACCGATGTACGAAGCGCTGCTCGAACTGATCGATCAGTGCCGGCGCGATGCGAACGTGCGCTGCATTCTGCTTCGCGGTGCTGGCGGCAAGTCGTTCGTGTCGGGCACCGACATCGGTTACTTCAGCGACTTCCGCGACGGACGCCAGGGCGTCGCGTATGAAGCGCTCGTCGAACGCGTGATCGATGCCGTCGAGCGCATCGCCGTGCCGACTGTCGCGGTAATCGACGGCTGGGCGGTGGGCGGCGGTCTCGCGCTCGCCACCGCATGCGACTTCCGCATCTGCAGCGATGCGTCGAAATTCGGCGCGCCGATCGCGAAAACGCTGTCGAACACGCTGTCGTCGCGCAATCTGGCGCGGCTTCATGCGGCATTCGGCGTGCCACGCGTGAAGAAGATGCTGCTGCTCGCCGACTTCCTATCCGCCGACGAAGCGCTCGCATGCGGCTACGTCTACGAGATCTGCGCAAAAGACGCACTAGACGGCGCCGCGCGCACGCTCGCGCAACGGCTCGGCGCGCTGTCGCAGGTCACGCAGCATGCGGTGAAGGAAAGCCTGCGCCGGCTCGTCGTCGAACAGCGTCTCGACGACGAGGACCTGATCGAGTCCGTCTACGGCAGCAGCGCATTCCACGAAGGCGTGGCCGCATTCACGACCGGCTCGGCCAGGCGCTGAAGACGGGCACGGCCGATAACACAAGGAGGAGACATGAAACGATTGCAGCCCAAGGCCACGACGATGGTGCTCGCGACGCTGTGCCTGATGTACTTCATCACGTACGTCGACCGCGTCAACATCAGCACGGCGGCCGGTCAGTTCAAGACCGAACTGGGACTCACGAATACGCAGCTAGGGCTGATCTTTTCCGCATTCGCGTATCCGTATGTCATCTTTCAGTTCATCGGCGGCTGGGTCAGCGACCGCTTCGGCGCGCGGCGCACGCTGATCGCCTGCGCGACCGTCTGGGCCGTCGCGACGGCGCTTACCGGGTTCGCAGGCGGCTTCGTCTCGCTGATCGCCGCGCGGCTGCTGCTCGGGCTCGGCGAAGGCGCGACTTTCCCCGCGTCGACGAGCGCGATGGCCGCGTGGGTGACGAAAGACAAGCGCGGCATGGCGCAGGGCATCACGCATTCGTGCGCGCGGCTCGGCAATGCGATTGCACCGATGCTCGTGCTCGCGCTGATGACGGCCTTCAACTTGCGCTTCTCGTTCTATCTGCTCGGCGCGCTCAGCGCGGGTTGGCTGGTGCTGTGGTACTTCACGTACACGGAACGGCCCGCCGATCATCCACGCATCACACGCGACGAACTCGCCGCATTGCCGCCGCCGAAAGTGCGTCCCGCCGATGCACCGGGCACCTGGATGCGTCTCTACAAACGCATGGCACCCGTATCCGCCGTGTACTTCTGCTACAACTGGATTCTCTGGCTGATGCTCGACTGGATGCCGCTGTACTTCATGCACAGCTTTCATCTCAACATCAAGAAGGCGGTGGTGTTCACGTCGGGCGTGTTCATCGCGGGCGTGGTGGGCGATCTGGCGGGCGGTCTCGTGAGCGACCGGCTGTTGCGCAAATCGGGCAACGTCAGGCTCGCGCGCAGCTATCTCGTTGCATGCTGCATGGCGCTCACTGGCCTCTCGCTGATCCCTGTCGTGCTGCTGCACGATCCGATGTACTCGCTGATCTTTCTTGCGGCCGCAATGTTCTTCAACGAAATGAACATCGGTCCGATGTGGGCGATTCCGATGGATATCGCCTACGATCGCTCGGGCACCGCGAGCGGCATCATGAGCGGCAACGGCTTCATCGCGGCGATCGTGAGCCCCGTCGTGGCCGGTTATGTAGTCGACCGGCTCGGCAACTGGAACGTGACCTTCATGCTGTCGATCGGCGTGATGGTCTGCGGAATTGCATTGAGCTTCGTGATGAAGCCCGAGCGGCCCTTCGACGACAGCCGGCGTGCCAACGATGCGCGCCCTGGACGCGACACGCTCAATGCGTCGCTGCCGCTCGCCGACAAACGCTAAAGGTCAAACGCTACGCGCTGCTGTCGCGGGCGGGCAATGCAAAGCCCGATGCCCGCTCGCGATCCTGCAGGTTCACGGCGGCAATCACCGTGCTGCGCGGAATGAGCAGCTTCAAACCGCCGCACTCGGCTTCGCACATGTTTTCGCTGGCGTCGAACGTGTCGCAGGTCAGCTGGCTCCAGTCGTCTCGCTTCGAATGCTCCTTGAACACATCGGAGGAAACGTCGCGCCAGTAGGCGCCATGCAGTATCACAAGCCATGCCATCGGAACCTCGTGTCACATAGATCCGGCGACGTGCGTCATGCCGTGGACGACCAGATGCCCGGCGGGTCGCCGTCCTGCGCATTTCTAAGCATCCAGTTACCGCACACCGTGCATCGATATTCGTCATAGCGTTTGACGGGATGCGCCGGTTGTCCCGTCATTCGCGAACCCGTTGCGCTCAAATCGCCATGCGGCGGCGTTGCCGACGGCATGCCCGTCAACGCCTTGCACGCTTCACAGGGTTTCATCGATATGTCCCGCTAAACGACGCGCCGCCGCGTGCTCAACTCTTGCGGGTAGTCTTCGCGACGAACGGCGCCGGTGCGTGCTGCACCTTCTCGCTGCCGCACTTGGGGCATTTCAGCTGCACCGTTGCATGTTCTGCGACGTGCTCCGCGTGTTCGAACTTTTCACCACAGCTTTCGCAACGATACTGATAGGTCGGCATGCTGAGCCTCCAGTGCGGAAGAATTGGATGCGAACGCGATGCCCGCATCGCCGCGAACGCGCATGCGGCAGTAACTCATTCTAGTGCGGCATGCATCGATTGAAGGCCTTTTTCGCGGTGTCGATCGCGTGACAACCATGCGCCTGGCATCGGCGTTTATCCGATGCACATCACGATGTCGCCGAACCGCTGCGTCAAACAGCATTTTCTGCACTCACGTTCGGAAATCGACGCCCGTTCGAATAAATGGGCACTTAAAATTCCTGCGTCTCGAATCCGCCCGATCTCTCTCGACGTCAGGAGAACTTCCGCATGCTCAATATACGAATACGACTGCGCGCGCGGCTCTTCGGCGCAATCGTCGCGATGATCTCATCCGTCTTTGCGCCCGTCAGTCGTGCGCAGTACACCACCGACTGGATCGCAAACACATACGGCACGCTGGCTGCTCACGTCGGCAATGCCGCGCGTTCGATGTGGGTCGCGCCTGAAGGCGTCGTCTACACGGCGTCGATGTGGGACGAGAACGAAGGCGGCGTCGCGATCTACCAGAACGGTCGAAGCCTAGGTTCGATCGGCATCCATAGCGAATTCCAGGGCGGCGCCATCACGGGCAATGCAACGTCGATCTTCGCGGCGATGCAGGCGGGCACGCAATACGGCACGGGCGGCGTGGGCCGCTACGACCGCGCAACGGGTACACGCGATCTCGTCATCAACGTCAGCACATGGACTGCCATGAGCCGCGCCGATGCGATCTCGGGCCTCGCGACGGCAGGCTCGCTGCTCTATGCAAGTGACTTCTTCGGCAATCGCGTGCGCGTGTTCACCACCGGCGGCGCGTGGCAGCAGGACATCAGCGTTGCAGGCCCGGGCGCACTCGCGCTGGATTCCGGGGGCAACGTGTGGGTGGCACGCAAGAGCGCGGCCGCGATCGTCGAATATGGTCCCACGGGCGCACTGCTGAACTCGATTCAGATGCCCGCGACTTCTCGCCCTTCCGCGTTGTTTTTCGACGCGTCACGCGGACTGCTGATGGTCGGCGACGAAGGGCCCGATTTGAACATCAAGCTCTACAGCGTAACAAGCGGCATGGCGGGCGCGCCGCAACTCGTCGGCACGTTCGGCGTTCAGGGCGGTTATCTCGACACGACGACGGGCACCAAAGGCCAGGTGGGCGACAAGCGCTTCACGCGCATCGAAGGTATCGGCAAGGACGCGGGAGGCAATCTGTATGTGCTCGATAATCCGTGGGGCGGCGGCTGGGATCTCGGCCGCAACGGCGGCACCGATCTCCACGCCTATGACGGCGCGGGCAATCTGCTATGGAAGTTGCAGTCGCTCAATTTTGAAGCGGTCGCGGCACCCGACCCGGTCACGGATGGCACGTTGTTCTATAGCGGCACGAACATCTATTCGGGCACGGCGGGCGGCACCTTCGTCGCGAATACGGTCGATCCTTTCTCATACCCCGACGACCCGCGCCTCAACGTCAACGACACGCAACGCGACGAACACTTCGGGCAACTCGTCAGCGTCGGCGGCAACCGGATTCTCGTTGCGTCGGGACAAAATCCGGCGATCTTTTATTTGTTTCATTTCGAACCGTCGAAAGGCTACATCGCCGTGCCCGATGCATCGATACCCGGCTCAGCGTTCAATACGACGCGTCCGGTTACGGGCGGATTCAGTATCGACAGCAAGGGCGATGTGTGGGCCGGGCTCGATCGCACGAATCACATCTATCACTATCCGCTGACGGGGTTCGACGGATACGGCAAGCCGATGTGGGGCACGGGCATCGCGCTTCCGATACCCACGAGCATTCGCCCGTTGACCCGCATCGTCTATCTCGCCGAAAGCGACACGATGATTCTCGCGCAAGGCATTGCGGGTAGCTCGGACTGGACGGCGATGAACACGCGGATCGAGGTGTATCACGGCTGGAGCGCGGGCAACATGACGCGGCCCGACCCGGTGATCAATCTCACCAGCGCCAATCCCAAGTCGATGACGGCGGCAGGCAATTATCTGTTCGTCGGCTATGTGCACACGGTGCCTGACATCGACGCCTTCAATCTCACGACGGGCCGTCTCGACACGACCTTCACCAATTCCAATCCGGTCAACGTGGACGTCGGCAACGACGTCGACTCGATGTATGGGCTGAGAGCGTTCGTCAGATCGACGGGCGAATACGTCGTCACGAAAGACAACTACAACGGATCGAGCGTGATCGTATATCGCTGGACGCCGTGATCGTTGCTGAAGCTGTTCAGGCCGCAGGCGCGCCCGGCACATCCGGCGCGTACTTGCGCAGCCGCTGCGAAATGATATGCGAGGGCTTTTCGATCACGCGATAGAACGCATAGCTGATCGCAAACGCCAGCACCACTTCGACGAACCATGCGAAACGCCCGCTTGTGTCGAACGACATCGCTTCGAGCAGCGCGAGTGCCGTCTTGTGGCACAGATAGAGGCTGTACGACCATGCGCCGCACCCAGCCAGCGTCGACCACACGCGGGAGCGGGAAGGCGTCGCCGTTTCCGTCGCGATCCAGATTACCGCGAGGAACTGGAATATGGGCAGCGTGATGTCGGGTGTGATCAACGGCAACATGGCAGGCTTGAGACTGGATTCGGACAGCAGAATCATCACCGCTGCGCCCGCCGCAACCACGAACGCCCTCAGCACGATCAGATGCGTCGCGAGCGCATGCGTGCTCGCATCCAGCGCGTGCCTGAGCGCCAACGTGAGCGGCGAGTATGCGCCGCGAATCTGGAATTGCGTGGCATTGCGCTGCGTCTCCGCGATCAGGCAGCCCGAAATCCAGCCGGCCGCGTACAGCAGCGCGGTGCCCGGAATGCGATAGGTCTCATAGACGCAGCCATGACAGACGGGATGACCGAACAGCCGCACACACGCGACCATCGCAGCCGCCATCAACACACAGCCGACGATCATTTCGCCGATATAACGAAAGCGCGGCCTCAAAAGCGGATAAACCGCGTAATAGACCATTTCGCAATAAAGCGACCACAGCACCGATTCCAGATAATTCTGCCCGGCGGGCAATGGCTGAACGACGCACAGCAGAATAACCAGCGGCAATCCAATCCGGATAAATCTGGATGCGTAATAGTTGATGGGCTTAAGCGCGACATCCTTGTGATATGCAGCGTGAATGCAATAGCCGGAAATCACGAAGAACACGATCACCGCAGCGGGCCCCGCGAATAGCGCAGTCGCGGCGGACCATAGCGCGCTGCCCAGAAAAGCAAGCTGATGCGGCAGGAGTTGTTTGAAAAGAGGCGGCTTGAAGTGATACATCAGCACCCAGAACGCCGCGAGAAAACGAATGGCGTCTATCTTCAAGGACTTGCCCGAATTCGCCGGCACCGACAGGTTCAAAGTGATCGCCATTTTTTCTTCCCTTTTATTACGGCTGCGGCGATCTTATCTCCGCAGCCGGTAACAAAAATCGAAAAAAATTGGCGAAATTAATCGAGGCCGCTTTGAACCCGTACGCTCAACAAGCGATAAAGGTACCTTCCTGGCGCATTACATCGGCGGCGCGACACCATCCTTTTCCACGACGACGCGCTGCGCGACATACGCGCCTTGCGACGCAGGCGTCGCGACGACGAACACCTTCTTGCCCGGCGTGAGATCGCTATGCGCGGCAGGCGCGATCGTGACAATAGGCACATTCGGCGGAACCGTCACGACGTTGCTGCCGCCCTTGTACGACAGCTTCAGATCGCGCCCGCTCGTGCTCTGCACCACGGTATCGACGTTCGCATTGGTCATCGAACTGTTCGGTCCGAGATCCCATGCATAGTGCCCTTCGCCCGTGCCGCGCGCGGACTCGGGGAACACCACCACTTCCGTCGCCGTCAGCTTGCCGTCCGTGCCCGTCGTCGCTGCCGTGCCGATGAACGAACCCGGCTTGATATCGGAGAGCTGCATCGGCTTGACGGATGAAACGGTCACGGCCGGCTTCACTTCGATCGATACCGTGTCACCGCTGCGACGATGCACCTTGAGCGTGTCGCCGTCGAGCGAGACGATTTCTCCACGAATGCGCGCGGGCTTCGTCGCCGGTGTCTGCGCGAACGCAGCGCTCGCAAGCGTAGCCGTCAACAGAGCGGTGCCGAATTTGATGCGAAAAGACATAGAAGCTCCCAACTGGTTGGTTCAGGTTTAGAGAGAGGAATCAACAACGGAGACGGAACAACGCGATGCCGTCACGAGCCGCCGAACCAGTTGTAGCCCTGGTTCTCCCAATAGCCGCCGGGGTACTGGTTCGTGATTTCGATGGCGACGATGTGCTTCGGATTCTTGTAGCCCAGCTTGGTCGGCATGCGCAGCTTCATCGGAAAGCCGTATTTGGGCGGCAGCACATCGCCGTCGTAGGTCAGCGTCAAGAGCGTCTGCGCGTGCAGCGCGGTCGGCATGTCGATGCTGGTCCAATAGTTGTCCGCGCAACGCAGCGACACATACTTCGCGCTCGTGTCCGCGCCTGCCCGGCGCAGGAAATCGGCAAAGCGCACGCCGCCCCAATGGCCGATCGCGCTCCATCCTTCTATGCAAATGTGCCGCGTGATCTGGCTCTCCTGCGGCAGCGCGCGCAATTCGTCGAGCGTCCACGTGCGTTTGCCGTGCGCAAGACCACTTAGCTGCAAGCGGTAAGAAGCGGCGTCGACCTCGGGCACGTCGTCGATGTCATAGAACGCGTTGAATGGGAAAGGCCGCGTGATCATCGACTCGGGATATGTCGGCGCAAGCTTGTTCGGATCGAACAGCAAGGCCTGCACGTCATCGTTGAAAAACGAAATGCGGCGCAGCGCCGTGTTCACGGACTTGTCGTTGGTGAGATCGCAGCCCGACAGCAGCGCAATGCCGCCGAGCGTCAGCAGCCGCTGACCGAACAGGCGCCGCGCGGGCGATTTGAGTTCGCGCTGCGCGTCGCGAACGATCGCCTCGCCATGCGTGGCGAGAAACGAGCCGGGCTGTGGTGTGCGCTTGCGGATCGTCATGATTCAGCGCCCCCGGATCATCAGCAGCAGCGAACGCGGCACCAGCGCAACCATCGCGACATGCACGACGAAGAATGCGACCAGCACGCTCATGCAGACGAAGTGCACCACGCGCGCGTTGTCGTATCCGCCCATCAGCGTGCGCAGCAGCGGAAACTGCACCGACTTCCACACGGCAAGACCCGATAACACGATCAGCACGATATCGGCGATCACGACCAGATACGCGAGCTTTTGCAGCGCGTTGTAATGCGCAAGATCGTCATGTTTCAGGCGCCCACGCAGCGCGGCGAGCAGATCGGCGGCAAGATGTTTCGCCTTGAGCGGCAGCAGCTTGCGCCGAAAGCGGCCGGACGCGACATTCAACGCGAGATAGACGATGAAGTTCGCGACCAGCAGCCACATCACGGCGAAGTGCCATTGCAGCGCGCCGCCCAGCCAGCCGCCTAGCGTGATCGAAGGAGAAAACTGAATGACGGGGAAGATGGGCGACGCATCGTAGATCTGCCATCCGCTCATGACCATGAGCACGACAGCCAACGCATTGATCCAGTGCGCAATCCGCACCCACCCCGGTTGAACCGTGTTGTGGTTGTGACTCAAGACCGCTCCAGGTTTGATGACGTTTGTTTGAGCGCCGCGCGAGCGCGGCTCGCAACACCCGCAGTGCAACTCAAGGGCAAACGCAATCAATGAGCGGTTATTCCATCACCTCAAAAGATTTTTTTCTTGCAGTCCACTTTCAATCGAAACACGGTCATGCGCCCGCATTGTCCTCGGCGAGAATCTGCTGGATAACCTGCTCGAACGATTCCACCGGTTGCCCGCCCGTCACCAGGTAACGCTGATTGAAGATGATCGACGGCACCGACTGGATACCCATTGCCTGGTACTCCCGTTCTTCCGCACGAACCTCGTCCGCATAGTCCGTGCCGCTGAGCACGGCGCGTGCCTTCCCGGCGTCGAGACCGACGGATTGCGCGGCTTCGACGAGCACTTCGTGATGGCTCGGGTCCTTGCCGTCGCCGTGATAGGCCTGCAACAACGCGAGCTTCAACGGCAGCTGCTTGCCCTCGATGCCTGCCCAGTGCAGCAGCCTGTGAGCGTCGAACGTGTTGTACACATGCGTACGCGGTCCGAATGCGAAGCCGACGCTTGCACCGCGCTCGCGGATCATCGCTTGCGTCTCTTCGATCTCCGCCGGGGTGCGCCCATATTTCTTGCCGAGATAATCGACGATCTTCTCGCCTTCGGGCCCCATCTGCGGATTCAGTTCGAACGGATGCATGACGATCTGCGCATCCACGGCATCGCCGAAGCGCGACAGCGCGAGACGTAGCGACGAAAGCCCGATTGCGCACCATGGGCAGGCGATATCGGAGACAAAATCGATGCGGAGCGGTTGGGTCATTACGGTATCAATCCGATGAGCGATCAATGAAGATTGGGTGGATCGGGGCACGTTATCAGAAACACGCGCGATCCGTTTATACCGCGCCGCAGCATACCCGAGTTCGCAAATTGGTGCGCGCCGTCTGGCAGGACGCGCCATTTTCACCAATAATGCCCGAATCACTGCCGCAGAATGAGGACGGTCATGGATTATCCACCCGAAGCCATCCGTACCATCGCGCTGGTCGGCCATGCCGGTTGCGGCAAGACCTCGCTCATCGAGGCGCTGCTGAAAGAAGGCGGCGCGATCCACGCGGCAGGCAGCGTCGACCGGGGCTCGACGGTCTGCGACTTCGATCCGCTGGAGCGCAAATACCATCACTCGCTCTCTTCCGCGATCGCCCACCTGGACTACCAGAACACCCGCATCTATCTCGCCGACACGCCCGGCTACCCCGACTTCTCCGGTCTCTCCATCAGCGCATTGCCCGCTGTCGAAACAGCGGCGATCGTGATCAACGCGCGCACCGGCATCGAAATGACCACGCGCCGCATGATGGCGTGGGCCGAAGCACGCAAGCTGTGCCGCATCATCATCGTGAACGGCATCGACGGCGAGAAGGTCGATTTGCCGCGACTGCTCGAAGAGATACAAGAGACCTTCGGCAAGAACTGTCTGCCCATCAATCTGCCCGCTCAAGACGCGCACGCCGTGGTCGACTGCTTCTTCAATCCGTCGGGCGAAGCCGATCTATTGAGCGTCGGGTCCGCGCACGACGCGCTCGTCGATCAGGTGATCGAACTCGATGCGAAGCTGATGGAGCTGTATCTCGAACAGGGCGAAGCGATCGAGCCGGAACAGTTGCACGAACCCTTCGAGCGCGCATTGCGCGAAGGTCATCTGGTGCCCGTGTGCTTCACATCGGCGGCAACGGGCGCGGGCATCCAGGAACTGCTCGATGTATTCGTGCGGCTGCTGCCCAACCCGCTCGAAGGCAATCCGCCTCTCTTCTATCGCGATGTCGATGGACGGCGCGACACGGTGCAGGCCGAACCCGATCCCGGCAAGCATGTGCTCGCGCATGTGTTCAAGATCGTGATCGACCCTTACATCGGCAAGATGGCTGTGTTCCGCATTCATCAAGGCACGGTGCGGCGCGACAGTCAGCTATATATCGGCGATGCGCGCCAGCCCTTTCGCGTCGCCCATCTGATGCTCTTGCAGGGCAAGGATCACGAAGAGGTGCTGCAGGCCGGCCCCGGCGACATCTGCGCGACGGCGAAGGTGGACGAAATAGCCTTCGATGCCGTGCTGCACGACGCGCCCGAAGACGGCAACATCCATCTCGCACCGCTCGCCTTTCCGACGCCGATCTACGGCCTCGCAATCGAACCGGAGCGGCGCGGCAACGAGCAGCGTCTGTGGGAAATCCTGCAGAAGCTCGCTGCCGAAGACCCTTGCCTGCGGATCGAACATCCCGTCGGCACCAACGAGACCGTCGTGCGCGGTCTCGGCGAACTGCATCTGCGGCACATGCTGGAGCGGCTCAGCGATCAGTACAAGCTGGCCGTCGTCACGCGGCCGCCGAAGATCGCGTATCGCGAGACCATCGGCGGCAAGGCGGAAGGGCATCACCGTCACAAGAAACAGACGGGCGGCGCGGGACAGTTCGGCGAAGTGATGCTGCGCGTCGAACCGCTGCCGCGCGGCGCGGGCTACGAGTTCGTCGACGCCGTCAAAGGCGGCGCGATTCCGGGCCAGTTCATGCCCGCCGTCGAGAAAGGAATATTGCAGGTGATCGAAAACGGGCCGCTTGCGGGCTTTCCGATGCAGGACGTGCGCATCACCGTGTTCGACGGCAAGAGCCATCCTGTCGACTCGAAGGAAGTCGCGTTCATCACGGCGGGCCGCAAGGCCTTCATCGACGCCGTGCTCAAGGCTCAGCCCGTCCTGCTCGAACCCATCGTCAATATCGAGGTGATGACGCCCGAGACGACCATGGGCGACATCATCGGCGATCTGTCGTCACGGCGCGCGCAGGTGCAGGGCACGCGCAATCTCGCGGGTCATGCCGTCGTGGTGGCGGGGAAAGTGCCACTGTCGGAACTCACCGACTATCAGTCGCGGCTCAACGCGATTGCGGGCGGACACGGCAACTACAACATCGAACTGAGCCATTACGACCCCGTTCCGCCGAACCAGCAGGACAAGCTCGCTTCGCAGTACAAGAAGCAGGCCGACGCGGACTAGCGCGCCTTGCCGCGCGCACCCTTCTTCGCGCTCGCGGCGCGGGGCACCTCTTTGACGGGCGGCACACCGCCGCCCGTGAGCTGCTCCATCCACGACAACGCGTCGACGTACGACAGAAACTGCTGTAGATAACCCGGCGACAGTTCGCGCATCAGCGACAGCGAACGATGCACGAGGCTGCTCGAATTGAGCGGACCGGCATTGCCCGGCACCTGTTCGAGCGATTGACGCAACTGCTTCTCGGCACTGACCTTCGACCAGGTTTCGCGGAAGTAATCGAGCGCCTTCAGTTCGGCGTGAACGGCGGGACTGGACGGCACGCTCCCGCCGTTTTCGGCCGCCTGACTCGCGATGTAATCGACCAGTCCGGCGAGCGGTCCACGCGACGGCTTGCCCGACACGGCGCTGCTTTCCACCGCTTCGGCTTTCGACGCATGGCCTGCGAGATCGGCGGCATAGGCATCGAGCAAAGCTGACAGGCGCGCGTCGAGCACGCGGCGTGCCTCGCCGTCATGCTGTGCGGCGCGCCGAGCCAACGCATCGATGAAATGAAAACGCAGCGGATCGTGCGCGTCGGCGCCCTGCTCGCGCCATGCGTCGAGCGTCGCTTGCGATTGGCTCGCGTCGTGACTCACGTTTCTTTACTCACGATTCGCGCTGCCCGCCGACGACGGCCTCGGCACCGCCGCGATTTCCACGCGACGGTTCTTCGCGCGCCCTTCGCTGTCCGCGTTCGAGCTGACAGGCTGTTCCGAACCGAACGCCGCCGCGAACACCGACGACGCGGGAATGCCCGAATCGATGAACGCGCGCGTCACCGTCAGCGCGCGCTGCGCCGACAGTTCCCAGTTGTCGGCGAAACGCCGGTTGCCGGAACGCACCTGCTGGTCGTCGGCGAAACCGCTCACCATCAGGATTTCGTCATGCGAGCGCAGATACGCGGACAACGGCGCGGCGAGACTCTTCAACAGATCGCGCCCCTGCGGCTGCAACTGATCGGAGTTCAGCGCGAACAGCACGTTGCCGCTGATGCCGATGCGTCCGTTGACGAGCGTCACGCGCCCCGCCGCGAGCGGGCCCGCCAGCGCCTGCTCCAGCGTCTTGCGGCGCTGCGCTTCCATCTGCCGCTGTTTCACCGCGTCGTCGAGGCGCGCGGAGAGTTCCAGCTGCACGCCGATCACGGCGACGAGCAGCAGCACGAACGCGCCCAGCAGCACCGACATCAGATCGCTGAACGCGGCCCAGATGGGTGTCGTCGGCTCGACGCCGCCGTCGATGTCCTCGTTCATGCCGCGTCGGCTCCCGCGGAAGCACGCCTGCCCGCCAGTTGCTGCAGATCTTCGACGATCTGCTTCTGCGACAACATGCTCAGGTCGATGACTTCGCGAGCCTGCGCGACGTAGTACGCCAGTTGCTCGTCGCTACGCATCAACGACTTGTCGAGCGCGGCTTCGATGCGCTGCAGATGCGCCATCAGCTTGTCGTTCGATTCGCCGAACAGCTTCACGGCGACGCCGAACGCGTCGCCGAGACTCGCCACTTCGACGGCGCTGCCCGTCACCTGCGCGGCGACGTCGCCGAGCTTGCGGGTTTCGGCTTCGACCTTGTCGGTGAACTGCGTGCCGACACGCTCCAGCAAGCCCGCCGATGTCGATACGAGCGCATCGACAGCCGTGCGCTGCTCCGTCGACGCATGGTTCACCGCGTCGAGCAGCGTCTCCAGCGTGGCGAGCAAACGGCTGCGCTCGTCGAGCATCGCGGTGTCGCGAACCATGCTGTCGGACAGTTTCTGGCGCAGTTCGGCGACCACTTCGGCCGCCACGCGCGGCGCTTCCGACGCAGCCTGCACGAGCCGCGAAATCTCCGCGATCGTGCCGTTCGCGTGCGCCTGGGTTTGCGTCGAAATATCGCTGGCCGTCTGCGCAAGCGTGTCGCAGATTTCCTGCTGTCGGTTCGCGCTGCGCGCGCCCGCTTCTTCCCATTGCTGGTTCAAGGTCGCGGCGACGGCTTCGAGCGACGCGCGCCATGCGGCCAGACGCGCTTCGTCGCGCGACGCCAGTTCGGCCTGCAAGCCGGCATGCGACTGGCCGACGGCTTGCAACAGCGCTGCCGAATGCTGCTCGAACGCGGCCGCAGCCGTCGTGAGTGCCTGGCGGTTGTGATCGGCGAGCTTTTCACCCGCGCGCTCCTGCTGCGACAGCGCGTCCGTCCATGCTTGCGATACCTGGCCGGCCGTCGCGTCGAGACGCGCCGACACGCCGTCCAGCAAGGTGCCCGAACGCTGCTCGAAAGTCTGGCTGAAGCCTTCCAGCGACGCGCGCAGATCCGCGACCATCGACTCGCTCGCGTTCTGCTGCCCCTGGAGCGCCTTGTTCCACATCTCCGCGACGGTCGCCGTGGTGGCCTCCAGACCCGTCGACAGACCGTCCAGCTGACGCTGCACCGCCTGCTCGACGATCTCGCGCAGCGCGGCCATTTCGCGCGCATGGCCCGCCATCGTCGCTTCCATCGCCGGCTGCAACGCCGCACCGGCGGCGCGGGCGCTTTCCGCCGCGCTCGACACCTGGCCCGCCGTCGCATCGAGGCGCGCCGAGACGCCGTCCAGCAAGGTGCTCGAACGCTGCTCGAAGGTCTGGCTGAAGCCTTCCAGCGACGCGCGCAGATCCGCGACCATCGACTCGCTCGCGTTCCGCTGTCCCTGAAGCGCCTTGGTCCACAGGTCGGCCACGGTCGTCGTGCTCGCTTCGAAGCCCGTCGAGAGTCCGTCGAGTTGACGCTGCACCGCCTGCTCGACGGTCTCGCGCAACGAGGCCATTTCACGCGCATGGCCGGACATGCTCGCTTCCAGCGCCGGTTGCAGCGCTTCACTTGCGGCGCGCGCGCTTTCGGCGGCGCTGTCCTTCAACGACTGCGACACCGTCGAGACGAGCCGCGAGTACGCCGCTTCCGTTCTGCCGTGGAACGCATGCTGGTTCGCGATCAGCCGTTCGTTCAGCGCGACGCTCTGCTGCTCGATCACCGTCATCATCGCCTGAAGGCGGTCGACCAGCGCGGGCATCATGTCGGCCTGGCGTTGCAGCAGCTTGAACGTCTCGTCGCGCTTCTGGCTCTGCGAAAACGCGCGCAGCGTCGTCGCGATCTTCGTGTCCAGCAGATGCGCGGCCTGGGCGCGCTCGCGCCGGCACAGCGCGGACAGCAGCCCGAGCATCGCCGACGTCGCCACGCCCGCAATCGAGGTGCCGAACGCGAACCCCAGCCCCTTGACGGGCGCGGCGAGCGACGCGCGGATCGCCTGCAGGTCCGTCGCGCTGTCCAGCGCGAGGCCCGTGCCGCGCAGCGTCGTCACCATGCCAAGCAGCGTGCCCAGCATGCCGAGCAGCACCAGCAGACCGACCAGATAAGGCGTGAGCGCCGGTCCCGGCAGCGCGACGCGCTCGCCTTCGATACGCAGGCGCACCGGCGTGCGCAAACCGGCATCCAGCCGTTCGAGCCACACGCCGAGCCGCGTCGGCGCCTCGGTCAGTTCCGTCACCGCGCGCGTCAGCGTGGCCGTGGCCTGCTGATAGCGCTGCAACTCCAGCGCACCCGCCACATAGCAGGCGACGACCAGCAGCGTGACGGCGAGCGCCAGCGGGTTCGACACGAGATAGCCTGCGCCGACCCAACCGGCAGCAATCAGACCTACGAGAAAAACAACTACCAAATCAATGCGATATCTGGACATGTCGTCCCAGTTAGCTGATGCGAAGGGCGGCGAGCAGCCCTTCGACCGGTTGAAAACGAATGTCGAGTTCGGCCAGCAACACGCTTTGCATGTCCTTGCGGAACCCGTCGAGCCACGCACCGGGCCGGGTTGCGGGCTCTGTCTGAGCTTGTGCTTCGGCCGGAGCGCCAGCTGCCTGCGCGTCGCGCTCGGCCTTGCGGAGGCGCTCGAAATGGCCGCCGAGCAGGCCCGGCACCGCGCCGAAGAGGCTGCGCTCGCGCGCGCCCAGCGAGCGCTCCATGATCGCGTCCACGACCGCGAGGCGCGTCATCTCGGGCGTCTTCGCGGCCAGCAGGCTGCGCAGGCGGCCGCGCAGCGCGCCGATGCGGGTTTCCATCGTCTGCTGGAGCGCAAGGTAGCACTGGCGAAAATCCGCGTAACTGGCCTCGGGCTGTGCCGGCGCGGTCTGCGCGTGCGGGGCGCCGCGCCGCCGGCGCGTGGACAGCACGCTGTCGCCAGCGATGGCATCGGCCAGCGCAGCGCGCACGCCGGCGCACTCCTCTTCGACCGTGCCTGCACTCCGCGCGCCGGAAACGACACCGGGCGGCTTGCCGTTGAGCGCCGTCGACAGCGCAATGGCGTCCGTCCAGCCGAGCCACTGGCTCAACTGATCGGACAGCGACTGGCTGGAGGCGGACACGTCGGCGGCCGTCAGGCGCGCGAGCAGGCGAACCAGCGTCGGGCCGCTGACCGCAGTGCGCTGAGGGGCTTGAACCATACCACCAGAAATCTTGAAAAGGCAGCAGTTTACACGCTGCCGGACCGGAAACCGCCTGGGGAAGATGTCGATGGGCGGCAGCAGACCTGTCTAGACGGCCGCTGAGCCCTGTTATCAAAGGCGGAGAAGGAATTGCGGCCGCCGTCGCATGCCCGCGACGGCGGCTTGCCGACGCTTGTTACATTGTCAGCACGACGCGGAAACGCGCGGCGCCGCTCATCATACGGTCGTACGCTTCGGCGGCACGTTCGAGCGGATAGGTCTCGATCATCGGCTTGACGTCGGCGAGCGCGCTGAACGCGAGCGTGTCCTCCGAATCCGCCGACGAACCGGACGGCCAGCCCTGCACCGCGTTGCGGCCCATGATGAACTGCACGGGCGGCACCTCGATCGGCTTGTCCGCGGCGCCGAGAATGATCAGCTTGCCGTCGAGCCCGAGACCGCCGAGAGTCGCCGTCATCGCGTCTCCGCTCGTCACCGTCGCGAGGATGACTTTCGCGCCGCCCAGCGCCTTCAGCGCTTCGGCCACGTCCTGCGCGCGGCTGTCGATGTAGTGATGCGCGCCGAGTTGCTTCGCGAGCGGCGCCTTGTCCTCGCCGCGGGCGATCGCGACGGTGTTGAAACCCATCCGCCGCGCAAACTGCACGCCGAGATGCCCCAGCCCGCCGATGCCGAGCACGGCGACCAGATCGCCCGCCCGCGCGCCGCTGTTGCGCAACGCATTGAACGTGGTGATGCCCGCGCAAAGCAGCGGCGCCGCATCGACGTCCTTGAGATCGTCGGGCATGCGCGCGAGCGCTTCGACGGGCGCGACGAGATAGTCGGCATAGCCGCCGTCGTAGCTGATGCCCGGCACCTGCGCTTTTTCGCACACGACGAAGTGGCCACGCCGGCACGCCGCGCAGTGCCCGCAATGTCCGCCATGCCAGCCCACGCCCACGCGCACGCCCGGCTTCCAGCCCTCGACGCCCGCGCCGACGCTATCGATCACGCCCGCGACCTCGTGTCCCGGCACGCGCGGATACTGCAATCCCGGCCACAGGCCGTCTTTCGTCATCGAGTCGCTATGGCAGATGCCGCACGCCTGCACCTTGATCAACACCTGGCCCGCGCCCGGCGCCGGCACGTCGCGCTCCACGAGTTCCAGCGCCCCGCCCGCCGCGCCGACCTGTACCGCTCTCATCTTTCGCATCGAATTTGCTCCAGTCGAAGAACAGTCCTTCCAGCGTGAACGAATACGCATCGACGCCTGCTTCAGACTCGCTGCGACGCAATCCGGCCTGCTGGTCCGAGATGGATACTAGGTGCTGAACGATGCGCGCGCAATTGAACGGTCGCTAACGCCCGGCGCCGCATCCGACGACCGTGCAAACCCGCGATCGTCCGGTACAGTCGATACCTGCACGGAGACATTTCGCGGCAACCATAAGGAGGAAACAAGTGCAGGCCAGACACTCTCTTGCGGTCATATTTGCCTTTGCGGCGCTCGGCGCGTCGTCCGTTCAACCGGCGCACGCGGAGCGCGCACCCGACGAAACGATCACGGTCGAAGGGCTGTCTCGCCCCACGGATATCCTCATCGACAAATGGGGCGTGCCGCATATCTTCGCGGAGAACGAGCACGACGCGTTCTTCGTGCAAGGCTTCAACGCGGCGCGCGACCGGATGTTCCAGATCGATCTGTGGCGCCGCCGCGGCCTCGGCCAACTGGCGGAAGTGTTCGGTCCCGCGTATGTCGAGCAGGACAAGGCAACGCGGCTCTTCGTGTATCGCGGCGACATGGCGGCAGAGTGGCAACGCTACGGGCCCGATGCGAAGCCGGTCGCGACACGTTTCGCAGCGGGCGTGAATGCATATATCGACTGGCTCGCCGCGCATCCCGAGCACCTGCCGGTCGAATTTCGCACGGTCGGCTACTGGCCAGCGAAATGGTCCGCCGACGACGTGGTCCGCATCCGCAGTCATGGCCTCACGCGCAATCTGACCAGCGAAGTGGCACGCGCGAAAGTCGCCTGCAAGAGCAACCTCGATGCCGATTCGGTGCGCTTCGGCTTGCAACCGCCGTGGCAGCCGCACATGCCGGAAGGACTCGACCCGTGCCTGCCCGACGACGTGCTCAAGGTCTTCACGCTCGCTACACAGGAAGTGCGCGTGACGCGCGAGTCGCTCAAGAGCGCCGATGCATCGACCACCATCATCGCGGCCGCGCGGAATCCCGAAGAAGTGACGGAGGGCAGCAACAACTGGGTGATCGCGCCGGACAAATCAGCGACGGGCCGCGCCATCATGGCAAACGATCCACACCGCGCGTATGCCGCGCCGAGCCTGCGCTACATCCAGCAGGTCAGCGCGCCGACACTCGATCTGATCGGCGGCGGCGAACCGTCCGCGCCGGGCGTGTCGATCGGACACAACGGCACGATTGCGTTTGGCCTCACGATCTTCAACATCGATCAGGAAGACCTGTACGTCTACGAGCTGAATCCCGCCAATCCGCACGAGTATCGCTACAAAGGGCGCTGGGAGCCGATGCGCATCGTGCGCGAACAGATCGCCGTGCGCGGCGGCCAGCCCGTCACGGCGGAACTCGCGTTCACGCGGCATGGGCCCGTGATCTATACCGAGGCGGCGAAGCATCGCGCGTTCGCCGTGCGCACCGCGTGGCTCGAACCCGGCATGTCGCCCTACTTCGATTCCGTGCGCTATATGCGCGCGAAAAACTACGCGCAGTTCAAGCGCGATCTGTCGACATGGGGTGCGCCGACCGTGAACCAGGTGTACGCGGACACGCATGGCGACATCGGCTGGGTACCGAGCGGACTTGCACCGAAGCGTCCGAACTGGGACGGTCTGCTGCCCGTGCCGGGCGACGGGCGCTACGAATGGGCCGGCTTCTGGCCGCGCGACGAGATGCCATCCGCATTCAATCCGAAGGACGGCTACTTCACCACATCGAACGAAATGAATCTGCCCGAGGGCTATCCATACAAGGAGCGTAAGCTCGGGTTCGAATGGACCAACGCATCGCGTCATCGGCGCATCGACGAAGTGCTGAAGGCGTCGCCGAAAGTGTCGATTGAAGACAGCGAGCGTTTGCAGAACGACGACGTGTCGATTCCCGCGCGACGGCTCGTCGCGTTGCTCGCGCCGCTTTCGGGCGACGATGCCGACACGCGCGCCGCGCTCGCGCTGCTCAAGGGCTGGGACGCGCACATGGGCGCGAACTCCGCGCAAGCCGCGCTGGAAGAAGTCTGGCTGTCGCGCCATCTCGGCCGCGCGTTCAAGCAGGCCGTCTTGCCGAAGACAGCCGCGGATGCGTTCGACGCCCCGGACACGGCCGTGCTGCTCGACACGCTCGAACATCCCGAGACACGCTTCGGCGATGGCGCGCAGACGAAGCGCGACACCGTGCTGCTGTCGAGTCTTGGCGACGCGTATCGCGAGATGGTGCGTCTGCAAGGCGCGGACGCTGGCGCATGGCAATGGGGCAAGCTGCAGACCAACCTGAACGCCCATCCGTTCGCCGATCTCGTCGACGCCGGCATGCGCGCAAAGCTCAACGTCGGGCCGACGGGCAAAGGCGGCAGTGCGTACACGCCGAATCAGTCGACGTATCGTGCGAGCGATTTCCGGCAGACCAACGGACCGTCGTTTCGCGTGATCGTCGACGTCGGCAACTGGGACAACTCGCGTGCCGTCAATCTGCCCGGCGAATCGGGCGATCCCGACAACCCGCATTATCGCGACCTCGCGCCGATGTGGCTGAACGGCGAGTACTTCCCGCTGCTCTACACACGCGCCGCCGTCGAACAGGCAACCGAAAAGCGCATCCATCTCGTGCCCGGCGCATTGACGCGATGACCTTCGACGCGCGTCCATCCGCCGATGCCACGCACTACGCTGCCCGCCGGATGGACGCACGCGCGCCTTTCGCGATCGTGATGAACGCGGGCTCGGGCCGCAAGCACGGTAACGCCACCGCCGCCCTTCTCGCCGACGCATTTGGCAAGGCGAATCGCGAGTACGAACTGATGCTCGTCGACGATCCGTCGCAACTCGCAGCGACTGCGAAGCGCGCCGTCGAGTTCGCGCAGCCGCGCGGCGGCGCGGTCGTCGGTGCGGGCGGCGACGGCACGCTGTGCGCCGTCGCGCAGGCGGCGATCGGCAGCGGCTGCGTATTCGGTGTGCTGCCGTGCGGCACGTTCAATTACTTCAGCCGCGATCACGGCATTCCCGCCGATCTCCCGCAAGCCATCGATCTGCTGCTGACGGCGCATGCGCATCCCGTGCAAGTCGGCTTCGTCAACGAGCGCATGTTCCTCGTCAACGCGAGTCTCGGGCTGTATCCGAAGATGCTCGAACACCGCGAACTCTACAAGCGGCAATTCGGACGCAGCCGCCTCGTTGCACTCGGGTCGGCCATCCTGATGTTGTTGCGGCGACATAGGCATTTGCGCCTGCATGTCGATCACGAAGGCACGATGCAGGAAATTCGCACCTCGACGCTGTTCGTCGCGAACAACCGCCTTCAGCTCGAACAGGTCGGCGCGGCGGAAGCGCCTTTGCTGGCGCAAGGCTTGCTGGTTGCGCTTGCGCCGCGCGCGACAGGACGCCTTGCGCATATCGTGCTGTCGCTGCACGGCGCGTTCAGCCGGATGCGCGACGCGGGCAACATCATCGGCTTCGCGTTTCGGCGCTTCACCGTCACGCATCCGTCGAAGCGGCGCAGGCGTGTCAAGATCGCCATGGACGGCGAGGTTACGCACATGGACATGCCGCTCGAATTCCGTGTCGGCGAAACGCCGCTTTATCTGCTGAAACCCGAGGCCGACGTCGCCGCACTGAACCGCTCATGACACTGCTGCTCCAGATCTCCGATCCGCACTTCGGCACCGAACGGCCCGAGGTGGTCGAAGCGTTGCTGCGACTCGCCGCGCACGAGCAACCGGATCTCGCCGTGCTGTCCGGCGATATCACGCAGCGCGCGCGGCGCACCCAGTTCGCGGCGGCGCGCGCGTTCGTCGATCGTCTCGGCGCGACGCCTTCGCTCGTGATACCCGGCAATCACGACATCCCTCTCTTCAATCTGTTCGCTCGCGTGCTGCATCCGTATGCGAACCATCGGCGCGTGTTCGGCGCGAATCTCGAACCGCAGTTCGAATCGCGCGAACTGCTCGTGATCGGATTGAATACGACACGTCCGTCGCGCCATACGGACGGCGAGGTATCGGCGGAGCAGATCGAATGCGTCGCGCGGCGGCTGGAGCATGCCACGCCGTTGCAATTGCGTGTCGTGGTCACGCATCAGCCCGTCGCGTCGGTGACGGCGGACGACACGCACAACCTGCTGCATGGCCGCGAACCCGCGATCCGCCGATGGGCGCAGGCGGGCGTCGATCTGATCGTCGGCGGACATATCCATCTGCCGTATGTGCTGCCGCTCGCGGAACGCATGCAGATCGCGCGGCCTGTGTGGGCCGTGCAGGCGGGCACGGCCGTATCGACGCGCATACGCGGGCAGATTTCGAACTCCGTCAATCTGATTCGCTACGACGCGGGCGCGAGAAAGGCTGTCATCGCCCGCTACGACTTCGACGAAGACGGCAAGGCATTCGTGCCCGTGCTACAGCACGAACTCACGCTGGCGCGTCCGGATGAAACGCTGTCGTCCAATTCTGCACACGCAGTCGGGCCGTCATGATCGAACTCGCAAGTCTCGCAGGGCGGCATGCAGTGGCGCTGATGGTGGCGACGTTGGTCGTCGCGGAATGCATCGCGTATGGTGCGTTTTGCATCGGCCGCGCACGCGTGCTGACCTTCGATACAGGCGCTCGCGTCGGCGTCGCCGTCATCGTCCTGGCCGGCGCAGTTTTCGTGGCGATCACGTACGCGCTATTGAGCAACCCCGGATTGCCCCGCTTCGACCTCGCCTTTGCGTTCGATCTCGGCGCAGCGGTTCCGCAAGGCGCGAAGCGGTTCTTCGCGACGGCGACGCATCTCGGCGATCCCTGGCTGCTGGCCGTCTGCTGCACGGCGGGCGTGCTCGCGTTGCTGTCGAAGCGTCACGTGCTGCTCGCCTGCACACTCGCCGCAGCATCGGGCGGAAACGGCCTGCTCAACATGACGTTGAAGCATATGATCCGGCGCGCGCGGCCCGAGTACGACACCGCACTCGCGTCCGTGCACAGCTGGAGTTTTCCGAGCGGCCATACCGCCGGCTCGCTCGCGACATACGGCGCGATCGCGTACGTGCTCGTGCGGACGCTGCCCGCGCAATGGAGGCCGCCTGTCGTGCTCGGTGCGGTCGCGCTGGTCGGGATGATTGCATGGAGCCGGCTGATGATCGGCGTGCATTTCGCGAGCGATGTCGCCGCTGGAGCCATGTCGTCGACCGTGTGGCTCACCGCATGCGTGCTCGTCGCGGAATGGCTGCGCCGCCGCGCTGCACGATGAACGGATCAGCGCGCGCCTGAGACGGTTATGCCGAACCGACCTTGCCGTCGCGCCGTTGCCGCGCGAACACGTATTTCATCCACTCGCGTCCATTGACGACGAACATGCCGGCCAGCACGAGCGCCGAGCCTGCGAGAAAGGTCGGTTCGAGCCGTTCATGCAGCAGCAGCGCGCCCAGCGCAACGCCGAACAGCGGCGCCATGAACGACAGTACGCCGAGCCGCGACGCGAGATAAACGCGCAGCAGATAGAACCACGCGACATAGCTGACGAAGCACACGACGACCGCCTGAAACCCCAGGCTTGCCCACACGAGCGTCGTGCCATGAAAAGCGGACTGCCCCGAGAACAGTGCGAACGGCAGCAACACGGCAAAGGCCCACAGCAGTTGAACGAACAGCGTCTGCGTGGCGGGCGCTTCGCTCAAACGGGTCACGCGCACGGCAACCGTCGTCATGCCCCATGCAGCACCCGCGCAGATGCCCAGCAGGTCGCCCAGCATCCAGTTGGAAGCCGACCGACCAACGCCCGATCCCGCACCCGGACCCACGAACGTGACCGCGATGCCCACGAACGAAACCGCGATCCCCGCCCATTGCGCGCGCGTCATGCGTTCGGACGGCAGCGCGAGTTGCAGGCCGACGGCGGCGAACATCGGCGCCGTGTATAGAAACACGGCCATATGCGATGCCGTGGTCCAGCGCAGCCCTTCGGCGACGAACAGAAACTCGGCGGCAAACAGGACGCCGACCACCGATCCCGGCCCCAGCGCGACGCCTTTGAGCCACTTGTCGCGCACGATCAGCCGGCCGAATACCCAGACCAGCACGGCGGCGACGCCGGAGCGCAGCGATACCTGAAGCAGCGGCGCGACGTCTGCCGCGATCGATTTCATCGCAGCCTGTTGCAGCCCCCAGATCAGGCACAGCACCACCATGCTTGAAACGGCGACGCCGTCCAGAGTCTTTCTCATCGATATTCGCCAGCAGGTCTTGCACGAAAGCGCGCCCGGACCGGCGAGGCGTCTTTCGCCTGGATGGAATAGCGCGGCGGGAGGAATGTCGATGCTTTATCGACGGCACAGCGGTGCCGTTGCGACGAAGCGTGTTGAAGCTTCGTTGAGCCGTTTGGCAGGCCGTCCGACGAGCCCTTGGTGGGCCCGCTCTCGAACCATTCCCCGCGCGCAGGGCCTCAGATTTTCGACGATTTGGACTTCGTTGTCGAATACCTTACAGCGAGCCTCAGAGGAGAGTCACGCCGCCCGCAAGATAGCGCTCACGGAAAGATCGGTGTGGTCGGCTCCGCGCCTTCGAGATCGGCGCGCGGCACATGCTGCGCAATCAGCTGCTCGATCTCGTGTTCCCGCGATCCCGGCACGTCCGCCATGATCAGCAACTGGCCCGCGCGGATCGCTTCGCGGAAGCGTTCGAGCTGCGTGTTCGGCTCGTTGACACCGATCATCGATGCCGTCCACGCGCCGAAGCCCGCGCCCGCCAGCGTCAGCATGACGACAGCGCCGCCTGCGATGGCCAGTTCGGCAGGCGGAAATGCCAGGGCCACGAGGCCGAGCAGCGCGCCCGTCGCGCCGCCGAACGCCACGCCGCGTTCCAGCGCATGCACGACATCGCTGCTCTGCAGCAACGAGGCTTGAGGTAAGGCTTCGAGTGTGACGCTGTGATTCGCGAGCACATGGATGTGCCGCCATGTGATGCGCGCGCGCAGCAGGTCGTCGACGATCGCCCTGGCCGTGGGTGTGTCGGGGGCGAGGAAATAAAGGCGTCTCATATCGGCTCTCCGTCAGATGGCGGGTGTCCGCAACGGGGCGATGCCTTAATCGTACGCCTGAACCGGCTTCAGTGGCTTGCGCTCACACGCTGCCCAGCCGGCCGGCTCGCAGCGATGCGGGGCGCGTTAACCGTGTCCCGTCACGAACTTCTTGGTCGCGTGATAACCGTGTTTCGTCGCGTCGGCCACGGCATGGCCCGCCGACTTCGCGCCATGTCCGATCGCATGCACGCCGTTGCGAACGGCGTGCCCGGTCTCTTTGCCCGCCGCCTTGGCATCGGTCTTGAACTGATGCGCGCCGCTTGCGAGGCTCGCATGCGCCAACGGGCTGGCGAGCGCCAGCACGGCTACGATGAGTGAGATTCTGGACGTTTTCATGCCCCCATTTTCCCATACCGGACGGGCGCGAATATCCGTCAACAGGTAAGCATCGTGCCGAGTTTGTATCGCAATGTTTCCGGTAAGGCTGTGGAGATTCGCTTCGGAGCATTCCGATTCCTGAAGATCGGACGACCGCCTTACATCGCGCATTCGGGCGCCAGACCTGGGTTCGCGCGCCCCGTTCTTCGACTGCGAACGTTTGTCGCATTGCCGATTCGGCGCAGCGGACTAGCATCGATGAAGTTGACACAGCGGACTTGATCCACATCGCATCAGTCCGCGTGAAACGCTGCTACAAGCAGCGATTTCCTTTGCAAGAGGCGATAACACATGGCCAAGAAATTTCCGCTGCATCCGAAGCATCCCGAACGGGTCTGCTGGGGATGCGATCACTACTGTCCGACTGATTCCCTGCAATGCGGAAACGGCTCCAGCCGGACACAGCATCCCATCGAACTGCTCGGCGACGAATGGTACAAGGAAGGCGACTGGGGCATCGAAGTCCCAGAAGAGCAGACCGCGCGATGACGCGCGACCTGCATGGCGATCACACCCCGCTCACACCTTGACGACGATCTTCCCAACCTGCGCGCCCGCTTCCATGTAGCGATGCGCGTCGGCCATCTCGTCAAACCCGAACACACGGTCGATGGCTGGCTTCAGCGCGCCTGAAGCCAGCCCATCCGTAATGAAGCGCTTCGCATCCGCCAGTTTCTGCGGATCGCCCGTAATCTCGAACAGTTCATAGCCGCGCACCGTCAGGTGCTTCGACAGCAGATCCATCACGGGCACGGGGATGTCCCGCGTATCGAGTGCGCCGTACTGGAAGAAGATGCCGTGCGCGCACAACGCCTGCAATTGATACGCAGCCGCCGGACCGCCAACGGGATCGAAGGCGATTCGCGCGCCCTTGCCGTCCGTCAGCGCCATTACCTGTTGCGGCAAGTCCGAACCGTCACCTGCGATCACATGCGCGGCGCCCGCCGCCAGCAGCGCATCGCGCTTCTTCTCGCTGCGCGTCAACGCGACGGGAATCGCCCCGACCATGTTGGCGATCTGGATCGCCGCCAGCCCGACACTGCTCGACGCCGCGCCGATCAGCACCGTTTCGCCCCCCCGCAACTGACCGAGTTCGATCAGCGCACCGTAGGCGGTGGCGAACATCATCCACGTCGCGGCGGCATCTTCGAAGGATAGCGACGGCGGATTCTTCACGACGGCATGCACGGGCGCATTCACCCGTTCGCCGTACATGCCGTAGTCGGCGAACGAGAAGGCGGGCACCACGCTCACCGCGTCGCCCACCGCGAAGTCCTTCACACCGCTGCCCACTGCGGCGACGATACCCGACGCCTCGTAGCCGAGCACTGCGGGAAAGCGCGGCTGAATCGTGTATTCGCCCGTTCGATACATGACTTCCGCGCGATTGATGCCGATTGCCTTGACCTCGATTTGTACTTCGTCCGCGTTGGGTGCGCGCACGTCGATGTCGTCGATCTGCAGCACTTCCGGACCGCCGATACGATGAAAACGGATAACTCGGGACATGTGTCATCTCCAGTGAAAAGGAATGGCATCACTGTAGGTCGCGCCCCGTGCGAGATAAACGGCTGACGCGATTACTCATTGTTATCGAACGGATAACAATCCGATCAGGCCGGATATCTGCGCGCGACAAGCTCCGTAAGCCATTCGACGAATACGCGCACCTTGTCGGGCAGATGCGCCTTGTTCGGGTACAGCACGGAAATGGGCTTCGGCACCGTCGCGATGCCGGGCAGGATTTCGACGAGTTGCCCCGAAACGATGAACGGTTGCAGCGCGGGCCGCAAGCCCTGCAACAGGCCCATTCCCGCGAGGCCGCATGCGAGAAATGCCTCGGCGTTGTCGGTAAGAATGCCGCTTGGCAGTCTCATCGCGACGACTTTTCCGGCGGGACGAAACACCCAGTCCATCACCCTGCGATTGCGGCCGCTGAAAAAATTGACGGCCTTGTGCGCGTGCAGATCGTCGAGTGTGCGGGGCAGCCCGTAGCGCGCGAGATACGTTGGCGAGGCACACGTCACCATTGGAATCGCGCCGAGCTTGCGCGCGATCATGCTCGAATCCTTCAGATCGCCGAGCCGCACGACGCAATCGATGCCCTCGCCGATCAGATCGGCCGGCTGATCGCTTGCGCCCAGTACGAGTTCGATCTGCGGATACTTCTGCTGGAAATCGGGCAACGCGGGGATCACGACGGCCTTTGCGACGGCGACCGCTATGTCGAGTCTTAGACGCCCTTTTGGCGATGCCCTCTGCTGCGAGAACGACGCGAATGTATCGTTGACACCCGCAAGAAGCTCGATGCAGCGACCATAAAAAGCTTCGCCCTCAGCCGTCATGCTGACTCTTCGCGTGCTCCGGTTCAGCAGCCGGATGCCCAGTTCCTGTTCGAGTTGCTGCACGGCTTTCGTGACGGCAGGCCGATGCAGCGCGAGCGTTTCGGCAGCGCGCGTGAAACTGCCGAGATCGACGATCTGCACGAAAATCTGCATCGTCTGCAGACGATCCATATGCGCTCCCACATCGCATGAAGACAGGAAATGTTCGCACACTCCGCGTCGTGCAGCAGGCCGTCTGCCACGGGCGCTTTCGCTCGCGCGCGCTTGCGTCTACGCTAGAGGAAGCTCGAACCGAGCATCTGGCGGGTGAGCCTTCCCGACGTCCGTGCCCCCTGCCATTTTCGTGCGTGTTCACCGGTGTTTTTGCCGCAACGGAGCGAGGCCCGCCATGCAACTGTCCGCCGTTACCGTCGTCAAGCCCGAATCGACCAACTTCATTCTCGGGCAGTCCCACTTCATCAAATCCGTCGAGGATATTCACGAGGCGCTCGTCGGCACCGTGCCTGGCATCAAGTTCGGCCTCGCGTTTTGCGAGGCGTCGGGCAAGCGGCTCGTGCGGCGCTCGGGCACCGACGATGCATTGATCGACATGGCAAGCCAGAACGCGCTGAACGTTGGTGCGGGCCACAGCTTCTTCGTCTTTCTCGGCGACGGCTTTTTCCCCGTCAACGTGCTGAATGTGCTGAAAACCGTGCCCGAGGTGTGCCGCATTTTCTGCGCGACGGCGAACCCCGTCGAGGTGCTGGTGGCCGAAACGGATCAGGGACGCGGCATCGTCGGCGTGATCGACGGATTTTCGCCGCTGGGTGTGGAAGGTGCCGAAGACGTGCAATGGCGCAAGGACCTGCTGCGCACGATCGGCTACAAACTCTGACACGACATCTGCGATTGCGATACATGCAACCTCCACACTTCGATCCGCGCAAGCTCTGGCCCGCCATCGAAAGGCAAACGGCGCACGCGCTGCAGTGCGGCGCGCTGCAACCCATCGACACCGTGCAGACCGTCATCGAAAGCGACGGCGTCCGCTTCATCGTGCGACAGGTGTCGAGCCTCACGCGCAAGGATCAGCAGCGTGTGCAGGCACGCAAGCTCCAGACGGAGAAGCGCGTTGCCGTCAATCCGTTCCTGCCGTACGAACCCGATCTGTTCGTCGCGGATATCTCCGGCACGCATCTCGCGCTGCTCAACAAGTTCAACGTGATCGATCATCATCTGCTGATCGTCACGCGCGAATTTCGACGGCAGGAAGCGCTGCTCGATCTCGCCGACTTCGAAGCGCTGATGCGCTGCATGGCGGGATTCGACGGCGTCGGCTTCTATAACTCCGGCCCCGAAGCGGGCGCCAGCCAGCCGCACAAGCATCTGCAGATCGTGCCGCTGCCGCTCGGCGATAGCGAGCTTCCCGTCCCCGTCGAACCACTGCTCGCGCAGGCCTTCGGCGCTGGCCCGGTTGGTCGCGTGCCGGGCTTGCCGTTCCGTCATGCGTTCGCGCGCCTCGCACTCGACGATGCCCCGCCCGACGCTGCCGCACACACCGCACTCGCGTGCTATCGCGCGCTGCTCGATGCTGCGGGCATCGGCGCAGGTGAAGTAGACGGCGAGCCGTGTCACGCGACGCCGTACAACCTGCTCGTCACGCGCCGCTGGATGCTGCTCGTTCCGCGCTCGATGGAACGCGTGGAGGGCGTGTCCGTCAACGCGCTGGGGTTCGCCGGTTCGCTGTTCGTGCGCGACGCGGCACATCTGGAACTGATCGAACGGCTCGGCCCGATGAACGTGCTGCGGCGCGTGGCCTGTCCGTCTGCTTCGTAGCGTCGGTCCCTGTCACCCCCGCTGCCGATTTCGCGCAACGCCCCTACAATAGCTCTCGCCACCGCGAAACCCTTCGCGGCCATCGTTCGCCTATGCATTCACACCATGAATATTGCCCACATCCGATCGCGATTTCTTGCCGCCGTCCTGTTCTTCACGATGCTCGCTTTCGGCGCTACGGCATCGGCGCAGAACGTCGACAGTTCCGATCCGCAGATGCTGGTCAAGGCGGTGACGCAGCAGGTGCTCGATGAAGTTCACACGCGCGCGATCGACCCGACGGACATCCCGCGCATCATGGATATCGTGAATCGCGACATCCTGCCGTATATCGACTTCGAACATACGACGCAGCTTGCATTGGCGCGCTATTGGCGCACGGCCACGCCCGCGCAGCAGCAGCAACTCGTTCAGCAGTTCAAGATGCTGCTGATCCACCTCTATTCGGGCGCGCTCGCGCAACTGAAGCCCGACCAGAAGATCGAATATCCGCCGATGCGCGTCTCGTCGAGCGACACGGACGCCGTCGTACGCACCATCGCGCTCACGAACGCACAGCCCGTCGAAATCGATTACCGCCTGCGCAAGACGCCACAAGGCTGGCGCGTGTATGACCTCAACGTGATGGGCGCATGGCTCGTGCAGACGTATCGCCAGCAGTTCGGCGAGACGATCCAGCAAAGCGGCGTCGATGGGTTGCTGCGCTTTCTGACGGAACGCAATCAGCAACTCGCATCGGGCAAGCAGTAACGCGTGTCACGCATGAACGCGTGAGCCGCGAACCACTTTGCATTCCGTCGTGGCATCGACGTGATCACGCGAGCGCATCGCACGTCTTGAACAGCAGCTCGCGCACCCAGCGATGCGCGGATGCGCGATGCGTGCGCTCGTGCCACGCCACGGTTTTTGTGAAGCCGGGAATCTCCAGCGGCGGTTCGAGCGTCACGAGTCCCTTCGATCGCGCAACGAGCCTCTGCGGCACGACGGCGATCAGGTCGCTGCTCTTGAGAATGCTCGGCAACACCAGAAAGCTCGTCACCGATACCGTCACGCGACGCTCGCGTCCAAGGCGCGCAAGCGCATCGTCCGTGATGCCGCGAAAACTGCCGCCGCTGTACGACACGAGCGCATGATCGAGTTCGCAAAAGCGATCGAGTGACAGCGCGCCGCCCCGCGCGTCCGGATGACCGGCGCGCATCACGCACACATAGCGCTCGTCGAACAGCCGCCGCGCATGCAGGTCCGGCAGCGCGCTTTCGGGCGTGACGAGCGCAAGGTCGATCTCGCCGCGTTCGAACTGCGTCTGCAGCAACGCGTCCTGCACGGGCACGACGGCGACCCGCACGCCGGGTGCCTTGCGTCGCAATGCTTCGAGAAACGGCAGCACCACCGCTTGCAACGCGTAGTCGGTCGACGCGACGGTCAGCGTCAGTTCGGCCGTTGCGGGATCGAATGCCTGGGGACGCAGCAGCGCGTCGATCTCGCCGAGAATCTGCTTGAGCGGCGCCGCGAGTTCGAGCGCGCGCAGTGTCGGCACGATGCCGCGTTGCGTGCGCACGAACAGCGGATCGTCGAAGCCTTCGCGCAAGCGCGTCAGCATGCCGCTCACGGCGGGCTGCGTAAGTGCAAGACGCTGCGCCGCCTTCGTCACGTTGCGTTCGTCGAGCAACGCGTCGAGTGTGCGCAACAGGTTCAGGTCGATGGTTCTGATATCAGATTGCATGATGGTGAAAATCATCAAACGCGATTGGATTTATTTCAGGATAGCGCCGATGATGGCCCCTGTTCAACCATCAGCAAGGACAGGCAACCATGCATGACATCGTTTGGCCCGAAGGCTATGTGCCGGGCTTCTCCGACAACTTCGCTTCGAATGAAATGATCGTGGCGGGGCTGAGCGTCGCAGACGTGTGGCAGCAGCTCGACGACACGACCGCGTGGCCGGGCTACTACAGCAACGCGTCGGATATCCGTTTCCACGACGGCCAGGGCCCTGCGCTCAGCCAGGGCGCGCGCTTTCGATTCATCACGTTTGGCTTTTCAGTCGAGGCGGAAGTCACCGAGTATGTGCCGCCCGTCGACGGCGCAGCGGCGCGCGTCGCGTGGCACGGCTGGGTGGAAGGCGATGCGCAGTCGCGGCTCGATGTGCATCATGCGTGGCTGTTCGAGGCGCTGCCGGGAGAGCGCGTGCGTATCCTCACGCAGGAAACCCAGAATGGCGAGCCCGCGAAAGTACTCGCGCGGACGCGGCCGAATCCGATGATCAACGGCCATCAGGAATGGCTCGATGGCCTCGTGGACGCAGCACGGCGCGCGCGTGGCTGAAGCAGCGAGCGCGCGCCTGCGATCACAGGCGCGGCACGACGGATGGCTCAGTGCATCGCGTGGTGCATCGATCAGTGCATCGATCAGTGCATCGTATAGCCGCGGCCGCTCATGCACGCGGAATAAGCCTGGTTGAAAGCGCCCATCGCGTTCTGCTGCTGGGCTTGCGAATTGGCCTGTGCATTGCGCTGGTTCTGACGCGCGCGCATGCCACCGCCCATCGTGCCCGCTGCGGCGCCGATGGCGGCGCCCTTGCCTGCATCACCCGCAATCGCGCCGATGACCGCGCCGCCCGCCGCTCCGCGCGCGGCTCCGCCGACGCGCTCGCCACCGCCTACAGCCGGACCCGACGGCGGCGGCGGTGTTGCCGCGACAGCCGCCGGATCGACGCCCGTCTGCTGCTTAGCCCACGATGCGCAGGCGCCTTGATCTTGCTGCTGCTTCTCCGGACTTTGACCTTTGGCCGGATAAGCGACGGGCTGCGCCTCGGCAACGGTCTGACAACAAAGCAGTGCAACGACACCGATGACCGACATCCGACGCTTGCTGAGCATGTTCATGAGAATCCCCTTAGTGGTGGTCGTGATCACTTCTCAGTCTATTCGCTGTGTCGTGCAGGTGTTAGTAATCTTTCACGCGGCTTGATTAATTCGAAGTCCTAGCGCTGTACGGCGCCTCTTGACGCGCGCACCTGCCGTGCGGCCTTCGTCGCGCATGCACGGTAGCGGCGCTTCACGTCGTTGACGAGCATCAGACACGCGATCAATGGCGCGAGAATGAATGCGTACCCTATGACGTATCTAAACCATTCATGCTGGAAAGCGGACGGTTCGAGCCTCGGCATGAACAGTGCCGGCATCAGTATCCCGGCAACGTACAACACATCGACCCAGATCCGAAGTCTCGCTGCAAGCGCGGTCGCAGCCGCTATCAGCACAGCCGACAGCGCGCAGCCCCACTGCATGAAACCCGCTGGAAAAAGGCGTGCAAGCCCTGCCCAATCACTCAAGAAAACGATGTCGATCAGCGCCGCCAATGCGGCCGTAAAGATCGCGACGGGCGGCGTCAGAAAAAAGCGTTGCAGATCGTGTCGCGCCTGCACGTCGGCATGGCAGACACACCTGAACCCGTCGTACCAGTCGCGCCATTCGTCACTGCTGACGGGAAATGGATTAATCGCCTCGTCGCTGCCGTTTTCCGCAGCGATCAGTCCTAGATCGAATGCGCTCTTTTCCATGCGAATGCTGTATTGATTTCGGCAATCCGTCACGAGGGAGTACGAGTGTAGGACATGGCAGCTTCAGCGAAGCTTAAGACCAGCGTCGCGCACAGTAGCGCAAGGTGCTCAGACAGCCAACGGCCATCAGCGCTTTTGCAATGCCCAGTCCGTTTTACCCGTGCCGCAGAACTTGGGGTGAAGGTTCATCGACTGCCCTTTTGCAGACAGTACGACGGTGACGTTTCGGCAGGTCTTGTTTCCCTCCTGGCTCGTGCTCTCCGGTGTCATCGCCGCGTCGATTTTCACGCTGTTGCCCGTGCCCTCGTTGGTCCATTGTGTCGTCTCGCCGTCTTTCTTCGTGTTGAGCACGTCCGTGAGCGCGACCTTGATCGAGTCCATGTCGGGCTTCTTGATGTATGACATCGGCGTGTCGTTGAGAAAGTTGAGATTGGTCGCGTGAGCGGCAGCCATGCCCATCAATAGGAATAGCGTCGATGTCAGGCGCACGCAGCGCGTCATCAGACCATTTTTCGGCTTCTGGAATGACATGAAAAGCTCCTCTTTCTGACCTCGTTCCCGCGCCGCCACACCAGATGGCGGCACCCAGATCGTCATTTGAAACGCACCCACAACGGCACCGATTCGAGCAGATCGTCGACGCCCAGCCACAATATCTGAACGCCGATGCAAAACAGCACGAACGCGAACAGCCGCATCGCAATCTCGGTGCCGACAGGCCCCAACAGCTTCTCGAGGTTCGCTGCAAAGCGTACGCAAAGATAGATGCTGGCCCACAGGATCCCCAGCGCGACGAGCACGCCGGCGAGGTGGACCCATGCGATGCCGCCGCGCGGCCTGCCTGTGCCCAGCGCGACTGCGACTGCGATCGATCCGGGTCCGACCGTGATGGGAAGCGTCAGAGGATAAAAAGCCTTCGAGCGCAGCGAGACTTCGCGTGTTGCGTCTTGCGCCGGCCCTTGCTCCGGCTCGCGATCCGTATCCGCCGGTTCGTGCAGCAGATTCCAGCCCGCAAACGCGATCACGAGTCCGCCCGCCACGCGCAACGCGGGCAGCGAGATACCGAAGAAAGACAACACGTAAGCGCCGATCGAAAGCGACGCGAACAGAATGACCAGGCTGTTGATCGATATGCTTCTGGCCAGAAAGGCCCGCTCTTTCTGCGTCGCGTGCGGTACGAGGCTCAGCACGATGAATCCCGCCGCCGGCGGATTGATCACGGGAAACAGACCCGCGACGACGAGAAGCACCGTCTCAGCAAACTGGTTCAGCATCCTGGCTCCCCGCTTGCACGAAAAGCATCTCAGCGAAACGCGTAGGCGATGCCCACGCCGTATGTGATCTGATTACGGGTTCCCCGCTGGGTGACGATGGGACTGTTGGCCGCGTCGTCCATCAGGCGCTGGTAGTACACCATCGCGCCCGCATACCAGCTCGGGTTGATCTGGTAAATCGCTGCAATCCAGCTGGTGATCTGGTTCAAACCGCCGCCTGCCGTATACACGGGAAGTCCGCTCTTCGCGGAGTCCTGCTGGGTGACACCGTAGTACGTCTCGTTGAAGCCGCCGCTGACCCACGTCGCCCCCAGTCCACCGCCGATGAATACGCGCGAGTGGACCGGAAACCATGCGCTGGTGTTCAGCGAAACACGTGCGCCCGAATAGACGACGCCCGCATTCGTGACCACCGTGACCTCGCCCCGCAGACGGTACGGCACCTCGCCGACATGGCTATATTCGTAGCCGACGAACCCGCCGCCTTCAAGTGTCGTATCGACGCTGTGCACCTGGGAGACGACGGGATCGTCAACATCGCGCCTACCGAGCCGCAGCGCGAGCGCGGGTCCCCACTGGAAGCCCGTCAGGTTGCCGAAATTGTATTGCGCATAAGTGCCGTACCACTCGAACAGATGGCCGCCGCTCGTCACATAACGCATGCCCGGCACCACTCCGACGATGCGATCTTTTCCGCCCGCGTACTCGGTAGTCGAGCCGATACCCGCACCGAAGAAGTTCGGCAATTCATTCGACAGGTCGACGGGACTTGCCACCGCGTCGTGCAGGACGGCAACCGCCCCCAGTGCAACGATATGCCTCGACAGCTTGATCATTGAACTCCTCGAGTCGATCGCAACGGCACTCGGCAATTGCATCGCGCTTCACGGCGGGCTATCGCCATGCACTGCCGACTCGAATGCAGAACGCGTTGAGCGACATCCAGCCCGATAGAAACACGCAGCTTGCGCGCGATCAGGTAGCGAAACCCGGCAATTCGCGCCGTAGATCGCCTGTCGTGCAGGGCAAAGCCGAGTCGAAAAGAGAATGACGCCGACGGGCATGCCGTCGGCTGTTGCCGTCCCGCAATAGCAGATGCCGAAGCACGGGCCCATCTTGCAGCGTGTATGCGCCCGGCCGAACGCAGACGCGAAAGCAATCGCGACGCTCGAACGCGACAGCCAACCTACGCGCGCGGATAGAACGTGATGCCGGGATCGCGCACGCTGATGCGCGTCCCCGCCGTACCCTGCGTGATCGCCTCGATATCGGGCAGCGCACCTATCACGGCGTCCTTGCCCGTCTTCCGCGCGAACTCGATGGCCGCCTGCACCTTCGGGCCCATCGACCCCGACGCGAAACCGAGTTTTTCGAGTTCATCGGGATGGCCGCTCGCGATGGCTTTCTGCGTCGGCTTGCCCCAGTCCACGTAGGCCGCGTTCACGTCGGTCGCGATGACGAGCAGGTCCGCCTCCAGTTCCTGCGCCAGCAGCGCCGAGCACAGATCCTTGTCGATCACGGCTTCCACGCCGCGCAGCTTGCGGTTCTCGTCGTAGCAGGTCGGAATCCCGCCGCCGCCCGCGCAGATGACCACGGTTCCCCGCTCGAGCAGCCACTTCACCGGCCTGATTTCGAAGATCCGCTGCGGACGCGGACTGGCGACCACCCGGCGATACTTGTCCCCGTCTTCCGCAATGCTCCAGCCTTTTTCCTGCGCCAGTTTCTGCGCCTCTTCTTTGGTGTACACAGGGCCGATTGGTTTGGTCGGATGACCGAAGGCCGGGTCGGCGAGATCGACTTCGACCTGCGTCAGGATCGTCGCAAACGGTACCTCGAACGGAAGCAGATTGCCCAGTTCCTGCTCGATCAGATAGCCGATCATGCCTTCCGTCTGCGCGCCGAGCACGTCGAGCGGATAAGGTGCGACTTCCGTGTAGGCAGCGCTTTGCAGCGCCAGCAATCCCACCTGCGGACCATTGCCATGTGCGATGACGAGTTCATTGCCCGCAGCTACTCTGGCGATCTGCGCAACGGCGACCTTGACGTTCTCGCGCTGCTGGCTTTCCGTCATCGGTTGGCCGCGCTGCAATAGCGCATTGCCGCCGAGTGCAATGACCATGCGCATGATGTCTCCCTCCTGCTGATTGCGTCGATGCGCCACGCGGGCGCCCGGAACAGGCGCCGCATGGCCGCGATCATCCTCGCGATGCCGGTGCCCTCAGATATCGGCGAGGGTCGACACGAGGATGGCCTTGATCGTATGCATCCGGTTTTCGGCCTGTTCGAACGCAATGTTGTAGTCGGACTCGAACACCTCTTCGGTGACCTCGATGCCGTTCGCCAGATTCGGATAGCGTTCCGCAATCTGCTGACCGACCTTGGTCTCGCAGTTGTGGAATGCAGGCAGGCAGTGCATGAAGCGGGTTCGCGGATTGCCCGTCGATTCGATCAGCGCCTTGTTCACCTGATAAGGCAGTAAGGCCTTGATTCTTTCGTCCCAGGCTTCGACGGGTTCGCCCATCGACACCCACACGTCCGTGTGAATGAAGTCCACCATCTTCACGGCTTCTTTCGGATCTTCGGTGAGCGTCATGCGCGCGCCGCTTTCCTTCGCGAATTGCCGGCACGCATTGAGATGCTCTTCGTTCGGCCACAGCGCCTTCGGCGCCGCGATGCGCACGTCCATGCCCAGCTTCGCGCCGATCAGCAAGAGCGAATTGCCCATGTTGTTGCGCGCGTCGCCGAGGTACGCGTAGCTGATGTCGTGCAACGGCTTGTCGGCATACTCGCGCATCGTCAGCACGTCGGCGAGCATTTGCGTCGGATGGTATTCGTCAGTCAAGCCGTTGAAGATGGGCACCGATGCATAGTGCGCGAGTTCTTCGACGATCTCCTGACTGTAACCGCGATATTCGATCGCATCGAACATACGGCCCAGCACGCGCGCCGTATCCTTCATGCTCTCCTTGTGTCCGATCTGTGACGAGGTCGGATCGATATACGTTACATGCGCACCCTGGTCGTGCGCGGCCACTTCGAATGCGCAGCGCGTGCGCGTCGACGTCTTTTCGAAGATCAGCGCGATATTCTTGCGCTGCAGATGCTGCTGTTCCGTGCCCGCGTATTTGGCGCGCTTGAGATCGCGCGACAGATCCAGCAGGTAGCGCAGCTCCCGCCCGCTGTGATGCATCAGGCTCAAAAGGCTACGGTTCCGCAGATTGAACGCCATCAGTTGTCTCCGTTGTCGGGCAGACGCGCCGTCCGGCGCGGCACGCCGCTCAGTAATCGACAGGGTCGCGCGCGATCGGGCAAGTCATGCAATGTCCGCCGCCGCGCCCACGCCCAAGCTCGCTGGCCGCGATCGTGATCACCTCGACGCCCGCCTTGCGCAGCAGCGTGTTGGTGAACGTGTTGCGGTCGTAACCGATCACGACACCGGGCTCGACACACACCATGTTGTTACCGTCGTCCCATTGCTCGCGCTCGGCCGCAAAGCGGTTGCCGCCCGTTTCGACGACCCGCAGTTCTTTCAGGCCCAGCGCATCGCCCACTGCCTTGATGAACGGCTTGTCTTCGCGCTGGATGCTCATGCCGTAAGACGCCTTCTCGTCAGGCCGGATCGTGAACGTGACGATCTGCGCGACCACGTCGGGAAACACCGTGACGAGATCGCGGTCGCAGAAGCTGAACACCGTGTCGAGATGCATCGCCGCGCGCGACTTCGGCATGCCCGCAACCAGCACCTGCTCAGCCGCGCCTTTCTCGAACAGCGCGCGTGCAACTTGCCCGATGGCCTGACGCGACGTGCGCTCGCCCATGCCGATCAGGACAATGCCTTTGCCGATCGGCATCACGTCGCCGCCTTCGAGCGTCGACGCACCGTGATCGACATCGGGGTCGCCCCACCAGACTTCGAAGTTCGCATTGGCGAAGGTCGGATGGAACTTGTAGATCGCCGCTTCGAGCAGCGTTTCCTGTCGCCGTGCCGGCCAGTACATCGGGTTCAGCGTCACGCCGCCGTAGATCCAGCAGGTGGTGTCGCGCGTAAACACGGTGTTCGGCAGCGGCGAGAGCAGGAAGCTGGAGTAATCCAGATACTCGCGGAACAGCTTGACGACGGGCGCGTCGCTGCTCGGAATATCGTCGAGTGACAGGCCGCCGATCAGAAACTCGGCGAGCCGGCGCGAATCCAGTTCATTCATCCACGCGCGCACCTCGGTACTCAGACCGACGCCGACACTATCGTCGCTGATTCTTCTGTCGAGTATCCATTTGCGCGCGTCGGGAACATCCAGCGTCTGCGTCAGGAGGTTGTGCACATCCAGCACCTCGACGCCGCGCTCACGCATCTTCGTCACGAAATCGAAGTGATCGCGCTTGGCCTGACTCACCCAGATCACGTCGTCGAACAGCAGTTCGTCGCAGTTGCTGGGAGTCAGCCGCTGGTGAGCAAGCCCCGGCGACGAGACCATGACCATGCGCAGCTTGCCGACTTCGGAGTATGCCCCGAGCCTGGTGGTTTCCGCATTCATCGCGTTCTCCCTTGTTCAGATAGAAGTGTCAGGAGTCCGTTAACAATGAGTTCTTTGCGTTGGCTGCGACGTGCGCTTCTACCTGTTACCTGCTTTCCCGTCATTGCGATCTTTCTAATCGGCACGCCGTCTGCAGATCATTCTGGTAGATGAAACCATTTTGTTCAAGATTCCAAATAAATGACATGAGAATATGGATCACGCCGCCCTAGCGGCGTGATGGAACATGAAAATATCCACTCGATATTTTCAGAAAAAAGAATGACGAAGCAGCTTACCGGTCACGTCCGATCATTGAGTTCGAGCCGCAGCAATAGCCGCATCGCGTTCTTTCTTGGCTTCAGCTTTCTTGTGGTCATAGACCTTCTTTGCCGCCGCCACCTTCTTGTCATAAGCGCGATTCGCGGCAGCTTCTTCCTGGCGCATCTTCACGATCGCATCGTTGCTGCCCGCATTCGCGGCAGGCGCCGATGCCGCATCGTTCTGCGCCCATGCGGTCAGTGCAAATGAAAATGCGACAGCGGACAGCATAAGTCTGATGAACGTCATGGTCTTCTCCCGATGATGAACCCACCGTTACAGAAACAGGTTGTTGAAGGAACGTGGAGATAGTGGCGCGAACGCGCATTGCGCAATGACACACACGCAGGCGCCAGCGCTGTCGTCCGGCGATGGCATGAATTCAGACCGAGTACTGACAGGTCCGTCGGCTGTTATAGGTGACGGGGAGCGCTGTCGCAAGCAACTGTCGCCCTTTCGACACTAAGCCCGTCATTGATAAGCATGCTGCGCAAAAGCGTAATCATTCAACCCGCATTTATCCAACCGAATAATCACTCGTACTCGTTCAATAACGGGAAACGAAAGACGCATTGGCTCATTTCATGATCACGCTTTTCTTTAAGCTACTTATGACATGCATGCAGCCAAATCACGATTTCGCAAGGTGTAAAAAACTTGCATTGTTCGAAAAGCTTGCCAACCATATACGTAGCACATGCAACCTATGCATCGTCCGGCCCATTGCCGAACACGGACAAAAACCAGGAGACCGAGAGCCCGCCATTTTCAGTCCGGCTCTTGCATCGCATTGTCGAGTAGCAGAATTCAGGTAGACGCAGTGTGGTTGACCTTCCCGCTTCCTGTTCGACCGTAATAAGAAACTTGCTCACAACGCTGAACGCAGCCGGCTGATGAATCCGTGCGCGCGGTACGGCGGCAGCCGGTTCGCCGCCGCGTCGACTTCGCACGCTCTCGAAAGCCTGGCGAAGAAGGAGTGACTATGGTCCCTCGATCCATCAAAGCGCCAACCATTCCGATTGCCTTTCACAAACTGTTGAAGGTCGTCGCGATCGTCGACGGCAACGACGCGCAGACCGGCGAGTTGCTTGCGGATATCACCGCCGAGCATTACCGGGTCGAAGTCACCGACAGCTACACACGCGATGTCAACGAAGATGCCGAGGTCGGCGCCTATATCATCCTGATCGACGGCGCATGCCTCGAGCCTGCACGCAAGCTCGCTGCGGCCGTGCGGTCGCTCGGCTTCCGTACGCCGCTCTGGGCGCTGGCCAACTCGCACCGGCTGTCGGACCTTGCCGTAACGGGCGGACTCGGTGAAGTCGACGGCTATATCTATCTGGGACAGCAAACGCCCGCTTTTTACGCGAAGCAGGTGATGGGCAGCGTCGTCAAATACGGCTTGAGCCTGCTGCCGCCGTTCTTCGGCGGACTCGTTGCGTACGATGCGGAAGCCAACATTGCGTTCGATTGTCCCGGTCATCAAGGCGGGCAGTTTTATCGGAAGTCGCCCGCCGGCCAGCTATTCTTCAAGCACTTCGGCGAAAGCATCTTCAGAAACGACCTGTGCAATGCCGACGTCGATCTCGGCGATCTGCTGATTCACGAGGGCGCCGCCGCCGACGCCCAGCGCCACGCCGCCGAGATATTCGGCGCAGACCAGACCTACTTCGTGCTCAACGGAACCAGCACGTCCAACAAGATCGTGACGGGCGCCGTGCTCAAACGCGGCGATCTGGTTCTATTCGACCGCAACAATCACAAGTCGCTGCATCAGGGTGCGCTGGTGCAGGCAGGCGCCATTCCCATCTTCCTGCCGACGTCGCGCAACGCGTTCGGCATGATCGGCGGCGTCGACTGGGAAGCATGGAACGAAGACTATCTGCGCGAGCAGATCCGCAACAGCCCGCTCGTGAAAGACCGCGAACGCGCGGGCGCCGAACGGCCGTTCCGGCTCGCCTGCATTCAGCTCGCGACCTACGATGGAACGATCTACAACGTCCGCAAAGTGCTGGAACGGATCGGCCACCTGTGCGACTACGTGCTGTGGGACGAAGCGTGGATCGGCTACAACGCGTTCCATCCGCTGTTCAACGATCACAGTCCGATGCGCCTGAAGGATCTGACGCCGGACATGCCGGGCCTTTTCTCGACCCAGTCCGTTCATAAGCAGGGCGCCGGCTTTTCGCAGGCCTCCCAGGTTCACAAGCGAGACGATCACATTCGCGGACAGAAGCGCTATATCGAGCACAAGCGTTTCAACGAATCGTTCCTGATCCACGCGAGCACGTCACCCTTCTATCCGCTGTTCGCGTCGCTCGACGTCAACGCGAAGGTCCACGAAGGCAAAGCGGGCGAGATGCTCTGGGACAGCTGCATCGAACTCGGCATCGAGGCGCGCAAGAAGTTTCGCCAGTTCGCCCGTCACTACGAGATGACGGGCAGGAACGCGCAGGAGCAATGGTTCTTCGATCCTTTCGTGCCGGACGTCGTCGATATCCGCAACTCGAATTTCATGGCCGACGCGTCGAGTATCCCGTGGGAAGACATTCCGACGGACGTCATCAAGCACGAGCAGCAATGCTGGGAGTTCCGTCCGGAAGCGGCGTGGCACGGCTATACGGGTTACGCCGACGGCTACGTGATGGTGGATCCGAACAAGCTGAATCTGCTGACACCGGGCATCGACAGGAAGACGGGCGAGTATCTCGACTTCGGCGTGCCCGCGACGGTGGTGGCGAACTATCTGCGCGAGGAAGGCATCGTCCCGGAGAAATGCGACCTGAACAGCCTGCTCTTCCTGATGACGCCCGCCGAAGACGAAAGCAAGCTGAACACGCTGATCGCACGCTTCGTCAAATTCAAGAACCTGTGGGACCGCGACGCCGCACTGGCCGAAGTCCTGCCTTCGCTGTGCGCGGCGCACGGCAGCCGCTATGAAGGCTACACGCTGCGCCAGGTGTGCAACGAGATGCACACGTTCTATCGCGAAGCGAACGTCAAGAATCTGCAGAGGCTGTGCTTCCGCGCGTCGAGCTTTCCGGAACTCGCGATGTCGCCGGAAGAAGCCTACGAAGCGCTCGTCGCGAATCGCGTCGACTACGTGCCGCTCGATCAGGCAAAGAACCGCGTTTCCGCCACGCTGGCGCTGATCTATCCGCCAGGCATCGGCGTCGTGCTGCCCGGAGAACGTTGGGATGACCGTGCCCAACCCATGCTGGATTACTTCATGGCGTTTCAGGAATCGTTCAATCGCTTCCCCGGCTTCAATTACGAAGTCCAGGGCGTGTTCCAGGAACGCGAAGACGGTCGCATCCGTTTCTATACCTACGTGGTCAGTGAGTAAGCGATAAGGCAAAGCCACCAAGGAGTGGAGTCATGGCTGATCAACCGAAAAAAATGAACGTCGTGCAACTGACGTTCATCGTTACCGTGAACATGATGGGCTCGGGCATCATCATGCTACCTACCAATATGGCGAAAGTCGGCGCGATCTCGCTGCTGTCGTGGATCGTGACGGCACTGGGGTCGATGGCGATCGCCTATGGCTTCGCGCAGGCGGGGATCATCAACCAGCGCGCGGGCGGCATGGCTGCCTATGCGGAAGACGCGTACGGCAAACCCGGCTACTTCCAGGTGTTCTTTTTGTATTTCCTGTCACTGGCGATCGCGAACGTCGCCGTCGCGAGTTCCGCGCTCGGCTATCTGGCCGCGTTCTTCCCCATTCTGACCGCGTCGCCCGTGGCGACCTGCATCGGCGTGATCGCGCTGTTGTGGATCACCACCGCGGCCAATTTCGGCGGGCCGAAGCTGACGGGGCGCATCGGCTCTATCACGGTCTGGGGCGTGATTCTGCCCGTCGGCTTCATGTCGATCGCGGGATGGTTCTGGTTCAAGCCGGACCTCTTCGCCGCCGCGTGGAATCCGCAGGGACTGCGGCTGATCGACGGCATGGGCTCCAGTATCGCGCTGACGCTGTGGGCGTTCCTCGGGATGGAGTCGGCCGTGCAGAACTCGTCTGCCGTCGAAAACCCGAAGCGCGACGTGCCGCTCGCGTGCCTGTTCGGCACACTCGGCGCCGCCGTCATCTACGTGCTGTCGACGACCGCGATCCAGGGCATCGTGCCCAACGCGGACCTCGCGAAATCGACGGGTCCGTTCGGTCTCGCGTTCGCGCATATGTTCAGCCCCATGATCGGCTCGATCGTGATGGCGCTCGCGGCAATGGCGTGCGTCGGCTCGCTGCTCGGCTGGCAATTCACGCTCGCGCAGACCGCAAAGGACGCCGCCGACAGCAACATGTTTCCGTCGATTTTCAGCAAGGCCAGCCATAACGGTGCGCCTATCCCCGGCATGATCATCATGGGCGTCGTGCAGTCGCTGATGGCGCTGTCGACGATCTCGCCCAACCTGGCCGAGCAGTTCGCGGCGCTCGTCAATCTCGCCGTGGTGACCAACGTGGTGCCTTACATCATCTCGCTGTCGGCACTGTTCGTGATGATGCGCGACGCCGGCACGGAACCCGCTGTCTACCGACGTAATGGCGTCGTCGCCGTGATTGCGATGGTGTACTCGGTCTACGCGCTCTACGCATCGGGCAAGGATGCGGTGCTCGGTGGCATGCTGGTGATGGCGATCGGCTATGTGATCTACGGCTTCATCGCGCCGCGTCTTGGGCTCAAGGGCGCCAAGGCAGGCAAGCCCGTCATTGCTGCCGCCAGCATCATCGCCTTCCTCGTGCTGTGCGCCCCGGCTCCGCGCCCGGCGCATGCGGCGGGCGCGAGTACCGCGCAGTCGGGCGCGCTCGCGCGGATCAAGCAGACGGGCAAAATCAACATCGGCTATGTCGACGTGGCGAGCCCGTTCGTCTACCGCGACAGCGAAGGCCGCGCGGTGGGCTACCTCGCGGGCATCTGCCAGGGCGTCGCAGATCAGGTGAAGAGCGGACTGGGACTTGCCGCGCTGACGGTGAACTGGACGCAGGTCTCTTCGGACGAACGCTACCGCGCGCTGCAGGATCACCGTATCGACCTGTTGTGCGGCGATCCTGAAACGCTGACGGGCCGCCAGTTCATCAGCTATTCGGTGCCCGTCTATCCTGGCGGCGTCGGCGCGCTGATGCGCACGGACGCGACGCGCGGCCTCAAGGAACTGCTGAGCGGGGATGTTCAGCCTCACGGGCCGATCTGGCGTGCTTCGCCTGCGCAGCTGCTGAATGCGCAGACGTTCGCGGCCGTGAAGGATACGCCCACGGCGCGCTGGCTCAACGACCGCATCAGCGAGTTCAAGCTGACCGCGCACGTCGTCAATGTGTCGAGTTATGAAGAAGGTGTACGGCAAGTGCTCGACCGCAAAACCAATGTCTTCTTCGCCGAGCGGCAGATCCTGCAGGATGCCGTCAAGCGCAGCACGGCATCGGACAGCCTGCAGGTCTTGCAGCGCCGCTTCACTGTCGTGCCCGTTTCGCTCGGTGTCGCGCGCGAGGACGAAGACATGCGTCTGTTCGTCGATCAGTCGCTCAGCAAGATGTACAAGTCAGGTGCCTATCGCGGGCTCTTTGTGAAGTGGTTCGGCGAGCCGGATGAGGACACAAAGAATTTCTATCGGGCGGCCATCCTGCCCGAGTAAACCGCGAGGGAAATGCACATGTCTTCCGCGACGGAATCCGTCTATCGCCGCCTCGGCATGAAGGCGCTGCTGGTGCACCACGAGTTCGACGCGCGTACCGCAAGCGGACGCGCAGCCCAATCGCTTGCAGCCGAACTGGAAGAGCGGCACGTGCGTGTCGTCACAGCGGCGTCCGCCGACGACGCCGTGTCGGTGATCCGCGCCGATCCGCTGATTCAGTGTCTGTTGCTGAGCTGGGAACTCGGCGACGATGAAACCCATCAGCAGGCGCAGAGCGTGCTCGATGCGCAGCGGGTGCGCAGCGCGACGGTGCCGATCTTCCTGCTCGCCAGCCGCACGAGCGCCGCGACGATCCCCGTCGACGCGATGCAGAAAGCCGACGACTTCATCTGGATGCTGGAAGACACGACTTCGTTCATCGCCGGCCGGATCATCGCGTCGATCGATCGCTACCGCGAATCCGTGCTGCCGCCGATGTTCGGCGCGCTCGCGCGCTTTTCGAAGGTCTTCGAGTATTCGTGGCACACGCCGGGGCACACGGGCGGCACGGCATTCATGAAGTCGACCGTCGGCCAGGCGTTCTTCGAGTTCTTCGGCGAACAGCTATTCCGCTCCGACCTGTCCATTTCAGTTGGCGAGCTTGGCTCGCTGCTCGACCATAGCGGGCCGATCGGCGAAAGCGAGCGCTACGCTGCGCGCGTGTTCGGCTCGCACCGCACGTATCACGTGACCAACGGCTCGTCGATGTCAAACCGCGTGATCCTGATGGCGAGCGTGACGCGCAACCAGATCGCGCTGTGCGACCGCAACTGCCACAAGTCGGCGGAACATGCGATGACGATGTCGGGCGCGATACCGACGTATCTGGTTCCGTCGCGCAACCGCTACGGCATCATCGGCCCGATCATGCCCGAGCGGCTCACGGCAGCGGCGATTCGTCTGCTGATCGAGCAGAATCCGCTCGTCAAGGATCGCGACGGTGTGGACCCCACGCCCGTTCATTCGCTCGTGACGAATTCGACCTACGACGGACTATGCTACAACGTGACGCGTCTCGAAGAACTGCTGGGCGAAAGCGTCGACCGTCTGCATTTCGACGAAGCCTGGTACGGCTATGCGCGTTTCAATCCGTTGTACAAGGACCGCTTCGCGATGCACGGCGACCCGGCCGATCACGATGCGTCGAAGCCGACCGTGTTCGCCACGCATTCCACGCACAAGCTGCTCGCGGCGCTGTCGCAGGCGTCGTTCATTCATATCCGCGACGGCCGCAATCCCATCGAGCATGCGCGCTTCAACGAGTCGTACATGATGCATGCGTCGACCTCGCCGCAGTACGCGATCATTGCGTCCAACGATGTCAGCGCCGCGATGATGGACGGTCCCGGCGGCGAGGCGCTCACAGGCGATGCGATCCGCGAGGCCATCGCCTTCCGGCAGATGCTCGGCAGGCTGCACGCACAGTTCGACGAACAAGGGGACTGGTTCTTCGATGGCTGGCAACCCGAAGTCGTCGTGAATCGTCATACGGGGCGCCGCACGCCGTTTCACGAAGCCGACGAAGAACTGCTCGCGACCGATCCATCGTGCTGGGTCCTGCATACCAACGATGCATGGCACGGCTTCGGCGAGATCGAAGACGGCTACTGCATGCTCGACCCGATCAAGGTGTCGATCCTGACGCCGGGCGTCGCGCCGCACGGCGGGCTGATGTCGGTCGGCATTCCGGCGTGCATCGTGACGGCGTATCTCGACAGACACGGCATCGTCGTCGAAAAGACCACCGACTTCACGATCCTGCTGCTCTTTTCCATCGGCATCACCAAGGGCAAGTGGGGAACGCTCGTCAACACGCTGCTCGACTTCAAGCGGGACTACGACGCCAATCTCCCCCTCGACCAGGCGTTGCCGAGACTGCCCGCCACCTGGCCGGAGCGTTACAGCCGTCTCGGCCTGCGCGATCTCTGCGATCTGATGTTCCGCGCGATGAACGATCTGAAAACCACCGAGATGATGTCGCGCGGCTTCTCGACGCTGCCCCATCCCGAGTACAGCCCGCAGGAAGCGTTCGAACTGCTGGTCCACAACGAGGTGGAGACGCTCGATCTGTCGCAAATGGAAGGCCGTACGGTGGCAAATGCAGTCGTGCCGTATCCGCCCGGCATTCCGCTGCTGATGCCCGGCGAGAATGCGGGCCCTGCCGACGGCCCATTGCTCGGCTACCTGAAAGCGCTCGAACAGTTCGACCTGCGTTTCCCCGGCTTCACACACGATACCCATGGCGTCGAAGTCGAGGACGGCGTGTATCGCATCGCCTGCATCAAGACGAAGTAGCGGCACGCAGCTGGCGCACGCTTAGAACCTGCTGCGCCGGCTCGGATCACGCATCGGATCGGGCTCTTTCTGTGTCTGCCGCAAGATGCCCTGATCGTCGAAATAGAAGTGGAAGATCATGTAGTAGACGTTGTTCTCCATATAGCGATACGACCAGACTTCGCGCTTCATCCGCTTGAAATACGCTGTCTCGAACGGACGGCCGAAGTTGACGAGCACGTCGTTACGCGTCCACTTGCCGACCTCGGCGCGATAGAACTCGCTCTCCTGCAGCACCTGGCGAACGCTGACTACCTTGCCCGACGCATCGACATCGGCCGCCGTCGTGGTCGTGCCCATCGGCTGCGTCGGCCACATCAGCCGCTTGCCGCCGTTGGGCAATTCATAGGTTTCTTTAGGCTGACCCAGGCGGGCAATGACCGTCGACTGATCGGCGCCCGCTTCGACCTGCTGATGCGGCTGGGCGCACGCCGCGAGCACCGATGCCGCCGCACACAACACCATGAACGTGATACGGCTGCTCATCATGTCTCTCCCCGCTTGAGCGCCCGCTTCAGATGTTCAGCCGCGAAACCTTGGTGCCTGCCAGCGACACGTCGCCCATCAGTCCGGCATTGGTCATCACGATCGCTTCGACGGGCGCGGTGGCCGTCGTCGTATCGATCTCGCCGTTTGCACCGACCTTCAACAGTGCAACCGACCCTTCGCCGCCCACCGACCAGCCTTTCGAATTGCGGAAATTGCTGAGCGCATCGTGCGTCATGAACAGGAAAACGATGGCCTTCGATTGCGCGCCCGCCTGCAAGCCGAATGATCCCGATATCGTCTTGTAGTAGCCCACGGTTTTCCCGCCTGCGTGCAACGAGCCCTCGCCGTACTCGCCGCCCGCGACGAAGCCGACCTTGATGACGGACGGGAACACGAGCACGCCGTTCGCCTTGGCGACGAGTTCCTTCGAACCCTTGACCGTCGAGTAGAGCTTCGAGAGCGTGCCGCGTACCTTGGCGTCGATTTCCTGCCGCTTGGCCGTATCGGACTCGGCGGCGGCGGCAACGCGCATCGCCGTGGGGAAGCCGGCGGGTGCCAGTCCTGCGAGGGCTAGCCCGGCGGCGCTCGTTTGCAAGAAGTTTCGTCTGCGCATGGTCATCTCCAACGTGGTGAGGGGAATCCGTGTTGCTGAAACGGTTGATGCCGGTCGCGCCGCTGCCGCGCTCGCCTAGATGCGGAAATCGGCCGCCATGTCTTCGTCCGTGCGCGCTTCGAGCTGCCCCGACCGGCACGCTGCGGCGAACTGCTCGTAGTCGCGCTCCACCTGGTCGGCGTAGCGGTTCGAATACGTGATCAGCGCTTCGCTCATCCTGTCGCTCTGGCCGATGTATTCGCTGATCTCCGCTGCGAGACCGCCCGCCTTCGCATGCGCACGCGCCAGCACCCAGCCGCACAACGCGCCATAACGCGCGAGCATGTCGGCGTCCATCAGTTCGATCTGCGCGGAGAGCTTCATGTCGCGCAACTGCCGCGCGTAAAAGTGCCTTCCGAGCGGACCCTTCGCCCAGCCCAGAAACGGATCGCTCGCAGCCTGCATCAGGCGCTGACCTTCGACGACGCGCTGTCCCTCATGACCGCTCTTCCGTTTGCCGCGATATCGCGCGATCACCGACTGCGACGCCTCCTTGAACTGCAGGAACAGCGGCTTGCCATGCCGGTCCATCATCAGCATGATCACGCAGCGTGTGCCGACGCTGCCGACGCCGACCACCTTGAACGCCAGATCCTGAAACGAAAAATGCCCCAGCAGGCGACGGCGATCGAGCGCGAGCGTCGACAGATATTCATTGAATGCCGCCGCCCTCGCTCCCTCCAGATCCTTGAGCTTCAACAACTCGTCGTCCGGATCGAACAGTGTCTGATCGCCATGAATGTGGAACACGGCAGGCGGCGCGTCGAGGATGACCAGACGCTCGCCTTCGCGCCGGGTCAACTTGGGCAGAAGGGATTCATGCGTGCGTGTCGACGCGCGCTCCATCGCGCGCCGGATGCGCCGCTGCACGTCGGGCTCGGTCGATTCGTCCAGCACACGCTCCAGCGTAATCTGGTCGTACCAGGTTTCCAGAATGCTCATCTCGGCGTACGCCTGCATTCGCAACTGATAACTGCGCACGACGGCATACACCAGGTCCTCGGCCTGTTTTGCCTTGAAACCAAGGTTGCGCGCAGCCAGTACGAAACTGACCACGAGCCGTTTGATATCCCATTCCCACGGGCCTTCGCTGGTTTCGTCGAAATCGTTGAGGTCGAACAGCAACCTGCGCTCCGGCGTCGCAAAGCCGCCGAAGTTGGCAAGATGACAGTCGCCGCAGATCTGAAAAGCAAGTCCTGAATCCGGGGTGCCCGCAAGATCGTGCGCCTGGATGATCGCGCTGCCACGAAAGAACGCAAACGGCGACGCGAGCATTCTTCCGTAGCGCAGCGGCACGAGACGCTCGACCCGGCCCGCACTGTTCAGTTTCAGAAGCTCGATGGGATCGCGATCGACATTGCCGACCTCGGCCTGCTGGCTGCGCGGCACGCGTCTGGATCCGACCGCGCCGCCGCTTTTCTGTTGGGTCGCAGCCCTTTCGATCTTCATGGACTTTTTCATGGCGTGCATGCCGGTTCGTTCGATCTGCCGCTGACCGGCTCGCAGGTGGCTGCTGCGTTTATCGCAATGCCGGACAGAGATGTGTCAGGTTAAAGAATAGGCTTCTCGCATACGGCTGGAAATGAGACCTTGGTCCAATAGCTCGTGGAGCAGTCCTGCCGCGAGCCGCCTGTTGGAGCGCGCTAGAAACTCACCGCGAAGCCGAATGACACGCCATGCACGTTGTGTCCGAACACGTACCGGACCATCGCACGCGTGCGGGTGACGATGATCGGATATCGGCTGCTATCGAGTTCCAGACCGACGCCCAACGACGTGAGGTCGTTGAAACCCAGCACGCCCGCGCTGTCGCCGAAGTAATGCGAGTAAGCGAGTTCCAGCACATAGCGCACCGGGCGGTCCAGTGCGTGCCAGCCCGTCGGCGCGCGCCAGCGCGTCCAGAGACTGAGCTGCTGCGCCGTCGCTGAACCCTGGACGGCCTCGGCGCCACCGAAGCTGCGCAGATAGATATCCGTCGCGCGCAACTCGGCGTCGATTTCGTAGTTCTCGCGATAGTGCTCGTAATCGAGCATCAGCGAGCCGCCGTAGCCATAGGCATCGAGGTAGCCATTCTGGAGAAACTGCAGATTGCTGTCCGTCACGCGGTTGAAGATCGACTGTCCTATTCTCAGATCGCTCGTTACGCGCCCGAGCGTACCGTTGATGATGGGACGGAACACGAGTTCATCGGTGATGCGAAAATCCCAGCCCAGACCCACCGTGCCGCTGAAGGTGTTCCATTTGGTCGGCACGTCGCGCTGCTGGGCGCCGTCCGTCGCGACGAAGGTCGGGTCGTAGCGGCTGTAGGCGACCGTGCCCTCCATGTACAGCGGGAAGGTCCGGCTCAGGGTGAATCCGCCTCCCAGCTGCGTTTGCCCAAAACCGGGATTGCCCGTCGCGCCGCTGTTGATCGACAGCGAGCTGGTCGTCACATCGGGGACGGTCGTGTAGGACATGACAGCAAGCACGGCGTCGGCATGCCGCTTCACGTTTCCGCCGATGACCGTGCGATCCGACAGTTGCCCCCCTGCCGCCTGTGCATGCGACTGACAAGGCAACAGCGCGATCAGCAAAGCCGCGCCCCATGTCCCTAGCCTGCGAACCATACCGGCGTTGGCACGCGCGAACGGAATATCCGCTCGTCCATGCGCCGATCTGATGGTAGGCAATTGCATAACCCGCTCCTGTCGATTGCATCCTCTGACGACTACCCTTCTGCGCCTTCCCACCGGCGAGCCCGCAGGCGCACAACGCCGTCGCTTGTCGCATTGTCCATTGCCGGCTCCTCTCAGGGGCGACGAACCGCATTGCGCTTTGACCTGGCTCGCCCCTGCCCCCGCTTCTCGAACAGCAGAAGCATGAAACACGCGTAGACGGTGACCGCCAGAAAGAGCCACATGCGCACGGCAAACGCGGTGTACACGTCTTTACCCGCGACACTGTCCTGCACCGATTGCCCGAGCAGAATGATCATCGTCACGAGGCTGTTCAGCCAGAAACCAGGCGAATAACGCGTCGGGCTGAGGCCATTGAACTTGCGTCCCACCAGCAGACCGATCAGCATCATCCACAGAAAGAACATCCAGAGATGCACGAAGAGCTTGAGCGCAAACCAGACCGCGATGGCGAGCAGACCGCCGAGCAGCGTCGAGCCGATCAGATCGCGGGCTGCCGTGCGGGCCGTCGTCGTGCAGGTCTGCCGGCCGAGGCTCACCGACTTCATGATGATCGGCATGTAGCTCGCCGGATCGGTCATTGCAAGCAGATAGGCGGGCAGCACGACGAGCGTCGCGCGCAGTGCGATGGCCGTGGCCTGGTCTCCGGACAACGCTCGCGCGGCGGGTTGCGGCCGCGCGCTCGCCTGCTCGGGAAACAGCGCGTGAGCGACGGCCGATACCAGCACCGCAAGCAGCAGCCCCTTCGTCAGCGCGCCGACGACTGTCGCCGCGAGCTGCAAGTCCGCAGTGCCCGCAGCGGAAATCATCGTCAATCCCGCCGCCAGAAAGGTCGCGACGAGATTGTTCCCGCCGCGCAGTCCGTAGCGGAAAGCCAGAAACAGCATGAGTGCCGTCAGCATCACGCCCGCAAACGCGTAGTAACGCAGCAAGGGCACGAGCAGCAGACCGCTGCCCGTCGTGAGCGCAACGACCAGCGCGAGCGCGACGGCTGCCTTCAGCGGCAGCGGACGGCTCTGCGTGGCGAGCAGAAACACCGCGAACACGGGCGCGATGACAGGGATCGGCAAATCCAGTCCGAAGCTGAGCGCAAGCGCAAGCGCCATCCCAGTGGCGATGCGCAGTGAGCGAAAGCCGGCACGCTGAAGCGCGAGCTGCATAGGTGCCTCAGTACAGGTATGAAACCCAGCTCATCGCACGCAGGAACACGCGTCCCAGCAGATTGAGCGGATTGCCTTGACTCGGGAACGCCATCACCTCGGCCTGTCCTCCCACACGCATGTCATGCAGACGCGCGCGCTCACTCTCATCGAATTCGACGATGACGGGGAAGCGTTGCGCGGGACGCAGCCAGTCGCGGCTGTTCTGCACGGTGGGCAGACTGCCGGGCGGCGTGCTCTGCCCCACGCTCACGCCATAACCGATGCTGCGCACGCGCCCTGTGAACACTTCGCCCGGCAGCGCATCCAGTGCAATGCCCACGGGCGTGCCGGGCTGGAGATGCCCCAGGTTGTTCTCCGTCATGTCGGCGCTGATCCATACGTCACGGATCGCGATCAACGTCATCACAGGCCCGCCCGCCGCCGCGAACTGGCCGACTTCCGTGCGCAGATCGGTGACCACGCCGCCCGAGCGCGCCTTGATCCGCGTGTTGGTGAGATCGAGTTCGGCCTTTTCCAGTGCGGTGGCGGCGCTGCGCAACTGCGCGTTCTCGGCTTCGCTGCCGCCCTGCTGCTCGCGCGCCCGCACGACTTCGGCACGTGCGGCAGCCACCTGGCTCTGTGCCTGCTCGTGCGTCGCGCGCGCCACTTCCAGGCGGCGCAGCGACACGGTGCCCTCGTCTTCGCGATACAGCCGCTCCAGGCGGTCGCTGTCCTGCCGCGCCTTGACCTCGTTGGCAATCGCGGCCCGCAAACCGGCAAGCGCCGAATCGATGCCGGCCGTACTGGCGCCGACCTGGCGGCGCGTGGACTCCAGATCGGCGCGTGCGCGATCAGCGGCGATACGATACGGCTCGCTATCGACTTCGAACAGCATCTGACCCGCGTCGACTTCCTGATTGTTGTGCACGAACACGTGCGTCACGCGTCCCGACACCTCGGCGGCCACGGGCACGACGTACGCCTGGACCCGCGCCTGCTGGGTATAAGGCGTGAAGCGGTCCGCGAGGAGATACCAGATCAGGCTCAGTACGATCAGGCATACGACGATTTTCAACGCCTTGCCCGACGGCTCCACGGTGGATGCAGGCGGAGTTTCAGGCGCGGACTGGGACGCGGGTTGAGACGGATCAGGCGACGCACCGACCTTCGAACCGGACGTATCGCTCATCGTGACGCACCTTCCGCCTGACCGCGCGAGTCGGATTTCGAGGTCGTATCGTTCAGCAGATCGCCCCAGTCGGTACGTTGCCGCATCTGCTCGCGAGTCGCCGCGTCGATCAGCGGCTGATCCGTGTCCCACCCTCCGCCGAGGGCCTTGTAAAGCGCGATCAGGTCGCCGACGGCATTGCTGCGATTGACGACATACGCATCCTGCTGCGCGAACAGCGCGCGCTGCGCATCGAGTACCCGTTGAAAGTCCGAGTAGCCTTCGCGATAGATCGTATTGGCGAGCGTCAGCGAGCGTCGCGCGGCACCTTGCGCGTCGTTCAGGATCGTGTCGCGCTGCAAGGCGGCGATCAGCGCGGTCGCGGCATCGTCGGCCTCGCGAGCCGCTTCGCGCACGGTGTTCTGATAGGCGACGGTCAACTGTTGCAGCCGGGCGTCCTGCACCCGCACGTTGTTGGTGATCCTGCCGTGGTCGAAAATATTCCACGTGACGCTCGGACCGGCGACGAGCGCCAGCGTGTTCGGCGAACCGGTGAGCGAACTGGCGCTCCACACGAGCGAGCCAACCAGCGACACGGACGGATACAGATCCGCTTTCGCCACGCCGATCTGCGCCGACTGCGCGGCCATCTGATACTCGGCGGCGCGAACATCGGGGCGACGCAGCAGAAGATCGGCGGGCACGTCCTGCAGTACGGCGCGGCTCACGAGCGGCACGACGCCTTCCTTGCCCGACTGCGCATCCAGCTCGGGCAGCGGTCCAGGCGGGCGGCCCAGCAGCACGGACAACGCGTGGTGCGTGAGCACGATCTGGCTTTCCAGCTCCGGGATGCTGCTCAGCGTGCCAAGATACTGCGTCTTGGCCTGCTGGAGATCGAGTTCATCCGTCTCTCCGCTCTTGAAGAGCTTTTGCGCGATGTCGTAGCTGCGTTTTTGCAATTGGGCGTTCTCGCGCGCGATACGCAGCCGCGCCTCGGCCGTACGCATCGTGAAGTAGGTATCGGCGACCTGGGCGTGCAACAGAACGAGCGCCCCCTCGCGGTTGGCCTGCGCCGCAAAAAACGCGGCATCGGCGGATTCGATCGCGCGACTGAAACGCCCCCAGAAATCCAGCTCCCAACCGATGCTCAAGCCTGCGCCGTACTGCCAGTAACCGCCCGATCGGGTATTGAAGCCATCGGAGCGCTTGCGCCCTCCGTACATCACATTGCCGCTCGCCTGCTGCACCTGCGGATAGCGTCCCGCCAGCGCGATGCCGAGTTGCGCGCGCGCTTCGAGAACGCGCAGACCGGCAATCTTCAGATCGCCGTTGTTCGCATCCGCTTCGGCGATCAGCCGTTCGAGATTCGCGTCGCCGAATATCTGCCACCACTGGCGGATATCGGGCGCGGTTCCTGACTGCGTGACCTGCTCGATCGATGCGCTACGCCAGTGCTCGCTCCACGCTTCATGCTGCGGCTGAAAATCCGGTCCGACACGCATGCATCCGTTCAGGCAGACCGCCCCGAGCAGCACTGCGATTCCAGGTGGACGTGTCGCGAAAGACACAGCGCGATCCTCGCAGCGCTAAGGCTGCTCTTGTGTCTGAACGTTTTTGACTTGCGGCTGGTCTTTCACCCAGCGCCAGAACAGCTGATAGCCGACTGCGAGCATCACGGGGCCGATGAACAGACCGATCACGCCGCCCGTGACCATCCCGCCGAGCGCGCCGATCAGCACGACGGGCATCGGCACGGCCACGCCGCGGCCCAGCAGCAGTGGCTTGAGCACGTTGTCGGCGAGGCCCGCGACGAAAATGTAGACCGAGAAGATGATCGTTGCCGTGCTGACGCCCTCGGTGACGATGACGAAAACGATCACCGGAATGGTGATCAACGTGGCGGGCAACTGCATGATGCCGATCAGCAACACGGCAAGCGCGAGCAGACCCGCGCCGGGTATGCCCATCACGACGAAGCCGATGCCGATCAGCAGCATCTGGATGAACGCGATGCCGACCACGCCCTGCGCCACCGCGCGAATCGTGGACGTGCACAGGTCGGCGATCTGCGGTCCGTTGTCCGGGCCCGAGATGCGCGATGCAATCTGCACGGCGCTGCGATAGCCCTTCTCGCCATGGGCCATGAAGATACCCGCGACGATCAGCGCGACGAAGAAGACCAGCAGCCCGGCGCCGAGCCCGGTCACCGTTTCCAGCAGCACGACAGCCGCCCCCTTGAGTTGCGGTGCGAACTTCTGAGCGAGACCCGTGAGATCCGTCGACGCCTGCTGCCAGAAATCGTAGACACGCTGGCCCACCACCGGCCAGCTGGCGACCGAATCGGCAGGCGGCGGAATGCGGAAGCTGCCGCTTTTGACGATGCCCATCGCATGCTCGATCGAATCGGCAACGGCGAGACCCAGCATGTATGTCGGTACGAGAATGACGCCGAACGCGATGAGAATGATCAGCGTCGCAACGAGACCATCCTTGCCCCCTAGCGCGCGGCGCAGCCGGACCTGAAGCGGATAGAGCGTGATCGCGAGAATCAGTGCCCAGACCATCAGGTTGAGAAAGGGAACGAAGATCCGGAAACAGAAGCTGGCCAGAACCGCGATGAGCCCGGCGCGGATCAGCACGTCGAGCAACTCTCTCGACAACACCCGTTCGGTAATCGGTGTGAGCAGCATAGGTTGTTCTCCCGCCAGGTCGCCTCGCGAATCAGCACCGATCAGCCGGCAAGCTACGTGCTCGTGCAGGGCGCTACGGATATCGCGACCGCGCCTGAGTAGACGACTTCCGCCTCGACCATCTTGCGAATATTTCTCAACTGTTCCGGGTTCTTTACACAGCGACAGCGTTGTCCCGCGGACTGCACCACCCGCGATCTGCGCATGACAGCGATGCTACGGCGTACCTGCGAGCAAGCGTTTACAAGCGCGGCGGCCTTCGAGCCTCAGGCGACGCGCCCCAACGACACGCATATGATGCAAAGCAGTAACCATCCGACGTACCTGTACTATCGGACCTGCTCCCACAATATTCAATTGGACTTTGGTCGCATATCCGGACTTTTATTTCTTTGCTCCGTGCATGCGCGGATCGCGTCCGGATTCAGCTCAATACTTGATGTCACGGGCTGCCTGCCGCCCGTTCTGCTTGGTATCGCGCTTGTCCTGCCGGCATTGCGAATTGCTTTTCTGGTTCGCGGCGCGGCAGTCCTGCTTGGTATGGCGTGAACCCTGGCGGGTGTCCTGTCGCACATCGCGCCCGGCACGGCGTTGTTGAGCCTGCTCCGTCGCCCATGACACGTCCGGCATACTGGCGAGAAGCGTCGAAGCGACAAGGGCGGCAAAGAGTCGTTTTGCGTCAGCCATGACATGGTCTCCCGTCGACGATATTCATCATTGTGCGTTTGCCAGCGAGCCGACGCAGTGCACTTCCAGGGTCGACCCGATGGCGCCGGGTTCAGCGGATTTGACTACACGTAGAGCATAGCCGCCACTTGTCACGTAGTGAAGCCTGTTAAGAAAAGAATGAGCAACGCCACGAGAGCGATCAGACCGGCGTTTCCCGCCTGAATTCCTCTCCGTTGATACGGCTCGATATGCTGATGTTTTCGGCGGGATGCTCGTGGATGATCACATTGATGATCTTCGGGTCCGAGCCGATCGAATCATGCGTCACCTGAATGATGTCGCGCATCAGCTGTTCGCGGCGCGCCTGTGACAGCCCCTTCTTGATATGGCATTCGATGAATGGCATGTAAGCGTCTCCTGGTTTATTTGAGGCGTGCGATGAGTTCTTTGTCGTTTGCCGCGCCTTCGACATACTCGGGCAAATGTTCGCCATGCTCGACGAAATTGATGCCGCGTCCTTCGCGGAACACCACGAAAATATCCTCTTTCGTTTCGCCCGTTGCATCGCCGACGATGCGCAACAGGCCTGCTGCAAGCTTGCGCTTCTGCTCGTCCGTACGGCCGAAACGCATATCGCACGAAATCAGTGCCATCAGTATCTCCTGATCAAATTCGACTTACTGGATGCCCGGATGCCGGGCGGGGAACTTCGCTTCCGGGCTGACACGGCTCATGAGTTGCATCAACTCTTTCACGGAGTGTGTCTCCAGCTTCGTAACGAGTTCGACGATCTCTTCTCGAAGACTGTCGCCCGCGTACTGTTCGCTGAGCCAGTTGAACTTCTCGACGGTGCGTTCCCACGTGAGCGGATTCTCGATACTCCCCTCGAATCCGACGTGCTCCTTCGAATACACACGCCCGCTCTTCAGCGTGATCGTCACGCGCGTATTCAGTTCATTCGGATACTGCGACGAGCAGGTCGCATCGGGCGCGACCGTCACGCGGCCGAGCAATGCCTGCGCGTCGGCAGCCTGGATGCGCTGCGTTTCGAGTTGCGCCGGTCCGACCTGACCGTCGAGCAATGCTGCGGCAATCAGGTACTTGAGGTTGTAGTCGGCCTGCTCCTTCGTCATCGGCCGGTCTTTTGCGCCGAAGCTGCCGCCGCCCGCGATGTCATAGCCCATCTGGAAGATGTCGCATTGCACCGCTTCGACTTCTTCGGCACAGATGCCGTGTTGCTTGCGAAGCGCCAGCGTTGCTTCGAGAACCGGCTGGCCGTGAATCAGCGAGCAGTATTTCTTCATCACCGTCTGCTGAACGACGTCGAGCGCCGGGCTTTCCCAATCGATATCGACAGGCTGATCGAACATCCGCTCAAGTCCGTTCGGCCCCTCGAACAGGCGCAGCGGGCCGGTGAAACCCCGCTTCGCCAGCGATGCCGCATACACGGCACGCATGCCGGTGATGCCGGGCGAAAATCCTTTCCACTGCGAAACCGGCTCCGAATGCACGCACGTCAACGAAACGTTGTCCACGGTCGCGATGGCAACGGCATGTGCGATCTGCTCCGCCGACAATCCAAACAGCTTGCCGGCACCGGCCGCCGCCGAAGCAGCGAGCTGGATCGCGTGATTGAATCCTTTCGCCATCACGGGGACGACAGCCGTGATGCGCGACTCGATTTCATAGGCCACGGCAAGCGCGAGCATGAACTCGGCGCCCGACGCCGACGCATGTTCGGAGGCCGCGAGAATCGCGCCAAAGTTGTCGCTGGGATGACACAGCCCGCCCGGCGACATGTAGCTATCGAGAAGATCCACATAGCGCACGAGGCCGGAGTTATAGAGCGCGGCTTCGTCGGGCGCCGCGTGACCGCCGCCGATCAGCGTGCAGGAGCCCCGCTGCGTGCCGCGATATTCGTGGAACTGGTCGCGAAGTGCTGCGAATGGTGCGCCGGGAAGCGCGGCAATCGCACAGCCGAGGCTATCGAGAATGTTGCGTCTGAATAGCGCTTTCGATGCTTCCGACAGATGCGACAGTCGAGCGTTGTTTGCAAAGTTGCCGATACGCTCCACTGTGGTGAGTGAACTCATGTCTGAATCTCCGTCTCCCGATGTGCTGATGGATGTCGATGCATGCAATCGAGGCCACACAGTCGCATCGATCGACAGGCGCATCAAGCGAAGGGATTGCATAGCGCTATCAGATTCACAGATAGGCACCACGCGAATCAGACGATGGTGATGGGCAACGCACGAGACGTCGTCGAGCGTCACGCTGCGGTTCCGGACGTGATGTTTTCCGCGTACGCGTGCGATGGCAATGACGCGAGTGTTTCCGTACGAGCGTCAATGCAACGGATTGTGCCTGGATGGAAGCGCGCCTTCACGAAGCGCGAATAGCGGACTACTCGCCTTGCCTTTCCTTGAGCCGCGCGCGATGCGCGGCCACCTTCGCGCGATTGCCGCAGATCGCCATGCTGCACCACCTGCGCGCGTGACCTCGCGTGTGATCGGCGAACAGCAGCGTGCATTTCGGTCCTTCACATGCTTTCACGTGCGTGAAGTCCTCTTCGCAGACGAGTTTCGCCAGCGCCTCGGCGATCGGCATCAACAGCGATTCCGCCGACTCCCAGCGCCGCTTCGCGTGCAATGAAAACACGCCCGCCTCGCCCGGCCCGCTCGCGACGATCTCGCGATGCTGCACGTCACGCGCAAGCAACTGGTTCAACGGTTCGAGATCGCGCAGATCGTTTGCCGCCAGCGGCTGCCCTTTCCTCGTTTTCACATAACCGCGAAACCACTCGCGTAACCCACGCGCCTGCGCCGCGACTTCGTCGAGTTTCTGCGGCGTCGAGCCCGTGCGGATGTCAGCGAGCGCGTCGGGCGGAACCATGCCCGCCTGCTCCAGCCAGCCGAGCAGGCCTTCGCCGTCGACGATCCAGTCGACGGGTTCGTCGACGGGCGTCGCGACCGAGTTCAGGAAGTCGAGGCCCGGAGCGTCGGCCACGAAGATGGCCGGAATCTGGCGGTAGTCCATTGCTATGACGAATGCGAGGTGACGATGCTGTCATAGTAACCACTAAAAAACCACTTGACAAGTTACATCCGCACTTTGTAACCTGATTATCACTTTTTTAGAGGTTACCTAAGTCGCCACCCGCGACACCCACTTTTTACGGAGAGAAACGCCATGTCCACGATTGCCCATCGCCGCGCCGACGTTGACGGTTTCAACGTGTTCTATCGCGAAGCCGGCCGCGCCGGCGCGCCGAAGCTGCTATTGCTGCACGGCTTTCCGAGTTCGAGTCACATGTTCCGCGATCTGATTCCGCTGCTGGCCGACCGCTTTCACATCGTCGCGCCGGATCTGCCGGGCTTCGGCCAGTCCGACATGCCGGACCGCGAGCGCTTCGCTTACACGTTCGACAATCTCGCCAACGTGATCGACCGGTTCACGGAAGTGATCGGCTTCGACCGGTTCGCGGTGTACGTGTTCGACTACGGCGCGCCGACGGGCTTCCGGCTCGCGCTGAAGCATCCCGAGCGCATCACGGGAATCATTTCGCAGAACGGGAATGCGTATGTGGAAGGACTGAGCGACGGCTGGAACCCGATCCAGGCGTACTGGAAGGATCCGTCGCAGGCGAACCGCGACGCACTGCGCGCGCTGCTGACGAAGGACGCGACGGTCTGGCAATACACGCACGGCGTCACCGACCCGACGGCCGTTTCGCCCGACGGCTACTCCCTCGACGACTACTACATGAACCGTCCGGGCGCACACGAGATCCAGCTCGACCTGTTCGGCGATTATCAAAGCAACGTCGCGCTGTATCCGGCGTTCCAGCAGTATTTCCGCACGTACCAGCCGCCGTTCCTCGCGGTGTGGGGCAAGCACGATCCTTTCTTCCTGCCGCCGGGCGCCGAAGCGTTCAAGCGCGATCTGCCGGACGCCGACGTGCGCTTCTTCGATACGGGCCACTTCGCGCTCGAAACACACGCGGCCGACATCGCCGCCGCCATTGCCGGCTTCCTGCTTCGCTGACATCGACGGGTGGGTTCGCATCTGCCCGATAACACTGCGTCGTCCGACGCGCCCTCTACCTTAGGAGAACCCTCATGCGCGCAATCGTGCTCGAAAAGTTCGGCGGCCTCGACAGCCTCGTCTATACGGAACTGCCGGAACCGGAACCGCTGGAAGGTCATGTCGTCATCGAGATCAAGGCGTTCGGCATCAACCACGCCGAAATGCACATGCGGCGCGGCGAATGGGCCGAAGCCGCGAAGGTGAGCGGCATCGAATGCGTGGGTATCGTGAAGTCGTGTCCGGGTGGCGAGTTTCCCGTGGGCGCAAAAGTGGCCGCATTGATGGGCGGGCTGGGACGCACGATCAACGGCAGCTACGCGGAGTACACGCGAGCCCCCGTATCGAACGTCGCGCTGATCGAATCCGATCTGCCGTGGGCCGAACTCGCGGCGATTCCGGAAACCTACGCGACGGCGTGGACATGCCTGTTCCGCAACCTCGACATCCAGGCAGGTCAAACGGTGGTGATTCGCGGCGCGACCTCTTCGTTTGGACAGGCTGCCGTGAATCTGGCCGTCAATGCAGGCGCGAAAGTGATCGCGACGACGCGCAATCCGGCGCGTTTTGCGATGCTCGAAGCGCTGGGCGCATCGCGCGTCGAACTGGAAGGTCCCGATCTGTCGAAGCGCATCGCCGAAGCGAAGCAGATCGACGCCGTGCTAGACCTCGTCGGCAACAGCGTGATTCTCGACTCGCTCGCAATGCTGCGCCGTGGCGGCCGTGCGTGTCTGGCCGGCTGGCTGGGCGGCCTCGCGCCGATCCCTGAGTTCAATCCGCTGCTGCAAATGTCGAGCGGTGTGTACCTGACGTTCTTCGGCAGCTTCGTGTTCGGCACGCCCGGCTTTCCGCTGTCCGATGTGCCGCTGCAAGCGATCGCCGCCGATGTCGCAGCGGGCCGCTTCAGCGCGAGGCCATCGCGCGTGTTCTCGTTCGATCAGATTCGCGAAGCGCATCGTGTGATGGAAGCGAATGAAGCCGGCGGCAAGATGGTCGTCGTTCACTGAGCGTCCATCCATCGAACCAGGAGACATGTTATGTCCAGCAAAGTAGCGATCGTCACGGGCGCGAGCCAGGGCATCGGGCGTTCGACGGCGATCAGGTTGGCAAAGGACTTCGACGCGATCGTGCTGGTTGCGCGCAATCGAGAGAATCTGGATGAAACCGCGCGGGCTGTCGTCGATGCAGGTGCAAAAGCACTGGCCATCGACATCGACCTGTCGTTGCGCAACGCGGCGCAGGAAGTCGTCGATCGGTCACTCGCGGCATTCGGGCGGATCGACGCGTTGCTCAACATTGCAGGCGCCGTGCCGCAAATCGACGTGTTCGACATGAGCGACGAACAGTGGGAACACGGTCTTGCCTTGAAGCTGCACGGCGCGCGCCGCCTGACGATTGCGGCATGGCCCGCGTTGAAGGAAACCTCGGGTTCGGTCGTGCTGATGTCGGGCAACTCCGCGCTGTTTCCGAAGGCGCCCTATGCGGCTGTCGGCACAATCAACGCGGCGATCGTCGCGCTGGCGAAGGCGTTGTCGGATCGCGGCATCGAGGACGGCGTTCAGGTCAACAGCGTGCTGCCCGGTCCGGTGATGACGGGACGTCGCCAGTCGTATCTCGAACACTGGGCGCCGCTGCACAACATGAGCGTCGAAGAAGCGACCGCGAAGTTTCCCAAGGAAGCGGGCATTGCGCGCTACGGCACGCCCGAGGAAATCGCGGAACTCATGGCGTTCATCGTGTCGCCGGGCGCGCACTGGATGACAGGATCGACGTTGCGGATGGATGGCGGAGAAGTGAAATCGATCTGAGGTGGCGGCCGGCACGCAGTGGGTTTGCGTGCCGGTTGCATGCCGTTTTCTGATGCGCAGATGCGGTCAAAACAAGACTATCGCTCGTGCGAACATCGACAACCCGATCACGACGATAACCACGCCGATCGCATGCGCAACGCGTTCGGGCGCTGGAGCAAGACGCTCTGCGGTGATGGCGAGCGTCACGAGCGTCATCGTGCGCAAGTCCATCATGCCGTTGACGAGCAGCACGGCCGTCAATCCCGCACAGCAAACGATGCAATGAATGCCGAGCCGCGCACCATGCATACAGGCCGATCCTTCGCGACACAACGAGACGCCCTGGCTGCATGTCAGATAACGCACCTTCCATCCGCTGAACTGCAACCCGCCCGCAAGCAGCACGACGAGACTGCCTGCGAGAGGCACGGCGCGAGACAGCAAGGGCCATTGCATGGCAAGCATCGTGAACACGAAGCCCAACGCAAATACGATCGCACCCAGGACTGCCCACACGGCAAAATAACCCATGCCTGCCAGCACTGTGAGCCGATACGCACGCGGCCTGCCCGTGCTGCCCAATGCCTCGTGATAACGCCACAACACAGGCGCCAGCGACGGCAACATCATCGCCGCCATCATCACGATCCACATGCCGACGAACGAAACCGCGATGCGTGGCCACTTCTGTCCGCACATCGGCGCCCAGGTCATCGACAGCGACCAGCCGCCGGTCATCGGCAGCTCTGGAATCGTCGACATCGACAGGCACCAGACCACCGTCGCTCCGGCGCATATCGCGAAGACGAGCGCCACGACACCGACGAAGACACGCTGCGACACGCGCGCCGTGTACACGTGTCGCGACACGAGAGGCATCAGGCTCGCGCCGACGATATCCACGATCAGCCTCGCCGCTGTTCGTACTCGTCGTGACGGCGCCACCAGATACCCGTCTCGTTGCGCCCTTTCGGCGCACGATCGAGCCACTGATACATGCCCCACAGTCCGTCCAGGCCGCGCGCATACGTCGAGTACGCGTGATACACGACGCCGTCTTCGAGCACGAAGGTGCTCATGCCTGGCCGGTCGCGCGAGTAAGTCGGCGCGTCCGTTCCGCAGCAAGCCGCGAACTGGACGACGGGCTCCGGCGCAGGCGTCAGGTCCATCGCATGCCCGCCGCGCGTGAAGTTGTATTCGATATCGCCTGCGCGCTGCTGCGCCTCGGTATACGACACGTTGAAGTCGAAGTTGAACTCGCTGTCGTGCGCAGACGCCCACGGAAACTTCCAGCCCATGCGCTGCTTGTACGCCTGCAACTTTGCCAGCGGCGCGCGCGATACGGCCGTCAGCGTGACATCGTGATTGGCAAGATGAACGGCCATGCCATCGAAGGCATCCGCAATCGCCGAGCACGACGGGCAGCCCGCCGCATAGTCGGGTCCAAACATGAAGTGATAGACGATGAGCTGCGAGCGTCCTGCGAAAAGATCCGCTAGTGTCGCGCTGCCGTCGTCCGTTTCGAATCGATACTGCCTGTCGAGCCTGACCCAGGGCAGCGCCGCGCGCTGTCGCGCCAGTTCGTCGCTGCGCCGCGTCAACGCCTTTTCGGCTTCGAGCAGTTCAAGACGCGCTTTCAGCCAGGCGTCGCGTGTACCAACCGTATGCGTGCTCATCGTTCGTCCCTCCGTTGAAGAATCGTCCGTGCTAGATTAGTGCGCGACATCCAATAGGCGGGAGTGACAAGTGTGGCGTGATTCAGATGGACGCAGTCATCGAAGCCGCGGCGCGCGCGCTCGCGGCGGGTGATCCGCTCAGTGCGCTGAATTGCGTCGCGTTGCGCGACGACGCGCCCGCGCTCGCGCTGCGCGGCATCGCGATGGCGCAGCTCGGCGATCTCGCACGCGCGAAGGCGCTCGTGCGCAGCGCGGCGCGCGCCTTCGGTCCGAGGGAAGCCGTGGCCCGTGCGCGCTGCATCGTCGCCGAAGCGGAAATCGCGCTCGCGTCGCGCGACCTCGGGTGGCCCGCGAAATCGCTCGATGCGGCGCGCAAGACGCTCGAAGCGCATGGTGACCGTCTGAATGCCGCACACGCGCGCCAACTCGAAGTGCGGCGCCTGGTTCTGATCGGACGTCTCGACGAAGCCGAAGCCCTGCTCGAAAGCTTTGATCCGGCGCCGTTGCCGCCTGCGTCACGTGCGGCGCACGAACTGATCGTGGCAGGCATCGCAATGCGGCGGCTGCACACCGAACCTGCGCGCGCGGCGCTTGCGAGAGCCCGGCGCGCCGCGCAGCATGCGGGCATTCCCGGTCTGATGGTCGAAGTCGAAAGCGCGGCGCGCCTGCTGAACGAGCCTGCCGCGCGCCTGATCTCGCGCGGCGAAGAAAAGCTCCTGCTGCTCGGCGATGTCGAAGCATGGATGGCGTCGGATGCGTTGCTCGTCGATGCTTGCCGTCACGCCGTGCGCAAGGCGGACAACGTGATTCCGCTCGCCAGCCGTCCTGTGTTGTTCAATCTCGCGCGAACACTGGCGGAAGCATGGCCCGCCGATGTGCCGCGCGACTCGCTGATCGAACGCGCGTTCAGAATGAAGCATGTGGACGAATCGCATCGCGCGCGCCTGCGCGTCGAGATCGGCCGGCTGCGCTCGATGCTCGGCGCGCTCGCCGATATCAGCGCGACCAAGCGCGGCTTCGTACTGATGCCGCACGGCGCCGCCGAAGTAGCAGTGCTGGCGCGGCCCGTCGACGAACCACACGCCACGCTGCTCGCGCTGCTCGCCGATGGCGAAGCGTGGTCGAGTTCCGCGCTCGCGCTGGCGCTCGGCGCCAGCCAGCGGACCGTTCAGCGCGCACTCGATTCGCTTGCGTCGGCGGATAAGGTGCAATCGTTCGGACAGGGCCGCGCGCGCCGCTGGACGATGCCGCCCATGCCCGGATTCGCGACGGCGTTGTTACTCCCCACGCCGCTGCCAATCGACTAGCATGTAAGGCTCGATACTTCACCGACAGGGATGGAAGCATGAAGCGCTCACCTGCTGAAATCGTGCGTGAATACGGCCCGTTTTCGGGCATCGACAGCGTGGCCGGCGTCACGTATGACGGCCAGAACGTCTGGTTTGCCGGCGGCGCAACGGTGAATGCGCTCGATCCGTCGAGCGGAAACACCGTGCGTTCGATCGATGTCCCCGCAACGGCCGGCACCGCATTCGACGGCCATCACCTGTATCAGATCGATGAAGGGACCATCCGCAAGGTGGACCTGCAATCGGGCGCGGTGATCGCGACGATACCCGCGCCAGACGGCATGAACTCGGGCCTCGCGTGGGCGGAAGGCTCGCTGTGGGTCGGGCAGTATCAGGACCGCAAGATCCATCAGCTCGACCCGCAGACGGGCGCGATTCTCCGCACGCTCGAATCGAGCCGGTTCGTCACGGGCGTGACGTGGGTCGACGGCGAGCTTTGGCACGGCACCTGGCAGGACGACAAGAGCGACTTGCGGCGCGTCGATCCGCGCACGGGCGAAGTGCTGGAGACGCTCGACATGCCGGATGGAATCGGCGTATCGGGGCTCGAATCGGATGGCGCCGACACGTTCTACTGTGGCGGCGGCAACAGCGGCAAACTGCGTGCGGTTCGCAGGCCCAGGCACGGCGAGGCCGAAGCGCCTGCCGATACCACGACTGGCGCGTGAAGAATTCGCCCGTCTATAGCGTGCGTGTCGCTGCGTGCAACAGGTGGAGCGTCTCGTCGAACTGCGTGACCAGTTCGAAGACCAGCAGCAGCGCCATCGTATAGCCCACGCCCGGCGACCGCTCCATCCATCGAAGAACGGGCGTGGCAAAGCGTTCGCGGACGGCGTCGCGCGTCGCGATGTACGTGAACAGGATGCCGATTGCAGCGCCCGCCAGGATGTCGGTTGGATGGTGCAAGCCGACGAAGACGCGCGGAAAGCAGATGAACATCGCTGCGTAGAGCAGCGCCGCCGTGCCGGCACTGCGCCAGATCAGGAAGATACCCGTCGCTACCGCCATCCACAGCATCGCATGGTCGCTCGGAAACGAACTCCATGCGATCACGCTCGCGCCGTCCAGACCGACGGGCGGAAACAGACCGTGCAGCGCCGGGTCCGCGATCGGCCGCATCCGGAACGGCAGCAACACGGCGAGCACTCTGCCGACGGCCAGCGATACGATGCCGCTCGCAACCGTCGCAATCACCATCTCGCGTTCCCAGTCCTTTCGTTCGCCTTGTCTGAACCAGATGAAGCACAGCACGGGCATCAATACGAGACCTTTGAACATGACCTGCCCCGAGATCACTCGCGCGAGATGATTGATCGCAGGCGATGCGAAAGCATGCTGCGACAGGAACATTTGAATCGCAAGGTCGAAAGTGGTGTGCATGAGGAACCGGCAGGTGTTCGTCGACGTCGAGGTTTTTAGAAGCCGACGAAGCATACGCAAGCTCATCGAAGTTTCTGACAGCAAATTGCAACCTTCCGTAAAAGCACGGCGCAACAGCGCCATGCCCGATACAGCATTTACAGTCGATTACCACTTGCGAAGCGTTCGCACGCGCACAAGCTCATACAATCCGCAGATCAAAAACGACATCAGGGAGACGATCATGATGAAGTCGAAACCGGCCATTGCGGCCGCGATACTGCTGCTGGCCTGCGTATCCGCCGTGCCCGCGTTTGCGAACGGTGGCGGTGGCGGTGGCGGCGGCGGCGGCGGTGGTGGTGGTGGCGGCGGTGGTGGTGGTGGCGGCGGTGGTGGCGGTGGTGGCGGCGGCGGTAACGGTGGAGGCAACGGCGGTGGAAACGCGGGCGGCCACGGCAATGGAAATGGCAGCGGTCCCGGCTCATCGATGGGAAGCCCCGGTGGCATGTCGGCGAGTCACATGAGTGCCAAAGGTCACGCCAATACTAACGGCCCCGTTTCGGGCGACCGCGACAAGGGCCTCGAACGCGCCGGCGATCGCGCCGGTCTGCATGCGCAAGCGCACACGGGTTCGCATGTGAACCACGCCCACCACAACGCTTACGGCAAAGACGCTCCTGGCACGCGCTCGTAGCGCGATGAGGAATCAGCCGCTTGCACAATGCATCGCGCAAGCGGCAGCTAGTTCGTGCGCCGATGCTCCACCGCGAACTTGATCAGTTCGGCCTGCCCTTCTATCTCCAGCTTCCGTTTCAGATTGAGCCGGTGTGTTTCGACGGTTCGCACGGAAAGGCCGTTGCGCTGCGCGATCTGCTTGCTCGACAGTCCTTCCGCGAGCTGATCGAGAATATCGCGTTCGCGCGGCGTCAAACGTTCGATCGGGTTGCGCATCGCCGACGCATGAATGAGCCGCGCGCTGAGCCCTTCGCTGAAGTACGTCTTGCCTTCCAGCACCGCGCCTATCGCGCGAATGATCTCCGCGCCCGGCGAATCCTTCAGCACGTAACCGCTCGCGCCCGCGCGAACGGCCTGCGTCACATACTCGACGTTGTCATGCATCGACAGCATCAGCACGCGTATGCCCGGAAAACGCTCATGGAACAGCGCCGCAAGCGCGATGCCGTTCATGCCGCGCATGCCGACATCCATCAGCACGAGGTCCGGTTCGTGCGCGGCCGCCAGCGCCAGCGCTTCGTCGGCGTTGCCCGCCTCGCCGACCACCGCGAAACCCGGCACGGCTTCGAGCCGCGCGCGCAAGCCGTCGCGCACGAGGGGATGATCGTCGACGAGAATCAGGCGCGCCGCGCCCGCTGGACTGTTCATGACGGATCTGCCTGCATGTCGATGGGTAGCGCTTCGCGTGCGAAGATCGGTACGGTCGCGGTGACGATGGTATGACCCGGCCGGGAGTCGAGTCGCAGGTCGCCGTCGAGCGCCTCCAGCCGCTCGCGCATGTTGCGCAGGCCGACGCCCGCGCGCGGGTCCGCCTGCACCCGTTCGACGTCGAAGCCGCGACCGTCGTCGCTGATGGAGAGCGTGACGCGGCTCGCGGACACATCCAGCGACACGGCCGCCTGGGTCGCCTGCGCATGCCGGAAAATGTTCGTCAGCGCTTCCTGCGCGATACGGAACAGCGCGGTCTTGACGGTATCGGGCAAGTGCGCGGCGTGATCGTGTGAGACATGCGTGAAGCCGATGGCCAGATGACCTTGCGCGCTCAACTCACGCGTCAGCTGTTCGAGCGCTGCCGCCAGCCCGAGATCGTCGAGCATCGACGGACGCAGCGCATGCGAGATGCGCCGCACTTCGCGCAACGCGTCGCCGAGACGGCCGATACCCGTGGACAGCGCCGTTTCCGCCGGCTGCACGCGCGGCTCGCTCAGTTCGAAACGCGCGAGCGCCGATTCGAGCAGCAGCTTCACGGACACCAGCATCTGACTGATGCCGTCGTGCAGTTCGCGCGACAGTCTTGCCCGCTCGTTTTCCTGCGACTCGACCACCTGTTGCGCGAGACGCTTGAGCTTCGCGTCCGCGCTGCGATATTCGCTCACGTTGAGCACGAGCGCGCACACGGCGATCACGCACAGGCCCGCCAGTGCGATGGCGCCGATCCACAACATCGTGTGTTCGATGTCGGATGACGCGCGCTGATCGATACGCGCCAGCGTCGTGTCGACGTCGTCGAGGTAGATGCCCGTGCCCAGCATCCAGCCCCATCGCGGCAGCGGAACGACATAGCCGAGCTTCGGCGCGAGCTTGCCCGTCGACGGCCGATGCCACACGTAACGCACATAGCCGCCGCCCTGTGCAGCGGCCGCAATGAGCTGCTGGATCGTCAACGACCCGGCCGGGTCGCGCAAGGTCCACAGATCGCGTCCGACGAGATCCGGCTCGCGCGGATGCATCAGCGAGCGGCCATGCATGTCATAGACGAAGAAATAGCCGTCCTGGCCGAAGTCCATCTTCTCGAGCATCGCAAGCGCACGGTTGCGCAAGATCGCGTCGTCGCGCGCGTTCTTGCCCGCCTCGTCGTAGAGCGGCTTGATCGCGCTGGTGGCGAGGTCGACGTAGTGCCTCAGTTCGATTTCCTTGCTCGCCATATACGCGGATTGCGTCGTGTCGTGCTGCGCGCTCGCAAGCCCCGTGGCCTGATGGCGCACGCCGAATGCAATGCCTGCGATCGCGGCCAGAAACGGCACGATGGCGAGCATGAATATCTTTGCCTTGAGTTTCATCTGCGGAAGACCAGTCGGACTGCCTACGTAGTTCTACGTAGCGCGCTTACGTAGTTGTGCGCTTGTGGCGCACTCGACGAACACGAATACTACACGCCCAAAGCATGGCACATCTTCGACCATGCGCGGCGTGCGCCTTGCGCGCTGCAATCGGTCTCGCCAGCGGGCGCTGACGGGCATTTATACAAGTACACAGGAGACACCCATGAACCGGGCTTCCTCGTTTCTGGTCTGGATAGCGGTTGCGCTGCTCGGCGCATTTGCGTTCGGCACCATCGCGCTCGCGCATGGCGAAAAGGTCAGTGCCCTCTGGGTCGTGATCGCCGCCGTCTGCGTCTATCTGATCGCTTACCGCTTCTACAGCCGCTTCATCGCGAACCATGTGCTGCAGCTCGACGGGCAGCGCATGACGCCTGCCGCGCGTCACAACGACGGCCTCGACTACGTGCCGACCAACAAATACGTGCTGTTCGGCCATCATTTCGCGGCAATCGCGGGCGCAGGCCCGCTGGTCGGCCCGGTGCTCGCCGCGCAGATGGGCTACGTGCCCGGCATGCTGTGGATCCTCGCGGGCGTTGTGTTCGCCGGCGCCGTGCAGGACTTCATCGTGCTGTTCATTTCGACGCGCCGCGACGGCCGCTCGCTCGGCGATCTGGTCAAGATGGAACTCGGCACCGTGCCAGGGGTGATCGCCCTCTTCGGCGCGTTCCTGATCATGGTGATCATTCTCGCCGTGCTCGCGCTGATCGTCGTGAAGGCGCTGACCAACTCGCCGTGGGGCACGTTCACGGTTGCCGCGACGATTCCGATTGCGCTCTTCATGGGCGTCTATACGCGCTACATCCGTCCGGGCCGTATCGGCGAAGTGTCGATCATCGGCTTCGTGCTGCTGATGGCGTCGATCGTGTTCGGTCAGAGCGTGCATGATTCCCCGACGCTCGCCGCATGGTTCACGTTCAACGGCACGCAACTCACGTGGATTCTGATCGGCTACGGCTTCATCGCGTCCGTTCTACCCGTGTGGCTGTTGCTCGCGCCGCGCGACTATCTGTCGACGTTCCTGAAGATCGGCACGATTCTCGGCCTCGCGATCGGCATTCTGGTCGTCGCGCCGGAACTGAAGATGCCTGCGCTGACGAAGTTCGTCGACGGTACGGGCCCCGTGTGGTCGGGCAACCTGTTCCCGTTCCTGTTCATTACGATCGCCTGCGGCGCGGTATCGGGCTTCCACGCGCTGATCTCGTCGGGCACGACGCCCAAGCTGATCGACAACGAAACCAACGCGCGCTTTATCGGGTACGGCGCGATGCTGATGGAATCGTTCGTCGCGATCATGGCGCTGGTCGCCGCTGCCGTGATCGAGCCGGGCGTGTACTTCGCGATGAACGCGCCGGCCGCCGTGCTAGGCACGACACCGGACGCCGTCGCGCAGACGGTATCGCAATGGGGCTTCGTGCTGACGCCGGAGATGCTGACGCAAACCGCAAAGGCCGTCGGCGAAACGACGATCGTCGCGCGTGCAGGCGGCGCACCGACGCTCGCCGTGGGCATGGCGCAGATTCTCCATCAGGTGATCGGCGGCGAAGCGATGATGGCGTTCTGGTATCACTTCGCGATCCTGTTCGAAGCGCTCTTCATCCTGACGGCCGTCGATGCGGGCACGCGCGCCGGACGCTTCATGCTGCAAGATCTGCTCGGCACCTTCCACCCTGCTCTGAAGCGCACGGAGTCGCTGCCCGCGAATCTGATTGCGACGGCGCTGTGCGTGGCCGCGTGGGGCTACTTCCTGTATCAGGGCGTCATCGATCCGCTTGGCGGCATCAATACGCTGTGGCCGCTGTTCGGCATCTCGAATCAGATGCTGGCGGGGATTGCGCTGGTGCTGGGCACGGTGGTGCTGTTCAAGATGAAGCGCGAGCGCTTTGCGTGGGTGACGCTCGTGCCGACCGTCTGGTTGTTGATCTGCACGATGACGGCCGGCTGGCAGAAGATTTTCGACGCGAATCCGAAGGTCGGCTTCCTGGCGCATGCCGCAAAGCTCGGCGCTGCTGCCGATGCGGGCAAGATCGTTGCGCCTGCGAAATCGATCGAGCAGATGCATCGGATCATGTTCAACGACTATGTCGATGCGACGCTTGCCGGGTTGTTTATCTTCGTGGTTGTCAGCGTCGTCGTGTATGGCGTGCTCGCTGTGTTGCGCGCGCGTCGCGCCGATTTGCCGACCGTGCGTGAAACGCCGTTCGAAGTGCTGCCCGGTGCATCGCGCGCCGGCGGCACACAGTGATAGGAGCGCACGATGTTCTCAGGACTTCGGGAAGACGTGCGCAACGCTGGGCGATACCTCGGGCAGGCCATGCGGTTGATGGTCGGTCTGCCCGACTATCCGACTTATGTCGCGCATATGGCTGCGACCCATCCTGATCGTGCTGTCATGACTTATGAGGAGTTTTTTCGCGAGCGGCAGGATGCGCGGTATGGGGGTGGTGCTGGGAAGTGTTGTTGAGGGTTGGGATTTTCCTGGCTATCAAAACTGCGCTGTTGCCTGAACTCCGAGCGTCACGCGTGCGGTGGGAATCTGGCTGGCTTGTAGATGGGCGTGCCCACGAACAGGTCATACGAGATTCCCGCGTACTTCGCCGGTATGCCGCCGCGAATGCCGATCACCGCGCCTGCGAGTTGGGTGCCCGCCAGAATCGCCGTGTTAGGGCCGAACACGCGGCCGTAGTCGATCCCTGCATAGAGCGTCTGCCCGGTCTGGAAGATCGGCCATTGCAGTTCGTTGCGCCAGTAGAAGCCTTTCTCTGCCGCGAGCATCGTTTCGCCGTCGAAGCCACGCACCGTGTAGCGGCTGCCGATCGTCAGGTCGTCGAGATAGAACAGCGTGTCGTTCGTGAACTGACCGTGAACGGTCGTCACGTAACGGAAGGCTTGCGACGCGACAGCGAACGGAATCGACAGGTTCGCGTCGAGCACGGCCATCCTGAACAGATACGTCGGATAGGTTGCGGGCTTGTTGGTCTGGTCGTACAGGTCGGGGTTCGGATCGCCAGTCGCGCCGAGGCCGCGAACGCCCTGGCGATATGCGAGCGTGCCATCGAACTGAGCCGCGCCGAAATAGTGGCGGTCAGTCGCGCCTGCTTCGATGAACGTGTTGTTGCGGTCCTGAATCGGGATGGTCGTTCCTTCGATGAAGCTCTCACCGAAGCGCTTCGACAACTGGACATAGGCACCGAGTACGTCGGTCTGACTGCGCGACAATACACGCGCGAGCCTGAACGCGGCTGTCTGCGAATTGCCGCTTGATACGAACGTCTCGTTGACCGCCGCGATGTTCTGATAGTACGTGTTCGTGTTGCCCGACAGCGTCGCGGTCCAGTAGCCCCATGGCACGGAGTACGAGCCGTTGAAACCGTGCGAGCCAAGTGTCTTGTTGCCGAATGACAGGTCCTGGTTCGCGCCTGCTGCAAGCACGTCGTTCAGGCCGAGCGGGTTGTCAAGGCCAAGGCTCACGTTGCCTTGCCACTTGCCCGTTGCCTTGGTGCCCGAGTTATCGACCGATGCGACGAAGCTCCATGGCTTCGCGCGCTTCATGTTCAGCACGACATCGCTCTCGCCGGGTGTTTCTGTCGGCTCGATCTTAATGTCCACGTCCTGCGACGCGACACGCTTCATTTGCTCCAGCCCTTGCTCAAGGTCGCGCAGGTCGAGCAGGTCGCCGTCGCGCGCGGGGAACGCGGACTTCCATGTGCCGCGTGTGTCAGGATCGGCGAAACGGATATGACGCACGACACCGGGCACGAGCGCGACCTTGAGCGTGCCCGCCGACAGATCCTGTTCGGGTAGCAGCACGCGCGTGGTCACATAGCCGCGCGACAGGATCGTCTGCTGCAAGCCTTTCGTGAGGGTGTCGAGTCCAGCTTTACCGATGCACTGCCCCTTGTAGTGGTCGAGCCATTCGCGTGCGAACCAGAACGGGTCGAGCGGCAGGTTGGATGCGCCGTGTTTGCGTGCGATATCGGGCAGTGAGGCGGGCACGTCGAGCGCGAACGCGTCGATGCGAAAGCACGGCGCTTCGACGGGTAACACGGGAAAGCCTTCGGCCTTCTGTGCCGTCGAGCGCACGGCAGGCGCGTTGACCTGCTGGGCGCGCTGCTGTGCGTCGCGCTGCTGTTGTAACTGCTGGTTCTGTTCGGCGTTCGCGCGTGCGGCTGCTGCGGCGTCTGCTGCGCGTTAGACGCGAGTGTTACCAGGGCTGTGAGCGGCAATACCGCCAGCCTCTTGCTTATCTTCATTGGTAAATTAGTCCCTGATTCTGCCTGATGTGCGGCGAGCACATTATTAGCGTGCTCGCCATATTCACTTCTACGCTTTCACAGGTCGAATGTCGCTTTCGCGTATCGCTCTGCAATCAGGGTCAGAAATTCACCCAATCTCGTCATTTCCTCGATCAAACCGTCCTTGGCTATTTGTGCTGTCACGGGCATCCCGTCCGGCAATCGCCGGTAGACAAATTCAACCGATGGTTGGTCAACAGTTCTAAGGTCGCGAATTCTCGCGAAAATGGATGCCGCAACCTGTTTCACAAGTTCAATGGTTACTTCATCTTCCTCGAATTGGTCGAAGATGGTGTCATGCGTCGCGTTGAAGTTCTGCCAAAAACGCGTGGCAAATAGCCATTCAGAAAGCTCGCCAGTCAGTTGAAACTCAATCTCTTCGCTTGCCTGATAGTCAGAGGGCGTTCCAATGAACTTAGATGCCTTCATTTGCATAGGTATGCCTCTATTTCGTCGGATCAGTGTTGGTCGAATACCGGACGGCACACCTGTTTGCGTGGTCTTATTTGGCCCAACTAGTGGAACGTTGTTCGGCAGCGGATTCCCGTTTTGATCGACATACTGTCCAGCCGAATTCGTCACTCGATAATAGTTTCCGGTATTGTCGTACACCACCGAGAGTCCGTTGACGGGGTTGGTGTAGATCGTTTTCCCTGAATCCGTGTAAGAGACCTGGGCGTTGGGCCCAGCAATTTTTTCAACCGTATCCGACAGCGAACCAGACGACCAGTTTGCACTGTTCGCAGCCGCGCGCTGCACCGCCAGGGTTATAGACCGGTGCACTCGGTCCATTATTCGTCGCTGCTTGCGTACCTTGGGATAGCGTACCTGCCCCCGCCATTCCTCGCACCTGGACCGGACCATTGCCCTCACTCGGCACAAAGACCTGACCGAGCTTTGCTCGCTCCGCCTCCACCTCGTGGTGAAGCTCTTGGGCTTCTTTTTCGGCCTCACTTTCGTTCTTATCATGCCCTTGGTTATACAGGGTTACGTTCGACGCGATCGCCGCGCCCGCACTGCCGCCGACCACCCCGCCAGCCAGACCTGTGAGGACATTCCCCGCAATATTGCCCGCCAGCGACGAACCCGTCGCGTCCGTCACCGCTCCCGCAACTTCCTTCGTCTGGCCGGCCATCTTTGACGCGAGTCCTGCGCCCGCAGCGCCTCCTATCGCGCCGAACGCGCTACCACCGCCAAGCCCGCCAATCAGCGCGCCGCCCGCGGCCTGGAGACCTGCGCGCGTGTCACCTCCCTCGCGCCAGACGCGTGCATCCGACGCGCCCGCCGTTGTCGAATCCGGTTTTTCCCCGACGCAACAACCCCTTGCAAACGGGTTTCGCCTGACATGCATCGGAGCCTGCAATTTTTTGCCCCGACGCGCTTTCTGGCCAGAAGGCGCGAGTCCGCAAGAAGGCAGGTTCTGAACATCTCAATTACATCGCATCACGAAGCAATCTCATCCCACCGGGTTTGACGGCGCACGCAGTGCGACGGCAAACCCGGCGGAACAGGGCGCTCGTGTCCCACTGCTCCATGATCGTGCAAGCCCTGGCGAACCCACCCCGGCGCCGACCCCGTCATGCATTGCCCGCTCATCCCGAGCGCAGCGCCACCGTCCAGCAGCTCATGCGCTGGCGGCCTTCACCGAAACCCGGCAGGGACTGGCGAACGCCTACCTTCTTCCCCTGGCTGCGCATCGCCGGCATGTGGCTTGAGCACGCCGGCTTCGAACCCGGTCAACGCGTGAGGATCGAGGTCCAGTACGGTCGGCTCGTCATCACGCCGGATTGAACAATGCTATAAACAGCAAACCCAGCTCGAAACTGTGTTTGTTTTTGTTGCATTTACACTTGCACGGAAACCTCGGCATCAGTGCCGAGTTCTAGCTGCAAACGTCTTGCCAGTTGAAGACCACACGCTTTAAATGCAGCGGCTGCTTCGTCGCTTTTAAAACCTGAGCTCGCAGGATCATCCATATTCAATGTCGCGTCAAACTCCTGTGCCCAAGCAATGAGTTGACGCTTCAATTCCGCTGAGATAGGCAAGCTGTTTGGGTCAACGTCCCCATACATTCCAGGTGCCATATCCCAGAGCGGATAGCACCGATAGTCCGCCATCACCTTGATTTTCATCATTTTGCACTGCCTCTGGGGTTCGCCCCAACAATATATCCATTGCTACCGACTGTGACCGCAATTCGCTGTTGTTGGCCGTTAATAGTCACTTCGTAGATAGGCCTGCCTGTACCTGCACCCTGATAGCCAACAATCGTCCCTCGGGTTACGGTCTGCATTAACACGTCGGGAATTTGCGCTGGCGCCACTCCCATGCTCGCAAACTCGGCACCGTGCTCTTGAATAATGTGTTGAAGTCCAGCATTTGCATTTCCTGCTTCAAGAAACACAGTCTGCCCTGATGACGTGGTTCCCGTTGCCACCACGTTCTGAGATGTGAACTTCACTCCATTAGCTGCAAGCGTCGCCAAATCTGCTTGATTGATGGAGTTGCTGGATGTGGACTGCGCCAATCTCAACGCTGCTTGCGCCTCTGCTTCGGCTTCCGCCGCAGTAACCGTGCCAACACCCCTGGTCGCCAGCGCGGCCGTAAAGAACTCCACCCCCGGTCCGACCTGATCACCTGGAGTGTAGGGCAGCTTCAGCCCATTCGCCGAGATATAGCCAGGATCGCCAGGCGAAGCAAACGGGCCGCCGTTCGGGACATTGGCAATAACCTCGCCAAGGCTGACCAGACCGTTCCACGCGCCAGCCGCTGCGTTCTTCACAGAATCTACAGCCGAATTGATCGTGCCGCCCTTGCCGTCACCGTTACCCGTGCTTCGATTGTAGAGGTCCGCATTGCCCGCCGTGAATGCGCCCGTCGTGCCGCCGATCAGGAACCCGCCCGCACCGGCCACGACATTGGACAGCACGTTGCCCGCCATCTGCGCCGCATCACCTCCACCCAGCGCGTCGCGCGTGCCGTTGGCCAGCCGGTTCAGATCCCCCGCAGCCCAAGCCGCGATACCAGCACCCGCCGCACCTTGCGCTGCACTGCCGATGCCGCCACCACCCAGCCCAGCTACCAGTGCGCCGCCTGCTACGTGCAGTGCAACCCGATCCGTCCCACCCTCATCCCAGTTGTCGTAGTCCGCGAGCGCGGCCGTTGCGCTGTCGATGTCGCCGCTTTTCAGTGCCGCCTTCGCAGTGGCGAGCGCATCATCGCGCTTCTTATCCGCATATGCGCCGATTCCCTGCGCCACCACCTGACCCGCCGCCTGCGCGGCCTGCATCGTGTCGGCCTGTTGCGAAAGCTGGTGATTCACGTCGGGCGTATTCGACACCTTGCGGTTGGTGCCGGTCGTGTCGCGGCTCAGGCCCGCCACGTCCTGCGTCTGCGCTGCGCCGTTGGTGATGTTGATCGCGCCCGCGCCGACCGCGCTGCGCGTGGTCGAACTGGAATCGCCGCTGTCGTTCTGGCTCATCATCGGCGTCACGCCACCCGTACCGCTTACCGAGCCAGGGCCAACAGCCTTGCCAGTGTTACCCACGCCCACACCCGCGCTGATGCCGTTGCTCGTCGCGTCGTAGTGCGACTGGTTCTGGATATCGCGCCAGGTCAGCGTGCCGGTGCTCAGGCTGTTCTTCGACGCATCCGCCGTGCTGGAAATGACCGCGCCCGTCAGGCCCGTGTTGCCTTCGACGTTGATATCGAAGCCACCGTTGCCCGCGTTGATTCCCGCCTGTTCGTTCACGCCCGCATAGTTCAAATCGGCATGCCCGTTCTGCGCGCTGAAGCTCGCACTGCCGCCGCCCTGGCTGACGCTGAAGCCACCGCCCGCGCTGCTCTGGTGCGCGGTGCTCACCGTCGTATCCTGCACGCTCTGGATGTTCAGGTTGCCGCCGACAGCCGCGTTCACCGTACCGCCATTGATCTGCGAGCCAATGACGTTGGTATCGCTGCCTGAGACCACCGTCACGCTGTTCGTGCCATTGACGTGCGAGGCGTTCTGGATCGCCGCATTGCTGTTCGCGTCGCCATGTGCATTCGACATCGACGCCGAGACGCCGAAGCCCTGCGTGCCATACGACACACCCACGCTCGCGCTGCTGGAACTGTTCGAGCTTTGCGTGACATCAGTGTTCGTCGTGTTGACGATGTTGACCTGGTTCTTCGCCGCGAGCACGACATCATTCGCGCTCACATTCGAGCCGGCAATTGTCACGTTGCCGCTGCCGCGCGTGCCGTCGCCGGTCGCAACAAATGCCGCAGTGCCGCCCGCCCTCACATTCGAGCCGCGCTGCGTCGTCTGGTCTTCCGACGATTGGCTCTGGCTCTTGCTCGATCCGATGCTGACCTGCACACTGATGCTCGGCGCATTCGGGCCCGTCGCGCCGGCTGCAATACCCGCTGCGCCCATGCCGGCCATTGCCGCATCGCCACCCGCCGCAATCGCATGCAATGCATCGGCGCGGCCGTTACTCTTGCCGTTCGCAAGCGCCTGGCCCTGCGCATAGGCGCTGTTGATCGCATCGCCGACCGATCCGGACAGGCCAATCGTCACGCCGCTGCTGCTGGTTTTCTGCGTCTGCGCCTGGTGCGACGTATCGGTTGCCGCGTCGATGATGACGTTCGCTGCCGTGCCCGCGAGATTGCCACCCGCGACAAGGTCGCTGCCCGTGACGTGTAGCGTGTTGCCGGCCCGAATCGAGAGATTGCCGTTCAGCGATCCGACCGTGCTCGCGTTGTTCGTGACGCTCGATTCCTGGTCAGTCGTCGCGAGCTTGCTGGTGCCGACCGTGATCGTCAGGCCGCTCGTCCCCAGGCCCGTGCGCGTCTCCTGGTAGCTGCTGGACGACTGCATCGTGTCCTGCGTCGTCGTGATGTTCACGTCATGGGCGGCGTTCAGCGCGACATCGTTCGTGCCCACAATCGTGCTGCCGTTCACGTTGATATCGTGGCCGCCTGAGATCGTGACGGCATCCGCAGAAACCATGCTGCCCTGTGAGAGCGTGGCAGTGGTGTCACTCGAACTCGACACCTGCTTGCCACTCACCACATTGCTATGGCTGTGCTGTTCCTGACCGTTATCGACATGCGTCTCCGTCGCCGCGCCGATGTTCACATTGTTCGTCGCCGCGAGCGTCGCCGTTCCCTTGTCGAGATTGATCGTGCTGCCGGTGACGTTGATGTTGTTGCCGGACGCCACGGTGAGCGAATTGCCCGAATTGAGCGTCGTCGCCGTGAGCGTATCGTCGGAGCGGTGGATCGTGGACGCGTAGCTGCCGTGTGAATCACTGCCCGAGTCATGGCTGTCAACGGTCGAGGTCGCCTTTGCCGCCTGGAGCGTGACATCACCCTTCGCCGCAACGACACCGCCGCCGCCCAGGTTGATGTTCGCGCCCGTCGCCGTGAGGTTGCCGCCCACGCCAATCTGCGAAACGCCTCCGACCTTGATGGAACTGCCGGTCGTCTGGTTGAAATCGGTGTTTGAACTGCCATTGGCGCGCGCAACGACCTTGTGCTCGCCGGTCTGCACCGAGCCAAGGTCGTAATTGCCGCCAACCGCCATGCCGAGGTTGCCGCCGACATTGAGGCTGGCCCCGTTCTGCTCGAAGTTGCCGCCCGTCACGATGGCTGCGTTGCCAGCGACATTCAGGTTCGCAATAGGGCCGAGCGTGCTCGTGGTTCGCGTGGCGCCCGTCGCGCTGACCTGGTTGACGGTATTGACCGCCGTGTTGAGGATCAGGTTGCCGCCCGCGTTCAGCGCGAGGCTGCCCGCGTTCACGGCTGCCGAAGTCAGGTCGATATTGCCCTTTGTGTTCAGCGACATCAGGCCGCCGCTTTGCAGCGTGCCGAAAGCGTTATTGATCTGGTTGCCCTGAATCGACATCGTGTTTCCAGCCTGCACAGTGCCGCTGTTCGTGAAGGTCTGCGCGTTCTGGAGGTCGATGTCGGTCGCCGCAATCAGCGGGCCGTTCATGTTCTGCTGACTGGCTTTCGCGAGATAGACGACAGGCACGAATACCTGCTGCCCGTTGACGGTCTCCGTCTGCATGATGACGACATTGCTGGTCAGCGCCGCTACCTGTTCAGGCGACAGACTCATGCCAAGCGGCAGGTCGAGCGACTTCGACAGCGACGCGCCCGCGTCGAGCATGGCCTGATACATCGACTGAAGATCGGTGTACGGGCCGAGTACCGCCTTGCCGGTCAGCGACGTAATCTGGTTGCGTACAAGCTGCTGCTCGTAGAAGCCGTCGCCCAGGCGCTTCTCGGTCGTCTGCGGATTCAGGCCAAGCTGTTGCAGATAGTAGTCGCTCGAAATGAACGTCTTCTGGTTCGTGAACGCCGGGTTCGTTTCGATCAGGTACGTTGCGCCCGGTGCGGTCGCGGGGTGGAACAGTCCGCCCTGGGGAACCGAGAGGTTTTGCAGCACGTTCTGCGCTGTGGCGCTCGCAATCGCCGGGTCGACCATGCTGCCGCCGCCATTGACTGACGCCGCGCCAGACTTCCCGCCGCTCGCGTTGCCGCTGATACCGTTTATGTTCACGCCCGACATGGCCTGACCGGGTGCGAGATTCAGCGATGGAATGCCGGCATTGCCCGCCGTGTTGTTGATGCTGATGCCGTTGCCTGAAAGCGTACCGCCCGCCACGAACGACGATTCATAGCCTGGGAGCGAGTAGTGGCGGATATCGGCGGGCGCCGCCTGCGTATAGCCGCCAGGCCGCGAACCGACAAACGGCGCATCGCCGAACGGCAGCTGCCAGTCATTAATGCTGTGGTCGTAATTCGTGTAGTGATACTCACCCGAATAGGTGACCTGTACGCCTGGCGCTGCCTGCCCCTGCCAGCTGTTCTGGTCGAGCGATACCGGCGCGGCAAGGTTGCCGGCCGCCGCCACCGCGCTCCAGTAGTTCTGGAACAGGCCCACCGACGACGCATCGAGATTGCCACCGGCGATGATCTGGCCTTGCGGGCTGATACCGGCGATCAGGTTCGCCAGCGCAACACCGGTGTAGGTCGTGTACTGCCAGCCGCTGTTCCACTGTCCGCCGTGGGGAGGATCGGTCGGCACGCCGCCGGTCAGGTCGGGCGTGCCGTTGATCCAGCCGACAAAGGGATGACTGGCGGCGCAGGCAGCCGCGACCGTGGAGGTACAGCCCGACAGGCTGATGCCGAGCTGGTCGAGCAGCGCCGGATCGACGGGCTGGTTAAAGCCGGTCGTCGTCATGGTCGTGCGGGTGTTCGTCACCTGAGCGGCGTGCAGTTCCATGTCGCCCGCCGACTCGATCAGTGCGGACTGGTTGCGGATCAGCGCGGCATTGCTGTAGCTGCCGTCTGCATGTTTTCCACCTGCCAGCACGACCTTGCCGAGACCATAGATCGCGGTCGTCGCCTGCGTGTCGGTCGCCGTGGTGTCGTCGCGGTTCTCGATATCGGGCGCAAGCAGTTCAAGCGTGCCGTTGCTGTCCGTCGCACCGATAAGCGCGCCCGGTCCCACGTTGGTGATGCTGCTGCTGGCATTGAGCGACACGCTGCCGCCCACGATCACGCCTGTGTTCTCCAGCGTATTCGCGTGCGTGGTGAGCGTGCCGCCCGCCATCATGACGCCGCTGTTGTCGACATCGCCCGCGTTGATGTTCAGGTCGTTCACCGCCTGGACCATCGCACCGTTGGTGAACGTGCCCGGCAGCGTAAAGGACAGGTTGCGACCCGCGTTGAACTGCACATCGGGCGTGGGCGCGAAGTCGCCCTGGAGATTCACCGCCACGTCATTGGCCGCGTTGTAGGCCCCGCCGCCCGTGAGCGTGGCGGCACTCACCGCGAGGTCATGGGTCGCGCCCATCTGGCCGTTGGTATTGTTGATCGCGCCCGTGATCGTCACCGTCACGTCCCCGGTTTTGCCCGCTACGTTGCCGATGGCCCCGCTGGTGTTGTCCAGCGTGTCGCCCGACACTGCGACGTTCGCGCCGCTCACCTGGCCGCCCTGGGTATTCACCATGGCAGACGCATTCACGCTGACATCGCCATTGCCCGTGACCTGGCCGCCCGTGTTGATGAGTTCGCTGCCGCCCTGAACGGTCGTGTCGCCCGTGCCGAGATTGCCGATGACGCCGTTCGTGTCGTCAATGGAGGGGGCCTGCACGGCCAGCGTGCCGGCGTCGCCCGCCGCGCCCGTACCCGACTGGATCTGTCCGTGCACGTTCGTCAGCGCGCCGCCACTGGTGAGCGAGAAGGACGACAGCGCGCGCATGACGCCGGACGTGTTGTTCACGCCTCCGGCGATGATGGCCGTGATATTCCCGCGTGCCGCCAGCACGCCCGTGGTGTTGTCGAGATTCCCCGCGTGCGCAATGAGCTGGCCCGCCGTGATGAGCTGGCCGCCCACGTTCGTGAAGGTGCCCGCGCCGTTGCCCGGCGACAGCGTGAACGTGCCCGTTCCGGCGTGAAGGATCGAGCCGCCGTTGTTGTTGATGGCCCAGGGCGTGAGACTGAAATCCGTGCTGTTGGTCTGCAGCGTGCCGCCATTCGAATTATCGAAGGTGCCGCTGACACTGGAGCCCATTGCCGAAGCGCCATACTGCGTGATCGAGCCGCCGCGATTCAGGAGGTCCGTGGCGGAGAGCGCAAGCTGGTTCGCCTCGATATCGCCCGCGCTGTTGTCCAGCGTGCCGGTCGTCGTGATGGACAGGTCCGGCGCAACGATCTTGCCGCCGATGCTGGTCATCGAGCCGGTGTGAATGGTTTCGTTCGCCCCGGCGCCGAGTTGCCCCCTGTCGTTCGTGAGCGTGCCGCTCGTCACGCTCAGGTCGGTATTCGACAGGACCTTGCCGCCGGTATTGTCCAGCGCGCCGCCGACCATCGCCGTGACGCTGCCCTGGCCGGAAACGGAGCCGTTCGTGTTGTTGAACGCGCCGGCCTGCGCGACGACGTTGCCGTTGCTGGTCACCGTGCCGCCCACGTTCGACATTGCACCCGTGCCGTTGCCCGCGTTGATCGCCAGCGTGCCGGTGCCGCCGTGGGTGATGGCACCCGTATCGTTATCGACCTGTGCGGCCGTGACGCTCAGGTTCGAGGCGTTCGACGCGATCTGGCCGCCGTTCGAATTGTCGAGCTTGCCGCCCGCGCTGACCGTCTGCGCGCTCGTCCCCGATTGCGTGATCGCACCGCCCTGGTTGATGAGGTCGCCCGGTGTCGAAACCGCAACCCCATTCCCGTTGATGTTGCCCTTCGTGTTGTCGATCGATGCGCCCGTGACCGCGACGGTCGCACCCGAGAGCGTGCCGCCTGCGTCGGAGAGCGCGCCGGTTGCGGTGGCCGTGAGGGCGCCGCCCGCCGTGGCCGTTCCGCTGTTGACCAGACTCGACGCCGAGAGGGCCAGCGCGCCGACCGCGCTGAACTGGCCTGCGTTCGTGAGGGTGTAGGCACTGATGCCGACGTTGCCGTTGCCGCCGATCACGCCGCCGATGCCGTTCAGCAGCGTGCCCGTGATGCCGAGGTTCAGGCCGTCGCCGTTCAATGATGTGATGCGGCCCGCCGTATTGTCCAGCGAGGCCGCGTACAGTCCGAAACCCGCCGCGCTCTGCATGGTCCCCTGGTAGTTGGAGACCGTGCCGCCGCGAATCTGCATCGCACCCTGCGAAACAAACTGGCCGCCCTGGTTCGACACGTTGCCCGCCACGGTAGCGCTGAGCGGCCCCTGTGCCGAAACGTTGCCTGCCTGGTTCGAAAGGCTGCCCGCGTTCAGCGTGACGGCATTCGCCGTCATCGTGCCGTTGTCGTTGATCAGTGCGCCCGTCGCCTGTGCATTGACTGTGCCCCCGGCGCTCGTGGTTGCGCCGGCAAGGTTGAGGTCGCCCGCGCGGGCGTTCAGCGCGAGATTGCCGTTCGCCGCCGTCTTGCTGCCCGCGAGATTGACGCCACCACCCGCGAGCGTTGCATTGCCGCCCGCCACGTTCAAGCCGGTCGCACTCAACTGGCCGGTCGTCGCAACATTCAGGTCGCCCGCGTTGCCGACCGAACCGCTACTGTTCACGCCGGCGCCCAGCGTGCCCGTCGATGCGACGCTGCCCGCGCTGATGCTGGTGTTCTGTTGCGCGACGAACGTGCCGCTGTTGGTGAGCGCGCCCGATGTCGTCGCGTTGACGTTCTGCTGTGCGTAGGTGGTGCCGCTGTTGTCGATGCCGTCGTGCGCGGAAGCGTTGATGTTGCCGCTCGCGTTGGTCTGGCCGGCCAATACCAGCTTGCCCGCCGTAGTCAGCACGAGGTCGCCCGATTGCGCAGCCGTGATGCCCTTGAGTGAAATGCCGACGCCCAATTCCGTCCCGACCAACTGGATGCGGTTGGCGTACATTCCACCGAGATTGCTAACGTCAATCGAGACACCCGGCGCCGCGCCATCGCCCGCAATCGGCGTGGCGTTGAGCGTGTTGTAATCAACGCTGTTCGCGCCAGTCACGACGTTCAGGTTCGCCTTCGCGTAGACAGCCGCATTGGCCTGCACGGCGCGGGACAGCAAATCAACCTGATCGACGTTCGACGCGTTCAGACCGGCGCCGCTGACCGTGATGTTGCCGCCTGTGATATTGAAGCCCGACACCGAACCGTCCGCCGCATAGTTCGGTGTGCCGGTTGTCAGGGTCGCGCGACTCGTATTGATAAATACGCCACCGTTGACAGAAATCCCTGACGGATTTGCCAACACCACGTTCGCGCGTTGGCCCGCGACTTCGAGCGCGCCGTTGAATTGCGATGCGCTTGCGCTGTTGACCTGGTTGACGATGACCTTCGCGGCCTGCCCCGGTGCAAAGTTCGGATTGCCGTTAATCATGCCGCCGAGTTGCGACTGCACCATCGTAGGCGAATTGTTCAGAATCGCGCCGCGCTGCTGTACGTCGAACTGGTTGTAGGTGTTGACCGACACGCCCGCGCCAGACGGGCGATTGATGTTCACCTGTTCAAGACCGTTCGGTGTCTGGATGACGTTGGGCGCGTGCGCGCCGCCCGGAACGATCTGCGCGAACGCCAGAAGCGGCGCCACGGCGGGCAGCAGTGCCGCCAGGCGTTGCAGTGGTGAGTGGGTTGTCTTCCGCGATGCGCGTCCGGAGACGCGTGTTTCGCCGGCCGATTTTCCGGAAGCCGTCGCGCTTTCCTCGACCGCGATCAGCATGCCTCTCAGTCTGCTGAATACCAGCCGATGGCTTCTCTGATTCATTGTTATTCGTTATGCGAATTAAGCTGAATCCGCAAAGCTATCGGAATGCGTCAGGCAGATCTGTCAAGGATTGCAAAACCACGCACACACACAACGGTTCGCGGAAATTAGGTGATATCTGATTGCCGCGACGCGAAACCGGCAGACGAAAAAAAGCCCGCAATCGGGCAGGCTGAAAAAGAGTTGCGTCGAATCGGAGGGTGAACTAGATGGGATATGGGGCGTAGATATTCCGTGGGCAATCGTCAAGGATTGGCGGTGTGAGCGGCTTTCTTTTGCCTACTTTTCTTTGCCGCTGCAAAGAAAAGTAGGTGCCGCCCCGCACAGGGGCAACGCTAGCAAACCAGAAGAAAAACGCGGATGCCAGCAAAAGCAAAACCAAAACCAAAACCAAAACCAAAACCAAAAAACCAAACTCGCGACTGCGTCGCAGACAAAAAAACCACTACAACACCCCACCCTTAGCACTCCGCGGCCCCCGCCGCGCAGACAACGCGGCAACAAACTCCGCATACTCCGCCTCAAGAAACGGCTCAGCATGCTCGAGCAAAAACCTCCGAAAGGTCACACAAGTCGGCGACAGCTGCTTGGAAGCCAGATGCACGATCTGCCAGGTCCGCTCAACGGGCGTCCCATTGACATCGAGCAGAGCAATCTCCCGCGTCCGCAATTCCAGCGCAAGCGTATGCAACGAGATAAGACTGACCCCCATGCCCGCCATCACAGCCTGCTTGATCGTCTCATTGCTGCCGAGCGTCACGCACCGTGAAGGCGTAAAAAGATGCTGCCGAAAAGTATGCTCGGCAACAGCCCGCGTCCCCGACCCAGGCTCGCGCAACAAGAACGTATCCCCCGCAAGCTCCTGCATATCGAAACGCCGCGCATCGCGCAGCGGATGCGTCACAGGTGCGATGATCACATGTGGATGGTAAGCAAGCGGTTCGGCCGTCGTGCCGAGTTCAGGCGGCGGCCGCCCCATGATCGCGAGATCGGTCGCGTTGTCCTGCAGCAGCCGCAACAACGTCTCCCGATTGCCGACGGAGAAATGCACATCGACCTTCGGATACTGCTTCGAATACTGCGCAAGCAACTTGGGCGCAAAGTAAGTCGCCGAACTCACGATGCTCACCGCAATCGACCCACTATCGGCCTGAGCAAGCGAAGTCATCGTGTCTTCGGCATCCTTGATCTCGCCAAGAATGCGGCTTGCGTGATGCGACAACCGCTCGCCCGCTTCTGTCAGCGAGAGGCGCCGCGCGATCCGCTCGAACAGCGGCATGCCGATCGCCTCCTCCAGCTGGCGAATCTGCATCGACACGGCCGGTTGCGTCAGATGCAATTCTTCCGCCGCACGCGCAAAGCTCGGCAAGCGGCTTGCGATCACGAAGATCTGCAATTGCCTGAGCGTCAGCGAGCGGATCAGGTTCATCATGCGTTCCCATGCGCATAGCGACAGGCAGCGGGCATGCTGCCTGTCGCCACACCAGACATCGACGGATTCAGCGGCTCGCGCGCGGCGCGTTGGGTGTCGCCGGCGGTGAAGACGGCTTGCCCTGCGCAGGCGGCTGCAACTTGTGCAGCGAGCCTTCATAGCTCAACGACTCCGTCTTCTGCGGATGCGCGAAGTCGTCGTTGTCGCCGGGCACATCGGTGCGCAACAGCGACACGCCGCCCGGCACGCCGTCGGCGAGCACGAACGTATAGCGCTTGCTCGTGAACTTCGGAAAGCGCTGCGCGTTCGGATCGTGCAGATACGGCTGGATCACGATCTTGCGCGCCCTCACGGTCTTGCCGTCCAGTTGGACCGTGGCGTCCGTGATGGGTGGGCTCGCGGCCAGCGCAAGTCGCACGCGCTGCTGGAAATAGCGCCGCTGACCGCCCGTCGCCTGCTCCATTTCCGCGATATCGCGCTCGAGAAAATACAGGATCACAGGGTTGCACGGCAGGTTCTCAGGCAACTGCACCTTGCCGCTCGCATCGCTGACGGAGGCGTCGCTCTTCGCGTTGTCGGCGCTCGCGACGAGCACGCGGACCCGGTCCGTCTGCTTGTCGGGCGGCGCTGTCACGACGAGCGCATAGTCGAGTTCCGTCTGCGACGCGACGCCATGCAGATGCGGCGTGAGAAACAGCAGCTTTTCGGCGGGCGCAATGGGCGCCTCCGCTCCGCTGGCTCCACTAGCCGCATCGGCGGAATGCGCCGCTTGCGGCAACGTCATCGACACAGCAGCGAGCACCGTCAGCGCAGCCACGCCGCGCAACGCAAACGCACGCGTGCGAACGCGTACGTCTGCTGCACAGGCGCCCATCATTTCGGTGCATCCGATGCGACAGGCGCGCTCGCCAGCGGCAGCAGCGGCACTTCGTAGCTGGTCAGGATCTGGTTGATGTCGTTCTGATGCGTGGCGATCCACTGGTCGATCTTGTCGTGCCATGCCTTCTCGCCGTAGCGCACGCCCATCGAAATCTCATAGTCGAAGCGGATGCCCTGCTGCGGCGGAAACGGCACGAGCTTCACGCGATCGCTTGCCTGCTTCGCGAAGTAACCCGCAATCGGCCCCCACACGAACACGACATCGACGTTGCCCTGCGCCAGATCGTGCTGGATCATCTCGCCCGGAAACGCATTCGGATCGCCGCTTTGTGCACGATACGACACGGCCTGGTCGATCAGGTTGTTCGACAGCAGCCAGTCGACGGCGGGCGTCTGCGAGAAGATGCCGAGCTTGAGCTTCTTCAGTTGATCCGGCGGCAGCTTCAGCAGATCGGTAGGCGTATTGATGCTCGCGAACTCGGGGCGCTTGTTGAACACCATCGCATACGTGGAATGCAGCCATGGCCGCGTCGTCGACGTCATGTCATAGCCATGCGGCACGCCGATGATCAGGTCGCACTTGAACTGCTCGGAGTTGTCTACCTTGTCGCGCAGCGTGTGGCGCACGAAGCCCATGCGCTGCGGAAAATACGTGTATTCGAGCTTGTAGCCGAAGTCTTTGGCCATCGCAGCCGCGATTTTGTTCTCGAAGCCTTCGCCCTTGTCATTCGACAACGGCATGTTGTTCGGATCGGCGCAGACACGCAGCACCTTGTCGGCACCGTCGTTGTTCGGAAGATTCGGCGCGGGCGCGCCCTGCGCGTGCGCCGCCGGCGCACCGATACACACGCAGCACAACGTCAACATTGCACATACGGCATGGACGACGGAAGTTCTGCGATCGGACATGGAGGTCTCCGGATTGTGCGTCATGCGACGTGGCGCGCGATACCAGGCATAGCGGCGCGTCACGCAGTATCGCACGACATTATTTGGCTCATTCGTGGCTCATTTGGCATCGATCGCCTGCAGATCGCCCGGCTTGATGCTGCCATCGGAGCGGCCTTTCAGGTAGGCGAAGAGGTTCTCCCAGTTCTTCTGCATCATCTGGCTCGAACTGAAATCGGGCATGCCCTTGTCGACACGTCCGCCGAATACCGTCCGATGAAATTCGTTCTTGTCGAGTGTCTTGAACGCGTCGATCAGCGACGGACCCACGAGTCCTTCCTGCTTCGCGCCGTGGCAGCGTTCGCAGGCGAGCGCGCGCCAGGTTTTCCATCCTTGTAGCGTATCGTTGTCGACCTTGTTGCCGTCGACGACTTTATAAGCGACCTTCTGAACCTGGGGCGCGTCCGACGACTGCCCCCAGCTATTGGTCATGACAACAGGTAAAGCGCTCAACGCCAGTAACGCACCTGCAAGCGACAGCACAACGCGGCCTTTCATGCGTTCGTCTCCCTATCATTCGATTGAAGCTGCTCGTCGGTCACACATGGCGACCGCACACGGTACTCACTTTCTTTCGAAGCCGAAGACCGCATGCTGGCGTCTTCGGCTACGTCACTGCTGCTGCGAAACTGCTGCGCGTACTGCTTGCGCGAGCCAGTCAAACGGGACCGCGATCAGCCGTTCGATCCACCCGGAATGGCGAAGATGAACAGCGTGCCGCCGAGCGCCGTGTACTTCGCCAGCTCGCGATAGCCGCCGACTGCACCGAGGCCTTCCGTCGACTTCTGCAGGCCCGCTGCCATGCCGATGCCTGCCCAGCCGCCGATGCCCGAATACACGCCGACGAACTGCTTGCCCTGATACTCATACGTGAACACGTTGCCGATGATCCCCGACGGCGTCTTGAACTTCCACAGTTCCTTGCCGTCCTTGATGCGCACGGCCTTGATGTAGCCTTCCAGCGTGCCGTAGAAGACGATGCCGCCTGCCGTCGCCAGCGCACCCGACCATACCGAGAAGCGTTCCGGCTTCGACCAGACGATCTTGCCCTTGGCCGCATCCCACGCGATGAAATTGCCCATCGCGCCCTTCTCGTTCGGACCCGGATACATCGACAGCGTCGCGCCCACATACGGCTGGCCGGACACGTAATCGACATCGAACGGCTCGTAGTCCATGCAGACGTGATTGGTCGGCACGAGGAACAGATTCGAGCCCGGATCGAACGACGCAGGCTGCTGGTCCTTCGAACCCAGCGCAGCCGGGCAAATGCCCTTCACGTTGTGGTCCGGACCTGCCTTCTGTGTCGAGTACGATGCGTTGCGAATCGGCAGTCCGCTCTTCAGGTCGACGCTATCCGCCCAGTTCACGGCCGGGTCGTACTTCTGTGCAACCAGCAGTTCGCCTGTCTCGCGATTGAGCGTATAGCCGAAGCCGTTACGGTCGAAGTGCACGATGGCGGGCGTCTTCTTGCCGTTCACCGCGATGTCGGCCAGGATCATTTCGTTGACGCCGTCATAGTCCCACTCGTCGTGCGGCGTCATCTGATAGACCCACTTCGCCTTGCCCGTATTCAGGTCGCGCGCGAAGATCGACATCGACCACTTGTTGTCGCCGGGACGCTGCGTCGGATTCCATGTGCCCGGATTGCCCGTGCCGTAGTAGACAAGATTCAGCTTCGGGTCCCACGCATACCAGCCCCATGTGGTGCCGCCGCCGAGCTTCCACTGATCGCCCTTCCAGCTCTTGATCGACGAATCGGCGCCGACGGGCTGCATCTTGCCGTCTGCCCAGGTCATCGTCTGCTGCGGGTCGAGCAGCATCTCGTTGTCGGGCCCGGTGCTGTAGGCCTTCCACGCTTCCTTGCCGGTCTTGATGTCGTACGCGATCAGACGGCCGCGCACGCCGAACTCGCCGCCGGAGATGCCCGTCAGCACCTTGTCGCCGAACACGTGCGGCGCGTTGGTGTTGGTCTCGCCTGCCTTGGGATCGCCGTTTTGCGCGGTCCAGACCACTTCGCCCGTCTTCGCGTTGAGCGCGACGAGCTTGGTGTCGGCCTGTTGCAGGAAGATCTTGCCGTCGCCGTACGCGAGACCGCGGTTGACGGTATCGCAGCACATCACGGAGATCACCGACGCGTCCTGCTTCGGCTCGTATTGCCAGATGAAGGTCTGATCCTTCAGGTTGATCGCGATGACCTTGTTGGGGAACGGCGAGTGGATGTACATCGTGTCGCCGATCACGAGAGGCGAACCTTCGTGACCGCGCAGCACGCCCGTCGACATCGTCCAGGCGACCTGCAACTTGCCGACATTGCTTTCATTGATCTGCTTGAGCGGGCTGTACCGGTGATTCGCATAGTCACCTGCCTGCGCCGCCCAGTTCGATGGGTTCTTGATCAGCGAGTCCAGTTGCGGATCGGCATACGCAAGGAACGAGTTCAGCGCCGTCGCAACCAACACCGCCAGTCCAAGAACCAGGGTGCGTACGTTCATGTCTCCTCCAGAATGGGTGATACTGGTTGAAACCGTCCAGTTACCGATGACACGCTACCGGGTCGCTCCAGCCGCGCCTCTGGATGCAGGTAACGCCTTTGCTGCGCCGGATCCATTGCCCGGCCCATGCGTATGACGGCGGATCGCATATTCCATGCCGGTCGCGTTTGACCGCCGCCACACGGCCTCCCGGCGTCAACGTGTTGCGCTTCGCGACGTGCGGCGGGACATACTGTGTCAGATACGCAATTCGCAGGACGGCGTGCAGCAGGCGCATTGGCACGCGCGGCAGGCCCGGTTGGCAAGGCGCACGGGGCGCGAGGTTTCCCGTGCGATTCCCCTCTCACGACACGAGCGGAGGTTCGTCATGACGCAAAGCGAACAGGTGTATTCCGACGAGGAAGTCCAGAAGAAACTCGAAGGTCCGTTGCAGCACTGGTATCTCGAAGACGGCTGGCTGCGTCGCAAGTACCGCACGGAAAGCTGGAAAGGCACGCTGATGGTGGTCAACACCGTCGGCCATCTGGCGGAAGCGGCGTGGCATCACCCGGATCTGACGGTGTCGTATGCGTTTGTCGTCGTGAAGCTGAAGACGCATACGGCGAAGGGCATCACTGACAAGGACTTCGCGCTCGCGCGCAAGATCGAGGAAGTGATCCAGTGGCAGCCGGGTAAGGAAGGCGGCCCGCTCGAAGGGACGCCCGCGGACGATCAGCGCTTCCGCTATATCAAGTACGACACGCCGAAGGGCTGACGCAGCGTCCAGCGTTCGCTATCGCTGCGAACGCGCGGCATCGTGCCATGCGTGACAGCCCGTGGCGGCGGCGGCTTGCGCTGTGCCGTATCTGACACGCGATGTCGCGCGCCGTGCTGCACGCGCATCGACCGCACGCGGCGCATGGTTCGGCCGATGCGCGCGAATCCGCGCGGCGTCGCGCGTGGTACGCCTCTTGCCTGACGTCGACGGGTGCAGTCGCGTCAGCCCGCGCGGCCGCGCCCGCGCATACACGATTCGACAAGGAAGCTATCGCATGCCGATGTCATCCGAACGCACGTCGACACTGCCTGCCATCTCGGCGATCACCGTCGAAGCGCCCGGCCGGCTGCATATGGGCTTTCTCGATCCCAACGGATCGCTCGGACGCGCGTTCGGCAGCATCGGCATCGTCATCGAGGGATGCGGCACGCGCGTCACAGCGCGGCACGCCGATGACACCCAGGTCGAAGGCGCATCCACGGATGCGCAGCGCGAGCGCATCGAACGCTATCTCGCGCTGTTGCACGACGCCTATGGCGGACCCGCTGTATCGCTCGAAGTCGAGCAGGCAGCGCGCGCGCATTGCGGGATCGGTTCGGGCACGCAACTCGCGCTCGCGGTCGGCACTGCGTATGCGCGGCTCGCCGGCATCGCGGCGACGACGGCGGAACTCGCACAACGGCTCGGACGCGGCGCGCGCTCCGGCATCGGCGTGCTCGGATTCGATCACGGCGGGCTGATCGTCGACGGCGGCCAGGGCCGTGCGGCGACGGCCGCCTCGATCAGTACCGCGCCCAAAAGCGCCGCCGCGCTGCCGCCCTTGCTCGCGCGCCAGCCGTTTCCCGACGACTGGCGCATCGTGCTGATCGACGACACCACGCGCGAAGGTCTGCACGGCGACGAAGAGAAGCGCGGCCTCGCCGCGCTGCCGCCCTTCCCGCACACGCTCGCCGCCGAGGTCTGCCATCAGTTGCTGATGCGCGTGCTGCCCGGCATGGCGCAAGGCGACTTCGACGCATTCGCTGCCGGCGTCAGCGAGATCCAGCAATCGATCGGCGAATACTTCGCGCCCGTGCAAGGCGGCGTGTATTCGAGCCCCGCCGTCGCGGCCGCGATGCAGGCCATCGCGGCGAACCAGACAGCGGGCGTCGGACAAAGCTCGTGGGGCCCGACGGGCTTCGCGTTCGTTCAGAGCTCGCGCCACGCCGACGACGCACTCGCCGCAGCCCGCGCGGCGACGCGCGCGTTTCCCGGCATCGTGTGTTCCGTGACGCGCGGCCGCAATTGCGGCGCGCGCTATTACGCCGTCCAGCAACCGCGCTTCGGCATCGACGCGCAGTAAGCCGGATGCCCGCTTATCCGCCGACTTACCGAATCACAGCGCGCCAGCCCCTCGCGCCCGCCCCATATCGACTACGAAAGAGCCGACGCCATGTCCCAAACCACTGAAAGGCCCTACATCCTGCATATGTTCACCCCGACGCCGCAGATGAGCCCCTTCGACGTCAACATGGCCGCCGACGCCGGCTATCAGATTCTCGTGCCGTACTGCGACGTCGACGTGCGCAACGTCGTGCAGTTGACCCAGGACGCGATCTTTTCGCGCGGCCCGAAAGGCGTGTCGCGCACGGGCATCTTCATCGGCGGGCGCGACGTGATGCTCGCCGCCGACATGCTCGACCGCGCGCGCGAAGCGATGGTTCCGCCGTTCGAGGTCTCCGTGTTCGCCGACCCGAGCGGCGCCTATACGACATCGGCGGCGCTCGTCGCGCTCGTCGAACATCACCTGAAGGCGCAGTACGGCGAAGAACTGAAGGACAAGCACGTGCTGATACTCGGCGGCACGGGCGCCGTCGGGCGCGTCACTGCCGCCATCGCCGCGACCCTCGGCGCGCATGTCGCGATCGCGAGCCATTCGGACGCTGCGCGTGCCGAGCGCGCGAGCCACGACGTCGACGAACGCTTCGGCATCAAGACTTCCGGCGTCGGCACGGGCACACCATCGACGCTGCATGCGGCGCTTGCACACGCCGATATCGTCTTCGCGACGGCGGCGGCCGGCGTGCAGGTGACGGGCGCCGCCGATCTCGCGCAGGCGCCGCGTCTGCTGATCGCCGCCGACGTCAACGCGGTGCCGCCCGAAGGCATCGCGGGCGTCAACGTGATGGACGACGGCAAACCGCTCGCGGGCGCCGTGCGGCCCGATGCGATCGGCATTGGCGCGCTCGCGATCGGCAATGTGAAGTATCAGGTCGAGCATCGGCTGTTCACGCGGATGCGCACGGCCGGCAAGCCCGCGTATCTCGGCTTCACGGAAGCGTTCGACGAAGCGCGCGCCGTCGTCGCCGAACGCAGCTAGCGCGCAGCGAGGCATCATCATGCCGGCGACGTCCGCGAGCGGCAGCCGCTCGCACCCGTCCGCTTCCGCGCCGTTCGTCGCGGTGGTCGGCCTGTCGGCGCGCATGCTTGCACAGTCCGCCGCGGATGCCGGCTATCAGGTAGCCGCGCTCGACCTGTTCGGCGATCGCGACACGCGCCGTTACGCGAAGCTGTGGCTCGATACCGGCGGCAGCGGGCTGTCGCTCGATCGCGCCAAGCTGCACGCGGCACTCGACCGCGTGGCGCGGCTGCCGCGTCTGACTGGTTATATCGCCGGCAGCGGTATCGAGCCGCACATCGGCTGGTTGCACGACACGGCAAGACTGCCGCGCCTGATCGGCAACGACGCGGACGCGACGGCGGCCGTGCGCGATCCCGCGCGCTTCTTCGCATTGCTCGGCGAGCTGGGCTTCGCGCACCCTGAGATCGCTTTCGAGCGTCCCGCGCAACCCGAAGGCTGGCTGCGTAAAGCCGCCGACGGCTGCGGCGGCACGCATATCCTTCCAGCAGGGCAAACGGATGCACATTCCGGCTACTTCCAGCGCGTAGGCAAAGGACTGTCGATGTCGGCGCTCTTCATCGCCGCGCGGCGCGAAGCGTGCGTGATCGGCCATGCGGAGCAGCTTCACATCACGAGCGGCGCGCTGCCCTATCTGCACGTGGGCTCGCTCGGCCCCGTCGATCTGCCCGCGCACATCGCGCAGCAGGTCGATCGTGTCGTACGTTCGATTACGGCACGTGCGAATCTCGTCGGCATCAACAGCCTGGACTTCCTGCTCGACGGCGACGCGATCCGCGTGCTCGAAGTCAACGCGCGGCCGTCGTCGACGATGGCTTTATACGAACGCGCATGGCGCGACGCGTGGCCGCGCGGCCTGCTCGCCGCGCACATCGACGCCTGCCTGCATGGCCGTCTGCCGACTGCCCGCGTCGGTGCGCCGCAATGCCGTGCCGCACAACAGGTCGTATTCGCGCCTCATGCATTCACGGTCACACGGCGTTTCAGCGACGCGCTGTTCGTCGATCCCGTCTGTCACGACATTCCGCACGCGGGCACGCGTATCGAAGCGGGCCATCCGGTCTGCACAGTGCTCGTGACGGTCGACGCGGCCGCTTCGCGCGCCGTCCTGATGCACGAACTGCAACGCCATACGCAGCGCCTTTTGCAACGCATCGAAACCAGCACGGAGCCTGCCCATGAACTCGTCGACTCCCACGGCTGAACATGGCGGCAACGCGCCGCCGCCCATCGCCGGCGACGCGCCCAGCGTCAACGCGCTCGCCGCGCCGCTCGTCGCGCAACTGCTCGCGGACGCCGCGCGGCTGCGCGTGGCATCGTCGCGCCATGCCTTCGGCCCGACCATCGTCGATGCAGGCATCGCATCGCCCGGCTGCGTCGAAGCGGGCGTGACGATCGCGCGCATCTGCATGGGCGGCCTCGGACGCATCGAGACGCGCATCAGCGCCGAACACGAGCCGCTGTGGCCCGCGATGATCGACGTGCACACGGCCTCGCCCGTGCTCGCGTGCCTCGGCAGCCAGTACGCGGGCTGGAGCCTGTCCGCGAGCAAGGAGCAGAACAACGGCAAGAAGTTCTTCTCGCTCGGCTCGGGACCGGCGCGCGCGCTGGCCGGTAAGGAAACGCTGTTCGACGAACTCGGCTATCGCGATCGGCACGACGCTGGTGTGCTGGTGATGGAAGTCGGCCAGTTGCCGCCGCAAGCGGTGCTGGAAAAAATCGCCGGCGATTGCGGTCTCGCACCCGACCGGCTGACGGTCATCGTCACGCCGACCCAGTCGGTCGCCGGCACGGTGCAGGTTGTCGCGCGCGTGGTCGAAGTCGCGCTGCACAAGACGCATGTACTCGGCGTGCCGCTCGGCGAGATCGTCGAGGCGAGCGGCACCGCGCCGCTGCCGCCGCCCGCGCCCGACGGACTCGCCGCGATGGGCCGCACGAACGACGCGATCCTCTATGGCGGGCGCGTGCATCTGACCGTGCGTAGCGACGCCGTGGCGCGGCGGCTCGCGGCTGAGTTGCCGTCGTCGAATTCGCGCGACTACGGGCGGCCGTTCGCCGACATCTTCGCGTCGTTCAACCACGACTTCTATCAGATCGATCCGTCGCTGTTCGCGCCCGCCGAAGTGTGGGCGAGCAGCCTGGAAAGCGGCGTGACCTATCGGGGCGGCAGGCTCGATGCCGCCTTGCTGCACACGCTCTGGCAAGGCGATGCATTTGGTGCGACGGGCGAAGCATCGGCGTCGTCGACCACGCCGGGCGTCACGGGACCGGGGGCGCCATGAGCGATCTGTCATCGGCAAGCGGCCTGCGCGTTGCGATCATGACGGACGAAACCGGCTGGCACACGGGCCGGCTCAAGAAGGCGTTTCGGGCGCGCGGCGTCGAGGCGCGTTGCGTCGATCTGGCCGCGTGCCGCATCGATACGTCATGGTCGCAGTACGGACTCGCGATTCCCGGCTTCGCGCGCGATCTCCCGGATGCGGTGTTCGTGCGCGGCATCGCGGGCGGCACGTTCGAGCAGGTCACGCTGCGCCTCGGCATCCTGCACGCGCTGCGCGAGTGCGGCGTGCCCGTCTACAACGATGCGCGGGCAATCGAGCGCAGCGTCGACAAGTCCATGACGAGCTTCCTGCTGCATCGCGCGGGCGTGCCGACGCCGCCCGCATGGGCGACGGAATCAGCGGCGTTTGCGCAGCGCGTGCTGATGCGCGAGACGGCTGCCGCGCGTCAGGTTGTGCTCAAGCCGCTGTTCGGCTCGCAGGGCAAAGGCTTGCGGCGGCTCGGCGCGAGTCCCGCCAACGGCGCATTGAAACCGCTGCCGCCGCTGCGCAGCTACAGCGAGGTCGCGTATCTGCAGCGTTTCGTCGGCAGTACTCGCGTGCGTCATCGAGGCTACGACTGGCGCGTGCTCGTGATCGGCGGACGCGCGGTTGCTGCGATGCGGCGAACCGGCGGCAGCGGCTGGATTCACAACGTCGCGCGCGGCGCGCGCTGCGAACCGGCCGACCTCGATCCGACGCTCGCGGGCCTCGCCGAGCGTGCGACGGCTGCACTCGGCCTCGATTACGCCGGCGTCGATCTGATCCCCGATCTGTCGACGCCCGACCAGACCGGCGTGCCGCTCGTGCTTGAAGTAAACGGCGTCGCGGCGTGGCGCGGGCTGCAATCGGTGACGCCCGTCGATATCGCGGCAGCGCTCGTCGACGATCTGCTCGATCGCAAGCTCGCCGCGAGCGGCGCGCCGTCGCTGCCTGTCACGCCGCTCCATGCAGGCCGCTGACGAGCTTCTCGCGCGCGCCCGCGACGCGTTTCTGCTCGCGTGCCGGCTGGACGTCGAAACGGCGAAACCGGGCAACGTGAGTGTCGCGAGCGCGGGACACGGAATGCAGGCCGCGCAGTTCATCGACAGCGCGCAGGCAGCCGCGCCCGCGCTGTTCGCGCGCGGCGCCAGCGTCGGCACGCGCATCCTCGAAGCGGTGACGCGCACGCGGCAGATCGCCGGGTGCAACACGAATCTCGGCATCGTTCTGCTGGTCGCGCCGCTGGCAGCCGCGCTGGAACGCACGGCAACGCTCGACGCCGCGCACTGGCAAGCCGCCGTCGAACAGGTGCTGTCGACGCTCGACCTGGACGATGCGCGCGCCGCCTACCGTGCGATTGCGCTCGCCAATCCGGGCGGACTCGGCGACGCGCCCGAGCAATCCGTCCACGCGCCGCCCACGGTCGATCTGCGCGCTGCCATGTCGCTGGCCGCCGGACGCGACAGCATCGCACGCCAATACGCGAACGGCTTCGCGGATATCTTCGGCGCGGGCCTCGACGCCCTCGCCCGTTCGAAGGGCACGACGGCGACCGCGCTCACGCTCGACGTGTTCCTGACCTTCCTCGGCGCGTGGCCCGACTCGCACATACTGCGCAAACATGGCGAGACGCTGGCGCAAAGTGTCACGCGCGAGGCACGCGAGCGTCACGCGCAAGCGCGCGTTGCCGGGCCTGAAGCACATGCCGCGCAGCTCGAAGCATGGGATGCCGAACTGAAGGCGCGAGGCGTCAACCCAGGCACGAGCGCCGACCTGACTGTCGCTGCGCTCTTCGCCGGTGCACTGATCGACCCGCAACGCCTGGCAATTACCCCTGTTTGAAGGGCTCGTTCGTCCGATTGGCACGGTTCCTGTTAGACGGGAACGCGTTGCGTCCCCCTCGAAAAACGCGCTGCGGTCGCCACGCGTCGCGAGTTCGTCCCACGTCGACAGACCCAATTCACTGGAGGAACAGCATGGCCAAGATCAACCGCGTCCTGGTAGGCGAGTCGCTTATCGGTGAAGGCAACGAAGTCGCTCACATCGATCTCATCATCGGGCCGCGAGGCTCTGCCGCCGAATCCGCCTTCTGCCACGCGCTCACCAACAACAAGGACGGCTTCACGTCGCTGCTCGCCGTCGTCGCACCGAACCTGATGGCAAAACCCAATACCGTGATGTTCAACAAGGTGACGATCAAGGGCGCCAAGCAGGCCGTGCAGATGTTCGGCCCGGCGCAGCACGCCGTGGCGCTCGCCGTCGCGGATTGCGTCGAAGACGGCACGATTCCGAAGGACGAAGCCGACGACGTGTTCATCTGCGTCGGCGTCTTCATCCACTGGGAAGCCGACGACGACAAGAAGATTCAGGAGTTCAACTACAAGGCGACTCGCGAAGCGCTCCAGCGCGCGGTAGCGGGCGAGCCGAGCGCCGCCGAAGTGGTGTCGAAGAAGGGCAGCGCGGCACACCCGTTCGCCCCGAACTAGGCGTGCCGTATGCATCGAAAGCAGTGTCGCGCGCGCGAGCCGCGGCGGGCCGTCGAGGTCCGCCGCGGCTCGCGCCGCGCGTGTTTCTCCCGTGCGTACTCCGGGAGCGGGATGCAGAACTTACGCTAAAGGCATCGATATGACCTCACGTTGTCGCACGCGCCTCGCTGTCGCGGCGTTCGCGTGCGTTGCAGTAATTCCGCTTGCCGCGCTGGCCGCGGACGCCACGGCCGACAATGCGCCCGCCAAGGGCAATGACTACCCGACGCAGGGCCGCGTCGAATACGTGCTCGGCTGCATGGACGAGAACGGCCACGACTTCGCCAACGTCTACAAGTGCTCGTGCGCGATCGACAAGATCGCGGCCGCACTCCCGTATGACGATTACGTCGAGCAGATGACCTTCTCGAAGTACGCGGCGCTCGGCGGCGAAGGCGGCAACGAATTCCGCGTCGACCGTGCGCGTGCGCAGACGAAGAAATATCGCGCGTTGCAGCAGGAGGCGTATCAGGCGTGCGGGCTCGCGAAGCCCTCGCCTTCCGCGTCGAAGTGAGCAGCTGAGTCCACGCTCCCGCTCAGCAACCGGGCACGGGCGATGCGTGCCCTTCAGGCGAAACTAGTCGAAGCGTTCGCACTGCCGCTCGATGATCACGCCAACGGCTGCGACGTCGTCGAATTTGGCGGGCTTGCACAGCTTCACGCGCACCCAATGCGCGCCGAACCGGTCGATCAGCAACTGCGCGATCCGTTCGGCCAGCGCCTCGAGCAGCTGGACCTTGTGTGTTGCGAGCAGCGTGTGCAGCTCGGCGCGCACGGCCGCGTAATTGATCGTGTCGCCGATCTGATCCGTCTTGCACGCGCGCAGCGACGGCACGCCGATCGCAAGATCCATCTGTACGGGCTGAGGTTCGTGCAGTTCATCGGTATCGATGCCGATGACCGTCTGCGCGGCGAAGCCTTCGATATACACGATATCGAGTGCGGCGCCACTGTGCCGCCGTTCCTCAGGTTCGCGCGCGGGCCGAGCGCTCGACGGCAACACGACAGTAAAATGGATGGGACTGCTTCCCGGATTGAAACGGTCCATGTAAGGGCTCCGCATAGAGACCGCGCGTGCAACGCGCATCGTTCGATCGAATTCGGTTTTCATGCCGGATGATGCAAAGCAAAAAGCAGGCGCAGTGCGCAACACTCGTACGACTATTTATTGATGTATCGCGACACGGGTTGTACAGTGTTCGCTGAGTGCGCCGGATCGGATTCAAAGAACATACGTCAGCGGTTGCGCCACGCGCGCGAGAGACGCGCGGCACACAAAGGCACACGGGAAGCACACGGGGAAAACACTTACATACAGCGTAGGCCGCCCCGCTCACCGGCATCATGGCGAGCACCGAGCCCAGCGCATCGGAGACGCCCCTAATGTCATCGCTCGTTGACATCAATTCGCACGTCCGGGATGTTCTGAACATCGTCAACAACCAGCCTGCCGCGTGCTCGATGAGCCATTCGGTCGCGCAATCGTGGACGCGTTGTCTCGTCGATTTCGGGCTGGATCCGGGCCGTTTCGTCATGCCGCCCGTGCTCACGCAACCGGAACTGAACACGCATCGAGAGGCGGCAGGCGACCTGATCGCCTGCTCGAAGCTGGAAATGACCACGCTCTACCAGCAGCTCGCCGACCCCGAACTCGCCGTGATTCTCGTTGATGCAAACGGCGTGATCGTGCATCAGGTGTCGTCGGTGCCGTTCGGCGAGGCCGTCGCCGCCGACGGCTTGCGCGTCGGCGCCGTATGGAGCGAGCGCGAAGCGGGCACGAACGGCATGGGCACGTGCCTGACCGAGCGCGAGTGTCTTGCCATCTATCAGCACGAACACTTCTATCCGCGCTACACGTCCCTCACCTGCTCGGCGGCGCCGATCTTCGACGAGCGCGGCACGATCGTCGGCGTGCTCGACGTGACGAGCCGCTCGAGGATGCTGCAGCAGCATTCGCTCGTGCTGGTCGGCATGTCGCGCCAGATGATCGAGAACCGGCTGATCGATTCGCGCTACCGGCGCGCGAATACGGTCCACTTTCACAGCCGCCCCGAATTCGTCGGCACGCTGCATGCCGGCAAGCTCGCCGTCGATGACGACGGCGTCGTGCTGGCCGCGAATCGCAGCGCGCTGTTCCAGCTCGATCTGCGTTCGCCCGACCAGCTGTGCGGCAAGCGGATCGAAGAAGCGTTCAGCGCGACGCTCGAAGACATGATCGCGCGCAGCATCCGCGGCTCGTTCCATCCGATCACCGTCTACAGCGCGCACGCCAACAACCGTTTCTTCCTGATCGCGCAAACGCCGCGCGATGCCGAGTCGTTCGGCGGCGCGAGTCAAACTGTGCCCAGTGCGCGCGGACCGTGGAGCGACGTGTCGATCAACCGCAATCCGCGCGCGAAAACGCCGCGCGAAGCGAAGCCGGCTGCCGCGGGACTCGACAAGCTCTCGCACCTGGAGTTCGGCGATCCGCGCATGGCCGCGCAAAGCCAGCTGGCCGCGCGCGTGATCCAGCGCAAGATCCCGATCATCCTGAGAGGCCAGACGGGCACGGGCAAGGAAGTCTTCGCCAACGCACTGCACAGCATCAGCCCCAACGCGGCGGGCGCTTTCGTCGCGGTGAATTGCGCGTCGCTGCCGGAAACGCTGATCGAAAGCGAGCTGTTCGGCTATCGCGCGGGCGCATTCACGGGCGCGCAGCGCGAAGGACGGCGCGGCAAGATCGTGCAGGCGAACAACGGCACGCTGTTCCTCGATGAAATCGGCGACATGCCGATGGCCTTGCAGGCGCGGCTGCTGCGCGTGCTGGAAGAACACGAGGTCACGCCGCTCGGCGCCGAAACCACGATCAAGGTCGATTTCCAGTTGATCAGCGCGAGCCACCGCAATCTGCTCGATCTGGTGCAGCGCGGGCTGTTCCGCGAAGACCTGTACTACCGGCTGAACGGTATCGAGATCAACCTGCCGCCGCTGTGCGAGCGCGCCGATCTGCTGCCGCTCGTGCAGCACATACTCGAAAGCGAATCCGACGATCCGCCCGAACTGAGCGCGGAAGCGCGTCAGGCGCTGGTCAACTACGCGTGGCCGGGCAACATCCGGCAGTTGCGGCACGTGCTGCAAATGGCGATCGCGCTGTGCGACGGGCCGGAGATCCGTTGCGCGCATCTGCCCGCCGAAATCGTCGACGATGCGAGCAGTACGAACACGCGCGCTTCGTCCACGGCACAGTTCGCGCAGTCCGCGCGCGCGGCCGTCGCGCCGCCGTTCGACGACGACACCGATCTGTCGGCGCTCAACGCGATCCAGCTCAAGGAACGCGAAACCGTGCTCGCGATGCTCGACGAACACCGCTGGAACGTGAGCAACGTCGCGAAGACACTCGGCATCAGCCGCAACACCCTGTACCGCAAGATGCACAGACTGCACATCCGGCTCTCGCACGACGGCGCGCAGGCTTCGGCTGACGACGCAGCGAGCATGAATGGCCGATGAATCACGCATGAGCGCGCCGTCGCCCGTCCGCCGTCCTGGCGAGTTTCGCCCCGACGCGCGCTTTGCGTGGTGCATCACGGGCTCCGGCCACATGCTGGAGGAGTCGGTCGCCATTGCGCTCGCGCTGCCGGGCGTCGATCTCTTTCTGTCCGCCGCCGGCGAGGAAGTGTTGCCGCTGTACGGCTGGACCGTGCCGAAGCTGCGCGAGCACTTTCGCGTGGTGCGCGACAACAGCGCGAGCAGCGTCCCCGTCGGCATGCTGTACGAAGGCATCTATCACACCGTCGTGATTGCGCCCGCCACCAGCAACACCGTTGCCAAATGCGCGTTCGGCATCTCCGACACGCTGCCGACCAATCTCTACGCGCAAGCGGGCAAGCAATGCGTGCCCGGCATCGTTTTCGCGTGCGACACCGAGCCGAGCGTGATCACGCAAAGCCCGCACGAATGGGTCGAAGTGCGGCCGCGCACGATCGAACTCGAAAACGTCGAACGGCTTGCGCGCATCGAACATACGACCGTCGCGCGCTCGCTCGACGAATTGCGCGCGGCATTGAGCGAACGGCTATCGAACCTCGGGCTCGCATGGAACACATCGTCTTCCTGACCGGCAGGCTCGCCGAAAAAAGTGTCGTGCAGGTGCTGGAAGGCATGGCGAACGTGCCGTTCACGTGGGAAGTGCGCGAAATCGGCCTGCAGGTCGCCGCGTTGATGACGGCGGACATGATCCGCCGGCGCGTCGCGTTGCCGCTGCGCGCGGACCGGATGATCGTGCCCGGACGCTGCCGCGGCGATCTCGCGGCGTTGAGCGAGCATTTCGGCGTGCCCGTCGAGCGCGGGCCGGAAGAAGCGAAAGACCTGCCGCAGCACTTCGGGCACGCGGCGCGAAAATTCGACCTGTCGCGCTACGCGACGGCGATTTTCGCGGAGATCGTCGACGCGCCGAGGCTCGATCTCGACGGCATCGCCGCCCGCGCGAAACACTACGCGGATCAGGGCGCGGATGTGATCGACGTCGGCTGTCTGCCCGACACGCCCTTCCCGCATCTCGAAGACGCCGTGCGCATGCTGAAGGCGAGCGGCTATCGCGTGAGCGTCGATTCGATGGTCGCCGACGAACTGCTGCGCGGCGGACGCGCGGGCGCCGATTACCTGATGAGCCTGAACGTCGACACGCTGTGGATCGCCGACGAAGTGCCCGCGACGCCCATCGTCGTCGCACGCGAGCCGCGCGATACGGCCTCGCTGCATCAGGCGATCGACACGCTCACGGCGCGCGGCAAACCCTTTCTCGCCGATCCGATTCTCGATCCGATACCGTTCGGCTTCGCCGCTTCGATAGGACGTTATGTCGCGTTGCGCGAGCGTTATCCCGACATTGCGATCATGCTCGGCGTCGGCAATCTGACGGAACTGACGGAGGCCGACACGAGCGGCATCAATGCGGTGCTGCTCGGCATCGCCGCTGAATTGCGCGTGTCGGCGGTGCTGACCACTTCCGTCAGCCTGCATGCGCGGCGTGCCGTTCGCGAGGCGGATGTCGCGCGACGCATCATGCACGCCGCGCACGACGCGCAAGTGCTGCCCAAAGGCATCGATCCCGCGCTCTCGGCGCTGCATGCGAAGCGCCCCTTCCCCTACGATGCCGACGAAATCGCCGCGCTGGCCGCGCAAGTGCGCGATCCGAATTTCCGCGTGCAGGTCACGACGGATGGCATTCACGTGTACAACCGCGACACGCATGTCGTCGAAGGCGATCCGTTCGCGCTCTATCCGCACCTGAAGCTCGAACACGACGGCGGCCACGCGTTCTACATGGGCGTGCAGACGGCGCGCGCGGAAATCGCATGGCAACTCGGCAAGCGCTTCGATCAGGATCAGGCGCTCGACTGGGGCTGCCAGGTCGACCGGCCGGAAGAAAATCTCGACGTGTGGTGCGCGCCCGGTCCGACGAAGAAAAACAGCGCTTCGTAGTCTGCGCCGGCGGCTTCGAAGGCAATCTGTCAGCCGTTTTCTAGCGCGCGGCAGCGTGCTGTCAAATTGTGTCAACCTTCGTGATCATCATTTGCACTCCGTATAGTCTGTGCGTCCGACGGATGGGTCAGCGTGATCCGTCCTTGAACCACAGGAAACGAGTCGATGAGCATCAATGTTTTCAAATTGCTGGAGACAGTCCTGAATGAGGATGTCGTCCGGAACCTCGCGACTGCCGTCGGTCTGTCGCCCGATCTCACCCGCAAGGTCACTGACACCGCTGCGCCCGCGCTGATAGCCGCGATCATGCATCGCGGCAGCACGCCCGACGGCGCGCGCAGTCTGTTTTCGACCATCCAGTCGCCCGATGTCGATGCGCACATCGGCAAGCAGCTGCCCTATCTGCTCGGCAGCACGACTGACCTCGCCCGCCTCGAAGCGACGGGCCGCGGCTTGCTGCAGAAGATCACGGGCGATCGCATCGGCGCACTGGCCGAGGCCGTTTCTTCGCAGACGGGTGCATCGCCGCTGACTTCGCTGTCGCTGTGCAGCGTCGTCGGCGCGACGCTGATGGGCATTCTGAAGCAGCACTTCGCCACATCGCAGGGATTGGTCGGCCAGCTGCCGACACTGCTCGGCCATCAGGCGCCGACGGTCAACGCGCGTCTGACGGACCGCATCGCCGACGCGCTGGGTCTCGGCAGCGCGGCGATGTTCGGCAGCGCGACGCTGGCGAAGCTCAAGGACGTCTCCGCGCATTTCGATCATCCCGCGCCCACGATGCGCCCCGTGAGCGTGCCCGTGTCGCCCCTCGCCGCCGATCAGCCGACCCTTGCGCCGCGCCGCAAGCATGGCTGGCTGTGGTGGGTGCTGGCGCTGGTCGTCGCGGCGCTTGCCTGGCTGCTGCTGCGCTCGTGCAGCACGCACGAGCAGGTTGCGCAGACGCCGGCCCACGACAGCGCCGCTGCCGCACCTGCTGCGGAACAGACGGCATCTGCGCCTGCGGCCTCCGCGCCCGCTGCTTCCGAGCCCGTGGCTTCCGCGCCTGCCGTGGCTGCATCCGCACCGGCTGCGGCCCCGGCGCCGACCGTCGACTCCCATCTGTCGTTCACTGTCGACAAGACCGGCGTGCCGACCCTCAAGGCGACCGTCGGCAGCGAAGCCGAGAAACAGCAACTTCTCGACGCGCTGAAGAAGAAATTCGGCCCGACCACTGTGAACGCCGACATCACCGTCGATCCCACGACGAAGCCGGCAGACTGGCTCGCCCATCTCGACGGCCTGCTGCCGCTGATGGCGCAGCCGGGCGCCGAGGTGAAAATCGACGGCACGCATCTCGAACTGAGCGGCACGGCCGCCGACGCGAAACTCGGCTGGCTCGACAAGCTGAAATCGCTGTTCGGCCCCACGTTCGACATCGGTGTGTTCAACGTGCAGCAGGCTGTCGCAGACGCGACGCAATCGTTCCGCGCGGCCCTCGCGGCGCTGTCCGGCAACGGCGGCTCGTGCGCCGGCGCGGACGTCGCGAAGGTGCTGAATCTTCAGGTCGTGAACTTCCCGGCAGGCAGCGCGAAGATTCCGGGTTCGGCCACCGACGATCTGCGCCAGTCGGCGACCGCGCTGAAGTCCTGCGCGACGTCGGGCAAGCCGGTGCAACTCGAAGTGGCGGGCTACTCGGACAACATCGGCAATGCGCAAGCAAACGCTGCGCTGTCCAAACGCCGTGCCGAGTCGGTACGCACGTTCCTCGTTGCGCAAGGCGTTCCCGCCGGCACGCTGAGTTCGCAAGGTTATGGCGCCGAGCGCCCGGTCGACAGCAACGACACGGAAAGCGGCCGGTTCCACAATCGACGCATCGAGTTCGCGTCGCACGCCCAGTAAGCTGCATCCAATAAACCGCACACCCGCGCGCGGAGCAAAAAAAAAGAAGCTGACGGCCCCGCGCGGGGTACGGTCTACAGGCCGTCAGCCAACACACGACTGAGACGCACGACAACACGCCCCCGCCAGCGTCATGTTCACGCCCGCGCCTTCCGGTCGCGCAATTGCAGGATCATCGGCGTGAATATCAGTTGCATCGCGAGCCCCATCTTGCCGCCCGGCACCACGATCACGTTCGGCCGCGACATGAACGAATCGTGCAGCATCGTCAGCAGATACGGAAAGTCGATGCCCTTCGGTTTGGAAAAACGGATCACGACGAAGCTCTCGTCGGGTTGCGGGATCTCGCGCGCCGTGAACGGATTCGACGTGTCGACCGTCGGCACCCGCTGAAAATTCACGTGCGTGCGCGAGAACTGCGGACAGATGTAGTTCACGTAATCGGGCATGCGCCGCAAGATCGTATCGACCACGGCCTCGTGTGAATAGCCGCGCAGCGTCTGGTCACGATGCAGCTTTTGGATCCACTCCAGATTTATGATCGGCACGACGCCGACGAGCAGATCCGCATGCTGTGCGATGTCGACCTTGCTGGTCACGGCCGCACCATGCAGCCCTTCATAGAACATCATGTCCGTGCCCGTCGGGATGCCCTCCCACGGCGTGAACGTCCCGGGGTCCTGCTTGTACACGACGGCGTCCGCTTCGTCGTGCACGTAGCGGCGAAACTGCCCGCCGCCCGAGGCGCCATACGCCGCGAACAGCTGCTCCAGCTCTTCGAGCAGATTCGCGTCCGGCCCGAAGTGGCTGAAATTGCGCACGCCGTCGCGCTCGCTCTGCCGCAGCGCTTCGCGCATGCCGAGCCGGTCGTACCGGTGGAACGCATCGCCTTCGATAATCTGCGCATTGATCTTCTCCCTGCGGAAAATGTGGGCGAAGCTCCTCATGACGGTGGTCGTGCCCGCGCCGCTCGACCCCGTCACAGCAACAATCGGATGTCTGACTGACATGCGCCGTCTCCCAAGTATTTCGGCTCAAGGCGGCCCGTCAGAGCGACGTTTCCGGAAGGAACAACGAGCGCTCACGAAAAAGCGGCGACGTGAAAGGCGCATCGATGCCGAGATCGTGCTCGCGGTGATAGCGGCCGATGCGCGCCACCTCGCTTGCCGAGCCGAGAATCAACGGCATGCGCTCGTGGAAGGTACGCGGTGCGGCATCGAGCACGCGCTCCCGCCCCGTCGTCGCCATGCCGCCCGCCTGTTCGACGAGAAAGCCGAGCGGGCTCGCGTCGTAGACGGCGGAAAGGCGCCCGCGCATCGCGGAACGGGTGCGGTAGTCGCGCGGCATCAGGAACAGGCCGCCGCGCATCAGGATGCGATGCACCTCCGCGACGAGCGCGTCGCTCCAGCGCAGGCTGAAATCACGCTCGCGGCAGCCCGCGCGGCCGTCGCGGCATTCGTGCACGTAGCGGCGCACGGGCGGCTCCCAGAAGCGCTCGTTGGACGCGTCGACGGCAATCTCGCCCGTTTCGTCGGGAATTCGGATCGACGGATGCGTGAGCATGAACTCATCCGTCTGACTGTCGAGCGTGAAGCCGTGCGTCCCTTCGCCGAGCGTGATGATGAGCATTGTCGCGGGCCCGTAGATCGTGTAGCCCGCCGCCGCCTGCTCGCGGCCCGGTTGCAGGAACGGCGCGCCGTACGTTTCGTCATAGGGCTCGCAGTCGAGTTCGCCATACGCTTGCGCGCGCGTATCCGCGCCGTTCGCATCGCTGCCTTGCGACTGCACGCGCATCACCGAAAAGATCGAGCCCGCCGTGCCGTTAATGTCCGCGTTCCACGGGCAGTTCAGCGGATCGAACGCGAGCTGGTACTCGGGCTTGTCGGCATCGTCCGCGCCGCGGTTGCGGGCGGCTGTTTCGGCCAGCTTGCGCCGGCGCGTCGCGTACGCGAGCACCGCGCCGCCCGCCACGGAATCGGCA
>NZ_JAAGPD010000025.1 GCF_017104565.1 Paraburkholderia sp. Tr-20389 | reverse complement strand
GATTTACGCTCCACGCTTCCTCCCCACACTCGGTCGCCCTCATGCAGTTGCGCTTCACTTCATTCGCTGTGACCAGCTTATGGCGGGACTTGCACCCGCAGGAGTGCGCCCATGCTGGGCGCACAAAAAACAGCGGGCACCGCCCATCGGCGATGCCCGCTGCAAAGCGAACCGGCTGGACGCCGCGCGGATCGATGCGGCGTCCAGGTCTGCAGTTCGATCAGGGTATCACTCGCGTCACGCCTCGTCCTCGCGGATCGGATACCGCTTCCGGCGTTTCGCCGTCGATCTTGATCGCCTGAATGTCGCCGTTGAAATCCTGCGCCTGCAATTTATAGCCCTTCGCCCTGACCTGCTCCGCAAGCTCGCCGTTGATGGGCGCATACGGCTCCCAGAAAATCGTATTCGGCGGCAGCAACTGATGGTGGAAGCGCATCGCACCAACGGCTTCCTTCAGCGGCATGTTGAAGTCGTACACGTTGTTGATCACCTGGAAGATCGACGTGAAGATGCGCGAGCCGCCCGGTGTGCCGATCACCAGCGACACCTTGCCGTCCTTCGTCAGAATGGTCGGCGTCATCGACGACAACGGACGCTTCTTCGGCTCGATCGAATTCGCGTCGCTGCCCACCACACCGAACATGTTCGGCACACCTGGCTTAGAGGCGAAGTCGTCCATCTCGTCGTTCAGTACGATGCCCGTGCCTTCCGCCACCACGCCCGAGCCGAAGTAACCGTTGATCGTGTACGTGTTCGACACGGCATTGCCCCATTTGTCGACCACCGAGAAATGCGTCGTCTCTGCTTTCTCAGGCATCGACATGCCGAGGCCCGCGATGACGCTCTTCGTGTCCGACGGCGCAGACGGATTCACTTCCGATGCGCGCTTTGCGATGTATTCGTCGTCCGTCAGCTGAGAGACAGGCACCTTGTAGAAATCCGGGTCGCCAAGATATTGCGCGCGATCCGCGAACACACGCTTTTCGATTTCCGCAATGAGGTGAATGTACTGCGGCGAATTGAGATCGATGCGAGTGAAGTCGCTCTTCAGATCCGCCTTCATCTTCAGCAACTGTACGAGTCCGATGCCGCCCGAACTCGGCGGCGGCGCGGTGATCACGCGATAGCCGTTCCAGTTAGCCTGCACGGGTTGACGCCATACGGCCTTGTACTCTTGCAGATCGCGTTTCGTAATGAGGCCATGCCCTTTCATCGACGAAGCGATCAGATCGGCTGTCTTGCCATTGTAGAACTCGCGCGCACCTTGATTCGCGATGCGGGTCAGCACGGCGGCGAGTTCGGGTTGCCTGAAATTGACGCCCTCTTTCAGATTGCCGAAATAAGTATCGAAGTTCGTCTTGCCCGCAAAGTCCTTCTCGGCATCCTCACGCCGCTTTGCGAGCTGTGCGTCGACATCGAAGCCGTCGCGCGCATACTTGATCGCGGGCGCGAGCACCTGCTTCCATTTCAGCTTGCCGAATCGATGCTGCGCTTCCCACATGCCCGCAACGGTGCCCGGCACGCCGACCGCGTCATAGCCGACCAGGCTCTTCCCTTTGATCACGTTGCCCTGATCGTCGAGATACATGTTGCGTGTCGCGGCCAATGGTGCGCGTTCGCGATAGTCGATGAAATACGGTTTGCCGTTCACATACAAGGTCATGAAACCACCGCCGCCGATGTTGCCGGCTTCCGGGTACGTCACGGCCAGAGTGAACGCAATGGCGACCGCCGCATCGACGGCGTTGCCGCCTTCCTTGAAGATCTGTTCCGCTGCATCGGCGCTGTATTTGTCAGCGACCGCGACGGCCGATGCGTTCAGTACAGGCTGTTGTGCAGCGGGCGCTTTTGCGTAAGCGGGTGCGGATTCGAGAAAGCCGGCTGAAGTAGTGAAGACTCCGGCGATGGTCAGTGCTGTTGCAGAGAACTTTGCCTTATCGATTAATTTCAATGCGTGTCTCCCAAAACGTTCATTCATTAAACAAGCGAAAAGCCTGTCTTTGGGCTTATAACACGCAAGCTGCGCATTTGCGAAACGGCCCCATGCGTTACGCATAGGGCCGTATTCATTCGCTTATTCGATTTGCATTAGAACGATGAAGATCTCAAGCAACCGTGGATTCCTTTAGCACTTGAGAAGCCACTTCATCGACGGCAGCTTTGGTCAGCTTGACGATCTCATCCACTTCATCACGCGTCGTCACGAGCGGCGGCGCGAAGCCCAGGATGTCGCCATGCGGCATTGCGCGTGCAATCAGGCCGCGTTGCATGGCAGCCGCCGACACGCGCGGGCCGACCTTCAATGCGGCATCGAATGGACGGCGCTCGTCCTTATGCGCCATGAATTCGAGCGCTGCCAGCATGCCTGCGCCGCGTACTTCGCCGACGAGCGGATGCGAGTCGAACGCGGCATGCAAGCGCTGCAGCAGATAGCCGCCGACATCGGCTGCATTTTGCGTGAGGTTCTCGCGCTCCAGAATGTCGAGATTCGCGAGCGCGGCAGCGGCGCAGATCGGGTGCCCCGAATAGGTCCAGCCATGTCCCATCGGGCCATGTTCCTGCGAGCCTTGAGCGATCACATCCCAAACCTTTTCACCGACGATCACCGCCGAAAGCGGCGCATACGCGCTCGTCAAACCCTTTGCAACCGTGATGAGATCGGGCTCGATGCCGAAATGCTGCGCCCCCATCTTCGAACCAAGACGGCCGAAGCCGCACACCACTTCATCGCTGATCAACAGAATGTCGTGCTTCTTGAGCACTTTCTGGATCGCGGGCCAGTAGCCGGCTGGCGGCGGCAGGATGCCGCCCGTACCCATCACCGGTTCGCCGATGAATGCAGCAATCGTATCGGCGCCTTCTTTCGCAATCAGCTTCTCGAGTTCTTCGACGCAATAGTCGACGAACTGCGCTTCGTTCATACCCGCAGGCGCCTGGCGATACCAATGCGGACACACAGTGTGCTTGACGCGATCGATGGGCAGATCGAAGTGCTGATGGAAACTCGGCAATCCCGTGAGACTGCCCGTGACGATGCCGGACCCGTGATAGCCGCGCTGGCGCGAAATGATCTTCTTCTTGTTCGGGCGGCCCTTCACGTTGTTGTAGTACCAGACAATCTTGATCTGCGTTTCGTTCGCATCGGAGCCGGACAGCCCGTAGTACACCTTCTTCATGCCTTTCGGCGACCAGTCGATGATGCGCGACGACAGTTCGATGATCGTATCCGTCGAATGGCCGACATAGGTGTGGTAATACGCGAGCTTCTTCGCCTGCTCATAGATCGCGTCGGCGACTTCCGTGCGGCCGTAACCGATATTCACGCAGTAAAGGCCTGCGAATGCGTCGATGAACGACTTGCCTTGATGATCTTCGATGCGGATGCCTTTCGCGCCCGTGATGATGCGGCCGGGCAATGCGCCGCTCGCGTGATCGTGAGCGTGCGTCGACGGATGCATGAAGTGCGCGCGGTCCGCGCTAAACAGTTGATCGAACTGGGTCATGGGACACTCCGTTTAATCGATAGTTGAATGAGCCGTTCACGCAGCAACTGGCCGGTGAACAGAAGCAATAGCGTCGGCGATGGGCAAGCCCAGTTGACCGAGGCAGAAGTAACGCGTTTCGACGAAGGGCTCGAAGCCTTCGAGCCCGCCTTCGCGGCCCAGACCCGATGCCTTCATGCCGCCGAACGGAATCGGCGCGCCCGTGAACTTTGCGCCGTTCACGGAGACCATCGCGAAGTCCAGTTGGCGAATCACCTGAAAGACCGTGTTCAGATCTTTTGCGCACAGATAGGCGGCGAGACCGTGTTCCGTGTCGTTGGCGCGCGTGATGGCTTCTTCCAGTGTGTCGAACGGCGACACGGCTGAAATGGGCGCAAAGTTCTCTTCGTCGTAGACGCGCATGCCTTTTGCGGCATCGGCGATCACGGTCGGCTCGAAGAACCATCCACCACGAGCATGCGGCGTGCCGCCGACCAGAATACGCGCGCCTTTGACGCGGGCATCTTCGACGCGCTGCTGCGTCGAATCGAACGCGGCCTGATGCATCAGCGGACCGACTTCGGCGCCGGGCTCGAATGCCGAGCCTACTTTCAATGCGCGCACGGCCTGTGCATAGCGTTCGACGAAGGTGTCGTACACGGGGCGCGCGACGAGAATGCGATTTGCGGCGCAGCAGTCCTGCCCTGACGTCTGAAACTTTGCGGCGACCGCGACGCGCACCGCCTGTTCCAGATCGGCGTCCTCGGTCACGATGAATGGCGCATTGCCGCCGAGTTCGAGCGCTGTCTTCTTGATGCCGCTTTGCGCGGCCGCCTGCATGACGAGGCCGCCGACACGCGTCGAACCGGTGAAGCTCACGGTGCGTACGCGCGGATCGCGCACCAGCGTTTCCATCGCCATTTGCGGCTCGCCGAGCACGACATTGAATACGCCGGGCGGGAAACCGGCTTCTTCCGCGAGCTGGGCGAGTGCTAGCGCGGAGAATGGCGTCTCGTGTGCGGGCTTCACAACGACCGTGCAACCGGCTGACAGCGCCGCCGCTGCCTTGCGCGTGATCATTGCGTTCGGGAAATTCCACGGCGTGATCAATGCGGCCACGCCGACGGGCTCCATTATCGTGCCGAGATGCGCTCCATCGATGTGCGTTGGAATGGTCCGGCCATTCAGCCGCTTGCCTTCGTGTGCGAACCATTCGATGAAGCTCGCGCCGTAGGCGATTTCTCCTTGCGCTTCGGCAAGCGGTTTGCCTTGTTCGAGGGAGAGTATTCCTGCGAGATCGTTCTGGTGCCGGAGTACGAGTTCGTGCCAACGAAGCAGTAACGCTGCGCGTTTTGCTACTGGGACCCAGCGCCATTTTTCGAATGCGTTTTGCGCCGAGGCGATTGCTCCGGTGATCTGCTCGCGGTTCAGCATCGGGACGTGGCCTATCACCTCTTGATCCGCGGGGTTCTGCACCGCTACCGTGGAGGCTGTCTCGCTGTGGACCCAGCGGCCGTCTATGTAACACAGTGACTTGAATAGAACGGGGTGACCTAGCAGCATGGTTGCTCTCCTATATGCGGTTTCCTTATCGATCACTTTAATGCCGCTGCGCGCCGTGCTTTTTTTGTTTTGGCTTTTTTCTGTTTGTGTTTTTTCTGCTTTTTTTGTTTTCGTTTTGGTTTTTTCTTTGCTGGGATTTGGGTTGTGTTGTTGCTGGCATCCGCGTTGTGCTTCTGGTTTGCTGGTGTTGCCCCTGTGCGGGGCGGCACTTACTTTCTTTGCCGCCGCAAAGAAAGTAAGCAAAGAAAGCGGGCTCACACCGCCAGTGCTAGTTCTTGCCTGCGGGCCCCCAGCTGTTCTTACGCTTCACGCGGCAACACGCCATTTTTCCGCCCGTTGCCAGCGTGCCAACTGCACGCATCACCCACTTCACGCTCCCGCGTCATGGATCGCGTTACCAGACGTCCACGGCCGCCCAGGTGGCAAACTGTGTGTAGGCCGTCTGGACGGAAATGCACCACTCCGGACTGAAAAGCGGGATCGGTGTCGTAGGAGCGCGAACGCGTACGGTGCAACAACCTACACACCGTTTGCCACCTGGGCGGCGCGGACGGGTCGCTGCCGCTGGCTGCCTGCGGGTGACTGGAGTGGGTGATGCGCCGGTTCAAGGCGCTGGCAACGGGCGGAAAGAAGCGTGTTGCCGTGTGAAGTGCGGGACCCGTTGGGGGCCCGCAGGCAAGAACAAGGGCTGGCGGGGTGAGCCCGCTTTCTTTGCTTACTTTCTTTGCGGCGGCAAAGAAAGTAAGTGCCGCCCCGCACAGGGGCAACGCTAGCAAACCAGAGACATCACGCGGACGCCAGCACAGCGGCAAAGCCTCAACGGCAACACCAGCAAACCAGAAGCAAAATCGCGAATGCCAGCGACACCGCAAACCCCAACCGCGGATACCAACAATCACACCTCCCACTCGGAAAACCCATCACAACCATCCTTAACAACCTTAGTCACCACATAAGTGAAATACCTTTCAATTCCAATCTCTTCGGTAAGCAAAGCATCAATAAACCGCTGATAGTGATCAATATCACGAGACACCACGTGGAGCACGTAATCAACGCCTCCGCCAGTGGCATGACACTGCGTCACTTCATCGGCGGATAAAACCCGTTCCTCGAAGCGCCGCATATCCTGCGCGGTATGCCTCGCCAACGTGACCTCGACAATAATGCGACTACCCTTAAAGGCTTTAGTCCAGTCAATATCCGTTCGATAACCACGAATCACACCGCTCTCTTCAAGCCGCTTCACACGCTCCCATGCAGGCGAAATAGAGAGATTCACTTCCTCGGCGAGACGCGACTTCGTAATACGTCCGTCCCGCGCAAGAATGCGAAGAATGGCAAGATCATAGCGATCGAGTTTCAACATCGGCACACACCCCTAACGCTTCGCCAGATCGGAAGAAACTGGAATGCCCCGCTCGACGATATCGGCCACCACAGCCACCGTATCGCCGATATGCACGAGACCCGGAAAATGCCTCGCCGCAAGCAATCCGCTACGCTTCGCGCGGTACTCGACCGAAGACGCCCCAGTACGCGTCATGTCGTGCACGCGCGCGATCACTTCACCTGCTTCGACGTTGTCGCCCAGGTCCTTGCACAGTTCCAGCAACCCGTCATGCTCGCTCGTCGTGTAACAACTGCCGTCCGGCATATCGAGCAAAGTGGTCGTGCGCGCTACATCGCCCACGTCGTCGCGTAACGACAAAATACCCGCGTTGGCGAGAAAGCCCCGCACGCCGCGCTCAGCGACAGCAACGCTCGCCACCGTCGCCGTGCCGCCGCCGCCCAGTTCCGTCGATACGAATACCTTGCCCGCTTCCTCGACAGCCGTATCGAACAAACCGACGCTATCCAGCTCGAGCATCCGCATCGAATACGGTGCGCCGAACGCGTGCATCGCCGCTTCGCAACGCGCCTGCTGCGTCGCATCGTCCAGCACGTGCACGGCGGCGAACGGCACGAAGTCGAGCGTGCGGCCGCCTGCGTGCAGATCGAGTACATAGTCCGCAAGCGGCAACAGATAACGCTGAAAGTAGTCGGCGATCTTTTCCGTGACCGTGCCGTCAGGCTTACCCGGGAACGCGCGATTGAGATTGCCGCGATCGATCGGCGACGTGCGGCTGCCCGCGCGAAACGCCGGGTAGTTCATGAACGGCACGACGATCACGCGCCCTTTCACGTCGCGCGCCTTCAATGTCGACGCGAGCTTCGACAGCACGATGGGCCCTTCGTACTCGTCGCCGTGATTGCCGCCCGTCAACAGCGCGGTCGGTCCATCGCCGTTGCGGATCACCGTGATGGGGATCATCACGGCGCCCCACGCTGAAGCGTCATGCGAATGCGGCAGCTTCAGGAAACCGTGCTGTTCGCCGTCGACATTGAAATCGACCGTGGCCGAAATGGGTGAAGCACGCATTGCACTACTCCTTCACGAACAGCTTGCGCGGCGTGTTGCAGAACGTCTCGACGCCCGACTCCGTAATCAGGATGCTCTCCGTGATTTCGAGCCCCCAGTCGTCGAGCCACAGGCCCGGCATGAAGTGGAACGTCATGCCGGGTTCGAGGACCGTCTTGTCCCCGGGACGCAGGCTCATCGTGCGCTCGCCCCAGTCGGGCGGATAGCTCGCACCGATCGGATAACCACAGCGGCTGTTCTTCTCGATGCCCGATTTGCGCAGCACCGCAAAGAACGCATTCGCAATGTCTTCACAGGTATTGCCCGGCTTCGCCGCTGCGAGCCCCATTTCGATGCCTTCGACAACGGCCTTTTCCGCATCGATGAAATGCTTCGGCGGCTTGCCGAGATACACCGTGCGAGACTGCGGGCAGTGATAGCGCTTGAAGCAGCCCGCGATTTCGAAGAACGTCCCCGCGTTGTTCGCAAACGGCGTGTCGTCCCACGTGAGATGCGGCGCGGCGGCGTCGGCGCCCGTCGGCAGCAGCGGCACGATGGCGGGATAATCGCCGCCATATTCGTCCACACCCGTCACGCCTGCCGAATAAATCTCCGCCACGAGATCGTTCTTGCGCATGCCCGGCTCGATCCGCTCGACGATATGCGCATGCATCTTCTCGACGATGCGCGCAGCAATGCGCATGTACTCGATCTCGCGCGGCGACTTCACGGCACGCTGCCAGTTGACGAGAGCCGTCGCATCGTGCCAGGTCGCCTGCGGAAGATTGCGTCGCAGCGACGCATAGGCGGCAGCGCTGAAGTAGTAGTTGTCCATTTCCACGCCGATCCTGCGCGCCTGCCAGCCGCGCGCTTCGATCACTTCGCGCGCGAGATAGTCCATCGGATGACGCTCGGTGGACTGCACGTAATGATCCGGATAGCCGACGATGTTTTCGCGCTTCATGAACACCGTACGCAGCGCGCCGTTCGCGTCCTGCCCGCGGCCATACCAGACGGGCTCGCCGTCGAGCGCGAGCAACACGCACTGATGCACGTAGAACGACCAGCCGTCGTAGCCAGTAAGCCATGCCATGTTGGTCGGATCGGTCACGATCAGCAGATCGATCTGGGCTCTCTCCATTGCGCGCCGCGTCTTTGCGATGCGCGCGTCGTACTCGCCGCGATCGAACTGCAGGCGGACGACAGGCGTCACTGCCGGTTGAGATGTATCTGACATGGTCTCCTCTCAGCGCTTCATGTCGTTGCGGAAAAAGGTCCCTGCGTTGGCCGCGTGCGCACGCGCGACAGCGAGGGTCGCGATGGCCGTGTCCTGCGCACCCGTGCCCGTGAGGTCGCATAGCGTGATGTCGTTGTCGCTAGTGCGGCCTCGGGTCTGTCCTGCGATGATCTGGCCGAGCTCCGCGTACTGCGCGCCTGCATCGACGGCGCCCGCTTCGAGCGCGTGATGCAATTCGCCGAGCACGCGCGTCTGCGTGACGCGGTCGCACACATAACGCACCGCCGCCAGTGCTTGAGGTGCGATCTCGTTCTTGTGCTCCGCGTCCGAGCCCATCGCCGTGATGTGCAGGCCGGGATGCAAGTCATCTGCATGAATCAGCGGCTGGGTGCTCGGCGTCGTCGTGATGGCGATGTCCGCTTCGGCGAGCGCGTGATGCACGTCGCGCGCGACTTCGCATGCGATATGCAATTGCGCGGACATCTCCGCAGCAAATTGCTCGGCATTCTTGCGATTGCGCGCCCACACCGTTACGCGGTCGACCTTTCGCACCATCGTCAACGCCTGCAATTGCAGACGCGCCTGTTCGCCTGCGCCGATCATGGCGACATTCGGCGCATGCTGTTTCGCGAGCCAGCGTGCTGCAACGGCGCCCGCCGCTGCCGTGCGCACCGCCGTGAGATATCCGTTGTCGAGCAACACGGCTTCCGTCAGCCCCGTTTTCGCGGACAGCACCAGCATCAGGCCATTCAGGCTCGGCAAGCCGAGCTTCGGGTTATCGAAGAAGCCGGGACTTACCTTGATCGCGAAGCTGTCGAAGCGCGGCAGATACGCGGTCTTCACGTCGACTTCGCCGCGATGCTCGGGGAGGTCGAGCCGCAAGATTGGCGGCATCGCGACGGCTTCCGTTGCGAGCGAAAGAAACGCGGCTTCGACCTGGTTGATTGCGGCAAGATCGAGCGGCACGAGTTCTCGCAGTTGTGCTTCGCCGAGCAGGGTAATGGCCGTCATGCCGTCACTCCTTGTGAGGCCTCGCCGACGATGCGGCGATGCTGGTTCATGTCGATGTTGGCGCCCGTCACGATCAGCACGATCGGGCCGCGCGCTGCGGATGAATCGCCAAGCCGTCCCGCGAGCAGCGCGGCAATGCCGACGGCAGCGGCGCCTTCGAGCACGAGATGCTCGTCTTCGTACGCGTGCACGATGCCGCGCGCAATCGATGCCTCGTCGAGCAGCACGACCTCGTCGATCAACTGACGGGTCAGCGAAAAGGTGTGCTGGTTATCGAGCCCGATTCCGCCGCCCAGCGAATCTGCGAGCGTTTCCCGTTCATCGACGAGCACCGGCTTGCCGGCCGCGAGGCTCGCGTGCATCGCCGCGCCGCGCTCCATCGTTACGCCCGTCAGACGCACTGACGGCGCAATCCGCTTCGCGGCGAACGCCACGCCGGCGAAGAGTCCGCCGCCCGACAGCGGCACGACGATCTGTTCGACATCGGGCAAGTCTTCGACGATTTCGATGCCGATGGTCGCTTGCCCGGCGATCACGTCGAGATGATCGAAAGGCGGCACATACGCATAGCCTTCTTCGCGCACGAGGCGTTGTGCTTCGTGCTGCGCGTCGTCCTGACTCTTGCCGACGATGTGCGCATGCGCACCGAGCGCGCGCACGGCTTCGACCTTGTTCGACGGCACGAGCGACGACATGCACACGGCCGCCTCGATGCCGAGCGCGTGCGCAGCGTGTGCGACGGCGCGCCCATGATTGCCCGTCGATGCCGTGACGACCCGCGTGCAACCCGTTTCGGCCAGACGCACGAGCGCATTCGTCGCGCCGCGCAGCTTGAAGCTGCCCGTCGGCTGGACGGTTTCGAGTTTCAGATAGACGGGTGCGTCAGCGAGCGCCGACAAGGCGCGCGATGCGACGAGCGGTGTACGCAGTACGCGCCCTTCGATACAGCGCCGGGCACGATAGACATCGGCAAGCGAGAGGTCGGACATTGACGGGCCTTGCACATGTTCACGACCGATGCGGCGCGCGTCGCGGTATTCGACGCGTGTCGTAACGGACTCAGTGCGGCCAGTCTAATGTTCTAAATATTGTTTTCTATTGTCCTGGTACATTTCGTTTTGCATGCCCGCATGCGATGACACGCTCAACCGAAGTCATGCACCTGCGGATATTGCTCGAACACGTCACGCATCGTTTCGAGCGCTTCCTCGAACACCTCGTCGCTCACTTCCGCGCCCACGCAAAGCCGCACGGCATTGGGACGTTCGGCGCCACGCACGAGAAACGGATCGGGCGATGTCACCGCGATGTTCCGGTTGCGCAGCTCGCGCACGAGCCGATCGGCCTGCCAGTGATCGGGCACGCGCAGCCAGACGGACAGCGCCTGCGGATGCGAGCCGAGCACGTACGGGCCGAGCACTTTTTGCGCGAGTGCCTGACGCACCGTGAGCCGTCCGCGCTGCATCTCGACGAGACGCGCGGCCGTGCCGTCGTTGATCCAGCGCGTCGCGACCTCCGCCATCGGCGAAGTCGCCATCCAGCTGCTCACGCGCAGCACGCTTTCAGCACGCAGCGCGAGACGGCGCGGCGTCGTCATATAGCCGATGCGCAAGCCCGCCAGCACCGACTTCGACATGCTCGTGCAATAGAAGGACAGATCGGGAATATGACTCGAGATCGGCGCGGGCCGCGTCGCGGGCAACGGGCCATACACATCGTCTTCGATCACGAACACGCCGTAGCGCTCCGCAATGCGCGCAATCGAGCGCCGCCGCGACTCGGGCATCAGCGCGACGGTCGGATTGTTCAGCGTCGGCGTGCAGACGAGCGCCGTGATGCGCTCGCTGTCGCACATCTCTTCGAAGTGCTCGGGATGAATGCCGTATTCGTCGATCTCCAGTCCCTTCAACGTAAACCCCAGGACATTCGCGGAGCCGATGACGCCGTGATCGGTCAGACTTTCGCACAGTACCGTATCGCCGGGTCCGACGAGCGACGCGAGCGCGAGAAAGATGCCGTGCGCCGCGCCATTCGTGACGAGCAGCGTATCCATCGAAGCGGGCATGCCCATCGACTGCAGCCACGCGATGCCCGCCTGTCGATGATGCTCGAAGCCGGCAATCGGCCTGAAGGCGCGTATCCACGGCTGGTCGTCGATCTTCGAGAGCGTCGCGCATACCTTGCGCCACATCGCATCGTGCTCGGGCGTGTGGATGATGCGCGCAATCGAAAAGTCGACCACGGAACGTTCCGCCGTATCGAGCATGTAGTTCGACATCGTCTCCGTCACGCGCTCGGCGACGAAGCTGCCGCGTCCCACTTCGCAGCGGATCAGCCCTTGACGCTCCAGTTCCTTGTAAGCGTTCGTGACCGTCTGCACGCTGATCGAGAGTTCCGATGCCACATCGCGCTGCGGCGGCAGACGCGCGCCCGCACGCAGCGATTCGCTTTCGATGTCGCTTGCGATCGCCTTGACCAGTCTCTTGTATTTCGACTCGACGCCATGCACCGCGCCGACTGCTTCCCGCCAATGTTCGATCACCTGCCGCCTCTCCCGTACAAGGCATGTTCACAACATGCATAGTGCGACGAAAGCACCTCGGAAAATTATTGTCCTAGAGCAATCAGAACAAAAAAATGGCTTTGTATGCTGCGTTCATGGGTCGCATCCCGGGACATGTCGAATGCTCCGGAATGCTTGCCACATCGGGTTTTCCCGGGTTTCAGGCGCACGCCGCACCGCGCCATTTATCACTCTTGTTCGCCCTCATACGGAATCGATATGAAATCGAAGCGCACGTCAGTCATGCTCGGCGCCTTCTGTCTCGCGGCAGCCGGTCTCGTCATGCACACCCAGTTCGCGTCGGCTGAAACGACGTTGCAGCGCATCCAGCGCACCGGCGAGGTGCGCATCGGTTACGCGAACGAAGCACCGTTCGCCTATACGCAGCCCGACGGCAAGGTAACGGGCGAATCACCGGAAATCTCGCGCAAGATCTTCGAGAAGCTCGGCGTGAAGAAGGTCGATGCCGTATTGACGGAATGGGGCTCGCTGATTCCGGGCCTGCGTGCGGGCCGCTTCGACGTGATCGCGGCAGGCATGTACATCACGCCTGAGCGCTGCAAGCAGGTCGCTTTCGCCGACCCGCAATATCAGATCCAGGACACGCTGCTCGTGACGAAGGGCAATCCAAAGAATCTGCACAGCTATGGCGATATAGCGAAGCAGCCGGACATCAAGCTCGCGGTGATGTCGGGTGCCGTCGAAGTCGCCAATTCGCGCGATGCCGGCGTCAAGGATGGGCAACTGCTTCAGGTGCCCGATACGACGGCGCAATTGCAGGCGGTGCGCACGCGTCGCGCCGATGCGGCAGCAGGTACCGCCCTCACGATGAAGGGCCTCGCTTCGAAGGATGCGGGCCAGGTCGAAACGGTTTCGACCTTCAAGGACGATCCGAAACATACGGGCTATGGCGCGCTTGCGTTCCGCCCTGAAGACACCGATCTGCGCGACGCCGTGAACAAGCAGTTGCATCAATGGCTCGGCACGCCCGATCACCTCGCGACGGTTGGACCGTTCGGCTTCGACAAGACGAACCTGACCACGAAAACGGCCGCGGACATCTGCGGCAAGTGATTCGACGCCATGTCGTGACGGCTATGCACGCATCTACGTGTATAGCCGTCGCAGGGCCGCGATTCCATGCACGGCTGACGCGCTGCGTCATGCGCAGCGCAACGTGTATCGCGCGCTCCAGGGAGGCATCTGAATTGCTTCCAGCATTCAATCCAGCGCGCGTCCATGCGCCATCATGCAAGCGAGGCAACCGCCATGCGTGAACTGTTTCCCCTGCTGCTGCAAGGCACGATCGTCACGATCGAGATCGCCGCGTTCGGCACGCTGCTCGCCATCGCGATGGCATTCGTCGCCACGGCCGCCAAGCTCGCCCCTTGGGCGCCCGTGCGCTGGGTCGGCAATGTGTATGTGGAAGTCTTTCGCGGTACGTCGCTGCTCGTACAGCTCTTCTGGTTCTTTTTCGTGCTGCCGCTGCCGCCGTTCAGGATCGAACTGACGCCGTTCACGGTGGCTATCGTCGGGCTTGGTTTGCACTACGGCGCCTATGGTTCGGAGATTCTGCGCGGTGCGCTGCGCTCCGTGCCGGGCGGTCAGTTCGAAGCCGCCGTCGCGTTGAACATGTCGGCTTTTACGCGCATGCGCAGAATCGTGCTGCCGCAGGCGATGATCAACGCCTTGCCGCCCGCGACGAACCTGATGATCGAACTGTTGAAGGGCACGTCTCTCGTCTCGCTGATCACGCTGTCGGACCTCACGTTCCGCGCACGTCAGCTCGACGAAGCGACGTTCAAGACAGCCGAGATCTTCTGCCTCACGCTCGTCATCTATTTCGTGCTCGCACAATTGCTCGCCACGCTGATGCGTCATTTCGAACGGCGTGTGAGTCACGGCATCATCGCTCACACCACGCGAAAGGCGGCGCCATGAATCACTTCTTCGATTTGCAGTACGCCGCGCATATCCTGCCCGATCTGGCGCGCGCATCGATCTACACGATCCTGATCACGCTGGTCGGCTTTGCAATTGCACTCGTGCTCGGCCTCGTGTTCGCGATCTTGCGGCGCAGTCATATCAAGCCTGTTTCGCGCACGGTCGGTTTCGTCGTCGAGTTCATCCGCAGCACGCCGCTGTTGATCCAGGTGTATGTGCTGTTCTATGTGCTTCCCATCTATGGCGTGACGATGTCGGCACTCACGGCAGGCACGATCGGCATCGCACTGCATTACGCATGCTATACGTCCGAGGTCTATCGCGCCGGATTGAACGGCGTGGCGCGCGGTCAGTGGGAAGCAGCGTGCGCGTTGTCGCTGTCGCCGTGGCGCACGTATAGCGGCGTGATTCTGCCGCAGGCCGTGCGGCCCGTGATTCCTGCGCTCGGCAATTACCTCGTCGCGATGTTCAAGGACACGCCCGTGCTGTCGGCCATCACGGTGGTCGAACTGATGCAGCAGGCGAAGAACGTAGGTTCGGAAACGTTCCGCTACCTCGAGCCGATTACGCTTGCGGGCCTGTTCTTCCTCGTCATCAGCATTACGTTCGCGCAACTTGTGCGGCGGCTGGAATTCCGCCTGAGGCTGCCATGAAAACGCACGCAGACACCGACCCCCGTTTGCAGTCCGAGTCCCCTGTGATGGAGAAAGAGATGAAGCGAGATCCCGTTGCCGCGCTGCGCGAAACCTCGAACGCGAAAGGCGAACAGCCGATGGTCCGGTTCGCCGGCGTGACGAAGCGCTATGGCGCGCTCACCGTGCTCGACGAACTCGATCTGGAAATCGCGCCCAACGAGAAAGTGGCGATCATCGGCCCAAGCGGCTCGGGTAAATCAACGCTATTACGCGTGCTGATGACACTCGATCCGTTGACAGGGGGCATGATCGAAGTGGACGGCGAACCTTTGACGCATATGCGCAAGAACGGCTCGCTCGTGCCGGCATCGCAAGGACATCTGCGCCGCGTGCGCAGCAAGATCGGCATGGTGTTTCAGAGCTTCAATCTGTTTCCGCACATGACGGCGCTCGCCAATACGATCGAAGCGCCGATGCAGGTGCTCGGGCTGTCGAAGAAGGAAGCGACGGAACGCGCGCGCGAATTGCTGACGCTGGTCGGGCTCGAGGACAAGTGCAATCACTATCCGTCGCAATTGTCGGGTGGTCAGCAGCAGCGCGTCGCGATTGCACGCGCGCTGGCGATGCGGCCGAAAGTCATGCTGTTCGACGAGGTGACGTCAGCGCTCGATCCCGAACTCTGCGGCGAAGTCTTGAACGTGATTCGCCGTCTAGGCAAAGAGCACAATCTGACGATGCTGATGGTCACGCACCAGATGGGCTTTGCGCGTGAATTCGCAGACCGCGTGTGCTTCTTCTCGCAAGGCAAGATCATCGAGCAGGGTCCGCCGCAGCAGTTCTTCACATCGCCGCAGCATGAGCGCACGCAGCAGTTCTTGCGTGCGGTTCGCGAAGCCGTTTGATAGGGTTGCGCGACGTTCGCGGCCGCGAATGTCGCGCGAGTTCTATGCCCGCCCTCGTCCACCGCGAGCGAGTTCTTCGCCGCTGTTGTGCGGCAGCTTCGCCGTCACGGGAATCGACGCAAGCGAGAACAGGCCAACCACGAAGAACGCGGGCCAGAAGTCGGTCCATACGATGGTTGGATGACCTTGCAGCTTGTGCGAGATCTGCAGCACGATGCCCGCGAAGGTCACGCCAAGACCTAATGAAATCTGTTGCACGACGCTTGCGACGCTCGTCGCGCGTCCCACATCGGAACTCGGAATATCCGCATAGGCGAGCGAGTTGAGCGACGTGAACTGCAGCGACGGAAACACGCCGCCGAACAGCACCACACACCAGATCAACGCGAGCGGCGTGCCGGGTCCGAACAGCCCGTAGCTCGCGATCGCGCAGCCGGCGAGGATGGCGTTGAACATCAGCACACGTCGAAAGCCGAAGCGCGCGAGCACTGACGACGCGATTGTCTTCATGAAGATCGAACCGAACGCCGACGCGCACGTGATCGTGCCCGCTCCGAACGGCGTCATGCCGAGCCCTTCCTGTAACGCGAGCGGCAACAGGAACGGCACGGCGCCAAGACCGATGCGAAACAGCGACCCGCCTACGACGCTCGCGTGGAAGCTCGGAATGCGCAGCAGCTTCAGATCGAGCACGGGACGTTCGACGCGGCTCGCGTAGCGCCAGTAGATCAAGAGCAGTATGGCGCCGACGATGCACATGGTCGTCGAGACGCCGTTCGACACCAGTTCGCCGCCGACCAGCGACAAGCCCAGCATGAACAGCGATGCGCCGCTCGCGGATAGAACGAAGCCCGTCCAGTCGAGCGGCCCTGGATGCGCTTCGCGCATGTTCGCGATATGCCGGTTAGTGAGCCAGATGCCGAACAAGCCGATCGGAATGTTGACGATGAAGATCAGGCGCCAGTGCAGATACGTCGTGATGAAGCCGCCCAGCGGCGGGCCAACCACCGGGCCGAGCAGCGCGGGCACGGTCAGATAGTTGACGGCGCGGATGAAGTCCGACTTCGGCACTGAGCGGAAGATGATGATGCGCCCGACGGGCACCATCATTGCGCCGCCGATGCCTTGCACGAAGCGCGCGGCGACGAAGAGCGGCAGATTCGTCGATGCGGCTGCCATCAGCGAGCCGAGCATGAAGATGCCGATTGCCGTGCGGAATACGGAGCGTGGGCCGTAACGGTCGGCGACCCAGCCGCATACGGGAATGAAGACACCCAGGCCGATGACGTAGGCGGTGATCGCGAGTTTTAACGTGATCGGGTCGTGGCCGAGATCGCGGGCAAGCACTGGCAGCGAAGTGACCAGGACTGTCGAGTCGACGTTCTCCATGAACATCGCGCAGGCGACGATCAGGGGGACGATGAAGGCGCCTATTGCCAGGGGCATGAAGTTTGGGTTTGGGTTTTGGGTTTTGGCTACGCCGTTTTGGCTGTAGCGGTGTCGGTTTTTCGCTGGCATCCGCGGGTTGCTTTTCGCTTTCGCTGGCATCCGCGGGTTGCTTTTCGCTTTCGCTGGCATCCGCGGGTTGCCTTCGTATTTCATGCGTTGCCCCTGTGCGGGGCGGCACTTACTTTCTTTGCCGCCGCAAAGAAAGTAAGCAAAGAAAGCGGGCTCACACCGCCAGTGCTACTCGTTGCCTGCGGGCCCCCAACAGTTCTTACGCTCCACGCGACAGCGCGCTTGTTTGCGTTCGTTGCCAGCGTGCTAACTGCACGCATCACCCACTTCACAATCCCACATCACGTTTCGCTTTACCCGAAAAACCACGGCCGCCCAGGTGGCAAACGGTGTGTAGGTCGTCGCGGCGGAAGTGCACCACTCCGGACTGAAAAGCGGGATCGGTGTCGTAGAAGCGCCATCGCAAGCGGTGCGACTACCTACACACCGTTTGCCACCTGGGCGGCGCTGACGATTCGCTGCCGTTGGCTGCGCTACGGATGATTGTGGCGGGTGATGCGCTTGTTCAACGCGCTAGCAACGAGCACAAACAAGCGCGATGCCGTGTGAAGCGTAAGAACTGTTGAGGGCCCGCAGGCAATCACTAGCACTGGCGGGGTGAGCCCGCTTTCTTTGCTTACTTTCTTTGCGGCGGCAAAGAAAGTAAGTGCCGCCCCGCACAGGGGCAACGCCTGAAGAACCACTACGAAAGCGCGGATGCCAGCACACCCACAAGCAAACCACCTTATCGCGCCGCGCCCACGAGTGGCTGCAACACCGGCAAAATCTCAACCGTAGCCCGCTTCACATCATTCGGAAAATCAATCTCGATCCACGGCGCGCCCGTGACATCCGCCGTGTCGAACACATGGCTGCGCTCGAGCAGCAGATCCCGCACAGCCTCCTCGTGAGGCATATTCGCGCGCCCACTGTCGACATACCCCGCAACGATCTCGGCAAAACGCTTCGCCGTCTCTTCGCGCAGACGGAAAAACCCAACCGACTCGCCAATCGTGTCGTACTCGAGCCCGACCGCCAGCTGCTTGCGCAACTCGACAGGCACACCGTCCTTCAAACACAGCTTGACGGGCTCATCGCCGGCTTCGAAATCGCGGTCGATGAGCAGGCGATTCGCATGCTGGCCCGCCACCAACGCGCTCAGGATACGCTCGTCGTACAGCACGTCGGCGTCCATCAGCAACACGTCGCCGCCGCTCGTCATCGCGTCCGCAACCGTGTGGACCGTCAGCACACTGCCGAGGTCGAAACGCGGATTCAGCCTGATCTCGACCTTGTGCGGCCAGTCGATCCGCTTCAGTTCGGCCTCGACCAGCTCCGGCTGGAAGCCGAGCGCCAGCACGACGTCATCGACACCCGCGGCATCGAGCATCTGCAGATGACGCTCGAGCAAGGTCACGCCTTCGAAACGCAACAGGCATTTGGGAAACTGTTCTCCAACGGGTTGCTGAAGACGCAGGCCAAGACCTGCAGCAAGAATGATGGCGCGCATTCGCGGTCCTTTCTAAAAAAATCAATCGACAGCGGGCAGACGCGTTGCGCGCCGCCGCTGCCAGCTACGTTCGCTGAAGTGCAGATAAAGCAGGCCCGGCAAGCCGAGCAGCAGTTCGCGCGCGCGCTTCACCAGCGACAGCGCGAGCGCCGCTTCCGGCGGCAGGCCAACGAGAGGCGCCAGCAGCAAATAGCCGCCTTCCTGAACGCCGAGCGAGCCTGGAATCGCGAAAGCCGCGCCGCGAATCGCCTGCCCGAGGCTTTCGAGCAGCAGCGCGTCGACCCAACTCACAGGATGACCGAGGAAGCGCAGCGCAAGCCACACTTCCACCGTACCGACGATCCAGCCTGCGAGGCTGAATGCGAAGCTAGCCGCAACCTTGCCGCGCTGATCGTACAGTTCGCGCACGGCGACGTCGACGGCATCGGCACGCGTGGTCAGCGCCGACCAGTCGCGCTTGCCGAATACCTTCGACACGACGCGCAGCGCCTTGCCGAACAGGCCGCGGCGCTGCGCGATATAGAAGCCGACGATCATCGCGCCGAGCACGACCGTTGCGATCAGCGCCGCCGTCTGCAGGTCCTGCATCGCGCCATGTGCGGCCGACGCACCGAACAGCAGCAGGCCGAGCATCGCGAAGACGATCTGCGCGAGCGCCTGCAACGTCGTGCTCACGGTGATCGCAGCGGCCGCGTCGCGCATGCGCAGGCCGCGTTGCGACAGCTGGCGCACCATCATCACGGGTCCGCCGATCTGACCGGCGGGCAACAGGCTATTCACCGATTCGCCGATCCAGCGCGCGAAAACCGCGTCGCGTTCGGTCACTTCCTTCTGCTTGCGGTCGAACATCACCGAGATCGCACCCGCATCGAGCACGAGCGGCAGCAGATGGAACGCCGCGACGATCGCGAGGCCCCAGCCGGCCGCCATCAGCGTCGACACAACCGAACCGAAGCCCTGCCATGCGAGCAGCGCGACGAACAGCCCACCGCCGATCGTCAGCAGGATCATGGCTGCACGCGTCACACGCCTTCTCCTTTGGCATTGCGACGCGCGAACTGGCTGAACACCTGGCGAAAGCCGAAGTACGCAATGGCGTCCTTGAAGTTCGAGATCACGCGGCGCCACGGACGCATGTTCGGATCGGTGACGTACTCGAACGTCAGCGACACGCGCATTTCGTTGTCGAGCGCAGGCGTGATGCGATGGCGCAGCTTGTCGCCGTCGAAGAACACGAGACCGCCCGGCGGAATCTGCACCGAACCCGGTTCGTCGGCCTTCTCGGAGTTGCGCGTGTGCAGTTCGTAGTCGAGACGGCACGACGATTCGTCGATCACGCCGAGCAGCAGCGTATAGCGGCGGCCGTCGTAGTAAGACGTGTCGTAGTGCCAGCCGATGTGATCGCCCGGCTTCGTGTAGTAATAGAGCGCGTACGCGTGCGGATCGTCGGCCGGCGACAGCAGCAGCTTGTCGCCCGTCAGATGCTCGAGCCAGCTGATCAGCTCTTTCGAGCGATACAGCTGCGCGATAAACGGCGCGAGCCGGTCGATCGTATGACGGCTGACGCTGCCGCCCTGCTTGTGGCCCGGCAGATAGTTGCGGTTCACTTCCGGCAGCAGTCCGCGCGCCGCGGCGACCAGTTGTGCGGTCACTTCGGGCGCGAGGAAATCTTCGAGGTACAGAAACGCGCTCTGATCATCGAAGTCCTTGCGCAGTTGCGCATTGTCGAAGGTGCGGACACGGCTCGCGACGGCGCGATCCGGATCGGGCGCGCCATTCGACTGCGATGCCGACGCAGACGCCGTTCCAGAAACGGCAGAAGCCGGCGCGAGGCCGGCTGCGGTATCCATCGAGTTGGGTGTAATCACGTTTTCTTCTGCGGGGACGCTCATCGGCTGACCACGGCTTGACTGTTTTCTTGCGCGGGACGACTGCGGCGCACGACACGCCGGTAATCGAGCACCACATACGCAGCAAATAACGGCGCGCCGATCGACGCAGCCACGAGAAACGGTGCAACGCCGCCCGTCAGTGTGACGAGAGGCAGCAGATACAGGATGTCTTCAGTTTCGAACCCGCCGACCGACGCCTGCTTCGTGCCCGCCTTGCCCGCCATCTCCTCGATGCGCATGCGCAGGAAGAAGATCAGCGCAACCGCGATACCCGCGATCGTGCCGAGCAGGAACGGCGGAAGATGCAGACCGATCAGGTTGTCGACCTGCGCCGACGTCATCCCGTAGCCCATACCGCCGAACAGCAGCACCGTGACGAGGGCGTCGCACGCGAGATCGTAAAAATGACCGATGCGGCTTGTCTTGCCGCTGACGCGCGCGAGTTCGCCGTCGGTGTGATCGACGAAATTGGACAGCACGATCAGGAGCGCGCCGACGTTGGTCCACGCGAAACCGCCGCGAGCCAATGCCAGGCCACCCGCGAGACCGATCAGCAGGCGTACGGTCGTCAGGTGATTCGGCGTAACGGGTGTGTCCACGAGCGGCATGATGAGCCGCCGGGCAAGCCGGGCGTCCCACATTCTCGGCGGCGGAACGTTCCGGGGAGGGTGTGATTGCGAAGTCATAACCCGGAAATATATACGGGATCGCGATTTCTTGCCTGAGTCGGGCACAATTCTGTTGCTTTTCAAAGACCTACCGTGGTTCACCCGACAGCACGATTTTCCGAACGCAGGTAGAGTGCGCGTCTGTCACGCCGATGTTACCGCATCGCCGGGCCGCCATTCTCGCTGGTTTAGCGTCGATCGTCACGGTTTCTTCGTGCTTCATACCGCTTTTGTCTGTGCGCGCTCAAAGTGCTCGCGCGCATGTTCCGTCGAAAACATGAGATACCTTTTTGTCCGTTCCGTCTTGATCGCCATGCTGCTGTCGGCGCTGCCGCTCGCGGCTCGCGCCGCGTCGCTCGATGCCGCGCTCGCCTGCGATCAATCGGCCCACAAGTTCATCGCCGACCTCGCCGCGCAACAGCTGATCGACCCGAAGCCGATGCGCGTCGAAAGCAATTCGATCAACGCGTTCCGTCCCGTGCGCGGCGCGAATCTGGACGCGTACGGCTTCGGCGTGTTCGCCGTCGTCGGGTATGAACAGGACGACCCCATTTTCCGCGTCGGCAGCGGCGAGCCGCTTGCGAAATCGGCCTATGGCGCCGTGGTCTGGGGTAGCGACGAGAAGGTGCAGACCGCTGTGACGGCGGCGGGCAGCAACGCGATCGTCCATCACGTCGCGCCGCATGTGACGGCGATTTTCTGCAAGCGCAGCTAGAGGCTTCGCGCGCGAGGCTCGGCCGCGAGTTATCAACATTTTTCGTGGGTAAGGCTGTGAGTATCCTGCGCACGAACGTCGCAAGTCATTGATCCCACTCGGAATGTATGTCGTGCACGAGAAGGTGCGTCTGCCGGCTGAACCGTTACCCGACGTGACGCGCTTACCCGCATGCTTGTCCACAATTTCTGGGGGCAAGCCTGTGAGCAACCTGAGCAAGACCGACATAAGTCATTGACGCGATTCGGATTGCTCCTCATGCACTCGAGCACGCTCAACTCGAAGACTGCTTTCGGCGCCCGCGACACGCTTCGCGGTTGTCCACAGTTTCTGTTCAAAAGCCTGTGAGTATCCTGAGCAAGACAGCGGCAAGTGTTTGACGCGATTGAGTTTGAAGGCGCTGCACGCAGTGTGCGAGCGGCGCCGCGTGCCGTCGCGCGAATCGCGGCTACCCTGGTTGTCCACAGATTTTGTTGGCAAGGATGTGGACAACCTGAGCACACCGCTCGCAAGTGCCTGCTGAGAAAGGAAAATCGGGCCGCGTTGCCGATCGATGCAACGACGCTTGCGCGCAGTCGAGCGATCAGGCGAAAAGCGCGTCGGATAAAATCCCCGGACCCATCATGCACGGCCTCCCGAGCGAGGCCATTGCGACTGACCACCGGAGCCTCTCATGCCCTACGATCAGCAGAACCCGTTTGCCCGCATCCTGCGCGACGAATTGCCGTCCATCCGCATCTATGAAGACGAGCACACCGTCGCGCTGATGGACATCATGCCGCAGGCGGAGGGCCACGTGCTCGTTCTGCCGAAAGAGCCCGCCGCCGAGCTGTTCGAACTGTCGGAGGACGCGGCAGCGGCCGCGATCCGCACGACGCGCAAGATCGCGATTGCCGTCAAGGCTGCGTTGAACCCGCCCGGGATGATGATCGCGCAACTGAACGGCGCAGCTTCCGGCCAGACCGTGCCGCACGTGCACTTCCACGTGATTCCGCGCCACGACGGCATTCCGCTCAAGATTCACGCCGCCGAGCGCGCCGACATCGACGAACTGCGCGTGCTGGCGGAGCGCATCAAGGCGGAACTGAACCAGTCCGCCTGACTCGCCACAGTCTGATGGAGACGCGGCGTCAGCCGCCGGGCCGACGGAATTCGTTCTCGACCCACGACGCCGCGCTCGCCCTGCTGAACTTGAAGTTCGGCGCGACTTTCACTTGTGCGAGCTGTTCGCCGAACGTGTCGAACGCGGTGAGCAACGCATAGGGATCGTCTTCGTCAGGCACGATGTCGAGCGTGACCTCGACGATGTTCTCGCCGGATTCCACGGTCATCCGCTTGTGCAATTGCGCGTGCAGTTGCTGTTCATGCCGGCGCAACACTTCCGATGCCGTCTTCACGAGCGTGTTGAACGCCCCGACGTCCAGCGGCTTCGGATTCTTCTTGTCGCGGCCCATCGTCCACGGGCCCACCAGCGCGGGTTCGGCCTCGCCGTCCTTGATCATCTCGACAGCCCAGCCGTCGTCGTCTTCGTTCTTTTTGACGCGCGCGGTCCAGCCGTTGTCGGCCCACAGGCGGTCTTCGTGGATGGCTTCGGACGCGTTGCCTGCGTCGGGTTCGGAGAGAAGCGTGTCGGTCATTGCGGAATACGTTCGGGTTCGTCGGGCGCCGCGCCTTCAGGCCTGCGGCACGAAAACCTGCATTTTACCCGCGCGTGCCGCCTCGAATCCGCGCCGGCTGCCCGCCTATAACGAACGGACAAGGCAAGAGCATTTATCGTTCGAATAAGAAAAAGTTCAGGCGAATTTGATATCGATTTTCGAAACACTCTATTGCGACCAGTCGATAAAATAAATTGGCCGCATTTTAATAGGGCAAAAAAAAGCGGCCCGAAGGCCGCTGAAAACAGATGAAAAAGACAACCCTTGGTCAAAGGGGCAACACGAATTCTATTAGCACCATCCGGCTTCAGCGAGACCAAAGGATGGAACAGTACCTTTCCAAAAATCGCATGAATCAAGGCTTGCAAAAGCGCATGAAAACGGCTTTCAACGGGTTAACCCACCTGACTTTGGGCTGTCGTCGTCGCGCTGTTGCAACAATGTGACAATTGACAACGTCTCTCACGAACCTCGCCAGCCACAAAAAATCCTTTAAAAGCAAAATACTTAGCGACATTAATCGATCTATTCCGATTTCTGGAAAGCATTGTTGCGTCAGGCGAAAGTAAGCAGACGATTATCAGTAATACACTTCGCTCCGGATCGACGGCACGCATTGCAGGCGCGTGTTCCGTATTGCGATCTCCACGCAAAGTCTCGGAGTTATAAAGCATGAAAAAAACCCTTATCGTCGCGGGCATTCTCGGCGCATTCGCAGCATCGGCCAACGCGCAAAGCAGCGTGACCCTGTACGGCACGCTGGACGCCGGTCTCGTCTACACGAACAACCAGGCTGGCCACAGCAACTGGCAACAAGGCAGCGGCACGGTGTCGGACACGTACTTCGGCCTGCGCGGCAGCGAAGACCTGGGTAACGGCCTGCACGCGATCTTCACGTTGGAGAACGGCTTCAACCTGAACAACGGCAGCCTCAAGGAAAGCAACACGCTGTTCAACCGTCAGGCGTACGTCGGTCTGCAAAGCAACCAGTTCGGCACGCTGACCCTCGGCCGTCAATATGACTCGATGGTCGATTACCTCGCGCCGCTGTCGGCAACAGGTTCGGGCTACGGCAACAACCTGGCCGGCCACCCGTTCGACAACGACAACCTCGACAACTCGTTCTCGATCAAGAACGCGGTCAAGTACACGAGCGCAAACTACGCCGGCCTGCAATTCGGCGGCCTGTACGGCTTCTCGAACGAAGCAAACGGCTTCGCGGACAACCGGGCATGGAGCGCAGGCGCTTCGTACAAGAACGGTCCGTTGAACGTCGCTGCTGCTTACCTGCAACTGAACAACGCAGGCAGCAACAACACGGGCGGCGCGATCTCGTCGGGTTCGAACGGCGCGGCGCAACTGGCAGCACAGACGCAGCGCACGTACGGCGTCGGCGCGAACTACACGTACGGCCCCGCGACCGTCGGCCTGCTCTGGACGCATACGCAACTCGACAACCTGCAAAGCGCGAATGTCGGCGGCACGTTCATCAACGGCCTGTCGGGCACGAACCTGCACATGGACAACTACGAAATCAACGGTCGCTACGCGCTGACGCCGGCGCTGGCCCTGGCCGCTGCGTACACGTTCACGGACGGCAAGGTGTCGGGTTCGAACGGCGACGGCTCGCCGAAGTGGCACACGGTTTCGCTGCAAGGCGACTACTCGCTGAGCAAGCGCACGGACGTCTACCTGGAAGGCGTCTACCAGCACGCTTCGGGCGAACTCGGCAACTTCGGTGCGAACGTTGCATCGATCAACACGCTGACGCCGTCGTCGACGCAGAACCAGACGGCTGTCGCCGTTGGCCTGCGTCACCGCTTCTAAGCCTTCCTCCGCCTGACGACGGTCGGGCGAGGCGGTCCGGACCGCCCGTCTGATCCGTCCCGGCAACGCAAGGCAACACACAACGCGCGCGTGCATAAAGCACGCGCGCGTTTCTTTTTGCCCGAAGCAGATACTCCAACGCACACCGACACATTCGTTGACACTTTTATTTCGGTTTACTAATGATCTAACTCAATATGTCGTTAAATGCTCACACGCGCCGGACTTTTCTGACAGAACGGACGCGAATCACGACAACATCGGAGAGCATATGACGACAATTTTCAGACAGGCGGGGGCGCTCGCGCTGATGCTGGCCGCGGGTTCGACCGCGCACGCGGGGACCGAATGCACCGGCACGCATAGCGGCTTTCGCATGCAGACATCGGACAGCTGGACGGGCACGGACAAGCTCAAACACTTCGGCGTATCCGCACCGTTCGGCGCGCTAGGCGCGTACATCGCGCGCGACACGCAACATCCCATCCTCTATGGCACGCTGATCGGCACCGTGCCAGGCTTCGCGAAGGAAGTGATCGACGGCACCTGCAGCACGGACGGATTTTCATACAAGGATCTTGCGGCCGACGCGCTCGGCGCGCTGACAGGCGCGGCGCTGACGCACTGGGCAATCATGTATCACCGCGAGGCGCACGGCGCGACGGTCGGTCTCGCGTACCGGAACAGCTTCTAGCCGGCGCTGCGTGCCGCGATCCGCTTCGAATTAATTTCTAACACGATGCGCATGCATATCCGGCTCGCGTCTGTATACTTCGCCAGAACCGAATTTGCATTCGTTGACAGTTCATTCGACAGATGAGCGTCGCGGCGCAAGCGGTTTCGTCGCGAAGCCTTGCGCTTCGCTTGCGCTCACGTTCCACGCAGCACGCAGACGTCGACGAAACAACCATGAAACGACTCATACTTCTCGCCCCCATCGCCATTCTCGCCGCATGTGGTTCGTCGCGCGGCCCCGACACCAGCGCCTCCGGCGAACCGATGGTGTACGCATCGTCGGCGCGGCCCGCGTCCGAGATCGAGCGCTGCCTCGACAGCCGTTTGTCGCGCGTTCACGCGTCGAAGAACAACGGCGTGACCGATCTGACCATCGGCTCTTCATCGAACGGATCGTATTTCATTACGCTGACGCCTTCGGGCCGCGGTTCGGTGATCAAGGTCATGCGCGGCACGGGCGACGATCCGCCCGAAGAGGAAATGCGCTTTGCCATTGCGCGTTGTACGACCTGATGTGTAAGTCTTCGTAACCGCATCACCTGCAGTCATGGCCCGCGAATTTCGCGGGCTATTTTTTCGCCTGCGCTTCTGCGAAGATGGCCGCCCCGTGTTTCATCGCGCCGCTCGTCGACGCACCACTTCAATGGCATCGAGCAAGGCACATCACGCGACGGGCTGGGCGGCCGGCATCATCTCGGCGGCGCTGGCGACACGTTATGGATCGCACGGTCCATTGCACGTGTGGGCCTGGCTCGCGTTCGTGGCGGGCATCGCGGGCGCGACCGCGCCGGATTGGCTCGAAGTGGCGTGGTGGTCGCGCAGGAAGCGCCTGTGGATCACGCATCGCACGGCGACGCACTGGGGCATCGGCTGGCTCGCAGCGCTGTTCTTCTCATGGCACGCGATGGCGCATCATCCCGCGGCTGCCGTCGCTTTCGGCTTCGCCTGCGGCGGCGTGATGCATCTGCTGGCCGACTGGCCGAATCCGCTCGGCGTGCCTTGGCTTGTCGGGCGTCATTCGCTGAATCTGTGGAATAGCGGGCATTGCGATCTGATCGTCGTCGCCGCTTCGTGGGCAGGCGCGTGGTTCGTCGTCTCGCATGTGTGGATGCACAACATGGCGCCGATGTCCCTGCTGCGTCAGTTGCACTAGCCGCCTGTACTGTACGCAGCGCTTTCCTTGCTCGGTTTACACGTCGGTAGGACTGCCACATGTCCGTATAATGGCGGCCCACGACGGCAGCGTACATGACCCAAATCTATCGCGCCGTTCCGCTCATCACGAATTTAAACGCCTGCGATAGAGGAAAGCCCGCGTGGAGAATCTCTTCCGATCCGTGAATGCATTCTTCGCATTCATCGCCCCCATTTCGGATTTGCTATGGGACTTTCCGACTGGATTCGATGCGTATTCGCGGATCCCCGTGCTGGGTCACCTCCCGTTCGCGATCCTGTTGCTGGTCGGTGTCGGCATCTATTTCTCGATCCGCACGCGCTTCATCCAGACAATGAACATCGGCAGCATCGTGCGCATCATGATGCGGCGGCAGTCGTCGAATACGGGCGTCAGCGCGCTCGCGTCGTTCATGCTCGGACTCGCGATGCGCGCGGGCCCCGGCAACATCGTCGGGATCACAGGTGCGATTTCCGTCGGCGGCCCGGGCGCATTGTTCTGGATGTGGGTCGCCGCGTTCTTCGGCATGGCGACGGCCTTCATGGAGTCCGTCCTCGCGCAGCTCTTCAAGGAAAAGAACCACGACGAATTCGTCGGCGGGCTGCCGTTCTATGGGCGGCGCATCCTCGGCGGCTGGCGGATCGTCGGCACGTTCCTGTCGCTGGTGTTCATCGTGTATGCGCTGTTCAATGTGCCGCCGCAAACCTTCAACGTATTCACCGCGCTGGGCACGATCGCCGATACCGTGGCGGGCACGCACCTCGCGCGCCAGTCGAGCGTCTACTATCTGATCGCAGCGGGCCTCGTGGTCGCGTGCTCGTTCATCATCATGGGCGGCATCCGGCGCGTGACGGCTTATACCGACGTGCTCGTACCGATCAAGGCCGCGCTGTTCTGCCTGATGTCGCTGGTCATCATCCTGATCAATCTGCCGCTCATTCCGTACTTCTTCCATGAGGTGATCGTCGGCGCGTTCGCGCCGCATGCGCTGTTCGGCGGCGCAATCGGCACTGCCCTCGCGCAAGGCGTCAAACGCGGGCTGATGTCGAACGAGGCGGGGCAAGGCACGATCACGATGGCGGCGGCCATCGCCGACAACGACCATCCGTGCGAGCAGGGCTTCGTGCAAAGCCTCGGCGTGTTCTTCGACACGATGGTGATCTGCACGATGACGGGCTTCATCGTCGTGATGGCGCATGTGTGGACCGGCACGATCGACGGGCAGGCATGGGAATCCGTTCGCGCGTCGAAGATCACGGTCTACCTGGCTTCCGTCCAGACGCTCGTGCCCGCGTCCGTCGCGTACATCGTCAAGATCGTGATGCGCGTGTGCTACGCGCTGTTCGCGTTCACCACGCTGCTCGGCATGATTTCGTTCGCTGAGATCTCGGCAAACTTCATTTCGCGCAGCCGCGCTTTCATCACGGGCATTCGCGTGCTCGGCTCACTCGTGTTCGTGCCGTTCGGTGCGCTGACCGTGCTGGCCGGACTCGAATTACCAAACCTGTGGGCGCTCTCCGATCTGATGAACATCGTGATGGTGCTGCTCAATGTGCCGATCGTGCTGCTTGGGCAAGGCCTCGTATACAAGGCGCTCGCGCACTATCGGACCACGCGCGGCGCCGCCCCGTTCGTGTCGGAGCAAATCGGCGTGCGCACCGACTACTGGACGGCTGAGCAGCGCAACGACGTGCAGCGTGCCGTCGTTTCACAACCGGAGCGCGTCGAAAGCTGACGCGCGGCTTGCTTCACACGACGTTCTTCTCGACGATCGGCCGATTCTCCAGCACGCGCGCAAAGCCGAGCGATGAAAGATCGAGCGTCACGTAGCGCCCGTGCAAAATCAGTTCGCTGACGCCGCGTCCGGTTGCGGGTCCCTGTTGCAAACCGTGGCCGCTGAAGCCATTGGCGAAAATGCAATTGTCGACATCCGGGTGATAGCCAATGATCGCGTTCTGATCCAGCACGTTGTACTCGTAATAGCCGGACCAGCAATGCTCGACACGCAGCGCTTCGAACTGCGGCACGCGATGCGCGAGCGTCGGCCAGATCACGTCGTCGAATAGCGCGTGATCGACTTCGTCGAGAGGGAGATCGTCGGGATCATTCTCCGGCGAAGGCGACGTGCCGCAAATGAACGACGTGCCCTCAGGGCGGAAATACACGCCCGTCGGATCGATCAGCAGCGGACAAGCCCCGAGCTTCGCCGGCGAACTCACGTTGAAGATGCTACGGCGCCGCGCATACACGGGCAATTCGATACCCGCCATCGACGCCACCCGCCGCGCCCACGCGCCCGCCGCGTTCACGACGACATCGCACGCGAAAGTCTCGCCGCTCGCGGTCGCGACATGCGTGACGCGCCGCCCTTCGCGATGCAGCGCCGTCACATCGTCGGCCACATAGCGCGCGCCCAGCGCTTGCGCTTTCTTGCGCAACGCCTGCACCAGTCCATAGCCGTCGAACCAGCCTTCGCCCGTTTCTCCAAACGCGCCCGCGCTCAGATCATCGGTGTTGAGCCACGGGAAGCGCGCAGCCAATGCCGGGTTGTCGAGCAACGTGATGTCCGCGCCGAGCTGCTTTTGCAGCGCGTGATTCTCGCGCAGCGTCGCTTCGCCGGAAGGCGTCGCGAGGAACAGATAGCCGCCTTCGTGGAGATCGATGGAAGGCTTTGCGCCTTCGATCTGCAAACGCTCGCCGATCGTTCGCAAGAACTCGATGCCATACAGCGACATCTGGATCGACAACGGCGTGGAGAACTGCTGACGGATCGACGCCGCCGACAACGCCGACGACGAGCGCGCATATGTCGGATCGCGTTCAATCACCGTGACGCTGACGCTCGGGTCCGCCAGACGCAAGAAATACGCGATCGAACTGCCGATCACGCCTCCACCGACAACGACGACTTTCGAACTCACAGGCCACTCCAGACGAAGCGGGTCGGCGGACCGCACAGGTCCGCGACAGGTTGAAAAGCGATATTGAAACGAAGGCTACGCGCGGCGTCGCGGCACACAGTGGCGGAACGCGCCGCGCCGAACCATCAGCCGAGATTGAAGTCGATGCCCTGTGCGAGCGGCAACGCGGACGAATAGTTGACGGTATTCGTCGCGCGGCGCATGTACGCTTTCCACGCATCCGAGCCGGATTCGCGGCCGCCGCCCGTTTCCTTCTCGCCACCGAACGCGCCGCCGATTTCCGCGCCGCTCGGCCCGATGTTCACGTTCGCGATGCCGCAATCGCTGCCCGAGTCCGATGTGAAACGCTCGGCTTCGCGCAGGTCGGTCGTGAACACGCACGACGACAGGCCGTGATGCGCTGCGTTGTTCGCGGCGATGGCATCGTCGAAGTCCTTGTAGCGCAGCACATAGAGAATCGGCGCGAACGTCTCTTTCAGAACGACGGACGTTTGCGACGGCATTTCGACGAGCGCCGGGCGCACGTAATAGCCGTTCTCGTAGCCCTTCACTTCGACGCGTTCGCCGCCCGTCACCTTGCCGCCCTCGGCCGTTGCCTGTTGCAGCGCTTCCTGCATGCGCGCGAACGACTGCTTGTCGATCAGCGGTCCCATCAGGGTGCCCTTTTCGAGCGGATTGCCGATCGGCACCTTCGCATAGAGCTGCTTCAGGCGCTCGACGGTCTGCTCGTACACGCTTTCATGCACGAACAGACGGCGCAACGACGTGCAGCGCTGGCCCGCCGTACCGACCGCCGAAAACAGGATGCCGCGCAGCGCGAGTTCGCTGTCGGCCGTCTGCGTGACGATGCCCGCATTGTTGCCGCCGAGTTCGAGCAGCGAGCGGCCGAAGCGCTTCGCCACTTCGACGCCGACCGTGCGGCCCATTTCCGTGCTGCCCGTCGCGCTGACGATCGACGCGCGCGGGTCCGCAACGAGCTTCGCGCCGACATCGCGTCCGCCGTTGACGACAGCCGTCAGGCCAGCAGGGGCATCGCCGAATTCCGCCAGCGCTTCGTTGAGAATCTGGTTGACCGCGAGCGCCGTCAGCGGCGTCTTCTCCGACGGCTTCCACACCACGGCGTTGCCGCACACGAGCGCGAGCGCCGCATTCCACGACCACACGGCCGCTGGGAAATTGAACGCCGAAATCACGACGCAGGTGCCCATCGGATGCCACGATTCGGCCATCCGGTGGCCGGGTCGCTCCGAGGCGATGGTGAGGCCGTACAACTGGCGCGACAGACCGACCGCGAAATCGCAGATGTCGATCATTTCCTGCACTTCGCCAAGGCCTTCCTGCAGGATCTTGCCCGTCTCCAGCGTGATGATGCTGCCGAGCGCCTGCTTCTTCTCGCGCAGACGCTGGCCGAGCAGGCGCACGAGTTCGCCGCGGCGCGGCGCGGGCACGTTGCGCCATTGCTCGAATGCCTGTTTCGCGTTCGCCAGTACCGTGTCGACGTCCGACGCCGTCTGGCTGGCCACGCGGCCGATGAGTTCGCCCGTGATGGGCGAATGCACAGCGATGTCGCCCGCTTGCGCTGCGTCTGCAATGCCGAGGTCGGCAAGAATGCTCGATGCGTTCATCTTGATTCCCTTATTTCCGATACGAAACAAAAGTAAGTGCGGAAACTATACACGCCGCGATTTATGGCGACAAGCGGCGCCGCGACATGAATTTGCGCGATCCGGCAACGCTCGATAAACGCTTTTAAATGAGGGTTTTCCCGATTTTTCGCGGGAAATCTTCCCATCGCAATGCAGCATCGTGCACACTCTCCGGGTTCGTTTCAGATCGGAAAAAACCGGCTGAGATTGCGTCGGACACCGCCTGTGCGGCGGTCTGCGACGCACCGGATGTTATGATCGGAAACACTCGAAGCACTACGCCGGCCTCACGCCGCACAGTCATTCAAACGCATGGATACCTCGCTCACCAAGTCGCCCGAATCCTCAACGTCGGACCTCGGCCGGCGCGTGCGCGCCGCGCGGCTCGCCCACGATCTCACGCTCGAAACGGCCAGCCGTTTGTGCGGTGTGTCGCGCTCGACGCTGTCGAAAGTCGAAAACGGCCTGATGTCGCCGACCTTCGACGTGCTGCAAAAAATCGTCGTGGGCTTGAAGATCGATCTGGGCGAACTGTTCGGCTCAACGCCGAAGCTCAACGCGAGCGGCCGGCGCGCGCTCACGCGCAAGGACGCGGGCCAGCGTCACGCGTATCGCGGCTACCAGATGGAACTGCTGGCGACGGACCTCGCGCACAAGGCGATGCTGCCGTTCCGCATCCGCATCACGGCGCACACGCTCGACGCGTTCGACGACTGGGGCCGCCACGAAGGCGAGGAGTTTCTGTATGTGATCAGCGGCAGCGTGTGCCTGTATTCGGAGCTGTATGCGCCGACGCATCTGAACGCGGGCGACAGCCTCTACTTCGACAGCCGCACGGGGCATGCCGCCGTCTCGACGAGCGAAGAAGATGCGGAAGTCCTGTGGATGGCGACGAATGCCGATCTGCCGCATGCGGGCGGCGGGAATACATCGAAAAAATAAGCGTCGAAGAAAAAGGCCTGAATTCAGGCCTTTTTTACTATGCGGTCGAGCGCGCCTGCGCCAGCGCGCTGAGATTGCCCTCGCCGAAACCGTGATGGCCCTTGCGCTGCACGATCTCGAAGAAGATGTCCCCTTCGCGGCGCCTCACGAACGTCTGGAAGAACAGCAGCGGCACGCCGTCCGCGCCGATCTCGCCGTCGACGAGAATCCGGCCGCGCTTCAGGCGCTCGATATCGAGCCCATGTCCGGGCAAACGCGCGTCGATCTGCTCGTAGTACGCGGGCGGCGGCTCGACCAGTTCGATGCCATTGGCAAGCAGCTGATCGGTGCACGCGAAAATGTCGTCGGTGGCGAGCGCGATATGCTGCACGCCCTCGCCCGGATGATCGGGCAGATACTCGTGCATCAGGCTCGTGCGGCGCGTACCCTCTTCATACAGCGGAATGCGGATCGCGCCGCACGGCGACACCATCACGCGCGATTCCGCCGACACATGCCAGTTCGCGTGCAGTTCGTGAATCTCGCGGAAATTGAGCAGTTCGCGATAGAAGTCGATCCACTCCTGCATGCGGCCCGCGCCGACCGTTTGCGTGAGGTGATCGACGGCGACGAGACCCGTACCCGCGTGGCTCAGATCGGCTTGCGCGGTGCTGACTTCGATCGGACGAAAATCGATGTCGAAGATCGAAATGTCGCCGAGGCCGCCCTTCTGGCCGCCGCGCCCGCGCCAGCGGTCGATGAAATAGATGTGCGAATCGCCGATGCCCTGAATGGCGGGGATCATCAGTTCGCCCTTGCCGAGGCGCTCGCCTTCGAACGACCACGCGCCGAGTTCGGTAGCGCGGTCATAAGCGCGCTGCGCATCGGCGACGCGAATGCCGATCGCGCAGATGCCGACGCCATATTCTTCCGCGTAACGCTCGGCGAACGAATCCGGCTCGGCATTGAGCAGGAAATTCATGTCGGCCTGGCGGAACAGCGTCACGTCCTTGCTGATATGACGCGCGATCGGCTTGAAGCCGAGCTTCACGAACGTATCGGCGAGCGTCTGCGGGTGGCGCGCCGCGAATTCGACGAACTCGATGCCGGCCGTGCCGAGCGGATTGTGCTCCGGGTCCGCGACGGCCTTGAGCGCGTCGGTGGGGGTGGGCAGGTCGCTGGGCATGTGCATCTCCATGATCGTGCTATTTCAACTCGGCAGACAAACAGATCGGGCGCTGCGCACCGTGTTTTACACCGCGCGGCGCCCCTCGTGCAACCTCAATTTTGTACCATTCGGTTCAAAGATGCATTTTCCGGCGGGACGCGCCCGCAGCTTTGCCGGCTAACGGCTTGGCGCCTGTATCGTTTGCGCCGCTCGCATCGCGTGGCGTGTCTCTTGCGGCGTCACGCTTCGCGCGGCTCTTCGCCGTTTTCCCCTGCGCCCGCTGCCCTTCTTCGCCGCGCGCCTGCACGTGGCGCGCGAGGCGCTCACGCGCGACCTTGCGCACCGCATCGATCAGCGCGCGGCCGACGGGCGTAGGCTGCGTGTCCGAACGCAGGATCAGGCCGACGGGTTCCTCTGTGCCCGCGACGGGCAACGGCAAAGGAGTCAGCAAACCATGCGCCAGTTCGTATTCGATCGCACTGCGCGGCACGAACCACACCGCATCGTTTTCAAGCGCGAGCGCCCGACCGACCGACACCGACAGCACCTCGACGAACGACGACAACGGCGGCACGGCCCACGCGCGCAGCAGACTTTCCGCCGACTGCCGGATCAGCGTGCCATAGGGCGGCACGACAACGGGAAACTCGAGCAACTGCGTGGCCGGCGACGCCCCGCCCGACGCCAGCGGATGCCCGGTACGCACGACGGCGATCAGCGGCGCGCTATACAGTTGCTCGAACGTGAGACCGACCATCCGCTCGGGATCGGCCAGCCGGCCGACGGCGAATTCGATCGAGCCCGCTTTCAGGCGCTCCAGCAACTCGGTATTCGAACCCGTCTTGAGCCGCACGATCGCGTTGGGCCACTGCTCGCCGAAGAGCCGCATCGCGGGCGGCACGAGCGAGGTGGCGACGGTCGGCAGCACGCCGATATCGAGCGTCGCGGCCGCCTCGCCCTCCACCCGTGCGAGCAGGTCGACCCCCTGGCGCAGCGCGCTCACGCAGGCGCTCGCGTGCGGCATGAAGAGCTGTCCTTCGCGCGTCGGCACCGCGCCATGCCGGCCGCGCTCGAACAGGCGCACGCCGAGAATCTCTTCGAGTTCGGCGACCGTCTTCGAAACGGCAGGCTGCGTGATCGACAGGCTCTCCGCGGCCTTCTGCACGCCGCCGAACTGCGCGACGGCCAGAAAGCACTGGAGATGCCGGAATTTGACGCGGCTGTCCGCGAGGCTGCGTTGCATAACGGATCGTTATACGAGATACGAAAAAACGTCATTTTGCATAACTTCTTCGCTTCTATAAAGTCACGTCATCCACTACCCATAAACGAATCCCCAAGGAGACATCTGATGGACGATTCCATTCTGAGTCCGCGTGACTTCCCCTCCCATCCCGCCTACGTGCATGCGCCGTATGGATCGTCCGTCAAGCGCGGCCCGACGCGTCCGCTGATCCCGCTGAAAGAGCGCCTGCGCGACCAGCGTGTGCCCGTCTACGGCGCGGAAGATCTCGGCGCGCTCGACAACGACCTGACGCGCAATGCCGTGAAGAACGGCGAGCCGCTCGGCGAGCGCATCATCGTCACGGGCCGCGTGCTCGACGAAGGCGGCCGCCCGGTGCGCAACACGCTGGTGGAAGTGTGGCAGGCGAACGCCGCGGGCCGCTACGTGCACAAGAACGACCAGCACGACGCGCCGCTCGATCCTAACTTCCTCGGCGCAGGCCGCTGCCTGACCGACAACGACGGCCGCTACCGCTTCATGACGATCAAGCCCGGCGCGTATCCGTGGGGCAATCATCCGAACGCATGGCGCCCGAATCACATCCACTTCTCGCTGTTCGGCGACTATTTCGGCTCGCGTCTCGTCACGCAGATGTACTTCCCCGGCGATCCGCTGCTCCAGTACGACCCGATCTTCCAGGGCACCCCTGAAGGCGCACGTGACCGTCTGATTTCGCGCTTCACGCTCGACGTGACGGAAGAGAACTACGCGCTCGGCTACGAATTCGACATCGTGCTGCGCGGTCCGAACGAAACCCCGATGGAGCGCTAATCATGACGACGCTTAAGCAAACCCCTTCGCAAACGGTTGGACCGTACTTCGCGTATGGCCTGTGCCCCCAGCAATACAACTTCGATCTGAAGAGCCTGTTCTCGGGCGTTATCGCGGATCGTGAGGCAGCCGGCGAGCACATCACCGTGCTCGGCCAGGTGTTCGACGGCGACGGCGCCGTGATCGGCGACGCGATGATCGAAGTGCAGCAGGTGGACAGCGAAGGCCGCTATCCGGCGTCGCGCGAAGAAGTGGCGAAGACGGGCTTTCGCGGCTTTGCACGCTTCGGCACGGGCACGGACCCGCAGAAACGCTTCATCATCGAAACGGTGAAGCCGGGCCGTGCATCGCCCGACGAAGCGCCTCACCTGAACGTGATCGTGACGATGCGCGGCATGCTGCTGCACACCTTCACGCGCGTCTACTTCGACGACGAAGCCGCCGCGAACGAGAAGGACCCCGTGCTCGCGAGCGTGCCCGCCGAGCGCCGCGCCACGCTGGTCGCCAGGCGCGAATCGAGTGCCGGCAACGCCGTCTATCGTTTCGACATTCACATGCAAGGCCCGAACGAAACGGTGTTCTTCGACCTGTGATGTGTCGCACGGCGATGAACTTCGCATGCATTGATGCAAAGTTCATCGTCGGTTCACAAATGCGCGTTAGGATGCGGTGCGCGAGTCAAATCGCGCAACGAAACTCCGAGCAGTATTTGGATGCCCGCTTCGAGCGGGCTTTTTTTCGTCCCGGCTTTTGCGCACCGCGTTCGGATCAACTGCGGTAATCGGAAGCGGAATCGTCGATCAGACGCAAAGCCGATTCCCATGCGAGTTCCGCGATGCCTTCTTCGTCGTCGCGTGCGAACTGGCTCGCAGTCAGCTTGCGTACATGCTCGGGCGGCAGCGTCAACTCCGCATTGCCTGCGAGTGCATCGACCTGGATCTGGCATGCGCGCTCGAGAAAGTAGATTTCCTGAAACGCAGTTGCCGCCGACTTGCCGCCTGCCAGCAGCCCGTGATTGCGCAGAATCATCGCGTTGTGTCCGCCCAGATCGGCCACGAGCCGTTCACGTTCGCCGAGATCGAGCGCAATGCCTTCGTAGTCGTGATACGCGAGCGCGCCGTAAAACTTCAGCGCGTGCTGGCTGATGGGCAGCAAACCCTGCTTTTGCGCCGACACGGCCGAACCCGCCGACGTATGAGTGTGAATCACGAAGCGCATGTCGGGCCGCGCCATATGCACAGCCGAATGAATCGTGAAGCCCGCTGCATTCACGCGGAAACGCTTCGGATCGGCGGCGACCTTGTCCGCTGCTTCGACGACGCGCCCGTCACGATCGATCTTCACCAGATCCGACGCGCGCATCTCGTGAAAGAGCACGCCGTAGCGGTTAATCAGAAAGTGATGATCGGGACCGGCCATGCGCGCGGTGATGTGAGTGTCGATCAGGTCCGTCATGCGGAAATGGGCGACGAGCCGATACAGTGCGGCCAGCTCGCAGCGCGTCGTCCATTCTTCACTGCTGTAGCCGGCATGTTGCGTAGTCGTATCGGACATGACGGTGTCTCCGTGAATACAGTCGCGGTGTCGGAACGGAAAGCGGAAACGGTTCAAATCGAGCACCCGCCAAGGCGGCGCTCAGACGCGGAAATGCTCGATATCCTGACCGGCGTTGATCGCGCGCGTAAGCCAGTCCGGGCGGTCGCCCGTGCCGTCCCATTCGTGCCCGAATGCGTCGCGGTATTTCGGCACGGCAGCGTCGGCGATCAGCGCCGCTTCGAGCGCTTCGGCCGTAATGCCGAACTCCTCCATACGGCGACGGATCCACAGGATCAGCCGCTCACGCGCTTGACCGTCGAGGTCGAGCGTCCGATGTTCCTCTCGCTCTTTCATAACGTGCCGATAACGTTTCGAATGACGCTGCCCAATAAGCACGCGCTAAATAGATTAAAGGCTTCGCAGTTGCAGCGAAGCCTAAATACGCATCCACCCATTTCTGCCGACAGAAGATGTCGGCGCTATTCGACGGATTGAATGGCGGCGAAAACCCGCATAGTGCGTACCTGAATTTCGCCATCGACCTTGAGAACCAAGGTCGCTTCCCTGATTCCTTTGATTCTAGCATCCCTTTGCGCGTTCGCGCGCCGCAGGCCTGCTTCGCTATGTGCGGAAAGCGGCATGGGCTCTACGTTTGCGCGAATCGTGCGGCAGCGCGCACCATAAGCATGCTACGTTTTTCCCGGCTCCTGATCGATCGCACTGGACGACTTCACGCGCGCACGCAATTCGAATTTCTGGATCTTACCGGTCGAAGTTTTCGGTAATTCGCCAAAGAATACTGCTTTAGGCAATTTGAATCCGGCGAGCAATTGGCGGCAATGCGCGATGATTTCTTCGGCGTTCGCGTCCATGCCCTCTTTCAGTTCGACGAATGCGCATGGCACTTCGCCCCATTTCGCGTCGGGCATCGCGACGACGGCCGCCACCGACACTGCCGGATGCCGGTACAACGCGTCTTCGATCTCGATGCTCGAAATGTTCTCGCCTCCCGAAATGATGATGTCCTTGCTGCGGTCCTTGATGCGCACATAACCGTCTTCGGTAATCACGCCGAGATCGCCCGTATGGAACCAGCCGCCGCAGAACGCGGCCTCCGTTGCGCGCTCGTTCTTCAGATAGCCCTTCATGCAGATATTGCCGCGGAACATCAGTTCGCCGATCGTTTCACCGTCGCGCGGCACGGGTTCGAGCGTATCGGGATCGCGCACGTCGATGGCCGTCTGCAGGTGATAGCGCACGCCTTGACGCGCATTGAGCCGCGCCCGCTCGTCGTCGTCGAGCGCGTCCCATGCGTCCTGCTTCGCGCACACCGAGGCGGGCCCATACACTTCCGTCAATCCGTACACGTGCGTGAGATCGAAGCCGATCGACTTCATGCGGGCAATCACGGCAGGCGATGGCGCCGCGCCCGCGACCATCGTCGACACGCGATGCGCGATGCCTTCGCGCCATTCGGCCGGCGCATTCGCGAGCGCGCTCTGCACGATGGGTGCGCCGCAATAGTGCGTGATGCGCTCGCGGCGAATCAGCTCGAATACGAGCTTCGGATCGAACTTGCGCAGACACACGTTGACGCCCGCGCGCGCCGCGACGGTCCACGGAAAACACCAGCCGTTGCAGTGAAAGAGCGGCAGCGTCCACAAATACACCGCATGCTTCGGCATGTCCCATTCGAGGATATTGCTGACCGCGTTCAGATACGCGCCGCGATGATGATAGACGACGCCCTTGGGCTCGCCCGTCGTGCCCGACGTGTAGTTGAGCGCGATGGCATCCCACTCGTCGGCAGGCGGCGTCCACGCGAACCGCGGATCGCCCTCTTGCAGGAATGCTTCGTAGTCGGTCGCGTTCGGAAAATGGCGCGCGTCGGCGGGCAATGCGTCGCTGACGCTGACGATGCGCAGTTGCGGAAATTCTCGCGCGGCACGCAACGCCAGTTCGCCGTACTCGGTATCGACGATCAACGCCTTCGCCTCGCCATGACGCAGCATGTAGAGAATCGATGCGATATCGAGCCGCGTGTTCAGCGTATTGAGCACGGCGCCCGCCATCGGCACGCCGAAATGCGCTTCGATCATCGGCGGAATGTTGGGCAGCAGCGCCGCGACGGTATCGCCGCGTTCGATGCCGGCGCGTTGCAGCGCGCTCGCCAGGCGCCGCGTGCGCTCGTACGTTTCGCGCCACGTGCGGCGAATCTCGCCATGCACGACGGCGAGCCGGTCGCCATACACTTCTGCGGCGCGCGCGATGAAGTCGATCGGCGTCAGCGGAACATGGTTGGCCTCGCGACGTGCGAGTCCCGCATCGTACATATGCGTCATGGCAGTGTCTCCCGTCTCATGCGCGATGGTGGAGGCAGAGTGGTTTTCTTTGGCGAACCGCTTGGCCGCTATTTTTACGTACCAATGCGCACGTTGCCCCGCGCGCAATAGCAGCGGCTATTATCGACCGTTGCAAAAAAATGCAACGCCGCAATGCAAAATTGACGCGGACATGACGCGTGAACACGCGCAGGCGTTTTGTGCAAAGCCGCAACGCGCGATGCCGAACGCGTGCATCGCGAGCCTCGCGCTAACGGGAATTGGGCCAATGCCCTTAGGACATCACGCGCCTGAAGCAGTCAGACGCGCGGCAGATCGTCGATGAATTTTTCGACGTGGCCGTCAGGCACGTCGGTATCGATTCCGTCGTGGCCATCGGCATGGGCGACCGTCTTGATCTTGGGTCCCAGCAGTTGCATGCCGCCCAGCGTGAAGAGCGACCACACGGCATTGCCCGCATGAATTGCCGTCACGACGTCCGCTACTTCGACGATTTCGTGAGGCGAAAGCCATTCATTCGTTTTTGGATTGACGAGAGCCCAACGGACGTGGGTGACGCGGTCAGTCATAGGGTTAATGCGTACGGCATCGATAGCATAGGTCGCCATTTCCACCTCCATCGTCGTCACCCAGGCATCGTAGCACTTTAAATCTGGTTAGACGAAGCTGACGCGTTCAGCGCACGCATCCTGGCAGACAGACGCGGAACGCGGCCCGAGGGCCGCACATCGACGGATCCATTCGAAAACCAGCGCTCCGCTGCATGGCGATTGCCCGGATGTACTCTGCGGCGCCGACCGCCGCGTGACAACCCGCATGCGAGGAATAACTGCATCTTCGAATGGCTTCCACTTTCTATAACGGTCGTGCGCAAAAGTTCTTGAACTCGGGTTTGCACCAATGCGGCGCGTGCCCGCGTGGAGATGCGTCTGGCGCACATGCAGTACGATGGCCGCACTCGCACTGACTCGCACGGAACACAGCCATGTCGATCGAAGTCGGGACAGCATCGTGGACGGACGCCACGCTCATCAAATCCGGCCGCTTTTATCCGAAGGGTTGCACGAGCGCGGAAGCGCGCCTGCGCTTCTATGCGAGTCAGTTTCCGATGGTCGAGGTGGACGCGTCGTACTACGCGATGCCCACGGCCGCCACCAGCGCGCTATGGGCCGAGCGCACGCCGCAGCACTTCACGTTCAACGTCAAGGCATTCCGGCTTTTCACGGGGCATCAGACGGAACGCAAGTTCTTCCCGCCGGACATCCAGCCTTTGCTTCCGCAGAACGACAAAAAGAATCTGTACTACCGCGACGTGCCGCCCGATATCGTCGACGAAATGTGGCGGCGCTTCTTCGAGGCGCTCGAACCGCTGCGCGCAGCGGGCAAGCTCGGCGCCGTGCTGTTCCAGTTCGCGCCGTGGATCTCCACTGCGCCGCGCGACAAGACGCACGTGCAGCACTGCGCGGACCGTATGACGCCGTATCTGACGGCCTTCGAATTCCGCAACGCCAGCTGGCTGGACGACCGGCATCGTGAAGCGACGCTCGCGTTCGAACGCGAGCACGGCCTCGTGCATGTGGTGATGGACGCGCCGGATGTGACGAACCGCGCGCATACCGTATGGGAGGCGACGTCGGCTGAACTGGTGATCGTGCGCATGCATGGGCGCAATGCGGAGACATGGAGCGGCAGCACGACGGCAGCGGGCCGCTTCAACTACGACTATACGGACCGCGAACTGGAAGAGATCGCCGTGCCCGTGCATGAGATCGCGAAACGCGCGGGCCGCACACATGTGGTCTTCAACAATTGCTTTGAAGACGCCGCGCAACGCAATGCCCATTCGATGATCCGCATCCTTCAACAGGAGCGTTTTGCATAAGCACGTGCGGCCCGCACAAAGCGTTTTCAGGTTGCAATTCAGTTTGCATCGACTAGCCTCGTCTTATTCGAATCATACAAACAGCTTTCATAAGACGATAATGACGATGACGCTCGCTAACACCAACGCCAGGGTGCGCCGATGCTATTGACGGCTTATGTGCAAGCCAGCGAGCCCGGCTTGCTGCAGCTATGGGTCGGCCTGTTCGGTGTTCCTGTGCCGCCCGTGCCGCAGGTTTCCATCGACCGGCAAGCGGTTGCGCCTCTCGACCCGCCGCAGTTCTTTCCGATCCGTGATTTCAGCATCGACGACGCGGGCCAGCCCATCAATCACCAGTGCGTGATGCGCTTCGCGGTGCCGGACGAATCGCGGCCGCGTCAGATCCGTATCGATGCCGGCGGCGAGCAGTTCGAATTCGCGAGCACGTCCTTGCCGAAGGAAGTGCCGACGCTGATGGACGGCAGCTTCAACATCCTGCTGTCGTCGTGTTATTCGCAGCCGGAAGACATCGACGGACTGCTCGGCACGATCGTCTCGCAGATCAAGGTGCAACCGCATCTGACCGTGCTCGCGGGCGACCAGGTGTATCTCGACCTGCCCCTCACACAGCGTGTGCCCGATCAGAACCCGGATCGTGCGCGGCTGCTCGCCAACAAGTACTACCTCAACTGGCTCTCTGGTGCGTTGCGTGTGCCGGGGTTGCAATCGGTATTGGAGCGCGCGCCCGTTGTGTGCATTCCCGACGATCACGAGTTCTGGAACAACTACCCGTTCGCGCAGAAGCAGTTGCCCGATACATGGACGGATGCGTCGCGCCAGCTGCTCGGCGACACCGCACGCGCGCTCTATGAGGACTATCAGATCGGCGGCGCACCGGGCGGCGCGGGCGGCGCGATCCGGCTCGACGTCGAACCGTTGAAGATGCTGTTCGTCGATATGCGCTGCGATCGCGACAGCACGTTCGGCTCGTTGATGGGCCCTAAAGCCGTGGCCGCGATGCAGAAATGGGAAAAAGATCTCATCGATGCGCACGCAGCAGGCCAACCCGCAGTCGGCCTGCTCGCGTCAGGGCAGGCGCTCTTCATCGAACCGCCCGAGAGCAACTGGCGCAAGAAGACCTTCGACGCGGAAATGCCGAACTACGCGCAGTTCGACGTCCTGCAAGCGACCATCGGTCGGCTCGCGGACAACGGCATCCCCATCGCCTACATCACGGGCGACGTGCACTGGGGACGCGTCGCATCCGGTCACGACCTGCAGACGGACACGACGCTCTACGAAGTGATCGCCTCGCCATCGCGCCTGATTCGCACGCCGTTTCTCGACACCGCAAAAGAAGCGGCCAATTCGGTCAAAGGTATCTTCGGCGGCGGCGGCGCATGGCCGCGTCACGCCGACCCCGAAGATGTGCCCGATCGCTTCGGACTGAACCATCGCTTTGCGCTGAAGCCGGAGTTCGGCCGACGCGGCGATCAGGTCGCGATCCTGTCGTTCACGCGTGTGGGCAGCGGCGTCGACATGCAGGTCATGTACTACGGCATTTCCAGCGATAAAGCGCTTTCCCAATCGGTATCCACGACGCGCTTCGAACTGCGCGCACGCTAACTACAACGAGGCAAAAGCATGCTGAAGATCGTCCGATCGACCACCACGCAATCGAATCCGCAGTTCACGCAGTTCGACCGCAAGGACGGCGAGAGCAATACCGCCTGGGGCGAACGCGCCGTGCGAGATATGCAGGCGGGCGGACCCGACGAATGGACTTACGTCGTGCTGCTGGGCGGCAGCGATACGCTCGCGTTTCGCGTGCGCATTGCGCAATCGCATCTGCGGCACGACATGCTGCCGTCGTTCTGGTCCGAATCGATACTCGTGCGTCTCGGCGGTGCCACGCTCAAGAACGCCGAAGCGCTGCACGTGCCGCTGCATCAGCCGGAAGGGCCCGCGTTTGCGGCACGCGTGAATGGCGTGGTCGCGCGGCCTTTGACGGACTTCGACGACACGACGCGCTTTCCGAATATCGCCGTCATCGCATTACCCGTTGCGCAAGATAAGGTAGTCGACAAGGTGGCCAGCTTCGAACAGTCACGCGCGACGCTCGACGCGCTCGAGCATGTATTGCGCTGGCTCGCCTATGCATGGGGTGCAGCGCGCACGCCCAATCCGTTGCACGACAACTACGGCTTGCCGTCGACGTGCATGATCGAAACCGTTTGCGCTGCTGCGAATTTCGACCTGACGCCGGGGCTCGAATCGAGAGCGTCATGTCCCGAAGCGATATGGGCCGCGGCGAACTACTGGCACGAGTACTTCGAGAAGTTCAATGGGCGCGAACCGATAGGACGTTTTTTCGCGCCGCACACGTATCCGATCGTCGAACCGTCCGCGCCCACTTCTCCTTTGCAGCCGAAACGTAAATCGAAGAAATGAGCGACGGCTCAAGGCTGTGATGCGGGTGTGCTGGCGGGACTTGCGGCAGGTGCGGATGCAAACACAGGCGCTTGCACTTCGCTGTTCGCAGCACCAGGCGCGCTCGCTTCGCCAGGCGACGGCAGAATAGGCGGCTGCGATGCGGCAGGCGAAACGATCTGCGGCGGCTCGATATCGGTCGGCGCGGACGCCTCCACAACGGGCGACGCATTCTGCACGACAGGCGCAGCAGGCGTGGGAGCGGGACGAGGCTTCGCGCGCATTGCCGGCACGGGCGTCTCCGGCTTGTTCGACGACGTGAACAGATACTGCATCCATGCCCGCAGCTTCATCCGCAGCGTATCGAACATGCCGGGGGGCGGGCCTTCCGCGAACTTCACGCGCGGGTCGATCAGGCGAGAGCGCAGCGAACGCTGGAAGAAATCGCCGACGATCGGCAGCGCGCTATGCGCGCCTTGCCCCCAGTAGTCGCTGCGCAACGTCACGCGGCTGTCGTTGAAGCCGATCCACGCGCCCGCGACGAGCTGCGGATGCATCAGGATGAACCAGCCGTCCGCATTGTCCTGCGTCGTGCCCGTCTTGCCGGCGACATCGGCGCGTATGCCGAAACGCGTGCGAATGGCCGAGCCCGTTCCCTTGTTGACGACCGAGCGCATCACGTCGAGCAAAGTCTGTGCGCTCGCAATGGGCATCACGCGATCGGCGCGCGCCGGCTGAAACTCGGCGAGCACTTCGCCCTTGCGGTCTTCGATCCGCGTGACGAGCATCGGCGCGATGTACGCGCCTTCGTTGGCGATCGTGCCGTACGACGACACCATTTCCTTCAGCGTCACAGGGCTCGTCCCCAGCGCCAGCGAAGGCACTGCGTCGAGCTGGCTTTCGCGTACGCCCATCGCGCGCGCGAGCCGCGCGACCTTCGCGGGACCAACCGACTCCATTAGTTGTGCCGTGATGCGGTTGCGCGAATACGCAAGGCCGTCGCGCAACGTGATCGGACGGCCGCTGGGTGCATCTTCGTCGCTGGGCCGCCAGATTTCCCCGCCTGCCAGCGGGATTTCGACGGCCTGATCGGGGAACGTGTCGTCGGGTTTCGCGCCTTGCTCGAATGCCGCGCCATAGACGAACGGCTTGAACGTCGAGCCCGGCTGGCGGCGCGCCTGCGATACGTGATCGTACGGGTCCTGCGTGAAATCGCGGCTGCCCACCCACGCCTTGATCGCGCCATCGCGCGGGTCCATCGCGACGAACGCAGCCTGCACGCGTGTCTTGCTCTCGCACAGCGACTTCATGAACGCGCGGTCGGATGACAGATGCTTGAGCGCCTCTTCATCGCTCATGCCCGAGTCTTTCGCGCTATGGTATTCGGGCGTCTCGCGAATGAACGCGTCGAACACATCCTTATGGCCCGAGCACGCGCTGCGCGCATTCCACGCCGCATTCGCGATCGACTGCAACTGATTGCCCTGGAACGTGAGCGCCTGCGTCGCCATCGTTTGCAGACGCGCGTCGATCGTCGTGCGCACGACAAGTCCGTCGGAGTAAATGTTGTAGTCGTGCGCGTCAGCCCATGCGATCAGCCACTTCTTCAATTGCTGCGCGAAATGCGGCGCAGGACCGGGCGGCTCGGTTTGCCGCTCGAAGTCGACGCGCAGCGCTTTGCCCTTTAGCGAATTGAATTGCGCCTGCGTCAGACGTCCGTATTTCACCATCTGCCCGAGCACGATATTGCGGCGGTCCAGCGCGCGCTCGGGATTGATCACCGGGTTGTAATAGCTGTTGCCCTTCAACATGCCGATCAATGTCGCGCTTTCGAGCACGGTGAGGTCGTCGGCGGACTTGTCGAAATAGGTGCGCGCCGCCATTTCGATGCCGTACGCGTTGTAGAGAAACGGCACCGTATTCAGATACGTTTCGAGAATCTCGCTCTTCGTATAGATCGCTTCGATCTTGAACGCCGTGATCGCTTCCTTGATCTTGCGCGTGAGCGTCGGCGCGCGGCCGATGTCGTCGGGATACAGATTGCGCGCGAGCTGCTGCGTGATCGTCGATCCGCCCTGACGGTCGCCCGAGAACGTATGCAGCGCAGCGCCTGCGGTGCGCTTGAAGTCGATGCCGTGGTGCTCGTAGAAGCGGTGATCTTCCGTGGTGATCAAGGCGTCGACGACGTGCGGTGAGATGTCGGAGAGCTTCATCCACACGCGGTTGGTCGGCTTGAACTCGGCAAGCAGCTTGCCGTCCGCCGAATAGATCTGCGCGGGCTGCTCGACCTTCGCCTTGCGAATGTCCCCGATGCCCGGCGTGAACGGAATCAGGACCAGCACATAAAGCACGATGAGTGCGGGAACGGCGGCGACCGACAACGCGACGCCACGCCAAGTCGGATGGCGCAAACGTTGCAATGCGCTCATCACGAGCGGCTTCGCATGGGCCCATGCCCTCGCGGATACTTTCCGGAAAAACGACAGTACTGACTGTCTCACGCTAGCGCACCATCGGCAGAAAAGGCTGCATCCTACCAAAACAGCGTGCACGTACAGGCGTTTTGCAAGAATCGGGCACGCAAATGCGCCAACCCAAAAGAAATCGGCCGAACCCGCGCCGCTTGCGCGGACGGATTCGGCCGATGCGTACGGCTACGACTCGATCAGGCGTGCGCGCGCTTCGGCGTGACCATCGAAACGATGAACGTCACGACGATATTCACGACCAGCGCGATCAGGCCGATATAGAGCGGCCACGTCGAACCGCCGACATGCAGCGCGAACACGGGCTTGAGGCCTTGCGAAATAGCGAGCCCTGTGCCGACGACGATACCCACCAGCCAGCCGAGGAACAGGCCCGGCGTGTTGAGACGCCGCGTGTACAGCGAGAACACGATGGCCGGGAAGATCTGCAGAATCCATACGCCACCGAGTAGCTGCAGGTCGATCGCGTACTGCGTCGGCAGGAACACGATGAACAGCAGCGCGCCGAACTTCACGACGAGCGACACGATCTTGGCCGTCGATGCTTCCTGAGCGGAACCCATATTCGGCGAAACGAGCGGACGCCACAGATTGCGCGTGAACAGGTTGGCTGCACCGATCGACATGATGGCGGCGGGCACCAGCGCGCTGATCGCAATAGCGGCAGCAGCAAAGCCGACGAACCACGACGGGAACAGCGTACCGAACAGCGTCGGCACGATGTCGGACGCCGACTTCACGTGCACGCCGGCCGCAATCGCCATATAGCCGAGCAGCGCGATCAGGCCGAGCAGCAGCGTGTATGCGGGCAGGAAGATCGCGTTCTTGCGCACGGTCTGCGCCGACGAAGACGACAGCACGGCCGTCATCGTATGCGGATACATGAAGGCGGCAAGCGCCGAGCCGAGTGCGAGCGATGCATACGCGGTGAATTGCGTCGGCTTCAGGATGATGCCCGTCGCGCCGCCCTTCGCCTGGAAGTACTGGTCGGCCGCATCGAACACGTGACCATAGCCGCCGAGCTTCACGGGAATCAGCCACACCGCCGCGATCACGACGATGTAGATCATGATGTCCTTGACGAACGCGATCATCGCGGGCGCGCGCAGGCCGCTCGTATACGTATAGAGCGCGAGGATGATGAACGCGATGATCAACGGAGCTTCGCCCGACACGCCGAGCCCCTTGATCACCACCTGCATGCCGACCAGTTGCAGCGCGATATACGGCATCGTCGCGACGATGCCCGTCAGCGCCACGGCTGCGGGAAACCACTTGCCGCCGTATTCGCCGTGCACGTAGTCGGCTGCCGTGATGTGGTTCTTCGCATGCGCGATCTTCCACAGCTTGGGCATCACCGCGAACACGAACGGATAGACGATGATCGTATAAGGCAGCGCAAAGAAGCCATACGCGCCGACGGAATAGACCAGCGCGGGCACGGCGATCACCGTGTAGGCCGTATAGAAATCGCCGCCGACGAGGAACCACGAAATGACTGTGCCGAATTGACGGCCGCCGAGGCCCCATTCGTGCAACTGCGTGAGGTCGCCCGCTTTCCAGCGCGCAGCGATGAAACCCATCACGGTGACGAGCACGAAGAATGCGATGAAGACAGTCATCGCGACCGGGTTCACAGGGTTCATATCGCTCATTTGATGCCCCGGTACACGACGTAGATCAGCAGCGACGTGAGCGGAACCCACAGAAACTGATACCAGTAGAAGAAAGGAAAGCCGGCGCATGAAGGGCGCGTGTCGTTATAGAAAGGCAGCCACAGCAACGCGACATAGGGGATCAGCAAGATGAGCCAGAGCCATGAACGGCCGGCCGGTTCGGTAGGTTCCACGATTGTCCCTCTTTTGTCTATCTGATTGAATCCGCCTTGCTGGCGCGCGCTGCAAATATGCGCGTGCGTGCATATTCACGCTGGCGCCCGCCAAGGTACGCGCATTATGTGCGAAAAGATTCATTGTTGCTGGCGCGGTAACAGGCCGTTATCGGACGTGCCTGAAGGCTTCGATTGTTTCGTCGGGACGTCGCTTTAGCGGCGTATCGCCTTCACGAAGCGTTCACGCAGGAACTGCGTGAACGCGCGTATCGTCACGGAAGACTGACGGTGCTGCGGATACACCGCATAGAGCGTCAACGGCGGCGAGACGAAATCGCCGAGCACTTCGACGAGCTTGCCGCTCGCGAGCGCATCGGCCACGATGAATTCCGGCAGCCGCGCAATACCGAGCCCCGCTACAGCCGCGTCGCGAATCACTTCGCCGTTGTTCACGCGCAGCGGGCCGTGCACTTCGATCGTCCTGCTCGCGCCATCCACGATATATTCCCAGCCGCTGCGCCCTTCCTGTCCATAGAGCAGGCAGGCGTGACGCGCGAGATCGTCGGGCGTCGCGGGCGGGCGGCGCGCCTTGCGATACGCGGGACTGCAACACGCGACCATGCGTATCTCGGCGAGCTTCTGCGCAATCAGCGTCGAGTCCGCCAGCGTGCCGATGCGCAGCGCCATGTCGAAGCCTTCTCCGACTACATCGACGACCCGGTCGCTCAGCTCCATGTCCACACGCACATCCGGATTGGCGCGCAGAAACGCGGCGACGAGCGGCGACAGATGGATCATCCCGAACGACATCGGCGCGCTGACGCGCAGCAGCCCACGCGGGTCCGAACGGCCCGACGTCATCGCCTGCTCCGCGTCCTCCACCTCGCCGAGGATGCGCGTCGCGCGCTGATAGAACTCATAGCCGAGGTCCGTCACGGCGAGCTTGCGCGTATTCCGCACCAGCAGGCGCACACCGAGGCTCGCTTCGAGCGCCATCACGCGACGGCTGACGAACTGCTTCGACAGTTGCAGCCGGTTGGCCGCCGCCGTGAAATTGCGCGCGTCGACGGTGGTGACGAAGATTTTCAGGTCATCCAGTTGCATGGCAGTTCGCTCGGTTCGGCTTAATTGTCAACTCAGATAAGACAGTAATTCACATTTGACGACGATTATAGCCGCGCTGATTGACCTACACTTCTCATCACTGCTTCAGACAACGGCGCCGCCGATGTCGCGAGAGGCAAACGCAATTCAATAACAGGAGAAGGGAAATGATCGACATTCGCCACGCCAGCGACCGCGGACGCGCCGAACACGGTTGGCTCAGCTCGCGCCACACGTTCTCTTTTGCGAACTACTACGATCCGAAGCAGATCGGCTTCTCCGACCTGCTCGTGATCAACGACGACCGCGTAGCGCCCGGCCGCGGCTTCGGCAAGCACCCGCACCGCGACATGGAGATCTTCTCGTACGTGCTGGAAGGCGCGCTCGAGCACAAGGATTCGATGGGCACGGGCTCCGTGATCGTCCCCGGCGACGTGCAGTTGATGAGCGCGGGCACGGGCGTCGCACACAGCGAGTTCAATCACTCGGCCAGCGATCCTGTGCACTTCCTGCAAATCTGGATCGCACCGTCCGTCAAGAACGCGACGCCGCGTTACCAGCAGGAAAACTTTTCGGCGGAAGCGAAGCGCGGCACGTTGCGCCTCGTGTTGTCGCCGGATGGCAAGGACGGATCGCTCGAATTGCGCCAGGACGCGCGTGTGTATGCCGGTCTGTTCGACGGCAACGAAGCGGCAGGTATCGATATCGCCGCCGACCGCTATGCGTATGTCCACGTGGCTCGCGGCAGCGTGAAGGTGAACGGCGTCGAACTGAGTGAAGGCGACGGTGCGCGCATCCGCGACGAGCGCCGCCTCGAATTCACCGAAGGCGACGATGCGGAAGTCATCGTCTTCGATCTGCGCAACAACGAAGTGTCGGAACTGTGGTCCTGAGCGAATCACGCCAGAACCCTATTGAATTGAAAGAGGATTGAACATGAACACGTTTATCGAACAACGCAAGGATGCACTGCTGCTCGTCGCACGCGTGCTGCTGGTGGTGCTTTTCGTGCTGTTTGGCTGGAGCAAGCTGACGGGCTTCGCAGGCACCGAGCAATACATGGCTTCGACGGGTGCGCCCGTCCCGGCCGTGGCCGCGGTCATTGCGATCGTGATGGAGCTGGTCGTCGGCATCGTGATCGCCGTGGGGTTCAAGACGCGCGCCCTTGCCTTGCTGCTCGCGCTCTATACGCTCGCTACGGCATTCATCGGCCACCACTTCTGGACGCAGACGGGCATGGAGCAATACATCAACATGATCAACTTCTATAAGAACATCAGCATCATCGGTGGCTTGCTGCTGTTGTTCGTGACGGGTCCGGGCAAGTACTCGATCGACCGCGCATAAGCGAATCAACTCGTCATCGTAGTTCTCAAGGGCGGCCTCATGGCCGCCCCTTTCATTGGGCACACACGCAACAAAGCGTGTGCTTTAGGCATGAACGCAACACTCTTGTCATGTTCGCGGCGTAGTGCAAATTGATGTGATAAAAGTCCGCCTGCCTGCATGAAGCCCATGCGTACGGGCTTAAAAGACTCACAAAAGACTCACGAACGGCGAGATGAATCGCACGTTGCTTGCGGCGCAATCGCCCGTTTCGACTCCCGTCGCGCACCACAAAAACAAGCTCATGCAGTGTTCTCAACATATGAAAAGACAACACCCATGACCCAGCAATTCAAACGGACAGTGGCTGCATTCGGCGCGACGGCATGCGCCCTTGCCTGCCAGACGGCATTTGCGCAAAGCTCGGTGACGCTGTACGGCGTCGCGGACGTCGGCATTCGCTACCTCACGCATTCGAATGCGAACAACGATGGCCGTCTCTTCATGACCAACGGCGCGATCACGAACAGCCGTTTCGGCATCAAGGGATCGGAAGACCTCGGCAATGGACTGAAGGCGATCTTCCAGCTGGAAAGCGGCATCGATCTGCAAAGCGGCGCGCAATCGGATAGCCAGCGCCTCTTCAATCGCGCGGCGTTTGTCGGCCTGTCGAGCAACTACGGAACCGTCACGCTGGGCCGCCAGAAAACGCCGCTGTTCGATCTGCTCGGTGACACCTACGATCCTCTGACCGTCGGCAACTACTTCGAAAACGCATGGCTGCCCGTCGCGCTCGGCGCGGGCCTCTATGCGGATAACGCCGTGAAGTACGACGGCAAGTTCGGCGGCCTGAACGTCAAGGCGATGTACTCGTTCGGCACGAACTCGACGTCGACGGGCGCGAACGGCTTCTCCGGCCAGATTCCGGGGCACCTCGGCGCGGGCAACATGTATGGCTTCACCGCGTCGTACTCGTTCGGCGCATTGAGCGTCGCGGCCGGCGTGCAGCAGAACAGCGACAACTCGAACAACAAGCAGACCATCTACAACGCGAATGCGGTCTACGCGTTCAGCACGGCAAAGATCTATGTCGGCTATCTGCATTCGACGGACGACACCGGCTTCGTCGACAGCACGCTCGCGCAGCGCGACCTGACGCTCGGCGTCGACATCCTGAAGGGCTCGGGCCGCAAGGACGACGGTCCGTTCGCAGGCGTGACGTGGCAGGCAACGCCCGCGCTGCTGCTGACTGGCGCGTTCTACTACGACCATATGAAGAACGCGGCAATCGGCGGCGGCGCAGTCGGCAGCGGCAACCGCTATACGGGCGTGGCCGTGGCGGAATACGCACTGTCGAAGCGCACGGAAGTGTATGGCACCGTCGACTTCAACAAGGTCACGGGCGCAGCGACGGTCGAACTGCCGGGCTCGACGAACCAGACGGGTGTGTCGGTCGGTATCCGCAACATCTTCTGATTGACGGCGATGCGCGCTGAACGGCGCGCTTGCCTGAACCATCCAACCTGCGAATCAGCGGGCGATATGGCTTTAAAGGGCCACGTCGCCCGTTTTTCGTATCGGGCGACGCGGCATATGCTTCCTGCTTAACTATGATATACAGGGAAAACCCGTAAATCGCAGTTGTTCAATTGCAGAGAGCAGTACCAGCATGAAACGCATTGCCGCCTTTTGTCTGACGACGTGGTCCGCCGCGGCGCTCCTCTATTTCGGCCAGCACTCGGTCGCGCTCATTGCGGTGAGCGGCGTCATTGTGTTCGGCGGATTCGATCTGCTGCGCCCTTAAGCCCCGTGTGGCCCGCGCCTAAGCGGCGTCCGGCCCGACCTGATGGAAATCCATCATTTTTCGACGTGAGGCTTCGCTCGCCTTCAACTATCTTTGTGCAAACGGAATGTGTTCCTGAAGCTGTCGCTGAAGGAAATCCCGCAATCACAAAGCATGAAGGAGACACCTCATGTCCTCGACTTCCGCCATCGACGGCGGCAGCACCAACGCACCCGGCTCCAGCGATCCCTCTTTCGACGCCCGCATGGCGGAGCAGTGGTATCAGCCGCGCATCCCGCGCGCCGTGCTCAAGGAACTGATGAAGCGCGACGACGCAGCCGGTCTGCGCAACTTCGTGCCCTGGTTCGTGCTGCTCGTCGCATCGGGCGCGGTAGCGGCGTTCACGTGGGGCACCTGGTGGGCCGTGCCCGCGTTCTTCGTGTACGGGACGATCTATTCATCGAGCGACGCGCGCTGGCATGAGCTTTCGCACGGCACGCCCTTCAAGACGCGCTGGCTCAACGACGCGTTCTATCACCTGTCGTCGTTCATGACGATACGCGAGGGCTACTGGTGGCGCTGGAGCCATGCGCGCCATCACACGCACACGTACTTCCAGGCACGCGACCCGGAAATCCAGGTGACGCGGCCGACGCACGTGCTGCCCATCATCGCGGACTTTCTCGGGCTGGTCGGCTGCACGCTCGAAATCAAAAAGGTCGTGCGCCATGCGTTCGGCCGTGTCGATGCCGCCACCGACGCATTCCTGCCCGCAAGCGAAAAGCCGAAAATGATCTGGTCGTGCCGCATCTATCTGGCCATCGTGATCGGCACGATTGCACTCGCTATCGCGATGCACAGTTTCCTGCCGCTGATGTTCGTCTGGACGCCGCGCTTCTATGGCGGCTGGCTGCATCAACTGCTCGGTCTCACGCAGCACGCCGGCCTCGCCGTCAACGTGAAAGACCATCGCCTCAACACGCGCACCGTGTACACCAACTTCGTGTTCCGCTTTCTTTACCTGAACATGAACTATCACCTCGAACATCATCTGCTGCCGATGGTGCCGTTCCATGCGCTGCCGCGTCTTCACGAAGCGATCAAGGACCAGTTGCCGCCCGCTTATCCGGGCGTGTATGCCGCTTACCGCGAGATGCTGCCCGCGTTGTGGAAGCAACGCACCGATGCGACACACGTGATCGAACGGACCATTCCCGCGGCCTGACCGATCGAACAAAAGCATAGAACAGGAGGAGATAGTCATGAGCGTCGAAACGAATGCCAAGATTCACTGGATTGCCGCCTGCGCACCCGACGACATCGATGAAGAAGACGTGATGCGCTTCGATCACGATGGCGCGAGCTACGCGGTCTATCGCATCGCGGACGGCTATTACGCATCGGAAGGCTGGTGCACGCATGAGAAAGCGCATCTCGCGGATGGCTTCGTGGTCAATCGCGAGATCGAATGTCCGCTGCATCAGGGGCGTTTCGACATTCCGAGCGGCAAGGCAAAGAGCGCGCCCGTATGCGTGCATCTGAAGACCTACCCTGTCCGCGTCGAAAACGGTGAAGTACTGCTTGGCCTTCCCGTACAGGACGCATCATGAGCACACAACCCGCGATGGTGATCATCGGCGCAGGCCAATGCGGCGTGCGCACCGCGGCCGCGCTGCGCGACAACGGCTGGGACGGCGAAATCACGCTGCTCGGCAATGAAGGCGCCGCGCCGTACGACCGGCCGCCGCTGTCGAAAGCCGTGCTGCTCGGCGAACGCAGCACCGAGCAATGCGCCTACCATGACGACGCGTTCTATCGCGATCAACGCATCGACTTGCGCATCGATGCATGCGTGCGGGAGATCGATCGCGGCGCACGCAAGGTCGTGTTGACCGATGGGCGCAGCATCGACTATCAGCGTCTTCTGATCGCAACGGGCGCCGAACCGAGGCGGCTCGACGTGCCCGGCGCGAATCTGCAAGGCGTGCATCTGCTGCGCACGGCAAGCGACGCCAATGCGCTCGCCGAAGCGTTGCAGCCGTCACGGCGCATCGTGATCGTCGGCGCGGGCTTCATCGGCCTCGAAGTCGCGGCGTCCGCAAGGGCGCGCGGTTGCGAAGTCGTCGTCGTCGAAGCCGGTGCGCGCGCGTTGATGCGCGCCGTGCCCGAAGTGGTCGCGGGCTACCTGATCGACAAGCATCGCGAGATGGACGTGCAGATCCATTTCGCCGCCCAGATCGAGCGCCTGCTCGGCAGCACGCATGTGACGGGCGTGAAGCTCAAGGACGGCACGCAGATCGATTGCGATTGCGTCGTGGTCGGCATCGGCGTAAAGCCGCGCACGGAACTGGCAGAGGCGGCAGGCATCGATGTCGCGGACGGCATCGCCGTCGACGATACCTTGCGCACGAACGATCCGCACATCTTCGCGGCAGGCGACGTGTGCTCCTTTCCGCATCGTCTGTTCAGGCGCCGCATGCGGCTCGAATGCTGGAAGAATGCCGAGGATCATGCGCGCATCGTCGCGCGCAACATGCTCGAACGTGGCGAAACGTATTCGGAAGTGCCGTGGTTCTGGTCGAACCAGTACGACATGACGATCCAGATTGCAGGCATGCCAGCATTCGGCGTGGAAAGCGTCGTGCGCGAAACAGGCGAGACGTCGCGCATCTTCTTCGCGCTCGATCGCGACGGCGTACTGGTCGGCGCGAGCGGCGTCGGCAAACTCAGCGAAATTGCGCGCGACGTGCGCCTCGCACAGACCCTGATCGGACAGCGCGCGTGCATCGACCGGGCGCTGCTCGAAGACCGCAACGTCAAGCTGAAGGGACTCATCGCCGCGGAGGCGCTATGACGCAACGGCTGGCCGTGTATCAATCGTTATGGGCGATGGAGCGGCGTCATACGGACGGCTTCGAGCGCACGCTCGAAGAGAATGTCGCGATGATCGCGCAAGCCGGCTTCGAAGGCGTGAGCACAGCGTATGAATCGCGCGACGACGTACGGCGTCTTTCGCATGTGCTCGCGCAGCACGGCCTGCAAGCGGAGGCGCAATGCTTTCCGCGCACGGTCGACGACCTGCGCCCGATTCTCGAACACGCCGTCGAGTTCGGCGCGCACCATATCGACTTGCAGCCGGACGTAAGACCGCGCCGCCTGGGCGACGCACTCGAACTGATCGACGGCTGGCAGCGGCTCGCGGAACAGGTAGACATTCCCGTCTACATCGAAACGCATCGCGACCGCATGACGACCGATCTGCACTTCACACTCGATCTGCTCGATGCGCGCCCCGATCTGCGTCTGCTCGGCGATCTGTCGCATTACCTCGTCGGCCGCGAATTCGCATGGCCGGTGAATGAAGAAAACGAAGCCGCGATGCAGCGGATCATCGAACATTCGTGGGCCTTTCATGGACGCGTCGCGAGCCGCGAGCAGGTACAGATCGAGATCTCGTTCGAGCCGCACCGCATGTGGGTCGATCTGTTTCTGCGCTGGTGGCGCGACGGCTTCGTTTCATGGCGCCGGCGCGCCGGTCCCGACGACACACTGGTCTTCACCTGCGAACTCGGGCCGAAGCCTTACGCGATCATCGGACGCGACGGCAACGATACGACCGACCGCTGGGCCGAATCGCTGCTGATGCGTCAATGGATACGCGATCTGTGGGATGACGTCGCGCAGGAAAACGCACCCGCGTTAGAAGCTAATCCGTAAGCGGCAGATTCTCGCGCAGCAGCACCGTCACGGGAATCTGCTGCGGCAATGTCACGCCGGGATCGCGATGATAGTGACGCAGGATCACTTCAATCGAATGCAATGCTTCGCCAACGGGGTTCTGATCGAGCACGGCATCGAGCACGCCTTCGATCAGCAAACGCCGCGATGTGTCGTTGAGTTCGTGTCCGATCAGCACCGTCTTGTGCACGCGGTCATTCGCACGCAGCACATTGCCGATGCCTTCGTCGCCCACCGAAATGTTGTAGATGCCGCGCAGGTCAGGATAACGGCGAAACGCGTCGCGTGCGAGGCTCTCCGTGAGCGACGATTGCTCGCGGCTCTCGACCGTCTCGACGATGTCGCATTTCGGAAAGCGCCGCCGCAGTACTGAACGAAAACCGCTTTCGCGTTCTTCGTGGCCGAGAAAGTCATGCATACCCGTCATCACGAGCACCTTGCCGCCCGCGTCGCCGAGAAAGCGGCCCATCAGTTCGCCCGCGACACGGCCCGCGCAGCGGTTATCGATGCCGACATAGGCGAGCCTGCCCGTACCGGGCAGATCGCTCGCCAGTGTGACCACGGGCATTCTGTGGCTCACTTGACGCAGCGCCGCCGTGATGTCGGGATGCTCGTAGGCGACGATCACGAGCGCGTCGGCCTTGCGCGTCGCACGTTCGATCGTCTCGACGACGGCCTGCGGCTCGAGGCTGTCGAAGTACGTGACGGCGCAAATCACACGCTGCGATTCAAAGGTTTTTTGCGCGAGTTCGAAGCCCTGCTTCAGATGCACGTAGTACTGCGCAGCGGGCTGCTGCAACAGGATCGCGATACGCAGCCAACGCACCGACACCGCTTCCAGCGCGCGATCGATCTTCAGCTTGCGCGCCCATTCGAGCACACGCGTTTCCTTGTCGCGCGACACGCCGCCACGCCCGTTCAATACCCGATCGACCGTCGCCTCGCTGACACCCGCTGCGCGGGCGATGTCGCTCATGCTCGTCTTGCGGCGGCGTGTATCGGACATGGTCGGATTCGTTGTGATCGGCATAGCGGCAATCATCGCATCGACGCAATCGACGTATCAAGCCGAGGTATCCACTAACCATTGCAGTACGACATTCACGGAGACACTGCATGAAGCCATTCGATTCGAAAGTCGCCATCGTCACGGGCGGTTCGCAAGGACTCGGTGCCGCCATTGCCAGGCTGTTCGTCGAACGCGGCGCGCGCGGCATCGTCATCTGCGGACGCGCGACAGAGAAAGGCGAAGCGAAAGCGCGCGAACTCGGCATGCTCGGAGAAGCAAATGGCACGAAGGTCGTGTTCGTGCAGGCGGATCTGTCGAACGTCGACGATTGCCGCAACGTGGTTGCTTGTGCCGATCGTCACTTTGGCCGTGTCGACGTGCTTGTCAACGCAGCCGCCCTGACAGATCGCGGCACGATACTCGACACCGATCCCGCGCTGTTCGACCGCATGTTCGCGACCAACGTGCGCGCGCCGTTCTTTCTGATGCAGGAGACGATACGCGTGATGCTGCGCGAGCGTATCGAAGGCGCGATCGTGAATATCGGCTCGATGTCGGCAATGGCCGGCCAGCCGTTCATCTCCGCGTATTGCGCATCGAAGGGCGCGCTCGCGACGCTCACGCAAAACACCGCGTACGCGCTATTGCGCAATCGCATTCGCGTGAACGGATTGAATCTGGGCTGGATGGCGTCAGACGGCGAAGACCGCATTCAGCGCGAATTTCACGGCGCCGCGGACGACTGGCTGAAACAGGCCGCCGCCGCTCAGCCGTTCGGCCGTCTGATCGACCCGGCGGAAGCGGCCCGCGCCGTCGCGTTTCTGGCAAGCAGTGAATCGGGCTTGATGACGGGGTCGATCGTCAATTTCGATCAGTCGATCTGGGGCGCTTATGAAGACGCGCCGCATCCCGCCGAGCCCATGAAAAGCATGTGAACGGACATGCCTGCTGCGCGCATCGGCGCAGCAGGCGAACGCGCACGTCAGTCCTTGATGCGCAGATCGGGATTGTTGTGCGCGATCTCCGACACCCAGTCGACGAACGCACGCAGCCGCGAACTGAGATTGCGGCGATGCGGATAGACCACCGATAGCGGCGTCGACGGGCTGTCGTACTCGGTCAGGATTTCGCGCAATGCGCCCTGGTTGATCAGCTCGGCCACCATGAAGCGCGACGGCTGGATGATGCCGTGACCGAGCGCGCCCGCATTGATGTACACCGAGCCGTCGTTGACGGCGAGCACGCTCTTCATCTGCACCTTCACCACTTCATCGCCCACGTTGTACTCGAACGGAAAGGTTCTCCCCGTTCGCGCCGACACGTAGTTCACGGCCTGGTGTTCAGCGAGTTCTTCGAGTGTCTTCGGCGTGCCGTGCTTGTCCAGATAGGCAGGCGATGCGCACGTGACGATGCGCGAACTGCCGATGCGTTTTGCAACGAGACTCGATTCTTCGAGCATGCCCATGCGGATCACGCAGTCCACACCGTCCTGGATCAGATCGATGTTGCGGTCCGCAAGGCCGAGGCGCACGTCGATTTCGGGGAAGCGCTGATAGAAGTCGTCGAGCACGGGCAGCAGCAACGCACGCGCAAGCGTACCCGACGTATCGACGCGAATCGTACCTGCCGGACTCTCGCGCTTGTTCGACAGCGAGGATTCGGCGTCTGCCACTTCGGCGAGGATGCGCACACATCGTTCGTAAAACAGCGCGCCGTCTTCCGTGACGCTCACCTGGCGCGTCGAACGGTTCAGGAGACGCACGCCGACATGCTCCTCCAGCGCCTGAATCGTCCTGCTCACCTTTGCGCGCGGCAAATCGAGCATTTCAGATACCTTTGAAAAGCTGTTCGCGTCCACCACGCGAGTGAAGATCTCCATTGCCTCGAAGCGATCCATTTCCTGTGCCCTGTCATTGTTTGGCGGCGAAGCCCTCTGCCATGGCAGAGTTCGCCCACTCGTACGGAACGGCACGCGCCGGTCCGGCGGCCGGCTGCCTCTCCCGCGCAGCCTGACGGGTAGAAAAATAGCACGGAGAAAATCGCCATGTACGAGAAGGGGCGCGAACGGCGGGGCTTTTGCGGTCGTTGTCCGATGCGCGCGACCTGCTGAAATCGACGTTTTTTTTGGCGTGCGGTCGAATGGCCGGCATTTCCGGATCCTGCCAACCCGCAGACCACCGATATACGATTAATAGTATTTATTCGCACGGCGCCGCGCGATTCACCTTTAAAACACCATTTTATCTGTGACTAAAAACCACGCCCGGAGGAAGTAAAACGTTTTACAGCATGATCGTACGTTCGTTAATTAACTGATCAAATGCCCCGCAGGCCGAACGTTGCATCATGCGAACCGAGTAATGCCTTGTCGGACAAGGATTTGTGTTTAGCGGACGGCTGGTCGACCCATTGCGGCAGTATTTTCCCGAAGCCTGTGATTCAAGCACGCAATAGTTTCCTGACATCCTTCCGATGAAACTGCTCCGCAGTATTTTGCTAATTCCGATTGAAATTTAATAATCGCCGCATTACGATGAGAGCCCCGTCGATGCCAAAAGCATTGTTCCGGGCAAACACTACCAATCATATTTACCGTCCGCGAATGCATTTGCAGGTCATTAATGCCGCGAACGGAAGGCTACGCGCCCTTCAGGAGATACCGATGCTGAGCCCACACGAATTTGCGACGCTCATGCTGATCAAGGACGCGACCGCTCAGTCCGATTTCGACAAGGCCGATCTGCTTGCGCTCGCCGACCGCGAGTTCATCACCATTGGGCTGTCTCACGCCAGCACGCTTCCGCGCCTCACGGATCGCGGACTTGCGTTGCTCGCCCGCCTGGGCGGCGTTAGCGCTCCGGCGATGGCCGTCTGAAGGCGGCATCAGCCAATCTGCCGATACCCGGCAACAACCGCTATTTAACCGGCGGCATCGAGCTTCGATCGCATCGATGCCACGGGCCCTTTGGTGTGCATTCAACCCTGCGAGGCCTTTCGATGCTCACGACTGTCAACGAAGTGACTGCCGCACAGAAAGCCGGTGTCGATACGTTCTTTCACATCGCGAACGAGGCAATGAACGGCTTCGAGAAGCTCGTTCAATTGAATGTCCACCTCTGGCGCGACAGCACGCAGCGCGCGATGAACGCGCTCGCCAACGGCGAACTGCCCGGCGTCGCAGCCGCGAGCCGGGGCGATCTGTCTTTTATCGAACGCGCAGCGCTTTATAACCAGCAGCTGTTCGGCATCGTCGCGAACACGCAGGCCGCGATCGTCAAGCACGCATCGGCGCAATACGAGTCGCAGATCGGCACCGTGCGCGCCGATCTCGACGACGCCGTACAACGCGCGCCCGCAGGCGCCGAAGTCGCGGTGTCGGCAATGAACTCGGCGATCACGGCCGCGAATGCGTTCTACGAGAGCATCTGGAAAACGGCACAGCAAGCAGTTGACATGGCCGAAAGCAATGCGAATCTCGTGACACGCAGCACAGGGAACACGTCGCACGCAGCCTGAATGGCCGTGCGCGAGCAACAGTTGTAGGAAACCGGACGCGATCCCCGCGTCAGGCGCATTTTGAGCCCGCTTTCGAGCGGGCTTTTTTTTGCTCGTCGCGATCGCGCTACCGATGTGGCGTGCTCTTCGTATCTCCGGGAACGATCGGCGGCTCGAAGTCCGGGTCGGTCGGCTCGCCGTGTGCGGCTTTGTCCTTGCGAGCGTTGCCGGCAATTCCATTCTTGTTGTCCGCGTTCATGCCGCCGGCGGGCAGCGGCGCTTCGGGTCCACCGGGTTCATCCATCGTATTGGGCTGTTGCTTCGTCATATGTCCCATGTCGTGCTCCTTGCTTTCGCACTAGCCATTTGCGAAGCAGCAACGCGTATTCCACGCATGTGAGGCCGTCGGATCGAAACGCGGCATGCAACATGCTGCCTCGCCACGGACGTCTTTACCGGGACGACGAAATCGACCTCACCACCCTGCACATTTTTCTAATCCGATGAAAAGACTTCCTGGCTTGCTCGCCTGTTGCGCGCTCACCCTGTTCGCCGGATGCACGAGCATCGGCCCCACCCGGCTGAAAGCGGATCAGGTCGACTACTCACGCGCACTTGGCGAAGCAAAGAAGCGGGAAATTCTCGCCGCGATGATCGGACTGCGTTATGCCGATGCGCCTTCCTTCCTGACCGTGAGCCAGATCATCGCGGCCTATAACGTCGATGCGTCCGCGTCGTCGACACTCAATGCGGGCTCAGGCAGCGTGCCGAACTATGCGTCGGTGACAGGCACCATGTCGTATTCGAACCATCCGACGTTCACCTTCACGCCGACAACGGGTGAAGCCTATGCGCAGGCGTATATTCGCCCCCTTGCGCCGACGCTCGTGCTGCCCCTCGCCGAAGGCGGCATCCCGATCGATCTGCTGCTGCGCATTTCGGCGCAATCGATAGGCGGTCTGCAAAACGGCACCGCGCTAGGCGGCGAAGACAGCGCGGGATCTCCGCAGTTCTTCCAGCTGATTCAGGCGTTCCGGCGGCTGCAACTGGCGGGCGAACTGAACGTCGAATCGCGCACCGAAAACAACGAACAGCATGTCTATCTCGTGCTCGGGACGGCCACCACTACGGACGCAGCGAAGGCGACGCCCGATCTGATGCTCGTGCGCAAGCTGCTGCATCTGAAGTCCAATAGCGGCAACTTTGAAATCGTGTACGGACAGTCGTCGCACGGCGGGGATCAGATCGCGATGCTGACGCGCTCGGTGCTCGGCATCCTCACTGATCTCGGCGCGCAGGTGCAGGTGCCCGACGATGCGATTCACAATGGCTCGACCAAGGCGACGGTCACGCTCGTCGGTGGCGAAACGCGGCCGACGATCATCGTGCAATCGGGCGACAAGCCGCCCGCTGACGCCTATGTCGCCATTCGCTATGGTCCGACGACGTACTGGGTCGAGCGCGCGGACTTCGATTCGAAGTATGCGTTCACCGTCGTGCAGAACCTGATGGCGCTCGCGGAAGCCGATACGAACAGCAAGGCGCCCGTCGTCACCATTCCCGCCAATTGATCGCGCTCGCGTTCGATAAAGAAGCGGGGTTGCATCTTCATGCAACCCCGCTTCCTGAAGACTCCTTGAAAGAGCCTTTACTCTTGATGCATTACCGGCCGAAATACACGCCCCTGGTTCCGTCATCGGGATGCGAGTGCATCGTCGGGATGGCCATCCCCGATGCCGCCGATCCACTCACCACACCGCCGTAGCTTTCGCCCTGGCCTTGCTGATCGGACAGCCTGCGCTCCGCAGCCTGCGCATTCGCAGGGTAATTCGTGCGGTCGCCTTCGCCCGGACGATAGCCTTCGCTCTCGACGTTCATCAGATCCTGCCTCACTTCACCGCGCGTCGCCGGCCGGTCCGGCTGGACTGTCGTCTGCGCGAAAGCCGTGACGGAGATACCCATGACGGCGGCAAGAACAGCAGCTTGCTTGAGCAGTTTCATGACTTCCTCCATGAAGTAGGTAGTACACGTTCAATAGCGCATACGCTGTACCAGCCAGGTTCATGAAAGGCGCATCAAATAGGCGATCGCTTTGGCTAATTCTTTTTCTGTTTTCGAGCACCGCTCATTGATGCATCTTTTGACGCGTTGTCGTTGCAAGCACCACAAATCAGCGCGACGCCTTCCGCGGCTGTCGCGCGCAACGATGCGCGCGAGTCGCCCGCGCGCGAACGCAATGCAAGGCTGTGCAAGATCGCCGATGCGACGCGCGCCAGCACGGCGGCATCCGCTTCAGCAGAAAGCTCGCCATCCGTCTGCGCGCGGCGGATGCGTTTCTCGAATGCGCGATCGAACGATTTGAGCCCTTGCGCCAATCTGGTGCGCACGGACTCGTCGGCTTTCGATTCGACAACGGCCGTGCCGATCAGAAAGCACCCACGCGGTGCTTCGCCCGACGGCAGATAAAGCGCAAGCGCGGCGTCGTAGACCCGCTGTAATGCTTGCGCCAATGAAATGTCGTCGCGTAGTGCGTCCTGCATGCCTAGCACGCCGGCTTCGACATAGCGGTCCAGTGTGCTCAGATAAAGCGCGTGCTTGTCGCCGAATGCCGCATACAGGCTCGGACGATTCATTCCCATTGCATCGCTGAGCGCATCGAGCGACGTGCCCGAATAGCCGCCAAGCCAGAAGGCATCCGTGGCGCCGCTGAGCGCATCGTCCGCATCGTACGCACGCGGCCGTCCGCGCGCGCGCTTCTCTGTTTTTGTACTGTCTCGCATATAAATATTTGACACCGTCGATTTTTGTTCACTATAGTACAAAAACGAACCAACGATCAGGAGACGTCGTCATGGATCTGTATTTTTCGCCGCTCGCGTGCTCGCTCGCCACGCGGATCACGTTGTACGAAGCCGGCGCGCAAGCCGGATTCATTCAGGTGGACACGAAAAAGAAGAAGCTGCGCGACGGCTCCGATTTCTATCCGATCAACGCGCTCGGCCAGGTGCCCGTCTTGCGCACGGACGAAGGCTGGCTGTTGACCGAAAACACGGCTATCCTGCCGTACGTCGCGGATCAGTTTCCAGCGGCGCAACTGGCGCCCGTCGCGGGTACGCCGGAGCGCGCGAAGCTTCAACAATGGCTCGGCTTCATCAGCACTGAACTGCACAAGGGCGTGTTCGTGCCGCTGCTCGATCCGGACGCGCCGCATGATTACGCGCGTCAAAAGGTTGAAAGGCGGCTCGACTATCTGCAGTCGCATCTGTCAGAGCGTGCATACCTGCTCGATAGCTTCACGGTTGCGGATGCATATCTCACCACCGTGCTCAACTGGGCACGGTACTGCGACGTCGACCTCGCACAATGGCCTGCCGTCGATGCGTATTACCATCGCATCGTGCAGCGTCCTCAAGTGGCAAAGGCATTGGCCGAAGAGATCGCGCTGTACCGCGAGGAACAGGCGCAACTCCAGTAATTCATCGAACGAGGACGGGCAATGAAGGTCAACCGCATCGTCGCGAACATCGAAACGAAAGACACCGCGCAAGCGCGGCGTTTCTATCAGGATGTTCTCGGCCTCGAATTGCTGATGGATCACGGCTGGATACGCACGTACGGCTCGAACCAGCCGATGACGGTGCAGATCAGCTTCGCACAGGAAGGCGGCTCGGGCACGCCCGTGCCCGACCTGTCGATCGAGGTCGACGACGCGGACGCAGCGCTCTCGGCGATGCAAGCGGCAGGCTTTGCGATCGAATACGGTCCCGTCGACGAACCGTGGGGCGTGCGGCGCTTCTATGTCCGCGACCCGTTCGGCAAGCTCGTGAACATTCTCGCGCACCAATAGCGTTTTCCTGTTGTACGTATCGAGGGCATCGGCGAATAGCGGGCAAATTGCCATCGAACGGACACACCGCTGCGCGCGCAATCGCTTTACCATTGACGCGCGCAGTGTGCGCTGCTCACCGGGAGAACCTCAATGGACCTGGACTCGATCCGCAAGAACGCTTTTGCGATGCCCGTACACAATCCCGCTTTTCCGCGTCCGCCGTTTCGATTCGTGAACCGCGAGTACTTCATTATTTCGTATGAAAGCGATCCCGATGCGATCGCCGCCGCCGTGCCCGCACCGCTCAAGCCTGAGAACACGCTGGTGCATTACGAGTTCATCCGCATGCCGGATTCGTCGGGCTTCGGCGATTACACCGAAAGCGGCCAGGTCATTTCCGTGCGCGACGCGGAGGGACGGCTCGGCAACTACACGCATTCGATGTATCTCGACGACGAAGGCCCGATTGCGGCAGGCCGCGAAATCTGGGGCTTTCCGAAGAAGCTTGCGCGTCCGCATATCGGCGTGGACGGCAACGACACGCTGCTCGGCACGCTCGATTACGGCACGCAGCGCGTGGCAACGGGTACGATGGGCTACAAGCACTGGACGCTCGACATGGAAACCGAGCGCGCCAAGCTCGCCGATACACCAAACTATCTGTTGAAGGTGATCCCGCATGTCGACGGCACGGCACGCGTGTGCGAGCTGGTGCGCTTCTTTCTGCGCGACGTGACAGTGCTTGGCGCGTGGGCGGGACCAGCGGCGCTCGAACTGCGGCATCATGCGCTCGCGCCCGTTGCGGATCTGCCCGTGCGGCGCGTGGTGGGCGCCCGCCAGGTCGTCGCCGATCTCACGCTCGATATCGGCGAGGTCGCATTCGACTATCTGGCGAACGCCGAATAACGGCCACATCGAACAGTGCCGCGCGCATGCAGCGCGTACGCGCGGCGCCGGCGTTTTCTACTTGCTCTCGATCAGCTTGACGAGCGTATGCAGCAAACGATTCGACGGCGTCACCACGCCGAGCGCTTCGCCGCGCCTCACGATCAGGCCATTCAGGTGATCGATCTCACTGCGCTTGCCGCGCGACAGATCCTGTGCCGTCGATGAATACTGTCCCGGCATCGTCTCCGCGATCATGCGCACGGCCTTGTCGACGTCGCCTGTAATCGTGACGCCATCGGCCTTCGCAACGGCCAGACACTCGTCGACGATATCGCGCATCACGGTCGTCACGCCTTCGCCTTGCACGAGCCGTCCGTACGGCAACTGCGTGATAGCCGACAACGCGTTGTAAGCGCAATTGAGGATCAGCTTCGCCCACAACGCGCCGCGCACGTTGTCGGAGATTTGCGTGGGCACACCTGCTGCGATCAGCGTCTGTGCGACTTCCGCACTGGCTTTGGACGGCTCGATCACAAGTTCGCCGCGGCCGTGATGGCGCACGTGCCCCGGCCCGGCCATTTCCGTCGCGACATAGACGACGGCGGCCGCCACTTCCTGCGGCACGAGCGTGCGCACTTCATCCGCGTTTTCGACGCCGTTCTGCAGCGACAGCACCAATGTATCGGGCGCAAGAAAGGGCTTGATTTCCAGCGCCGCGCTTTCGGTATCCGTCGATTTCACGCAGAACAGCACGAGCTTCGCGCCCTGCACCGCACTCGCTTGCGTGCTCGCCGCAAGCCGGATGTGTTCGTCGAATGATTGCGTTTCGAGCCGCAGGCCGCGGCGCTCGATGGCCTCAACGTGTTGCGGACGTCCGATCAATACCACTTCATGCCCCGCGCGCGCCAGCATGCCGCCGTAATAGCAGCCCACCGCGCCCGCGCCCATCACGGCGACTTTCATAAGCAACGCTCTTCTGTACGGAATTGAACCGTCAAAACTTACCACACGGCGCACGCGGACGCGTCATAAGCGGCCACGTGGACACGCGCCGTCATGCACGCGTTCGCACGGCAAGCAATGCGTCGGCGAAGGCGGCGGGCGTTTCCTGCGGCGGATTGTGGCCGGCGTTGTCGATCACGCGGTGTTCGTACGGCCCCGTGAAATGCGACGCATGATGCGCCGTTCCGCCGATCGCCATCACACCGTCCGCGCTGCCGTCGATCGAGATGGTGGGCACGGAGATGGGCGGCTGCGCGGCAAGCTGCCGTTCCAGCGCGTCGTAACGCGGATCGCCCGCCACCAGCGCGTAGCGATGCCGATATGAATGAATCACCACGTCGACGAAATCGGGGTGATCGAACGATGCCGCCGTGCGCGCGTAACACGCGTCGTCGAATTGCCAGGTCGGCGACCAGAGCGACCAAAGCAGACGGCACAATGCACGGCGGTTTTCGGTGAGACCGGCGCGGCCGCGCTCGCCGTGAAAATAGTACTGGTACCAGTGGCGCAGTTCGTTTTCCGGCAACGCCGGTTTTGCCGATGCTGCGATGTCCTGGATGTTGTAGCCATTGACCGTCACGAGCGCTTGCACACGCTGCGGATACAGAGCAGCGACGATGCACGCGGCGCGCCCGCCCCAGTCGTACCCGCCCAGCAGCGCGCGTTCGATGTGCAACGCGTCGAGCAGCGCGAGCAGGTCGGCGCCCAGCGCGGCCTGCTGGCCGGAGCGCGGCGTATCGGCGGACAGGAAGCGCGTCGGCCCATAGCCGCGCAGATACGGCACGATCACGCGCGCGCCCTGCCCGGCGAGAATCGGCGCGACCTCGTCGTATGCGTGAACGTCGTACGGAAAGCCGTGCAGCAGGACGACGGGCCAACCTCGTGGGTCGCCCGTTTCCTCATAGGCGATGTCCAGCAATTCGGTGCTCACGTGCTTGGGCATGATCGGCGGCTCCTTTCAGGACGATCGCTGTGCACACTCGGCGCGGACCGGCGCAGACCCAGGCCGCGGCGAGCGTTCATGTTAGCGCCGTCACGCGCATCGCGCTGACCGCATCGCGCACGTGACGCCGCGCAAGGCCCGCTAAAGAAAGTCGTTTTACCGCAAGCCGATGTCGTATTCTTGCTGCACCCGCCGCATCGCAGCCCGCTACATTCGACAAGACGAACCCGCAACACGTCGCTATCCGGTGCCGCGCGAGACGAACCACATCGAGTACGAATGAAACAGGCACACGATCAGGCGACCCCGCCCTGCGGCGCATTCTCTCTGCACGACACGCAACCGCTCGCCGATTTCGTCGAAAGCGGTCCATCGCTCGCCGCTCCCGCTCAGCCCGTTCCCGCGCCGCCACCGCCCTTCAGCAGCCTGCAGGCCACCGCGATTCTGCTGCTCGGCTATGCGATTCTCATCACAGGCAACGGCCTGCTCGGCACGCTGATCTCGCTGCGGCTCATCCAGCAGCAGGCGCCGTCGATCGTCGTCGGCTTCGTGCAGTCCTCGTATTACGTCGGCTTCATGGTGGGCGCGCTGTATGGCGGTTCGCTGATCGGCCGCGTCGGTCATCATCGCGCGTTCGTCACGTTCGCGGCGGCCTCCGCGTGTTGCGCGCTCGGCTACGCGGTGTGGGACGCGGCCTCGATATGGGCGGCGTTGCGCTTCATCACCGGCTTTTGCCTCGTGGGCATCTTCACGGTGGTCGAAAGCTGGCTGCATCAGGTGGCGAGCAACGCGCAGCGCGGACGCGTGTTCTCCGCCTATCTGATCACGAACTATCTCGGCGTCGGCGTCGGCCAGTTTCTGATCGGTCTCGCAGACCCGGCGAGCTTCGAGCTTTTCAGCGCCGTTGCCGCGTTGTTCACCGCATCGCTGATTCCCGTTGCACTCGCGGGCACGGCGCCCGGTCCCGTCGCCGCGCATGACACGCACGCGAGCGCCTCGGGCCGCTCGCGGCTTGCGCGCGGACTGTCGGGCTTGCAGACCATCTACCGCTGGGCGCCCCTCGGTGTCGTCGCGTGCCTCGCGGCGGGCCTGCTCAACAGCGCGTTCTACACGATGCAGCCGGTCTTCATGCGGCGCGTCGGCTATTCGGTGCCGGACGTGTCGCACTTCATGGGCTTTGCGCTGCTCGCGGCACTCGTGCCGCAATGGCCCGTCGCGCGCCTCGCCGATCTGTTCGACCGGCGCAAGGTGCAACTATGCCTCGCCGCGCTCGCGGGTTCACTGAGCGTGTTGCTGTTCCTGTTGCGCGACGGCGTGCTGATCGAAGTGCTCGGCTATTTGTACGTCGCCGTCGCGTTCTCGATGTATGGCGTCGTCACGTCCTACGTGAACGACTGCATTCCCGCCGGCGAGCGCATCGCCGTCAGCGCCGGGCTGCTGTTGATCTTTTCACTCGGCGCGAGCGGCGGCCCGACGCTCGCGTCGGCGATGATGGCCTTCGTTGGGCCGGCCGGTCTCTATCTGTTCACGGCCGTCGTGATGGGTGCGCTCATCGTGCTGACGCTGCGCAGCCTGCGCATGTCACCGCCTGCACGCCGGGGCGCTTAAGCACGCCGGGGCACGTTTGGGGGCACGTTTGAGGACACGTTTGAGGACACGTTTAGCGGCGCAACGCGCATGCGCGTGCCGCCCGCATGTCACGGCCACCCGCACGCCTGATCCGCCAGATCGAGCAGATCCGTCACGTGACGGCCGAGGCCCGGATCGTACAGCACGGCGTCGCGCGAAAACGCCGGCATCGGCGGCCGCTCGCCGCGTGCGTCCGACACCGCCTGAGCCAGCACGCGGCGCAAGCTGTCGACATCGTTTGGCTTGAACACGAGCTTGGCTTCCGGCGCGATCACGTCGTGGCAGCCGATGTTCGACGACAGAATCACCGGCGTGCCGCACATCACCGACTCCACGCCGACGAGGCCGAACGGCTCGTAGCTCGACGCGAGGATCGTATAGTCCGCCGCGCGGTAGCCTTCTTCGATCGTATTCACATAGCCGATGTAGCGCAGCCGCTTCGACGTGCGCTCAGGCGGACGCCCCGCCACGGCCACGACGACGGGCAGATCGAGATCGCGCAGCGCCTCTTCGATCAGCGGCAAACCCTTGCGTTCGTGACTGCTCGACGGAAACAGCAAGACGACTTCGTCGTCGGCGAAGCCAAAACGTTTGCGCAACGCGCGGCGCTCATCGCCGGCGACGGGAGAAAAGCGGCCATTGTCGACGGGCGGATACAGCACGCGGATCTTGGCATCATCGACGCCATACAGATGCCTCAGTTCGTCGCGCATCTGCGGCGAATGCGCGACGACGAAGCGCGCGCGCCGATATTGACGGCGCTCCAGCGCGATCTGTCTGCGGTCGAAGAACGACGGACGGCGCCCCGTCGCGCTGAGAAAACCCAGATGCGTGCCGCCGCAAATTGCAATCTCCGACGCTTCGACGCGATTGCAGCCGATCAGCACGTCCACTTTCGCGTCGCGCCGCATCGCGCTCAGGCGGCGCGAAAACCATTCGTCGCGCCATTTGCCCGGCAGAAACGAAACGTTGATCCGGTGCGGCTCGACGAGCCGGCTTTCCGGCAACTTGGGATCGAACGCACGGCCGAACACGGCCAGCTTGATCCCGGCTGCGACGAGTCCCCGCGTCACCTCGATCGCATAGCGCTCAAGGCCCCCACTGTACTTCAGTGCATTGCACGACAATCCGATTTTCATGCTTCTTTTTCGAGCTTCACCAAATGACACTGGCAAGTCATCGCGCTTTCGATGTCAGGACACATCGCGCGTTCTTTAGGCCTGCTCCGCCAATTGCCTGAATACAGTGACAACGCGTTGACACGTCAGCGCCTCGCGCCAGAACTTTTCCTTGAGCCGCGCGGTGGGAATCCATTGCCGCGGCAGCACGACGCGCACGGTGCCCCACGCAGGCCGCCAGCGCTCGGCCACGGCGCGCCGCCTGAACAGACTGATGGTCGGAATCGACAGATTCGACGCCAGATGGCCGATGCCCGAGTCATTGCCGATGAACCAGCCCGATTCATAGAGCCGGCATGCGAGCGCGTGAAGATCGTCGAACTGCGGCGCCGCGATACCGCGCTGTTCGAGGTCGCGCCAACGATCGCGCTCATTGGGCGCGATCACGAAACACACTTCATAGCCGAGCGCTTGCAGGCGCTTGGCCAGCGCGATGAAACGCGCTGGCGACCAGCGCTTGTCGTCCGTGCTCGCTTCCGGATGAATGACGACGCGATGCCGATGCCGCCGGTGCTTGAGCGTCGCGGGTGCAACGATGCCGTTGTCCGTCGTGCTTCCCGTCGCGCCGAAATACGTGCGGCTGAACTGCGCAAAACGCTCCGCCATGCAGCCGGTCCAGTCTCCGTATTCGACATCGTGCAGATCGATCACATGCGGATGCGCGCTGGCCAGCTGCGGAAACGGTTGATGCCTGTGCATCTGCACGACGGCATCGAACGGTTCGAGCAGCGCGGCGCAATCCGCCTCGTTCGGCAGCGGATGAATCTCGACATGAGGAAACCAGTGACGCAGCGCGTGGACCGGCGTGCCGAACACGCATACGGCGATGCCGCTCGCACGCAGGTTCTGCACGATCACCATCGAGATCAGCGAATCGCCGATCGCATTCGACATCATGAACGCGACACGTCTGATCGACGCGATGCGCACACCGGCAGGCAACTTTGCGTCCACGTCAGGCTGCCTCGCGTCGAAGCTGCTCGAATGCGCGCAGCACCTGGCTCACCGACAGCGCGTATTTCCAGCAGCGCTCCTTGAGCCGGCCCGTCGGCAGCCACGCGCCGCCGACCAGCACCTTGCCCGCGCCCCAACCCGGCCGCCAGGTCCGCGCGATCCCTTTGCGCATGAACAGCGACAAGGTCGGCACCTGGAGACACGACGCGAGATGGCCGATGCCCGAATCGTTGCCGATGAACCAGCCGCATTCGACGAGCCATGCAGCGACGTTGTCGAGCGAACCGAGGCGCGGCAGGCCGATGCCATACTTTTGCACATGTTCCCAGTCGGCACGCTCTTCATCCGTCACGATGAAATGCGGATCGAAACCCCTCGACTTCAACTGGCGCGCAAGGCTTAGGAAACGCGGCGCGAGCCAGCGCTTGTCGGCCGTGCTGGCCGTCGGATGAATCGCGACACGCAACGCATGCTTGCGATGGATCAGACCTGCGGGCACCGAGAGACCGTTGTCCATCTGCGCGTGCCGCAGATGCAGCGACTCGCGGCAAAAGTGTGTGAGACGCGCCGCCATGGCTTCAGGCGATGGCGCACGGCACAGATGCTCGAGCACGATCGCAGCCGGATGGCGCTGAGCGAGACGCGGCACGGGACGATCCGCGTGAAGCTGGATGACGGTATCGAACTGACGCAGCAGCGAGTCGGCATCGTCGTCGTTCAAGGCAGGCCGAATGTCCATGGCCGGAAACCATTCGCGCAACGCGTCCATGTGGCCGCTGAACACGGTGACACGCTTGCCGCTCAATTGCAGATTGCGCGCGACGGTCATCAGCAGCAGCGAGTCGCCCAACGCGGGTGACGACGTCACCGCTACGCTCAAAACCGGCTCGTTAGCGTGCTGCATGGCTGTTGCTCTCGATGAATGACGTGAATCTGACGCTTGTGATGCGATCGCAGCGCATTATAGGTTTGGCCCTGTCACGTTAGATTGGCGAAAACTTTCCGGTCATTACCCACCAGGCAGCGCGTGTCCAGAGGCCTTTTCGGCACGCGTAAACGCGCGTCGAAACGTACACGTGCCTTACGCGATAAAGAATTTGAAAGCATCGGTTCAAACGTGAGCGTGCCGTGCATGTTCAACCCGTACGCGTGGCTTCGCCGTTGTCGTAGCGCAGATTCGCTTCCATCAAAAGACGCTTCATGGATTGAACGCTGTCAGGCAGACGACGACTTGCGTGGCGAATCGACGTCTCTGAAAGGTACCGCATACTGCATCAATTTCGCGTGCCGAACTGGCCTTGAATCGGGCCCGCTCGTTACACAATATTTCCCGGCTCCACGCACATTCATTGATAGTCGCTGAAGCGCGAAACAGGCGCGTCGTCGGCAGGCGTCGACGAATAGCCGGGCACGTCGGCCTTGAACTGATCGAGCAGACCGCGATCGCTGCGCGACAGTCCTTTCAACTGAAGCTGCATCATTACGCGCGTACCCGTGCTCGGCTCCGAAGTACTGCTCGTCGCGTTCGTATACTTTTCAAAGGCCAATGCAAGCGACCAGCATTGCGCGTCGTATTGCAGCCCGAGCAGGCCCGCGATCAGACGGTGCGTGCTCATGTCGTAGTTGACGCGCGCGACGCTGGCCACGTTCTTCGCCAACGGCCACTGCCCCGATACGATGATCTGGTTCACGGGCTGATAATCCAGCGTCGTGTTGGCGCGCGTGTAACGGTAGGCAATATTGAACACATGAGCCGTCGAGGGCGACCACGCAAGACCGATCGACCCTTGCGTCAGATAGTTGTTCGCCTGGCTGTATTGCAGCGCGTTCTCGATGTTCGTTCCAGGGCCTACCTTCACCGAACTGCCGAGTATCAGGCTGGTTCGCGCGACGTTCGCCGTGCTTTCCGTGTCGTAGAGGGTGACGCGTGGCTGAACGAAATCGTAACGCTGTGCAATGACGAAGCGCGCACGCTCGTCGCCCGTCGCCGCATCGATGAAGCGCGACGTCAATGCGGCCGTGACGCGATTCGCGTCGGACACGCGGTCGTTGCCGACAAACGCATTGTCGCGAAACAGTTCGCCCAGACCGAAGTCGGCTTCCGTCGTGTCGAACAGCGGCACGTAGGTCTGGTTGCGGTAAGGCGTATAGACATAGAACAGCCGTGGCTCCAGCGTCTGGATATACGACGTTCCAAAGATGCGGACCGCGCGCTCGAATGTCATACCCGAATCCAGCGTGAGCGTCGGAATGCTCACGTTCACGTTGCGCGGCTGGCCCGCCGGCGCATCGGATGCAATCGACGACAGATCGTACGAGGCGAAATGCCATTTGATGGTCGGCGTGAAGAACCAGCCGGGCCGCACGATCGGATAGCTGACGAAAGGATTGAACACGAAGCGCGTGCCTTGCGTCGCATCGTCCGATGACAGCGTGAAGCGCGTGGCGTCCGCCTCGAATCCATAGTCGAAGCCACCGACGTCGTAACGGTTGTAATGCACGTTGACCTGCGGCTCGCGGTTGTACGTCGTATCGCTGGAAAACGACTGCCAGTGCTGCTCGCGTGCAAGCACCGACCACGGCCCATTGTTGTATCTGATGCCCGCTTCCTGCTGATAGAGCGTGGTGGAACTGGTCGGAAATGCACTGCCCGAACCGAGATCGGTCGACACGTTCGCATCCGACACACGGTTGTAGTTCACGTACGCGCTGAAGCCGGAGCCGATATTCCAGACGTGATCGAGCGAGATCGAATAGCGGCGCTCATGCGTGATCATGTCGTCCGGCAGCCACGAGATGGAAAGCGAACCGGCCGACGCGCCCGTCAGATACCGATAGTCGGCGCTCAGCATTTCACCGCGCTTCGACATGTAACGCGGCGCGATCGTCAGGTCGTAGTTCGGTGCAATGTTGAAGTAGTAGGGAACGGTAATGTCCACACCGTTCTTCGAACTCATCGACCACGTGGGCGACAGCAGTCCGCTGCGGCGCGCTCCGTCGAGCGGAAACGACAGCCACGGGCTCGCGAGTATTGGCACATCCTGAAAGAACAGGACGCCGTTGTACGCGACGCCTTCGTCTGCGCCGCTGTCCATCGTGAACTGGGATGCGTGGATGTACCACGCGGGGTTCTCGCACGCACATGTGCTGTACGTGCCGTCGACGATCTTCGACCGTTCGTTGTCGAGCAGGTCCGCGCGCGCGCCGCTGCCCCAGCCGCCGTTCAGATAGAAGCGATACTTCGGCTGCGCGATGAAACCTTCATTGGCGTCCACTCGCAACTGGCTGTAAGGCCCGTCGAATACGTCTCCTTTCGATACGATCCTGACGCGTCCATACGCATCGGCCGTATCGCGATCGGCGTCGTAATGCAGCGCGTCGCCTTTCACGACGAATCCGTAGCGGCGCAATTCGGCGGCGCCCTTCAGCGATATGTCGGTGTCGACGGTGCCCGTCGCGCTGTCGCCCAGTGCGATCGTCGCGGGTTTTGCGTTCGGCGGATTCGGCGTGTCGACGAGTTGAGGCGCGAGCCGCAAGCTCCATTCATCGGACAGACGTTCGGCGCTGGCCGCGTCGCCGGCGAGTTGCGCGTAAACAGGCATCGGCGCCAGCAGGCAGAACACCAATGCGGCAATGGGCCTGATCGCGAGGCCCTGGACTTCTCGGCGGAATATCAAAGCGAAATCGTGGCGTCTGATTGACGGGCGGACGCGAGCCCGAATGAAGAGGCGTCCAGAGCGTCTTACTGCAACGTCACGGCGTCGCTCTTGACTTGAGCAACGGCGCCACCCGCCGACGCGGCAACGCCCGTCAACGCTTCGATCAGAGGCGGGATCTGCTCCAGCGGCAACGAGAACGACAGGCCCATATTTCCCGCAAGCCTGAAGCGGATCACGGCGACTTCCGTGCCGTTGAGCCGCCCGATCTCCCAGCCGTAGCTCTGATACGCGAAAGCGGTGTGGTCGTTTCTCGTGATCACGCGGTCCGATTGCTCGATCGCATTCGGCAGCGCGACCAGCAAATGATCCAGCACGGAACGATGGATGGCCGTCATGGGCTGATTGCCGTGAAGCAGCAGATAGCGGCCGTCCTCCGTCAATTGAAGATCGGTGATCGAATCGACGACGTGGGTGGTGTTCTCAGACATGGCGCACCTCGCTCTGAGCGGTTTGCACGTTCGCTTCGCCATGACGCTGCGTGCGCGTGTCTTCTAACCACGGCTCGTATGAAGCGGCCCTGGCCATCCAGGCAGAGAACAACGGCGAGGAACTGGCGCGCAACACAGCAACCAGTACGGCGGGATCGATATGTTCGAGCATGGCGAGGAGGCGAAGGTTGGTAGAGACCGCACGATACCGCCACCACTGCCTTCAACGCGTTACCGCGACCCTACCGATTCTTAGCGCCACCTTTCCGCATTTGCACGGCATCGCCAGTGCATCGCGCGTCTGCGCAGGGTATTGCGCCTTTCCTTTCACGAAGCAACAAATATTCGGAAAGTTTGGCGTAACCCCGAGCAAGGGGCCCGTTCCTATACTCGCGGCTTTCAACAGTCGGTCGCGTCCGGTTCGCCCACGCGCGCATCGAAACCTGTCGCTACTCGAGCGGGTTCACAACAAGATCTTCGATGAAACAAAGAGCATCAACTATCTGTCTCGCCAGTGCGATCACGGTCTATGCAACGACACTGACACCCTCGCTAGCCCACGCCGATGAGTCCGTCACCGTCAAGGACATCCGGCTCGAAGGCCTGAAGCGCATCGAGCCAGGCACGCTGCTCGCCAATCTGCCCATCAAGCGCGGCGAAGTCTTCACCGACGACAAGGCATCGCAGGCCGTGCGCGCCATCTACGATACGGGCCTCTTCAACGACGTCAACGTATCGCTGGACGGCGACGTCGTCGTGGTTCGCGTGGTCGAGCGGCCCGCGATCTCGGACATCGACTTCGCCGGCATTCACGAGTTCGAGAAGGACAATCTGACGAAGGCGCTGCGTGCCGTCGGTCTGTCGCGCGGCCGTCCGTTCGACAAGGCGCTCATCGACAAGGCCGAGCAGGAGTTGAAGCGCCAGTACCTGACGCGCGGCTACTACGCCGCCGAAGTGCAGACCACCACCACGCCGATCGACAGCGGACGCGTGTCGGTCCTGTTCTCGGTGATCGAAGGTCCGAACGCGAAGATCCGGCAGATCAATTTCATCGGCAATCACGTGTTCTCGGAAAGCACGCTGCGCGACGAGATGGAACTGTCGACGCCGAACTGGTTCTCCTGGTACACGAAGAACGATCTCTACGCGAAAGAGAAGCTGACGGCCGATCTCGACCGGCTGCGATCGTACTATCTGAATCGCGGTTATCTGGAGTTCAGGGTCGAGTCCACGCAGGTCTCGCTGACGCCCGACAAGAAGGAGATGTATCTGACGCTCAACCTGCATGAAGGCGAGCCGTACACGATCACGGGCATTCGTCTCGCCGGCAATCTGCTCAATCGCGAAGCCGAATTGAAAGGGCTCGTCAGCATCAAGCCCGGCGAAAAGTTCTCGGAAGAGCGGCTCAAGGCGACGACGAAAGCGGTCGTCGACCGGCTCGGCGAATATGGCTATGCGTTCGCGACCGTCAACGCGCTACCGCAGATCGATCAGGACAAGCACACCGTCGACCTCACGTTGCAGGTCGATCCCGGCAAGCGCGTGTATGTGCGGCACGTGAACGTGGAAGGCAACACGCGCACGCGCGACGAAGTGATCCGCCGCGAAATGCGCCAGCTCGAAAGCTCGTGGTTCGACTCGAACCGGCTCACGCTGTCGAAAGATCGCGTCAACCGGCTGGGCTATTTCACCGACGTCGACGTGACGACGGTGCCCGTGCCGGGTTCCGACGATCAGGTCGATGTCGACGTCAAGGTCACGGAAAAACCGACCGGCGCGATCACGCTCGGCGCGGGTTTTTCTTCGTCGGACAAGGTGGTGCTGTCGGCGGGCGTTTCGCAGGACAACGTGTTCGGCTCGGGCACGAGTCTCGCCGTCAACGTGAATACGGCGAAGACGTATCGCACGATTTCGGTGACGCAGACCGATCCGTACTTCACCGTCGACGGCATCAAGCGCATTTCGGATGTCTATTACCGCACGAGTTATCCGCTGTACTACAGCAACGACGAGAGCTTTCGTATCGTCTCGCTCGGCGCGGACCTGAAGTTCGGCATTCCGTTTTCGGAGATCGATACCGTCTACTTCGGGCTCGGTATCGAGCAGGATCGCTTCAATACCGATTCGTCGACGCCGCAAGCCTATCTCGACTATGTGAAAGAATTCGGCCGCGTCGTCAACAACGTGCCGATTACGGCGGCCTGGTCGCGCGACGCGCGTGACAGCGTGCTGGTGCCGAGTCGCGGTTACATGCTGCAGGCCAACGGCGAAGTCGGCACGCCGGCGGGCGAAACCGAGTACTACAAGGCCGATGTGCAAAGCCAGTATTACTACTCGTTCGCACGCGGCTTCATTCTCGGCCTCAATCTGCAGGCCGGCTACGGCAATGGTTTTGCTGGCAAGGCCTATCCGATCTTCAAGAACTACTATGCGGGCGGTATCGGTTCGGTGCGCGGTTATGAATCGAGTTCGCTGGGGCCGCGCGATTCGTCGACGGGAGATTCGATCGGCGGCTCGAAGATGGTGGTCGCCAACATCGAAATGACTTTCCCGCTGCCTGGCAGCGGCTGGGACCGTACGCTGCGCGTCTTCACTTTCCTCGATGCGGGCAACGTGTGGGGCAACGAAGGCAGCAGCACGGGCGCGAACGGCTTGCGATACAGCTATGGCGCAGGCCTCGAATGGATTTCGCCTATCGGTCCGCTGAAGCTCTCGCTGGGCTTTCCTATCGTCCGGCATGCGAACGACAACTACCAGGTGTTCCAGTTTCAGATCGGCACGTCGTTCTGAGTTCCAGCAATGCAAAAAGCCCGCTGTTCAAGCGGGCTATTTAATATGTACCGGCAAAACGCCGCGAACAGAACTCGCTGCGCGTGCTACAAGGCAAGCCGCGCCGCGCTCTCGAAACGCATGCGCTCATCCGCCACGATAGGCGCTGCAACGCCGAGCATGTGCGCATCGTCGTTGCCTTCCTGGCCATCGTCACGGCCGTCCGATGCGCCGTTCCGCGGCAGCGCCTCGTCGGGCGCGAACATATAACCCTCGCCGCGCAGCGTCTTGATGTATTGACGACCCGTCGGGGACAGCTTCAGCGCGGCGCGCAGTCTGAACACAACCACATCGAGCCCGCGTTCCGTCACGCTGCAATGGCGGCGCAGCATGTTGAGAATACGTACGCGCGACAAGACTTTCATCGGGTGCGATGCGAGCACCACGAGCAACGCGAATTCGGTGCTGCGCAGCGGCACTTCCACGCCGCCACGCGTGAGCACGCGGTCGGCGATGTCGACTTCGAAGTCGTCGAACGAGATCGGATTGCGCTCGACGTGCAACGGCACATGCGACGGCGGACCCGAACGCAACGCATTGCGAACCCGCGCGATCAGCTCGCGCGGATCGTGCGGATCGACCACATAGTCATTCGCGCCGAGTTCGAACGCGAGCACTTTGTCGACGACATCGTCGGAGCGGCTCACGATGATCACGGGCAGATCGTAGCCCAGCGAACGCACGCGCCGCAGCGCAGCCAGTCCATCCACTTCGGGCAGGCCATGGCGCATGACGATCAGCGACGGCACTTCCAGTTCGAGACGCCTTTCGAGCGACTCCGTGTTGTACAGGACGGACATCTCGATCTTGTGCTGCTGCACATGCGAGCGCAGCGTGTCGCGGCTCTCCTGATTCGGCTCGACGACGAGCAGATGGATGGTCATGATGGGTCCCCGCCCTTCTTCCATTTGAACGGATCCCATGATAGTGAGCAACTGTGCAGGCAAGACGGTGAAAATTAAGGAGAATGTGTGGAGATTACCGAACGGTCGTCCACGCTTGCGCCGCGCCGCGTCACAATAGCGCCGTGACAGCAAATCGACAGCTAAATTGACAGCAGCCAGCTTGCGGGCGCCGGCCTCGGTCGCCGCGCCAGATCTGGTCGACAGGGAAAACAGGGTGTGAAGCATGAAAAATGGCCGCCGTGGGGACGCGCCATGAGAGTCGGCATCACGTCGAAGCTCTTCGTCGCGATATCGGCGGCCTGCATTCTGGTGGCCGTCACGATGGGCTTCGCCGTTCGCTGGAGCTTCGAACAGGGCTTCCTCGGCTACCTGCAGCACCAGTCCCAGTCGCACTCCGCGCAGCTGAAGCAGAAGCTCGAAGCCGCGTGGGCGAAGCATCGAAGCTGGGATTTCGCCAAAGACCCCGTCACCGCGACAGCGGAAATTCCGGAACTGGCCGAGGCAGGCATGCCGCCGGGCCCGCCCGATATGAATGGGCCGGGCGACGGCCCGCCGCCGCCCGACACCGCCCCGCCCTACAACGCGCCGGCCGGCAACGCCGCGCATCCGGGGCCGCCGCCCGGCGATCCCGGCGCGCCGCCGAATCCGGACGATAGATCCGGACCGGGCGCGCAGCGTGAGCGTCATCCGCCGTTCAGGGTCTACGACACGAACATGCAAAGCGTGCTGAAAAAGGGCCCGCCGCCTCCGCCCGATGCGCCGCGCGAGGAACTGACCGTCGACGGCAAGGTGATCGGCTGGTTGATCGTCGCCGGACCGGAAGTGATGTTTCGTTCCGCCGACCGGCAGTTCCAGGCGCAGCAGGTTCGCACGACGTGGATCATCGTCGGGTTCGCCGCGTTGCTGGCCGCGTGCGTTGCCGTCGTGCTCGCGCGCGTGCTGCTCTCGCCCGTGCGGCGCCTCGTGCTCGCGACGCATCGCCTTGCGAGCGGCGACTATTCGATCCGCGTGCCCGACACGGGCAGCGACGAGCTGCACGAACTGGCCGCCGACTTCAACCGGCTCGCGATCTCGCTCGGCAACGCGGAACGCTCGCGCCGCAACTTCATCGCGGATATTTCGCACGAATTGCGCACGCCGCTCGCCGTGCTGCGCGGCGAACTCGAAGCGATCGAAGACGGCGTGCGCAAACCCGACCGCACGACGCTCGCGTCGCTGCAGGCGGAAGTCGCGCTGCTGAGCCAGTTGATCGACGACCTGTACGAACTGTCGCTGGCCGATATCGGTGAACTATCGTTCGAGAAAGTGCGACTCGATGTGGCGCCCATCGTCGAGGCAGCCGCCGAATCGTTCCGCGACCGTCTCGCCGACAAGAAAATCGCGCTGGAAACGGATATCGGCGAAGCGAGCGTGATCATGCTCGGCGACCCATACCGTTTGACGCAATTGATGAAGAACCTGCTCGAAAACGCGCTGCGCTATACCGATGAGAGCGGCAAGGTTCGCGTCGCCGTCGCACAGCACGAGCGTGAAATCCGCATCGACGTGCAGGATTCGCACCCTGCCGTGCCCGAGCCTTTGCTGCCGCACCTGTTCGACCGGCTGTTTCGCGTCGATGCGTCGCGCAGCCGTCAGAGCGGCGGCGCCGGCCTCGGGCTCGCGTTGTGCAAACATATCGTGAGCCAGCACGGCGGCACGATCGACGCATTGCGCTCGCCGCTCGGAGGACTGTGGATCGCCGTCCGGTTCGCTACGTTTGAAGCCAAAGATGACTGACCATTCACTTGCCCATTCACCCGCTTCGGTGCTGATCGTCGAAGACGAGCCGAAGCTGTCGGCGTTGCTGACCGACTATCTGCGCGCCGAGAACTTCAACACCCAGGTGATCGAGGACGGCCGCGACGTGATCGCCTCCGTTCGCGCGAATCCACCTTCGCTGATCCTGCTCGATCTGATGCTGCCGGGACGCGGCGGACTCGAAATCTGCCGCGAACTGCGTACGTTTTCCGATGTGCCCGTGATCATCCTGACGGCGCGCGTCGACGAAATCGACCGGCTGCTCGGACTCGAACTCGGCGCCGACGACTACGTGTGCAAGCCGTTCAGTCCGCGCGAAGTGGTCGCGCGCGTGAAGGCGATCCTGCGCCGCATCGATTCGCTCTCCGGTGCGACACGCGCCGGCGCGGAGCCCGTTGCGGGCGGTCTGGCAATCGATCTCGAACGCCACGTTGCGTCGCTCGACGGCAAGGATCTCAATCTCACGCCGATCGAAATCCGGCTGCTGGCACTGCTGCACTCCACGCCCGGCCGCATCTATTCGCGCGACCATCTGCTGCGCCAACTGTATGACGATCACCGCGTGGTCGCGGACCGCACGGTCGATTCGCATGTGAAGAATTTGCGGCGCAAGCTGCAAACCGTGCGTCCGGATCACGACATGATCCGCTCGATTTACGGTGTCGGTTACCGCCTGGAGGTCGTGCCGCAAGAGGGTCACGACGACGCAGCATAACGAGCGGATGTCGCACTGCGAGTGCTCAGGCAGTCTTTAGCCTTCGCAGCGGAAGAAGTCGATGCTCTGGCCGGACGCGACTGCGCGGCGCAGCCATTCGGGCAAATCGCCCTGTCCGTCCCAGACATGACCCATTGCATCCTGATAGCGGATGGCGCGCGCGCTTTGCTCATCTTCGGCGAGCGAACGCTGAAGCGCGTCGACCGTGATGCCGAATTCATCCATCCGGTGCTGGATCCATGCGATCAGGCGTTCCCGCGCCTGACCATCGAGTTTTGCGATTGAAGTAGACATTGCTCGTGCGATTCGAAGAGTGACGCGATCAGCAATCCATTCGTACGGGCGAAGCCATGACCGACGGATTCAATTGCGCCGCCGCGCGTCGATCCGCACCACCGAGTCGAACAGTGCCTGGGCGCGTGCGAGTTCGTCGAGCGCGCGGTCCAGTTGTGCGACGGCGGCCGCGTGTTCGTCCGAAGCAGAACCCTCTTCCGGATCGCGGCGCACTGCGCGAAACGCCTGATCGACGTTGCGCGTCGCTTCGACAAAACGCTTCGCGGCCTCAGCCTGCCGCGAGTGCATGACTGCCGACATAGGCATTCCTCCATCTGGTTTCAGGTTGCGAGAGCGTGGATTGCGCGCCGGCTGCTGTCTGCGCGCCAATGACTTTGATCAGGCCAAACGTGCGAAACGGATTCGCTGCGATGCGCTATCGATTTTCTCTCCGCTCGCAGCCAAACGCCAGGTCTGGATGACAACAAACACGCACATTTTTTATGCGTGAACCCGCATAGTCAGTGTTCCCAGGTTTTATGCGCTCGCGACCCGGGCCGTATTCTCCGGAAAGCCTGCTTGCGCGTGTGCCGCATTGAATGCGGCCATTGCTTCGACGGGCGGCATCTCGAAGAGGTCGCGCGTGAAGCCGCGCACACGCTCTTGCGGTGGGCGGGTGCGCAAACGTCCGACCAGTTCGATGAAAGCGGCGAAGTCTCCGTCGCGCGTGGCCTTGTTGACATCGGCGAAGTCACGCGCCTTGAGCACGCAGGGCTGCGCGAGGCGCACCACGTACGGCGCCTCCAGTTCGACCGATAGCGCAACGGGATAACGCTTGCCGCTCAGCTCACCCGCACGCGCGATGCAATCGACCACAGCCGCCGCTTGCGCGGCACCGAGCGGCTTGCCCGTACTGACGCTGCGCAGATGCTCCGGATGGACGTACAACCGCGTGCCCATGCTCAATTCCGTGGGTGACGAGCACACCAGTGCGTAGTGCTGCTCCCTCTTACGCCCCGATGGCAACACAGAGCGGCTGACGATGAACGCATGCGGCGGAAGCTGCCGCACCTGGCCCGCGCTGTCGATCCACGCGTTCCACAACACCATGTCTTCACGCTTGCGTCCGCTGGGACGGGGCTTGCTGGCCGCCGGCGAAAACAGCGCGAGCAGCGAACCCGTGCGGTGCGCCGCGACCTGCGCGCTATTCCCGAGCGGCTGACCCACGCCCCACAAAAAGCGCCCGCCGCCCAGCCTCCGCTCCCATTCTTTCTGGAGAACGATGGTGGGGAGTTCCTCGCCGGACTCGGTGCCTGTCTTGATCCAGCAGAACGTGGGCGGTAGGTGCTTCAGTGTCATCAACTTCCTCGGGACGGCCTTCGACTCGCAATCCGGCGAGCCATCGGCAATAGGCGACAGCCATTCAACAAGCGTTAATGTATAGATATAATGCATGGAATGGAAGCCCCGATGAGCGAATTTCCCGTGCAGGATCTGTTGCGCCGGTTAATGGCGGACACACGCTCGTCCAGTGAAATTGCAAGGCTTTCGGGGGTGAGCCAGCCGACCGTATCGAGGCTTCGGCTGTCGAAAGGGCGCCGCGTACGCCGCAGCGCGTCATTCAATAAGCTATGCAGTTTCTACGGAATGGAAGCGCGGCACGTCGGACGTGCGGGGGGCTATAACGAACTGCTGCGCAACGCGATCGTCGACGCGTGGGACGGCTCGGAAGAGCACGGCCGCGCGTTGCTTGTCGTGATCAAAGGCTTGAAGGGGTTGAGCGCGAAGGTGGAGTGAGCGCGCGCTCTCTTGAGCTTCGACGGCGTGACCGTCGTCGTGCAGGAAGATTTGAAGCGAGCGGGCTTCGTGTTCGGTCGAAGCCCGCTGCTGGAAGGAAGGGAAACCGCTTTTAGAACTGGTCTTCGTTCAGCGCCAGCACGCCTTCACTGCCCTTCGTGCTCACAATCGACGCCTCCAGCGCCACCGCCTGCGGCAGCACGTGTTCCGCAAAGAACTGCGCCGTCGCGAGCTTTGCGCCGTAGAACGACGGATCGTTATCGAGCTTTGCCTGCGCGGCGAGCATCGCGCGCGCCATCTGCCAGCCGCCCAGCACGATCCCCGCGAGCTTCAGATACGCCACGCTGCCCGCAAACACCGCGTTCGGATCGCTCTTCGCATTCGCGACGACGAACGCCACCGTCGATTGCAACGCATCGTGGCCACGCGACAGATGCTTCTGCATCGACGCGAAGGCCGCGCCTTTCTGCTGCTTCAGCGCTTCGACCGTCTGCGCGATCTCCGCGAGCAGCGCCTTCGCGACCGCGCCGCCGTCGCGCAACGTCTTGCGGCCGACCAGATCGTTCGCCTGGATCGCCGTCGTGCCTTCGTAGATCGGCAGGATGCGGGCGTCGCGGTAGTACTGCGCCGCGCCCGTTTCCTCGATGAAGCCCATGCCGCCGTGCACCTGCACGCCCAGGCTCGTCACGTCGATGGACAGCTCCGTGCTCCAGCCCTTCACGATCGGCACCAGGTATTCGTAGATCGCCAGATGCTCGGCGCGTTTGGCTTCGTCGGCGTGATGGTGCGCGATGTCGCAATGCGCTGCGGCGACATACGCGAGTGCGCGCGAGCCTTCCGTGAGCGCACGCATCGTCGACAGCATGCGACGCACGTCCGGGTGATGAATGATCGATACCGCCTGCTTCGCCGAGCCATCGACGGGACGGCTCTGCACGCGCTCTTTCGCGTACGCGACCGCCTTCTGGTACGCGCGGTCCGAAATCGCCACGCCCTGCATGCCGACCGCGAAGCGCGCCGCGTTCATCATGATGAACATGTATTCGAGGCCGCGATTCTCCTCGCCGACCAGCTGACCGATCGCGCCACCGTGGTCGCCGAACTGGAGAACGGCCGTCGGGCTCGCCTTGATGCCGAGCTTGTGTTCGATCGACACGCAGTGCACGTCGTTGCGTTCGCCCAGCGAGCCGTCTTCATTCACGAGGAACTTGGGCACGACGAACAGCGAGATCCCCTTCACGCCTTCCGGCGCATCCGGCGTGCGCGCCAGCACCAGATGGACGATGTTGTCCGCCATGTCGTGCTCGCCCCACGTGATGAAGATCTTCGTGCCGAAGATCTTGTACGAACCATCGCCCTGCGGCTCGGCGCGCGTGCGCACCAGCGCGAGATCGGAGCCGGCTTGCGGCTCGGTGAGGTTCATCGTGCCCGTCCATTCGCCCGAAATCAGGCGCGGCACGTAGGTCTGCTTCAGTTCTTCGCTACCTGCGGTGAGCAGCGCCTCGATGGCACCGTCCGTCAGCAGAGGACACAGCGCGAACGCCAGGTTCGACGCATTGAGCATTTCGATGCACGCCGTCGCGATCAGCTTCGGCAGGCCCTGGCCTTCGTATTCGACCGGATGCTGCACGCCCTGCCAGCCGCCCGCGGAAAACTGGCGGAAGGCGTCGGCGAAACCGGGGCTCGCCGTGACCTTGCCGTCTTTCCACGTGCTCGGATTCCGGTCGCCTTCGACGTTCAGCGGCGCCAGCACTTCACCGCACAGCTTCGACGATTCTTCGAGCACGGCTTGTGCCGTTTCCAGACCCGCTTCCTCGAAGCCGGGCAACTGCGCAATCTCGTCGATACCGCTCAATTCCTCGAGCACGAACAGCATGTCTTTGACGGGGGCGATGTAACTCATGGTGATTCTTCCAATCAGGCGTTCAATGGATCAATGCCACGACGCCCGAAAAAGAAGAGAGACCGAGCGGTGACCTGCCTGACGATCGTACCGGCTTATCTCATTATTGGACTGTCCAAACCTGCCCACGTACTGACAAATCTGGCCATTTCGACGGGGGGGACGGCCCACCCCACCCTGGGGGCCACCCGGGGGTTTACCCCGCCTGAACGGGCCGCCGATAGGTGCCGGGCGTGCTGCCCGTCCAGTGGCGGAACGCCCGATGGAACGCGCTCGGATCGTCGAATCCGATATCGCCGGCGATGATGGCGATCGCGTCCTGCGTGTCCGTCAGACGCTGGATCGCGACGTCGCGCCGCAGTTCGTCTTTGAGCAGCTGGAACGTCGTTTCTTCCGACGACAGCCGCCTGCACAGCGTGCGCACCGAGCAATGCAGGCTCTTTGCGGCCGCGTCGATGGTCGGCAGGTCGGGCAACTCGCCCGCGAGGTATTGCCGGACGCGATGACTGACCCGCTGTTCGCTGAACGACTCGAAAATCCACTCGCCCGGCGAACGGGCGAGAAACTTGTGCAGGTTGCGCTTGCTCTGCCGGATCGGCATGTCCAGAAACGCGGCGCTGAACCGCATCAGCGTGGCGTCGCAGCCGAAACGCACCGGCCCTGAGAAGAAGTAGCGGTGATCGAATGCATGCGGCGGTTGCGGGAACGCGAAATCCACCTGCAACAGCGGAATTTTCTGGCCGATCAGCCATGAAGACACGCCGTGCGCGAGTTTCAGCATCAACTCCTGACCGAGCGGCCTGATGCCTCCGAATGCGGGATTCGGACGCAGCTCGACCTGCGCCATCAGCTCGTCGCGACGCGACTCGAAACGAAAGTCGTCGAGCACGAGGTGAATGAACTGGCCGAAGCGATGCAGCGCCGTCTCCAGGTTGCGTGCGTCCAGTAAGCTGAGACAGAGAAATTTCAGCGTGCCGCTGCGTAGCGGCCGGCTGAAGATGCCGGGCATTTCGTCATCGAGTTCAATGGCCAGCGTGCGATAGAGCGTGGAAAACTGTTCTTCCGTCACGCGCGCCCCGGATGCACGAAGCAGTTCGGGCGTGATCCCCGCCCGCTCCAGATAGCGCTGCGTGACGTCGGGTTGCGCACCGGCGGCGGCAAGGAAGCCGTTGACGAGCGAAATCGGGACGGTTGCGCTGGGCGCTTGCATGGCGATGGTCGATTGCGTGCCTGAATCGAGGCGGTGAATGCTTGTTATGTCAACGCAGGTCGGCGAGCAGCTTGATGAAATTGCGCTTCGCTCGATACTCCACGCGAATTTTATCGAGTTCGACGGCAAACTGCTCGCGTTCGCCGAGTCGCAGTCGCAGTTCGCCGATGGCCCGCACGATTTTCGCTGCATCTTCATATTTCGCGCCGGACGAACCCAGCGTCACCGCGGCGGGCAACAGTCGCGCATAGATCGCGAGGGCATCGCGCGGATGGGTACGGCCGCGAACGGCAGCCATTTCCGCACACAATGCCGTCACGGTGGGGCCGCCGGTGAACACCTGCCAGGCAGTCTCGTCTTCGTGTTCGGCGAGGTGGACCCTGACGATTTCGGTACGCATCGGCACATGCCATGCGGAGTCGCTTCCTCGACCTGGCTTCGACTCCTCGCGCTCGACGATGGCCCACATGTGTGCGAGCGCTCGTTCCCGCGTTTGGTCGCGCCGTTTGGTTGCCGAAGCGGCCTTCAGCAGTGCCGGTAGAGCATTGGCCGCCGGACGCTGCTCAAAACGGCGCCATGCGTAGCCATCTGCCTTGTCGAGCTTTCCGAGCTTCAAACATAGGTCGACGCACAAATCGAGCAGGGAAGCGTCGTGGGTTTTTGCTCGCGATTCCTTTAAACCCCTCTCCGCCCATGCCAGGGCTTCCTCCTCGCGGCCGTGCTGCCTGCATAGCTGCGCGACCTGCTCGAACCGATACTCGCTCGTCAAATCTTTGGCCTCGATGCGAATGAGCGCGTCGACGTCCCCGTCCTGTTCGGCGAGTGCGCTCATCGCGTTCCAAATACGCGTGCGCCGCCTGTCGAATGGACGCTCTCCCGGGCCTAGCGCCGGGAGGGTATCCCAGTCATTGCAGACCAGTTCACGATACCGGCGCAAGCCGGCGTCGCCCAACGAATCCTCATAGGCCGGCAAAACGTCCGAAAAGATGCCCCACGTACTCTCTATCTGCAAGCGGTAGAGCCGCTCCGCAAGCGCGACGGGATCGGGCCGCATCCGCTCGCAGGCTTCGAGATGGACGGCAGCCAGCTCATGGATGGCGGGCAGCACGTAGCCGCCGGAATCGTCGATTCGTTCGAGGCTCGTTTCTGCGCCCTCGATTGCCAACTCCGCGAGTTCGATCACGTGCGCGGCGAAAGCGCCATCGAGCTGGACGCGCAGCATCTCAGCCAGCGACAACAGGCCATCGGCGTATTCGCGGGCCTCTTGCCAGAAAAGCGCCCCCGTGACGCGTGTGGTCTGCCGGACGGTGGACTTCAACGCGGGAAGATCGTCGGCGGATGCCGAACGTGCTGCGAACAGCAGCTTGTCGCGCAGCGTCACGTCACGGTCGACGGCATCCAGCAACCAGCGGCGAAGCTCGTGTTCGTCGAGCGTCTCCACATACTCGCCGATGATCTCGCCGTAAGTCTTTCGTTTCTTGCGCGGTTTTTTCGGCTTCGTCTCGTCGGGCTGGAACACCTCCGCACCCGAGTTCTCGAGCCACGAAAGCGCGACGGCTACCGCATGCTTGCAGAAGGCAGAGGTCTGGCCGACCGGGCAATTGCAGTAGTACACGAGGTCACCGTGGTCCGACCTCATTTCGACGGAGTAAGGCTCCGTGCCGCGCACGATCGCACGAACGGTGTATTCATCTGCATCCAGACGCGATACCGCGCCGTCGTGGAAATAGGCTTTGCCGCGCGCAAACGTTTTAGTGTCGGTAAGCGACAGCACCGCTGCAAGAGTCAAGGATTTGGCAAGACTGACGTATTTGGACATGGGGAAGCTGGCAGCGATGCCGCGTGGAGAACGCGGCATCCTCTGGTTTCATCGAAATCGTGGTGCCGGATAATGTACCCGAACTCGATGATCGCTGTCCGAACATCGCCCGCCTACGCGACGCGTGACGACCCCGGCGACGGTTTCGCCAACGCGTCGGCGTCGCCGGTCGACTTCTTCCGCTCGCCCTGAAGCAGAAAGTGCGACAACGCGGGACTCAGCACGAGCGCGCCGACCATGTTCCAGATGAACATGAAGGTCAGCAGCACGCCCATGTCGGCCTGAAACTTGATAGGGGACCAGGCCCACGTGACGACCGACACGGCCAGCGTCACGCCGATCAGTGCGATCACCTTGCCGGTGAAGCCCAAGGCTTCGCGGTAGGCCGATTCCAGCGAAGCGCCCTGCCGTTGCAGCGTCAACTGCACACTGACCAGGTAGAGCGCATAGTCGACGCCGATGCCCACGCCCAGCGCCGTGACGGGCAGCGTGGCGACCTTGACGCCGATGCCGAGCGCCACCATCAGTGCCTCGCAAAGAACCGACGTGATCACGAGCGGCACCACCGCGACGACCACCGCGCGCCAGTTCCTGAACGTCACGAAGCACAGCGCGACGACGGCGGCATAGACGAGCAGCAGCATCGTGCGATTGGCCTTCTCGACGGCGATGTTCGTCGCCGCCTCGATGCCCGCGCTGCCGGCGGCCGGCAAAAACTGGCGGTTCGGCGCGTTGTGCTGCGCACCGAATGCCTCGACGGCCTTGACGACCTGCTCGAGCGTTTTCGCCTTGTGATCGGTCAGGAAGGCGATGACGGGCGCCACGGATCGCGCGCCGTTGACGAGTTCGGGATTCGCAATGTACGCGTCGTTCACCGCGACGGCAGCGGTGGCGGGATCGCGGCTGATCGTCATCCAGCGCGGATCGCCTTCGAAATCCGCTGCCGTGATCCGTCGGCTCACGCCGCTCACGGAAACCGTGGTCTGCACGCCAGGGACGCCTCGCAGCACCTGCTCAAGGTTGTCCATTTCCATCAGCGTCTTGTAGTCGGCGATGCCGCCGGGCGGCGTCTTGACGATCACCGCGAACTGATCGGTCGACAGACGGTAATGGCTCGTGACATACGCGTTGTCGCGGTTGTAACGCGAATTGGCACGCAGTTCCGGTGCGCCCGGATCGAGGTCGCCGATCTTCAGATGTTGAGCGACGAGCACGCCGCCTGCGCACAAGGCGCCCGCCAGCAGAATCGCGGCGCATGCAGGACCACGCCGGGTGAACGGCACGAGCAGCGCGGCAAGCGGGTGGCGCTCTTCCGCACGCAGGCTGCGCGCTGCCGCTGCTGCGCTGACGCCGGTGTACGACAGCGCGACGGGCAGGAAGACCAGATTCGTGAAGATCAGCACGGCCACGCCGACGCTGGCCGCCACCGCCAGTCCGCGGATGACGGGTATGTCGATCAGCATCAGCACGGCAAAGCCGACGGCGTCGGCCAGCAGCGCCGTCAGCCCGGCGAGGAACAGGCGCCGGAACGTATAGCGCGCCGCGACGTACTGGTCGATGCCCCGCCCGATGTCCTGCGTGATGCCGTTCATCTTCTGCGCGCCGTGGGACACGCCGATTGCAAAGATCAGGAACGGCACCAGAATCGAATAGGGATCGAGGTCGATGCCCAGCAAACGCACGATGCCGAGTTGCCAGACCACCGCGACGAGCGAGCAGCTGATCACGAGCGCCGTACTGCGCACGCAGCGCGTGTAGGCGTAGATCACGGCCATCGCGATCGCCGCTGCAACGGCAAAGTAGACGGCAACCTGCAGCAGCCCCTCGATCAGATCCCCGACCAGTTGAGCGAAGCCGATGATGTGAATGTCGACGCCGTCGCGCGCGTAGTCGTGCCGGACGCCTTCGAGCGCATCGTGCAATGCGCGGGCGTCCAGTGGTTTGCCCGTATCCGCATAGTGATCGAGCAGCGGCACGAAGATCGTGCTGGAGTGCAGATCGTCGGCCACGAGCGAGCCCATGATGCCGGCGCGAGCTACGTTCTGACGCAGCTTGTCGATGCTGGCTTGCGAGCCGTCATAGTTGTCCGGCATGACGGGACCGCCCTGGAAGCCGTTCTCCGTCACCTCGGTCCAACGCACGACGGGCATCCACAACGACTTCACGAAGGCCCGGTCGACGCCCGGCAGCAGATAGATCCGGTCGTTGACTTCGCGGAGCACCTTCAGATAGGCCGGATCGTAGACCGTGCCGTTGCGGGTCTCGACGACGACACGCACCGAATTGCCGAGCGAGCGCAACGAATCGATGTTCGCCAGATAGTTGCGAATGAACGAACTCGACTGCGGCATCATGCGTTCGTAGCTCGCGCTGATATTCGATTTCGCGGCCTGAAAACCGAGCAGCACCGTCACGACGATGCACACGGCCACGATCCAGAGTCGATTGTTGAAGATCAACCGCTCCAGACGCGATCCCGAGTTCGATTCGAAATCTTCTCTTTTGTGCGCGACCGGCGTGGATTCGGCACGCTGCGAATGGGCATTCATACTGACACTCTCTATACGTATTCAGCGGTCTTTAGCGGGTAGACACGACGGCCGGGCCGTTCAGCGAGGTGATCGCAAGCTCGCCGTGATTCAAAGGGAGAACGCCGGTGAGTACCGACGAATGTTTGAGCGTCACCAGTCTGAAGGCGCGCGTGCGTTCGTCGTAGAGCGCCGCTTCGCCAGCAGCCGTGACGAAGACGACTTCATGGCCCGATGCGAGCGGCATCGCACTCGTGACGGATCCGTGCAGGGGACTGGATATCGGCGACCACGTCGCGCCGCGATCGGAGCTCCCGTAGATCGTGCCGCGCAGGCCGAACGCGTACAACGCATGTTCGTCGCCCGCCATGCCGAAGAAGCTGCCTGCATAGCCGGTGTTGACGGCCTGAAATCTTCCGCTCGCGGCGTCGAGCCGGAAAACCGTGCCCTTCTCCGCCGCCAGATAAAGATCGGCGCCTTGACCCAGGACTGCGTTCAGATGCAGGAACTGCGGATTGTCGATGCGATCGAGAACGGGCCGCCATGACTTGCCGCCGTCTTCCGTCGCGATAGCCATGCCGAACGGACCCACCGCCATGCCATGCTGCGCATCGCGGAACGAGACGCTCAGGAGCGGCAGCGACGGGCCATGGTTGTAGTTGAGCGTCACCTGATCCAGAAACGGCTGCAATGCCGCGTCGCCGTCGGCAACCTTCTGCTTGTAGTACGCCACGAGTGTCGTGGCGGCCATGCGGCCATCGAACTGACGCGTCCATGATCGGCCGCCATCGGCCGTGTGCAGGATCACGCCGTCGTGACCGACGACCCAACCGTCGAGTGCCGTCGGGAAGCTGAGCGCAAGCAGATCGCTGCGCACGGGCGAACCGACCTGCCCCCACGTCCTGCCCTCGTCGTCGGAGATGGCGATCAGCCCGCGCATGCCGACCGCCACGATACGCGTGCCTGCCCGCGCTATCGCCATGACGGGCCGGCCGGCAACCTGCGGCTGCATGACGGCGGGCGAGTCGAGCGGATCGACGAAAGGATCCGTCGATGCGCGGCTCGCGGCGCTTGCACTTGGTTCCGTCTGACTGCCCTGTGCCTGCGCGTGCGCGGCCAGTCCCGCCGCGATGAACGCGAGCGATGCCAGACCGGCGCGCACGTGTCTCCGATAGTTTTTGTTTCGATGCATGTTCAAACCTCGATCCAGCAGTGCAAACGGGGCGCTCCGCCGCGCGCGGGCGAGGTACCGCGACGACAGACGCCCCGATCGTGGTGTGAAGGACTGCGTGCCTAGCGCAAGCCGGTTCCGGACATGCCCGCAGGCGTGAACAGATTGGGCTTCGTCAGGTGATCCGACACGCGCAGCAGCGGCGAGCCGTTTTCACCCGTGGTGTACGTCAGGAAGTAGTTGCCCTTCTCGAGGTCGTAGAAGCCATACGTGAAGGAGAACACGCCGCCTCCGTCGTAAAGCGGGAACAGATAGTTGAGGCCGACGCGCCAGAGCTTGCCGTCGTGCCCATAGCCGTCCGCCTCGACGATGTTCCAGCTGTCCTCGTCGATGTACAGCGTGCGCTTCGAGTACGCATGGCGCGCATCGGCCTTCAACGTGGCCTCGACCACCCAGACGCGATGGCGTTCGAAACGCACTGCGTCAGGTTTGATGTGCTTCGGACCGAACACGTCGTCCACCGGAAGCTGCGACAGACGATAGTTGTCGTACGGAACGATCATCTCCTTCTTGCCGATCAGCTTGAAGTCGAAGCGATCCATGCGTCCCTGGAACATGTTGCCTTCGTCCCAGAACAGCACGCCGCCATAACTCGCCGCCGGCGTGTCGTACTTGTAGTCCGGCGCCATGCGGGTGCGTCGCTGCGACGGGAAATACGCCCAGCTCACCTGATCGGTATCGGTGTAGTTGATCGAGTAATCCACCAGCGCGGTCTGGCCGGCGAGCGTCGGCGGCGTCTGGATCTGGATCCAGGCGCGGTCATAGGCGCCCTTCAGGTTGTCCTTGTACTTCGGGTCGTAGTACGGCCGATATTCGATGGCGTTCAGAATGGGAAGCGCCGTACGCCCACCCGAGGAATCGACGAGATGGCCGGCCATGTTCGTGACCGAGAATTCCGCCCGCCGATAGTTCAGGAGCGCATTCCACACCACTTCATAGCCGTTCTTCGGCACGGGGAACGGCAGCCCGCCGAACGCGCCCGCCACGCCGTCGCCCTCGATCTTGCCGACGAGCTTCGCGCTGGTCGCGTTTTTCAGCGTGTTGTCGAGCACCCATTGCGGATAGAACACCGACCGGTGCGTCGGATAGACGTCGAGACGATATTCGGGGAAACGCTTCAGCAACGCCTGCGTGCCCGGCGTCAGCTGCTCCGCGTATTGGCCCATGTTCGCAGCCGTCACCTTGAACAGCGGCTTCTCAGCTTTGTACGGGTCCGGCCACTTGCCGCTGTTCGCGACATAGTCCGACGGCGGGGTCGACATGCCGCCCGAGTAAGCGGGGATGGCGCCGTCTGCACTGGCGGCCTTTTCCGCGCCGAATTCGGTCAGGCTCGTACCGAGCTGCTTCGTTTCGTCAGCCGAGACGGCTGCCATTGCACCAGCGCCGAAGAGCGCCAATGTCCCGGCTACGGCGACGTGAATCAAGGTCTTCATGTATATCTCCATATTGCTTCTAACGCACGTCAAAACGACGATTGCACAGTCAGCGAAACCCAGGGACGGTCGTTGAGGCCGTACACGCCGGATCCGGCGTTGTAGTACTGCAAGCCGCCCGGAAGCACCCCCGTCCCATTGGGCTTCGCGTGATACCCGTTGTAGGCGAGCGTCACAGTCGCCCGCTGGCGGATCAAGGCCTGAAGGCCGATCGAGAAGTTGAAGACGCCCTGCGCGCCGCCGGCGGAACCCGGATTGATCGGGTTGACGCCATAGATGCCGCCCGTGATCGAACTCGGCATGGAGATGTCCACGCCCGGGAACACCTGCAGCCATTGCGGCGAGAAGAGGAAGCCGAAGCCGACGTAGTCGCGCGTCGAACATCCGTTCCACTTGTTGCCGTTGGCTCCGCACGCGTAACCCGAACCGATGCCGTTGAAGATCGACGGGTTCTGCGTGACGGAAAGCAGGTGCGTATAGCCGATTTCGGCGGTGACCGAACCCGTATCCCAGAACGGCGTACGCGAAAGCGGCACGATCGCGTTCGTCACGATGTTCATGATGTTGCCGGTGGCGCCTTCCTTCGACGGCGCCAGCACTGTGGTGTTGAGCGCGGTGTTATGACGATACGACGCTTCGAAGCCGACGCTCACGTTGCCCAGCGTGGTATCGAGGCTGTAGCCCACGAGGTCCGTGCCGCGGTTGTATCCCAGGAAGTACTGACCTTGTTTGGGATTCGAGAGGACCCAGGGCTGGGTCTCGTCGAGACGGCGGAAATAGAATCCCATGCTGCCTTCCATGAAGTGCGGCGTCCAGCCGACCTTCACCCCGAAGTTGTTGTCGATGTTCGGCGGCGTTCCGGCTGGGCCTTGACGCAGCCCGCCCGGACCGATGGACGGCCCTTGCGCGATAAAGTCCGCCGACTCGAGATACGTGCCGCCCGTCGGCAAGCGGTTGTATGTCCAGCCGAGGTAGTAGATGCCTGACACCGACACATCCGGCAGCACCTGAGCCGTCAGGCTTACCTGCGGCCGCGGCAGCAGCAATTCCTTCGTGGTCGTACCCGGCGAGTTGAAGGCCTTGATGACGTCGCTCGCACCTTGGGCGAACGAAATGCCCTGGCTCGGCGAGAGCAGCGAGTTACCCCAATACTCGGTGAACTGACCCAGCTTGAAATAGACGGCGTGGCCCGCGACCTGCGTGTTGTAGAACCCGAAGGCGTCGAGCAGCTGGGCGCCCTGTATATAGTAGCGGTTCGTGAAAGGAGTGTAGACGCCGTTCGGATACGACGGGGTATAGATCTTCGGGTTGGCGGGATTCGTCACGTCACCGCTGCCGTATGCAAAGTCCTTCCACGCGGAGCCTGACACGCGCACACCCACAAAGCCCTGATACGCGGCCGTGAATTCGGAAAGGATGGAGACGCGGTTGGTGACGATGTCGCCCGCGTGACGGAACTTGTAGTCGCCCTCGTCGAGCACCGGGCTATTCCCGATCAGCGGATTGATACCCTGGGTCCGCATGCCCAGGTTATAGCTAAGGGTGTTATCCCAATTGACGTCCCAATCGGGCCCCGTCGTGAACTTGAACGCATAGGCATGAAGCGGTACTACGCCAGCGAGCAGGCTCGCCAGTAACGTCAGGCGTGGCAGGCGGGAAGCGCCTCGGCCTTTCGGGTTGTTACGGAACATCTCCTTGTCTCCTGTTTTTTTCATCGCCGCACTCTGTTGAGCCAGAGCGTCAAGCAGGCTGCCGGTGTGCGATCTTGGCCTGAGACAAACCTCACCGCGTCCGAAGACGGGTTGGGTGCGCAGACCGTCGCCTCCCCTGGATTCAGCCACCGCGCTTCTACTGAATCGACCACGTGCGCCAACCGGATAACAAGCCGCTTATTGACCACCGAGCTGCCAGTCCCGAAGACATCGCGAAGCCGAGTCCAAGGTACACGCCGCGATTTGTTTCCTCCCCTGCATAAAGGGGAGGGGGAGGGGGAACGGACTGTAGTGCGGTCATGAGCGGAGAACGGCCTCGCGATCATGCAAGGCAGCGCCGCAGTGCACGTATCGATTCGACGCGCGTACGCGCCCGTGGGCGACAGGCTGGATGTGGAAGCAGGGCGTGAGTCAATCCCGCGCAGCGATACACGGGGATTGGCCATGAACGTAACGGAAGAAGCGAGTTGTTCCGAAGCAGGCCAGACGGGGGGGCGTACCTGCTGTTATCGAGAGCTTATCTGGACGAGCGGGTGATCGCTCTTGCGAACGGATTCGCCGAATCATAAGGTGTCCAAAGGTCAACGCCAACGAACGTTGATGACAGAGGAAGCACTCATCAGAAGCACAGCGGCCGCGGCGATGCCGCAAGCCGCTTTCCAGCAGACGTCAGTCCAATGCAGCAGTCACAGCCGCCTGGCGACGTATCGAACGCTCAGGATTCACAAAGGTCGCGCCGATCACGCTACCGACGATCAGCATCGCCCCTCCCATGAAGAAACCCAGTTCGTAACCATGCGCGCCGACGTTGGCCTGAATGAGCCGTCCCGTCAGGAACGGCGAAACGATGCCCGCGATCGAAGCGATCGAGGTGCTCAGTGCGAGCACCGCACTACGTTGCGAGGGCGGCGCGATCTCGCCGAGAATCGCCGGACAGATTGCATAGCTGATCGCACCCAGCGCCGAACCGATGGTTATCATGATTTCGCGCGTAACGAGCGAGAGATCCGGAATCATGAGGCAGATGAACATCACACCCGCCAGCACCTGACATCCGGCGGTAAACCAGCCGCGTGCGATCCGTGACGACGTCCCGCGTGCAAGCAGCTTTTGCACGAGAAACGCAGTGGCGAGTGCCAGCGGTATCTGCGCCGCGATCGTCACCGCATAGAGACGGCCCGACGTCACGGCATCGCAGCCAAGTCCTTTCTGGAAGTAGGCTGGCAGCCAGGTAAAGGCCATAGCAATCCCCCAGTACGAGACGAATTGCATCGAAATCGCGGCGAACACGGAAGGGTCGCCTAGCAGACGGCCGTATGGAATCGGACGACGCGCCATTGCCTGCGACGGCGTATCGTCGAGCTTTCCTTCCCTGCCGAACGCGAGCCACGCCACAGCCCACAGCAGCGTGAACGCACACAGGACGACGAAGTTCGTGCGCCAGCCCCAGCGCTGCGTCACGAGCGGGACGAGCATGCCCGCGACCAGCAAGCCCAGACCAGCGCCCGTGCCGAACAGCGCGACGGGCAAGATGCGTTTGTTGGGCGGAAACCATTTGTACACGGCATGAACCGCGGTCGGATACGCCGGCCCTTCCGTCAGTCCCAGCGCCACGCGCGCCACGACGAACATCGCCAGGGATGACGACAGGATCAGCGGAATCTGACAGAGCGACCAAGCGACGGCCATTACCAATAACAGCCATCGCGTGGCGACCCGATTCGCGATGAAGCCCCCGGCAATACCGCCGACGGCGAACAGCCAGAAAAAGCTGCTGCCGATCACGCCGAACTGCGCGGGCGTAAGCTTGAGTTCGTTCATGATGGGCACGGCCAGCAGTCCGACGACGATCTTGTCGAAGAAGTTGGCCATCATGAACACGAGCAGCAGTGCCGCGGTACGCCATGCGCCACGGGAATCGTATCGGTCTGTCATTTCATTTCCTCATCCAGGGTACGCAGACGTCCCTGCTGCCAGGCAGCGCTCACGAAATGTGGCGATCTTTGTCTTGCCAGTACTTGTCGCGCACCTGACGGCGCAACACCTTGCCGACGGCGCTGATCGGCAACGCGTCGACGAACGTCACGGTCTTCGGCCCTTTGAAGCGTCCGAGCTTTCCCTTGACGAACTCGATCAGCGCTTCCTCGCTGACGTACTCGCCTTCCTTGAGCTTCACTTCGGCGTGCACGGCCTCGCCCCACTCCTCGCTCGGAACGCCGACCGCCGCCGACATCGATACGGCCGGATGCGCGTTGAGCGCCGCTTCCACTTCGACCGCATAGACGTTGAAGCCGCCCGTGATGATCATGTCCTTTCTGCGATCGACCAGATAGATGAAACCCTCGTCATCGATGTAGCCCAGATCGCCCGATTTCCAGAAGCCGTTTTCGAACTCGGCCGCCGTCGCCTCGGGATTCAAGTAGTAACCCGAAATGACGCCGCGGCTGCGCGCCCAGATTTCGCCGACCTCGCCAGGCACCACTTCTTTCCCTTCGCGATCGACGATCATGATCTCGACACCGGACTGAATGCGCCCCGCAGAGCCGAGCTGCTTTTCGGTCGCCGTCAGATGATCGGCCTTGCCGAGGATGCCGACCGATTGCAGGCTTTCCGTTGCGCCATAAAACTGCACGAAGATATTGCCGAAACGCTCCTGCGCCAGTCGCAGCTTCGCGGGGCTCATCGGTGCGCCGCCGTAGGCGATCGTGCGCAGCGTCGACAGATCGTGATGGGAGGCTTCCGGCATTTCGAGCAGACGATAGATCAGCGTCGGCAGGAGCAAGGTCATCGTGATCCGCTCGGCTTCGATGTTTTTGCACATCAGCGCCAGGTCGGGCAGATTCTGCGTGACGGTGCAGCCGCCGCGGAACAATGTGGCCAGCACCCCGAAGCCGGAGCCGTGGCTGATCGGCGCCATGTGCAGCATGCGCGTGTCGGGAAGCTGGAACTGGTCCGGCTCCATGAACATCGTGTCGCGGCAGGCCAGCCAGTTATCCATCGAATACTGGGCGCACTTGCCTGCGCCGGTGGTGCCGCCCGTGAAGCGATAGACGAGGATGTCCTTTTGCGTATCGCTTTCGATGCCCGGATCATGGTCCGGCACGCCTTCGAGCAACTCCCAGAAATTGAGCAAGCCGTCGCGCTTCACTGGCGCGTCGTCCATGCAAACGACTGTCGCACCCAGCGCATGCAGCATGTCGTAGTAGCGATCGACGAGTGCGGTTTCGATGAACACGACTTTCGGCCGGATATATTCGGCCTGTCGGCAATGTTCGTCGAAAGAGTCGCGGAAATTCGTATACGCCGCCGCGGCCTCGCCCTTGAGCGCGGTCCAGAAATGGAGCAACGACATGTTGTCGTTCTCGAGCAGGCAAAGATAGATATCGCCGCGTCGAAGCTGCAGCCGCTCGCGCATCATGTTCACGATGCGATTGGTCAACGCATGGAATTCGCGGTATGTGTACCGGCGATTGCGCTCGATATTGACCAGGCTCTCCTTGTCCCCGAATCGCCTCACGAGATTCGCAAACAGGCGAGCGAAGTTGGTCTTCATCTTTGTCTCCTGGAGTCATGCCTGCCGGTCGGCCCGCTTGCGGGCATCACGGTATATCGCCGACTGGCAGACTCTTTTAAGTCTCGCACCGGGGACGAGGCGGCTGGTCGCGGCGACTCCTCCGACGCATGCCCCGGTGTTCGATGCTTCAATGCCGCCTCAATGCCATGCTCCCGTCGCGTCCTCAGCGGCGACCGGGCGCCGCGCTTATGCGTGGGCGCCTTGCATGGTGGTCACGAAGGCATGAACCTGCTGGTTGGCGTCGTCGCGATGAACGGACGTGCTCCAGTCGGTGATGCGTTCGAACTGCTTCTGCACCGCGTCCGCCGACAGATCCTTGCTCGAAATGTACACCGGTGCCGTTTCGACGAGACGAATGGCCGAGAATACGCCGCCGCTTGCACCGAGGACCACCTTGTTCGGCGCATTTTCGCTCACGAGGAAGAGCGCGCCCGGCGTCACCTGCTCCGGGCCCGTCGCCTTGAGAATGGCTTCCGGCAGGATGTCTTCCGTCATGCGAGTTGCCGCCATCGGCGCCAGCGTGTTGATGCGGATGTCGTTCTTTTTGCCTTCGATGCCCAGCATGTTCATCAGACCGACCACGGCCATCTTGGCCGCGCCGTAGTTCGCCTGACCGAAGTTGCCGAACAGCCCGGCCGCCGACGTCGTCATCAGGATACGACCATAGTTCTGTTCGCGCATGGTTTCCCATACCGCTTTCGTGCAATAGGCCGAGCCCATCAGATGCACGTCGACGACGGCGCGGAAATCCGCCATTTCCATCTTGGCGAAAGTCTTGTCGCGCAGGATGCCGGCGTTGTTGATCAGGATGTCGATGCGGCCGAACTCGGCCTTGGTCTGCTCGACCATCGCCGTGACCTGCTCGAAATCCGCGACGTTGGCGCCATTGGCAATGGCCTGGCCACCGGCCTTGCGAATCTCTTCGACCACGGCCAACGCCGCGTCCGACGACGCACCGCCCTTGCCGTCACGCGCACCGCCGAAGTCGTTGATCACCACTTTCGCACCGAGCTTCGCCAGCTCGAGCGCGTGTACGCGGCCCAGGCCGTTGCCAGCGCCCGTCACAATGGCCACCCGGCCGTCAAATCGAATCGTCATGATATTGCCCTGAAGTACTGGATGATGAAAGACGTGCGTGGTCGTGAGCCACGCACGACGGTTGTTGAATTCCCTGAAGAGACGGACTCTTGTGCGCTCACTGATTCGAGCGCGCCCGTCAGGCTGACGCCACGTTACGCCGGCCGCTCCCCCTCCTCACCTCCCCTTGTGGACGGCCGGAGCGTCGGCATGCGGACCGTGCGATGCCCTTCAGAACAGGCGTTCCACGCCCGCATACATCGGCGGCTCTTTTGCGAAAAAGCGCCGCACTGCCTCAGCGTTGTAGCTGCTGGCCGCGCAGATTCCCTGCACTGCCGTTTCCAGTTGCGTCATCGCGTGCCGGTCGGTCTCGAACGCGCGATTCATGATGCCCTTGGCCATGCCGAGCACGTGCGTCGGCGCATCGTCGAAACGGCGGGCATAGTCGATCGCGGTCTGCCGCAAGCGCTCGGCTGGCGCCACGGCCTGCACGAGACCGATCGACAGCGCCTCATCCGCCAGAACGTCGCGCGCGGAGAAGACGATCTCCTTGGCGCGTACGAGCCCGACGAGGCGCGGCAGGATATACATCAGCCCGAGGTCGGGGGCAAAACCGATGCGCGGAAAGTTGGACACCAGCCGCGCCCGGTCGCTGGCGATGATGAAGTCCGCCGCCAGCGCGAGCGACAGCCCCGCGCCGACCGCGAAGCCATCGATCGCCGAGATCACCGGCTTCTCCAGATCCATCAGCTCGGCATGCCAGCGATGGGCACCGAGCAGCGCGTCGCGCACGAGGAACGGCATCTCGCCTTCTTTCCCGTCACCGCCGAGGTCCGCGCCCGAGCAGAAGTGACCGCCCGCGCCCGTCAACACCACGGAGGCGATCGAAGCGTCTTCCCGCGCCGTTCTGATCGCGGCGGCGAGCAGTTGCTTGGATTCGTCATCGAGTGCATTTCTTCTGTGCGGACGGTTCAGCGTGATGACGGCTGTCTTGCCATCCTTCTCGAACAGCACTTTGCTGTCATTCATGTCTTGTCTCCTTAGCTGACGGTCGCCGGCTTGCTGGCGGCCGCGTTCGATCCCGCGTTGCACCAGCCGCTCAGCACGGACTCCGTGTCCTGGCCGCGCGCCGGTACCGCGCCGGGCCGTCCGAGCGGCGTACCCGAGAAGCGCGGCGCGGGATTGGCCTGCAGCACGCCGTCGATCATGCTGTACACACCGCGCGCCACCATGTGCGGATGCGCCGCGGCCTCGTCCGGATTCAGCACGGGCGCGAAGCACGCATCCGTACCTTCGAGCAGCGCGCACCATTCGTCGCGCGTCTTCGTGGCGAACACTTCGACGAAACGCTCGTGCAGTTGCGGCCACTGCCTGACGTCGTAGGCGCCCGCGTATGCGGGGTCGCCGGCGAGTCCGATTTTTTCCATCAGCAACTTGTTGAAGCGCGGCTCCGCCGACGCGATCGACACGAAATTGCCGTCGGCGCAGCGATAGGTGCGATACCAATGCGGCCCATCGAGCAGGCTGTGCCCGCGCTCGTTGACGAACTGACCGGCCGATTTGAGGCCCAGCAGCAGATTCATCATGTGAGCGCTGCCGTCGACGATCGCGGCATCGATCACCTGGCCTTTGCCCGTCGCACGCGCATTCATGATGCCGGCGAGCAGGCCCACCAGCAGATACATCGCGCCGCCGCCAATGTCACCGACGAGGCTCGGCGGCGGCATCGGGGCTTCGCCAGGCTGACCGGACCACCACAGCGCGCCCGACAGCGCGACATAGTTCAGATCGTGACCGGCAGCGTGCGCGAGCGGACCGTCCTGCCCCCAGCCCGTCATGCGGCCATAAACGAGCTTAGGATTGCGTGCGAGACACACGTCGGGACCAAGGCCGAGACGCTCCATCACACCCGGGCGCATGCCTTCGATCAACGCGTCGCAATGCGCGACGAGTTCGAGCACGGTATCGACACCTTCTTTCGTCTTCAGATCGACTGCGATCGAACGCTTGCCGCGATTCTGAATGGCGTGCTTGCCGATATCGAGATCTTCCGCGCCGGGCGCCATGCGGTCGACGAGCACCACGTCGGCGCCGAGGTCCGCCAGCGTCATGCCTGCGATCGGCGCCGGACCGAGGCCGGCGATTTCCAGAATGCGCAGCCCTTGCAGCGGGCCGCTTCCGTTTGAAGCCATGTTTTGTCTCTCTCCTGATAGGCGTGCCGAACTAGAGCCGGAACAGCAGCTTCGCGATGATCCCGCGCTGGACTTCGCTGGTTCCGCCATAGATCGTCGAAGCGCGGCGCAGAAACATATCGTTCGTGATGCCGCGCGCAAGGTCCTGCAGCGGATATGGCTGCGCCGGTGCCGGATCGTGCGGATGCGCGTACGCCACCGCGCCGTAGTCGCCCAGCGCCTCGACCTGAGCCTCGGTGATGCGTTGCTGCAACTCCGTGGCACGGAGCTTGAGTATCGAACCCAGCACATGCGACGCGGGGTCGTGCCGTATATCCAGTTCGGCGACGCGCTGCACCAGCATGCCAATCGCTTCATGCTCGGCGTCGAGGCGCGCCAGCTTCAGCGCGAACTCGGGGCAATCGATCAGACGTCCGGCACCCACCGGCAACGTCGTTGCGATGCGCATCAGCTCGCGCATGTAACGCCTGATGTCGGGCAGGTCAGCCGTCGTCGCATGTTCGTTGTTCAGCAAGAACTTCGTGACGCTCCATCCCGCTCCCTCTTCGCCGATCAGGTTCTTGACCGGCACGCGCACGTTGTCGAAGAACGTCTCGTTCAGATGGTGAGCGTCGTCGATACTGCGGATCGGCCGTACGGTGATGCCCGGCGTGCGCATGTCGACAAGCAGGAAGCTGATGCCCGCCTGCTTCTTGCCGCTGGCGTCCGTGCGCACCAGCAGAAAGATCCAGTCCGCGTGATGCGCATAGCTCGTCCAGATCTTCTGCCCGTTCACCACGTAGTGATCGCCGTCGCGCACGGCACGAGTGCGCAACGATGCCAGATCGGAACCGGACCCCGGCTCGGAGAACCCCTGGCACCACAGGCGCTCGCCTTCGAGCGCGGCAGGCAGGTGCTCGGCCTTCTGCTCGGGCGTGGCGAACGCGTTCAACACCGGCCCGAGCATCTTCTGCACGAAGCCGTCCTGGGTCGGGGTGCCCGCCACCGTGCATTCCTCGTCGAACACCAGCATCTGCGCGACCGACCAGCCGGTGCCGCCGTGCTCCGTAGGCCAGTAGGGCGCGCCCCAGCCGTGCGCGTTGAGAAGCTTCTGCCACTTGAGGATCTGGTCGCGCGGCGAGCGCGTGCAGCGCGCCAAACCCTTCAGTTCCGCCGGAACCTTGTCCCGCAGGAACTGACGGACCTCCTGGCGGAACACTTCCAACCCGGGATCAGCTTGAAAGTCCATGCCTGCCCCCGTCAGTCCTTGCGGTACATCGTGACGACAGCCGCGCCGCCAATGCCGACATTGTGTTGCAGCGCGATGCGCGCGCCCTCGACCTGGCGCTGTTCCGCGCGGCCGCGCAGTTGCTGGACCAGTTCCGTGCACTGCGCGAGACCCGTCGCGCCGATCGGATGCCCCTTCGACAGCAGGCCGCCCGACGGATTGACCACGTACCTGCCGCCGTAAGTGTTGTTGCCGTCGTCGACGAATTTCTCGGCGCCGCCTTCCGGACACAGCCCGAGCGCCTCATACGTCAACAGCTCGTTCTGTGCGAAGCAGTCGTGCAGTTCGATCACGTCGACGTCGTCGGCGCCGATGCCCGCCATTTCGTACACCTTGTTGGCCGCCGAGCGCGACATGCCGAAGCCGGCCAGATGGCGCATGTCGCCGGAATTGAAGGTCTCGGCACCGTCGGTGGTCAGAGCCTGGCCGGCGATCCACACGCTCGTATCGAGCCCGTGCTTCTTCGCATAGGCCTCGCTGCACAACACGGCCGCCGCCGCGCCGCAAGTCGGCGGACACGCCATCATCCGGGTCATCACGCCGGGCCACATCACCGGGTCGGCCAGCACCTCGTCAGCGGTGACGACCTTGCGGAAAACCGCCATCGGGTTGTTGAATGCGTGGCGGCTAGCTTTCGCGCGAATCTTCGCGAACGTCGAGAGCGGCGTGCCGAAGCGCTTCATGTGCTCCTGACCGGCGGCGCCGAACAGGCGCAGCGCGGGCGGCACGCCATCGGGCACCACATCGGCGCACTGCTGTTCGAAGAGTTCGAGAGGCGCGGGCCGGTCGGTGAAGATCGTGCCCAGCGCGCCAGCGTTCATCTGTTCGAAGCCAAAAGCGAGCACGATGTCTACTGTGCCGCTGGCAACAGCCTGATTCGCGAGAAACAGTGCAGTCGAACCGCTCGCGCAATTGTTGTGGACGTTGATCACAGGAATACCCGTCATGCCCACGTCGTACAGCACGCGCTGGCCGCCCGTCGAATCGCCGAATACATAACTCGCGTAGGCCTGCTGGATCGACTCATAGCCGACGCCTGCGTCCGCAAGTGCGAGCCGCACGGCCTGCGCGCCCATCACGGTATAAGGCTCGTTCTGGCCTGGCTTGCGGAACGGAATCATGCCGACACCGGCAACGACGACTTTCTGCGTCATGTGTTTCTCCTTGAATGGTTGATGCGGTAGATACGAACAGGTCTTCGCGCGGCCTCGTCAGAATGGACGCTGCGCTCCCGGGTAAAGCGCCGGCTCCTTGGCGAAGAAGCGCCGCATTGCCTCGGCGTTGTAGCGGCTGGCCGCGCACAGACCCTGCAAGGTGGCCTCGAGTTGCACGAGCGAATGCCGGTCGGTTTCGAAGGTACGGTTCATGATGCGTTTGGCCATGCCGAGCACGTGCGTGGGCGCGTCGTCGAAGCGCTGCGCGAATTCGAGCGCCGCGTCACGAAGGCTTGCGGCAGGCACGACGACTTCGGCAAGTCCAAGCGCGACTGCTTCGTCGGCGGGAATCTCGCGCGCGGAAAACGCGATCTCTTTGGCGCGCACGAGGCCGACGCGCCGCGGCAGGACATACAGCAGCGACAGATCGGGAATGAACCCGACGCGTGCGAAGCTGGATACGAAGCGCGCCCGGTCGCTGGCAATGACGAAGTCCGCAGCGAGCGCAACCGACAGACCGGCTCCCGTCGCAAAGCCGTCGACGGCGGAAATGACCGGCTTCTCGAGATCGCTCAACGCGGTGAACCAGCGGTCGTGGTCGAGCAGCAGGTCACGCACGAAGAAGCCCCGCTCACTTTGCCCCTCGCCGTCGCCCAGGTCCGCACCCGCGCAGAAATTCCCTCCCGCGCCGGTCAACACCACCGAACGCACGGACGAATCTTGCGCAATGGCATCGATGACGGCGGTCATGCCCGTCCTGATCGTCGAGTCGAGCGCATTCCTTCGCTGCGGCCGGTTCAGCGTGACGACAGCCGTCTTGCCGACTTTCTCCAGTAGTACCGTGTTTTCAGACATACAGATTTCCTCTCCGGCTAAGCTTCCTGGTTCGTACTTGTTAATCGATAGTAGAAAAGCGCGCGGGACGTCCGCCCCTCCCTTTTTTGCTGTCGGCGGATCGCGCGCGCATGCCCTTCCATAGGGAGAGGGGACGCATCGAAGACCGGATCGTTATCGTCGGCGGGAACAGGTATGGCCTTCCAATGGCTCGATCACAACGCCTCGATCACAACTCGGAGACACCATGAATTTCAACGACTATCAGCACATCAAATTCGCGCGACGCGGCCGCGTGCTGGAAATCATCCTCAACCGCCCCGAACAGCTGAATGCGTTCAACGCCGGCCTGCATGCGGAAATGGCCCAGGTTTTCATCGATGCGGACAACGACCCGGAATCGGAAGTCCTCGTTCTGACGGGCGCAGGCCGCGCGTTTTCCGCAGGCGGCGATCTGGAGGCAGTGAAGGCGTCGTTCGACGATCCCGCCGTGTTCCGCGTCACGGCGCGCGAAGCCAAGCAGATCGTCTTTTCGCAACTCGATTGCGAGAAGCCGATCATCGCCAAGGTGAACGGCCCGGCCGTCGGACTCGGGGCGAGCATCGCGCTGTTCTGCGACGTGATCTTCGCCGCCGATACCGCGAAGATCGTCGATCCGCATGTGAACGTGGGCCTCGTGGCCGGGGACGGCGGCGCCGTGATCTGGCCGCAGCTGATCGGCTACGCGCGCGCGAAGGAATTTCTGCTGACGGGCGATCCGCTGACGGCCACGGAAGCCGCCCGTCTAGGCCTCATCAACCACGCCGTGCCCGCCGCCGAACTCGACGCGCGCGTCGATCAGTTCGCGGACCGGCTGGCCGCGGGTGCCACGAACGCAATCCGCTGGACCAAGATCTCCGTGAATATCGGCCTCAAGCAGCTCGCCCATTCGATCATGGATACCTGCATCTCGTACGAATGGCTCGCGAGCAAGACGGACGATCACCGCGAAGCAGTCAATGCGCTGCTCGAGAAGCGTAAGCCGGTCTTCACGGGCAAGTGACCTGCCATTGCGGGAGACAAACATGGTGAGCAACCCTGACGGCAATCGCCGCATCGACTTCAACGGCAAGCGGGTTCTCGTCACCGGCGGCGCCAGCGGAATCGGTGCTGCCGTGGTGCAGTTCTTCGTTCAGGCCGGTGCGGTGGTGTGCGCATCGGACCTGAACGTCGTCGCCGATTTTCCTGGGTTGAAGATGCTGCAGGGCGATGTGTCGTCCGAAACCGATGTCGAGCGCATCGCGGAAGAGGCCGTCGCCTGCATGGGTGGAATCGATATCCTCGTCAACAACGCCGGCGTGCTCGAACCTGCCGAACGTACGGTGCAGCAAGCGCTCGCGACCTGGCAACGTACGCTCGACATCAATCTGACTGGCACGTGGCTGATGTCGAAGGCGGTGGGCAGGCAGATGCTCGCGCAGGGTAGCGGAGCCATCGTCAATATCGCGTCGATCTATGGACTCGGCGGCGGCCCCGGCATCAATGCCTATACGGCATCCAAGGCCGGCGTCGTGATGTTGACGCGCTCGATGGCGTGCGAATGGGCGCAAAAGGGCATTCGCGTCAACGGCGTCGCGCCCGCGATCATCCGCACGCCGCCGCTCGATGCAATGACAGCAAGCGGCCGGCTCGACGCCACGACGCTCGAACGCCGGACGCCCATGGGCCGGCTCGGCTATCCCGCAGAAGTCGCTCAGGCAGTCGCATTTCTCGCGTCGGACTGGGCGTCATACGTGACGGGCGTGACGTTGCCCGTCGACGGCGGATGGACCGCTTTTGGCGCCGCCGGCAATGCGTCGAAAGGCTGAGCAACTGGCGTCCGTATCGTCCGCATTCTCACGGCGCCGCACTCTGCACTCGGCGCCAGACGGGTCGATCCCGTCTGGCGCCGCCCGCTACGCGATCAAGCCCCCATCGACGAGGTAGTGTGCGCCCGTCACGAACGACGCCTTGTCCGAACTCAGCCACAAAACGAGTTCGGCGACCTCGCCTGGTTCAGCCGCACGGCGCAGCGCGGACGCGGCAAGCAGTGCATCCGAACTGCCGGGCGCCGAACTGGCGGCGATTTCGTCGGCCATCGCGGTCTGGATGTAGCCTGGGCATACGGCATTGATGCGGATGCCGTACTTGCCGTACTCCCTCGCCGCGGAACGCGTCAAACCGATCACGCCGTGCTTGGAGGCGGAGTACGCGGCACTGTACGGCGCCCCTTTCACACCCGCCACCGACGCCGTATTGATGATCGCGCCGCCGTGCGCCTTCATGGCGCGCAACTCGTGAACCATGCACTGAAACACGCCCGTCAGATTGACCCCGATGACCTTGTGCCAGTTGTCGAGACCCTGATCGTCGGTCCGGGCGATGCGACCCGACACGCCGGCGTTGTTGAACGCGATGTCGAGTCGTCCGAAATGGCGCAGCGTGGCGTCGACCATGGCCGAACAGTCTTCGTCGCGGCTCACGTCGACGCGCTGCCATAGCGCTTCGCCGCCCTCGCGCTCGATTGCTTCGACGACCTCACGGCCTGCCGCTTCGCTCCAGTCCGCGACGACGACCTGCGCGCCGGCTCTTGCGAACAGTAGCGCGGTGGCGCGACCGATTCCGGCCGCGCCGCCCGTGACGATGGCGACCTTGCCCTGCATGTCTTTCATGACGATATCCTCAACGACATCCGATGCTCAAAAGGTGGAACGTGCCCGCCTCCACGCGCACGACGGCGGCTACGCCGACTCCGTTTGCAGTTCGCCGGCCGTGGCCCGCCTGGCTGCCGCGCGTTTGATCATCAGCGCGGCAGCCGACAACAGCACGAACGCCATCACCACGGTAAAGACCGTTCGAAAGCTATAGTCCGCCCGAAGCATCGCGGCGCCTGCCATCGGGCCCATGAAGCCGCCCAGGCGACCGACACCGTGCATCCAGGCGATTCCTGTCGAACGGCCGCCGGCCGGATAGAACGCTGCTGCGAGAAAACTCATCGACAGCAGAGCGCCGCTCAAACCGATGCCCGCGATGAAGACCCACGACGCAATCCATCCGAGATTGCCCGCCTGCCGTCCGATCAGCCACACGCCCGCGCCGCCGAACGCATAGGCTGCTGCGATCACTGCGTTTTTTTCGAAGCGATCCATGAACCGGCCGAGCAGAAGCGTGCCGATGATGCCTCCCAGCGTCAGCAAGACCGTGATCAGCGATGAATCCCGCAAGGTGGCGCCCGTGCCCTGGATAAGCGTCGGCAACCAGCCCAGCAAAAGGTAGTAGGCAAAGGTGCTGAAGAAGTACGCGCTCCACAGCATCACGGTGCCCATTCTGAACGGACGGGACAACACCATGCGTACGCCCGCCTGACGTTGCGGTATTGCTTCCTGCAATACGAATCTGACGACATCGAGCTGGACGTCGGGCGCAATGCGCCTCAGCACCGCGGCGATACGGGGTTGAGGGAAGCCGCGCTGGATCATGAAGTGCAACGGCTGCGGCGTAACGATCACCATGACCATCGCCAGCGCGAGCGGCAGCACGCCGCCGATCAGGAAGAGACTCTGCCAGCCGTACGCCGGGACCGCCACTGCCGCGATCAATCCGCACATCGACGCGCCGATCAAAGCGCCGCAACCGATCGCGTTCACGAGAAACGCGCTCATGCGGGCGGGCGCATACTCGTACATCAGCGTCGCCGCACCCGGCGCGGCCGCGCCTACACCCACTCCAGTGAAGAAACGCCATGCACCGAGCGATGCGACCGAATCGGCCGACATGGTGCCAATACTGCACATCCCGTAGACGACCATCGCGCCGACGATCACCGTCTTAGGACTCGTACGGTCGAACAGCGGCCCGGCGATCAACGCTCCCGTCGCCAGCCCCAGAATCCCGGCGCTCATCACCGTACCGAAGGCCGCCTTGCTCGAGCTCCACGCATGCGCGAGCACGGGGACGACGAATCCGATCGTCACGCTGTCATAAGTATCGATGGCGACGAGCAGGAAGCAGACAACCAGAATGCCCCATTGATACCGCGAAAATGGCCGTTCATCGATGAACTGCCGCACGTCGAGTATTGGCGACGGACTCTTCATGGCATCTCCGTGGTGAGGGTCGTTCAGAACGATACGCATCGCTTCCGCGCTGTTCTCCCCCATTTTTGGGAGGGAGCGCAGCGATCGCTCAGTCGCGGGTGGTGAGCAGCGCGTGCAGCATGCGGGCCAACAGCACCTGCGTATCCGCCTCGGCGAGATACTCCGGGTGCATCAGCGCCATCGCGCGCGGCAGTGCGAGGATCGTATGAAAGGCGACGAAGCGCGCCTTGGCGCGATCGCGCACGACCACCTCGTCGGGAAACCGCTCCATCAACGCATCCGTCGCGATCGAGGTCCAGTATTGCGTCGGTTTCACAAGATCGAGACGAACCAGTTCGTCGTAGTGTGATGACTTCACGAACACGTCGCGGTCGAGTTGCACCCACTTGTGCAGCATCGGAATGCCAATGCGCAGCAGCAACGTGATGCCTTCGAACAACGTGGTGTTCGAAGGCAACACGCGAAGCTCTTCGACAAGCCGGGAACGTGCCTGTGCGCGGAAATCGTCGAAGATCGCGACGACGAGTGATTCGATCGTCGGGAAATACTCGTAGATCGAACTGACGGCCACGCCGGAACGCATCGACAGACGTTCCAGCGAAAGCGCGTCGCGCCCTTCCTTTTCGAGAATCTCCCAGCCGGTCTTCTTGAGCGCGTCGACCAGCATGACCGAGCGTTCTTGCCGTGGACGCTTGCGCGGCCTCGGTGGAAGCTCGATCTGCAAGATCTCGGAATTGCCGGCAGGCGTGCGTGTTGACATGGCGGGTTATCCCTGGCGAAACGCGGAGTCGAACGGGATGCGCCGATCCGTCACCGGCCACCGTCGACGGAGACAGCGTGCACGAACATCGGCAGCTTTGTCCCTCCCTTGTCGGACGGCGAGCAAATCCGCCCAGCGCTCGCCACGACGCTCGCGCAAACACAGAGCCAGCTGCGCCGCTCATCGATATTTCTCTTTCGAATCAGAAACGTAACGGCCAAATGCCATCTTAGGAATCCGGAGAAAAAAACGCTTTTCCCGCTCCTATACTGATTAGTCGACAACCACCAGCGCCGCGAGATCGCAACGCGGTGTTCATCCATGCTCCTCACAGAAATGTCCCTGAAAAAAAAGACCGAACTGCTGCTGAACGACCCCGCCGCTTTAGCGAATCATGATGCTCATGCCTGGCAATATCTGTCGCGCGCAGACATCGATGCAATCCAGTTCGAAGCATTGCAGCAGCGTTTTGCGCAGTTGCGCGACCGCGTGCCCGTACTCAAGAAGCTCGCCGACGCGGAAGGCGTGACTCGCATCGATGCACTCGACGACGCGGTGCCGCTGCTGTTCGAGCACACCGTCTTCAAGTCTTACCCGCCGTCCCTGCTCGAAAAGAAACAGTTTTCGCAGATCAACCGATGGCTCGGCAAGCTCGTCACGACGGAGATGGCCGAGCGCATCGCAGCCGCCGACGTCAGCGGCTGCCGCAGCCTCGACGAATGGTTCGCGAAGATGGATGAAGCCGTGCCGGAATTGCGCGTGAGCCACACTTCCGGCACGTCCGGCACGATCTCGTTTTTGCCCACCAGCGTGCGCGAGTGGGAAAAGGCCTGCGACGTCCGCAAGCTGTACATCTGGAACCAGGCGGGACCCGACATGCCGGACCCGAACCTGCACACGGTCTTCCCCTACTTCCGCAAGGGCTACCTGAGCCATGTGCGCGCCAACGAATTTTTCATTCGCGCACTGCTGCCCAGTGAGGAAAACTTCCACGCCGCCTATCCCGCGACGCTCTCGACCGACGTGCTGCACCTGGGCGCCAGGCTGCGCGCGGCTCATGCCAAAGGCACGCTGGACCGCCTGGAGATCAGCCCCGAACTGATCGAGAAAAAGAAGGCATTCGACACATTGCAGGCCGAGATGCCCGCGCACCTCTCGGCCTTTTTCGAAGCCATGGCAACGAAGCTGCGCGGCAAACGCGTGTATATCGGCGCGACGTGGAACCTGCTGCACGGGATGGCGAAGGCGGGTCTCGAACGCGGTCTCGAAGGTGTGTTCCATCCCGACTCCTTTGTCTCGACCACGGGCGGCGCCAAGGGTGTGGTGCAGCCGGAAGGCTGGCGCGACGACGTGCTCCGCTTCACCGGCGCGACGCGGCTGAACGAGACCTACGCGATGTCGGAACTCCTCAGCGGCTCGGCTCCGCGTTGCGAGCACGGCAATTTTCACTTCGCGCATACCGTGATTCCGTTCCTGCTCGATCCCGAAACCAGCAAGCCGTTGCCGCGCACGGGCCGCGTCACGGGCCGCGCCGCGTTCTATGACCTCGGCGCCGACGTCCACTGGGGCGGCTTCATCAGCGGCGACGAAGTCACTGTCGAGTGGGACAAGCCGTGCACGTGCGGCCGTCCGAGCCGCTACGTCACGGGGACCATTCAGCGCTACAGCGAGATGAACGGCGGCGACGACAAGATCACCTGCGCCGCGACGGAAAGCTCGCATCGCGAGGCGATGGATTTTCTCAACACGGTCGAGTGACACATAACGATCGTTCCAACTCGAATACCAAGGCTCGACACCATGACTCTTCCCATCGCACCGATGGTCATCCGCGGCAATGTGATTGCTGACAACCTCGTCGAAGTCGGCGGACGCGGCGGCGACCTGACCTTCCTGACGCCGAACGCCCATCACTATCTCGACAAGCTGCCGCTCGGCAATCCGGCCCGTCTGGCCGATCTCTACGAGCTGAGCTTCGACGACATCCTGGACTACGCGGAAGCCCTCGGCGAACGCCTCGACTTCGCCACCAATCCCTACCTGCAGGAAGCCTGCGAGCTGTCCTACCGGACCTCCCCCGTTACGCCGACGATGGTCAAGGGCAGCTACATGGGACTGCGCAACATGCTGTCGCGCGCGGCGATCACCGAAGCCGTCGACAGCACAGTCGGCATCCGGTTTCTGGAAGGCTGGGTCAGGCAGAAGCTGATCGACGGCACCGATCTCGAAGTGCGCTGCTTCGGCGCGCGCACGCTGCACATCGTTGCCGGCAACGCGACGGGGCTGTCGCTGCTGACGATCATCCGCAACATGGTGCTGCGCAGCGACGCGATCATCAAGGCGCCCTCGAACGATCCGTTCACCGCACTCGCGATTGCCCGCACGATGATCGACATGGCGCCGGACCATCCGTTGACGCGCCATCTGAGCGTGGCGTACTGGAAAGGCGGTGACAAGGCGTTCGAGGAACGCCTGTATCAGCCGCAAAACCTCGAGAAGATTGTCGCGTGGGGCGGCTATGCGTCGATGAAGCACGTCACGCAGTACATCCAGCCCGGCCTCGAATTGATTTCGCTCGATCCCAAGCGCAGCGCGAGCATCATCGGCCGCGACACGTTCGCGAGCGAGGCCACGATGCGCGAAGCGGCGCTCAGGCTGGCGAGCGACATCGGCGCGTTGAACCAGAAAGGCTGCGTATGCGCCCGCGTGATCTATGTGCAGAGCGGCACTGACGAACCCGGCCTGGAAAAACTGAATGCCTTCGGCCGCCTCGTCTACGACGCGATGCTGGGTCTGCCGAACACGCTCTCCACAGCGCCGAAACGCTACGACCCGAAGCTGAAGGCCGAGGTCGATGCGCTTCGGCTCGATGACGAGTGGTATCGCGTGATCGGCGGCAAAGACGGCGAAGGCGCAATCATCTGTTCGCAGATTCCCGAGCCGGTTTCGTTCGCAACGTTGCTCGACGACCGCACGGCCAATCTCGTACCCGTCGATTCACTCGAAGAAGTCATGGCCGCCGTCGACGCCTACACGCAAACCGTCGGCATCTATCCGGAACAGATCAAGGACGAACTGAAAGACAAACTGCCGCTTTACGGCGCACAACGCATCGTCTCGCTGGGTTACGCCGCGTCCATGAAGTGGCCGGCTCCGCAGGATGCCATTGAGCCGCTGCGTCGGATGGGCAAATGGATCTCGAACCAGATTGCCACACCGGAGACATCGGCGGCGCCGTGGATGCGGCCATCGATCGAACCTTGAGCATCACTCACTCGCGAGTGCCCGTCACACGTACGCGACGGGTATTCGTTCACTCTCTGATGGATCTGCAATGACACGCTACAAAGCCTTCTGCGCGTGCGAAGCGCACGCCGAACTAACACCCACGCGCATCGAGCGCCGCAACCTTCGCGCCGACGATGTCGCGATCGCCATCGACTACTGCGGCATCTGCCATTCGGATGCGCATACCGTCAACAACGACTGGGGCTCGACGGTTTATCCCTGTGTCCCCGGACATGAGATCGTCGGCCATGTCGCGGCCATCGGCTCGGACGTCACACGCTACAAGGTGGGGGACCGTGTGGCCGTCGGCTGCCTGGTCGATAGCTGCCAGGACTGCCCATCGTGCGACAGCGGCAACGAGCAGAACTGCACGAAAGGCCCTACTGCGACGTACAACGGCAAAGACCGCCACACGGGTGAAACCACCTTGGGCGGCTACTCGGAGCACATCGTCGTACGCGAAAAGTTCGTGCTGCGCGTTCCCGCTGCGCTCGACATGAAGTACGCCGGCCCGCTGCTGTGCGCCGGCATCACCGTCTGGACGCCACTGCGGCGTCACGGCGTCGGTAAAGGATCGAAGGTCGCGGTGGTGGGTCTGGGCGGGCTCGGCCACATGGCCGTGAAGCTCGCGGTAGCGCTCGGCGCCGAGGTGACGGTCATCACCACGTCCGCCGGCAAGGCCGATGACGCCCGCGCGCTCGGTGCCGCCGACGTACTGCTGTCGAAGGAACCCAAGGCGATGCAGGGGTCCGCCAACCGTTTCGATTTCATCCTCGACACAATTCCGACGAAGCACAACGTCAACCCTTATCTGACCTTGCTGGGTCGCAACGGCGTACTGGTGCTGGTTGGCGCGCTGGAGCCGCTCGAGGCGATCCACGGCGCGCTGCTGGTGCTGAACAACCGCTCGATCTCCGGGTCGCTGATCGGCGGCCTGCCGGCCACGCAGGAACTGCTGGACTTCTGTGCCGAGCACAACGTGTTGCCCACCTGCGAAATGGTGGACGTGCGCGATATCAACAGCGCGTTCAAGCGGATGCAGGCGAACGACGTGAAGTACCGCTTCGTCATCGATATGGCGTCGCTGCGCAACGTCGAGATCGACTGAACTTCGCCGGCGGCAGATGTTAACGAACAAGGGGATGTGGTATCGCCACATCCCCTTGTTTCACCATCTACGCTCTACGCGTATCGCTGCGATTTCAGGCCAGCCCGAAAATGCCCACGTGCTCGGTCGATTCTTCGACGCGCCACAAGCCGCCGCCGTTACCTTGCAGCGCAATCCTCGCGCCCTCGACCTGGCGCTTGCCGCAATTGCTACGCAACTGCTCCACCAGTTCGAAGATCTGGCCGAGGCCGGTCGCGCCAATCGGATGCCCCTTCGATTCGAGACCGCCCGACGGATTGACGGGCAGCTTGCCGCCCAGCGAAGTCTCGCCGCGCTCGGCCATCACGCCGCTCGCGCCCGGTTCGCACAGCCCCAGCGACTCGATCGACAGCAATTCGCCGATTGCGGTTGCGTCGTGGATTTCGGCCACATCGACGTCCTTCGGCGAGATGCCTGCCTGTTCGAATGCCGCCTTGCCGGCCAGATGCGTACAGCCCTTGTCGAACTCATGCGCCGCGCGCGCCGAAGCCGAGCGCACCACGCTCGCCAGCACCCGCACCGCGCGCTTGCGATCGAAGCCGTACTTCTTCAGCGCCGAGCCGGTACAGACGATGGCGGCCGCCGCGCCGTCGGAGATCGGCGAGCACATCGGCAGCGTGATCGGATAGGTGATGGGCGGCGCGGCCAGCACCTCTTCGATCGTCATCGGGTTGCGATACTGCGAGCGCTCATTGTGAACCGAATGGCCGTGATTCTTGGACGCCACCGCCGCGAGCTGACGCTGCGTAATGCCGAAGCGCTCGATCAGGCCGCCTCGGCCCAGCGCCGCGTAGACGTCCATGAACGGGCTATACGGCTTCTCCGACTGCGAACCCGGCGGCACCTCGACGTTCTTGCCCATCTGCGAGAGGTAGTTCTTGTTCTCCTCGAACGTTTCGATATCCCAGGCAGATTCGAAGGCCGAGAACATCTTCGCCTTGTCGCTGTAGAACATCTTTTCGGCGCCCACGGCGAGGACCACGTCGGCTGCACCGGCACGCAGCTGCGTCACGGCAAGATTGAACGCATGACTCGACGACGCGCAGGCGCCTTCGAGGTTGAAGATCGGAATGCTGTCGAAGCCGAGCGGCAGCAGCGCCACCTGGCCACGGATCATATGCTGTCCGTCGAAATGGCCTTGCGTGCAGTTGCCGAAGAAAGCGGCCTGCACCCATTTGCGGTCGCAACCGGAGTCCTTCAGTGCGTCTTCCACTGCCCACGCGGTAAGTTGCTTGACGGATTTGTCAGCGTGGCGGCCGAACGGCGTCATGCCCACGCCGACGATGTAGATGTCTTCCATGTCGTTATTCCAGATTCAATGCAAAGGGAGGTGAGCGCGAGGTACAAACACTCGCGCCCGGATCAGTAGCCCTTGAACTCGGGCGTGCGCTTCTCGGCGAATGCGCGCAGGCCTTCGGCGATGTCGTACGAACGCTGGTGGTTGCGCAGCTCCAGCAGCTCATGGCGCAGCGCATCGGCCACCGGCTTGTCCGCGGTCTGGTCGGCCACCTGCTTCATGCGGCGCAACACCAGCGGGCTCTTCTTCGACAGCTTGTCGCCGATCGCCTGGACGCGCGCAACCAGCTCGGCGTCGGCGACCACTTCGCTGACCAGACCGTAGGTCTTCATGTCCTCGGCCGGCAACGAATCGCCGGTAAAGAGCAGATACTTCGCGACGTTTTGCGGCACCTTGCGCGGCAGCACGGCCGCGCCGCCGCCGCCGGGGAACACGCCGAAATTCGAGTGGGCGTCGCCGAAACGCGCGCTCTGCGCGGCGATCACGAAGTCGCAAGCCAGCACCGTCTCAAGACCACCCGCGACGGCGAGGCCGTTGACGGCTGCAATCACAGGCTTCGGAAACGAACGCAGCAGGTCGAAGAAAACGACCAGCGTGTCGAGAAAATCCATTTCCCCCGGCTGTGCCGGATTGCCTGCCGTCTTCAGATCGGCACCTGCGCAAAAGGCCGGGCCCGTGCCCGTCAGCGCCACGACGCGTACGGCATCGTCTTCTTTCCAGGCGCGTAGCTGCGCTGTCATCGACAGAACCATGTCGCGGCTCAACGCATTTCTCGCTTCCGGGCGCGTCAACGTGATCCAGCCGACCTGGCCGTTCACCTCAAATGAAACCGATTCGCTCATCTCCTCTCCTTAGTCCCGAATCGACACGCACGGAGCGTGTCTGTCGGCAGCCAAGGTACGTCAGGCGATCCCATAATTGCCCCTCCCCTTGCGGACGCGCAACGGTCCGCAATCAAAAGCGCGGGTCACGAGAAGCCGACATGCCATACGGGCTTTCCGCGGCTTCCAAAGCGCAAATCGAAACGCGATAATGTGCCGTCAAGTCCCCGCCCGATGCGGCATAGCGCCCGCATTGCCAGGCCACGGGACAGTCCGAACAGGCAAGCCTCCGCCATGAACTCCGACAATCTCCTGGTGGCGACGAAGTTCTCGCCGCCACGCATCGGCCCCCGTCATATCCTGCGTCAGCATCTGCTGGCCCGTCTGGAAGAGACGAAGTACTGCGCCGCCACGCTGATCACGGGCGGCGCCGGTTTCGGCAAGACCATCCTGCTCGCGCAATGGCGTCAGGCGCTGATCAAGTCCGGCATCGACGTCGCCTGGCTCTCGCTGAGCCATGGCGACCGCGACTTCTCGCGCTTCTGCACCTACCTGCTGGAAGCGTTCCAGCGCCTCGGCATGCCGTCCGAGAGCATCGTGCCGCATGCCACCGGCAGCGAGCAGTCGATCGATACGGTGGCGGCCGTCGTCACCAGTGCAATGGAAGAGATCGATCGCGAGCTGTATCTGCTGATCGACGACTACCATCACGAGGAAGCACCCGCCGCCCACCGGCTGATGCAGAAACTGCTCGACCACTGTCCTGCGAACCTGCATATCGTCATCGCGTCTCGGACCATTCCGCCGCTCAGCCTCGGGCGGTTGCGCATGCAGGGCCAGGTCTCGGAAATCGACTTCGGCGAGCTGCCCTTCGATCTGGAGGAAACGCGCGCCTTCTTCGAACAGAACCTGAGTACGCTGAAGCTCACGGCCGACGAAGTGCGCCTGATCCACGATCTGACGACCGGTTGGCCAGCGAGCCTGCAACCCGTCGCGACGATGCTGCGCATCCGGCCGGCCAAGCGCGCGAACCTGCGCGCGCTGCTGTGGAAATCGGCTGATTTGCAGTCCTATCTGGCCGAGGACGTGGTGGCCTACCTGCCGCCGGAACTGATTTCGTTCATGGAAAAAACGGCGGTCTTGCGGCGCTTCAACGCCGAGCTGGCCGGATACGTCACCGAAGATCCCTCCGCCGCCGAACTGATCAAGCGCGCCGAGGATGAAAACCTGCTGATCTACCGCGTCGACTCCGACGATCGCTCGCCGTGGTATCGCTTCCATCCGCTGTTCGGCGAATTCCTCGCGCAGCGGCTCGCCCAGCAGGGCCAGCCGACCGTCGACGCGCTGCACCGGCGCGCCAGCCGCTGGTTCGCGGAGCAGGGGCTGCTGGTCGAATCGGTGCGGCACGCGAACCTCGGCGGCGATCTCGAATTTGCCGCCGGCGTGATGGAGCAGGCAGCCGCCAGATCGACATGGAACATGACCTATATCGGTCCCATGTTGCATCTGCTCGACCACCTGCCGCAGGAGACGCTGTTCTCTCATCCACGCCTGTTCTTTCTCGGCTGCCTGACCTACGCGCTCACGGGCCGGCCCGACAAGGCCGAACGCTGGCTCGAACAGATTCGCCGCACCGATGCCGCAAAAATCCCGGCGATCTCGTCGAAGTTCGTCATCACGGATTCGTCGATCGCCGTGCAGCGCGACGACATGCAGCGCGTCATCGAGCTTCTCGAACCGGCCTGCAATATGCCGATCGAGAACCCGTCGCTGCGCTACATCTGCCTCGCGGGGCTCGCCGCCGCGTACCTCGCGGTCGGTCGCCATGCCGACGTGCACCGCTTGCTAGACGACAATCCCGTCGCGCCGGAAGACCGGGCCAATGACATGGCGATGGTCTTCGAAAGCTTTCGCGCGCAGGCGTGCCTCGTCGCCGGCGACGTCACCCAAGCCGAACGCCTCGGCACCAGCATCCTTGCTCGCGCCGAAGCCGCGTTTGGCCGTGGCTCCGTCGCCGCCAACCTGTGCGCTGCAACGCTCGCCGATGCGTGGTACGAACTGGACCGCACCGACGACGCTCGCGAGGTGCTCGCCAACCGCACGGGTATCGTGCAGTCCTCATGGCCGGACGTGATGACGCGCGCGTCGCTGTGCCGCGCGCGACTCGACTTCCTGCAGGACGCACCGGAAACGGCGCTCGCGTTCCTCGAAGCGCAGGCATCGCATTTCCATCTGCTCGGACTGGATCGCGCGCTTGCGCACATGCTCGCTGAACAGGTCAACATGCTGCTCGCCGTCGGCGAGCGCCGACGCGCGTCGGAACTGGTCACCCGCCTCGAAGTACTGCGCGAGCGCTATGCGGACGCGACGGGCGTGTTCGTCGAGATTCCGGCCATTGCCGCAGCCGCAAGCGCGCAACTGGCATTGGCGGACAGCAACCCCGGCGTCGCGTTGCGAGCGCTGGTCGACGTGCTGCGCTTCGGAGAGGGGCATGGACAAGAGCGCGTGGTGGTCCGCGCGAACCTGCTTGCCGCCGTGGCGCACCACAGCCAGCAGCAGGACGCGGAGGCGACGCGCTGCCTGACGCAGGCGCTGACGCTGGGTTCGAAGCTTGGGCTGGTTCGCACGCTGCTCGACATGAAGGCACAGATCGGCAATCTGCTGGCCGCGATGAAGGGTGACGCCAGCCTGCCGCCGCCCGTCGCACGCTATCTCGACGACCTGCTCACCCGAATGACACCGGGCGCGGCCGCGGCAGCGGAACATGTTCACGCGGGCGGTGCTACGAGCCCGGGCGCGGGCAGCAGAGGCAACGCGGATCCGCACCGGGTCTCGCTGACTCCACGCGAACTGGAAATCCTGACACTGATCGCAGAAGCCATGTCGAACAAACGCATCGCGTTGACGCTGAACATCACGTTCGGCACGGTGAAGTGGAATGTGAAGAACATTCTCGCCAAGCTGGGTGTGTCGAGCCGCTACGATGCGATTTCGCTGGCGCGGCAGCGTGGCATGTTGAAGTAGGTTACTGCGCTGAAGACGGGGGCGCGCGAAGAACGCGCGCCCCGCAGATAAGGCGCTGCTCAGCGCGAACCGAGATTGCGCGCGATGATGACCTTCTGGATATGGCTCGTGCCTTCGTAGATCTTGGTCACGCGGGCATCGCGGTAATAGCGTTCGACGGGGAAGTCGGTCAGATAGCCGTAGCCGCCATGAATCTGGATCGCCTCCGAGCACACTTTTTCCGCGATCTCGCTTGCAAACAGCTTCGCCATCGACGCCTCTTTCGCACAAGGCACACCAGCGGCGTGCAGGCGGGCCGCATGCAGCATGTAGTGATAGGCGACGTCGACCTGCGTGGCCATGTCGGCGAGATCGAAGGCCACGCCTTGTAGCTTGATGATCGGCGCGCCGTACGCTTCGCGCTCTTGCGCGTACTTCACTGCGGCTTCCAGCGCGGCTCGCGCGACGCCGCAAGCCACGGCGGCAATGCCGATGCGTCCTTCGGAGAGCATGCCCATCACGCGCTTGTATCCGCCGCCTTCCTCACCCACCAGGTTTTCCGCCGGCACGCGATGGTCGTCGAGCTGAATCGCCGCGACATGGGCCGATCGCTGGCCCAGTTTTTCCTCGACGCGGGTCACGTTGTAGCCTGGCGCACGCGGATCGACGATGAAGAGACTCGGCCCCTTCTTTCCTTCCGGTGTCTCGGTGATGGCCGCGATCGCGAGACCCACGCCGGCCTCGTTGCCGTTCGAGATGAACTGCTTGCTGCCGTTCAGCACGTAATGATCGCCTTCGCGGCGGGCGGTCGTGCGGAACGCGGCGGTGTCCGAGCCGGCCTGCGGTTCGGTCAGAAGGCCGGCCACGATGGTCTTGCCGGAAGCCATGTCCGGCAGGTATTTGCGCTTTTGCGCTTCGGTGCCGCCTTGCGCGACTGCGCCGGCCAGTCCGTTGTGGACGTGCACGATGGTTGCGAAGCCGGCGTCAGCGGCAGCGAACTCCTCGATCGCGAGGCAGTACTCCGGAAAGGTCGCGGCCGAGCCGCCGTATTCCTCGGGGACGTGCATACCGAGAAAGCCCATCTCTCCGGCAGCCTTCAGTTCGTTGCGCGGCCACGCGCTGGTGCGGTCGCGTTCGGCGGCTGTCGCGGCGACGATGTCCTGTGCCACCCTGCGGGCCGCATCGCGGATCATGACTTCCTGTTCGTTCAGGAGCACTGCGGATGTATCGCTCATTGTTTTCCTCGGTTGTCTCTATCAGTCGAACAGGCGCACGATCGACTCGGCCACGCACACCGGCTTGCCGCCGTTTTCCGTTTCGACTGTCATTTCATAGGTGAGCTGCGAACCCTGCGGCTCGATCGGCTCGAAGCTCAACAGCTTGAAACAGGCGCGCACGCGGCTGTTGACGGGCACAGGCCGCAGAAAGCGCACGCGGTTGAGCCCATAGTTCACGCCCATCTTGACGCTGCGGATCGCGAACGCCGTCTCCAGGAACACGGGCAGCAGGCTCAGCGTCAGGAAGCCATGCGCAATGGGCGCGCCGAACGGGCCTTTCGCGGCACGCTCGGGATCGACGTGAATCCACTGGTGGTCGCCTGTCGCATCTGCGAACGTGTTGATGCGCTGCTGTTCGATAACGACCCAGTTGCTGGTCCCAACGATCTCGCCGACCAGCGATTGCATCTGGCTCAAGGTTTCGTAAGTCTTCATGTTGTCTCGCTCTTCGCGGGTTGATGGTTGAGCAGCAACGCGGCTGCATCGCAGGCACGCGGTGCACGCCTCAGTCGACGTTGCCCTGCACGCCAGACTGCGCCGAGGCTTGCAGAGCCGCTGCACACGCGGCTTCGCAGCGGTCGCTGCTGCCCAGCAGAAGGTCCGCCACGACGGCGCGCTTGTAGTAGTGGCCGACCTCGTACTCTTCCGTCATGCCGATGCCGCCGTGCAACTGGATACCCTGACCACAGACGAACTTTGCCGCCCGTCCGATCAGCATCTTCGCGGCGGCGATCTGCCGTTCGCGCGTGGGGGCGTCGTCATTCGCCAGCGACGCCAGCGCAACGTGAAGCATCGAACGCGCGACCTCCATTTCGGCGGCCATGTCGGCCATGCGGTGCTGCAATACCTGGAAAGAGCCGAGCGGCACACCGAACTGCTGGCGGGTCTTCAGGTATTCGGCGGTGATCTCGATAGTCTTCTCCATCACGCCGATCAGTTCCGCGCAGAGCGCCACCGTGCCCGCCGCGAGGCCGGCTTGCAGTGCGGGCAGCCCGTGCCCCGGCTCGCCCATCACCGCGTCCTCACGGACCCGCGCGCCGTCGAAGGTCAATTCCTCGACCCACGTGCCGTCATGCAGCGGCAACGCCTGACGGCTCAAGCCCAGGGTATCGGCGTCGACCAGCAGCAATGTGACGCCGTCGACACCGGGAACCTGCGCCGAAACGATGAATGCGTGTGCCCCGCTCGCGCCGAGCACGAGTGACTTGCGCCCGCGTAGGACGTAGCCGTCGCTGGTGCGCTCGGCGACCAGCGACACGGGCTGAGGCATGCCGCGCGAGCCCGGTTCGCTATAGGCGAGCGCGATGCGCTGCGTGCCGACGGCGAGCCGGGGAAGCAGGCCGTTACACTGCTCCGGCGTGCCCCCCGCCACCAGCGTCTGGGCCGCGAGTACCGCACAGCCCAGATAAGGTTCGACGACGAGTCCGCGCCCCAGCTCCTGCGCGATCAGCGCGGTATCCAGCAGCGTGCCGCCGAGGCCGCCATACTCCTCGGGTATGGCAGCCATCAGCCAGCCGTTGTCGGCAAACGTCCCCCAGTTGGCTTCACTGCCGTTTTTCCCTTGTTTCAGCAGGGTCGTGCGCGCTTCGAACCCGTACGTCTTGTCGACGAAGCGGCGGACGCTGTCCTGCAACATGTTTTGTTCCGAGGTCAGATCGAAATCCATGCGTTGTCCTACTCACAGATGTGGAGCATCGCCCGCCTGACGGTGGCGTGCTGGGCCTTGCCCGGTTTCCTGATTGCTTCGCGAGAGCCCATCTTAGGGAGACGACTGCTGTGTCATCCCCTCCCTTTCTTGCAGGGGCGGGGCATCCGACGCGGTGAAGCGTGCGGTCATGAGGTGCGACACGTTGCCCTCCCGTCCGGAGAGGGGACGCACCACACACCCCGCCCTAATCTGCGACAGTCGCCTCACACCGCACAGCGCATCGAGCGTTCGTGAACGCAGAGGCTCCATCTCTTTCGACGCCCCGACATGACTGAGTCCAACATCCGGCGCCGCCCCTTGCATACGCGCCACATCACCTGTCTCGCTTACGAGCGGGACGACGGCTGGATCGACATCGAAGGCGAAATGCAAGATGTCACGCCCGACGGCACCGATCTCTTCTTCAGGCAAATCGACGCGGGCGCCTTCATTCATCGGATGAAGATCACGATGACCGTCGATCGCGAACTGGTGATCCGAAGCATCACCGCGCACATTCACGACGGCGCAACGCCGAATTGCCACGAGACCGAATCGGCCTATCGCGCGCTGGAAGGACTGAAGATCGGGCCGGGGTTCCGCAAGCAGATACAGGCAAGGGTCGGCGGCAGGCTTGGCTGCACGCATCTGACTGAGCTGCTGCTGGGCCCGATGGCGACGACGGCCGTTCAGTCGCGCTTCGCGATGCTGCGCGCGTCGCCGATCTGGCGCGAGCGCCTCTACGGCAATACCGAGGTGCAGCCGCCCGCGATTCTCGACACCTGTCACGCGTACCGGGTCGACGGCGAAGCAATCAAACAGGTCTGGCCCGTGCATCGGCGCCCCGGAAACGGCGCGCCTCGCTCGCAGTAACGCTCATCGCCATCGATTCATCTGCTTGCAATGGAGCCGTCGTGAACAGCAAAGATTCGAACAAGCCGGACGCCGGCGCACATCAACGCGGCACGAACGCGCCTGCAAACGATGACGCACCCGCCGCCCTCGTCGCCAGGCAGTACTGGGACGCGCAATGGACGTTGTGGCAGTCGCTCATGGGCGCCGCTTCGGCATCCGAGCCACTGCCCAAAGTTGTCCAGCCGGCTCAGGGGGATCGCCGTTTCGATGCGCCGGAATGGCATCGGCATCCGTGGTACGCCGCGCTGATGCAGTCCTATCTGCTCAACGCCGACCTGCTCAAAGGGATGATGGAAGCGGCCGACGTCGAGCCGAAGACGCGACAGCAACTGCGCTTTCTGACGCGTCAGTTCATCGATGCATCGAGCCCTGCCAACTTCATGCTGACGAACCCCGAGGCCATGCGCGTCGCCGTCGAATCGGCTGGGGCGAGCCTGCAAACCGGTCTTCACAACTGGCTCGCCGATACGACGCGTGGCCAGATCGCCATCACCGACGAGCGTGCATTCGAGGTCGGACGCAATGTTGCCGTCTCCGAAGGCGCGGTGGTCTTCGAGTGCGAACTGATGCAGCTGATCCAGTACGCGCCGCTAACGAAGAAAGTCGCACGCCGCCCGCTGCTGATCGTGCCGCCATGCGTCAACAAGTTCTATATCCTCGATCTTCAGCCGCACAACTCCTTCGTTCGATTCGCGGCTGAGCAGGGCTACACGGTGTTTCTGGTGTCGTGGCGCAATCCCGTCGACGAGTTGCAGCGCGCGACGTGGGACGACTACCTGGAGCAAGGCGTCATGCAGGCGATCGATGTCGCGCTGGCCATCAGCGGCGCCGACAAGGTCAATGCGCTCGGCTGGTGTGTCGGCGGCACGATGCTGGCTTCCGCGCTGGCGGTGTTGGGCGCGCGTGGCAAGCAGCCCGCGGCCAGCATGACGCTGCTCACGACCCTGCTCGACTTCGCGGAGCCCGGTGAACTGGGGACCTTCATCGATGAGCGTGTCGTCGCTCACGCCGAGCAGATGCTGGCGGACGGCGGCCTGTTCAACGGCAAGGCGCTCGCGTTCGTGTTCCAGTCACTGCGTGCGAACGAACTGGTCTGGCCGTATGTCGTCGGCAACTATCTAAAGGGCGAAACGCCCGAGGCATTCGATCTGTTGTACTGGAACAGCGACGCGACCAACCTGCCGGGCCCGATGTACGCCTGGCTGCTGCGTCACGGCTATCACCAGAACGAGCTGCGCTTGCCGGGCAAACTCGAGGTGTGCGGCATCCCGTTCGATCTGGGCAAGGCAACAGTTCCGACGTATGTGCTCGCGAGCGAGCGCGATCATCTCGTGCCATGGCGCTCCGCCTGGCAGGCGACGCAACTGCTCGGCGGCAGCACGCAGTTCGTGCTGGCCGCAAGCGGACATATCGCGGGCGTGATCAATCCGCCCGCGGCGAACAAGCGAAGCTATTGGGCGGGCAGCGAACAGCCGGCGGCAGACGCCGACGACTGGCTCGCAAACGCTAACAGTCATGCCGGCAGCTGGTGGACGCACTGGAGCGCATGGCTGCGCCCCAATGCCGGCAAAAACGTCGCTGCGCCGGAAGCGCCAGGCAACGACGTGTACCAGCCGATCGAACCGGCACCTGGCCGGTATGTGAAAGTGCGCCTCGCATGACGCACGGCGAACCGCAAGACTGAAGTGTGAGTGGCGGCGGCGTCAGTCTGCGTCGTCGGCCACGAGGAGTGGTATGAGTGCGGCCTTTAGCGACGCGTCGAGCGGCTTAGGTTTCCGCGTGACACGATCGACGTAGACGTGAACGAAGTGGCCCTGTGCCGCCGGAACCGTTTCGTGTTCGGCGAACAGCCCGATCTCGTAGCGCACGCTGGTCGTCCCAAGCCGCGCCACGCGAAGCCCCGCCATCAGCCGGTCCGGAAAAGCGACAGAATCGAAGTAATCGCATTGCGTCTGCACCACGAGCCCGATCGATTCGCTTCGTTCGATATCCAGCACGCGATGGCGCAACAGATACTCGTTCACCACCGTATCGAAATAGCTGTAATAGACGACGTTGTTGACGTGGCCGTATGCGTCGTTGTCCATCCAGCGCGTCTGGATCGGAAGCAGATGAGGATAGGCGTCGCGCTCGCGGATAAGCGGTTTGTTCATGACTGTTCTACTCGATTGATGCGTTGCGCGACATTGCAGCGCGATCAGAACGCCGCGCTGTAGATCGCCAGCGCGTCCTTTTCCGTGACAGGCCGTGGATTGTTGACGAGCAGCCGCGTCTGCAGCATGGCATCGCTCGCCATACGCGCCAGATCTTCTTGACGCACGCCGACTTCGCGCAAGGTCCGCGGAATGCCAGTCGCCTCGATCAATCGCTCCATGTGCGCGATCAACGCGAGTGTCTTGTCCTCATCGCCGCCCGTCGCCTCCGGCACGACGATCTCCGCGAGCCGCGCATACCAGTGAGACGCGGACGGCGCGTTGAAGCGCAGCACATGCGGCAGCACCAGCGCATTCGACAGCCCATGTGGAACATGAAAAATGCCTCCGACGGGATACGCAAGCGCATGCACGGCGGCAACGGGCGCGTTCGCAAATGCCTGCCCGGCCAGCATCGCGCCAAGCAGCATCGCCTCGCGCGCTTCGAGGTCGCTGCCGTCGTCGCACGCGCGCAGCAGATTGCGCGACAGCAGCTTGAGCGCCCGCTCTGCGAGCATGTCGGAGAGCGGGTTCTTCGCGCGGATCGACGTGTAGGCCTCGATCGCGTGAACCATCGCATCGATTCCCGTCGCGGCCGTCGCATGACGTGGCAGTCCGACCGTGAGTCCGGCATCCAGGATGGCCATGTCGGCGATCAATTGCGGCGCCACGACGCCCGTCTTGGTCGTCTCGCCAGTCGTGACGATCGACACCGCCGTGACTTCGGAGCCCGTACCCGCAGTCGTCGGCACCTGCACCAGCGGCAGACGATGGCCCGTGACCTTTTGCACGCCGTAGATATCCGCCAGTGACTGCTTGCCGGGTGCAAGTACCGCGATGAGTTTGGCCACGTCCATCGACGACCCGCCGCCAAGCCCGATCACCACTTCCGCACCGCTCGCGCGCGCCCGTTCGGTTGCTTCGAGCACCACGCGCTCGGGTGGATCGGCAACGACATCGTCGATGACGGTGACTTGCCAGCCGTGCTTGCGCAGATCGGCGAGCGCCGGATCGATGAGTCCGCCTTCGTGCAGAAAGCGGTCGGTGACGATGCACAGACGCGAGTGATCCGGATACCGGGTTCGCAGTACCGCGCCGAGACGGCCCGATATGCCGCGCTCGACAAGGATGGACGGAACGGTCGTGAACTGAAATGCGGACATGTCGAGTTATGGTTTGAACGTGAAGATGTGCTGCTTGCCGTGTCGTGTATTAATCTGGGACGCACATGGCGGGGCGTTTCCTGCCAGGCGGAAACACGCGCCATATGCCGTCTTCGTGACGAAAGAAGAACATGGCTATCGGCCGTTCCGTCCTGAACGTCTCGATGCGTACGTAGCGTTCGCGTCGGCCTCGTCTGTTTCTGAACTGCGTGACTCTGACCGGCTTCGCCGGGTCCGGCGCGAGCCAGTGCTCGACCATCGCGCGCAGCGACCTTTCCCCACTAGCCATCCGTTTCTCCATTCAGCCGGAACCGGCACCTTCGATCAGAACGCGTCCTCGTGCAGCCCGAGTACACCTTCGCCGCCTTGCGCGCCGACGATCGAGGCCTCGAATGCCGCCGCCTGCGGCAGCACGTAGTTCGCGTAGCAATGCGCGGTGGCAATCTTGGCGCCGTGAAATAGCGGATCCTCGTGCATGAGCCGCTGCGAAGCGAGCAGTGCCCGCGCCATCTGCCAGCCGCCGAGCACGATGCCGACGAGCTTCAGATACGCCACGCCTCCGGCATACGCCGCATTCGGATCTTTTTTGGCGTGCTCGAGCATGAACGCGACGGCATTCGCAAACGACTGACTGCCCGCGGCGAGATGCCGGTGCATCGCCTTGAACGCGGCGTTGTCCGCGAACGCCGGGCTCGTCTCCAGGGCCTGCACGACCTCGCCTATTTCGCCGATGAGCGACTTCGCGACCACACCGCCGTCACGCACGGTCTTGCGGCCGATGAGGTCGTTGCCCTGTATCGCCGTGGTGCCTTCGTAGATCGGCAGGATGCGCGCGTCGCGATAGAACTGCGCGGCGCCTGTTTCCTCGATGAAGCCCATGCCACCGTGAATCTGCACACCGAGGCTCGCCACGTCCACCGACATCTCCGTGCTCCAGCCCTTCACGATCGGCACCATGAACTCGTACAAGCCGTGATGCACGGCCCGCGACTGCGCATCGGGATGGCGTTGCGCGTGGTCGGAGTGCGCAGCTGCAACGTATGCCAGCGCGCGCGACGCCTCCGTGAGCGCGCGCATGGTGCCGAGCATCCGGCGCACATCCGGATGGTTGATGATCGTCACCGATTGCTGCGCGGAACCATCGACGGGACGGCTCTGCACGCGCTCCTTCGCATAGCTGCGCGCCTTCTGATAGGCGCGCTCGGCGATAGCGATTCCCTGCGTGCCCACGGCAAAGCGCGCCGCGACCATCATCACGAACATGTACTCGAGTCCGCGATTTTCCTCGCCGATCAGCTCGCCGATCGCGCCACCCTGGTCGCCGTATTGCAATACGGCAGTCGGGCTTCCCGTGAGTCCCATCTTGTGTTCGATCGACACGCAATTGACGTCATTGCGCGCGCCCGCCTCGCCGTTTTCGTCGACGAGATACTTAGGCACGAGAAAGAGCGAGATGCCCTTGACGCCGGGCGGCGCGTCGGGCGTGCGCGCGAGCACCAGATGCACGATGTTGCGGCTCATCTCGTGTTCGCCCCACGAAATGAAGATCTTGGTGCCGAAGATCCGGTAGGAGCCGTCCTGCTGACGTTCGGCGCGCGTACGCAGCAAACCGAGATCGGAGCCGGCCTGCGGCTCGGTGAGATTCATCGTGCCTGACCATTCGCCGGACACGAGATGCGGCAGATAGCGCCGCTTCTGTGCGTCGCTGCCCGCCATCAACAATGCTTCGATTGCGCCATCGGTCAACGAAGGGCAGGTCGCGAGCGACAGGTTCGCCGCGCACTGCATTTCGATGCAGGCGGCGCCGACGAGCTTCGGAAGGCCTTGTCCGCCGTATTCGGAAGGATGCGCGACACCTTGCCAGCCGCCGTCGACGAAGTGCCGGAAGGCCTGCTCGAATCCCGGCGACGCGCTCACCCGGCCATCGCGCCATTGCGCCGGCTGCCGGTCACCTACCGCGTTCAGAGGCGCCCAGATTTCGCCGCACAGCTTGCCGGCCTCCTCGAGCACGGATTGCACGGTGGCAGCCGTGGCGTCCGCGTAGCCCGGCAAGCGGGTCACGTTATCGAGACCCGCCAGTTGCTGCATGACAAACAACATGTCCTTGATGGGCGCGCGATAGCTCATCCTGTTCTTCTCCAGTAATGCTCACATTAGGGGCGGTCACGGATCGTTGGCTTGCAGGGATTGATCCGGCGAGCGGGGCCTTCTCACGTGCACACATGCCCCGGACAAACCGTTGCCGATTAAATCAGCTACCGCGATTCGCTACCCCTATCCTGAAGGTAGGGCGACGCATGCTCACGAGCGTGACGTATCGCGATGCTGTATTCACTGGACAACGAATGGAGGTCGACTCGGCACTTCCTCGCGTCAGAAGCGATGCGTCATGCCGAAGGCCACGAGTCGCTGCGAACTACCCGCTTCCGTCACGGCCACGCCAGGCCAGCTCATCATCGAGCTGCCGTGGTTCCTGATGTACCCGGCGCGCGCGTATAGCGTGGTGCGCTTCGAGATGTTGTGATCGTAGCCAAGCTCGATGCCCTCGGCGCTGTCATGGACGCCGCGCGCGCTGCGCTCGACGCCGGCGATTTCGACTGTGTCGACTGCCGTCGCCTGGATCGTCGCGCCCACCTCCGCGAAGCTGTACGAGTGCGATGCCCCCAGCAGCGCGGCCATCGAGCCCTTGGGCGCATCCTTCGAACGGTTATAGGAGTAGTTCGCCTGCAGATTCACGATACCGATGCGGTAGGCGATGCCGCCCGTGAAGCGCTCCGTACCGAGCATGTTCAGCGCAGCGGGCATACCTGGAAGCGCCTCCGACCCGGCGTGCTGGTTCTGGTATCCAAGGCCGACATATAACGCGGATCCCGTGTACGAAATCGCAATGTCGAACAGATTGCCGATGTTCTGCGCGACGGGCTGCGTCGCAGTCGAGGCGAACGCATACATCGTATAGAGCTTCAGCCCGCCGACGACCGGCGACTGGTACTCGATGGAGTTGCTGGTTCGTCCCGACGCGGCCTGTGTCGCGATCGTATTGCGATCGACTGCAACTGCGACGGCAGCGAGGGGCGAAAGCACTTCGTCGCCACGGAACGGGTCGGTGTAGTAGATCGCCCAGAAGGTCGGCTGATACTGGCGCCCGGCCGTCAGCGACCCGTAGTCCGTGTGCGTCATTCCAACCCAGGACTGACGATAGAACAGCGACGAACTGTCGACGAAAAATCCGCCGTTGTTGAGCGTGTAGCCGCTCTCGAGGACGAACTTCGCTTTGAGGCCGCCGCCCAGATCTTCCTCGCCTTTCAAGCCGATATTCGAGCCGCTATTGCCGCCGCTGCGCTCGGAAAACGAGTGTGTCGAGCCATTGCCCAGGTACTGCACGAAACCGTCGGCGACACCGTACAACGTCACCGTCGACTGCGCCCACGCGCCCTGCGCTGCCAACAACAGCGCAACAGCGCTCATGCCTTGCTTGATGAAACACATGCCAACTCCTCCGGATACGCCTCGTGCGTTCACGAGGCGTCGGCGACTCTTTCACTCTTTCCCTGCGAAAACGGGAAGACGAAGGTCGCTCTTCTTATCCTTTTTCAACAACGACGGCGTTTTGATACGCTTGATTCGGTCCTGCTTCGCGCCGGCTCTTGAGCCGGCGAGACACTCAAAAAATGATCAGGGCTCCACAACGTTGAAGCGGTCGCTGAATGTGTCCAGCGTGCCGAGCATCGCCATGAAGCGCTGCGGCTCGCCGGTCAGGCAGATCTCTTTTTGCGCGATCGCATTGCCGAAGCCGGTCTCGCCGGTCAGGATTCGATTGAGCGTCGCCCGTGTCATCTGGACGCTCACATGCGAAGCGTTGCGGTGCTCGCCTTGCCAGTGGGTGAGTGCGCCGTTCTGGAGATTCAACGCGTAGCGTTTGCCCGTATCCTTGAATTGCCAGTCGATCCGCACTTCCAGCGCTTGTGCTTTCAGTCCGTCGATACGCACGGCCAGATAGTCGAAGAACATCTCGTCGCTCATCGCGCACGCCATATCGGCGCTACGCTTGACCATCGTGGTTTGCGTATCGACGCCTTCACGAAGCTCGCGCGCGCCGAGCAGGAACGCGTTGCGCCACGTCGCTGATTCCGCCTGGAAACCCATCTGTTCGAGCGCGGCTGCGCCGAGTTCGCGTGCCTCGCGCAGCGTAGGCTGGGCAAACACCAGGTGGTTCATCACCTGCGCGACCCAGCGGTATTCGCCGCGCTCGAAGTCTCGTCGCGCGCGTTCGAGCATCGCCTCGGCACCACCCATGTATTCGACGTAACGAGCCCCCGCCTGCTCGGGCGGCAATGCGTGGAGATGGCTCGGGTTGCCGTCGTACCAGCTGAGGTAGTGCTGGTAAATCGCCTTCACGTTGTGCGAGACGGTGCCGTAGTAGCCGTGGGTGTGCCATTGCGCAGCGAGGCTCTCGGGCAGTCGCATGCATTCCGCGATCTCCAGCGCGGTCATGCCGTGATTCATCATGCGCACGGTCTGATCGTGCAGGAACTTGTAGAGGTCGCGCTGCTGTTCGAGAAAGCTCGTGATGCGCGCACTGCCCCAGGTCGGCCAATGATGCTGGGCGAACACGACGTCGGCGTGCGGCACATAGCGCTCGAGCGAACGCGATAGATAGCGTGACCACAGTTGCGCGTTGCGAACCTGCGCGCCGCGCAGCGGACACAGATTGTGCAACGTGCGCGTGCCGTTCTCCGCGAGATTGAGCGCACGCAGTTGCGGGAAGAAGAAGTGCATCTCCGCCGGCGCCTCGCTATCGGGCGTCAACTGAAACACGATCTCGATTCCGTCGATCACATGCGTCTCGCTTTCGTCGCGAATCAGCATGGTCGGCTCGATCAGCGTCAGCGTGCCGCGCGGTACGTTCTTGCCGAGCCCCGAATCGATCTGGCAGCAGGCGCTGCGCGCGAGCGTCTGGCCGAACTGGAACTGGCTGCGGCGCCCCATCGCATTGCCCGCGAGGACGTTCTCGGACAGGGCTTCCTCCATGAAGCCGTTCGGCGCGATGATCGCCACCTTGCCGTCCCGCACTTCCGCGTCCGTGACCACGCCCTTCACACCGCCGAAATGGTCGAGGTGGCTGTGACTGTAGATCACGGCCACGACCGGTTTCGCAGGACGATGTGCGAGGTACAGCTCAAGCGACGCTTTCGCCGTCTCCAGGGACGAAAGCGGGTCGATGATGATGAGCCCCGTATCGCCTTCGATGATCGTCATGTTCGACAGGTCGAAGCCGCGCACCTGATAGATGCGCTCCGTCACCTCGAACAGCCCGTGGAACGCATTCAGACGAGCCTGGCGCCACAGCGCGGGATGCGCAGTCGAAGGTGCATCCGGGTCGCTCAGAAATTCGTAGTCGGCCATGCTCCAGATGAGACGGTCGTAGGCGTCTCGCACTTCGGCGTCGGGAATCGTCCCGATGAAACCTCGGCGTGCTTCCTCTTCGTCGAGGTGGTCTTCGAGCGGCAACTCGCGCAGTGCCTGCTGTTGTGCGGCAATGGTAGCGACGGTGGCGAAACCCGGCACGATCGACGGCTTGGAAGCCTCGGTTTCTGGAAGCGACGACATGATGAATTCCCGAAAGGTGATAGCGATTGGCCGGCTGCATGGCGCGCCATTCACGAGCAAGTGCGGGAGGCAGCGGAAAGTGCTCGACGGATGCGCCAGATCAGATTGATGCTATTTGATCCCTGGAATGCATATAATTCAATTGCAAGTTTTTTATCTCATCTCTGCATTTCACGCATACCTTGAATCTGAAACGGCTCGAACATCTGATCGCAGTGGCGGAAGCGGGATCGCTCGCCGCGGCGGCACGGCGCGTCTTTCTCTCCCAGCCTGCATTGACGCGAAGCATTCAGGCGCTGGAAGCCGAGGCCGGTTTCCCGCTGTGCGAGCGGGGCGCACGGGGCGTGACGCTCACACCCGCCGGTCTGATGGTGGCCGAGCGCGCGCGCAGGATTCTGTTTGAAACGAGCTGCCTCGCCCGGGATCTCGTGCTTCTGCAGCAGCATGAGATGGGCAGCGTCGAATTCGGAATCGGTCCGCTGCCGGCGGCGATCATGCTGCCCGGTGTGCTTTGCGCACTCAATCGCGATTGGCCGCGGCTTCGCGTCCGCGCGGAAGTCAACGAAGGTCAGTTTCTGATCAAGGCGCTGCGCGACGAGCAGCTGGAGTTCGTCGTAGTCGAGCAGCGTTACGTCCCGCTCACGGCGGAACTGAAAGTCCAGCGTCTGCGCGGCGAACCGGCCGGCTGTTTCGTACGGCCGCAGCACCCGCTGCTAACCGGCGAGGTGACGATCGAGCGCCTTCGGCATGCCCCTTTCGCGAGCGTACCCGGCCCGGCCGTTGCAAGGGAGCGCTTGCGGGAACTGTTCGGTTGTCTGCCCGGCGAGAGCTTGAACATTCAAATCGTCACGAACGATTTCCATGCGCTGATACAGCTGACGAGCGGGTCCGATCTCGTTCTGATGGCGCCCGTACGGGCAGTGAAGGGCGCGCTGGAATCGGGCGCGCTGATCCAGCTGACGATCCCGGAAGGCTTCAATCTGTCGACGAAGTCGGCGATCGTCAATCTGGCTCAGCGTAGCTTGTCACCTTCTGCGCAGCGCGCGATTGCGGCAATCGAGGCAGCCAACGGACCGGCGAATGACGCGTCGGGCTAGTGTCGTCCCGGAGTTGCCTCGAACGAAAGTGCGGAATGCTTATGGGGGATTGGTGGGCCGGGTGGGATTCGAACCCACGATGTCCTTTCGGAGGCGGATTATGAGTCCGCTGCCTGCAACCAGCACGGCGTCCGGCCCAACGATGCTTCGCGACGGAAGCGCCACGGGAACTACGAGGAAGACCAACAAAAAGACCCGGTCTGAAGGCCGGGCCTAGTTCGTCGATTGGCCGACATACTACACGAAAAAAGAGGCTTCCGGGATCGCTTCGCTGAGCAAAACGATCGGGAAGCCTCGTTGTAGCGCTATGAACCGATGCGCAAGTTCGATCAGTTCCCTTCGAGGAACGACTTCAGTTTGTCCGAACGGCTCGGGTGACGCAGCTTGCGCAGCGCCTTCGCCTCGATCTGACGGATACGCTCACGCGTCACGTCGAACTGCTTGCCGACTTCTTCGAGCGTGTGATCCGTGCTCATTTCGATGCCGAAACGCATGCGCAGCACCTTCGCTTCGCGCGGCGTCAGCGAGTCGAGCACGTCCTTCACGACGTCGCGCATGCTCGCATGCAGCGCAGCGTCCGACGGCGCAACCGTGTTCGTGTCCTCGATGAAGTCGCCGAGATGCGAATCGTCGTCGTCACCGATGGGCGTTTCCATCGAGATCGGCTCCTTCGCGATCTTCATGATCTTGCGGATCTTGTCTTCCGGCATTTCCATCTTCTCGGCCAGCGTTGCCGGATCCGGTTCGAGGCCCGTTTCCTGCAGAATCTGACGCGAGATGCGGTTCATCTTGTTGATCGTTTCGATCATGTGAACCGGGATGCGGATGGTGCGCGCCTGGTCAGCGATCGAGCGCGTGATGGCCTGACGGATCCACCACGTCGCGTACGTCGAGAACTTGTAGCCACGACGATATTCGAACTTGTCCACGGCCTTCATCAGGCCGATGTTGCCTTCCTGGATCAGGTCGAGGAACTGCAGGCCACGGTTCGTGTACTTCTTCGCGATCGAGATCACGAGACGCAGGTTCGCCTCCGTCATTTCACGCTTCGCCTGACGCGCTTTCAGCTCGCCCGCCGCCATCTGACGGTTGGTTTCCTTCAGATCCTTCAGCGGCAGCACGACGCGCGCCTGCAGATCCAGCAGACGCTGCTGCTGTTCGCGGATGGCGGGCACGTTACGTGACAGGATGGCGCTGTACGCATGACTCTCGGTGACGATCTTGTCGGCCCATTCGAGGTCCGTCTCGTTGCCCGGGAAGCGTGCGATGAACTCGGCGCGCGGCATGCCGCACTTGTCGACGACCGTATGCAGGATCTGACGCTCGACCTGACGCACTTCGTCCACCTGCGCGCGCAGCGTGTCGCACAGACGCTCCACCGTACGCGCGGTGAAACGGATCATCATCAACTCTTCCTGAATCGTTTCCTGCGCCTTCAGGTAGGACTTCGACTTGTAGCCTTCCTTTTCGAACGCGCGGCGCATCTTGTCGAACCATTCGCTGATCAGCGCGAATTTTTCGAGCGACAGGCGTTTGAGTTCTTCGAGCTGGGCGGCGTTGGCCGTCGCTTGCGCGGCGCCGTCGTCGTCTTCCTCTTCTTCCTCGTCAGCCTCTTCCTCTTCTTCGTCTTCGCTTTCGATCGCTTCGGCTTCCTGTTCGGAGAAGCCGTCGGTATCTTCCGCGTTCGAGTCGATCAGGCCGTCGACAAGTTCGTCGATGCGAATTTCTTCGTTCGCCACGCGCTCAGCCATCGCGAGGATGTCGGCGATCGTGGTCGGGCACGCGGAGATGGCCATCACCATGTGCTTCAGGCCGTCTTCGATGCGCTTCGCGATTTCGATTTCGCCTTCGCGCGTGAGCAGTTCGACCGTACCCATTTCGCGCATGTACATACGCACCGGGTCGGTCGTGCGGCCGAATTCGGAATCGACAGTGGAGAGGGCGACTTCGGCTTCCTCTTCCACTTCGTCGTCCGACGAAGCGTTGGGCGCGTTGTCGTTCAGCAGCAGTGTTTCGGCATCGGGCGCCTGCTCGTAGACGGCCACACCCATGTCGTTGAATGTGCTGATGATCCCTTCGATCGCCTCGGTTTCCGTGAAGTTGTCCGGGAGGTGGTCGTTGATCTCGCCGTAGGTCAGGAAGCCACGCTCCTTGCCGAGCTTGATCAGCGCGCGCAGCTTCGAGCGGCGCTCTTCAAGCTCCTCGACGGTGCCAGGCTGCGAAGACGCGAACGCGTCCTTGAGCAGCGCCTTCTCCTTAGCGCGGCGGTCGCGGGCCTTGGCCTTTTCGCCTTTGCCCGGAGCGGGGGTTGCTGCAGCTTCTTCGCTCTGGGATGCGTCGTCATCGACGGATACTTCGTTCAGCTTTTTCGTCATGGAGTTCGCCATACCGGCTGTAGTCTCGACTGCCGGCTGCTGGACAACAGCCGGTTGAACCGTGGATACCAAAGACTCGCGGGGAGCCGCATCGTCCTGCGCGACATCCGCTTCCCTTTCGCTACTGACTCCCTCCCGCTTCGAGACCGATGTCACCGACTTCGAGGTCACCGATGCCGCTTTCGCGGCCGAAGCGGTCGAAGCTCTTTTCCGGACAACTGGCGTGGCGGTTTCGGCTGACGCTTTACGGGCGGAAGAAGTGGATCTGGCTTCACTGACCCCGGAGGTCTTGTTCGGCTCCTCGGAGCCCTTGCCTGTCGCCATTTTTCCGCCTGTAGTCTTTACCATTGCAATCGCCTTTTATCGCCTTTGCCTGGAGAAAAACAAAACCGCTGAAATCCTTTAATTATAGCATTTGGGGTCTCAGCCCTTCCCGTTCACTGCCCCCGCTGACGCTTCATGTCGGCACGTGTCCTGTCCAGTTCCTGATACTCCTTCAGCTCCTCCGGAGTGAGGCTCGACTGGCGCGACAATTGAGTCAGCCGTTCGCTATATGCGTCATAGCGCATTTTCAGAATGGCCGCTTTCAATTCTTCCCCGGCAAGGCGCTCGTGCTCGCGTCGCTCTTCGGCAACCGTCGCGTCCTCAGGATTCTTCAACAGCAGATCCCGGACGTTTTCATCATAGTCCAGAATTTCCCGGAAGATTTCCTCGAAGGTGGGGGCGTTAGCCCCGTTTCGCAACAGGTCCGACAGCAACTGGAATTCGGCCGTGTCGCCGAGTCCGCGGGCATGCGTCGTCACTTCCTCGAACAGTTCGCCGTGCCGCGTAACGGCCAGCAGCGCCCGCTCTTCCTCTTCGTCCAGCACCGCGACGATGCGCGGATGCATGACGAGATTGCGCAGCGCCCGCTGCTCGAGACCCGTCACGCTGCGCCGGTCTTTTCGAGCAGGCGCGCTGCGTGCTACAGCGGCGATCCGCGCGTCGACTTCGCATAACGCGGCGACTTCCTCGAACGGTACATCGAGCCGGTCAGCGAACATGTGCATGATCTGTGCGCGCAACGCGTTGGCGGGCAGCATCTGCAGCAGCGGCTTCGCGTCGAACAGCGCGCGTGCGCGGCCTTCCGGCTGGTCGAGTTCCTTGCCCGCCAGCACTTCGTTCAGCAGGAACTGTGACAGCGGCATCGCGCGGCGCACCTGTTCCGCAAACGCTTGCGTGCCGAATTCGCGGACGTAGCTGTCGGGGTCGTGCTCGGCCGGCAGGAACAGGAAGCGGATGGTGCGATTGTCGGCGGCGTGCGGCAGGCACGCGTCGAGCGCGCGCCGCGCCGCGCGCCGGCCCGCCGAGTCGCCGTCGAAGCTGAACACCACCGTGTCCGTCTGCCGCATCAGTTTCTGCACATGAATCGGCGTGCACGCGGTGCCGAGCGTCGCAACTGCGTTCTCGAAGCCCAACTGCGCCAGTGCAACCACATCCATATACCCTTCGACGACCAGCACGTACTTCTGCTCGCGGATCGCGAGACGCGCCTCGAACAGGCCGTACAGTTCGCTGCCTTTGTTAAATAAAGGCGTTTCGGGCGAATTCAAATACTTGGGCTCGCCGCCGTCCAGCACGCGCCCGCCAAAGCCGATTACCTGGCCTTTCACGTTGCGAATCGGGAACATGACGCGCTCGCGGAAGCGGTCGTAACGGCGGTTCTGACCCTGCGCGTCGGACTTCTCGCTGACGATCACGAGTCCCGACTCGACGAGTGCATCGTCCCGATAGTTGGGGAATGCGGCTTCGAGGTTTTGCCAGCCGTCGGGCGCGTAACCGAGGCCGAAGCGTTTCGCGATTTCGCCCGTGAGTCCGCGCTTTTTCAGGTATTGGATCGCGTTCGGCGCGCCGCGCAACTGCGCCTTGTAGAAGTCGCCGGCTGTCTGCATGACGTCGGACAGCGCCGTCGTGACGGCCTTCGACACGGCAGGTGCATAACCTTCGCCGCCCGCGCCATAACCCGCGCCGCCCGAACCGCCGCCGCGCATCGGCGAAGGCTCCTGCGGCACGGTCAAACCGACGGATTGCGCCAGATCGTTGACGGCTTCGGGAAACGACAGCCCCGCGTGCTCCATCAGAAAGCCGATGGCGGTGCCATGCGCGCCACAGCCGAAACAATGATAGAACTGCTTAGTCGGACTAACGGTGAACGAAGGACTCTTCTCGTTGTGGAACGGGCAGAGCCCCATGAAGTTCGCGCCGCCCTTTTTCAACTGCACGTACTTGCCGACCACGTCGACGATATCGACGCGGTTCAGCAGGTCTTGCAGGAAGGAATGCGGAATCACAGTGCAGACGCGGCCTTATAAGGGATGACGCATGGGTGCGAAACGCACCCGGCCGCGCGCAACGCCGGAACCGGACGCGCGCGCGGAGAAAAACGATAACCGGCTTATTTCGACAGCGCGGCCTTGACCTGCGCGGACACGGCCGTCATGTCGGCCTTCCCCGCGAGTTTCGGCTTGAGTACGCCCATCACCTTGCCCATGTCTTGCGGACCGGCGGCACCGACCTGCGCGACAGCGGCCTGCACTTCGGCGGCGATTTCCGCGTCCGACAGCTGTTCGGGCATGTACGCGCTCAGCACGTCGAGTTCGGCCTTTTCCTTGTCGACGAGATCCGTGCGGCCAGCCGCTTCGAACTGGGCGATCGAATCCTTGCGCTGCTTGATCATCTTGTCGACGACAGCCGTGACGCCGGCGTCGTCCAGTTCCACGCGATCGTCGACTTCACGCTGCTTGATGGCAGCGAGCAGCAGACGGATCGTGCCGAGCCGCTCGGTTTCGCGCGCGCGCATCGCTGCTTTCATATCGTCGTTGATTCGGACCTTGAGACTCATCGTTCACCTGAATGCGTGGAGGTTTGAAAAACGGGTGACGACGCGGCGCAGAGCGCAAAAACCCGCTTGGGATGAGTCCTCAAGCGGGTTCGTGCCAAATACGCGGTGAACCGTGCATCTGGATGCGGCCTTGCGGAGCTTTGACCGAAGCGCCCATTGCATCCTCGGGGCGCATCCTGGCGTTCTGGACGCCATGGGCCGATACCGCAAGTGCCGGCCAGCTCCCGCGCCGTCACCTTGTGTGAGCCGCTGCTTTCGCTGGAGACACTGTGCGAGAGCCACGACTTCACGTTGAATCAGTAAAACTTCTTGGGCAGTTGCTGACTGCGCAGGCGCTTGAAATGGCGCTTGACCGCCGCTGCCTTCTTTCGTTTTCGCTCGGACGTCGGCTTCTCGTAAAACTCGCGGGCACGCAGTTCGGTCAACAGACCATTCTTTTCAATCGTGCGTTTGAAGCGGCGCATCGCGACTTCAAAAGGCTCGTTTTCTTTTACGCGGATCGTCGTCATCTTTCAATAACGGAGCTTGGCGAAGATTGGAAAGTATAGCAGTTGTTTCGCACAATCACATGGCACTGTCAAGCCCCCAATTCCCGGCCGTGCGGCCCTGCTCACACAGCTACGCGTGGCCCGCGAATTCAGCCGCCGCCTGCCCCGCAGCGACGCCGGATGCCCACGCCCACTGGAAGTTGTAGCCGCCCAGCCAGCCCGTCACATCGACCGCCTCGCCGATGAAATACAGGCCAGGCACGCGTGCGCTCATCATCGTCGCCGACGACAGCTCGCGCGTATCCACGCCGCCGCGCGTCACCTCTGCCTTCTTGTAGCCTTCGGTGCCGTTCGGCGTGAGGGTCCAGCGCGACAGCGCGTCGCCGACCCGGCGCAGCGCCTTGTCGGGAAGATCGGCCAGACGCGCATCGGCGGACACGCCGTGCGTCTGCAGCCAGACGTGCGCGAGGCGCGTCGGCACCCATTCGGCGAGCAGGCTGCCGATCTGCCGTTTAGTCGCGCCCTTTGCATCCAGCAAGGCCGCGACGGCGTCCTGCTCAGGCAGCAGATTGATGTGCACCGGCTCGCCTGGTTGCCAGTAACTCGAGATCTGCAGCACACCGGGGCCTGACAGCCCGCGATGCGTCAGCAGCAGGTCTTCGACGAACTCGCCGCCCGTCTTCTTCGCACCCGTCGCCAGATGGACTTCCAGCGATACGCCCGACAGCTCCGAAAACGGCTGCCAGTCGGCGGACGCGAACGTCAGCGGCACGAGCGCGGGACGCGTGTCGATGAGCTTGTGTCCGAACTGTTTGGCGATGCGGTACGCGAAATCGGTCGCGCCGATTTTCGGAATCGACAGGCCGCCCGTCGCGATCACGAGTGCGCGGGCGCGGATCGGACCGGACTGGGTATCGAGCACGAAGCCATCGGGATCGCTGTGCCGAACCTGCTCGACGGCGAGCGGCCGGCGCCACGCGATGTTGCCCGCATCGCACTCGCTCTTGAGCACGTCGATGACGGCATCGCTCGACTGGTCGCAGAACAGCTGACCCTTGTGCTTCTCGTGCCACGTCACGCGATACTGCTTGAGCAGCGCCATGAAATCGCGCGGCGTGTAGCGCGCCAGCGCGGAACGGCAAAAATGCGGATTCGCCGACAGGTAATTGGCGGGCCCCGCGTACAGATTCGTGAAGTTGCAGCGGCCGCCGCCCGAGATGCGGATTTTCTCGGCGAGCCGCGCCGCGTGGTCGATCAGCACGACACGCCGGCCGAGCTGTCCCGCCACCGATGCGCACATCATACCCGCCGCGCCCGCGCCGATTACGGCGATATCGAAGGATTCCATGGGGCTGCATTGTAACCGGCGCGTCCGGCGGCGCTTTGCCCGCGCTGCTATACTTTCAGGTTCCTTTTTGATGATTCGGGCGGCGTTTTCCGCTCCCGATCGGCGGTCGAAATCATGCTCGTTCTCGGCATAGAAAGCTCCTGCGACGAAACCGGCCTCGCGCTCTACGACACAGAGCGCGGCCTGCTGGCGCACGCGCTGCATTCGCAGATCGCGATGCATCGCGAGTACGGCGGTGTCGTGCCGGAGCTGGCGTCGCGCGACCATATCCGGCGCGCGCTGCCGCTGCTCGAAGAAGTGCTGGAGCGCTCTGGCACGGCGCGCGGCGACATCGACGCGATCGCGTACACGCAGGGTCCGGGTCTCGCGGGCGCGCTGCTGGTGGGCGCGAGCATTGCCAATGCGCTGGCGATGGCGTGGAACAAGCCGACCATCGGCATTCATCACCTGGAAGGGCATTTGCTGTCGCCGTTGCTCGTTGATGAGCCGCCGCCGTTTCCGTTCGTCGCGCTGCTGGTATCGGGGGGTCATACGCAGTTGATGCGCGTCACGGATGTCGGCGTCTACGAGACGCTCGGCGAGACGCTCGACGATGCCGCCGGCGAAGCGTTCGACAAGACTGCGAAGCTGCTCGGGCTGGGCTATCCGGGCGGGCCGGAAGTCTCGCGTCTCGCGGAGTTCGGTACGCCGGGCGCGGTCGTGCTGCCGCGGCCGATGCTGCATTCCGGCGACCTCGATTTCAGTTTCAGCGGGCTCAAGACGGCTGTGCTGACGCATGTGAAAAAGCTCGGCGGCAATGTATGTGAACAGGCCAAGGCCGATCTTGCGCGCGGTTTCGTCGATGCTGCCGTCGAGGTGCTGGCTGCCAAGTCTTTGGCAGCGCTCAAGAAGACCAGGCTCAAGCGGCTCGTGGTGGCGGGCGGCGTCGGGGCGAACCGGCAGTTGCGGGAAGCGTTGTCTTCGGCCGCTAAGAAGCGCGGGTTCGATGTGCACTATCCGGATTTGTCGTTGTGCACGGACAATGGGGCAATGATTGCGCTTGCAGGCGCGCTTCGGATGCAGCGCTGGCCCGCGCAGGCTACTGATGATTATGCTTTCACCGTGAAGCCTCGATGGGATTTGGGGTCGCTGGGCGCTTGAGGTTTTGCGCTGGTTGCTGGTTGCGCTGGCATCCGCGTTGGGTTTTTGGTTTGCTGGCGTTGCCCCTGTGCGGGGCGGCACTTACTTTCTTTGCCGCCGCAAAGAAAGTAAGGGAATCTCTGCAAAAGTCCTGGCGTTAGCGCGCGCGTGGAGTATCCTGGGATCAGGCGAATTCAAGGAGTGGCGCGATGACACAGCTCGGTCTTGGTCTGGATCTGTCAACGAAGCGCACGCGCAAGCGCGAGTTTCTCGATGAGATGAACCGCGTGGTGCCGTGGCGAGAACTGATGGCGCTCATCGAGCCGCACTACCCCAAAGGCAAGACCGGGCGCCCGCCGTTTCCAGTCGCCACGATGTTGCGCATTCACTTCATGCAACAGTGGTTCAGCCTCTCGGACCCGGCGATGGAGGAGGCGCTGCACGATATCCCGCTGTACCGGGAGTTCGCGCTGCTGGGCACGGGCATGACGCGGCTGCCTGACGAGAGCACGATCCTGCGATTCCGGCACCTGCTTGAAGCGCATGAGCTGTCGGCCCAGATACTGGCGACGGTCAACAGGATCCTGCAGGCCAAGGGCTTGACGCTCAAGGTGGGCTCGGCGGTCGACGCGACGCTGATCTCGGCGCCCAGTTCGACGAAGAAGGCCGGCACGCGAGACCCGGAGATGCGCCAGACGCAAAAAGGCGGCAGCTGGTACTTCGGCATGAAGGCGCACATCGGAGTCGATGTGGAGTCGGGGCTGGTGCACACCGTGAAGTGCACGCCGGCGAACGTCCATGACATCACGGTGGCGCATGAGTTGTTGCACGGCGATGAGACGGTTGCGTTTGCCGATGCGGGCTATGTCGGCATCGAGAAACGGGAGGAAGCGGGCGCGGTTCAGTGGCATGTCGCGATGAGGCCCAGCAAGCGCAGAAAGCTGGATAAAAGCAAACGGCTTGACAGGATCTACGACAAGATCGAGCGGCTCAAGGCGGGCGTGAGAGCGAAGGTGGAGCACCCGTTCCGGGTGCTCAAATGTCAGTTTGGATATCTGAAGGCGAGGTATCGGGGGTTGGCGAAGAACACGGCTCAGATCGAAACGCAGTTCGCCCTGGTCAATCTCTGGCTGGCTCGCCGGGCGCTTGGTAAAGCGAAATGAAGGGCGAAGACGCATCGCGTATGGGCGCAGCGCCCGTTGCGCAAGACGCGACCGGCGCTGGTCCAACGCGCAGCAGATGGTGACGCGACCTTCATTGAGTGCGCCACTTAGATATCCAAAGCAGAAAAAGGGTTGTTCAGACCTTCCTAAGCAAAGAAAGCGGGCTCACACCGCCAGTGCTAGTGATTGCCTGCGGGCCCCCAACAGTTCTTACGCTCCACGCGGCAACGCGCTGATTTGCGCTCGTTGCCAGCGTGCTAACTCAAGCATCACCCGCTTCACACTCTCGCGTCACGGGCCGCGTTACCAGGAAGTCGACCGCCGCCCAGGTGGCAAACTGTGTGCAGGCTGTCGCGACGGAAGTCCACCACTCCGGACTGAAAAGCGCGATCGGTGTCGTAGAAGCGCGAACGTATATGGCGCGACTACCTACACACAGTTTGCCACCTGGGCGGCGCGGACGATTCGCTGCCGCTGGCTGCCTGCGGGTGACTGGAGCGGGTGATGCGCCGGTTCAAGGCGCTGGCAACGGGCGGAAGAAAGTGCATTGCGGTTTGAAGTGCTGGACCAGTGGGGGGGCCCGCAGGCAAGCACAAGAGCTAGCGGTGTGAGCGGCTTTCTTTTGCCTACTTTTCTTTGCCGCTGCAAAGAAAAGTAGGTGCCGCCCCGCACAGGGGCAACGCCAGCAAACCAGAGACAAAACGCGGATGCCAGCGCAGCAAAAAACCCTCACCCCAACCGCTTGTCGCTTTCAACAACAGCATAAGCGCTGTGATTATGAATCGACTCGAAGTTCTCAGCTTCGAGCACATACGCAACGATGCGCTGATCGTCATTCAACCGCTGCGCGACATCGCGCACCAGATCCTCGACGAACTTCGGATTCTCATACGCGCGCTCGGTCACGAACTTCTCATCCGGACGCTTGAGCAGCCCCCACAATTCACACGAAGCCTCTTCCTCCGCGATGCGGATGAGATCCTCGACAGGCACGTCATCGATCAACTCGGCGTTGATCGTCACATGCGAGCGCTGGTTGTGCGCGCCATACTGCGAAATCTTCTTCGAACACGGGCACAGACTCGTGACCGGCACCAGCACCTTCAAAAACAGACGCGTCGCGCCATCGCGCGAATCCGCCATCAAAGTCACTTCGTAGTCCAGCAGGCTTTGCACGCCGGACACAGGCGCCGTCTTGTTGACGAAATACGGAAACGACACTTCGATACGGCCAGCCGGCGCTTCGAGCTTCTCCAGCATCGACGCCAGCATCGCGCGGAACGCCGATGAATCCAGCGCCGCCTTGTTCTCTTCGAGCAGCGCAACGAAACGCGACATGTGCGTGCCCTTCACTTCGGCGGGTAGATGGACGTCGAGATTCCACGTACCGACCGTCGGCTGCACATTGCCGTCCGGCGTGCGGACCGTCAATGGATGACGCACCGCCTTCACGCCGACCCGCTGAATCGGAATCTGGCGAGTGTCGACCGTGCTCTGCACGTCGGGCATCACGAAGGCGGGGTTCATCTGGTTCATGTTCTTGTCCTCAACTTGCAGCGCGAATCGACGCGCAAAATGACAACCGCCGGCTTGCGCCGGCGGAGCCCGGCGGGTACGCGACCCGCCGATTCATATTGGAGTAGATGCAACGAGCCGCTGTTCCGTTCCCGGTGGCCCGTTATGTTAGGCGACGCGTTTCACCGACTTGCCGCTTGCGTGCTCCACAAATCGCTCACGAATGGACTTCGCGATGCCCGCTGCGTCGAGACCGCACGACGCCAGCAGCTTGGCAGGATCTCCGTGATCGATGAAGCGATCGGGAAGGCCCAATTGTAGTACGGGTCGGATAACCCCACTCTCCATCATGGCTTCCACGCACGCCGAACCGGCGCCGCCCATCACGCAGCCCTCTTCCACAGTGACGATCGCGTCGTGCGTTTCAGCCAGTTCGCGCACCAGATCGGCGTCGATCGGCTTCACGAAGCGCATGTTGGCGACGGTTGCATCCAGCTGCTCCGCTGCTGCGAGCGACGGCGCGACCATCGTGCCGAACGCGAGAATCGCGATGCGCTTGCCCGCCGGCTGCGTCGACTGGCGGCGAACTTCGCCCTTGCCGAGCGGAAGCGCGGCCATCTGCTTGACGGTCGCCACGCCCGTGCCCGCGCCACGCGGATAGCGAACGGCCGTCGGGTTCGGCTGTTGCAGCGCCGTGTACAGCATCTGGCGGCATTCGTTTTCGTCCGACGCGGCCATGATCGTCATGTTCGGAATACAGCGCATGAACGCGAGATCGTAGGCGCCTGCGTGCGTCGCACCGTCCGCACCGACGAGGCCGGCACGATCGATTGCGAATACAACGGGTAGATTCTGCAGCGCGACGTCGTGGATCAGCTGGTCGTACCCGCGTTGCAGGAACGTCGAGTAGATCGCGACGACGGGCTTCATGCCTTCCGTCGCCAGACCGCCCGCGAACGTCACAGCGTGCTGCTCGGCGATGCCGACGTCGTAATAGCGATCCGGGAAGCGCTTTTCGAACTCGACCATGCCCGAGCCTTCACGCATTGCCGGTGTGATGCCGACCACACGCGAGTCGAGCTCGGCCGCGTCGCACAGCCATTCGCCGAACACTTGCGTGTAGGTCTTCTTGGCGGGAGTAGTCGACGGCTTGATACCTTCGGCCGGGTTGAACTTGCCGGGGCCGTGATACAGCACGGGGTCGGCCTCGGCCAGCTTGTAGCCCTGGCCCTTCTTCGTCACGACGTGCAGGAATTGCGGACCGCGCAGTTCCTTGATGTTCTGCAGCGTCGGGATCAGCGAATCGAGATCGTGACCGTCGATCGGTCCGATGTAGTTGAAGCCGAACTCTTCGAACAGCGTGGCCGGCACGATCATGCCCTTCGCGTGCTCTTCGAGCTTGCGCGCGAGGTCGAGTACGGGCGGCGCATGACGCAGCACGCGTTCGACGCCGGCGCGTGCAGCAGCATAGAAGCGGCCCGACATCAGACGCGCGAGATGGCGATTCAGCGCGCCCACGGGCGGCGAGATCGACATGTCGTTGTCGTTCAGGATAACCAGCAGCGGCACGTCGTCTTCGACGCCGGCGTTGTTCATCGCCTCGAAAGCCATGCCCGCCGTCATCGCGCCGTCGCCGATCACGGCGATCGCGAAGCGGTCGTCGCCGCGCAGCTTGCTGCCGATCGCCATGCCGAGCGCAGCCGAAATCGACGTGCTCGAGTGCGCGGTGCCGAACGTGTCGTACGGCGACTCGTCGCGCTTCGGAAAGCCCGAGATGCCGCCGAGCTGGCGCAGCGTCGACATCTGGTCGCGGCGGCCCGTCAGAATCTTGTGAGGATAGGTCTGGTGACCCACGTCCCAGACGATGCGGTCGCGCGGCGTTTCGAACACGTAGTGCAGCGCGATCGTCAGTTCGACCGTGCCGAGGTTGGACGACAGGTGGCCGCCCGTCTGCGAGACGCTGTCGAGCACGAAGGCACGCAGCTCGTCGGCAAGCGGTTGCAACTGGCGGCGATCGAGGCGGCGCAGGTCCGCGGGGTCGTCAATGGTTTTCAGCAAGTCGTACATCGTCGTTCCATTGTAGGAAAACTTACGCGCCCGCACTTCATTCGCGCACACCCGAAGAGTCTTGTGCGGGCGGCGGGCTTTCGCGTTACAGCTACATCAGCTGACCCGGTTCACCACGAGGTCAGCCAGTTCGGCGAGCCGCTGCGCGCGGGCGCCAAAGGGTGCGAGGGCATCGTGCGCGTCGCTGCGCAGTTGCGCAGCCAGCGTGCGCGAAGCGTCGAGCCCGATGATCGACACGTAGGTCGGCTTGCCGTCCTTCGCGTCCTTTCCAGCCGTTTTGCCGAGCGTCGCGGAATCGGTCGTGACGTCGAGAATGTCGTCGACCACCTGAAACGCGAGACCCACGGCAGCAGAATAGGCGTCCAGCGCCTGCAGCGCCTTCGCATCCGGTCCGCCGTTGTCCAATTGGCCCGTCAGCGCGCCCATGCGCACGGCCGCGCGCAGCAGCGCGCCGGTCTTCAGGCGGTGCATCGTTTCGAGCTGCGGACGCGTCAGCGTATGGCCGACGCTCGCCAGATCGATCGCCTGGCCGCCCGCCATGCCGATCGAACCGCTCGCGAGCGCCAGTTCGCGCACCAGCGCGGCCTGCTGCGCGGGCGTGAACACATCCGATGTCAGCGCAACGAAAGCCTGCGACTGCAATGCGTCGCCGACGAGCAGCGCCGTCGCTTCGTCATATTTGACGTGTACCGTGGGCTTGCCGCGGCGCAGATCGTCGTCGTCCATGCAGGGCATGTCGTCGTGCACGAGCGAATAGACGTGGATCATCTCCAGCGCCGCCGATGCTGCATCGAGGCATTCGGCCTTCGCGCCCGTCAGTTCGCCTGCAGCGTGACAGAGCAACGGGCGGACCCGCTTGCCGCCACCGAGCACGGCGTAACGCATCGCTTCATGCAGCTTCGCAGGCTCGATCGATTCGGCCGGCAGGTATTGTTCAAGTGCGCCCTCTACCCGGTCCAGCACCGAGCGCATCCATTGTTCGAAGGTCATAGATCGTCTCCGCTGTCGGCAGCGGTTGTACCTGCTGTGTTCACGGGAAGCGGCTTGAGCGTCTCGCCATCGAGGACGCGCACCTGCTGCTCCACTTTCTCGAGCTGTTGCTGGCAGAACGCCACGAGCACGGCGCCGCGCCGGTAAGCCGACAGCGACTCTTCCAGGTTGAGGCTGCCGCCCTCCATGCGCCCGACGAGCCCTTCCAGTTCCGCCAGCGCCGCCTCGTAGCTCTCGGGCAGCGGTGAGTTGTCGGAACCTTCCAAGCTATTGGGGGACAAACCAGCCGTATCGGTGGAAGCCGTCTTCGCCATGAATCATCGCAAAATTAAAACAAGTCGGACATTCTACGGCAAAAGCAACATTTCCGACCTGTAAGCGCACCAGGGCCCGCTGGCGCGACGCTTGCGCAACACTTCGGACAATAGAAAAAAATCCAACGTTTGCGCGTCGAAATCGCGAACTTCCGCGACATTTTTAACCCAAATCAGGCACTTAGTCGCCCCAAGGAGGGGGAAACAGGTATAATCGCGGGCTCCCTAAATCGAATCTTCGATGGTTGGGTTGTTCACTGCTTTCACGTCTTCATCGGGAGTGGGAATGTCCAATCTGAGCAATGCATTGCAGCTGAAGGCTATCCACAGCCAGCTGCCAGTCACGGCTTACTTTGACCAGGCGCTTCACCAGCGCGAACTCGAAACCCTTTTCAAGAAAGGTCCTCGCTACGTCGGGCACGAACTCATGGTGCCCGAAGCGGGTAACTATTTCGCTTTACCCAGCGAGAGCGAAGGGCGCGTGCTCGTTCGCAACCAGCAGTCCCAGATCGAATTGCTGTCGAACGTGTGCCGCCACCGCCAGGCGATCATGCTGAACGGCCGCGGGCAGACGGAGAACATCGTCTGTCCTTTGCACCGCTGGACGTACGACCTGAACGGCCAGCTGCTCGGCGCGCCGCATTTCGCCGACAACCCTTGCCTGAACCTCGGCGCGACCCAGTTGCAAAGCTGGAACGGCCTGCTGTTCGAGTCGCAGGGACGCGACGTCGCGAAAGATCTCGCGCGCCTCGGCACGGCGCAGCATTTCGACTTCGCGGACTACATGTTCGATCACGTCGAAGTGCACGAGTGCAACTACAACTGGAAGACCTTCATCGAGGTCTATCTGGAGGACTATCACGTCGTACCGTTCCATCCGGGCCTCGGCAGCTTCGTCAATTGCGACGATCTGAAGTGGGAGTTCGGCGACTGGTACAGCGTGCAGACGGTCGGCGTGCACAACGAGCTCGCGCGTCCTGGCAGTCCGACATATCGCAAGTGGCACGACGAAGTGCTGCGTTACCGCGAAGGCAAGATGCCGGAGTTCGGCGCGATTTGGATGGTGTACTACCCCGGCATCATGATCGAGTGGTATCCGCACGTGCTCGTCGTATCGTGGCTGATTCCGCGCGGCCCGCAGCACACCACCAACATCGTCGAGTTCTATTACCCTGAAGAAATCGCGCTGTTCGAGCGTGACTTCGTCGAAGCAGAACGTGCCGCGTACATGGAAACGGCGCGCGAAGACGACGAGATCGCCGAGCGCATGGACGCAGGCCGCCGCGCGCTGCTGGATCGCGGCGAATCGCAGGTCGGTCCATACCAGAGCCCGATGGAAGACGGCATGCAGCACTTCCACGAGTTCCTGCGCCGCGAGCTCGGCACGATCTGACGCGCACACTGCGAACGGCTGTCGCACTGAACGAGGAAAGACGGGCTTCGGCCCTAATGCCGTTCAGTTAAGGTCTCTTTTGAGGACTCGAACGGTATAACGAAACGGTCTGGACTTGACGGCCCGAGCGCAAGAGCGCCCGGGCCGTTTTTCGTTGATAAGTTGCTTGAGCCGCTCAC
>NZ_JAAGPD010000024.1 GCF_017104565.1 Paraburkholderia sp. Tr-20389 | reverse complement strand
AGGGCGGCGCGATCGCCGGTCAGGTGAAGCAGGCCGAGGCCGTGCAGCAGCAGGCGCTGTACTCGTACCGCAAGGCGATCCAGGTGGCGTTCCAGGAAGTCGACGATGCGCTGATCTCGTCGCAGAAACTGCGCGAGCAGTTCGAGGTGCAGGGCCGCCAGGTACAGGCGCTGGCGACCTATGCGCATCTGGCGCGGCTCAGGTACGAAGGCGGCTACACGAGTTATATCGAGGTGCTCGACGCCGAGCGCAGCCTGTTCAACGCGCAGTTGAGCGAGACGCAGACCCAGGCGGGTGTGCTGGTGTCGTATGTGAGTCTGTACAAGGCGATGGGCGGCGGCTGGGTGGTCACGGCCGAAGGCATGACCACGCAGCAGGCCGCGCATGCGGGCGATGCGTCGCAGCCTGCGAACGGCACGAACGGCACCGTGCAGGAAGTGAAATGAGCGCCCTCTCCCATTCACGCTTGCCGCGTCGTCAGCCCGACGGCGACGCATCTGGATGCATGAGGCAACCCGAATGAGCCGCCCGCCCGAGCTGCCCGAGGCCGTCGCCGTGCCGAAGAAGCGCTGGCGCATCCAGTGGATCTGGATCGTGCCCGTCGTCGCTGTACTGGTCGGTGTCTGGCTCGCCGTGCAGGCCGTGCTCTCGCAAGGTCCGACCATTACGATCAGCTTCAAGACGGGCGAAGGACTCGAAGCGGGCAAGACGAAGATCAAGTTCAAGGACGTCGATATCGGCGTCGTGAAGAAAGTCACGCTGTCGGACGACTACAAGCAGGTCATCGCGACAGCCGAACTCACGCGCGACGCCACCGACATGCTGGTCGACGATACCCGCTTCTGGGTCGTCCGGCCGCGCATCGCGGGCGGCACGGTGTCGGGCATCAGCACGCTGTTGTCGGGCGCGTTCATCGGCATGGATATCGGCCATGCGAAACGGGAGCGGCGCGACTACACGGGCCTCGAAGTTCCGCCCGTGTTCGCGAGCGACGTGCCGGGCCGCGAGTTCGTGCTGAAAGCCGCCGACCTCGGCTCGGTCGATGTCGGCACGCCTGTCTATTTCCGGCGTCTGCAGGTCGGCCAGGTGACGTCGTTCGATCTCGACAAGAACGGCGGCGGCGTCACGCTGCACGTGTTCATCAACGCGCCGTACGACCGCTACGTGAACAGCGATTCGCGCTTCTGGCAGGCGGGCGGCATCGACGTCACGCTCGGCACGGAAGGCGTGCAGATCAACACGCAGTCGGTGGTGTCGATACTCGTCGGCGGACTCGCGTTCGAAACGCCCGCGAACTCGCTCCAACTACCCGAGGCCGAGTCCAAAGCGACCTTCCAGCTGTTCGCCACGCGCGACGATGCGTTGAAGCTGCACGAGAACATCGTCGAGACATTTGCATTCGATTTCCAGGGCTCGGTGCGCGGCCTCGTCGTGGGCGCGCCCGTCGATTTCCGCGGTATCACGGTCGGCGAAGTCTCTGCAATCTACACGCGCTTCGATCCCGTCACGAAGCGGATCAGCATTCCCGTCGAAGTCAAGATATTCCCCGAACGCTTCACGTCGCGCTATGCGACGGAGCCGAAAGGCGGACGCATGGACGAGGACCCGCGAGCACTCGCCAATTTCCTCGTCGAACGCGGTTTGCGGGGACAACTCAAGACGGGCAGTCTGCTCACGGGCCAGCTCTATGTCGCGCTCGACTTCTTCCCGGATGCGCCGAAAGCGCATGTCGACTGGACCCGCACGCCGCCCGAGCTGCCTACCACGCCAAGCGGCCTGCAATCGCTGCAGGAGTCGCTGAACCGGATCATCGCTCGCGTCGACAGCTTGCCGCTCGAACAGATCGGCAAGAACGCGCAGCAGACGCTTGCCAACACCAGTTTGCTGATGCGCAACCTCAACACGCAGGTCGTGCCGCAGGCGAAGAACGCGCTGTCCGCCGCCCAGGCGACGCTCGACTCCGCGAACACCGCGCTGCAACCCGACTCGGCGCTGCAACAGGACACGAGCGACGCGGTCCGCGAACTCGCGCGCACAGCGGCGTCGTTCCGTGCGCTCTCCGACTATCTTCAGCGCCATCCCGAAGCGCTGCTGCGTGGCAAAACAGAGGACGCAAAATGAAGCCGCTGACGCGAACCGGGCGCACCGCTGCCGCGCTGCTTGTGCTGTGCGCAAGCGTCGCGTTGCTGCACGGCTGCAAATCCCCGCCGACCAGCTTCTATACGCTGAGCGCGGATCCGTCGCTCGAACGGAGCAGCCAGGCGTTGCAGGGCGCCGTGGTCGTCGGCCCGGTCACGATACCCGAACTCGTCGACCGTCCACAGCTCGTCACACGCGTGTCAGGCAACGAAGTCGCGCTCGACGAATTCGCGCGCTGGGGCGAACCGCTGAGAAGCGGCATCGCGGCCGCGATTGCCGGCGACCTGACGCGCCTGCTCGGTTCGGAACGGGTGTCGGTGTCGTCGCAGACGGTTGCGGGCACGGAGTCGTGGCGGGTGCGCGTCGACCTCGTACAGTTCGATTCGATGCCCGGCGAGGCCGTCGCCATCGACGCGCGGTGGACCGTGCACGTAGCGGGCCGCACGACGCTGCTCACGGGCCGCTCGACGGTGCGCGAGCCGGTCTCGGGCGCCGGCTATGACGCGCTCGTCGCCGCGCATAGCCGCGCGCTCGCGACCGTGAGCCGCGACATCGCCGCGGCTATCCGGCAGGCTGGGTCGTAAAAGCCAGCCCGCCAGCGCTCAGAACTTCTCCGGCACATACCTCGCCGGCCGGTCGGGCTGCCGGTAGCCTTCCGCCTTTTGCCGCTTGGGCAGCTTGATCTTCGGACGCGGCATCGTCTTGTACGGAATGCTGTCGAGCAGATGCGTGATCAGGTTCAGACGCGCGCGCTTCTTGTCGTCCGACCTCACCACGAACCACGGCGCCTTATCGGTGTCGGTGGCCGCGAACATATCGTCCCGTGCGCGCGAGTAGTCGTACCAGCGGCTGTACGAACGCAGATCCATCGGCGTCAGCTTCCAGATCTTGCGCTCGTCGGTGATGCGCGCTTCGAGCCGGCGCGTTTGCTCGTCTTCGCTGACTTCGAGCCAGTACTTCAGAAGAATGATGCCCGACTGGATGATCGCGTGTTCGATCAGCGGCACGGCCTTGAAGAAGTTCTCCACCTGATCGTCCGTGCAAAAGCCCATCACCCGCTCGACCCCCGCGCGGTTGTACCAGCTTCGGTCGAACAGCACGATTTCGCCGGCTGCGGGCAAATGCGGGAGATAGCGCTGGATGTACATCTGGGTCTTCTCGCGATCGGTGGGCGCCGGCAACGCAATGACGCGAAACACACGCGGACTGACGCGCTCCGTGATCGCCTTGATCGTGCCGCCCTTGCCTGCGGTATCGCGTCCCTCGAATAGCACGCAAACCTTGGCGCCCGTTTGCACGACCCATTCCTGGAGTTTCACCAGCTCGATATGCAGCGCCCGCAGTTCTTTTTCATACTCCTTGGTGCCCAGACGCCCCGACGCCGTTGCGCCTTCATGCGCGCCAGCCTGTTGCTTGCCGTTGGCCCGTTTCTTTTCAGCCCTCGCTTCAGCCATCGCTCGTCTCCCGTAAGCGCCGTAACAGTTCGGCTAAAGGTCCATGCGGCGCATGGACGGCACACGCATCAGGACTCGTCGCGCTCGGGCACGACCTGCACCGTCAGCGTGCGGTTCTTCCAGAACATGTTGTGAACGCGCGGCTGCAGATTCTGCAGAATGTGCGCGCCGACGTCGTTGAATCCGAGCACGACGGCCGGACGTTCACCCGTGCCTTCGACGCGCTGAATCGAATCGAACGGCGGAAACCCGTAGCGGCAAAGAAAGGATTTGATTTCCTCATCGCTCGTGTTGTCTTCGATATTGCCTACCCAAAGCTCAGCCATAACGACGTTCTCCTCATGGAAAGTCCGCTCGCCGAGCGCGAGCGCGCAACGCAGTTGATGAATCCGGTGACTACCGTTCTGCTTGATCTGGCGAAGAAGCCGCATCCATTGATATCAGGCTTCGCAACCACCCGCCCTGACGCATTCGATGTATTTGTTGTGCGCTTCGGCCCGGCAGATACCCGCCCGCCTGTCACCCGACGGCCCACATGCCTGAACGGCGCGCGCATAGCCTGCCGCGCAGTTGCTCTTGATCTCTTCGCAATTCTGCGCCGCTACGGCGACACACGAGAAGCCCAGTAGTGTGGCCAGCACAATGCGTTTCATGGTTGCCTCGATAACGGCACACGGCAAGATTGTCGTTCGCACGAAAAGCAGAAAGCCTCTGCAAACAGTCTATGTGACTTTCCCTGTGTGTTGGCGTATTTCCACCAACATCGCATCAATGCGGATTGCGCAATAGCGGCAGCAAACGATCAGAAAACTGAAACGACGTACACGCTAAACGCAGCGGCAAAGGCCTCACGGCGACGATGCAGGTTTGGTGCTGTCCGGCTTGGGAGCTTTGTCTTGCGACGCGGCCTGCTCTTCATCTTTCTTTTGAGCGTTGCGCGCCTTCTGTTCGGCTTTTCGCTGCGCATCCTGCATCGGCTTCATCGCGGACGGTTGCGCGATGGCTTGTCGCGCCGGCGTCAGCGAAACGACGAGGCTTGCCGCCACGGACAACACAATCAGATCGAACCTGATCATCTGTAACCTCCGCTTCGTCGCCAGGCGCGACATCCTGCTTCGATCTTATAGAGCGCGCATCGCGGCGTCGATATGCAATCCCCCTGGCGGCAGATCGGAACGGCGAAAACGGACCAGCGCGAACGCGCGCATCTGCGGCGTGACGCCCGGAATACGCACAAAGTGGAACTCGATATCGTTGCCGACTTTCGTCTCGCCTTCCTGCACCACGTTCATCATATCGATGCGAATGTGCCGGTTCCGGATATAGACGTAATCGGCGGGCTTGCCGAACACCTCGCAAATGCCTTCGAGCTCGTGTTCGACGACATCTGTCGGCACTCGGAGCGCGGCAAGGCTTTCAGCATTCTGTGCGATCTGTGTCTGCACGTGCACGAGTTCGTCGGCTTCGACGGTCGCGCCGCCGCCCGCGAAAGACGAGATACCCGTGCCGCGCCGATGCAGCAACGCCACCCGCTCCTGCATCAGCTCGCGCCCGCGCGCGAGCCGTGCGGCGCGCGTGGCGGCCAGCATCGAGAGCCCTTCGAGCGCGAGCTGATCGATCAGCCTGCGTTCGATCTCCTTACGCAACGCCTCTTCCGTGAGCCCGCAGATCCTGACGTGATGATCGCTGAAACTTAGCGTGGTTTGAGCGACATCGTGATGCAGCGTGTCGCCGTCGAGTGCGACGCCCAGCACGTGGCGCTCGGTCAACGCCATCCCCAGCGTGCCATGCAGATCGACGGCGCCGGGGTTCTGATCGAAGAAGGCGCGCACGTCTTCGGAGCGGCCGAACGTATCGGCGATGTCCTCGGGCGTCGCGAAGAACGCGCGCAGATTCGGGCTGGCCGCCCACGCGTCGGCATTCGCATCGAGGGTGGCGGGCAGCGACGCCAGCAGTTCGTCCGTGTACTGGAGCGCGACCGATATCGGTTGCTTCAGCCGCTGCCGGTAGCGGCTCACCACGCCGATGCGCGGATGGATGGCGAGTATGCGTTCGATGGCTTCATCGATACGCGCGGCATCCATCGGAGACGCGGCCGGTTCATCGCGATGGAACAGCCGGCGCAGAAAGTCCATTATCGATTTCTCCTTTTAAGGATGCAGCCGCCACGCTCGTTTTCGAATCAGCATACAGCATGAAAAATCCGTTGCGTCATCTGTCATCCGCGCTCTCTTCCGATGAATGCACAGCGCGCAGACCGAGTCTCCGTGCGGGTTTCCGATAGGTCGATTCAATTTGCGTAGCGCGCGCGTGAGAACTCTAATCACTGTCATGGCAATGCCATCTCGTGACGCATCGTCAACCACGCGCCGACAACGAACGGCTGGACCGGCCATCACCGAACAACGCGAATAGCAATATTAGTGAGGGTATCGTGAGAACCATGCCGACCGCGCTTGCCGTGCTTGCCTCTCTTTTGTCGATGACTGCCCATGCCGCCGACATCACCGGCGCGGGCAGCACGTTCGCCGCGCCGATTTACCTCGCATGGGCGGACGGCTACAAGAAATCCGGTGGCGGCACCGTTCATTATCTCGGCGTTGGATCGACGGAAGGCGTCAAGCAGATTCTCTCTGGACAAGTCGACTTCGCCGGGTCCGACGCGCCGCTGACGGAAAGCCAACTGAGCAAGAGCGGTCTGGTCCAGTTCCCGACTGTGATCGGCGGCGTCGTGCCCGTCATCAATATTCCGGGTATCAAGCCGGGCGAGCTGACGTTGTCCGGTCAGGTTCTGAGCGACATCTACCTCGGCAAGATCGTGAACTGGAACGACCCGGCCATCGCCGTACTGAACCCGAAGCTGAAGCTGCCCGATCTCGCGATCGCCGTGATACGCCGCACCGATGGTTCGGGCACGACGCTCATCTGGACGCACTATCTGTCGCAAGTCAGCCCCGAATGGAAAACCCGGGTCGGCGAAGGCACGTCCGTTCACTGGCCGCGCGGTATCGGCGGTAAAGGCAACGAAGGCGTGGCGACCTACGTGCGCTATCTGCCCGGTTCGATCGGCTATGTCGCATGGGACTTCACGAAGCAGAACCATATCGCCTACGCGGCGATGAGAAACGCATCGGGCGTGTCGGTGCAGCCCGGACCTGACGCGTTCAACGCGGCCGCGTCGGGCGCCGACTGGCAGACCTCGCTCTATGCGATCCTCACCAACGAGCCCGGCAAAGACGCATGGCCCGTGATGGGCGCGACCTTCGTGCTGATGCCCGTCACGCAGGACAAGCCCGATCACGGCAAGGAGGCCCTCAGCTTCTTCGAGTGGGCCTTTTTAAACGGGCATCGCGCCGCGCAGGACCTCGACTACATTCCGCTGCCGCCGCCCGTGATCGAGGAAATCCGCACGCAGTTGCATACGCGCTTCAAAGGCGTACCGGAGAGGCCGGTTGCCACGCAGTAGCATCGCCCGTAGCGCGTAAAAAATGCGCGGTGCAACGCGATGCACAACGCGTGAATGCAATGCACGCGGCATCCCTTTGCTGCCTCAGCACACGAACACGAACCGCGCGTGTCAATCTTCAGAATAAAGCGCTTGCTGCACTGCGCAAGCTCGCCTATACCAATAGAGCTTCGGCCTCGAAGCGCCGCGAAAAGCGGCTCGACAAACGACCTTCACGTATCACACATCCGTGCAGCCGCGATGAACGTCGTCGTAGCTGCACGACTCGTACGGGGGACTATTCAATGGCGAACGAGATCGTTCAACTGCGCGACTACAAGGTCAAGAAAGGCGAGAGTTCCATTTCCGGTTTATCGTCGGGCGCGTTCATGACGGTGCAACTGCACCTCGCGCATTCGGCCAGTTTTGCAGGCGTCGGCGTGATTGCGGGCGGACCGTTTCGCTGCTCCGAATCGTTTCGGGGTGCGGCGCCGCTTGCAGCCGATGCCTATGTGCAAAGCGCCGAATACATCTGCATGAGCCCGTTGACGCCGCAGACGGGGCCGAGTGCACCGCGCCTCGCGCAACTTGCGCGCGACACCGAGCAGGCAGGCGCGATCGATCCGCTGTCGAATCTCAAAGGCGATCGCATCTATCTGTTCACGGGCTCGCGCGATACCGTCGTGTATTCGGACGTCGTGAAGTGCACGCAGCGCTTCTATGAACTGCTCGGCGTAGCGTCGAACGATATCCTGTTCGACGATACGGTGCCCGCCGGCCACTCCATCGTCACCGACAATCCCGAAGATTCGAAGCTCGACACCAACCAGCCACCGTATATCAACCAGGGCGGCTTCATGCAGTCGCACCGTATCCTGCATCACATCTACGCCGATCTGAAGCCCGCTGCGCAGCAGACCACCGGCCGCCTGCTGCGCTTCGACCAGACGGAATTCTTCGGCCGCGAAGCGCGCGCGAGCATGGGTGAATTCGGCTACGCGTACGTGCCACGCGCCGTCGAAGAAGGTGCACCCGCGCGCGTGCACGTCGTGCTGCACGGCTGCAAGCAGGGCTACAGCTACGTGAACTACGTGTACGGACGCGCCGACATCGCGAACCAGGCGCCCTACGGCAACCGCTATATCACGTCGACGGGGTACAACGAACTCGCCGACAGCAACGACATCATCGTGCTGTACCCGCAGGCGACGGGCGTGGACGGCGGCGGCCTGCAAAACCCGGATGGCTGTTGGGACTGGTGGGGCTATACGAGCGACGACCCCGACCAGCCCGACTACTATTCGCGCGACGCGATCCAGATCAAGGCGCTGTATAGCATGCTGAGCCGGCTTGGCGGCTGACCTTCCTCTTACCTGACGAGCCTGCTATGAACGAAATGACACTTACGCCCGCGCTTGCGGAACAGACGGCTGCATCGCGAGCCGCGTCGGGCGCCGTGACGGCCGCGGCTGCCGTGCAGAAGACCGCGCCTGCCGCGCGCGCCGGCGCCGTTCAGGACACGCTGAAGATGCCCGTGCTGCTCAGCGGCTGGGCCGCGCGTTCGGCCACCAACGGCATCGATACCGCGCGGCTGTTCGCGTTCGGCATGGACCTGCAGACCTGGAGCGAGCTGGCCCAGATGCAACAGGCCATCGTCGAGCGTCTGACCTTGCAGCAGCAGTCGTGGCTGCAAGGCTGGGCCGCGTGGAATCGCGAGCGCGCGGAAATCCGCGGCGCGAACACCGTGACGAAACTGGTCGAGCAGGAGTTCAACCTGATCGCGCAGATCGGGCAACTGCTGATCGACCAGACCACGAACCTCGTCGCGCTTCAGGAGAATATCGAGGTGTCGTACGCGTACTGGCTCAATCAAAAGCTGGGTGCCCTGTCTTCTACGGCCGGCGTCCAGACGCCCGTTGCGGCCGTCGCGCGCGCGTAATCGCGAAACTCGCGCGGTCGTCTGCCGAGCGCGCGAAACACGCCATCCTGCACGGACGCATTGCGTCCGTCGAGGACCTCCGTGAACAGATAGCGGATCAGGCCGACCACGTCGGGCGGCAGTTGTGCTGCTTCGAGTGCGGCGACGTACCCGGACATCGCGACGCGCGTGAAGCGGATCGGCCTGCCCGTGGCTTGCGCGATCTCCGCGACGGCATCCGCGAAGTGCAACAGGCGCGGCCCCGTCAACTCGTAGAGCTGGCCCGCGTGGCCGTCTTCCGTGAGCGCGGCGGCGGCGACGTCGGCGATATCGTCGGCATCGACGAATGGCTCGCCGATATCGCCGACGGGCAGCGCCAGTTCACCCGCGAGTATCGGTTCGAGAAAATGCGCCTCGCTGAAGTTCTGTGCGAACCAGCTCGCACGCAGCAACGTCCATTCGACGCCCGCCTCGCGCACGATGTTTTCACACCGCTGCGCTTCCGTCTCGCCGCGCCCCGACAGCAGCACGAGTCGCTGCACGCCGCTTTGCACGGCAAGCTGCGTGAACGACCCGATGTCGTCGGCGGCGGCTTCGACCGCCAGGTCCGGGGCGTAAGCGATGTACACAGCTTTCACGCCGTTCAACGCAGGCGCCCATGTGGTGCGATTCGCCCAGTCGAACGGCGCCGTGCCCGAACGTGAGCCGCGCCTCACGTCCACGCCCTGCTTCTCGAGCCGTTCCGCTACACGGCGGCCTGTTTTGCCCGTGCTGCCCAGTACGAGAATCGTGTCTGCTTTCATGGATCATCTCCGCTTTCACGCCGCGTCGTGCGGCGACCGTAAATCCAGAATAGCCACGCTCCTCTGGACGAACAATGATTCCGAATCCATCTTTCATGCTCATTCGTCCATGCACCAGGACGATGTTCTTCGTGTCGCCTACACTGTCCTCATGAACCCACTGCCCGCATCCGGCGATCCTCTCGGCGAAGCGCTGCACTTTCTGCGCATGAGCGGCACCTTCTATTGCCGCTCGGAGTTCAGCGCGCCGTGGGCGCTCGAACTGCCCCCGTTCGAGCAATCGATGATGTTCCATGTCGTCACGTCGGGCGAATGTCTGCTCGACGTGGAAGGTGCCGAGCGCTGCGTGCTGCGTCCCGGCGACCTCGCACTCGTGCCGCACGGCGCGGGGCATCGGCTGATGAGCGCGCCGGACGTTGCCGCCGGCAAACTGTTCGACTTACCGCGCGAAGCCGTCAGCAATCGCTACGAGATTCTTCGTCACGGCGAAGGCGGCGCGCCGACCACGATGATCTGCGCGCTCGTGCGTTTCGATCATCCCGCCGCTCAGCGGCTGATCGGGATGCTGCCGAAGCTGATTCGCGTCGACACGTGGCAGTCGCCGGAAATGGAATGGATACAGAGCACGTTGCGATTCATCGCGGCCGAAGCGCAGCAACTGAATGCGGGAGGCGAAACGGTGATCACGAGGCTCGCGGACATACTCGTGATTCAGGCCATCCGCGCGTGGATCGCGCGTGCGCCCGCTGCGCAAACGGGCTGGCTCGGCGCGTTGCGCGACGGGCAGATCGGCCGTGCGATCGCGATGATTCATCGCGATCCTTCGAGCAACTGGACGGTGGCCACCCTCGCCGATAGCGTCGGCATGTCGCGCTCGGCGTTCTCCGCGCGCTTCACGCAACTGGTCGGCGAACCGGCGATGCGTTATGCCGTGCGCTGGAAGATGCAGGCGGCGCTCACGCAGTTGCAGGAGACGGACGCATCGCTGACGGCACTCGCGACGCGCCTCGGTTACGACTCGGACGCCGCGTTCAGCCGCGCGTTCAAGCGCATCGTCGGCGTGTCGCCGGGCGCGGTGCGGCGCAATGCGCGCGCGCAGATGGACGATGCAACGCTGCCGCTAGCCGGCTGACACGCTCACGACTGCTTCAGCGTCGTCGGACTCATCTTCGCGAGATCGATCGTGCTCGTGCCGTGTGTCGGCGCGGGCTTGTCGGCGGGCTTTGTCACGTTGGCGCCCAGCCCCGTGCCGTTCGACTTGCGCCGCGCCGCATGCCGCTCGATGATCCGTTGCAGCAGACAGAACGCGCACAGCAGCGTGCCGATCACGATGCGTGTCCACCACGAACTGAGCGTGCCGTCGAACGTGATCAGCGTCTGGATCGTGCCCAGAATGCCGACGCCGAACACCGAGCCGATCACGTAACCGACACCGCCCGTCAGCAGGGTGCCGCCGATCACCGTTGCGGCTATCGCATCGAGCTCCATGCCCTGCGCCTGCAGTCCATAACCGGACAGCACGTAGAGCGTGAACACGAAGCCACCGAGCGCCGAGCAAAAGCCGCTCAATGCATACACGCCGATCCTCGTGCGCGCGACCGGCAAGCCCATCAGCAGCGCCGAGCGCTCGTTGCCGCCGAGCGCATACACGTTGCGCCCGAAACGCGTGAAGTGCGCGACGTAGATCGCCACGGCCAGCGTCAGCAGCGCGATCAGCGCACCGGATGTCAGCGAGCCGCCGCCGATCGGTACGCTGAAGCCCGCCATCGCGTGAAAGGTCGATTCGTTGATGGTGATCGACTGCGTGGTGATCAGAAAACAGGCGCCGCGCGCGAGAAACATCCCGGCCAGCGTGACGATGAACGGCTGCAGGCGGAAGAAGTGAATCAGCGCGCCCATCGCGGCGCCGTACAGCGTGCCGAACGCGAGCACCAGCGGCGCGATCACCCACACGGGCCAGTGCAGACGCTCAGCGCAGATGGCGCAGAGAATCGTCGTCAGCGCGACGACGGAGCCGACGGACAGATCGATGCCGCCCGACACGATCACAAACGTCATGCCGATCGCGACGATCAGCAGGAACGCGTTGTCGACGAGCAGACCCAGCAGCACCTGCAGCGAGAAGAAGCCCGTGTACATCACCGAGCCGAAGCCGAACAGCACGGCGAACAGCACGACGGTGACGACGATCGGAAGCGTGCGCGGATCGAGCAGCCGGCCGAGCATGGTATTCATTGTGGAGTCCCGGTAAGCGGTTTCGTCTTTGCGAATGCGAACGCGCGCAGCAGTTGCCGCATCAGCAGCGCCCGCGCGACGCTCGACTGGATCACGCTGACCACGAGCACGACGATCGCCTTGACGACGAGCGTCGCTTCGGGCGGCACGCCGATCGAATACGTGGTGTACGTGAGCGTCTGAATGATCAGCGCGCCCAGCACGGTGCCCGCCAGACTGAAGCGTCCGCCGAGCAGCGAGGTGCCGCCGAGCGTCACGGCGAGAATCGCGTCGAGTTCGAGCAGCAGGCCCGCGTTGTTGCCGTCGGCGCTGCGCACGTTGGAACTGGCAAGAATGCCTGCGATCGCGGCCGTCAAGCCCGAGAACACGTAGACGCTGAACACGATCGCACTTGAGCGCAAGCCAACCAGCCGCGTCGCAACGGGATTCACACCGATCGCGCGGATGAACAGGCCCAACGCGGTGCGATTGACCAGCAGCGCCGTCGCGGCCGTCACGCCGAGCGCGATCCACACGGAACACGGCACCGTCGCCAGATAGCCGCCGCCGAACACGAGATAGCCCGGCGCGCCGATGGGAATGATCTGCCCGCCCGTCAGCAGTTGCGCGACACCGCGCCCGGCGACCATCAGGATCAGCGTCGCGATGATCGGCTGCATGCCGACGAACGCGACCAGCATGCCGTTCCAGATGCCCGCCAGCACGCCGACGGCCAGCGCCGCGCCGAGCGCCGTGCCGATGCGGGTCGGATCGTCGGCGAGGACGACGGCGGCCGCCGCCCCCGCAATCGCGACGATCGCACCGACGGAAATGTCGATGCCGCGCGTCGCGATCACGAGCGTCATGCCGAGCGACACGATCACGAGCGGCGCGGCCCGATTGAGAATGTCGATGGGCGCGCCGAACAGGTGGCCGTCGAGCAGCGTGATCGACAGAAAGCTCGCACGGTGCGCGACGTCGATGGCGAACAGCGCGACGAGCGTCAGCACGGGCCACACCAGCTGATGCCTGAATATCGCCTGAATCTGCTTCATTCCCTGCTTCATTCATTCGCTCCCGCGATCAGCCGGTAGACCTGATCTTCCGATACCGCGCTGCCCGTTACGTCCGCAACCTTGCGCCGGTCGCGCAGCACCGCGATGCGATGGCTCACGCGCACGACCTCGCTGACCTCCGACGAAATGAACAGGATCGCGAGGCCCTTCGTGCACAACGCGAGCACACGGTCCATGATTTCGAACTTCGCGGCGACGTCGATGCCGCGCGTCGGCTCGTCGAGGATCAGCATCTTCGGCTCGGTGGCGAGCCAGCGCGCGAGCACGACCTTTTGCTGGTTGCCGCCCGACAGCAGACCGATGGGCTGCTCGGCGTCGTGCGCCTTGATGCCGAGCCGTTCGATGTAGGTATCGGCGATTTCGCGCTGCTTCTTGCGGCTGATCATACGCAGCCAGCCGCGCCGCGCCTGCAGCGCAAGGATGATGTTTTCGCGGATCGACAGCGCGGCGACGATGCCCTCCTTCTTGCGGTCTTCCGGGCAATAGCCGATGCCGTGCCGCACCGCGTCGTGCGGCGAACTCAGCTTCGTGCTCTTGCCGTCCACGCTGATCGTGCCCGTATCCGCCTTGTCGACGCCGAACAGCAGCCGGGCCGTCTCCGTTCGGCCCGAGCCGAGCAAACCCGCGAGGCCGAGTATCTGGCCCGGCTGTACGTCGAGATCGATGGGATTCATCACGCCGCGGCGCGCGACACCCTGCATCGACAGGAACGGCGCGGCGCCCGCCTGCTGTTGCGGCGTGTCGGGCGCGCCGCCCTTCAGGCGCTCCGACATCCGGTTATGGCCGACCATTTTCGCGACCAGCTCTTCGACGGGCAGATCCTTCGCGAGATATTCGCCTTCGCGCACGCCGTTGCGCATCACCGTGATGCGATCGGAGATCGCATACGTCTGCTCTAGAAAATGCGTGACGAACAGGATCGCGATGCCGGCCTGCTTGAGATTGCGCAGCACGTCGAAGAGCCGCGCGACTTCGCCGTCGTCGAGACTCGAGGTCGGTTCGTCGAGAATCAGCACGCGTGCTTTCACCGACATCGCGCGCGCAATCGCAACCATCTGCTGCACGGCGATCGGGTACGCATCGAGCGATTTGGTGACGTCAAGCGACACGTTCAGTTCGGCGAGCGCCGCATCCGCGCGTGCGTGGATCGCTTTCCAGTCGATCGCGCCGCGCCGCTTCGGCTGGCGGCCCGCAAAGATGTTCTCGGCCACCGAGAGATTCGGGCACAGGTTGATTTCCTGATACAGCGTCTGGATGCCCGCCGCTTCCGCTTCGAGCGGCGTCGCGAAACGCACGGGCTCGCCCGCGAGGCGAATCTCGCCCGCGTCCTGCTCGTGCACACCTGTGAGTACGTTGATGAGCGTCGATTTGCCTGCGCCGTTCTGGCCCATCAACGAATGGATTTCGCCCGGAAAAAGACGGAAGTCGACGCCCGACAGCGCCTTCACGCCCGGAAACGTCTTGCTGATACCGATGGTTTCAAGTAGCGGTTGTGCGGCCATATGCATGACACAAGCAGCGTGACGCGATCACTTCATGGAAATCCGGCGCGCCCTGTTTGCAAAGCGCGCCGGACGACTCGTGCAGCTATCAGCCGATCAGTACTTGCGCTGCGGCAGGATCTGCGCGGCAACGCTCATCGGGAACACGGTCTCGTTGGTCACGATGCGCTTGGGCAACTGCTTGCCCGCGACCACGTCCTTCACGGCCGACATCAGTTGCGGCCCGAGCAGCGGGCTGCACTCGACGTCGACGTTGATCTTGCCCGCGATCATCGCTTCGAAGCCGCCCTTCGTCGCATCGAACGACACGACGCTCACGTCCTTGCCGGGCTTGATGCCTGCTTCTTCCATCGCCTGGATGGCGCCGAGCGCCATGTCGTCGTTATGCGCGTAGACCACGTTGATCTGCTTGCCGTAGGTCTTCGCAAACGCCTCCATCACCTGCTTGCCGCCCGCGAGCGTGAAGTCGCCGCTTTGCGACGCGATGATCTTGAACTTCGGATCGTTCTTGATCACTTCCATCAGGCCCGCGTGACGGTCGTTGGCAGGCGCCGAGCCGACCGTACCCTGCAGTTCCGCGATGTTGATCGGGCCCGCTTCGTTCTTGTAGCGTTCTTCGAGCCAGCGTCCTGCGCGGCGGCCTTCTTCGAGGAAGTCGGAACCGATCATCGTCACGTACAGCGACGTATCTTTCACGTCGATCGAACGGTCCGTGAGAATGACGGGGATCTTCGCGTTCTTCGCTTCCGTCAGCACGGGTTCCCAGCCGGACTCGACGACGGGCGAGAACGCGATCACGTCCACCTTCTGCGCGATGAACGAGCGGATCGCCTTGATCTGGTTTTCCTGCTTCTGCTGCGCGTCCGAGAACTTCAGGTTGATGCCGGCATCCTTCGCCGACGTTTTCACCGATACGGTATTCGCAGTGCGCCATGCGCTTTCCGCGCCGACCTGCGAAAAGCCCAAGGTGATCTGCTTGTCCCCGGCAAAGCTGTTGACGCTGGCAGCGACGGTGAGCGCCGCTCCGACGAGCATGCCGGCGATCAGACGCGTGGCGACTTTCATATGTTGTCTCCGATGTGGTTGTTTTTCCAGGCACTGCTTTCTACGTGCGCGACGACGGCCCTGACGCGACGACGAACGCATGCGCCAACTCTTGCTGCAAAACAGGCAACTGACAATCGATCTGGAAAACGCCGTCCGGAGGCCCTCCGGCGTGGATGTGCGCTCGTGGCGGACACCCTGCGCGCCGCGCACGCCCCGGATTTGACCGAGGTTGCATTTCGCGCGTCTGACTTTTACTTATAGCCAAACTATATGTTTGACGTCGCGCGCTTTCGATTAGCGTTTTCCCCAACGTTCGCATCGTCAAACGTCAGGCTGTCTGGAATGACGAGGCGGCGCTGAGGCCGCCATTTCCCACGTTTTAGGCAGATAAGGAAAACTAATCTGGTTGCCGGGCGCTCATGAGCCGCCCGCTTCGATGTGCCGCTGCGGCCATCGGTCTGATTGTTATAGTAATACTATAAAGCGAACTACTCGCCTCATTCACATTGCATACAGACTCAATCGAAGTCGAACATATCGAACAGCGTTTTCTTCTTGCGCCGCGGATCGCGCGGATCGTCATGCCTCGGGCGATCGTCGTCGTATGAATCGTGACGGCGTCCCCACGCCTGTTCGCGCCGCGCATGGTGCTCGTGCTCGCCACTCCGGCGCGCAGGCTCCGCGTCGTCCTGCATCTGGTTCAACAGCTTGTCGAGTTCGCCGCGATCGAGCCACACGCCTCGGCAGGTCGGACAGTAGTCGATTTCGACGCCTTGACGCTCGGTCATCAGCAGATCGGGGGTCTTGCAGACGGGACATTTCATTGCATCACTCCTCGCTAACTCCTATGCAGGGCGGCGTTTGCGGCCGCCCTGAACTCCACCTGAAACACTTCCTTTAGTTCGAGACAGCCGAACCTTCCGCGTGAGTCTTGCCGGAACCGACGGCAGCCGCACGCTCCACTTCGTCGCCTGCCCGCTTCTGCCCGCGCTTCACCTTCCTGCGGCGCGCCAGCATGTTCATGCCTTCCACGAAGCCCGCGAAAGCCATCGCGGCGTAGATATAGCCCTTCGGCACGTGGGAGCCGAACCCTTCGGCAATCAGCGTCATCGCGATCACCAGCAGGAAACTGAGCGCCAGCGTGACGATGGTCGGATTGCGTTCGATGAACTTCGACAGCGGACGCGCCGCGAACAGCATTGCCGTGACAGCCGCGATCACCGCAATGAACATGATGGGCAGGTGATCCGTCATCCCGACCGCAGTAATGATGCTGTCGACGGAAAACACGAGGTCGAGCACGAGGATCTGGCCGATCGCCGCCGTGACCGTCAAGCCGCCGACACCCAGCGCGGGATTCGACGTCTCGTCGGCATCGCGGCTCACGTGATGGTGCATTTCACGCGTGGCCTTCCATACGAGAAACAGACCGCCGGCAAGCAGAATCAGGTCGCGCCACGAAAACGCGTGGTCGAACATCGAAAACACGGGCTCGGTCAATCGCGCAATCCACGCGACCGTGCTGAGCAAGCCGAGTCGCATCACCAGCGCCAGCATGATGCCGATGCGCTGGGTCCGCGCACGCTGTGCTTCGGGCAGCTTGTTGCTCAGAATGGAAATGAAGATCAGGTTGTCGATGCCGAGCACGACCTCCATCACGACGAGCGTCACGAGTGCGGCCCATGCGGCGGGATCGGCGACGAGTGTCAATAAGGAATCCATTTGCGCGCGTTGTTCGTTGTTGTCCGGTTGAAATAGACGGCTGATTACTGGGTCACAGCCTGCAGGCGCATGATCGCCCGGCAGCGCGTTCGGAAAAACCAGTGATAAGCTGACAGTCAGTTCGGTTTTTTCGAAGTGAGACCACGCATGCTCAACTACCGGCACTTGCATTATTTCTGGGTCGTCGTGAAGGAAGGCGGTTTTGCACGCGCCGCCGAACGGCTCGACATGGCCGTTCAGACCATCAGCGCGCAGGTGCGCGAACTTGAAAAATCGCTGGGACATCAACTGCTGAAGCCGGCGGGACGCGGCGTCGCAATGACGGAAGCGGGACAGGCGGCCTATGCGCGCGCGGAAGAAATTTTTCAGCTGGGCCGCGCGCTGCACGACGACGTGCACGAGGCGGCGAGCGGGAAAGTCGCGCGCTTTGCGGTCGGTTTGACGGACGGCATATCGAAGCTGGCCGTCCATGCGATTCTCGCGAACGTGCTCGACGCGCCCTCTTTAAGGCTGCTCTGCCACGAAGGCGAAGCAGACGATCTGCTGGCGGAACTGGCGCATCACCATCTGGATCTCGTGCTGTCCAGCCAGCCCGCGCCGCACAATTCGAACCTGCGTCTGTCCAGCGAGCGCCTGATCGCTTCGCCGATCGACTGGTACGGACCCGCCTCCATCGTGCGCAAGACGCATATCGATCATTTCCCGCAAAGCCTTGCGTCCTTGCCCGTGCTGCTGCCCACGGGCCATTCGTCGCTGCGCTCGCGGCTCGACCGCTGGCTCGAAGCGGAAGGCATCCGGCCGGCTATCGCGGGCGAATTCGAAGACAGTGCGTTGATGGCGCTGTTTGCCGCACGTGGCATGGGCGTGTTTCCGCTCGCCGCCTTCGGCGCGGAGCGCAACGATCCGATGCATCGCGGCTTGCGCTGGCTCGGCCGCTCGCCGGACGTGAAGGAGGAAATTCACGCGATCGTGTCGCGGCGCGGGCGACATCATCCTTTGACGCAAAAAGTACTGGGCGCGGTGGTGCAAGGTTGATTGCGGCAGCATGAGCAGGTTCGGTTTTTTCGAACCTGAAGTTCCGGTATTTCTGCTTTTTCCGTCACCCCTTCTGGCCGTAATCTTGAGCCGTACCCACGAAGGAGGTGTCTCATGCAAGTTCTGTTCAAGTCCCGCGACCGTGAAGCCGTCCGTATGCGCAGCTTTGCCCGCCAACGCATCCGCTTCGTGTTTCGCCGGATGGACTGGCTGATTTCGAAGGCGACCGTCAGTCTGTCCGACATCAACGGCCCGCGTGGCGGACTCGACAAGCGCTGTCAGGTGCAGGTGCAGACGCCCGATGCGACGCCCGTCGTGGTGACGTCGATTGCAAGAGACTGGCGCGGCGCGCTCGATCTGGCGCTGGCTCGGGCGGCGCGCTCCATCGTGCGCAGGCAGCAGGCGCGCGTCGACGCGCGGCGCTTCAGCCAACGCGAGCCCGCGTGGGGCGCGCAGCCCGATGCCGTCTAGGCAGCAGCGTGGGAGATTGCGGAACTCGAGAACGGCATCGCCGGGCGCGATGCCGTTCGCTATCCGTTCATCGCGCGATCGAGCAGCGTCAGACCTTCGACTCCGCCTCGCGCCAGTCCTATGCCGTGATGTGGCGCGATGCCGAAATCGCGTGGATTGATGCGGATCACGCGCGGTCCGTTTTGCTCGCTGAAGTACCGCACGGTGGGAATCGCCTTGCCTGCGCCGATCTCGATCACGACGAGTTGCTCGACCGTCGACAGCCACGCGTGCAGACGCGCTTCCTGCGCCTCGGTGCGCAACGCGATCCAGTCGTAGTCGCCGAACATCAGAATGTTGGGTCGCGCGACCGCGCCGCATTGGGGGCAGCGCGGCAGTTCGCTCACGAGTTCGCAGGTCGATTCGTCGACGACGGGCTGCACGTCGTCCGCGCTCCACAACCCGTCGTGGCAGACTTCCGAGCATTGCAGCAGGTGGATCGAGCCGTGACATTCGGCCACTGACGCAGCGTCGAAGCCCGCCGACTGGAACTGCCCGTCGACGTTGCTGGTGAACGCGGCAATGCCGCGCGGCATGGTTCGAGCCCAGCGGCGCAACATATCGAATCCCCGATGCGGCACCGTGCGCCGATACAGGTCCAGGCGGTGTCCATAGAAGCCCCAGCACAGCCGCGGATGCAGCGCCATCACACGCGGATTCGCCATGTCCTGAAAGGTCAGGCGATGCTGCTTCAACGCCGGATAGGCGCGCCAGAAACCTTCCGCGCCACGATAATCGGGCAAGCCCGAATCGACGCCCATCCCCGCGCCTGCGGTCACCAGCAAGCCATCGGCTTCGCGCAGCCAGGACATGGCGCGCCTGATACGTTCGTTTTCATCCATTGCGCTACTCTAGCAATTCGCCTGACGATCGTCTTGCATACAGCGGACTGCGCATCGGAGAATCGCGTCGCGATGGCGCGTTCATGCGCCCGCCCTCGTTCAGGCCGTTCCCGTTCTCTCTCCTTTTGCCCGACTGCAATCGAACCGGAGACGTGCAGATGCCCTCGCCGCTCAGACACCCGCTGTTCCTGTTCATCGTGGCGTTCGTTGCGATGTCGATTGGCGCATACGCCGGCGCGGCGCTGATGCGCAGACATCGCAAACTCTCCGACGACGCCCGCGACGAGTTCAACGTCGTGCAGGCCGCGACGCTCACGCTGCTCGCGCTGATGATCGGCTTTACGTTCTCGATGGCGGTCAGCCGGTACGACCAGCGCAAGAACTACGAGGAAGAGGAAGCCAACGCGATCGGCACGGAATATCTGCGTACCGGACTGCTGCCCGATACCGAAGCGCAGCGCGTGCAGACTTTGCTGCGCCGTTATCTGGATCAGCGCATCCGCTACTACAAGGCTGAAAGCGACGAAGACATCGCACGGATCAACGCGGCAACGAACCAGCTCGAAACCGAACTCTGGATGGCCGTGCGCAACGTCGCCGTCGACCGGCAGACGCCCGTGATCGCACTGGCCGTGTCGGGCATGAACGACGTCATCAATACACAGGGCTATACGCAGGCGTCGTGGTGGAATCATATTCCGGTGACGGCGTGGTCGCTGATGCTGGGAATCGGCCTGTTCTGCAACGTGATGATCGGCTACGGCACGCGCGGACAGATCAAACGCAACGCCGTGCTGCTGGTATTGCCCATCGTGATCGCGTTGTCGTTCGCGTTGATCGCGGATATTGACAGTCCGCGCGGCGGGCTGATCCGGCTCGCGCCCATCAATCTGATTTCGCTGTCCCAGTCGCTCGGGCCGGGCTGACACGCGGGCGCCCCGTCACGCGCGTTGCAGCGGTTTCTGGTTGCCTCTATCCTTGCGGCACACGCGCATCTATCGCCACGTCATGTGTATTTGCGTCGGAAGACGCCATCAAGGAGACCGTTCGATGTCCGCATCCGCTGCCGTATTCGCCATTCTCGTCGCGTTGCTGCTGGGCGCGATGATTCCAGGGCCGAGTTTCGTTCTCGTCGCGCGAAACTCGATCAGCCTGTCTCGCGGCGACGGGCTGTCGACCGCGCTGGGAATGGGCATCGGCGGGATTTTTTTCGGCGGCATTGCGCTCGCGGGGCTGTATACGCTGCTGGTCGCCGTCGAATGGCTGTATATCGGCCTGAAAGTAGCGGGTGGCCTGTATCTGATCTATATGGCGTCGAAAATCTGGCGCGGGGCGGCACAGCCGATCGCGATGGACAATTCCGGCGCGGCGCACAGCCGCAGCGCACGGAAGTCGTTCTGGATCGGCTTGTCCACGCAGCTCAGCAATCCGAAGACTGCCATTTGGTACGGCAGTATTTTCGCGGCGTTGCTGCCGCAGCATCCGCCCGTGTGGTGCTATGTCGTGCTGCCGCCGCTGGTCTTCGCGGTCGAGTTCGGCTGGTACACGATCGTGGCGCTGTGTTTTTCGAGCCGGAAGCCGCGCGAAATCTATCTGCGCGCGAAGACGTGGATCGACCGGATCGCGGCGTGTGCGATCACGGCGCTCGGGCTGCGGCTGATCTTCGCGGCAAATAAAGCGGGCATCTGACTGACCACCCGCGTCGCAGCCGGAATCGGCTGATGCGCGCGTAAGCCCAAAGAACAAAGGGGAGCACGAAACCGTACTCCCCTTTTTTATGCGATTTGCTTAGCGGCGATACGCTTCAGCAAGAACGGCGCAGTGCTGCAGATGCAGGTCGACGGCGCGGATTGCGAGTTCGCGCAGACGCGAAAGCCAGCTCGTGGACGGGACAGCAGCGGTCGTAGCTTGTTGCATGGCGGACTCCTTGTGCGGGTAATACCCTAGGTAATAACCCTAGTATATACCCTGGTGATGTCGCGCTGCAACAAATCATTAAACAGTTCAGCGACACTCTCCTTGCGGTTGCCTTTCGTCCAGTTTGTCGACGGACCCGTCGGCGACACCGTCGTTTCGTTCACATTCATTCTTGCCCGGCGTCCTTTCGATGCGCCTTCAACCATCTGTCACACGCAAGCCTATTGCTTAGTTCACCCATCAATCTCATCCGATTCACGATCGCGCAAACATTCTGATGTCTTCGCACGCGTCGACGCAGCATCGATTGCATGTCATCCGTATTTCACTTCGGCGTCAGCGACGTGTCGCTCACGTCAACAGGTCATGCCGATTTTCACAATAATTAACCGTTTATCGAATCAGACTGAAAGGCCCGGTCACTGTTGCGCGTAGACCAACGGTGTATTGGAGAAATTAATGTGATCCGAAAAAAGCTTTTGCTCTAAGATTCGCCGTGCTCCAACAACGCCCAATGCCTAAGAGGAAGTTCATGGACATCAAATCGATCCGGCAATCCGCATTCGCGATGCCCGTTCACAATCCCGCCTACCCTCGCCCGCCGTTCCGTTTTCTCAATCGCGAGTACTTCATCATTTCGTATGAAACGGATCTCGACGCGCTGCGCGCCGTCGTACCCGAACCGCTGAAGCCGGAAAACACGCTCGTACATTACGAGTTCATTCGCATGCCGGATTCGTCGGGTTTCGGCGACTACACGGAAAGCGGCCAGGTGGTCTCGGTGCGCGACATGGAAGGTCGTCTCGCGAACTACACGCACTCGATGTACCTCGACGACGAAGGTCCGATTGCAGGCGGCCGAGAAATCTGGGGCTTTCCGAAGAAGCTCGCCCGGCCGAAGCTCAGCGTCGACGGTAACGACACGCTGCTCGGCACGCTCGACTACGGCACGCAACGCATCGCAACGGGCACGATGGGCTACAAGCATCACATGCTCGATATCGAAACCGAACGCGCAAAACTCGCCGACACGCCGAACTATCTGCTCAAGGTGATTCCGCATGTCGACGGCTCGGCACGCATTTGCGAACTCGTGCGCTTCTATCTGCGTGACGTGACGGTGCTCGGCGCATGGAGCGGTCCCGCGGCGCTCGAACTGCATCCGCACGCCCTCGCACCGATTGCCGATCTGCCCGTGAAGCGCGTCGTCGGCGCGCGCCATGTGATCGCGAATCTCACGCTGGATATCGGCGAAGTCGCTTTCGACTATCTCGCGCCTGCTGACATGCAGACTGCAAAAAAGTCGAATGACGACGCGCTCGAACTCGCTGTCTGAGCGTTCCAGATAACTCCGCCTGAAATTTTCGTTTTAAAAACTCTCCAAACTATCGAAAGGGAACAGACATGTCATTGCAAAACAAGGTCGCGCTCGTAACGGGCGCAGCAAGCGGCATCGGCGAACAATGCGCGCGCAAGCTGGCGAGCCTCGGCGCAGCCGTCGTGATTGCCGACCTGAATGTGGACAACGCGCAGAAAGTCGCGTCGAGCATCGTCGAAGCGGGTGGCAAGGCGATCGCCGTCGCGATGGACGTGACGAATGAAGAAGCCGTCAATGCAGGCATCGAGCGCGCAGTGAAAGAACTCGGCAGCATCGACGTGCTCGTGTCGAACGCGGGCATTCAGATCGTCGCGCCGATCGAAGAGTATGCATTCGCCGACTGGAAGAAGATGCTCGCCATTCATCTGGACGGCGCGTTCCTCACCACCAAGGCTGCCATCAAGCATATGTACGACAGCAAGCGCGGCGGCTCGATCGTCTACATGGGCTCGGTGCACTCGCATGAAGCGTCGAAGCTGAAATCCGCCTACGTCACCGCGAAGCACGGCCTGCTCGGCCTCGCGCGCGTGGTCGCGAAGGAAGGCGGTCCGCGCGGCGTGCGTGCGAATGTCGTGTGCCCGGGTTTCGTGCGCACGCCGCTCGTCGAAAAGCAGATTCCCGAGCAGGCCAAAGCGCTCGGCATCAGTGAAGAAGAAGTCGTGAAGAACGTGATGCTGAAGGAAACCGTCGACGGCGAATTCACGACCGTCGATGACGTCGCCAACACCGTTGCCTTCCTCGCGGGTTTCGAATCGTCGGCACTGACGGGGCAATCGGTGATCGTCAGCCACGGCTGGTCGATGAAATAAGGAGCGACGCATGCGCAGCGACACAAAGAAAATCAGCGCACAACGGGAGCCATTTGTGTTGCCGCGCTACGACGAGATCGCGCTCGTGCTGCAAGGCGGCGGCGCGCTCGGCTCTTATCAGGCGGGCGTGGTCGAAGGCCTGGCGGAAGCGAAGGTCGAGCCGGACTGGATCGCGGGCGTGTCGATCGGCGCGCTCAACACGGCGATCATCGCGGGTAATGCGCCGGAAAATCGCGTGGAGGCATTGCGCGGTTTCTGGAACACGATCTGCCATCCGCTCGACTGGGTCGGCAGCATCGGCGCGTGGGCGCTGCCCGGTCTCGGCATGCATGATCTCTCGCGCAAGTGGGCGAGCATGTGGGCGGCGGGCCGCGCATTGACGGAAGGCCAGCCGGGCTTTTTCGCGCCGCGCTTTCCACTGCCGATGGCCGGCCTCGGCAAGCTGGACCCGAACCACGTCAGCTACTACGACACGGGCGCGCTCAAGGCGACGCTGCTGCGATACGCCGATTTCGACCGCATCAACGACGGTGCGATTCGTGTTTCCGTGGGCGCAGTGAACGTGCGCACGGGCAATCTCACGTACTTCGACAACCGCAAGATGCGACTCGCGCCGGAGCATTTCATGGCGTCGGGCGCATTGCCGCCGGGCTTTCCCGCCGTCGAGATCGAAGGCGAATACTATTGGGACGGCGGGCTCGTGTCGAACACGCCGCTCACGGAAGTACTGCGCGATTCCGATCACAAGGACACACTGGTTTTCCAGGTGGATTTGTGGAGCGCGCGCGGCAATGCACCTGGCGATTTCCTCGACATCTCGGAGCGCGCCAAGGACATCCAGTATTCGAGCCGCACGCGCGCGATCACGAACATGCTTGCCGAGCGGCAGAAGCATGCGCGCTTCATCAAGGAACTGCTCGAGCATGTGCCCACTTCGGTGTTGAAAGCGGACCCGCTGTTCCGTTTGGCCGAAGAAGCCGCGGACGGCAGCGCGATCAACGTCGTGCATCTGATCTACAAGAACAAGCCGTACGAAGGGCATTACAAGGACTACGAGTTCAGCGTGGACACGATGCTCGAACACTGGCAAAGCGGTCTCGACGATATCCGCGATTCGTTCTCGCACCGCGACTGGTTCGACGTGCCGAGCCGCGAGCAGGGTTTCGCCACGCATGACGTGCACCGTCCTGCCGGCACCGTGCCGCAGTCCGACAAGGCGCCCGTCGAAACGGAAATTGGCAAGCGCCGGAAGGAAGCGGCCTGAGCCGCTTTGCGTTATTCGAAGCAAACTGTCTGCTGTGAATTGCGGCTCCGCGACATGCTGAACCGCCCCCAAACGTCGGACATCCGTCCAACCTCTTTGGGGGTTTCTTTTATGGCGATTTATCCATACGCATTCCGTCAAGCGGTAGTCGACGAGTATCTGTCTGCGGGACCAAGCATCAGAGCAGTAGCGTCGAAGCACTCCATTGACCCATCCCTGCTTCGCCGGTGGATCGAAGCCTATCGTCTCCACGGTCCCGCAGGTCTCTGGCGCAAACACACCAGGTATGATGCCGAGTTTAGGCTGAAGGTGCTCAAACTTATCCGAAAGGATGGCTTGTCATTCCGAGAGGCGGCTGCACGGTTCAACATCCGGTCCGATTCGATGATTGCAGAATGGAGTCGACGGTACGAATCCGGCGGAGTCCTGGCTTTGGCACCCGATCGCCGCGGAAGGAAAAGCTCAGGATTGGTCGCTGGCGAAGTTCAACATAAAAGAAAAACTCATCAGACGCATGAGCATGGGCGCGCCTCTGCTAACGAAGTCACTCAACTAAGAGCCGAAATCGCCTACCTCAAGGAGGTGGAGAGGTATCCTCGCTATGAACTCGCGCTCACTACCGCGGAGAAGGTTGAAATCATTCAAAAGCTACGGCCCGAGTATCCGCTGCCCGCGATGTTAAAGGCAGCGAGCTGGCACGCAGCACTTTTTGTTACCAGGTGAAGGCTCTGCGCGAGACGATCGCCACGCGGAGCTTAAGCTTCAGGTAAAAGCGATCTACGAAAAGCACAGAGGTAGGTATGGCTATCGTCGCGTCACGGCGGCGATCAGACAGATAGGCCGAACCGTCAACCATAAACTCGTGCAACGGTTAATGGGCGTGTTGAAGCTGAAATCCGTGATTCGCCGCAAAAGGTACTGGTTCGGCTATTTGAGCGTCGTGCTCATGGCTCATGGCTGCGTTGGCGAGCTCGGTGACGTTTGCAGGCGCCCGGTCCTTTCGCTCACTGTATCGGTCGGTCAGATAATCCGAACGGTCACGTACGAGCAGCGTGAACTTGTAGAGTTCTTCCATCACATCGACCACGCGATCGTAGTACGACGAGGGCTTCATCCGTCCATTCTCATCGAACTCCTGATACGCCTTGGCAACGGAACTCTGGTTCGGGATCGTCACCATGCGCATCCAGCGGCCTAGCACGCGCAGCGCGTTGACTGCGTTGAATGATTGCGAGCCACCGGATACCTGCATGACGGCCAGCGTGCGACCCTGCGTCGGGCGGATGCTGCCGGAATCCAGTGGAAGCCAATCGATCTGGTTCTTGAAAACCCCGGTGAGTGCGCCATGACGCTCCGGGCTGCACCACACCTGTCCCTCGGACCACACTGATAGCGCGCGCAGCTCGACGACCTTTGGATGATCCAGAGGCACGCTATCGGCCAGCGGCAGGCCGTGCGGATCGAACACCTTCGTCTCCGCTCCAAACTGCTGAAGGATTCGCTCGGCCTCTAGTGTCAGCAACCTGCTGTATGACGTCGGCCTCAATGAACCGTACAGAAGAAGAATGCGTGGCGGGTGTTGCGATATCGCGCGTGGTTCCAGCTTCGCGAGGTCGGGTGTGTCCAGATGAAGAGCACTGATGTTCGGAAGATCGGTCTGCATTGGAGCTGGCGATTAAAGGGTGATGGCGCGCGAGAGCAGGACGGCACTTGACGGACACAGGTCTGCAGCCTGACGCGAGCCCACGATCGCGGCGGGAGCCGCGCCGCGGTTGACCGGCTTGAAACCGGACTTCTCGAAGAACGCCGATTCGTTCGTTGTGAGCAGCCACGCGGTACGGGAGCCCGCATCGAACGCTGCACGCAGCAGGACGGCAAGCACGTTGCGACCGATACCTTTACCCCTATGCTCCGACGCTATGACGAGCGACCGGATGAGTCCATCCTGACCGAATTGCTCGAAACCGCCGTAGCCTAAATGGGAACCTGTCAGGGTTGAAAAGGCGAAGAACGAGCGGCCCGGCTCCTTCAGATCGACGCTGGGAAGCTCAGCATCGCGCAGTGCCTGCACAAAGCCAGGATCGTCACCCGAGATCGGGCGGCCAACTACGAATGGCACGCCTTCCTCCTTCAGGATCTCCCGCTCGGGTGTGATCCCAAGCAGGCCAACCACTTCATCAGACGGCCTGCAAAGACGCGTGCCACGTGGCGTCACGACGAAAGGCCGGTTGATCAAAATCGGATGGGCCAGCATTGCATCGATGAGTCGAGCGTCGCTCAACGCCGGATCACCGAGCCGCAGTTCCTTGTAGGGGGTGCCCTTGACCCGCAGCACATCTCTGACCGCCATTCCACTGTCGGCAATGAGGCGCTCAAGCGTCGCTCGATCGGGCGGGTTCTGCAGGTATTCGATAACAAGCGGGTTCTCGTCTGCTTCGCGCAAGAGCGCGAGTACATTGCGCGAGGTGCCGCAGTCGGGGTTGTGATAGATGGTGATGCTCATCGTCAATCCTCAATGCGTCCGGGTTTCATACCAATGCTGCGACCGGTTCACGACGCCGACAACCAGCAGCATGACAGGCACTTCGATCAGCACACCTACAACCGTCGCGAGCGCGGCGCCCGACTGGAATCCAAACAGGCTGATTGCAGTTGCCACGGCCAGCTCGAAGAAATTGCTTGCGCCGATCAGGCTCGATGGACCGGCTACGCAGTGCGCGACACCCAGCCTGCGGTTGAGCAGATAGGCAAGGCTCGAGTTCAGGAACACCTGGATCAGGATTGGTACCGCGAGCATCGCGATCACCATCGGCTCACTGACAATGGCCTGTCCCTGAAACGCGAAGAGCAGTACGAGCGTCGCGAGCAACGCACTGATCGAATACGGGCCCAGCCGCGAGACCGTGCGTTTGAAGTGTGCATCCCCATGCGCAAGCAACTGGCGACGCATGAGCTGTGCGATAACAACCGGAATGATGATGTAGAGGCCAACCGAAGTGATGAGCGTGTCCCACGGCACCGTGATCGCTGACAGGCCCAGCAACAGCGCAACGATCGGCGCAAAGGCGACGATCATGATGGCATCGTTGAGTGCGACCTGTGAGAGTGTGAAGTACGGGTCGCCCTTGCAAAGCTGCGACCAGACAAACACCATCGCGGTACACGGCGCAGCTGCAAGCAGAATCAGTCCTGCGATGTAGCTGTCCAGCTGTGCCGACGGCAACCACCCGGCGAAAACATGGCGAACGAAGATCCAGCCGAGCAGTGCCATCGAAAACGGCTTGACGAGCCAGTTCACGAACAGCGTGACGCCGATGCCGCGCCAGTGTCCCTTTACCTGCGCCATCGCACCGAAGTCGATCTTGATGAGCATCGGCACGATCATGACCCAGATGAGTACACCGACGGGAATGTTAACCTGCGCCACCTCCATGCGACCAATCGCCTGGAACACTGGCGGCAGCCAGTGGCCGAGGACGATGCCGGTAACGATGCAAAGCGCGACCCATACTGTCAGGTAACGTTCAAAGAAGCCGATCGTTGGCGTACGAGAGCGGTCTGCCGCTCGATCCACACTGCTCACGCGCGGCTCCGGAAGGTGATCGTCGCAGGGGCAGGTGCACAACATGCCGCCGCATCGGGCTCAGGATCGCGTCGCGACTGTCCGTAAGTCGGCGCCGTCTCCAATGTGCGGAAGGTCTCCCAAGCCACTCCTTGAGGGTCGACGGTCCATGATTTATCCGACTTCGCATAGCAGCAGGTAGTTGCCGTCTGGTCCATCACAGGCAATTCGGCGCTTGCGAAACGCTCTCGCATCTCAGCCAGTTCCTCGTCAGTCTCGACCTGAATGCCAAGATGATCGACTCCCGGCTTTACGCCTCGCTGCGAAATAGCAAAGTTGACCTTCGGGTCGCTCAGTTCCCATTTGCGATAGTCGGACTTCGATACTGTCGGCTCGGCGCCTCCGAACATGGCGGTGTAGAAGCGGGTACTCGCCTCAAGGTTCTCAACAGCGATGTGGATGTGCATACGCTTCATGTTGCCGCTCCCCGGCATTGCGGGGCTGCCCCAACTCCACAGGCTGCACCCGCACAACAGTTCTCGGTGAGAAACCCGATGAGTCCATTCATCGCGTCAAAGTTGGCCGAGTAGTAGATGAAGCGCCCTTCCTGCAGACCCGTAACGAGTCCGGCGTGCGAAAGGTCCTTCAGATGGAATGACAGGCTCGATGGCGACAGTCCGAGCTGTTGTGCTATCTCGCCCGCAGGCATGCCCTCCGGACCCGCAACGACGAGCGCACGGAAGATCGCGAGCCGGGATTCATGAGCTAGCGCGCCAAGCGCGCGTACGACAAGGTTCGAGTCCATGACGGCATCATAGATCCATCGTTTCAATAGTTCAAGGATTGTTGAAATGATGGATGAACCAGCGAATCCTTGGACAGATCGATCCGGCTATCTGCGCGGGAGGAGAGGCTGGGATGAAGAGTTAGCCGCCGGCAATGCCGGCGGCTAACAACGATAGGAGATTGCTCCGCAGCGTGGACCGTCGTAGTAAGCGATCGACCGATGCTCACCGCCCCGGTTAAACTGTCCAACTTCCGGGGGTCGGTTCAGTCGAACCGGAGCCGCAATTTCATCGAGCCGCGCATAGGTCGTGCACGTCGCGCAGAAATTACATACCACCCGGGAAGCCTAGCGCGGTCGCTTTCGCGCGAAGGTCCGCAAAGCGTCCGCCGGGCGCGTTGGCCGCAGGTTCCGAAGCGGCAGTGGACGGAACCTGCTGGCTGTGATCGACGCCGCCAAGTCCGGGAATGATGCCCGCAACCGAACACGCGACGCCGAACGTGCCTTGCGTCACCGCAATGGCGGGCGCGTCGGTTCGCGCCGCGTCGCTGAAGTCGAGCGCGTAAGCCATGTTGAAGGTGGTCGCGTCGCTCGCTCGGACGCCGAGCGGATCGAGGCCGAAGCGCCACGCCAGCAACTGATGAATCGAGCTGGGATCGAACGGGTAGCGCGACACGAAGTTCGCACGTGCGCGCGGCCCGAACAGCATGCACGGCACACGGAAGCCGAGGCGCCCGTCGTTGCCGACGGTGTGCTCCGCCGTCGACACCGGCTTGACGGGCGGCACCGCATGCTCCATGAAACCGCCCCATTCGTCATACACGAGAATCATCAGCGTTTTGCTCCAGTTCGGACCGGTGCGCAGCGCGTCATAGATCTGGCCGAGCAGCACCTGCCCGTTGCGCACGTCGGCATGCGGATGATCGTCGTTCGACGTGCCTTGCGCTTCCCCCGCGAAACTCGGATCGACCATGCAGAAAGACGGCAGATTGCCGGCGGCCGCATCCGCGAGGAACTCCGCGAACAGCCTCGAGCGGCCGACATAGCGCGAGCCATAGAGCGCAGTGAACGGGACATCGTGGAAGTAATACGTTGACGAGATGTTCTTTGCGTCGAGCCGGTCCCAGATGGTCGGCAGCGACGACGTATCGACGCTGTCGTCGAGGCGGTCGGTCTCGCCGCTGTGCAGATAGAGACGGTTCGGAAACGTGGCCGAGAGAATACCGCTCATGTAGTAATCGCAAACCGTGTATTGCGTGACGGCCCCGCGGTAGAAGTCGAGATCCGCTGCGCCGAAATAGCCGATGGGCAGCAGGTCGCCGCGCACGACGCTCGTGCCGGGCGTCAACAGAAAGCCGTTCATCGCGCCGTTCGCGAGGTGAACGCGCCCTGCGTCATACATATGGTTCGGATCGGAGAACGAACAGGCCTGGAATCCGTATGAGGCATTCGAGGTCAAGCCGAACGACGTTTGCGTCTGACCGAAGGCGTCCTTGAACTGGCGGGTCTGCTGATGCTCCGCGTTGGGTACCCAGCCGAACATGTGATCGAACGAACGGTTCTCCATCGTGACGAGGACGATGTGATCCACGCCCGACGTGGCGGGATCCGGCAGCGCCGGCCGCGGCAGGTTCGCGCGATCGGGCGGAATGCCGCTCGTCGAGCCCGTGCTTCCCGACGATCCGCCACCACCCCCGCCACAAGCCGACAACGCGACACTGCCCGCGAGCGCCGCCAGGATCTTGCGACGGGTGGGATCGGGTGCATTCGAAGACTGATGATCGCTCATGGCTTTACCTCCCTTGTTGTGACTGTCGATCGGGTCGCCGTCGCCTGATCGTGCGGCCGAATGAGCGTTCGTCAGCACTTCACGTACCCGTGCTGACGGAATGCTTGCGTTGCAGCGCAACGCACGGGCAGTTTGCGAAACCCTCGCAATCCAATGTGCTGCCGCCGCGGGAAGTTTGTACAGCTTTTAACCTGTATTTTTAATTTACAGTTCATAGACTGTATATTGTCAATACAGTCTGCGACCTGTATCCTGCTTCCGAAGGACGGCAGTGCGGACGCTGCCCGTGCCGGATCGACGCCCTGCCCCGCGTTCAACCCGTCTCTCTTGAGGCCCGCCGTGGATTATTCCGTCAAGACGCTTGGCCAGTTGCGGCCCGTTCTGCGCGGCTTTCGCAAAGCCGCTGGACTCACGCAGGCGATGCTCGCCGAGCGGCTCGGCATCACGCAGCAAAGCTATGCGCAGTTCGAGGCCAACCCGGCCGCCGCCGGCGTCGAGCGGCTATTCAAGGTCCTGCGCCTGTTGAACGCCGGAATCACGCTCAGCCAGGACGAGCCTGCGCCCGCGAATGCAGCGCCCGCTGCCAAAATCGCGCCGTCGAACCGTGCCGCCGCGCAAGGCCCCGCGGCCGCCAAGGCCGTTCCGCGCAAACCTGCCGCCCCGACCACGACCACGACCGCCCGCCAGACGCCCGCCATCAAGACGGGCCAGCGCGCGAAAACCGGTGCCGGCGCGACAGGCGTGCGCCAATCTCCACCGGGATCGGACAGGCGCGCCGATGCAACGCGCAAGCGCCCAGCAAGCGCATCCAGAAAGCGGGAGCAATGGTAGGCATGGGGCGCCGCTCGCACACCCAACGTCTCGATCTGTGGATGAACGGCCTCGCCGTCGGCTACTGGGAAAAGTCCGGCAGCGGCGAGCAGCTCGTCTATTTCGACGACTGGATCGGCGACGAACAGGGGCGCCCGCTGTCGTTGTCCCTGCCTTTCACGCCGGGCAACCAGCCGTACCGAGGGGCCCTCGTGTCGGCGTTCTTCGACAATCTGCTGCCCGATAGCGAACCGATCCGCCGCAGAATGGCGCAGCGCTACAAGACGGGCGGCACGGCGCCCTTCGACCTGCTTGCCGCGCTCGGGCGCGACTGCGTCGGCGCCATCCAGCTGCTGCCGCCGGGCGAGGCGCCCTCCGACCTCTACCGGATCGGCGGCGACACGCTGACGGCAACCGACATCGGCCGGTTATTGCGCGACACGACCTCGGCGGCGCCGCTCGGCCAGCACGATCGTGCCGCCGATCTGCGGCTGTCCATCGCGGGCGCACAGGAGAAAACGGCGCTGCTGCGCCACAAGGGCCGCTGGGTGCTGCCCGAGGGCAGCACCCCGACCACGCACATCCTCAAGCTTCCGCTGGGGCTCGTCGGCAACATGCAGGCCGACATGCGCACGTCGGTGGAAAACGAATGGCTCTGTTCGCGGATCGTCGCCGCCTACGGCCTGCCTGTCGCCGCTTGCGAGATCGGGCACTTCGGCGACCGGAAAGCGCTCGTCGTCGAACGCTTCGACCGCAGGCCGTCGAGCGACGGCACATGGATCGTGCGTCTTCCACAGGAAGACATGTGTCAGGCAACGGGCACGCCACCCATTGCGAAATATCAGGCCGACGGCGGCCCGGGCATCGATGCCGTGATGCACGTTCTGGCCGGTTCCGTCGACGCCGCCGGAGACAGCGCACGCTTCTTCAAGACGCAGTTGATCTTCTGGCTGCTTGCCGCAACGGATGGCCACGCAAAGAACTTCAGCATCGCGCATTTGCCCGGCAACCGCTATCGCGCGACACCGCTCTACGACGTGCTGTCCGCGCATCCCATCATCGGGCGCGGCGCGAATCGCGTGCCGATGCAGAAAGCGAAGATGGCGATGGCCGTGCGCGGCACGAGCAATCATTATCTGATCAGTCAGATAGTGCGGCGGCACTGGGTCGCGCAAGGTCAACAAGCGGGCTTGTCGCGCGAAACCGTCGACGACCTGATCGCCGCCGTGACGGACGCCACGCAGCAGGTCATCGACACCGTTGCTGCGCAGCTTCCGCACGACTTTCCGCGCGACCTCGCGTCCGCAATCTTCGAAGGCATGTCGAAGCAAAGCAAAAAGCTCGCGACGGCCTAGCCTTCGACGGTCGCGTCCTCAGCCGATCACCGGCCCGATCTTGTCGAGCGTCAGCGAAGGCAGAAACGTCTTGTCCTGATACACCTTCGCGAGCGCCTTCTCGCTGATTTCCCGCTCGCCGGCGGGCAGCGACGTATCGGCGACGGCATACGCGGCTTCCCACATCGCGGCGAGATAGCGGGCGCCCGCGCCCATCAGCTTCGCGGTGTCTTCGCCGAACGCGTCCCACAGACCATCGACGACCCGCGCCGAACTGCCGCCGCCCAAGCGAATGTACTCGTCGATCAGCGTCGAAGGCGCAAGGATTTTCGCGGCCTCGGCCATCAGCGCGACCGTCGCGAACGCGGCGCCGCGGCCATCGCCGATCTTCGGAATCTCGCCTTCGAACGCGTTGGCCTGCGGCCCGATCTGCGACAGCAGTTCGTTCGAATGACGGTCGACCATCTTGTCTTCATACGTGGCATGCACGCCCTTGCCGGGCCACTTCTTCGGCGTCGCGTCGGGTGCGTCCTTGTAGCCGTCGGCGTGATACGAGCCATGCAAAGGCTGACACGCATCGCCGACGTAGTGCGCGAGCACGCCCGCCGCGCAGAGGAAGTTCGTGTCGTTACGTTTCTTCAGTTGCGTGACCATCTCGTCGAAAATTTGCCACACGCGGAACGGCAACAGACCTTCGGAGCGCGCATCCGTGTCGCCCTCGTCCGCGTACCACTTCGACCACACGGCAACGCTCATGTTGGCAATATTGCCGAGCGTCACGTCGCGCAGCGTCTTGCCGTCGCCATCGGGCTGATCGATATCCGCGTAGTGATTTGGATGCTCGGGCCCGGCATTCTGCGCATAGTCGCGTCCACCCGGCACACGGCTGGGCGTCTTCTTCCACACGAGGTCGGGCACGTCGGCGAGTTCGACGAAATCGCCACGCGCCAGCTTCTCGCGAATCTGCTCCGGTGTCAGTTGGTCGGGACGGAAGCTGATGCGCTCGACGTTCGCTTCGAGGAAATCGCGCAGCGGCCCTTGTTTAACGGATTGGATCGCCGCCGTCGCGATGCTGTAGTGCCCCGTTTGTCCCCAGTACGGGTTGGCGCCGACGTTTTGCGCGCGCACGAGATCCACGTCGAGCAACTGGCAGGCTGTGCTCAGCCCCGTCGCGAGTGCGTAGTTCAGACGTTGGCCGTCGTCGCTCGCAAGCGTCTGTCCACCCCATTCGATCGCAAGCGGATACAGATGGCGCGCACGCTTCTGCTGGTCGGACTTTCTGCCGTTGCGCGCAGGGACATCGCGATTCCCTTCGTCGTCAGCGTGCTCGTTCGCGGGCGCCACGAGATACCACAGCGTTCCCGAATCGCCCGGCTGTGTCTGCGGACTGCCGCTCGCGGGCGCGATCAGAAACTGCGAAACGTAGTCGTAGCCCGCAAGCGACTTGTGCCGATAGAAAAGCGCCTTGATCGTGCCGTCGAGCGCACCCGATGCACTGCCGAACGCCGTAACGGACTGGTCGATCAACTGCAGGCTGAGGCTCAATTCGTTGATGTCGGCGACGGACTCGATGCTGCCTTCGATGCCGAACGGTTGGCTCGACCAGTCATTCGCGTCGTGTACCTCGACGAGGCCGACATCGAGCGTCAGAAAGCTGCGGCTGCCCGCGAACTCGGGGAACACAGCCGTGAACGGTTCGCGCGTAAGTTGCCGGTCGGAGGCGATACCCACTTCATTCACCGCGCCGCGCAACAGCGCCTTCACGGGCGAACCGGGTTCGCCGCAAACATGCCGGTTGGTGAGCGCATAAGTCGTATGGCCGTCCGTCACGAGGCAGCCGACGCTCGCCGTACGTTCGATGCCTTGCGTATCCGCGATCAACGGACAGCCGCCGCCGATGTACGTCGACGGCCAGCGCGCAGCCGCGGGCGCGCCGGTGGCAGGCGCAGTCGGCTCGACGGCCACCACGCAGACGGGCACCGCACGCCCGTCTGGCATGTAGAGCGTACGCGGCACCATGTGATCGGGATCGACCTTGCCATGACCGAACTCGGTTGCGTCGACCCAGTCGCGTACCAGCACGATCACGGCCGGCCACGAATACGGACGCACTTCCGAGTTGCCAAACGTGCGGATGCCCTTGCCTTCCGCACGCGCCTTTGCGTGACCGTTCGAGCGGCGCTCCCGATCGGGCCACGGTTCGTCACTGCGGATCAGATACAGGCCGACGGCCGTGCCGACGACGTTGGCCTTGTTCGTCAGATGCCAGTGATAAAGATCGCGTGCTTCGAGCAGATCCTTCAGCGACAGGCTCTGGAAGTTGTGCTGCGTGGACAGTGGATTCATCGATTCACCTCGACGCTCGCCGGTCGCTTCGACCGGCCGTTGCAGGCGCGCCGCCGTACGCGTATTCACGACGCATGGGATGCATCGCGTAACGCGTGGCGGCGCGTGGTCGCGTTCAAGGTTGTCCGACGTAGATGACAGCGTTGGGTCAATTTTCGCGAGCGCTGTCATAAAGATGTCACGCCGCGTACTCAACATCGGCGGACAATATGGCCACATGGCGACTGAGAGCGCCACCGGATCGAGCGGCGTGCGGCGTGCTAGCCCTGCTTTCGCGTCCCTACATGGAAGAGACACTGTGAAGCAACGTGCGACTGTCGTGTGCCGGATGGGCACGCGCATTCTGCTGGTCGGCAAGGCGAATTCGCGCTGGTCGCTGCCGGGCGGCAAACCCGACGCCGGCGAGACGTTCGAAGCCGCCGCCGTGCGCGAACTGATGGAAGAAACGCGCCTTCAGGCGATAGGCATGCAGTATCTGTTCGAGTTCGCGGGCACGCGGACCTGCCATCATGTGTTTGCCGCTCACGTCGACGAACAGCAAACGGCCACGCCCAACAACGAAATCACGCGCTGCACATGGGCCAAGGTCACCGACATCTCCGATCTCGACACGAGCGTCTCGACGCGCGGCATCGTCGATGTGCTCGCACTGAACCGCAGCTATGACCCGCGCGTGCAGAGCCGCTATCAGCGCGCCGATGCGTTCGTGCAGAACCTGCGCGAGGCGCTGCAGGATGTCCGCTTGCGAGGATGGACGAGGGCGCTGTGGTAGGCCGGTTTGAAATGCATTCTTGCCCGCATTCGAATTTGCTTCGCTATCCATAACGATTGCGCGCATCGAATTACGTCGAGTGTCGGGACAAAAACAAAACCGCCGGCCTGATATTGGCCGGCGGTTTCATCAAAGCAGATCTTCCTTACGCGGATAGCGTCGACTGACGCCGCGCCGCACGCACCCGGCGCGAACGCGCCACGATCTTCGCAATCGTCACGCGACCCAGCGAACGACGCGTGTTCGTCGTGAGGTTCGCCAGCCGCTTGTCGCTCACGCGATGACGCGCCCACACGTACGCTGCAATCCAGCCGATCACCGTCCAACCGAACAGCACGTTGAAAATCGTCAGTGCGAAGGCGTCTTCGCGTTCGCGTGCATCGGCGACGATGGCGGGCAGAAAGTACACCACCACTGCCGCCAGCAACACCAGTCCTTCGAAGAATGCTCTCATGGCTTCACCTCCTGCCAGCATCATTTGCGCGGCGACACATGGGCCTGCCGCGCAAAGCGATCAATGAGCCTTGAACACGTTGACATCGTGAGCGTCTTGCGCGGGCTGACGGCTGCCCGATTCCGACGATGCGCCGTTCACGCCACCGACGGCATCGTTGGCAGCATTGGCCGCGTTGCGTTCCGCAGCAACGGTCTGCGAGCTGACGCCGCGTTGCGATGCGGGTGCGCCCACGGACGGACGATAGAACGGTGCCGGGCCATAACCCGAGGCGAACGCGGGAGCGGCAACAGCTGCGGACACGGCAACCAGCAAGGCGGCGATAAGACGGGTCTTCATGATGAAACTCCAGAGAATGTTGAATCAGGGAAGAGCGTCGCATCAGGATGATTCGGTGCGGCGTCGATTGAGAGAGAGTGTAGACGAGAGCTATCGAATTTCTATGCTCATAGATTGAAATCACAGTTCCCAAATTTCAAACAATCGGAAATCGCGTGCGGACACGCCGCAGCCTTTATCCATGCCGCTTTCAGCGGTTGTGTGTCCACTGGCGGGTGGGATTCGCCGGGCGATGCTAGGATCAGCTTCCGCTCAATTGCCGCCGGCACATGCCGCCTCGTGACGAGGCGAGCGCGGCGCACCGACGATGACCACTGTCGAAGCCACTATCGATCGCCGGGTATTTTCAGCAGGCCGCCTGTCGATCGGACTGACGCTGCCGCTCTTGCGCGCGGGAACGATCGTCGCGGACTTCCGCGAGCAGGTCGCGCTCGCGACACTCGCCGACACGCTCGGATTTCGCGCACTGTGGGTGCGCGACGTGCCGTTGAACAGCGCCGACTATCCCGACCCCGTCGGCCATCTCGACCCTTGGGTACTGCTCGGCGCGCTGGCGTCGCATACGACGCGGATCGCGCTCGCAAGCGGCGCGATCGTGCTGACGCTGCGTCATCCGTTGCATATCGCGAAGAGTGCGGGGTCGGTGCAGGCCCTGTCGAATGGCCGCTTCATCCTGGGCCTCGGTTCGGGCGACCGGCCGCCCGAGTACGCGGCGTTCGGACGCGATGCCGAAGCGCGCCGCGAACTGTATCGCGCGCACTGGGAGACGGTCGCGGCAGCGCTGGGGGAAGCCCCACGCGTGATACCTGATCTGCGGCCAGAAGATGCACCCGAATTCATGCTGCTGCCACGGCCGCCGTTGCCCGTGCCGATGCTCGCCGTCGGATCGGGCGGACAGAGCGTCGACTGGATTGCGCGGCATTCGATCGGCTGGATGACCTATCACCGCGAGCCGGAGACGCAGCGCTCAAGACACAGCATGTGGCGCGCGGCCGTGGAGCGTCTGCCCGTGCCGGCGTTTCGCGCATTCGGCGTCGCGATGCGGCTCGATCTCAGCGACGATCCACATGAGCCTGCGACGCCGTTATCGCTCGGCTATCGCGCGGGACGGCATGCATTGCTCGCGCTGCTGGCCGACATGCGCGAAACGGGCACACATCATGTGACGCTGAACCTGGCATCGGAGCGGCCCGTGCGCGACGCGATGGCGGAACTGGCCGCCGACGTGCTGCCTGCATTTCACGACTGATGGCCGTGTCGTTCGGTCGGACGTGAAGTTATTTTCCGGTCTTCTTTGACGCAGCAGCGCGGGTCGATCGGGCAGTGCTCTTTTTTGCAGCCGTCGTGCTCCCCGATGCAGCTTCATTCACTGCACTCTTGTTCTCTGCACTTTTCTTCACTGCACTTTTCTTCACTGCACTTTTCTTCACTGCAGTTTTCTTCACCGCACTCTTCTTCACTGCAGTTTTCTTCACACCCCCCGCCGCCCCTCCGAGATCGAGCACAACCCACGCTGGCGCATGGTCGCTCGCATGCGGCTCGCCTCGCACCCATCGGTCGACACCTGCGTCGCGCATCATGGCCGTCACCGTCTCGTTCAACAGCAGGTGATCGATGCGCAAACCCGAATTGCGCTCCCAGTGCTGCCGGAAATAATCCCAGAACGTAAAGATCTGCTCGTCGGGAAAGCGCGCGCGCAACGCATCCGTCCAGCCTTGTTCGAGCAACCGGGCATAGCACGCGCGGCTTTCCGGTTGCAGCAGTGCATCCTTGAGCCACGAGCGCGGATTGTAGATATCGAAATCGGTGGGCACGACGTTGTAGTCGCCCGCGAGCACGACGGGATGCCCGCTGTCGAGCAGCTTCTTCGCATACACGATGAGCCGCTCGAACCACGCGAGCTTGTAGTCGAATTTCGGCCCCGGCTGCGGATTGCCGTTGGGCAGATACAGACAGCCGATCAGCACACCGTCGACGGCCGCCTCGATGTAACGGCTATGCGTATCGTCGGGATCGCCGGGCAGGCCCCGGCGGGTTTCGACCGGCTGGGTGTCTTTCGCGAGAATCGCGACGCCGTTCCACGACACCTGCCCATGCCAGATCGCGCCATAACCGGCATGGTTGAGTTCGGCTTCGGGGAAGCCCGCGTCGGGCGCCTTCAACTCTTGAAGACACACGACATCGGGCGATTCCCGTTCGAGCCATGCGAGCAAGGCCGGCAGCCGCGAACGGATGCCGTTGATGTTGAACGTGGCGAGCTTCATGATCCCCGCGGCTTCGCAAGTCGCATACCCGCGAGCGGATGCTGGCCGCGGCGGGCCGCCACGACAGCCGGGCTCAGTTCTTCAGGTCGTCCGGCACCTTGCCGCCGTTTTCCGCCAGCTTCGTCATCACCTGCTTGTGCAGCCAGATGTTCATCGAAGCCGAATCGCCGGTGTCGCCGCTGTAGTCCAGCTCCTCCGCGAGCTGCTTGCGCGCGGCGAGGCTGCTGTCCAGGTCCAGCAGCTTCATCAGATCGACGATCGACGTGCGCCAGTTCAGCTTCTCCGGGTTCTGGTCAGCGAGCGCCGTCAGGATCGCCTCGACATCGACAGGCTCGGCGGGTGCCGCCGCAGGCGCCGCATCGGCGGGCGGCGAATCAGGCGCGGCATCCGCGACAGGCGCCGCATCGGGTGCCGCGGCGGCCTGCACGGCAGGATGGCTCGACGGGAAGATCTTGCTCAGGATGGTGCTGAAAATGCTCATGGCTTTCCTCCGGACAATCGGTTGAAGGTGTCAGCGTGGCAAGGCCGACGCGCATCGCTTGCACGCGGGCGAACCATTATCCTCGCCGAAAAAAATGACAGCGCCATGCCGCTCAATCTTTCTTGAGGACGTAAAATCCGGCCGCCAATCTTGCGCAGGAATCGGACTCTGATCGGACTCTGAACCGGCGAAGGCTCACAACAAGGCAAAATACGGGTTTTGACGCGGAATCAGCGACTGCGCGTCCGCCCGTTTGCGGCGGCCACGGCCATCCGCCCCGAATCCCACGCGGCCGCGCGAACCCTGTGCACCAACCGGGCGCGACGCAGCAGTATCCAAAGAATCAGGAGCGATCTTTCATGACCGAACCGAACGTTTCGTTGCTGGGCAGGCTGTCGCTTGCTTTCGGCACGTTTTTCAGCATTCTGGGCGACCGCGAGTTCGCAGCGAGCGTGTTGCGCCTGCGCAGCGGCACCGTGCCCGCCCCGACCCCGGCTCCGGCGGCCACGCCCGTGACGCCGCCTGCACCCGCGCCGGCTCCCGCTCCCGTCGTCATCAAGGAGGCCACGCCCGAAGCCGCGCTGCAACTGCTCGGCCTCCTGCAGCGCGATGCGCGCTTCATCGATTTCGTCGAGGAAGACATCGCGAAGTATTCGGACGCCGACATCGGCGCGGCCGCGCGCCTCGTCCATGACGGCTGCCGCGCGACGCTGCGCGAGCACTTCACGATCAAGCCGGTGCGCGACGAAGCCGAAGGCAGCCGCGTGACCATCAATGAAGGCTTCGACGCGACGGCCATCCGCCTGACGGGCAACGTCGTCGGCAAGGCGCCGTTCTCGGGCAGCATCAGCCATCGCGGCTGGCGCGCCGCCGAGGTGCGTCTGCCGAAGCTCACGCAAAGCCACGACGCCACCGTGCTCGCCCCTGCGGAGGTGGAACTATGAGCGATCCGCGCTATTCGATCGGCATCGATCTGGGCACGACGCACTGCGCGCTGTCGTATGTCGATCTCGCCGCCAGCGACGGCGAGAAGACCGATCAGCAGGTAATGCCCGTCACGCAACTGACCGCGCCCGGCGCGCTCGAAGACCTCGATCTGCTGCCGTCGTTTCTGTATCTGCCGCACGAAAGCGAGCTGACGGCGGGCGACCTTGCGCTGCCGTGGACGGGCGAGCGCAATTTCGTGGTGGGCGAGATGGCGCGCACACGTGGCGCAGGCACGCCGATCCGGCTGGTGTCGAGCGCGAAGAGCTGGCTGTGCCACCCGGGCGTCGACCGCCGCGCGGCGATCCTGCCCAGCGACGCGCCGCCCGAAGTCGCCCGCGTGTCGCCCCTCGAAAGCTCGGTGCGCTATCTGACGCACCTGCGCGAAGCATGGAACCACGCGCATCCCGACGCGCCGTTCGACCAGCAGGAAATCACGGTGACGATTCCCGCCTCGTTCGACCCCGCCGCGCGCGAACTGACGGCGGAAGCCGCCAACGCCGCCGGCTACGGCCAGATGACGCTGCTCGAAGAGCCGCAGGCCGCGCTCTATAGCTGGATCCAGAAGAGCACGGGCGGCTGGCGCAAGCAGGTCAAGCTCGGCGACATCATCCTCGTCGTCGACGTCGGCGGCGGTACGACCGACCTCTCGCTGATCGCCGTGATCGAGCGCGACGGCAATCTCGAACTGCATCGCGTCGCCGTCGGCGAGCACATCCTGCTCGGCGGCGACAACATGGACCTCGCGCTCGCGCACGTCGTCGCGCGCAAGCTGGCGTCGCAAGGCACGCAGGCCGATCCGTGGCAGCTGCGCGCCCTCACCTACGCCTGCCGCGGCGCGAAGGAAACGCTGCTGTCCGATCCGTCGACGGATACCGTTCCCCTCGTCGTGCCGAGCCGCGGTTCGAAACTGATCGGCGGCTCGATCCGCACCGAGCTGACGCGCGACGAACTCACGCAGACGATCCTCGAAGGCTTCTTCCCGCAAGTCGACGCGAGCGCGCGGCCCGTCGCCCGCACGCGCGCCGGTCTCACGCAACTCGGCCTGCCGTACGCGCAGGACGCGGGCGTCACGCGCCATCTCGCCGCGTTTCTCGGGCGCCAGGTCGCGGCGCTCGCGGAATTGCAAGGCATGCAGGGATCCGGCCAGCAGCCGCTCGAAGCCAATACGACGTTCCTCCATCCGACGGCCGTGCTGTTCAACGGCGGCGTGTTCAAGTCGCCGCTGCTCGTCGAGCGCATCATGTCGACGCTCAACGGCTGGCTCGCAGCCGATGGCGGCGCGCCCGCGCGCCTGCTCGAAGGCGCGGACCTCGACCTCGCCGTCGCGCGCGGCGCCGCCTATTACGGCTACGTGAAGCGCGGCCGCGGCGTGCGCATTCGCGGCGGCACTGCACGCGCGTACTACGTCGCGATCGAATCGGCGATGCCCGCCGTGCCCGGCATGGAGCCGCCCATTTCCGCGCTGTGCGTCGCGCCGTTCGGTATGGAGGAAGGCACCGACGCGCCGCTGCCGGAACAGGAGTTCGGCCTTGTCGTCGGCGAGCCGGTGCACTTCCGCTTCTTCGGCTCGTCGGTGCGGCGGCTCGATCAGGTCGGCACGATGCTCGACTACTGGTCGCCCGACGAACTGCAGGAACTCGAAGAGATTCAGGCGACGCTGCCCGCCGACGGCCGCACCGTCGGCGAAGTCGTGCCCGTCAAGCTGCACGCGCGCGTGACGGAAGCGGGCACACTCGAACTCGAAGCGATTCCGCGCGGCACGGACGAGCGCTGGAAAGTCGAGTTCGACGTGCGCGGCGGCGCGCAAGGCTGACCCGCAAGGCTTCGATGAAGGGCAAGCTGAAGGGCGAACAACGGCGGCCGGCGAGCCGCTACACGGTCGGCATCGATCTCGGCACGAGCAACACGGTCGTCGCGTATGTGGAGAGAGGTTCCGACGACATCCGCGTGTTCGACGTCGAGCAACTGGTCGCGCCCGGCGAAGTGGGCGCGCGGCCGCTGCTGCCGTCCGTGCGCTATCACGCGGCTGCGGGCGAGCTGAATCCGGGCGATCTGCAACTGCCCTGGTCGCGCACCGACCTGCAGCCCGGCGATGCGCCGCCGCCCGTCATCGGCCAGCTTGCGCGCACGCTCGGCGCGCAGGTGCCGGGACGGCTCGTCACGAGCGCGAAAAGCTGGCTGTCGCATGCCTCGGTGGACCGGCTCGCGCCCATCCTGCCGTGGGGTGCGCCCGACGAAGTCGCCAAAATCTCGCCCGTCGCCGCGAGCGCGAGCTACCTTGCGCACGTGCGCGCGGCCTGGAACACGCGCTTTCCCGATGCGCCGCTCGAACAGCAGAACGTCGTGCTCACGGTGCCCGCATCGTTCGACGAAGGCGCGCGCGCGTTGACCCTCGAAGCCGCGCGTCTCGCGAAGCTGCCCGAGCTGCGGCTGCTCGAAGAACCTCAGGCCGCCTTCTACGACTGGTTGTTCCATCATCGCGCGAACCTCGGCGCCGAACTGGCCGACACGAAGCTCGTGCTGATCTGCGACGTCGGCGGCGGCACGACCGATCTCACGCTGATCAAGGTTCATGTCGACGCGAACGGCGAGCCGCAACTGACGCGCATCGGCGTCGGCAATCATCTGATGCTCGGCGGCGACAACATGGATCTCGCGCTCGCGCGCCTCGCCGAGACACGGCTTGGCGCAGCGCAGGACGGCCAGGCACGGCTGTCGGCAGCGAGCCTGTCGCAACTCGTCGAGCGCTGCCGCGTCGCGAAGGAACAGTTGCTCGATACGAACGCGCCCGCGTCCGTGGCGATCACGCTGCTCGGTTCGGGCTCGCGCGTGATCGGCGGTTCGCGCACCACACATCTCACGCGCGACGAGATCGAACAGGTCGTCGTCGACGGATTCTTTCCGCAGGTCTCTGCCGACGAGATGCCGCGGCGCTCGCGCGCGGCGATCGTCGAATTCGGGCTGCCATATGCGAGCGATGCCGCCGTCACGCGCCACGTCGCGGCGTTTCTGAAGCGGCTGGCGGCGCCGTCCCGCGACGCGCTGGGTATGACGGGCGAAAGCACCGCCGATCAAACGCTCGCCGTGCCCGACACGCTGTTGCTCAACGGCGGCGTGTTCCGTGCACAGGCGCTGACCCAGCGGCTCGCCGGCACGCTCGGCGGATGGCGCGGCAAGCCGTTGCATGTGCTGCAGAACGATCATCCCGATGTCGCCGTCGCGCGCGGCGCTGTCGCTTATGGTCTTGCGCGCGCGGGCAATGCGCCGCGTATCGGCGGCGGCTCGGCGCGCAGCTATTTCCTCGTGCTCGACGGCGATCAGGGCATCTGCCTGCTGCCGCGCGGCACGGAAGAAGCGCATGAAGTGCATCTCGACAAACGCGTGTTCGCGCTGCGGCTCGGGCAGCCGGTGCGTTTTCACCTGATGTCGACGGTCGCCGATATGCGCTTCGCGCCTGGCGAACTCGCCGATCTGTCGCAAGGCGATTTCGTCCGCCTGCCGCCCATCGCAACCGTCGTGCAGCGCCGGCATGCATCGGATGCCGACGAACGTGCCGTCAGGATCACCACGTCGATCACGGAAGTCGGCACGCTCGAAGTGACGTGCATCGCGACCGATGATCCTTCGCAAAGGTGGCTCCTGCAATTCGAGCTGCGCCGCGATGAAGCAGGAGCCACGGATGAAGCCGGCGCAAATGCGCCAGGCGAAGCGCAACGCCATCCGCAGCTCGATCATGCGATCGAACTGATCGAGCGTTCGTTCGGCGCGCGTTCGTCGAACGTCGGACCCAACGAAGTGAAGCGGCTGCGCGCGCAACTCGAACAGACGCTCGGCGCACGCGACAACTGGGACGTCGCGCTGCTGCGCGAACTGTTCGGCGCGTTGTGGGAGCGCGCGAAACGCCGGCGGCGCTCGGCGGATCACGAACGGCTGTGGCTCAACCTCACGGGGTATTGCCTGCGGCCGGGCTTCGGCTATCCGCTCGACGAATGGCGTGTCGAGCAGTTGTGGTCGATCTTCGACGACGGCATTCAATACATCCAGGAAAGCCAGGTCTGGTCCGAATGGTGGACGCTGTGGCGTCGCGCGGCGGGCGGTCTGAACGAGGATGCGCAGTTGCAGTTGCTCGACGCGATGGAGTTCCTGCAGGCGGCAAGCATCAGGAAACAGAAGCTGCCGTTCGATCCCGCGAAGGTCGGCTATGCGGACATGATTCGCGTGCAGGCGTCGCTGGAGCGTATTTCCGTCGAGCGGAAAATCGCGCTCGCGCAGCAGTTGCTGGAGAGGCTGCGCAAGCCTTCGGAGAATCATCAGACGTGGTGGGCGATCGGACGTATCGGCGCGCGCCTGCCGTTCTATGGCAGCGCGCATGGCGTCGTGCCGCCCGAAGTCGCACGCGAGTGGCTCGACGCCGTACTCGCGCTCGACTGGAAGAAAGTCGAGCCCGCCGCGTTCGCGGCCGTGCAGCTGTCGCGCATGACGGGCGACCGTTCGCGCGATCTGCCCGACGACGCTCGCGAAGCCGTGATACGGCGGCTGGAAACGCTCGGCGCGGCGCCCACGTGGATCCAGATGGTCCGCGAGACCGTCACGCTCGACGATGCCGACAGCGGCCGCGTATTCGGCGAGTCGTTGCCGGCGGGGCTGAAGCTGATCGGCGGACTGTAGTTTTCAAGGCGGTTTTCAAAGCGGCTGTGCGCTCGCCCGGCCTTGCGCATGGCGACGGGCATCGTCGCTCGCCTTTGTATCCCGATCCTGACGTGCCTGCGCCGACGTCGCGATCAGCACCGGGCGGCGCGTGCAGCGCGCGATCACGTCGCTCATCCGCTCTTCCCAGAAGCGCCATTTCGGACCACGGCCCGCGCCGACGACGACCATGTCCGCGTCGAGTTCGTCGGCGAGCCTCGCGATCGTGCGGCCCACGCCGCCGTGCAGCGGCACCGTCATCGCACGCGTGTGAATGTCCCACGCGTCGAGTTCGAAGGTCTCGTTGCAGCGGCGTTCGACCGTGCGTTCGAGTTCCTCGACCATCTGCAGCGTGTCGAGACAGCCGTACTCGACGCCCGCCAACGCCCACCAGGGCATTGTGTCGACGACATACACGGCCGTCAGCCGTGCGCCCGTGTGGCGTGCCTTGTCGATGGCCGTCTTCAGTACTTGGTCGTTCCTGTGTGCGCCGACCGCCACCAGAATGTGCTTGATCATTTGAGTGCCTCCGTCAGTACGTCAGTTCATGCAGTGCATGATGCGACGCGAGACTTAGCGGCAAATGAGCAAGACGTAATGAACGAATCAGATGATCAGACGGGATATCTTCGAGCCTTCCAGTGACACGCCCGCCATCAGCCCGCCATTGGTCAGCACGAATGCTTCGACGGGACTCATCGCCGTCGACGTATCGACATTGCCGTTCGCGCCGACCTTCACGAGCGCGACCGTCGCATCGACGCCCGCCGCCCAGCCCTGGCTGCGCGTGAAGCTGCTGAGCGCCTCGTCCGTCATGAACAGCATGACGATCGCTTTGGATTGCGCGCCGATCTGCAAGCCGAACGACGCGGCCGCGATGCTGTAGTAGCCCGACGTCTGCCCGCCGACGCGCAATGCGCCCTGCCCGTACTGTCCGCCGAACCAGAAGCCCGCCGAAAGCACCGATGGAAACACGAGGATGCCGCGCGCCTTGTCTGCGAGTTCGCGCGAGCCGCCGATGGCGTTGAACAGGCGCGTGAGTGTCGCATTGACGTCGGCGTCGATCGACTGGCGCTTGCCCGCATTCGCTTCGGGCGACGCATCCGACGACGGCCCCGTGGTCGTGCAGCCCGCAAGGGCCAGCCCGCCCGTGGCGAGCGTGGCGGTGGTCATCGCGATGAATCGGCGGCGGTGCATTGTCATTGTTCGTTCCTTGCTTGATTCCGTTGTTGATTCCGATATCGGGAATGGCGATCTATCCGATGACAGCGAATGCGACGCGGGAGTTCCTTACGTCGCCTGTCTCAAGCCTCCGCTGCGATACGCTCGTGCATCGCGAGGCAATGACGAACCAGCTCGGGCCGCGATATCACATACGCCTTCAGCGGCGTGTCGATTTCATAGAAGTAAATGTTCGCGACAAAACCGTAAATCGCCGCGTCGATGGTCGCCGGTTCCGGGCCGAACACGAAGCCGCTGTCGCCGAGCAGATCGGCGACGACGCGCAGATCGCCGATCCCGCGCGCGTACACCTGATCCGGATCGTAGCGGCCGATGCCCTGATAGTGATAGCGCTGCCGGTTGTACTCGCGCGCGGCTTCGAGCGCGCTCGCCGTGACATCCGCGTGCTCGCGCAGCACGGCATCGCGAAACGCCGGCCAATAGCGTTCGTCGCGCCAGCGCGAATAGCTCATCGGCCAGTAGAGATCGTCGAGTGTGCGGCGCACCAGAAAGTCGAGGTCGGTCTGCCCTTGCGACAGCGCAGCGTCGATCCGCAGATCGTATTTGTCCTTCAGATACGCGATGATCGCGTCGCTGTCGCCGACCGTCTCGCCGTCATCCGACAGATACGGCAACTGGCCGCGCGGCGCATGCGACGTGTCGAGAATGTGCCGGTGCTCGAATTCGAGTCCGCACAGCCGCATGAACGCGTAGACCTTCAGCCCGAACGCGTTGTTGTCGGCGACGCCGAACAGATCGGGGTACGAGTAGAGCGTCAGCATGAAAGCAGTCTCCATGTGAATCGGTTCGAGATCCGGCTGCGCAAGCGTGGCGCTGCAGCATGCGTTCTTTAACACCTTCCGGCGACGTTTCGCGTGCGACAGCCCACATTCGGCGGACGTGCTTTTTTATTCGGTTTTGATGCGAATCGCGCTACGCTAGCCCTAATGTCAGTCTGGAGAAAGGGCATGACGAAGACCCGAGCGATCCTGCGCGCCATTTTCGGCATCCATCACGCTCCCGAACCGGCCTCGCGACGTCACGCGGCAAGCCGCAGCGTGATGATGCGCGTGACGCTCGACGCGCAACATGTGACGCCGTTGCGCCGCGCGCTCACGCGCGATTGCGCGGGCCAGCCGTGGACGATCCGGATCGCGACGTTGCCGCATACGGAGCGTGTGCAACTGTCGCTCTATCTGCCGAAAGACGCAGTCAACGGTGCGATCCAGCAGGTGACGAAGATCGCGCCCGCTGCGCAATTCGGTCATCTGTTCGAGATTCCCGATACTCCGACGGACGGCTGGCGCGATCTGCTGCGCGCGACGTCATGGGCTCATGCCGCGAGCGTGCTGCGTCCGGCGAAGACGACCGCCAGGGCAGGCGAAGACGACGGCATCGACACGCTCGACCATCTGCTGAGCGCCGACAACGTGTTGCTCGATGCGGACATTGCCGATCGCGACGCACTCTTCGCGCAACTCGGCGCGTTTTGCGAAAGCCGCTATGGCGTGCCCGCCGGCCAGGTGATCGACGGCCTGAACACGCGCGAAGCGCTGGGCTCGACCGGGCTCGGACAAGGCGTGGCCGTGCCGCACAGCCAGATTGCGGGCCTGTTCAGCGCCGTGGTGCTCTATGTGCGGCCGCGCGTGCCGCTCGATTTCGACGCACCGGATGCGAAGCCCGTCAGCGACGTCATTGCGCTGCTCGTGCCCGAAGGCGCGAACACGATGCATCTGAATCTGCTCGCGGATGTCGCGCAACGCTTCTGCAATCAGCATTTTCGCGAGCGCCTGCATGCATGCGGCAGTGCAAGCGAAGTCTGCCGGCTGTTCGCCAACGCGGCTGAAGCGTCCGGACCGCCGTCGGCGATACCCCACGCCACCTCACGTGGCGACGCATCCGGCGCACAACTCAGGGCCTGAGAACCGACCGTTCCTCCGCGCAACGCCGCGCGCTAACCGTGCTTCATTCCCAGCGGTTTTCGTCGCGGCCATGCAGCGCCGCATCGCGCAACGTGTGCTGCGTGCGCCGGAACACGCGCGGCGGCACGCTCGGTGCGTCTTCCGCGAGACGATCGAGCATCTCGCGCACTTCGCTGACATAGCGGCCGTCGCGCGCGCCCGGGTCGCCCGCATAGATTGCCTCGAGGCGGCGCCGCACCGCGCCATAACGCGCGCCCGCCGCGCGATGCGCTTCAGCCCGCTCCGCGTAGCGCAGAAACGTCTGCAGTGCCGCCGACGCAGCCGCCGCAATGCTGACCAGTCCGACGACGAGCCGCCCCCAGGGCGAATCTTCCGATACCACCAGCGACAGAAACACCGTCGTGCCGACCACGGCCGACAGCACCGTCACGCCGATACCGAACAGCCGGTTGCGGGCGGCGAGCAGGTCGGCCATGTCGTAGTGGCTCTTCTGCGATTCGCGCGCGCGGCGGATCCACTTCAACAGCAGCTCGTTCTCGTTGGCGGGCGGCCTGTATTCGCTCTGCACGCCCGCAGCGGCATCGGAACGTGAGCCAGCAGCGGCGCGCGCCTGCGCATCCGTATCGAGCATCGTCATGCCATTGCCCTTCTTCGACGGGGAGAGGCCAGCATAGCATCGCCGCGTGACGCCGACGTCGCGAGCCCCGCCGGCGTCCCCGGCGAATCTTGGTAGGATAAGGGGATGGCGGGATCGCAGGAGCATCGATGGCAAAGCGCGAAGTGGAATCGTGGTATCGGCCGCCGCCGGATGAAGTCTGTCCGCTGTGCGGCCGCGCGATTCCACCTGACCAGCGCGACGAGCATCATCTGATCCCGAAGGCGGAAGGCGGCCGCGAAACGGTCGCGCTGCACCGGATCTGCCATCGGCAGCTGCATGCGCTCTTTTCGGAGCGCGAGCTGGCCACGACCTACGCATCGGTCGATCGCCTGCTCGACAATGAGCAAGTCAGAGCTTTCGTGAACTGGGTACGCACGAAGCCGGTCGGGTTTCATGAACGCACGCGCAGCAGCCGGCGCAAGCGCTGAAACACGATCGCGCACCGTGCGATGACGACGGAACGAGTTATGCCTGTGTACGACTACACCTGCGCCGATTGCGGCGCGTTTGAAGCAGTGCGGCGCATCGCCGAGCGCGACGAGCCCGCTGCCTGCCCCCGCTGCGGCACGCTCGCGGAACGCGTGCGGATCGGCGCGCCCGCTTTGTTGGGCGGTGCTTCGGGAGGCTCATCGGGTGACGCATCCGGTAGCGAGGGCGGCTATGGAATGCGGCATCGCGGCTGTTCATGCTGCCCGTGACCGGACCGGCCACGCGGGCCCTTTTCATTCGAACAGCCGCATCGCGTCCGTGCGCCGCCTGACGCCAACGACGCCCCCTCACCTCCACCGCCCGAAGGTCGCGCCATGCCCCTACGCCTGCCGCCGCTGAATTCGCTGCGTTTCTTCGAGGCAGCCGCGCGGCTCGGCAGCTTCAAGCTCGCCGCCGCGGAACTCAACGTCACGCCGAGCGCGGTGAGTCACGGCATCGTCGCGCTCGAAGAGACGCTCGGCGTCGCGCTGTTCGTGCGCGAGCCTCGCAAGCTGTCGCTGACGCCTGCGGGCGAACTGTATTTTCCCTATATCGCCGAAGCGTTTTCGCTGATCCTGCTCGGCACGCAGCGGCTGCCCGACGGCCGCACGCATCGCACGATCTCCGTGAGCTGCGCGCCGACGCTCGCCGTACGCTGGCTCGTGCCGCGCCTGCACGACTTTCGCGCGCAGTGGCCGAACATCGATGTGTCCGTCGATACGTCGCGCCGTCAGGTCGGCTTTCCCGTCGACGGCTTCGATTTCGGCATCCGTCTGAGTCGCGGCCCCGTGCCCGGCACCGACTGGAACCGGCTGTTCGGCGAAAGGCTCGTGCCCGTGTGCAGTCCCGCGTATCGCGAAACATTGCTCGACGCGCACGGCGACGTCGACTTGCGCCGCGCGACGCTGATCCACGTCGATACCGCGAGCGACGACTGGCAGGCGTGGCTCGACGGCGCGGGCATCCACGATATCGACGCGACGGGCGGTCTGCGCTTCGACACGATCCAGCTCGCGCTCGAAGCGGCGACGACGGGAATGGGCGTCGCGATCGGCAGACGGCCGCTCGTGAACCGCGAACTCGATGCCGGCATGCTCGTCGAAGCGAGCACGCTGAGCGTCGATGCAAAAACGGCGTACTGGCTCGTCGGTTCGGAAGGCGCGGACGAGCGGCCGGAGTTGCAGGCGTTCAAACGCTGGCTGTTGCACGAAGCGCTGGCATTCGAAGACTTCTCGACACACGACCTCACCGCGTCCGCTGCGGACAGCCGTTAGCAACAGCGCTCATCACGAGTGAATTTTCTTCACCCGTCGCCGAAAACTTTTCGTTTGTCGTGCCGCATCGCTATTGCGACGATGCGGCAAGGAGGAAACGAAACATGTCGACGAGCAGATCATCCGCTTATGCAGCCCCCCTGAAAAACCCGACGTTCTATGTGATCGTCGCCGCCGCGCTGATCCTGAGCGCGGCAATGGGCATCCGCCAGACCTTCGGCCTGTTCATCGGGCCGTTTTCATATGATCGTGGTCTGCCCGTTACGCTGATCGCGTTTGCCATCGCGCTGCACAATCTCGTGTGGGGCTTCGCGCAACCGTTCGCAGGCGCCGCCGCCGACCGCTACGGCGCCGCGCCCGTGGTCGCGTTCGGCGCAACGACCTTCGCCGCAGGCCTCGCGCTGGCGGCGAGCGCGCCTTCCGGTATCGCGCTGATCGCGGGGCTCGGGCTGCTGGTCGGCATCGGCGTGAGCTGCACGACGTTCGGCGTCGTGCTCACGGCCGTCGGACGCGTCGCGACACCCGCGCAACGCAGCATGGCGATGGGGATCGCGAGCGCGGGCGGCTCGCTTGGACAGGTGCTGATGGTGCCGTTCGCGCAACTGGTGCGCGAAACGTCGGGCGTGTCGACGTCGCTCTTCGCGCTCGCGTTCCTGATGCTCGTCGCGGCGCCGTTCGGCATTCTGCTCGACCGCCAGCGCGACACGCGCGCATCGCAGGCGGCTGCATCGCCCGTTGCCGTGTCGTTGCGCGAAACGCTCGCTTACGCGACTCAGCATCGCGGCTACCGGCTGCTGACGCTCGGCTTCTTCACCTGCGGCTTCCAGCTCGCGTTCATCGCGACGCATCTGCCCGGCTATCTGACGCTGTGCCACATGCCCATGGGGCTCGGCGCAACCGCGCTCGCGCTGATCGGTCTCTTCAACATGGCGGGCAGCTGGGCCTGCGGCTGGCTCGGCGGGCGGTTTCGTCAGCAGCACGTGCTCGGCTGGCTGTATCTGATACGCGGTGCGACGATTGCCGCGTTCTTCCTGCTGCCGAAATCGACGCTATCCGTCGTGCTGTTCGCAGCCGTGATGGGCCTGACCTGGCTCGGCACCGTGCCGCTCACCAGCGGCCTGATCGCCAAGGTGTTCGGCACGCGGCATCTGGGCACGCTGTTCGGCGTGGTGTTTCTCAGCCACCAGTTGGGTTCGTTTCTCGGCGCGTGGCTCGGCGGCTACGTGTTCGACGCGACGGGTTCGTACACGCCGATCTGGGCCGCGACCGCGCTAGCGGGACTGTTCGCCGCGCTGCTGCATTTTCCCATCGACGATACCGTTCACGCGAGCGCAGAACCTGCACGTGCGTGATGCTTTCCAGAGGCCGGCCAGTATCGGCAGCGGCTTTTTATGCGGACGGCTTGCGCCGTCCGCTTTTTTACGTGCTTACTGCACGCGTCGCAACGACATGCGCCGTCAGGTTTTCGGCGTGTCGCCGAGCATCACGGTCCACCCGAGGCCGCGCACGTTGCGGATCACCGCTTGTCCGAACTTCTTGCGCACGGAATGGATCAGCACGTCGACGGCATTGCTCTCCACTTCCTTGCCCCAGCCGTACAGCTTGTCTTCGAGCTGATCGCGCGACAGGATCGTGCCGGGCCGTTCGAGAAACGCGAGCATCAGCGCGAATTCGCGCGCCGACAGCACCGACGACACGCCGTTGCAGCACAGCGTGCGCTTGTCGAGATCGAGGTTCAGCGCATCGTCGCCGAGACGCGACGACGCGTAGCCCGCCTTGCGGCGCAGCACGGCGCGCATGCGCGCCATCAGTTCGGGCACGTCGAAGGGTTTGAGCACGTAGTCGTCGGCGCCGACGTCGAGGCCTTGCACGCGCGCTTCGAGATCGTCGCGTGCGGTGAGGATCAGCACGGGCACCGTATTGCCCGCGCTACGCGCCGTCTTCAGCAATTCGATGCCGCCCATGCCGGGCAAACCGAGATCGAGCAGCACGACGGTGTATTCGGCGGCGGCGATGGCCGCGCTGCCCGCATTGCCGTCGCGCACCCAGTCGACGCTGTAGTCCGCGTCCTGCAGCGCGCGCATCAGACTTTGACCGATCTGCAGATCGTCTTCAACCAGTAGCACTCGCATGATGTCGTTTCCACAGCAACGAAGCGTTGTCGTCGGCTGCGGCGCGAGGACCGATCGACCGCGCGGCGTCATTGCTCTGGCGGTGTGCGATTCCGGGCCGTAGCCGCCGGCGCGTCCCACTCCCGCGTCGGCCTGATCGCATGATAACCGAGCCCGCATGGCCCACGCCGCGCAAGGGGATGACAAAAAAGGCCGACCGCTTGCGCAGCCGGCCGAAGGATTCTGGCCTGCACCCATTGCCGTGCCAGAACCAGAGGGGCCTGCTCCAACCGTTCTCATGCTATGCGCGCAGGCTTAGCGAAGAATGAGCGCGTTGGCCCTTCTGGTCTCGTCGTTCAGGGTACGGCGGCGAAACCGATCGATGCGACGATGCCGGACTGCCCGTCCGTGCGATTGCGCAGATGCACTGCGCCGCCGTACCGGTTCGCGATGGCCTGCACGATCGACAGACCCAGTCCGCTGCCTTCGATCTGCGTATTGGCCCGGAAGAAGCGATCGAACACGCGCGGCAGTTGCGCCTCGTCGATGCCCGGCCCCGTATCGACGACTTCGATCCACGCCATTCCATCGCGCAGATGCACGCTCAGATCGACCTTGCCGCCGTCCGGCGTATAGCGGATCGCGTTGCTCACGAGGTTGCGCAGCGCAATGCCGATATCGGCGTCATTCGCGTACACATGGGCGCTCGTCATTTCATCAGCGCCGATGTCGATGCCGCGTTGCATCGCAATGGGCAACACTTCGGCGACGGCATCGACGACGACGGCCGACACGTCGACGCGCATCAGCGTGTCCGCCTTCAGCGCCGCATCGGCGCGCGCGAGCCGCAGCAGTTGCGCGATCAGCCGGCCGCTGCGCCGGATGCCGCTTTGCAGCTCGCGAAAGCGCTCCTGATTGCCGGGCGCGATATGCGGCTGCAGATTGTCTGCCTGCAACTGAAGCGCGGTAAGCGGCGTGCGCAGTTCATGCGCGGCGTCGGAGATGAACTTGCGCTCGCTCTCGATCGACTGTTCGAGACGCCCGATCATCGTGTTGATCGACGTGATGAACGGGCGGATCTCCGTCGGCACGCCCGAGGTGGACAATTGCTCGAAATGCGTCATGTCGATGGCCTTCACCTGCGCGCCGAGGCGCGTCAACCGGCGCAGCGCGCGCCGCACGACGAGCAGCACGGCGATCCAGACCAGCGGCACCAGCACGATCATCGGCCACAGCGTATTCAGCGAACGCGCCTGCGCGAGTTCATGCCGCACGCGCGAGCGCTGCGCGACCTGGATCACCATCGACGGCTCGCGCAGCGTGTAGATGCGCCAGCTTTCGCCATCCACCATTTCCGTCGTGAAGCCGGGGTCGGCGTTGCGCGGCAATGCGAGCGCGGGATCCGTCGAACGATACGGCGTGGCGATGTCGTCTCTCCAGACCGTGACGTAGATATCGCGTTCCGGCTGCGAGCCGCGCGCGGGAATGGCGGGCAATGATTCAGCGAGCCCGCTCTTGTACAGCCGCGACGCCGCCTGTTCGAGACGCAGATCGAGCAACGCGCTCATGCCGGCTTTCGCCAGCTGCCACGAACTGACGCCCTGCACCACGCCGACGACGCTCACCAGCACACACAGGGCGAGCACGAGTTGGTTTCTGAGCGAGCGGATCTTGGGCATGGATGATCCTGTTGACGACGCTGTTGCCGAGCCAGTCGGCGAGCCTGCTGCCGAGCCTGTTGGCGAGCCGATTCTACACCGCACGGCATGCTCTCCCGGTTGCGAACGCAATGATGCGGACGCGCAGATTTCTCTGCGCGCCCGCGCGTTTCATCGTGCGGAGAATGGCGTTCCGCAAGCCTTCAATGCCCGACATAAATCGACTTCAATCCGACGTCATATTGCGGATGAAAAGCCGCGCCCGCCTGCGACGTGTGGTCTATCACGCCGCCGTATTCATCCGCGTGCTGCGAATCGATTCGCGCCTGCGTGGCTTCGATGCCCGTCGGATAGTGCGCGTTGTCGCCCGCCGGGCTGTAGCCCGCGCTTTCCAGTTGCGCGAGTTGCGCCCGAACGTCGGCACGCGTGACAGGTGCGCTCGATTGTGCGAATGCGGCGATGGGCAACGCCAGCGCCATCGCGACAGCGGCCGTACGAATCAGCGTTTTCATGATGTTTCCCTCCAGATGTCGATCAAGTGAGCCTTGCGATGAAGCTCATCGTAGAGCCCGAGAATGAGAAGAAAATGAGCGGCCGTTTGCGGCGCGTTCATGCGCGGATCAACGGCTGGCCACCTCGGCGGCCGCCTGCATTTCATAGCGCGCGTCCTGCAGCAACTGGATCGCGCGTCCCGCATGTCCGCCCATGTCGTAGCCATTGGCACGCTGCGCGGCGCGCATGCGTTCGATCGCCTGCTGCGCGTCGAAGTCGGCCGTCGCGATGTTCGGATGACGGCTCAGGAAATAGCCTTCGCCGGCGACCGCACATCCTGAAACGAAGGAAAGTACGCAGGCTGCGGCGGCGATCGTTGCAAGGTGTCGTGAGTTCATGACGTGTGCTCCATTCGATGAAGTTGATTGCGGTGCATCGCGCGCTCAGCGCCAGTAACCGTAGTAACCGCGATACGCCCAATGCGGATGGCCCCAATAGCCGACCACGACGGGCGGCGTGTAGACAGGCGGAGGCGGCGCGTAATACATGGGCGGCGGCGGCGCATACACGGGCACGACGGGAGCGACAGCTACGACGGGTGCTAAGGCGGGTGCGATGCCGACGCCGACGAACACATGCGCCTGCGCCGCACTCACGAGCCCCAGGCCGAGCGCAGCGGCAACGGCAACGTGGCGAATCCCTTTCATGTTGTTCTCCTTGACATCCGATGCCGTGTCATTGACGCATCGGTTGATTCGCATTCTGTGCATCGAGAGTGAGCAAAGAATTAGCGCGCGTTCCGCATCGGACAGCGCGTCGAAACGCACATGCGCACGGCTCTCATTTCCCGCTAATTCAGCCCGCCTACGATGCATTCCGTCGATGCAGCGTCCCTGATCTCAGGCGACCACAGACACTTGAAACCAGGCCTGCGCATCGCACTCATCTCTCATCGCACTACTGAAGGAGAACATCATGTTTAGCGAAATCGCACGCCGTTTCGGCACGCTGCTCACCCATTCCCGCGAAAGCGAACGCGAAGCCTGGCTCGCGTCGTCGACGGATCTGGCCGATCTCGAACGCCGCATGCGCACGGTCGACGACGCGGACTATCCGTTTCATGTGCACTCGAGCGTGATGCCGCGCGACTGGATCGCGTGACGCGGACTGCGTCGTCAATCGAACCGAATCGAAGCAAAGCAAAGGAATGGAGATCTGAAATGCGTCACTATCGAAGCGACAGTCCCGAAGCGGCAGCCCGCATCGTGGCAGCGTGCCTGCTGTCGGACGGACACGTGGGTATCGACGAACTCGAAGCACTGGACCGCTACGGGATGGAAGAGCGTCTGCAGATGAACCGCGGACAGTTGCTCGCCGTCATGCAGCAGATGTGCGAGGACCTCACCACGACGGCCTATCTCAACTGGGGCGACGCTTGCCGGCTGGATCCCGCCGTGGTCTTCGGGCTCGCGCAGGACATCAAGGACTGGCGGCTGCGCCGCGAGATCATCGCGCTGTGCGAGGAAGGCGCGCAGGCGGACGGCCACATCTCCGACCCGGAAGCGCTGTTCATCCGGACCCTGCACGCCGCGTGGTACATGCCCGGCGCGCGCGAGATATACGAAAGCCCGCGCTCGCGCGAAAGACTGACACTTGCCCGGACGCCGCCCGGCTAACGCATTAGCGCGCACTAGCGCGCTGCTTTACCCAGGCGCTGTCCCGTCGAACGCTCGATCGCCCGGCCGGGACAGCGCTTCGCACATCGGCTCGCGATGCACCGGCCATAGCACGAAACCCGCTATCGATAGCGCAGCCCGCATGGACACGTTCGCACGAATCATCAGTTCTCTTTGCGCGGGCGGGCTGCTTGAATGAACGCTCCCCCTACATGGAGACGTCAGATGTCGAATACGCAAGCGGCCATCGCCGCATCGAACGCAGGCGCCATCGCCGCGCATGCGACACCCGAAACGCTCGACGTGCGCCGCGTCGCCGGCCGCATCGGCGCGGAGATTCGCGGCGTCGAACTATCCGGCTCGATCGACGCGCCGACCTTCGACGCGATCCACGCCGCGCTGCTGAAGCACAAGGTGCTGTTCTTCCGTGGCCAGCAGCATCTCGACGACGCAGGGCAAGAAGCCTTCGCGCGACGCTTCGGCGAGACCGTCGCGCATCCGACCGTGCCGTCCGTCGATGGCAGCCGCCATCTGCTCGAACTCGATTCGCAGCACGGCGCACGGGCCAACTCGTGGCACACGGACGTTACCTTCGTCGACGCCTATCCGAAGATTTCGATCCTGCGCGCAGTGGTGATTCCGCCGTATGGCGGCGACACCGTCTGGGCCAATACAGCCGCCGCGTACGAGCATCTGCCTGAGCCACTGCGCCGTCTGGCCGACACGCTGTGGGCGCTGCACACGAACGCGTACGACTACGCGTCGTCGCATGCGAACGCCGATGGCGAGCAGTTGAAGCGCTACCGCGAAGTGTTCACGTCGACGGTCTACGAGACCGAGCATCCCGTCGTGCGCGTGCATCCGGAAACGGGCGAACGCTCGCTCGTGCTCGGTCATTTCGTGCAGCGACTGAAGGGGCTGTCGGCGAGCGAATCGACGCATCTGCTGCAGGTCTTTCACGACCACGTCACGCGCCTCGAAAACACCGTGCGCTGGAACTGGACGCAAGGCGACGTCGCGATCTGGGACAACCGCGCGACCCAGCACTACGCGATCAACGACTATAGCGATGCGCACCGCGTCGTGCGGCGCGCAACGGTGCACGGCGACGTGCCCGTGAGTATCAACGGGCGGCAGAGCGTGGTGGTTCGGGGTGCCGGCGCGACGCTGCAGTGACGTGACGTTGCGCGGCTGCGGGGGCGATCAGAAGTCGCCGCGGCCGATCGTCGTCGGCTGCACGGTGCCCGGCACCGAGTAGAGCGTGATGCTCACGTTGGTCGCGTCGATGCCGTTGCCGCTGTCCTGTTCGGTGACGGCGAAGTTCTGCGACTTGTACAGGCCGCCGTCGTCGAGGTTCTGATAGCGGACGTCGTAGCTGCCCGGCGCGACGCCGAGCAGCGTGAAGCTCTTCCCCGCCGGGATGAAGAAGTGCCGCACCGGCTGGTCGAACACGGAGGCATTGAAGACGAGCTTGGCGAACACGTCGAAGCGGTTGGACGTGTTGTCGATCGTGACGGACGAATGCCCGCCGTCCGCGCCGACAGGCATGCCGTCGAGGTAAGACGCCGTCGACGGCCACGGCAGGCCGTTCGGCGCGGCTGTCGGCCTGGCGAACGCAGGCCGTGCAGACGAGGCGGCATCGCTGCCGGCGGAGGCATCGTTGGTCCACGGCGACGTCGCCGCCTGTGCCGACGACATCGCGGCCAGCGCGCGTCGCTTGCCTTCCGTCGATGCCCCACCGTCGCCGTCGCCTTCATCGCGCGCACCATAAGGCGAGCCGTACGACGTCGACGTGTTGCGCGTGAACGGCCACGGCGTCATCGATTCCGATATCGCGACGTAACCGAAGAAGGCGCAGACGCCGATCGCGATCCAGCTGCGCAGCGAAATCTTGCGCAGTGCAAACCCCGCTGCCGCGCGCGGCTTCTGCGGCGCAGCGCGCGGATCGATGCGCGCCTGCGAGGTCCACGCGCTGGAACGGGGCTGCGGACGCGGCGAAGCATCGCGCTTCGTCTGCGTGGCGGCCTGCCAGTTCGTCTGCTGGGTTTTCTGCTGATTCTTCTGCTGTGCCGGGGTCGCGGGACGCGGCGGAGGTGGCGGCGCAGCGGCGGCTGCCGCTTCGCGTTCCTTGCGCGCGAGCCATTCGTCGTGCTCCTTGCGTTGCACGGGATCGCTCAGCACCGCGTAGGACGCGTTGATGATCTTCATCACCCGCTCGGCATCGGGATCGTCGATCCGCCGGTCAGGATGATATTTCTGACACAAGGTCTTGTAGGCCGCGCGGATCACCTCTTGAGGGGCATCCCGCGAGACTTTCAGATTGTCGTAATGGCTGTGAATCTTCACGCCCTTCCCCGATTGCCGTGCTGGTCTTTTGTGTGATTCTACGCGAGCGCAAACGCCCCGGCCGGTCGCAGACCCAGCCGGATGCCGCCTTTTTGAGCGCCGTTGTGGCCCAGGCCGCACATTTCGTGCCGCGCCGGACCGGTCGTGTCCGTCGTACTGCCGATGCGATGCCGCTTCAGGCGGTTTTCTGATCGGGCATCCGCACCTCCGCCTCCGGGACATCGCGGCGACGCGCCTTCTGCTCGGTCCAGATCTGGCTGTCCGGAAACCAGAACGCGCCCTCGCGCGGCGGCACGGCCAGCCTGACGGGCAACGACGGATTGAATATTTTCGACCACGCCGACAGATATGACGGCGTCTTCAACAGATATCCGCAGTTCGCGAGCAGCAGACTCGCGACGAGCGCCTCGCGGCCGATCGCCAGCCCCGGATGGCCGCTGAAATGCACGGGCGTGCCGCCCGTCGCGAGCAGCCTGGCGGGCGCGACGCTGACGGGCACCCGGAAGCCCCACTTGACGAAGAAATCGAGGAACGCCTGTTCGTCGCTCGACACGAAGATGTTCGTCAGTTGCGGTTCTTCGGCGAGCGTGCGCTCGACGAGACGGCAAAATTCGTCCCAACCGATGGTATGTGCTTCGAGCTTCTTGTCGGTGCCGCGAAAATGCACGCCGAGCGTCGCAGCGCCGATGCCGGTTCGCCGGCGGATTGCGTCGACTTCCGCGCGGATCGGCGCGGTCGGCTGATAGTGCGCGCGGAATAGCGCGCTCGCGTGGCGCAGTTCGAGCTTCGACTCGTAACGGCGGCGAAATCCGAGTCCGCCGAGATCGTGCACGACCGACGTGCGCAGCCGCATGTTCGACGCCGGCGAGGCCGGCACGCCGACGGTATCGAAGTATTCGCCGAACCAGTCGACCTGGCCCTCCGGGTCGCCGTAAATGCCGCCGCGCGCAGAGATGAGCGGCGTGAGGCGCTTTTCATCGCAATACATCAGGATGAACAGCACCATCTGCATGACCGAGAAGAAGCCCGAGTGCGCGCGAATCTCGATCGCGAAGTAGCCGCGATTCAGACGTTGTTGCGCGTGCAGCGTGATGCGGCCTGGCGTGCTGATCGAATGTTTGAAGCGCTCGCTACGTCGGATGTGTCTCGCAATGTCGATCAACTTGTTCAACATGCCACGTCCCTCTCATGCGCCGGGCAGCCCTTCCCGGCAAGCCGTCTGTGTTCGAAGAAATCAGGCGAGATGCGGTGCGGTGTGCGACGGCCGCGAGGCGTCCATCATGCAGGCCTGTCCCTGCGCGCCTCGTTCGTCATACGAATCGGACCGCCGGCCCGATGCAAAATCGGCCAGCAAATAGACGTGTTGCGTCACGCGCCATCTTATAGGGCATAAACGGGCGGGTCGAGTGTAGAAAAATTGACTGTGTGCGACGCCATACATTCGGCACTTTTGCCACACACTTCGCGCTGCTAATCGTGTGAACTTATCGCGCGAGCGAATAGTCGGTGTCGGCTGTCGTGAACACAGCGACGGCTTCGCGCAGCGAGCGCGCCTGCTCCGCCATCGACTGCGCGGCCGCCGATGCCTCTTCGACGAGCGCCGCGTTCTGCTGGGTCACTTCGTCCATCTGCGTGACGGCGAGATTGACCTGTTCGATACCCGTGCTCTGTTCGTTCGATGCCGCCGAAATCTCGGCGATGATGGCCGTCACCTGCTGCACGGAGCCGACGATCTCTCCGATAATGCCGCCCGCGTCGCGCACGAGATCCGAGCCCGCCGCAACGCGCGTCGAAGATTGATCGATTAGCGCCTTCACTTCCTTCGCCGCTGTCGCGCTGCGCTGCGCAAGCGCACGCACTTCACCCGCGACGACGGCGAAGCCCCGTCCGTCTTCACCCGCGCGCGCCGCCTCGACGGCCGCGTTCAGCGCAAGGATGTTGGTCTGAAACGCGATGCCTTCGATCACCGCGATGATCTCGCCGACTTTCGACGAGCTTTCCGTAATGCCCGCCATCGTATCGACCACGCGCCGCATCACGTCGCCGCCGTGCACGGCCGTGTCGGATGCCTTTTCGGCCAGCGTCGCGGCGTGACTTGCGTTGCCCGCGTTCTGCCGCACGGTGCCCGTGAGTTCTTCCATGCTCGCCGCCGTTTCCTCGAGCGATGCAGCCTGTTCTTTTCCGTGCGCGCCGACAGGCTCATATTGCCCGCCGCGATCTGCGAACTGGCCGTCGCGACGCCGTCCGCATTGCGGCGCACGCGGCTCACCACGTTCGAGAGGCTCGCCTGCATCTCGGCGAGCGCGTTGAGCAGCGCGCCGATTTCGTCGTTGCCGTGTGCTTCGATGCGCGTCGTCAGATCGCCTTGTGCAACGCTGCGCGCGACATCGACCGCACGCGTCAGCGGCGACGTGATCGAGCGGCTGAACAGGAACGCGCCGCCCAGGCCCGCGGCGAATGCCGCCATCATCAGCACGAGGCTGATCGCGCCCGCTCGGCGCGCATCGTCGGCGGCTTGCGCGGACATCGCCGCCGTTCGGGTCGCGATCTGCTCGACGGCTTCGCCGAGCAGGCGCGCGGGTTCACGGTCGACACCCGCGACCGCCTTGTCGCCCGCCGTCGGCTCGAAGCCGGCCTCCTTGAAGGCTTCGAGTCCCTTGCGATAGCCGCCGCCCATCGCCACGTGCGCCGTCGCGAACTGTTCGACGAGCGAGCGCGTGCCGCCGTCGTCGAGCGACGAGAGCAGCGCCTTCGTCTGCGTATCGACGATGCTTTCCTGCTTCTCGAATGCGGCCCAGCCCTTGTCGAGCTTCGCGGGATCCTTGCCGCGCAGCAGGATGTCCTTCCACTCCTGCACCTGAAGCTTGAAGTTGACGAGGACGTTCGACGCCGTCCGCTCGTTGGCGACGTGCACACGCACGAGGTCGTTGTATTCGTCGATCGAGCGATGCATCGCGTACAGGCCGTACATCGCGCCGGCGAACATCAGGAAGAGCGCTGCGGCAAAAGCAAGGGGAAGCTTGAATGTGAGTTTCATGAACGATAGAGGGAGGATGCGCGGCCCGGCGCGGCGCAATGGTTCGCGCGCGCGTTGGCAGTGAAAGCCAACGTTTGCTCTCGCCTCTTACGGTTCGTTCAGGGGGATTCTGAATTGCACCCCAATATTTGGGAGGAAAATTTTACTGAAATCGTTTTCACGCAGAGCGTTCACTCGGAGTTCGCGTCGGGCCTGGCCATCCAGGCGCGCGCCGCCGATCAACCCTTCATGTCGACCCAGATGCGGCCCCAGGCGGTCGCGTACTTGAGCGCCTGTTCGCCGTCGTAGAAGTAGTCGAGTGCGTTGAAGATGCGAGGAGGCAGACCCGGTTTTTCGATGGTCAGATCCGCCGCGTGCAGGCCATCGTCGCGAATAGCAGCGCTGGCTTGAAGGCGATAGCCTCGGTGTGTGGTCAGCATGGGAATGGTCATTGATACGTCTCTGGCTTCAATCGAGATTGCTGGCGATCCACGCAACCCACGCCGCGCTTCACGCCCGTCCCGATTGCTCTCAGGCCAGGATCCGCATTATCGCGATGCCCCGTTACTGTTCAATGACGGCCGGCGTTCTCGCACACCGGCCCGTTTTTGTGCGTTTTGTCTGATCAATCGGCGATCGGTTTGCCCGATGCGTCCTTGACCTTGGCCTTCCACTGCGTGCGAATCTGCGACACGACGGCATCCGGCAGCGTGATGTAGTCGAGTTCCTGCGCCGTCTGGCTACCGTTCTTGAACGCCCAGTCGAAGAACTTGAGCGTTTCCTTGCCGCGATCCGGCTTGTCCTGCGCCGAATGCACGAGCACGAACGTCGCGCCAACGACGGGCCACGCGTCCTTGCCCGGCTCGTTGGTGAGGATCTGATAGAACGACTTCGACCACTCGGCGCCCGCTGCCGCCGCCTTGAAGGTGTCCGTCTTCGGCTCGACGACGGCGCCCGCCGCGTTCTTCAGCGACGTGTAAGTCATCTTGTTCTGCTTCGCATACGCCCATTCGACATAGCCGATCGCGCCCGGCAACCGCTGCACGAACGCGGCGACGCCGTCGTTGCCCTTACCGCCCGTGCCCGTCGGCCAGTTGACGGTCGAGCCTTCACCCACTTTGCTCTTCCATTCCGGACTCACCTGCGAGAGATAGTGCGTCCAGATGAAGCTCGTGCCCGAGCCGTCCGCGCGGCGCACGACGGCGATGTCGGTGTCGGGCAGCTTCGCGCCCGAATTGAGCGCGGCAATTTGCGGGTCGTTCCACTTCTTGATCTTGCCGAGGTAGATATCGCCGAGCACGGGGCCCGACAGCACCAGCGAACCCGGTTTCATACCGGGCAGATTGACCACGGGCACCACGCCGCCGACCACCGTCGGAAACTGGAACAGGCCGTCTTTCGCGAGTTCGTCGTCTTTGAGCGGCGCATCGGAGCCGGCGAAATCGACGGTTTTCGCGAGCACCTGCTTGATGCCGCCCGACGAGCCGATGCCCTGGTAGTTGATGCGGCCGCCGCCTGTCTTCTGATACGCGTCGGCCCATTTCGTGTAGATCGGCGCCGCGAAGGTGCTGCCTGCGCCCGTGACGTCGGCTGCGTGCGCGAAGGAAAACGACAGCGCTCCGAGCAGGCCGGCCGCCGCTAACAATGCGAGTTTCATGGTTCACCTCCTTTTGTCGGGAAGAGCGGCTTCGTTGGAGCGTGGCTCTGGTCCCATGCAAGATCGCTGCTGAAAGCTTTGTATGGGGTGCGTTTCGAAATTAGTCGCGCTTCGTGACAATGCGGTGACGGATGAAGCGATCGGCGCCGCTTGCTCTCTGCAGACGAAAACGTGCGATCGCCGCGCGTGTCGCTCGATGGTGTGTGTCGGTGGGCCGGTTGAACGGCACGCGGTTCCGGCGCATTTGAGGTCGCGGGCGCGCGCGACGTTTGTCCGCCGCACCGCACTCAAGCCGTGAACGGCAGTTCGGCCTGGATCGGCAGCGGCGGCGCCTGTTCGCTTGCTAGAGACAAGCCACTCACGCGCACACCGAGCAGCCGCAGCTTGCGCGTCAGCGCGACGCGCTTCAGACATTCGGTGGCCGCACGCCGGATGGCGCCCGCATCCGACGTCGCGGCGGGCAGCGTAAGATCGCGTGTCACGGTGGAGAAATCGTCGAAGCGCAGCTTGATGCCGATGGTATGTCCGACGTAGCCCTTGCGCTGCAAGTCTTCCGCGACGCGCACACACAGCCGCGTGAACGACTCCGACAGCGCGGGCCGGTCATGGCGCGGATGCAGATCGCGTTCGAAGGTCGTCTCGCGGCTCATCGACTTCGGTTCCGATTCGACGACCACAGGACGCTCGTCCGCACCCTGCGCGACGTGCGTGAGCCACGTCGCATACTTGAGGCCGAAGTTCGACTGCAACAGATCCGGCGCGGCGTGCGCCAGATCGCCGACCGTATTGATGCCCAGCGTGGCCAGCCGCTCGCTGGCCTTCGGCCCGATGCCGTTGATCTTGCGTGCGGCCAACGGCCAGATGCGCGAAGGGATGTCCTCGGGCGTCAGGATGGTCAGGCCGTCGGGCTTGTCCAGTTCTGAGCCGATCTTCGCGAGCAGCTTGTTCGGCGCGACGCAGATCGAACAGGTCAGGCCCGTCGCCGAACGGACCGCCTCTTTGATACGCGAGCCGATGTCGGCGGCATCGCCGGATACGTCGGTCAGATCGATATAGATTTCGTCGATGCCGCGATCTTCGATGCGCGTCGTAAACTTCGCCACTTCGGCCTTGAAGAGGCGCGAGTAATGGCGGTAGGAATCGAAGTCGGTGGGCAGGAGGATGGCGTCCGGCGCAAGCTGCGCGGCCTTCATCATGCCCATCGCCGAGAAGACGCCGAAGGCGCGCGCCTCGTACGTCGACGTCGTGACGACGCCGCGCCCCGCGTAGTCTTTCAGTCGCGCGAAACGGCGTGTGCCGTCAGCCAGCGTTTCGGGCGCCGCATTACGCCCTCCGCCGATCACCACCGGCTTGCCACGCAACTCCGGATAACGCAGCAACTCGACGGATGCATAGAACGCGTCCATGTCGAGATGCGCGATACGGCGAACGGTGACACTCATGATGCTTGATGCGGTTGGCGATGGAGGATTGCGCTGCGGCGAGCACGGCGGACACGTGCGGCGATGCGCCCGCGCACGCCCATACGGGCAGGGATAAGCAGTTTAGCAAGTTGCCCGCGCGACCCGGATTGAAGCGACGGCCGCCGCTTCATCGCTCCCCTCACACGCGAAACACGTTGCCATCAGGACCGATTTTGCGCGGAATGCTCCGGTTGCCGGGCCGCTTGGTCGACACCACCGACGACGCGCCCTGCACAGCCGGCGTATCGCCCGGTTCGGTCACCTTTCTGGCGAGCCGCGGCGCAGCGGGTTTTTGAGCATGCTGACGAACCGGCTTTTGCGCAGTGGAACCCGCCGAGTGGCCGCGTGCCTCCGGCGGATTCCAGATCTCGACGTACTTTTCCGCGTGCGCTGCGGAAGTCAACACCAGCGCGACGAGTCCAACCCACAGACGACCTGCATTCATTGCTCACTCTCCTGTGCCGCGCTTGCCGCCACGGACAAACCCGCGGTGCCCACCGACCTGCCGTTTTCGCATGCATAGAAGGTTGGCTCGCCCGCCTTGCCCCGGCGGATGGCCTCGTCGATTTCCCGCTCACCAAACGCGGACTTCAGGGTTGCGACAAACGCCGCAATCTCCGGCATGGGATGACCCGCGGGTTGATGCACACGCATATCCATGACGCACGTTCCTGTTCAATCGCACATCGATACTGTATATCCATACAGCCTTTTGTGCAATTGCTCCGACACGGCGTTGCGCGGATGCCGGGCGCTTCGCCTCAGCCGGCGCGCAGCAGTCTAACGCGCATGGCCGGACAGCGGACGAAGAAACGCCGGGCCGTCGCAATCTCGCGACGCCCGGCGTTCAATCGTTGACGACTGGATGGCAGCTGTCAGAAGGCGTGACGGATGCCCACCATGCCGACGAACGTGATTCGGCGAGAACTTCGCCGATACTTTCTTTTACCTTTCTTATTTCTTTCGATTTAGACTAGCGCCACCATCCAGAACATCACGGAGCGCTATATGGGGAATTTAGGAGGTTTCATGCAAGGTGCAGTCGCATTGGGCGGCTGCATTGGACTGTTCACGACGATCGTCTGTCTCGTCGAACTGTTTAGTGGCTGATCGTCAGATCGAGCGCGTGAGACCACGTGGCACCGAAGAGCCGTCGCGAGCCGACGGCTCTTCCTTTTTTCACTCCTGCTCGACAGCGTGCGCCTCTTCCATCGTCGACGCCCGCACCCGCTCGGCGAAGCTTTGCAACGCCGCCAGCGATCCATGCACGCTGTGATATTCCTGCCGCCCGATCCGGGCTTCGAGCACGACCGTCATGCCTGCTTGCCGCGCCACATCGAGGATGTCCATCTCAACCTCCACAATCCGTCCGATTCCTGAATCGCCTGGCGCCACGTCATCCGGCGCCCCTTGATGACTATTCTATGAATCTCTCGTCAAGCATCAATCGCATGCGCAGGGAATCTATGTTTGCGTGGGCACAACAATCCGCGGGCCGTGCTGGCACGAAAGTTAAGTCCGCGTTTGAGCCCGCTTCCAGGCCCGCTGATACTCCGGATTCACCGCGCGCACGCGCCTGCCTGTAGCATTCCCGTTGCCGCACCTGCACGACGGGCACGGCAAGACCACGACGCATCGCCATCGGAATCACTGCGCACGAGGGGACGCCATGATCGTGTACAAGTTCGGAGACGGCTCGGGCGCGATGCCGCCCGATCTCAGTCCGTTCGTCGTCAAGCTGGAAACATGGCTTCGACTGTCGAACATTCCGTACGAAGGACGCATCGGCAATCTCAATGCGATGCCGAACAAGAAACTGCCCGTGGCGGACATCGACGGCGTGACCGTGTGCGATTCGTCCGCGATCATCGGTTATCTGCAAAGCCGCTATCCGCACGCACTGAACGACGCGCTGCTCGATCCGAAGCAACGCGCGCAGTCGGCGGCGATCAAGGCGCTGCTGGAAACGCACCTGTATTTCGTGATCGTGTATTTTCGCTGGGCCGTCGACGGCAACATGGCCCTCTACAAACCGCTTCTGGTCGACTATGCGCGGCTCACCGCGCCGGCGTTCGCACGGCCGCTGGTCGGCGCGTTCGCGCCGCTGCTGCTGCCCACGATCCGCCGCAAGGTGCTGCGTCAGACGTGGGAGCAAGGCACCGGAAGGCATAGCTACGACGAAGTCGCGCGGATGGGCATCGACGGATGGCAGGCCATCGCCGATCTGCTCGGCGACCAGCCCTTTCTGCTAGGAGACGAACCGTCGACGATCGACGCAACGGGTTTCGCGTGGGTCCACACGACGGCCGTGCATCCATTTGAGAGCCCGGTGCACGATTTCGTCTCGACGCAACCCGCGCTGATGGCGTATCACGAGCGCATCGCCGCGCGCTGCTGGCCGAACCTGGCGCGAGCGGCACGGCGCTGAATCCGTCATGAACTGTCCGGCTTCGCGCGTGCGGCTGGCCTGACTCGCGAATGGCCAACTGTCTATTCCGCCCGATGCATCCCGCAGCGACAATTTTCGAAAACTCACTGAACGCGCGCCCATCCCATGACCAGCCTGCCGATCCTCTCCGCCAACGTCCTGTTCGCCTACTCCGCCTATTTCGTCGGTACGGCGAGCCCGGGCCCGAGCAATCTCGCCATCATGTCGATCGCGACCACGGACGGCCGCAAGGCCGCGTTCTCGTTCGCCGCGGGCGTCGTGTGCGGCTCGTGCTTCTGGGCGATGCTCGCGACACTCGGTCTGTCGGCGGCGCTGCTGGCGTTTTCGGGGCTGATGGCCGGGCTGAAGATTTTCGGCGGATGCTATCTGCTGTGGCTCGCGTTCAAGTCAGGCCGCTCGGCGTTGCAACCGCGTGTCGCGCAGACGCAGACTGCGGACGGCCATCCGTCGCTGCGTCGTCTCTATACGCGCGGCCTGCTGCTGCATCTCACGAACCCGAAGGCGATTCTCGTGTGGATTTCCGTCGTCGCGCTGGCTTCGCCGACGAACGGCGGTGCGCCGCATATGCTGACGATCGTCGCCGGCTGTCTCGCAATCGGCATGCTGGTGTTCGGCAGCTACGCCGCCCTCTTCTCGACGCCGCTCGCACGCCGCGTGTATCTGTCGATCCGCCGCTGGCTCGATGGCGGTCTCGCCGTGGTGTTCGGGCTGGCGGGTTTGAAGCTGCTGACTTCGCGCGCCTGACCAAGGCGCTCATTTCCCCCAGTAGCACACGACGCCCTGCCGCGCGCTGCTATCCGACGCATACGGCACGAAACCCTTCGCGCGGCTGCGCGCGAACACTCGCCGCGCACTTGCCGCGGCATCGCAGCCGCCGACGTAATCGAGCGTCGCGATCCAGAACGCGTGGCCATTCGGCCTCAACGCCAGCACTTTCCACGCAGCCAGTTCCGCTTCGACCGATGCGTCGTACTCCGGCGCGTACACCTCCTCGTGCGCAACGCCGTCCAGCAGCGACGCAAACGCAACGCCGCCCGTCGAGCCTTCGCGCGTCGTGCGGCCCGTGGCGTTCTGCATCACGAACACGAGCCCCGGATACTTCTCGCGCAACTCACGCACCAGATCGAGGCCGCCTTGCGCGCACGCGGCATCGCACGGACCATTGCGCGTCGCCGTGCCATGCTCGACGATTTCGAGGTTGTCGAGATAGAAGCCGTCGGCGCCTTGCGCAACGAGACGCGGCGCGACGTAATCGACGATGAGCCGCTGGTAAGCGGCGTTCGACAAGTTCATCCACACTTCCTGCCGGTAGCCGCGATACGCGCCCGCATACGCCGCCGTATTCGCCCCGCAGGACACGAAGCCTTCCGGCACGTCGCGCCAGTACGAACGCCAGGTCTCGCACGATCCGAGGTTCAGGTAGCTCAGCACGATGTTGCGGCCGCCGTTCTTGAGCGTGGCGATTTCGGCGGGTGTGAAGTTGTCTGCGTCGGGATCGAGGTCGACGTCGATCACGCGGAACGTCGACGCGACGCGCGCGAGATTGCCGAGACCGGCCGCGTCGCCGTAGTACGACATCCACGGCGACGGGTCGAACGCGCGCGACTCGACGACGGCGGTTCGATCCGCGGCATGCGCGCCTGCCAGCGACAACACGAACGCCGCGAACACGCCTGCGAAGACCCGCTTCAACTGTCCGTCCACTCGATCGCTCGCAAGGAAAAAACGAGCGCCAGTGTACCTGCGTCGCGTGAAGATAAAGGAAGCGCCGCGAATCAGATGCCCGCCTGCAGCCGCTGCGCTTCGCGAGCGAAATCGCCCGGCACGACGGGCCGTCCGAACAGATAGCCCTGCTGCCGCTCGCATCCGATCGAGCGCAAAAACGCCGACTGCTCGTTCGTCTCGACGCCTTCGGCCGTCACGTTCATGCCGAGCGAGTGCGCCATCGCGACGACGGCATGCGTGATCGCCACGGCATCGCGATGCTCGGGCAAGCCGGCGACGAACGACCGGTCGACCTTCAGGCTATGCAGCGGAAAGCGCTTCAGATACGACAGCGACGAATAGCCGGTGCCGAAATCGTCGACGGAAATGCGCACGCCCATGCGCGCGAGCGTCGTCAGAAGCGGCATGACGGAGTCGCTGTCGCTCATCAGCACGCCTTCCGTGATCTCCAGTTCGAGCGCCGACGGCTCCAGTCCCGCCCGCTCGAGACTCGCCGCGACATGCCCGATCAGCTCGCCGTTGATCTGCCGCGGCGAGAGATTCACCGCGATCATCAGATGCGGCGTGATCGTCCTGCGCCACTCCACGGCCTGGCGGCACGCGTTCTCCAGCACCCAGCGGCCGATATCGATGATGAGCCCCGTGTCTTCGGCGACGGGGATGAATTCGACGGGCGACACCTGGCCCAGCTCGTCGTTGTGCCAGCGCAGCAGCGCTTCGGCGCCGACGATGTGTCCCGTCGCGCCCTCGACGATGGGCTGATAGGCGAGGCTCAGTTCATTGGCCGCGAGCGCGCGACGCAACGATTGCTCGATCGCGAAGCGCCGCTGCAGACGCTGGCTCAGCTCGGCCGTGAAGAACTGGAAGTTGTTGCGGCCGCGCTGCTTCGCGTCGTACATCGCGGAATCGGCATTGCGCATCAACGTCTGCGCGTCGCGTCCGTCGTCGGGAAAGAGGCTGATGCCGATCGACGCGCCGAGGTAATACTCGTTGCCGCCGACCGCGAACGGCAGCGCGATCGTGTCGAGCACCCGTTGCGCGAGCGTAGTCAGGAACGACACGTCGCCGTAGTCGCCCGTCGCGATCACGAACTCGTCGCCGCCGACGCGCGCGAGCGTGTCCTCGCTGCGTACGCAGCCCGCAAGCCGCGCGGCGACGCTGCACAACAGCGCATCGCCCGCTTCATGGCCGGCGATGTCGTTGACCTTCTTGAAGCCGTCCAGATCGACGAACAGCACGGCCAGCCTGGGCGCAGCGGCCTGTGGTTCCGTGCGCTCGCGGGGCGCAAGACGCTCGCTCATCCGGTCGGCAAGATACGCACGGTTATAAAGACCCGTCAGCGAATCGCGCGTCGCGAGATGCTGCAGTTGCGCGCGCGCAGCCTGCACCGCGCTGATGTCGTTGAACGACACGAGCACGGCGCCTGGTTCCGTTTCGCCCGGCTTGAAGATGGGCACGACGTTCTCGGTGATCCAGATCGAACCGCCGCCCACCAGTTCGAGGCGCAGCGTCATGCCGACCACGGGCCGGCCCGTGCGCAGCACGCGCCGCGTCGGCTGCTCGCTCGTCTCGACGCGCGAGCCGTCGTCCCAGTACGCGGCGCGAATCACCTTGTAGATGTCCTGGCCGATCACATCGCCCGTGGCGCGCAGCATGCGCCGCGCGCTCGGATTGCAGGCCAGCACGATGCCTTCGCGCGACTGCACGACAATGCCTTCATTCAGATGATCGACGACGAGCCGGTGATGTTCCTCGCTTTCCGCGAGACGCTTGCGCATCAGATCCTGATGGACGGCCAGCCCGACGCCTTGGCCGATTTCGCGCAGCAGCGCCTGTTCGTCGTCGTTGGGGCGGCGGCGCCGGTCGTAGTAGACGCCGAACGCGCCGAGCACCTGGCCCGCGTCGTCTTCGAACGGCACCGACCAGCAGGCGCGTAGCCCGAGCGGCAGCGCGAGATGCCGATAGTCGGCCCACAACGGATCGCGTTCGATGTCCTCGACGATCACCAGCCGCCGGTCGTGCATCGCCGTGCCGCAAGAGCCGGCGCATGGACCGATGTGCATACCGTCGATGGCCGCGCTGTACTGCTGCGGCATCGACGGCGCCGCGCCGACGCGCACGGTGATGCCATCCGTGTCGAGCACGAGTATCGAGCATCGCGCGCCTTCGCCAAGCAGCGTCTCGGCGCGGCGGCACACCTCTGCGAGCAATTCGGGCAACGGTGTGCTGCGCGTGAGCAGGCGCAACACGCTCTGCTCGGACGCGAGCACTTCGGCGGCCAGATCCGCGCCGTGGTGAGTGCGGCCGGCTGGCTTGTCAGTCGCGATGTCTGCAGTCACTTGACGACTCATGGTTGCACTCCCTTCATGCAACAACGGCAGACGGACGCGCGTCGCGTATCAGGGTTTACACGAGTCGCGCGTGCCTGGACGTGCAAAAGGCCCTACGTTCCATGCGGATCGAATGACCGCGAGTCGATCGTGCCGCGCCGCGCGACGATCGCCGTCGACTCCGGAATTTCTTCCCACCACCCTTCCAGATCGACGAGCGGTTCCGACAGCACGAGAAACGCGTCTTCGCCGACGGCGGCCAGACGCGGATCATCAGGATACAACTCCATCAGATGACGGATCGACGTGCTGTGATAGAGCGAGCGCGACTGCCGTTCGCTCGAATAACGCGCCGACACGATCTGCTCGCCGTCCGTCGCGCAGACGGTCATGTTCAGCGGCGCCTCGATGCCGTGCCGCCGCCCCGTTTCCTCGACGAAACCGGCCATGCGTTCGAGCGCCAGTACGGGATCGATTTCCAGCCCGAACGTCAGCGCGAGATAGAACATCACCTCCGAATCCGTCGAGCCTTCGATCGATGCGAACAGGTCCGGGTCGATCCCGAGCATCAGGTCGCGCCGCACTTTCGGATAGTCGCGTATGAGCCCGTTGTGCATGAACAGCCAGCGGCCGTAGCGAAACGGATGGCAGTTGGTTTCCTGCGACGGCGTATCTGTCGCCGCGCGGATATGCGCGACGAACAGCGCCGCGCGCACGGCACGCGCGGCATCGCGCAGATTGCGGTCGCTCCACGCGGGATGCGCGCAGCGGTAGCGGAACGGAATGTCGGTTGGCTGGCCGTACCAGCCGACGCCGAAGCCGTCGCCGTTGGTGGTGGTCTGGCCGAGCCGCGAGTGCAGGCTCTGGTCGATCAGCGAGTGCTTCGCCCTGAACAGGACGGCTTCGAGCTGAATGGGGTTCCCTGTGTAAGCCAGCCAGCGGCACATGATCGCTCTCCTCGATGAAAAACGTCTATGCACGCGCCGCTTTGAAACACAGCGCGGCGCTCAGTTGTTCAGCCGCCCGGCCGCAATCGGCGCAAGAAACTCGGACAGCCCCGTCAGGATGATCTGCACGCCGATGCACAAGAGCAGGAACGCGGACACCCGCAAGGCCACCTTCGTCCCTTCCTTGCCGAGCAGACGTCCGAACGTAGCAGCATGGTTATACGTGAACCAGATCGCGAGCATGACAAGAAACGAAATCGTCACGGAGGCAATCGACGACATCAGGAACTCCGACAGCTTGTGACTGCGGTTCGCGTTCAGCGCGATTGCCGTCGCCATCGTGCCGGGGCCTGTCGTGAGCGGCACCGTCAACGGGAAGAATGCCTTCGACATCGCGTTGTCGGGATCGACGGGCTTGACGGCGGCTTCGTTCGGCTGCCGTTCGGGCGCGTTGAGCATGTTCCATGCGCTGACGGCAACGGCCAGTCCGCCGCCGATGCGCAATGCCTCCATCGAGATGCCGAAGAAATGCAGGATCGGCGTGCCGACAAAGAATACGACCAGCAGCACGAAGAACGCATTGATGGCGACGCGCCTCGCGAGCGCGGCGCGTTCGGCGTCCGTCAGCGAGTCCGTACGGTCGAGAAACACGAAGGCGATCGCGATCGGATTGATGATGCTGATCAACCCTGTGAAGCCAAACAGAATCTCCGAAATGAGGCTCGCAATCATCGATGAATTCGCTCTTGAATGGTTTTGTTTTTTGCGCCGCGCAACGGAGCATGAAGGCCGATCAGTGTAAATGCAACGAAATCCGCACGCTATTCGCGGGCACCTTCTTCATGCAATGCAGCACGGGTTCGATGCATGCCGATGCGTGCCGATGCATGCAGGCACTGCGTTTGCGCAACATCCTTTCAATATACCTGCATATTTTTGGCGACCTTTACCGAAATGTGGCAAGAGGCATACAGTCGGTGCGCGGCACCCAGTCATTGCTTCAGGAATTGACGTTCATCGAGACCGACTCATTCCCATTCGAGGAGTTGTCCCATGTCATTTCGTCTGCTCGCCGTGCTGCCGTTCATCGGCATTCTGCTCGGCGTTCCGTTCGTCAACCGCGTCGAACCGCTCGTGCTCGGCATGCCGTTCGTGCTTGCGTGGATCGTCATGTGGGTGGTGCTGAGCTCGGTCATCATGGGACTCATCTACCGGTTCGATCCTGCTAACCGTCAGGCTTCGTCGGGCGAGGAGGTGCGTTCATGAGCAGCGCCCTCGCAATCATCGCCGCCGTCACGCTGTTCGCGCTGTATCTCGGCGTGCGCGCCCGTCATGGTCACGACATGAGTCTGGAGCAATGGACGGTGGGCGGCCGCAGCTTCGGCACGGCATTCGTGTTCCTGCTGATGGCGGGTGAAATCTACACGACGTTCACGTTCCTCGGCGGCAGCGGCTTTGCGTACGGCAAGGGCGCGCCCGTCTACTACATTCTTGCGTACGGCACCCTCGCCTATATCCTGTCGTACTGGATGCTGCCGCCCGTGTGGCGTTTCGCGAAGGCGCATCGCGTGGTGTCGCAGCCGCACTTCTTCACGCGCAAATACGAGAGTTCCTCGCTCGGTGTGCTGGTCGCGATCGTCGACGTGGCCGCGTTGATTCCCTATCTCGTGCTGCAACTGAAGGGGCTCGGCATCATCGTGTCGACGGCATCGTATGGCGCGATTCCTTCGTCGGCGGCCATCTGGATCGGCGCGGCCGTGGTCACGATCTACGTGATGATGTCGGGCGTGCGCGGCTCGGCATGGAACTCCGTCGTGAAGGATATGCTGATCCTCGGCATCGTGCTGTTCCTCGGCATCTATCTGCCCATTCACTACTATGGCGGGCTGGGCCAGATGTTCCATGCGATCGACGCGGCGCGTCCCGGCTTCCTGACGTTCCCGGAAAAAGGCTCGAGCGTGACGTGGTTCCAGTCGACGGTGCTGCTGACTGCGCTCGGCTTCTTCATGTGGCCGCATACGTTCGGCTCGGTGTTTACCGCGAAGGACGAGCGCATTTTCCGGCGCAATGCGATCGTGCTGCCGCTGTATCAGCTGATTCTTCTGTTCGTGTTCTTCGTCGGTTTTGCCGCGGCGTTGAAGGTGCCGGGACTCAAGGGTGGCGATATCGATTTGTCGCTGTTCAAGCTGTCGCTCGCGACGTTCGATCCGTGGTTCGTCGGGGTGATTGGTGCCGCGGGCGTGCTGACTGCTCTGGTGCCGGGATCGATGATTCTGACGACGGCTTCGACGCTGCTCGCCAACGATATCTATCGCGGGCTCGTGCAGCGTAATGCTGCTGATGAAACTGTCGCGAAGCTCGCGCGAATGTTCGTGCCTGTTGTCGCGGTGGTTGCCGTGCTCTTTACGCTGCACGGCGGTGAGACGATCGTTGCGCTGCTGTTGATGGGTTATAGCTTTGTTACTCAGCTGTTTCCTGCTGTTGTTTGCAGTCTTGCGCCGCGAAATCGTGCTACGAAACAAGGGGCGTTTTGCGGGATTCTCGTAGGCGTCGCTGTTGTTGCTGTGACGACTATCTTCAAGCTAACTGTCGCGCAATTGATGCCGTTTTTGCCGGATGCTTTGAAGGATGTGAATATCGGGTTTGTTGCGCTCGCGCTGAATGTGGTCGTGTTTGTTGTTGTCAGTGCTCTGACTCAGCCGCATGCGCGGGCTGAGCAGTCGCAGGTGCATACGCATTGATTTTTCTCTGGGAAAAAAGGCCGTGCGGAGAGGCACGGCCTTTTTTCGGTCCGGTAGTACAGTCGCTCGTACGTTCAGGGTCCCGCTTTCTGTTCCGTTGCAAGGCAATCGAGAGCCTTTCATGTAGCCCGATAGTGTGAGCCGCTTCGTGCCCGTTGGACAGACTTTTGCTCAGAACTGTGCCGTCGCCTGCACACCGACCGTCACGCGTGCGGTCGGAAATCCGGCCGGTTTGTAGATCGGTGTCCCCACGAACAGGTCATACGAGATTCCTGCGTACTTCGCCGGTATGAGGCCGCGAATGCCGATCACCGCGCCCGCGAGTTGGGTGCCCGCCAGAATCGCCGTGTTAGGACCGAACACGCGGCCGTAGTCGATCCCTGCATAGAGCGTCTGCCCGGTCTGGAAGATCGGCCATTGCAGTTCGTTGCGCCAGTAGAAGCCTTTCTCTGCGGCGAGCATCGTTTCGCCGTCGAAGCCACGCACCGTGTAGCGGCTGCCGATGGTCAGGTCGTCGAGATAGAACAGCGTGTCGTTCGTGAACTGACCGTGAACGGTCGTCACGTAGCGGAAGGCTTGCGACGCGACAGCGAACGGAATCGACAGGTTCGCGTCGAGTACAGCCATCCTGAACAGATACGTCGGATAGGTTGCGGGCTTGCTGGTCTGGTCGTATAGGCCGGGGTTCGGATCGCCCGTCGCGCCGAGGCCGCGAACGCCCTGGCGGTACGCGAGCGTGCCATCGAACTGTGCCGCGCCGAAATAATGACGGTCGGTCGCGCCTGCTTCGATGAACGTGTTGTTGCGGTCCTGGATCGGGATGGTCGTTCCTTCGATGAAACTCTCGCCGAAGCGTTTCGACAACTGGATGTAGGCACCGAGTACGTCGGTCTGGCTGCGCGACAATACACGCGCGAGCCTGAACGCGGCTGTCTGCGAATTGCCGCTCGATACGAACGTCTCGTTGACCGCCGCGATGTTCTGATAGTACGTGTTCGTGTTGCCCGACAGCGTCGCGGTCCAGTAGCCCCATGGCACGGAGTACGAGCCGTTAAAGCCGTGCGAGCCAAGTGCCTTGTTGCCGAATGACAGGTCCTGGTTCGCGCCTGCTGCAAGCACGTCGTTCAGGCCGAGCGGGTTGTCGAGACCAAGGCTCACGTTGCCTTGCCACTTGCCCGTTGCCTTGGTGCCTGAGTTATCGACCGATGCGACGAAGCTCCATGGCTTCGCGCGCTTCATGTTCAGCACGATATCGCTCTCGCCGGGTGTTTCTGTCGGCTCGATCTTCATGTCCACGTCCTGCGACGCGACACGCTTCATTTGCTCCAGCCCTTGCTCAAGGTCGCGCAGGTCGAGCAGGTCGCCGTCGCGCGCGGGGAACGCGGACTTCCATGTGCCGCGTGTGTCAGGATCGGCGAAACGGATATGGCGCACGACGCCTGGCACGAGCGCGACCTTGAGTGTGCCCGTCGACAGATCCTGTTCTGGCAGCAGCACGCGCGTGGTCACATAGCCGCGCGACAGTATCGTCTGCTGCAATCCCTTGGTGAGCGTATCGAGTCCTACCTTGCCGATGCACTGACCCTTGTAGTGGTCAGGCCATTCGCGCGCGAACCAGAACGGATCAAGCGGCAGATTCGATGCGCCGTGTTTGCGTGCGATATCGGGCAGTGTCGCGGGCACGTCGAGCGCGAATGTGTCGATGCGAAAGCACGGCAATTCGACGGGCAACACAGGGAAGCCTTCGGCCTTCTGTGCCGTCGAGCGCACGGCAGGCGCGTTGACCTGTTGGGTGCGCTGCTGTGCGTCGCGCTGCTGCTGTAGCTGCTGGTTCTGTTCGGCATTCGCGCGGGCCGCTGCCGCTTCATCGGCGGGCGCTGGTGCGCGTTGCGCGGACGCGAGTGTGACCAGGGCTGTGAGCGGCAACGCCGCCAGCCTCTTGCTTATCTTCATAGAATCGATCGGAACTTAGGCTCGACTACGGTGCCGAGCCTGCAGAGTTAAATTTGATGTGCTTCGAGTGGGGCACGGAATTCGACATTACTTAAGTCACCACCAGGCCAGACCCCGTTGTGCCAGTTGTCAATAAGCCAGCGAGTCGACAGTTGCGACGGTGACGCTTCTTCAGGGAATACAACGTAGCAATTGATCCCTGCCTTGTATCCGCTAATCGCGATCAATCCGAGTCTGCCCGATTTATCTGGCGCCTCACATACCATCATCACGACATATTCCTCGAATGGATAGCCTGCTGCGAATCTAAGCAAGGAGCCACGTTCAATGTGCTCACTCGTTGAAGCCATAAGTTTTTGCCAAGTGTTCAATTTATTCACTTGGGGGAAAGCTTTTCAACGGTGAAAAGTCAACTTTCAAAATGTCAAGCTCGTATAGCTCGCCGCTGTCGTCTATATTCAAAGTCGCCAAAACGGCCACTCCGTCTTGGTCAGCAAACTGTTTCTCCGCTAAAACAGGTCCTAAGGAGCGATTTTCCCTGGACGAGATGAACGTTAATCCACCCATTCCGCCATCGTCCATGTCGTCCACCAATCTATCCGGCAAGCTTGAGGCGATTCTTTCTTCATCAGGCACGCCTTTCAGCATTTCCTTGACAAATGCAAGTTCACTTGGTCGCAATTTGCGCATTTTTATTTTGTCCTCGGTGGAGTAATACGTCCGACATTGACTGTTCCGTCGGGCAACTTAAACGCGCTGTAATCGAGCTTCACACCATTCACCACAACTGCTCCGCTGTATTGGCCTTGCGGAAGATAACTGGCGATACCAGATAGATCGGATTGGATCGCATTCTGCACAATATCGCGATCGAATCCTGTTGCTTCGATGTGGCGGAATGTGTGACTTATTTGGTTTTCAACCTTACCGAACTAAACAGCATCACCTACTGCTTCAACCGCAGCGCTTTTTCCTGTACCCCTCGTAGCAAGAGCTGCAGCAAAGAACTCTACACCAGTGCCAATCTGATCTCCCGGGGTGTAGGGCAATCGCGCCCCGTCTAGCGAGATATAGCCGGGGTCACCTGGCGAAGCAAACGGGCCACCGTTAGGCAAGTTGACACCCAATTCAGCAACGGCGACAAGACCATTCCAGGCACCAGCACTTGCATTCCTGGCGCTATTAATGAACTCGCTTTTCGTTTCGCCGTTGCCCTGTCCATTGGTTTCACTGCGGTTATACAGGTCCGCATTCGATGCCGTGAACGCACCCGAGTTGCCGCCCACCAGTCCACCAATCCCGCCCGCGATGATGTTGGCGGCGACGTTGCCCGCCGTCAGGCCGGGGTCTGCACCGCTGCCGTTGCCCGTCTCGAACTGGTCGGCCAGCGCATTCAGCTTGCCGCCAATCGCCGACGACAAGCCCGCGCCAGCCGCGCCGCCAAGCGCGCTGCCACCACCGAGGCCCGCGATCAGCGCGCCGCCTGCCGTGTGCATCGCAACGCGATAGGTCCCGCCTTCGCCCCAAAATCGGCAGACGCCGGGTTTGTTGTTTGCGGAGCTTAAATGCTCTTAATCAGTTCAAGTCCAATTTCCAATCTCTGTCGAACGTCGCGCGAATGTCGCATCTTCTGATAGACCGCAACGTCTAGTACCTTTAGCAACGGAGTGTTCCCCTCTGCATACTCACCTCGTGGAATCTCAATCTCCGCAACCTCCGTCGGACTCACCAGTACCCAGTAAATATCCTCCGCTTGCTCCGGTATCCAATGCACCACGAACGCATATGCTATTTCTGGAAACAAGCGACGCAGAGCTAGCCCTAGAGCATCTGTTTCATTACCAGCAAGCAAACTTGCGGAGCTTTGAAGCAGGTCGCGTCGAATAGCCTCCAATGTTCCATTTTTGCCTATACTCATTTCAATTTCCCAGGAAAGGCTGTCACGAGGTTCCCGTATCGGTCAGTCAGAACTGTCATTACGGTAGTCGGTTGATTGTTATTGAACTTATCTGTTCCGATGACTTGCCCAGTATTCACTTCGCGGACATAGCTCACATCGGCGCCGCTTTGAACAGTCTTGCTGATCGGCGTTGAGACAGTATTCGGATCTTGCAGTAAATTGCGCAAATCGTTTTCACTGATTGTAAATTGGCTTGCATTCACTGTCGGATCGAGGTGACGATCGCCGATGTGATCCATGCCGTCGTTAGTAACGTTAATACGCGACTGGACTCGCCCAGGAGTGGAATCAAAACCGCTGCTCGACTGTTGATTGTCGCCACTGTTCAGCGTAGCGTTACCGGCCCCATACCCCGGTGTGGCATTTATTCGAAGTTCACGGCAAAGACATCGCCCGCAATCTGCTTGCTGGTGTACTTAGTAAGTAACCCTTCGATAAGCTTGGATGCCACTGCCACAGACTGGGTGACATCCACCCCATCAAGATGAAGGGAGAAAGTGCTCAAGCAACCGTCCCTGCTCCAAGACACGAACATGTCGTCACTGGAAGAACTCCAAAACTGCACGTTTGTCAGCTCACCAGAATTAATTTTTGGCAATATCCTCTCCGACGCGGTCACAACCTGTTCCCCTTCGTCTGACCAAGAGGTGATCTTGTCAGTCTCAGGATTTTTGATCGTCAAGCCCGCGGAATCGATGCAGGCGGCTATGAAAGTAAATGCCAGATCCAAACCCTCAGGGATTGAAACACGAAAGATGCGAGTTGCCATCATTTACTCCCAGGGAATATTTTTACGTTGCCTTCGCCAAGAATCTTAGTCGCAAGGTTGATCGCCGACTGCGGGGTTCCCTCTGCGAAGTAGACCTGCGCAGAGACGCCACGTTGATCAGCTATCGTTTGATAGATACGAAGCTCTTGTCCCAACTTCCCAAGATTGTTCGCCTTGGCAGGCCCACCGACAGCGATCAGGTCGCCGTTTGGCGCAACCACATCGATGTCCGTCGATCCAATGCCGGGGACAGCGACCTTTTCGCCCGAAGTTGCACCGTTGACGATGTTGGCGACCGTTTCCTCGCGTTGTTGCCCAGTCAATCGTGCTGCATCGCCCGATGATTTAGATGCACCTTGCTGAGCGTCGCCACCGCCATCGTTGTTAAGTATCGCATTACCCGGCACATACCCCGGCACAACAATACCCGGCGCAACCGGCACTGGACCCTCAGGCGTCATCGCATAGGCTGGCGGCGTCACGACCGCTCCAGCAGGACCAGACGGAGTATTGCCACCATCATTGGCTTGCACTAGTGGATTGGGATCGGCGGGTGGCTGCTGACCCGAAGGTGACGGAAGAATGCTGTTCAGTGCATGGTTTAACGCGCCAAGCGGATCTGTCGCCGTGGACACGAGCGCATCGCCCAGCCTGTCCAGGAACTCGCTGCCCGTGCCGCCCTTGCCATCACCATTTCCGGTGCTGCGGTTATACAGGTCCGCATTCGACGCAGTGAACGCACCGGCACTACCGCCAACCAGCGCACCACCCATACCAACCAGCACGTTCGACGCCACGTTGCCTAGCGTCATCGAGCCCGTTGCATCGCCAATCTGGTCTGCAAGCCCGTTCAGCTTGCCCGCAAACGCCGCCGACACCCCTGCTCCAGTGGCCCCGGCAAACGCACTTCCGAAACCACCGTCGCCAAGTCCTCCCATCAGGGCGCCCCCAGCAACGTGAAGGGCCACCCGATTCGCTCCCCCCTCATCCCATTTGTCGGCCTCGGCCTGATACTGTGCCGCGAGTTCGGGATTGCCGTCCGCCGCCGCTTGATCCGCCGCATCCTTCGCTGCTTTCTGCTTCGCGTTTGCAATCTCGCCAATCTGCGTGGCAACGGCCTGACCCGCCGCGCTCGACGCGTTCATCATGTCAGCCTGTTTGTCGAGCAGGTTGTTGACATCGGGCAACTTCGCGACCGTGCCGTTGGTATCCGCCGTGTCGCGATTCAGGCTCGCCACGTCCTGCGTCTGGTGATCCTTATCTGTGACGTTGATCGTGCCCGCGCTGACGGCGCTGCGTGTCGTGGCGCTACCGCTACCGCTATCGCTCTGGCTTAACATCGGCGTGAAGCCGCCGCCGTTGCTCCGCGACGCCGGTCCCGTTCCGTCCTGCGCCATGCCGACCGACGCGCCACCGCTGAATCCACCCGAATGCGCGTCGTAATTCGACTGGTTCTGGATATCGGAGAATGTGAGCGTGCCCGTCGACAGCGTGTTCTTCGAGTCATCGGCATCGCTCGCGATCACTGCACCCTTCAGATCCGTGTTGCCCTTGACGTTGAGGTTGAATCCACCATCTCCGGCCCGGATGCCAGCCTGTTCATTCACGCCCGCATACCTGCCGTGTGCGTCACCGTGCTGGTTGCTGAAGCTGCCGCCGCCTCCCGCCTGACTGATGCTGACGCCGCCGCCCGAGCTTTCCTGATGCGCGCTGCCGCCGGTCGTATCCTGGACGCTCGCGATGTTCAGATTCCCGCCGATGTCGGCCGAAACCTGCTTTCCGTTCACATTCGCGCCGACGATGTTCGTGTCGCCCCCCGACGCAATCGTGACGCTGGTCGCGCCGTTGATGTGCGTGTTGTTCTGCATAGCGGCGTCGCTGTTCGCATCGCCGTGCGCCTTCGACATCGCCGCATCCACGCCCCATCCCTGCGTGCCATACGAGATGCCGACGCTCGCGCTCTTCGACTCGTTGGTGCTGAGGGTCGTGTCCGTGTCGGTGGAGTAGACGAGATTGACCTGATTCTTTGCCGCCAGCAGCACGTCGTTCGCATTCACGTCGGAACCGGCGATGGTCAGGTTGCCGCTGCCCGGCGTGCCGTTACCCGTCGCCGCAAATGTTGCCGTGCCGCCCGCGCGGACGGACGAACCCTGCTGCTGCGTGCCGTCTTCCGTGAAGGTGTTCTTGCTGCTACTGCTGCCGAAGCTCAGTTCGAGCTTCACATCAGGCGTGCCGTTCGCAAGCGATTCGGCCGCGCCTGCCACGTTACCCACCGCCGCAATCGTGTGCAGGACGGACGCGCGCGAGTCCTGGCTCTTGCCCGATGCCTGCGCCTGATCCACGGCAGTCTGGATCATGTCGACGAGGCCGCCCGCGACGCCGAGCGTCACGCCGCTCTTTTTGAACTCGTGCGTTTCGTCGTGATGCGTGGTGTTCGCGACCGAATCGATGGTGATGTTCGCGCCCGTGCCCGTCACGTTCTGTGCCGCGATCAGGTCGCTGCCCGTCACGTGCAGATCGGCGCCCGCCGACAGGTGGACGCTACCGTCCGTGCTGCCGACGAGACTTGCGTTGTTCGTCAGCGAACTGTCGTGAGCCGTGTCCTTCTGGTCGACCGTGCCGTAGGAAATGGCCGCGCCGCCCGAACTACCGAGGCCCGACTTTTCCTTTTCGTGGAAGTGTGTACTGTCCTTCGTATCCTGCGTCGTATTGATAGCAAGGTTGTTTCCCGCGGCAAGCGTTACATCGTTCGTCCCGGCAACCGTCGAGCCGCTGATGGTCATATCGTGACCCGCCGCGCCCGTCACCGTATCGCCCGATACCGTCGAACCGTTAGCGATTACCTGATGCGAACTCGCCGTGTCCGTGTCTTTCTGTTTCGACATGAACCCCGAATGCTCGTTGTGCGACCAGCTTTGAGAATCGTGCGTTTCGTTCACGCTGCCGATCGTCACGTTACCCGTGGATACCAGTTTGACGCCGCCGCCATTCGCATCCGTCGACACGGACGAACCAAGCACGGCAAGATTGCCGGTCCCGTTCTGACCGGCCGCTAGCGTGACGTTGCCGCCCGCGCTCACATCCGAACCCTTGACGGTTTCGTCATAGCTCGAAGCCGTGTGCTGGCTTCTGTTGTTGCTCATCGACTGTTCGGCGTGCGTGCTCGCGTCCTTCGCCGCCGTCACAGTCAGATCGCCGCCCGCGATCATCGTCGCGTTGCCGCCCGCGCGAACCGTCGCGTCGGTCAGTGTCGTGTTGCGGCCCGACGCCGTCGCCACGTCGCCGCCGGCGACGATGGCGCTGCCCAGGTTCTGCGTCTGCTTCTCGTGCAGCGAATCCTGCCCGCTGTAGCCGCTTGAATCCTTCGTCGTGGTCAGTTCGGTCGTGCCGACGTTCAGATCACGGCCCGCGACAACGGACGCATTGCCGCCCGCCTGCACCAGTGCGCCGTTCAGGTTCACGTCACGGCCCGCGATCACCGCCGCGCTGTTCGTCGCCGAAATCGTGCCGACCGCATCAACGCTGGTACTGCTGGCGCTGCCCGCGTAATGACCATCCGTGAATGACTTCGACACGCCGTAGGTCTGCGTCTCGTTGATGACATCGCGCCCGGCCTGCACGACGACATCGCCGCCGCCAATCCGCCCGCTTGAATTGCGCACGTCCTGCACCGCGACGACCGCCGTCGTCCCGGCGCTGCCGATAATCCCGCTATTCGTGATGTAGTTGCCGATGACGGTCGTCGCAAGATTGCTCACGATGTGCCCACTGTTGTTCACGTCGCCGCTCGCGTTCAGGTTCACCGCGTTGCCCGCGACGAGTGCACCGCTATGCGTGAGATCAACCGTGCTCGACTGCGCCAGATACACCTGTGGCACGAGCACGCTCTGATGCGAGCCATCGGGCAACGTCACGTCCTGCGACACCAGCCACACCATGTCGGTTGTTAGCTGCTGCATCTGCCCGGGCGTCAGCGCAATGCCGGGTTCCAGCCCGAACGTTTTCGCATACGTGACGCCGCTGTTCATGAGCGCCGTGTATTCGTCCAGGTTGTCGGTGAAGCCCGCAAGGAACGTGCGGCCCGTCAGTTGCGTGACCTGGTTGCGGATCAACGTTTCCTCATACAGCCCGTCGCCCAGGCGCTTGTCGATCTTCGTCGGATCGAGACCCAACTGGTTGAGCATGTAGTCGCTCGAAATGAACTTCGTGTATTGCGTAAAACGCGGGTCGGTCGCAATCAGGTAATCCGCACCGGGCGCGGTGTTGTACGTGTACAGACCATTGACAGGCAGTTTCAGGTTCGGAATACCGCCCGTTGCACCGCCGACCGTCTGGGGCCGGTTCGACTGCCCGTTGATGGTTCCCGTCTGCGTGCCGTCCGCGCTGCCGCCTGTCACGCCGGAACCGGCGACTGTCTGCCCCTGGCGGTTCACCGAGTTGATGCTGATGGTCTGCGCATCCGTCTGGACGTTCTGGTTCGACGTGGCAATTGCAGGGAGAGCATCGACGGTCGTCGTGTACTGGCTGATGCCGTCGAACGCGCCATCGTTGCGGGGCGCCGTCGTGGAACTGCTGCCGCCCGTCTTCTGATGCCAGTAAAAGATCGAAGACGTATCCTGCTCGACGCTCTGCTGGAGCACGACACCCGTATCCGTGACGCTGCCGCCGTTCGCGCGACGGACGAGGTCGCCGCCTGCGGCCATTGTCGACGCGTCGTTGCTGATGCTGCCGTTGTCGGCATTGATGCGGATTGCGCCCTGCGCCTGGATCGTCGCGCCGTTGCCCGCGCTCACTAGCTGGTCGGTGGTCGTCGTGGTCTGTGTCGTGCGCGACTTCTCGACGTAGTCATGGTTGCCGATGTCCCAGCGAACCTGTAACGGGTCCGGCCGCATGTTCTTGTTCGGATCGAAGTCCGGCCAGAACGTGATCGACACCGTACCGTCGCCGTTATCCGTCAGGCTGTTGTACCACTGCGTCGCGTTGGTCGTAACGTTGCGCGCCACCACGGTCGCGCCCGACTGGTAGTGATCGTAGATCGGCTGCGTAAGCGAGAATGTTTGTGCGGTCGTGTCCAGGTTCGTGACCTGCGAGGCCGGAATCGTGACGGTGACCGGCACCGCCAGGCCGTGGATGGTCTGGTCGGAAATCGCGCCTGCGCTCCAGTTCCATTGCGGGAAGTCAAGGCTGTGATAGTTGCCGAATACGCCAGCCGACAGGTCGCTTCCGAGGCCAGCCGTCCACAGCGTCAGGGTCGTCGATCCCGCGTCCTGCGGCGTGCCAGCCTGCGTGACGATGCCCGGACGAACGTTGTTGACCGTTTTCGCCGCGATGTCGATATCGCCGTCCGCCTCGATGGTGGCCGCGCTGTTGGTGAGCGTGCCTGTCTGGTTCGCCAGCAGGCCGGACGCATCGCGCGTGCTGTCCTTCGCAATCTCCAGATTGCCCGCGCTATAAATGAGTGCGCCGTCCGCGTTCGTGACGGAGTTCTGCGCATACACGTGGACGCGGTTCGCGCCCGCGATGACGGCCGTCGCGCCCGTGTTCTGCACGTCGTTCGCATTGACCGTCACATCGTTGCCGATGACCGTACCGGTATTCGTGAGGCTCGCGCTGTTCGTCGTGACAGTATCGCCTTCGATGCGTCCCGCGTTGGTCAGCGTGCCGGATGCGTTGACGGTCGTGCTGGCCGAATTGATGTCGCCCGTAGCCGCGTTGACGACGTTCGCGCCCGTCGCGGTGAGCGCGCCATTGGCGGCGAGCGTCCCCGTGTTGGTGAGCGTGCCCGTGGCGCGCACGTCCATGTCACCGTCCGCGTGCAGGTTGTTGCCCGCATCGTTGGTGTAGTCGCCATTGACGGCAAGCGAAAGGTTGCGGCCCGCGACCATCCCGCCATCGCCCGATACGACGCCACTTGTCGATACGTCGCGGTTCGCGCGGATCGCGCCGCCCGCGTTCGACAGCGACGCGACGTTGACCGACACGTCCAGCCCGCCGAGGATCGTGCCGCCATCGTTGATGACGGATGCGTTCGCCTGGTTGAGCGTCAGCCCCGTGCCCCCGAATAGCGTGCCGCCCGCGTTGTTGATGCTCTGCGCGACGTTCAGGTTCGCCACCCCGCCTGCAACGAGGTTCGCGCCTGCGTCGTTCGACAGCGTCTGTGCATTGACCGTCACGTCGCCGTTGCCGCCGAGCGTGCCGCCCGTGTTCGTGATGCCCGTTGACGAAGTGACGGTCGTCGCGCCGTCGCCCGCATTGGTCAGCTTGCCGCCCGTGTTGTCGATGCTGGCCGCGCTGACGTTTGCCGTGCCGTGCGCGCCGTTGGCTGCGATGGTGCCTTGCGCGTTGAACAGTGCGCCGCCCACCGACAGCGACAGGTCGCCCGCTGATTGTGCCGAGCCGCCCGTATTGTCGAAGTCGCCTTGTGTAGTCGCTGTCAGTCCGCCCACGCCGTAGAGCGAACCGCTGTGGTTTACGATGCCCGAGGTCGCGCTAATCTGCGCGGCCTTCTGCGCCGTGATCGTGCCGTTGCTGTTGTTCAGACTCGCAGCCGTTGCGTTCAGCGCCCCGTTGGTCTGCACCTTGCCCGCCACGTTTGACAGCGCGCCCGCCGATTTAACGTTCAGCGTACCCGCTCCCGCGTGCTGGATCGTGCCGCTATCGTTCGTGACGGTCTGTCCTGAGACGGTCAGGTTCGCCGCGTTCGATGCGATCGTGCCGCCTGTGTTGTCGAGCGTTCCGCCCGCGCTGACCATCTGGTTGGCGGTGCCGTACTGCGTGATGCTGCCGCCGCGATTGGTCAGCGCACCGGGCGTCGAGATGTTGAGCGTGTCGCCGTCGATATCGCCGTTCGTGTTGTCGATAGACGAAGCGGAAGCGGTGGTGGTCGCGCCCGTGAGCGTGCCGCCCGCGTTGTTCAGCGCAGCATTCGACGCGACATTCAGCGCACCGCCCGCGCTGATCGTGCCCGCGTGATTGTCGATGCTTTGCGCGCGCACCGTGGCATCGCTCGCTGCGCTGACGCTCCCCTGATTTGCGAGCGTGCCCGTGCTTAGATTCAGCGCGCCATTCGAGCCGAGCGTGCCGCCCGCGCCGTTGACGAGCACGCCCGTCGTCGTGACGGTCATGCCGTCGGCGTTGAGCGACACCACGCGGCCCTCGGTGTTGTCGAGCGATCCCGCGCTGACCGTCGAGCCGGCCGCCGACTGGATCGTGCCGTGACGGTTGCTGAGCGCGCCCGCCGTGTTCAGGTTCACCGTCGAGCCGGACACCATTGTGCCGCCCGCGTTCGATATGTTCGCCGCCGATACCTGCACGCCATTACCCGATAGCTCGCCGCTGTCGTTCGTGAGCGTGCCCGCTGCATTCGCGGCGAGCGTGCCGCCCGCCGTGGTCGTCGAGTTCGACAGGTTCATGTCGCCCGCGCTGGCGGTCAGTGCAAGCGTGGAATTTGCGGACGTATTGCTGCCCGCGAGATTGAGCGACGCGCCCTGAATCGTTGTATTGCCGCCGCCTTCGTTGCGCCCGGTTGCTGTGACCGCGCCGCCCGAACTCACCGACAGGTCGCCTGTGTTCGTAACCGTGCCGTCGCCGTTCACACCCGCGCCGAGCGTGCCCGTCGATGCGACGCTGCCCGCGCTGATGCTGGTGTTCTGCTGCGCGGCGAGCGTACCGCTGTTGGAGAGTGCGCCCGATGTCGTCGCGTTGACGTTCTGCTGTGCGTAGGTGGTGCCGCTGTTGTCGATGCCGTCGCGTGCAGAAGCGTTGATGTTGCCGCTCGCGTTGGTCTGTCCGGCCAATACCAGCTTGCCCGCCGTAGTCAGCACGAGGTCGCCCGATTGCGCAGCCGTGATGCCCTTGAGTGAAATGCCGACACCCAATTCCGTCCCGACCAACTGGATGCGGTTGGCGTACATACCGCCCAGATTGCTCACGTCGATGGACACAGCAGGGGCGGTGCCGCTGCCCGCGATGGGCGTTGCATTGAGCGTGTCGTGGTCGACGCTGTTCGCGCCTGTGATGACGTTCAGGTTCTTGCCGGCGTAGATGGCCGCATTGACCTGAACAGCGCGCGCAATCAGGTCCACCTGGTCGATATTCGAGCCGTTGAAGCCCGCGCCCTGAATCGTGACGTTGCCGCCCGTCACACTGAAACCCGCGAGCGACCCGTCCGCCGCGAAGTTCGGCGAGCCTGAGGTCAAAATCGAGCGGGACGTGTTGATAAAGCCGCCGCCGTTCACGCTGATGCCCGAGCCGTTCGCGATCACGACTTCGGCACGCGGTCCGGCGACTTCGACATAGCCGTTGATCTGGCTCGCGCTGCTGGAATTGACCTGATTGACGATGATCTTCGCGGCATCGTTCGGGCCGAAGTTCGGGTTGCCGTTGATGTAGCCCGCAAGCTGCGTGTTCGCGATCCGGTTCGCGTTGTTCAGAATTGCGCCGTTTTTCGATATGTCGAACTGGCTGTAGGTGTTCATCGATACACCGCCTGCACCGGACGGTCGATTGACGTTGACCTGCGGAATGCCGTTCTGCGTACTGATGACGCCGGGCGCGTGCGCGCCGCCCGGAACGATCTGCGCGAACGCCAGAAGCGGCGCGACGGCGGGCAGCAGTGCCGCCAGGCGTTGCAGTGGTGAGTGGGTTGTCTTCTTCGATGCGCGTCCGGAGACGCGTGTTTCGCCGGCCGATTTTCCGGAGGCCGTCGCGTTCTCCTCGACTGCGATCAGCATGTCTCTCAGTTTGCTGAATACCAGCCGATAGCTTCTCTGATTCATTGTTATTCGTTATGCGAATTAAGCTGAATCGGTAAACCTATCGGACTCGCGAAGGCGGAAGTGTCAAGGTTTGCAAAGGCTGACGCACGCGCAACACGTCGAGCGAAATAGGTCTTTTCTGATTGCGCGAGGAAAAGCTGCAAACCGGCCGACGAAAGAAAGCCCGCTCGGAGGCGGGCTGTAAAGAAAGCTTGCTTGGCTGGTAGGTAGGGCAGCCTTAATCTTCAAGCGCATACGGGATATGCGCGCAGTCAGGTTAGGGATATCGCCGTTCGGTCCACCATGGGACCAGCTCGAAAAATCGCTCTCGTGCAGGCGCGACGAATCGAATCGCTTGTGTCGTCTGTCGACAGTGATTGGCGATCAACCCGCGTGTGCCCCGTGGGTGTCCCCGGAAACAACGCGGACTCACACCGTCAGTGCGAGTTCCTACCCACGGCACCCAACGTCCCCATCCTTCTCACGGTAACGCGCTCGCGTGTGCGCGTCGCCATCGCTCTTCGTTGCTACTCCACTTTTTTTACTCCGCTTCCTTCGCATACAGCGTCGAATCGGCGAAATGCTCCGCATCCAGCACGCGCCCCACCAGAATCAACGCCGTTCGTTCGATATCCGTCGCCTGCACCTTACCAACGATATCCGCCAGCGTACCCGTCACCTTCTCTTCATCCGGCCAGCTCGCGCGATAAATCACCGCCACTGGACAGTCGCTGCCGTAATGCGGCGTCAGTTCCTCCACGATGCGCGCAAGGTGCCGCACGCCGAGATGAATCGCCATCGTCGCGCGATGTCGCGCCAGGTCCGCAAGCTGCTCGCCTTCCGGCATCGACGTCTTGCGCGCATAGCGCGTCAGAATCAGCGTCTGCGACACGTCGGGTAACGTCAACTCCACACCGAGCGCCGCCGCGCACGCGGCCGTCGCCGTCACACCCGGCACGATCTCGTACGGAATGCCGAGCGCTCTCAGGCGGCGAATCTGCTCGCCGATCGCGCCGTACAACGACGGATCCCCCGAATGCACGCGCGCGACGTCCTGCCCTTTCGCGTGTGCGTCGGCCAGCAAAGCGACGATCGCGTCGAGATCGAGTTCGGCCGTGTTCACCACTTTCTCCGCGACGTTCCCGCTCAACACGGCCTCCGGCACGAGCGAGCCCGCGTACAGAATCACCGGACATGTGCGCACCAGTCGCTGCCCCTTCACCGTGACCAGTTCAGGGTCGCCCGGTCCCGCGCCGATAAAAAACACCGTCATCTCTCACCACTCCAATCTTCTTCGTTCAATGCGCGCAGCAGTTGCACCGGACTGTCGAACTCGCGATCGACTTCAGGCAGCGCCGGTCGCCGCATCATCACGACGGGCACCTTCAGCTCGCGCGCGACATCGAGCTTCGCCTGCGTCGCCGAACCGCCGCTGTTCTTGGTCACGAGCACGTCGATGCGATTCAGCGCGAACAACGCCCGCTCGCCATCGATATCGAACGGGCCGCGTGCATCGATGATGCGCGCGCGCTCATTGCCCGGCTGCGCGTCGAGACAGCGCACGATCCAGTACTGATGCGCCGGTATCTCGTCCAGATGCGCGAGCGGCTCGCGACCCGACGTGAACAGCACGCGCCTGAACGGACGGATCGCATCGACGAGGCCATCCCAACTGTCGACCATGCGCCAGTCGTCGCCCGCTTGCGGCGTCCAGCCAGCGCGGCGCAGCGCCCAGCACGGCATGTTCGTCGCGCGGCACGCAGCGGCTGCATTCGCGCTCATTTGCGCGGCATACGGATGCGTCGCGTCGATCACGAGCGCAATGCCTCCACTCTCGATGTAGCGTGCCAGCCCTTCGCTGCCGCCGAATCCGCCGACGCGCACTTCGCAGGCCAGCCCTTCCGGCACGCGTCCGAGTCCGGCAAGGCTATACACATGGTGCGCCGCCAGTTGCCGCGCAATCTGCAATGCGTCGCCCGTGCCGCCGAGCAAAAGCACACGCTTCATCGCGCCTCTCCCACGATATGCCCCTGCCGGTCGATCGCGAACATCTCCACTTCGACCGACGCAGGCACGATCTCGCGCGCCACGTCGCGCGCCCGCGCACAGACGATATCGCCGAGCGGCACGCCCTTCTTCAGCGCCATCGCCAGCGCTTCCTGACTCGTGTTCGCGCCGACGATCGCGGCCTGCAACGCGGCGTCGCTGGCTGCATGCCCCGCACACCATTGCGCGAGCTGCGGCAAGTCGATGCTCGAATTGCGGCTATGCAGATCGAGGTGCCCCGCCGCCAGCTTGCTCAATTTGCCGAAGCCGCCGCACATGCTCAGCTTGTCGACGGGCGCGCGTTTCAGATGCTTGAGCACCGCCCCCGCAAAATCACCCATTTCGATCAGCGCGATATCGGGCAACCGGTAGTACGCGCGCATCGCGTCTTCGCTCGCGTTGCCCGTGCACGCCGCGATATGCCGATAGCCGTTCGCGCGCGCGACGTCGATGCCCTGGTGGATCGACGCGATATACGCCGAGCACGAAAAGGGCCGCACGATGCCCGTCGTGCCGAGTATCGACAATCCGCCGACGATGCCCAGACGCGGGTTCATCGTCTTCTGCGCGAGCGCTTCGCCATTCTCCACGCCGATCGAGACTTCGAAGCCGCCTGCATAGCCGCATTCCGCGGCGAGATCGCTGAGATGTGCCGTCATCATCTGGCGCGGCACCGGGTTGATGGCGGCCTCGCCGACGGGCAGCGTGAGCCCCGCGCGCGTCACCGTGCCGACGCCTGGGCCCGCATGAAAACGCACGCCGGGCGTATCGGCAAGGCAGACGCGCGCGAACACGACGGCACCGTGCGTGACATCGGGATCGTCGCCCGCATCCTTGACGGTGCCCGCTTCCGCGCCGTCCTTGCCATCGTTCAGCAAGCGGCAGAAGACCAGCTTCATCGGCACATGCTGGCCTTTCGGCAGCACGATCTCGGCGACATCGCTGGCGATACCCGTCAGCAGCAGACGCGCCGCCGCCAGCGAGGTCGCCGTTGCGCAGCTTCCTGTCGTGTAACCGCTGCGTAGCGGCGCAGGTTGTTCGGGTGTTTCGTCGCGCATCACGGTTTACGGGTGTCGAGCAGCGTGACCGGCAGCGCGGAACGCCACGTTTCGAAGCCGCCGAGCGGCTGGGCTTCGGCGAGCGCGATGCGCGTCAGCGTGCCGCCATGCTGCGCGCGCCACGCAATCAGCGCCGCTTCCCCTTCAAGCGTGACGGCATTCGCCACCAGCCGCCCGCCGCTTTTCAGCGCACGCCAACAGGTGTCGAGCACGCCTTCCACCGTGACGCCGCCGCCGATGAAGATCGCGTCCGGCGCGGGCAAATCCTGCAATGCAGCGGGTGCCTTGCCCGCGATCAATTGCAGGCCCGGCACCCCGAGCGCGTCGCGATTGTGCTCGATGAAACCCTGGCGCTCGCCGTTCGCTTCGATCGCTATCGCGCGGCAGCTGGCGTGCGCGCGCATCCACTCGATGCCGATCGAACCGCAGCCCGCGCCCACGTCCCACAGCAACTCGCCGGGCGCGGGCGCGAGACGGCCGAGCGTCAGCGCGCGCACGTCGTGCTTCGTCAACTGGCCGTCGTGACGGAATGCGTCGTCGGGCAATCCGGGTGTCAATGGGAGGCGCGGCGCATCGGGTGCAGCGCGCCGGCATTCGAGCGCAATCAGGTTCAGCGCCGCCGTCTCGCCGATCGACCATTCATGCGCGCGCGCGTCGATTGCGCGTTCGGCCTCGCTGCCCAGATGCTCCATCACGATCATGCGCGTCGCGCCGAAGCCGCGTTCGCCGAGCCATGCGGCGACGGCGGCGGGTGTCGTGCCGTCCGCGCTCAGCACGAACACGCGCGCGCCGTCGTGCAGATGCGTCTGCAAGGCCGCGAGCGGGCGTCCGACGAGCGACATCGTCGGCACGTCCTGCAGCGCCCAGCCGAGCCGCGCGGCGGCAAGCGACACCGACGACGGCGCCGGCAGCACGCGCAGTTCATCGGCGGGAAGATGGCGCGCGAGCGTCGCGCCGACACCGTAGAACATCGGGTCGCCGCTCGCCAGCACGCACACGGGCGTGTTGCGCCGCGCGAGCACGGGCGCGATGTCGAACGGCTGCGGCCACGGCTCGCGCACGGCGTTCAGACACACGGGCAGCATCGACAGATGCCGCTCGCCGCCATAGATCACCGACGCGTCGATCAGCGCGCGCCGCGCCACCTTTCCCAGACCGGCAAACCCGTCGTCGCCCATTCCCACCACGGTCAGCCAGGCCCGCATGCCTCGATCCTCATCTGCTTGATGGTCTGAAAACGCTGCGGCGGGCCGTGTTCAAAGGCCGCGGCATCGTTGTACTGTTCGAAAAAAGGCATAATACCCGTTCGCCGGTGCCTTTCGGGGCCTAAGAGGGAACACACATCACTGCGATGACCGTGACTGCCCCCGCAACTGTATGCAGCGAGTCCACGCCAATTTGCGCCACTGGTATCGACCGGGAAGGCCGGCATGGGCAATGACCTACTAGTCAGGAAACCTGCCGGCCAATCGTTCGTGCCAGCCAACATCGGGCGGGGTGTACCGATGCCGAGCCGCTCTCCTTCGAGACGCCCGGGCCGTCGCGCGACGTTAACCCGGTAATGCCTTGAGCCACGCTTTCCATTCGTCCGACGCTTCCGCCTTGCGCCCTTCGGCCTGTCCGGGGCTGCTGCGCATCGTGCCCGCGCTGGACGGCGGCATCTGCCGCGTGAAGCTCGCGGGCGGCGAGTCGAGCGCAAGCCAGGCGCTCGCCATCGCCGACGCCATCGACGAGCACGCGTCCGGCATCGTCGACATTACCAATCGCGCGAACCTGCAACTGCGCGGCGTGAAGCGCGGCCATGAAAACGCACTCATCGCGGCGCTGCTCGATGCGGGCCTCGGTCCGCGCGACGCGGCGCATGCTCACGCCGACGACGTGCGCAACGTGATGGCGAGCCCCGCCGCAGGCTGCGATGCACACGCGCTGTACGACACGACCGCACTCGCCGCCGATCTTCTGACCTTGCTGCAAAACGACGCGCGTTGCGTGGCGTTGTCGCCGAAGTTCGCGCTGCTGCTCGATGGCGGCGAGCGTCTGATGATGCTCGACCATCCGCACGACATCTGGTTTTCGGCAATGCATCCAGTCGATCGCGCGGAGCCCATGCTCGCGTTCGGTCTCGCAGGCTGCCCCCCTGTGACCTCGGAACATGCCGCTGCGTTAGCTGCCGTCGCGGCGCCGGACGTGGTCACGTTGACGCGCGCGCTGCTGCACACGTTCCTCGATCTCGCCGCGCCCGATCACTCGCGCATGCGTGACGTGATCGCGGCGCATTCAATCGAACGCGTGCTCGCGCATGCCGAACGCGCAAGCGGCGTACGGGTGCTGCGCGATGAGTCGATCGAAAACTGGCGCCGCGAGCCCGCCGATGCATCGTGCAGATTCGGCTCCTGTCGGCAAAAGGATGGCCAGCGCTGGCACATCGGCGGTCAGCCCCCGCTCGGCCGCATGAACAGCGCCATGCTGCGCGGTCTCGCCGCCCTCACGCAAGCACAAGGCGCGACGCTGCGCATGACCCCGTGGCAAAGCATATTGCTCACTAACATCGACACAGCGAATCTCGACGCCGCGTTGCAAACGCTCGACGCACTCGGCCTCGTGACCACGACGCACAATCCGCTGTCGCGCGTGATCGCCTGTGCCGGATCAACAGGCTGCGCGAAGAGCCACGCGGACACGAAAGCCGACGCCGCGAGACTCGCCGCGCGCTTACCCGAACACACGCAAGTCCATCTGAGCGGCTGCCCGCGTTCATGCGCGGCCGCGCACCGCGCACCGTACACGCTGCTCGCGGTGCACGATGGCCGCTACGACCTCTACACCACACACGACCCGCGCGAATCGACAGGCTTTGGCCGCCTGCTTGCGCGCGGTCTGACGATCGACGAAGCGGCGGACCTCCTGAACACGTCCGCCGTGCCCCCTTTTGATGAGCCATTCGATGCCTGACTACATTCGCGACGGACAAGAAATCTATCGCCAGTCGTTCGCGACCATACGTGCGGAAGCCGACCTCTCGGCCATTCCCGCCGACCTCGAAAAGCTCGCCGTACGCGTGATTCACGCGTGCGGCATGGTCGATATCGTCGGCGATCTGCGTTTTTCGGACGGCGCGGGTCGCGCCGGACGCAACGCGCTGGCGAACGGCGCGCCCATTCTGTGCGACGCCCGCATGGTGGCCGAAGGCATCACGCGCGCGCGGCTGCCCGCGAACAACGACGTGATCTGCACGCTCGCCGATCCGTCCGTGCCCGCGCTTGCCCGCGAACTCGGCAACACGCGCTCGGCCGTCGCGCTCGAACTGTGGCGGCCGCATCTGGAAGGCAGCGTCGTCGTGATCGGCAACGCGCCGACCTCGCTGTTCTATCTGCTCGACATGCTCGATGCCGGCGCGCCGCGCCCGGCGCTGATTCTCGGCTTCCCCGTCGGCTTCGTCGGCGCGGCGGAATCGAAGGCGATGCTCGCCGCCGACAGCCGCGGCGTGCCTTTCGTCGCGGTGCACGGACGACGCGGCGGCAGCGCGATGGCCGCGGCCGCTGTCAACGCGCTCGCCACGGAGGTCGAATAAATGGCCGAACAGAACGTCACGCGCGGACGGCTTTACGGACTCGGCGTCGGTCCCGGCGATCCGGAACTGATCACCGTGAAGGCGCTGCGGCTGCTCAAGTCGGCGCACGTGGTCGCGTACTTCGTCGCGAAGGGCAAGAAAGGCAACGCGTTCTCGATCATCGAGGCGCATCTCTCGGCCGAGCAGGAACAGTTGCCGCTCGTCTATCCGGTTACGACGGAGGCGCTCGAACCGCCGCTCTCGTATGAAGCGATCATCGCCGACTTCTACGATACGGCGGCCGAAGTCGTCGCGAAGCATCTCGATGCGGGCCGCGACGTGGCTGTAATCTGCGAAGGCGATCCGTTCTTCTACGGCTCGTACATGTATCTGCACGACCGGCTCGCGAACCGGCTCGCGCCGCGTTTCGAGGCCGAAGTCGTGCCCGGCGTGTGCTCGATGCTCGGCGGCGTGGCCGTGCTCGGCCAGCCGCTCGTGTACCGCAACCAGACCTTGTCGGTGCTGTCGGGCGTGCTGCCCGAAGAGGAACTCAAGCGGCGTCTCGCCGCCGCCGACGCCGCCGTCGTGATGAAGCTCGGCCGCAACTTCGACAAGGTGCGCCGCGTGCTCGACGAACTCGGTCTCGCGGAGCGCGCGCTGTATGTCGAGCGCGCGACGATGGCCAACCAGCGCATCGTGCCGCTCGCCGACGTCGATCCGATGGCGTCGCCCTACTTCTCTCTGCTCGTCGTGCCGGGGGAAAAATGGCAAGGATGACGTCGCCGCCCGCGATCGTGATACTCGGCGTCGGCGCGCTCGACACCGCGAGGCGCGTGCAGGCGCTCTACCACGGCGCGAAGGTGCATGGCCTGCAAGGGCGCGTGAGCGAAGCCGATGTCGCGTATGCCGAGCTCGGCGAGCATCTGCGCGAACTGTATGCGAGCGGCACGCCCATCGTGGCGCTGTGCGCGGCGGGTATCGTGATCCGCTGCGTGGCGCCGCTGCTGTCGAACAAGGGGGCGGAGCCGCCTGTGCTCGCCGTCGCGGAAGACGGCAGTGCCGTCGTGCCGCTGCTCGGCGGGCTGTCCGGCGTGAACGTGATGGCGCGCGAGATCGCCACGGCCCTCGATGTGCCGCCCGCGATCACGACGAGCGGCGAACTGCGCTTCGGCGCGTGCGTGCTGAATCCGCCCGAAGGCTACGCGCTCGCGAGCCTCGACCAGGGCAAGCGCTTCGTGTCGGATTTGCTCGCGGGTGAAGCGACGCGTATCGAAGGCGACGCGCCGTGGCTCGACGACGTGCAACTTCCGCGCGCCGACGACGCCCGCCGCACGATTCGCGTGACGCCGCTCGCGTGGAGCGGCGCGACGGACGAACTGGTGATCCATCCGCGCAGCGTGGTCGTCGTGGTCGATGCAAACGTGACGGGCGACGCCTTGCACGAACGCCTGCTGGAAGCGGCGCGCGCGCAAGGGCTGGCCGCGCCATCGCTGGCGGTGCTGCTCGCTCCGGCTTCGCGGCTCGGCGATCCCGCGCTTCGAGAAGCGGCGGACGCGCTGCAAGTCGCGTTGCGCTTCGCAGCCGACAGCGACGGCGCGAGCAACGCGGCTGACATGCTCCGCCAGACCTTGCGCGTACCGCACGCCCCATTCGACGCGGGCACCTCCATCGCATTCGCCGCCGCCCATGGGCCGCTCGATCCCGCGACCGTGGGCCGCGCACGCGGCAAGCTGAGCGTGATCGGCCTCGGTCCCGGCGATGCATCGCTGATGGCGCCCGCGGCGCGCGCGGCGCTGACGCAGGCGACCGACATCCTCGGCTACGAAACCTACGTGAAGATGGCGGGCCCGTTCCGCACGGATCAGCGCGTGCACGGCACCGACAATCGGGAGGAAATGCAGCGCGCGCGCCATGCTTTCGAACTGGCCAGCGCGGGGCGTCATGTCGCGATGGTTTCATCGGGCGATCCGGGTGTGTTCGCGATGGCAGCCGCCGTGCTCGAAGCGCTCGACGAAGCGCAGGCCGACGCGCACTACGCGACGTGGTCCGCCGTCGAACTGGAGATCGTGCCCGGCGTGTCGGCCGCATTCGCGACGGCCGCGCAGGCGGGCGCGCCGCTCGGTCACGATTTCTGCGTGCTGTCCCTGTCGGACAACCTGAAGCCATGGGACGTGATCGAAACGCGTCTGCGGCATGCGGCCGAAGCCGATCTGGTGATGGCGTTCTATAACCCGATTTCACGCGCCCGCCCCTGGCAACTCGACAAGGCGCTCGATATCGTGCGCGATTTTCGCGCACCGTCGACCGTGGTAGTACTCGGCCGCGATATTGGACGGCCCGGTGCGACATTGAAAACCACGACACTCGCCGAACTGAAATCCGGCGATGTCGATATGCGCACGATGGTCATCGTCGGCTCGTCGGCCACGCGTGCGTTCCGCGCCGCCGAGGACGGCCGGGAGTGGGTTTACACGCCGCGCTGGTATGAATGAACACGAGATTAAACGTTTTCGTCCGCTTTAAATCAACGGGTTATGTCGACTGAATAGCCTGCTGAATGGCAGTTTGATAACGCGTTTAAAAAGAAATTAAAGTTTTTCAGAAACGCGACGTATACAGCAGTTATCTCCAGCCAAAGCTTCATTCGTCCAGCATGCAAACCAGTGAAGACACCGTCGACACAGTCGCAGACGCGCCCGTCCCGTCCCGTCAGCTCGCGCCCGACGCCGTGCCCGTCGGCGAGCCGCTCGCGTTCCCGGTCGTCGATAGCGACGGCACGCTGCTGTTCGAACGCGGCGCGGTCGTGATCGGCGCAGAGGAACACCGTTTTCTGTTCCAGCACTTCAAGCCACAGCGCGGCGACCTGAGCGCGGTCACGCAAGGGGGCTCGGCCGCTGCCCTGTCCGCCGCCAAACAGCAGGCCGACGCCGATTCGCTCGCGCTGAAGGACATGCACCTGACCATCGGTGCGCTGATCGGCGTGCGTTCGCAAGTGGGAATGGGTGCGCCGATGCATCCGTCGCGCATCATCGGCTTCGCGCCGAACGAGTCGCTGTTCGTGACGCCGCCGCTCGTCGACGGCAAGGCGATGCAGCTGGCCGTCGGCGAAAACGTCGAGATCGTCGCGATTGCGAGCCAGGCCGTGTTCCGCTTCGTGTGTACCGTCGATTCCGTTTGCCAGGTGCCTTTCCACTATCTCGTGCTGTCGAAGCCGGGCGTGGTCCGCCGTCTGCGCGAGCGCAAGTCGGTGCGCGTGCGCGCGAACCTGCCGCTGCGCTTCGGCATCGACGCGGACGGCACGGGCTACGAAAGCCTCGGCCTCGTGCAAAGCGTGAGCGCGATGGGCATGTCGTTCTCCGCGCCGTGGACGGTCGGCGAAGTCGGCAAGCGCATCCGCGTTGCGTTCACGCTGCGCTCGAAGGATCTGGAGACGTCGATCGAAACCACGGCGATCATCCGCAATGTGCAGGCGGGCCCGGCACCCGGTGACCCGTCGACGCACGGCATCGAATTCGAGAAGCTCGATCAGGTCGAGCAGATGGCGCTGAAGGTCTACGTCTTCGACCGGATCGACGATGTGATCTTCTGGACGAGTGGTCCGAAGTAAGGAACCCGGCTCGGTCCAATAGAAAAACGGCCCGGTCATCGCTGATGACCGGGCCGTTTGCCTTGTGGACCGCACGAACGGCATGCGGCCCCGAGGTTACGTTGCGTGTCGTTACGGCTGTGCCGGCGCCGGTTGCGACTGCGTCGGCATCTGCCACTGCTTGCGCAGCTGCAACTGCTGCTGCGCAAGCGGCAACGGCTGCTGTTGCGCTGGCGCCTGAGCACGCTGAGGCTGGGTCGGCTGCGGCGCTTGCGCCATCCGCTGCGAACCCGCCTCCTGCGCGGGCACGGAAGCGGCAGTCTGCCCGCTCACGCGAATCTCCACGCGCCGGTTCGGCGCCAGACACGCGATCACGGAAGACTTCTTCGGCCCCGGGCACATGACCACAGGCGCCGTCGAACCCGCGCCTCGCACGTCGAAGCGCACAGCATCCACGCCGCGCTGCTTCAACGCGTCGGCGACGGCCTGCGCGCGGCGCCGCGACAGATCGCGGTTGTGCGCGACCGAGCCGAAGCGGTCCGTATAGCCGATCACGGTGACGACGTCGATTGCCTTCACACGCTTCAGGTTCAACGCGAGCAAGTCGACGGCCTCGATGCCTTCCGCCTTCAGCTTCGCGCTGTCGAAATCGAACAGCGCATCCGCGGACAGCGAGATCGGCTTCTCGGGCAGCGGCGTCTCCGCAGCCGGAGGCGGCGGAGGCGGCGGTGCGCAATGGTCGAGCTCGTCGTTGACCTGCACGCTCAGCTTCTTCGCGCGCTCGATCGCCTCCCAGCCGTGCACCCAGTGCGTGCCGTGCGTTTCGTCCTGCTCTTTCCAGACTTCGTCCGTCAACGCGAGCAGACGCCCTGCCGATTCGCCCTTGCACGTCGATGACGCCGCGCGGGCGTTGGTGGCTTCGATCTCACGGATCGCCTGCACCCACTTCTCGCGGGTCGGCCAGTTCTTCGCCGCGTACAACGCCTGCCACGGCGCGCCGTTGTCGATCAGAAAGCGTGCATCGCCGAGCGCACGGTTCGCCGCATCGTTGTACACATGCGAAACGAGCACATGACTATCCTGCCGCTCCGCGATTTCGAGGAAGCCTTCGGCCGCCCCGCGCCGATAAGGATCGGCGATGCGCTGCGCCAATGGCGTCAGCGCCTGGACCTGACTCGAGATGCTGTCCGCGAACGCCGGTGCGGCAAAAGCCGCCGCCAGCGTCGCGGCGAGCGTCATGAAGACCGGGCCGCGTAGTTTTGGTGTTTTCATCGTTTTTCTCCCCGCCCGCCGCGCTCATCGCGCGGCGGGCTGGTCACGCCTTTAGAACCCGAACGTCGCGCCGACCGAAGCGCCCGTGCTTGCGCCGTAGCCCGTCGAGCGGGTCACGTGCGCGTTCACCAGCAAACGGTCGCTGACCCAGTAGTTCGCACCGAGCGCGATGGCAGCAGCGCCGCCATACGTACCCGCAGCCGCCGACATCTGGAAGTTGCCCTCTGCCCGTGCATTCGGGATCAGCGACGTTGCCGCCATCGCCGCCGCGCCGAGCGAGTTCATCTTCTTGTCGAGGTTGTTGATCTGCTGGTTCGTGTACGCGTTCGCGGACTGGACACCCTGGGTGACCTTGTCGTCGACCGATGCGTTTGCCTGCGCAATCGCGTCGTTCAACTGGCCAACGTTGACGGCGTCCGTGGACGAGGTACCCGCGGCGACGTTCGTGACGCGGCGCTGCTGCGTAGCCGAGCCGACCGACACCGTGTTGTCCTGATCCGCGACGGAACCCGCGCCGAGGGCAACGGAGTTGTTGCCGCTCGCCGTCGAGTTCGCGCCGATTGCCGTCGACGTGTTGCCCGACGCGTTTGCGAGCGCACCCATTGCGGTGGCGTGCGTGCCACTTGCCTTGGCTGCCTCGGTGCTGCGGTCGCCGTCGCCGACGAACAGCGTATCGACACCCGTACCCGCGTTCGTGATGTTGTTGACCTGAGCCTGCAACGCCGCGTACTGCGAGTAGTTGACCGCATCGTTCGACTGCGTGCCCGCTGCGACGTTGTGGATCGTCACAGGTGCCGCGTTGGACGTACCGTCACCCAGCGTGATGCTGCTGTAGTCGGTCGAACCGTCGGACTTCGTGTCGTACGTCACGACAGCCTTCGTCTTGCCGGCCGGGTCGATGATGCCCGCCGCCTGCAACTGGCCGACGTTGACAGCATCCGTTGTCGCTACGCCTGCTGCGACACCCGACAGAACGCGAGCGCCCGCCGTACCCGTGAAGTCGACAACCGAACCGTCCGTCTTCGACGCAACGAGGATGTTGCTGCCCGGCTTGTCCTGCGTAACCATGCCGGTGCCGACTTCGTTGATCTGCGTCTGCAGGTTCGTGATGTCCGTGCTGTTCGCATAGACACGGGCGTCGAGGTTGGTGATCGCACCGCCGATCGTCGTGACCGTCTTGCCGCCCACGATGTACGTCGGGTTGCTGATCGTGCCGTTGCTGTTCACCGTCGAACCGCCGCCGATCACGTTCGCCGCCGATGCCGCCACGTTGTACAGCTGCGAGCCGTTCACCGCGTCGAAGCTCGCCGCGTTCACCTTGCCTGCCGCTACACCCGTGAGGACGCGTTGGCCGGCCGTACCCGTAAAGTCGACGATCGAACCGTCCGTCTTCGATGCAACGAGGATATTGCTGCCCGGACCGTCCTGCGTCACGAGACCGATGCCGCCCTTGTTGATCTGCGTCGTCAGGTTCGTGATGTCCGTGCTGTTCGCAATGACACGCGCGTCGAGGTTCGTGATCGCGCCGGCGACGTTGGTCACCGTCGTACCGCCGACATTGAACGTCGGGTTGCTGATCGTACCGTCGCTGTTCACCGTCGAACCGCCGCCGATCACGTTCGCAGCCGAAGCCGCCACGTTGTACAGCTGCGTGCCGTTCACGGCATCCGAGCTGGATGCGTTCACGTCGCCTGCTGCCAGCTTGGTGATCTTCGTGCCGTTGGCGCCCTTCAGCGTGATCTGGCTGTTGGTGGCGTCGTCATACACGACACCCAGTACATTGCCCGATCCCGCAGCGTTGCTCAGTGCCGACAGCGCTTCGCCGACGTTGGTGTACGTCGAGCCGCCGAACGTGTACTGCGGAGCCGTGATCGCGCCCGTCGTCGTATTGACCGACGCGCCGCCGCCCAGCGCCTGAGCCGTCGATGCGCCCTGTGCGAACAGCTGAGAACCGTTGACTGCTTCCGTGCTGGTTGCATTCAACGCGCCTGCCGTCAGACCGGTGATCTTCGTGCCGTTCGCGCCCTTCAGCGTGATCTGATCCTTCGTCTGGGTGTCGTAGTCGACAGCGAGCGGATCGCCGCCCGATGCGATACGCGTATCCAGCGACGACAACGCTGCGCCTACGTTGACGTAGGTGCTGCCTGCCAGCGAGTAGGCCGGTGCCACGACTGCGCCCGTGGTCGGGTTGATCGTTGCGCCGCCGCCCAGTGCGCTGACTGCGCCCGTGAGCTGCGAGACGTTGACGGCATCAGTCTTCTGCGTGCCTGCTGCGACGTTGATGATCTGGCGTTGCAGCGAACTGCTACCCACGGCGAGCACGTTGGCACGGCCGCCGTCGGCACTGGCGTAACCGAGCACGACGCTATTCGAACCCGACGCGACAATGTTCGCACCGATGCCCAGCGTGTTCGGGCCACCGACCTTCACATTACTGCCGATCGCCATGGCGTTGTCGGCCAGGACCGTCGTGCTGTTGGTGCCAATTGCGATTGCGTTGTTCGCCATCGCCGAGACGTTCGTCCCGATCGCGACAGAACCCACGCCGTCCACGGCGACCTGCTGGCCGATACCGACGGAAGACGTGCCGAGCACTTGCGCATTGCCGCCGATTGCGACCGCATAGTCAGCCGTCGACTGGGAGTTCAGGCCGATCGCGAGCGAATCGGTACCCGACGCCGTCATCATGCCGCCCTTGTTCGTCGGTCCCGCGACCAGCATCTGATCAGGTGTCAGACTCGAATTGATGGGGTCGCCCAACAATGCGGTCGACCTGACTGACGACGAAAGCAGCTTCGGCTGAGATACCGTCGAACTCAGATTCAGATTGGCGATGGCCGATTGGATATCCGAGTTCACCTGGCCAACCGTGGCTGCGTCCGTTGCGTTGACACCATCGGCCACGTTCACAATACGACGCTGCGTGAAGGCATTGCCCACCGCGAAGGTGTTGATGTCGGAAGCCTGCGAGCCGTAACCGATCGCAACCGTGTTCAACGCGCTGGCAATCGAACCGCGTCCGATCGCGAGCGCACCATTCGCACTCGCGATAGCGTTGCCGCCGATCGCGATGGAATCCGTACCGGATGCCTGCGATTTTGCTGCCGTGCTCGGACCGAAGTTGATGTACTTCAGGTTCGTCTGCAAGTTGCTCGATGCGCTCAGGAAGGCCCCCAGCGCGTCGCCGACGTTCGAATAGGTCGCGCCAAGCACGTTGTACGCCGGAGCAACGATTGCGCCCGTCGTCGGATTGACCGACGCGCCTGCACCCAGCGCCGCCGTGACGCCTGCGAGCTGCGACACGTTGACCGCATCGGTCGCGTTCGTACCGGCAGCCATGTTCACGACCTGGCGTTGCGCGCTCGATGAGCCCACCGACACCGTGCTCGCACGATCAGCCAGCGAGTTGGCACCCAACGCGACTGCGTTGCTTGCCGTCGCCATAGCGTTCGGACCTGCCGCGACACTATCCGTACCCGTTGCCGATGCACCCGCCAGTGACGAGTTCACCTGGAAGTACTTCATGTTCGCGCCGCCGCTGCTGATGTTGTTGACGACGTTGGTCAGGTTCGACAGGTTGTTGCCGACGTTGTTGACCTTCGCGTCTTCCGCCATCAACTGGCTGACGTTCACCGCATCCGTTGCCGCCGCGCCTGCTGCGACGTTCGTCACACGGCGAGCGAGGCTTGCATTGCCCACGGACACTTCGCCCGCAGCCGTTGCGCCTGCCAGCGTGCCGCTACCCGGATTGAACGCAGCGGCCGACAGGTTGGCCGTGGTCGTCGAGCTTGCGCCCAGCGCCACCGAGTTCGAGGCCGACGAAATGGCAGCACCGCCGATCGCCACCGAATTCGCACCCGATGCCGTCGAATCCGCCAGCGTCGAGTTCGCGTGGAAGTACTTGATGCCGCCGCCGAGATTGATGTTGTTGATGCGTGCATCAATGCTGGTCAGCGCGCCCGCGACGTTGTTCGACGTCGAACCTGCGACGTTGTACGTCGGGTTCGTGATCGAGCCGTTCGACGGGTTGTAGGTCGAACCGCCGCCCAGCGCTGCTGCCGTAGCTGCACCTTCTGCGTTGACCTTGGCGTCTTCCGACATCAGCTGGCTGACGTTCACCGCATCCGTTGCCGCCGAGCCTGCTGCCAGGTTCGTGATGCGACGCTCTGCGCCTGCGTAGCCCACCGAGACTTCGCCTGCTGCCGTCGTGCCCGACAGCGTTGCGCTACCCGGGTTATACGCGGCTGCCGACAGGTTGGCCGTGGTCGTCGAGTTCGTACCCAGCGCCACCGAGTTCGCCGCCGAAGCAATGGCTGCACCGCCGATCGCCACCGCGTTCGCACCCGATGCCGTCGAGTCCGCCAGCGTCGAGTTCGCGTGGAAGTACTTGATGCCTCCGCCGTTGATGACGTTGTTGTTGAAGACGTTGTTGAGGTACGTGATCGAGTTGCCGAGGTTGTTCATACGACCATCGACGCCCGTCAGTGCACCTGCGACGTTGTTGTAGGTCGCGCCTGCAACGTTGTACGTCGGGTTCGTGATCGAGCCGTTCGACGGGTTGTACGACGAACCGCCGCCCAACGCTGCTGCCGTCGCCACACCTTGAGCGTTGACCTTCGCGTCTTCCGACATCAGCTGGCTGACGTTCACCGCATCCGTTGCCGCCGAGCCTGCTGCCAGGTTCGTGATGCGACGCTCTGCGCCTGCGTAGCCCACCGAGACTTCGCCTGCTGCCGTCGTGCCCGACAGCGTTGCGCTACCCGGGTTATACGCGGCTGCCGACAGGTTGGCCGTGGTCGTCGAGTTCGTACCCAGCGCCACCGAGTTCGCCGCCGTTGCGCTGGCGTTGTAGCCCACCGCGATTGCGTTGGTGCCTGCAGCGGTCGCTTGCGGGCCCACAGCGATTGCGTTCGTGCCCGATGCCACCGAATCCACCAGCGACGAGTTGGCGTGGAAGTACTTCATACTGCCGCCGCCGGCCGCCATGTTGTTGACGGTGTTGCTCAGGTTGCTCAGGTTGTTGCTGACGCCGTTGACCTTCTGGTCTTCCGCCATCAACTGGCTGACGTTTACCGCATCCGTTGCCGAGTAACCTGCCGCGACGTTCGTGATGCGGCGTTCTGCACCTTGCGCGCCGATCGACACTTCACCTGCTGCCGTGGAACCCGAGATCGAGAAGCCGCCCGGTGCGAAGCCTGCCGTCGACAGCGTGGCCGAGCTTGCCACCGAATTGGAACCAAGCGCCACCGAGTTCGACGTGTTCGCGACCGCATTGCCGCCGATTGCAACCGAATCCACGCCCTTCGCCGCCGAATCAGCCAGCGTCGAGTTCGTGTGGAAGTACTTGATGCCACCGCCGTTCGTGATGTTGTTCACCACGTTGGTGACGTTCATCACGTTGTTGTTGATCGCCGTCTCGCCTGCGTCGAGTGCAGTCAGTGCAGCGCCTACGTTGTTGAACGTGTTACCCGCGACGTTGTACGTCGGTGCCACGATCGCGCCCGTCGTCGGGTTGACCGTTGCGCCGCCGCCCAGTGCCTTCGTCACGCCCGTAAGCTGCGAGACGTTGACGGCGTCGGTTGCCGCATATCCTGCTGCGACGTTGATGATCTGGCGTTGCTGCGTACCGCTACCGACCGAGACAACATTGGCACGAGCGCCGTCCGCGCTGCCATAACCCAGCGTGACGCTGTTGGAACCCGACGCGATGATGTTGGTGCCGATTGCGAGCGTGTTCGGGCCACCCACCTTCGTGTTGTTACCGATGGCGATGCCGCCGTTAGCCAGTACGGTCGTAGCGTTATTGCCGATTGCAATTGCGTTGTCCGCCATTGCCGACACGTTCGTACCGATCGCAACGGAGTTGACGCCGTCCACCGCGACCAGCTGGCCGATACCGACGGAAGACGTGCCGAGCACCTGTGCATTGCCGCCGATTGCGACCGCATAGTCTGCCGTCGACTGGGAGTTCAGGCCGATTGCGAGCGAATCGGTACCCGACGCCGTCATCATGCCGCCCTTGTTCGTCGGTCCCGCGACGATCATCTGATCCGGCGTCAGGCTCGAAGTCGAGCTGGCGCCCAGAAGCTGCGTCGACCGTACCGACGACGTGAGCATTGCCGGCTTGGCTTGTACCGTGCTCAGATTGAGATTGGCGATCGCCGTCTGGATATCCGAGTTCACCTGTCCGACCGTCGCCGCATCGGTGGCACTGATGCCGTCGGCCACGTTGACGATGCGGCGCTGCGTAAACGCGTTACCCACGGCAAACGTGTTGGGATCCGTAGCCTGAGAACCGTAACCCAGCGCCACAGAGTTCACGCCGCTGGCAAGCGCACTGCGCCCGATCGCAACCGCGCCATCCGCACTAGAGATAGCGTTGCCGCCGATAGCCACAGAATCGCTACCCGACGCCTGCGCCGATGCCGCATTGCTCTGACCGAACTTGATGTACTTCAGGTTCTGAACAATGTTCGACGTATTGTTGTTGATGCTGGCAAGCGCATCGCCGACATTGGTATACGTCTGGTTGTAGACGTTGAACGTCGGCTGTGCGATGGACCCATCCGCCTTCACCGATGCACCGCCGCCCAGTGCCGTTGTGACGCCCGAAAGCTGCGACACGTTGACGGCGTCCGTTGCCGCCGTACCGGCTGCCATGTTGACGATCTGGCGCTGTGCCGTCGACGAGCCGACCGACACCGTATTCGCGCGATCCGCCACCGAGTTCGCGCCCAATGCCACTGCACTGCTTGCGCTAGCCGATGCCGCCGGACCTGCTGCAACGCTGTCCGTACCCGTCACCGTCGAGTCTGCCAGCGTCGAATTCGCGTGGAAGTACTTCAGGTTGCCGGGGTTGACGCCGTTGCCGAGGTTGTTGACGGTGTTGCTGAGGTTATTGACCCGTCCGTCTTCCGCCATCAACTGGCTGAGGTTGACCGCATCCGTTGCCGAGTAGCCGGCTGCGACGTTCGTGATGCGACGCTCTGCGCCTGCCTTGCCGATCGAAAGTTCACCGCCCGCAGCGCTCGCAGCCGAGATCGCCGCGCCGCCCGGATTGAAACCGCTCGATGCTAGCGTCGTCGCGTTCGCGACCGAGTTCGAACCCAGCGCGACCGAGTTCGAGCCAACTGCGTTTGCCTTCTGACCGATAGCGGACGAGCCGTTACCCGAAGCGATGGCCGTGTCGCCGACCGCGAGCGCGCTCTGACCGGAGGCTGTCGATTGCGTACCGACAACGACCGAATACAGCCCGCTTGCCAGTGTCGTGTCGCCGAACGCAGAACTTTGATCGGTCAACGCCCGCGCTGCAACGCCAACGGCGACCGCCGAATCGCCCACCGCTGTGGAGACGTTGCCAACGGCGACACCCCAACCGCCTGTCGCCGAGGCGCCCGCTCCAAGCGCTGTCGCGGCACCCGAGCTTGCGACTGCCGCACCACCGATTGCAACAGCATCGCTGGCCGTCGCACTCGAATCCGCCAGCGCCGAATTGGCGTGGAAGTACTTGATGCCGCCGCCGTTCACGATGTTGTTCACCGTGTTGGTGACGTTCGTGACGTTGTTGCCCAGGTTGGTAACGCGCGCGTCGATGTTCGTGACGTTGTTACCCAGGTTGGTGACACGCGCATCGATGTTCGTCAACGCACCCGCGACGTTGTTGAACGTCGTGCCGCTCATGTTGTACGTCGGGTTCGTGATCGCGCCCGTCGTCGTGTTATAGGTCGCCCCGCCGCCCAGTGCTGCGGCTGTCGATGCGCCTTCCGCGTTGACCTTCGCGTCTTCCGACATCAACTGGCTGAGGTTGACCGCATCCGTTGCCGAGTAGCCGGCTGCGACGTTCGTGATGCGACGCTCTGCGCCTGCCTTGCCGATCGAAAGTTCACCGCCCGCAGCCGTCGCGGCTGCGATCGCCGCGCCGCCCGGATTGAAACCGCTCGATGCAAGCGTCGTCGCGTTCGCGACCGAGTTCGAACCCAGCGCGACCGAGTTCGAGCCAACTGCGTTTGCCTTCTGACCGATAGCGGACGAGCCGTTACCCGAAGCGATGGCCGTGTCGCCGACCGCGAGCGCGCTCTGACCGGAGGCTGTCGATTGCGTACCGACAACGACCGAATACAGCCCGCTTGCCAGTGTCGTGTCGCCGAACGCAGAACTTTGATCGGTCAACGCCCGCGCTGCAACGCCAACGGCGACCGCCGAATCGCCCACCGCTGTGGAGACGTTGCCAACGGCGACACCCCAACCGCCTGTCGCCGAGGCGCCCGCTCCAAGCGCTGTCGCGGCACCCGAGCTTGCGACTGCCGCACCACCGATTGCAACAGCATCGCTGGCCGTCGCACTCGAATCCGCCAGCGCCGAATTGGCGTGGAAGTACTTGAGGCTGGTCGGCGTACTGCCGATGTTGTTGACGCGTGCGTCGAGGTTCGTCAGCGCACCCGCGACGTTGTTGAACGTCGTGCCGCTCATGTTGTACGTCGGGTTCGTGATCGCGCCCGTCGTCGTGTTGTACGACGCGCCGCCGCCGAACGCCGCTGCCGTCGACACGCCTTGCGCGTTGACCTTCGCGTCTTCCGACATCAACTGGCTGAGGTTCACGGCATCCGTTGCCGAGTAGCCGGCTGCGACGTTCGTGATGCGACGCTCTGCGCTTGCCTGGCCGATCGAAAGTTCACCGCCCGCAGCCGTCGCAGCCGCGATCGCCGCGCCGCCCGGATTGAAGCCGCTCGATGCAAGCGTCGTCGAGTTCGCGACCGAGTTCGAACCCAGCGCGACCGAGTTCGAGCCGACTGCGTTTGCCTTCTGACCGAAAGCGGACGAGCCGTTACCCGAAGCGATAGCCGTGTCGCCGACCGCGAGCGCGCTCTGACCGGAGGCTGTCGATTGCGTACCGACAACGACCGAATACAGTCCGCTTGCGGTTGTCAGATCGCCGAATGCAGAGCTTTGCGAGGCCAACGCGCGCGCGGCAGAACCCACGGCGACTGACTGGGAACCCGCCGCTGTGGAGTTAGCGCCGACGGCGAGGCTGTGATCCGCCGAAGCCGAGGCGCCAAGACCAATCGCTGTCGCGGCGCCATTGCTTGCGACTGCCCCACCGCCAATTGCAACAGCCTCCGCGCCGCTTGCACTCGAATCCGCCATCGTCGAATTGGCGTGGAAGTACTTGAGGCTGGTCGGCGTACTGCCGATATTGTTGACGGTATTGCTGAGGTTGTTGACGCGGCCGTCTTCGGCCATCAACTGGCTGACGTTGACGGCGTCGGTTGCCGAATAGCCGGCTGCGACATTCGTGATGCGGCGCGCCGCACCCGAGCTGCCGACCGACAACTCACCCGCTGCCGTCGAGCCCGAGATCGTGGCGCCGCCCGGTGCGAAGCCGGCCGAGCCGAGCGTCGTCGAGTTCGCGACCGAGTTCGAACCCAGCGCCACCGAGTTCGAGGTGGTCGCATTCGCACCCGTGCCCATTGCGATTGCGTTCTGCGCCGCAGCCGTCGCCGACTGGCCCAAGGCGATAGCCGAACTGCCCGTGGCAGCAGCGACGTAGCCCATCGCCACCGAACCGCTGGCGGCATTCGAGGTGTAGCCGACGGCGACCGCGTTGCTCGCCGCCTTGGTCGCATAGCCGATTGCCGTGCCTTCGTAACCCGTCGTCGTCGCGTACGCGCCGAGTGCCGTGTTTGCGCCCCAGACGTTGTCGCCGTTCGCGTTGGCCTGATAGCCGACGGCGACGCTCGCCATCGAGCCGTTTGCCTGTGCACCGCCGCCAATCGACACATCGCCGGTCGCGCTCGCCACTGCCGCGCCACCGATTGCAACAGCCTCCGTGCCGGTTGCCGTCGAATCCGCCGCCGTCGAATTGGCGTGGAAGTATTTGAGGCTGCTGGTGTTGCTGCCGTTGCCGAGGTTATTGACGGTGTTACTGAGATTGTTGACGCGTCCGTCTTCGGCCATCAACTGGCTGACGTTGACGGCGTCGGTTGCCGAATAACCGGCTGCAACGTTCGTGATGCGGCGCGCCGCACCCGTGCTGCCGACCGATACCTCGCCTGCTGCCGCGGAGCCCGATAGCGTGGCGCCGCCCGGTGCGAAGCCGGTCAAGCTAAGAGTCGTCGAATTCGCGACCGAATTCGAACCCAGCGCGACCGAGTTCGAACCGACGGCCGTCGAGTTCCCACCCAATGCGATTGAGTTATAGCCTGTGGCAGTGCTCGACATGCCTACGCTAGTCGAATTCGTCCCTGACGCTGTGGAATACGATCCCAACGCTGTCGAATTCGTCCCATTTGCAACTGTATGTTCACCGAAAGCGGACGCATCTGATGCAGTGGCGAACGCAAAACCTACGGCCGTGGACTCATATCCACTTGCGACGCTCGACGTGCCTAAGGAAACCGCAAACGAGGCAGTGGCCGACGCCGACTGGCCCAGTGCAACGGCACCATATGCGTTCGCAAGGCTGTTACCGCCGAGAGCTTCCGCGTATCCAATAGCGGAGCCTCCGTCGACCCCGCCCGCATGCGCCGACAAGGATGCAAAAAGACTTGCTCCTGTAGCAAGCACGCTCATTGCCGTTCGAGTTTTCGTCTTGCCGCGACCCTTGGCGTTCTCTTGTACCGCCATCCAGGTTCCCGTCGCGTCATTCCAGACCGATCTATACGTCTTATTCATTCGTTATCCTATTTACCTGAACTGATATTTCTCTAAATCTGCAGCGATTAGGTGGAAAACCCATCTCTTCAAACGATCGCGTGTGGATGACCACGCATGAATAGCAATCTCTCTCGCCAACGCACAAAGAAATAGCTACCTCGCACGGCATTGACCGACGCGCCCTGAACGGTATGAAAACCGGAAACAATCAGTAATAGGACAACTCTGAACAGAGAATACGTCTCACCACATTTCGAAGTAGTACTACATTAAATGAATGCGGAAATAGAAGAAATTCGAAGCATGCCGACGATGTCGGACTTATTCGAATGCACAGTCTTGCTCGTTCTTGGCGAACGCAATATCGAATGCTTGAGGCTGCGCGAGAGACAATCGCCCGCGCTTCAAGAAACGCACGGCGTGTCGAATGGAATCGCGATCAACGAGGCAGATTCCGGTTTAACTAGCTTAAACGCGAGCGAATACCCGATAAGCAATGGAGTCAGCGTCCCACGCGTTTGCGAGGTGAGCGCATCGATCAAGCCGTACCTGCCCGTCGTCGAAATCAACGAATACGACGCGATCCGCATCGGAAGGACGAACGGGCGTCCCGCTACTGCGCCCATCGGTGAGAATCCACAGCCAGCGCTGCTGCGCAGGCTTTACCAACGCGGCCTGCTGGAGCAACCCTGCCGCCGTCTCGACGCCGGATACCAGCGGCGTCCCACCGCCACCACCCACGGGCTCGATCCATCGCTCGTTCCACCAGCGCGGCACGGTAGGCCGCAGGCGCACACGCGCCCCATCGCCGCCGAAGCAAACCAGCGCGACCTCGGCGCGTGCGATACGCGCCTGATCGAACAGCGCGACAAGAATGCCCTTGGCAAGCGCGAGCCTCTGCCCGGCCATCATCGAAGCCGAGCAATCCAGCAAAAAGCAATGCAGCACGCCGCCTTGTGCTTCCTCGCGCACAAAGCGGAAATGATCGGCAGTCAAACGCTCATTGCGTTTCGCGGCAAGTGTGCGTGGCCAGTCGACACGAGCCGTAGCCGCGCCATCGAGCGCCGCATCGCCCGCGCCTTGCCGCCACCGAAAACCGCTGCGCATTGCACGCGCGGCTGCGCCCTTCCGATGGCCTAGTGTTTTTTTGCCGGAAGCGGAATGACGCCCTTGACGCGCGCGATGCCCGTCGGTTCGGGCGGCAGATAGCCGTAATCGCTTTCGTTGGAACTGCTCGAACCGGACGCAGCCGAATGATCCTTGCCGGCGGAGGAAGACGATGAACCGCGCGAACCGTCATCATCGGACGCTTGCGCTTCATCATCGAATCGCCGCCGATGCATCAGCACCGAATCAGCGACACGCTCCACATGCTCGACAGTCACGGCGTCGGCATTTTCCAAAGCAGCCAGAGCACGCGCGGCCTTCAACATCACGAGGTCCGCCCGCAAGCCATCGACGCCCGCCGCAATACACAGTTCACTCACGCGTGCATGAACATCGTCGCGGAACGAAAGACTCGCCAATGCCTCACGCGCGTCGCGCAAGCGCTGAACATGCGCATGCTGCTGCGCTTCGTGCTGCGCGCGAAACCCCGTAGCATCGAGATCGAACGCCAGCCGCGCCTTGACGATCGCCTGCCGCGTTTGCGGCTCATAACAGTTCTCGAGCGTAACCATCAAACCGAAACGGTCGGTCAACTGCGGCCGCAACTCGCCCTCTTCAGGATTCATTGTCCCGATCAGCACGAAGCGCGCATCGTGCGTATGCGACACGCCATCGCGTTCAACCGTGTTCACGCCGCTCGCAGCAGCATCGAGCAGCACATCGACGAGTCCATCCGGCAACAGATTCACTTCATCGACATACAACACGCCGCGATGTGCCTTCGCCAAAAGCCCCGGCGAGAAACGCACGGATGAATCGCGCAACACGGATTCGATATCGAGCGTACCGATCAACCGGTCTTCGCTCGCACCAAGCGGCAACGTAACGAACTCGCCTTCCGGCAGCAACTCGGCGAGCGCACGCGCCGCCGTCGATTTTGCGGTGCCGCGCGGACCGCTCACCAGCACGCCGCCGATGCCCGGATCGACGGCCGCGAGCAGCAGCGCCTGTTGCAACGGTGCCTGACCGATCAATGCAGAAAACGGAAACACCGCGCGCGGCGCATTGGCTTCGCTCATGATCGTGATCCTTCGATGTGCTGTTCGCTATCCAGCAGATGCTGTTCGACTTGCGCGCGATAGTCGCCGGGTTCTTGCCATAGGCCGCGTTGCATCGCTTCGAGCAGCCGCTCGCAGACGCCGTGCATCGCGTGTGGATTGTGCCGCTGCATGAACTCGCGCGTGTCGGCATCGTTCAGATAGGCATCGGCGACCAGCGCATATTGATGATCGGTCACGACGCGCGCGGTCGCATCGTAGCCATAGAGATAATCGACCGTCGCCGCGATTTCCGCCGCGCCCTTGTACCCATGCCGCTTCACGCCATCGAGCCATTTCGGATTCACGACGCGGGAACGGATCACGCGCGCGATCTCTTCATGCAGCGCACGAACGCGCGGCGCATCCGGGTTGCTGTGATCCGCGTGATACACATGCGGCTGCGCGCCCGCGAGATGCCGCACGGCCGCCGTCATACCGCCCTGAAACTGGGAGTAATCGTTCGAATCGAGGATATCGTGCTCGCGGTTGTCCTGGTTCTGCAACACGACGTCCATCGCCGCGAGCCGCGTGCCGAATGCGTGGCGCGCTTCCTCGCCCGAACGCTTCTGCGTGTACGCATAACCGCCCCACGACAGATACGCGTTCGCGAGATCGGCATCTGTCTGCCATTGCCGCGTGTCGATCATCTGCTGCAAACCCGCGCCATATGAGCCCGGCCGCGCACTGAATACACGAAAGCCCGCGCGCCTGCGCGCTTCGCCGGGCGCGACGCCACGTTCGATCCACGCATCGCGCTCGCGCATCACGCGCGCGCGAATGGGATTCACGTCTTCGGGTTCGTCGAGTTCGGCGACGGCCTGAACGGCGGCATCGAACAGATGCATCACGTTCGCAAACGCATCGCGGAAGAAGCCGGACACACGCAACGTCACGTCGATACGCGGACGATCGAACGCCGCGATCGGCATGATCTCGAAGTCCGTCACGCGATGACTGCCCGGCGCCCATTTCGGGCGCACGCCGAGCAGCGCCAGTGCCTGCGCGATATCGTCGCCACCCGTGCGCATCGTCGCCGTGCCCCACACCGACAGTCCGATCGCGCGCGGATAATCGCCATGCTCCTGCAAGTGACGCTCGATCAAAGTCTGCGCCGATTTCAATCCAAGCGACCACGCCGCTTGCGTCGGAACGGCGCGCGTATCGACGGAATAGAAGTTGCGTCCCGTCGGCAGCACGTCGGGACGTCCACGCGAAGGCGAACCACTCGGGCCAGGCGGCACGAAACGCCCTTCGAGCCCCCGCTTCAGATGCATCAACTCATGTGCGCCACATGCATCGAGACTCGGCAGAATCGCGTCTCGCACACGTTCAAGCACGCGCGACGTTTGCGGCAGTTCATCCACGACTGCGATTGCGATTCCACGCGTATCTTCATCAGCCATCCCGCACATCTCATCGAGCAACGTCGCCGCAAGCAATTCGAGCCGTTCGCGTGTGTCGCCGTTATGACGCCACGGCGCGTCGCTGACCTGCCGCAACATGGCGGGACGCGGACCGTTCCACTCCGCGGCCCAATCCGCCGACAACGGATCGAAGATACGATCGACATCCAGATCGCGCGCCAATGCATCGATCAGCCCAGCCTTCGCACCTTGACCATCACCGACCGGAAAACGCGCGAGCGCGAGCAGCGTATCGCGCCGCTGCACGCCTGCCGGCGATTGTCCGAACGTATGCAAGCCATCGCGTATCTGTGCTTCCTTCAACTCGCACAGCCACGCATCGACCCTGGTCAGCAATATGTCTTCGGCGTCCGCATCGCTCGGTGCCGCGAGACTCAGCTCTTCATGCAGCCGATGCTTCACGATCGTATCGAGGATCGTCTTGCGCAACAGCTTCGCGCGACGCGGATCCACCATCAGCGCGTCGTAGTATTCATCGACCTGCCGTTCGAGATCCTGCAAAGGCCCGTAGTTTTCCGCGCGCGTGAGAGGCGGCATCAGATGATCGACGATCACGGCCTGTGTGCGCCGCTTCGCCTGGCTGCCCTCACCCGGATCGTTGACGATGAACGGATAAAGATGCGGCAGCGGCCCGAGAATCGCATCGGGCCAGCACGCATCGCTCAACGCCACGCTCTTGCCCGGCAGCCATTCCAGATTGCCGTGCTTGCCCACATGCACGACAGCATCGATATTGAACTGATGGCGCAGCCAGAAATAGAACGCAAGATATGCGTGCGGCGGCACGAGTTCGGCATCGTGATAGCTCGCATAATCGTTCTGTTCGCGCGTGCGCGGCGGCTGGATGCCGATGAACACATGCCCGCATCGCCAGCCGGCGATCATGAAGCGCCCGCGCCGCAACGTCGGGTCCTGCTCCGGCGTACCCCATTTCGCGTTCAACGCATCGCGCAGCGCTTGCGGCAATCGCGCAAAGTACGCGTTGTAATCGCTCAACGCGAGGCTTTGCAACGCAGGGCGCAGATCGCGCACGACGGGATCGTTCGTCACGCCTTGCGTCAACGCGTCCATCAACGCGTCGCCGTTAGCAGGAACGTCCTCGACGCGATAGCCCTCTTCGCGCAGCATCGCGAGAATGTTCACGACAGACGCGGGCGTATCCAGTCCGACGCCATTGCCGATGCGTCCTTCGCTCATCGGATAGTTCGCGAGGATCAGCGCGAGCTTCTTGTCCGCGTTCGTCGTGCGGCGCAGCTTGCACCAGCGCTCGCTCAACTCCGCGATGAACGCGACGCGCTCGTGATCCGGCTGATAGCGCACCACGTCCACTTCCGTATGCGGACAGCGATACGCGAGGCCCTTGAAGCTGATCGCGCGCGTGATGATGCGGCCGTCCACTTCGGGCAGCGCGACGTGCATCGCGATGTCACGCGAATTGAGGCCGTGGTTGTCGTTCACCCAGTCTTCGCGATTGCCGCCGCTCAGGATCACCTGCATCACAGGCGCGTCGCCGGCCAGTTCGAGCGGCTCGGGATCGTCGATCGCGGAAGCCGCGAACGCCGTCGTGTTCAGCACGAGCGCGATACTGTGCTGCGCGGCAAGCTGCTGCACGACATCGCGGCTGATCGCATCTTTCAGCGACGTGATCGCGACGGGCAACGGATTCATGCCGCGCGCTTCGAGCGCGTCGATCAGCGCATCGAACACGGCCGTGTTGGCCGCCTGCAAATGCGCCTTGTAGAACAGGATCGCGACGACGGGCGCACCCGGCGTCCAGCGTGTCTGCCAGTCTTCGATGGTCGCGACGTCGCGCGCGGGATGATAGAGCGCGGCAGCGGGCAACGGACTCGGCGGTGCAGGCTCCTTGCCCCAGCCCAGCGCGCGCCACGCGATGCAGCGCATGAACGATTCGGCGTTGTGCGGGCCGCCCTCGCGCAGATAGCGCCACAACTGATGACACAGGTCCGCATCGGCCGTGCTGCGCGCGAGCAGATTCGGATCTTCCTGCAAGTCGCCGGAAAACATCGCGAGCGTCTGCTGCTTGCGCTGCGCGAGTGCGACGACCTGTTCGATCCCATACGGCCAATAAGCCTCGCCGCCAAGATGATCGACGACGACGACGCGCGCATGCTGCAACACGTCGTCGACATAGAAGTCCACCGATGCCGGCTGCCGCAGATACGTGACATTCGCGAGCCGCACGCTCGGGAAGCCGTCGCCCAGACGCGTCACGACGCTCGCGAGCAGAGACAGCGTGGTGTCGGCGGAACTCAGGATCACGATGTCCGCGGGCTTCTGATCGATACGGATCACGCCTTTCGTATCGTCGACGAAACCGCCCGGGACGGTGCGCAGCAAATGCATCGGAACGCCCTTAAACCTGTTGCGCCTGAGTGCTGAGCGCTTCGTCGAGCGCGCGCTGCAATGTGGGCTGATCGAGATCTTCGCCGATCAGCACGAAGCGGCTGAGCGCCGATGCATCGATTTCACCCTGCTGCCAGCGCCGGTCGAAATAGCTGTCGAAGCGTCGGCCCACGCCCTGAATCACGAGCCGCATCGGAGCGCCCGGCAGCGCGGCAAAGCCTTTCACGCGATAGATCGTGTGCCCTTCCACCACCCGCTGCAACGCCGCGATCATGATGTCGCGCGACGGCGCGCCGGCCGTGACGACCACGGAATCGAACTCGTCGTGGTGATGATCGGCGTGCTCGGGATCGTCGGCGGAACCGTGATGGTCGTGGCGCAGATGAATCGTCTCTTCCGATGCGGATTCGAGTCCGAGCAGCGCGTGCAGATCGAGTTGCCCCATCGTCGCGCGCACCACCTTCACCTGCGGCGGAATCTCTTCTCGAAGCACGGCCTCGACGCTCGCCTGTTGTGCATCGTCAAGCAGATCGGTCTTGTTGAGAATCACGAGATCGGCAGCCGACAACTGGTCTTCGAACAGTTCGTGCAGCGGCGATTCATGATCGAGATTGGGATCGGCCTTGCGCTGCTTGTCGACGGCAACGGGATCTTCCGCAAACTGCCCGCTCGCGACGGCAGGACCTTCGACCACGGTGACGACGGCATCGACGGTGAAACTGTTCTTGATGGACGGCCAGTTGAACGCCTGCACGAGCGGCTTCGGCAACGCGAGGCCCGACGTTTCGATCAGCACGTGATCGATCTGCCCGCGCCGTTCGACGAGCTGCTCCATCACAGGGAAGAACTCTTCCTGCACGGTGCAGCACAGGCAGCCGTTGGCCAGCTCGTACAACTGGCCTTCCGTCTCATTGCCGTTCTCGTCGCAACCGATGCCGCAGCCCTTGAGAATCTCACCGTCGATGCCCAGCTCGCCGAACTCGTTGACGATCACCGCGATGCGCAGTCCGCCCGCGTGTTGAAGGATGTGACGCATCAACGTCGTTTTGCCGCTGCCGAGAAAGCCCGTGACGATCGTCACGGGAATCTTGCGCATCTGAGTCTGCATGATGGCTCCGTAGCTCGAAGGTCGTTCGAGTGACCTTGAAGTCGCGCGCCGCATAGCGGGCGCGCGCTGTCGTAAGTGATGCACGGGGACGAAAAACCGCGCGGCACGGTAAGAACCGCGCGGCGACGCATGAGGAATCGTGAACGCCGTGCCGCATCCCCGCAGCGTGGCGCGTCTACCCTGGCCGGTATCCGGGCTGGTGAAAGCGCCGCCTCTCCTTCCCGCGCGAGCGTTTTCGCGCAGTGGATTTTTCCGCATGGGCCGCTATTGGACGCACATGCAGCGAGGCCGGCTCTGCATCGTCTGCGCGATGCCTTCACCTACCGTTGCGGGGAGCAGCATAGTTTGGCCCGCCGCTGTGAAGCATGGCGAGGCCCGCTATTTCCCGTTTAACTGCGCGCGCAGACAGCGCGCGCGAGCACCAGAGTGCGTGCGAGTTTAGGCCCGCAGGCAGGTAGCGTCAAGGAAGCATGGGAGAAACTCGGGAGCGACTCGCACAGCCCCGTGTGCTATCGTATGCGCGCATCGGGTGCCGCGCGGACGGGCTTCAAGGTCCGCACGGTTAAACGGGAAACAGGGAAGCGCCCGGTCGTCGCAACATCGAAGCGATCACCATGCGCCCAGCCTGTGCTGTCCCCGCAACGGTCACGCGGCGAGCGGAAAGAACACCTTCCGCGCAGTGCGTTCAAAGCCACTGCCTGCAACGCGCAGGTGGGAAGGCGAACGCGATGAGCCGCCAGCCCGGATACCGGCCCGATGCAAGGGGGCGAACGAAGATTCGCCATTCGCTGAAGCCGCGGGAAACGGCCGCCAGCGCCACGCGCGATGCACGCTCACGCAAACTGCAGCCGTCGCGCGTCACTCGCACCATCGCATGACCTGTCACCCATCAGCGCCCGCCCGCATCGCGGCGCTCTCTTTGCCATGAGCCGCGCCTGGCTGATCGGCGCCGGCCCCGGCGACGTCGAACTGCTGACGCTCAAGGCCGCGCGCACGCTTGCGCTCGCCGACGTCGTACTCGTCGACGATCTCGTCAATCCCGAAGTGCTGCAGTTCGCGCGCGCTGACGCGCAGATCGTCTATGTCGGCAAACGCGGCGGTCAGAGTTCGACGCCGCAACATGAAATCGTCGCGACGATGCTCGATCATCTGCGCGCGGGCCGCAGCGTCGCGCGCCTCAAAGGCGGCGATCCGTTCGTGTTCGGACGCGGCGGTGAAGAACAGCAGGCGCTGCAGGCAGCGGGCGTGCACGTCGAAATCATCAGCGGAATCACGGCGGGCATCGCCGCGCCCGCCGCGATCGGCATTCCCGTCACGCACCGCGACCACGCGCAGGGCGTGGTCTTCGTCACAGGCCACGGCGCGGGCGAACACGAAGCGGACTGGCGCGCGCTCGCCGCCACACACATGACGCTCGTGATCTATATGGGCATGCGCCGGCTCGGCGATATCGTCGACGCGCTGCTCGATGCCGACATGCCGCCCGATACACCCTGCGCGGCCATCGAATCGGCGACGCGTCCCGAGCAGCGCCACGTCGCGGCGACCTTGCATGAACTCGTGCGGCGCGTGACCGATGCCGGACTCGGCTCGCCGTCGATCGTCGTGATCGGCGGCGTCGCGTCGCTGGCAACCTCCGACGCCTCTTCGCCGCAGCCCGCGCCATGACGATGCTGATCGCGGGCATCGGCTGCCGGCGCGGCGTGTCGGCGCAACAGATAGAAGCGGCCGTGCGCGACGCGCTCGGCGACACGCTGCCGTTCGCGGCATTGATCGCCGTGGCGTCGATCGATACGAAAACCGACGAGGCCGGCCTCGTCGAATTCTGCGCACGGCACGCGCTGCCGCTGCACACCTTCACGCGCGAACAGATCGCAACGCTCGACGCACGCGTCAGCGCGTCCGCCGTCGTGCGCGAACAGATCGGCGTCGACGGCGTCTGCGAACCGTGCGCGCTGCTTGCCGCACGCGGCGGCAGTCTGCTCGTCACGAAACGCGTGAACGACGGCGTCACCGTCGCCATCGCGTGCGCTGCCGCACACCCCCATTCCAACGACACACCCAGAATCAAGGAACCTCGATGAAGACCGATCCCGAATCGCATGCACGCATGACGCAGCGCCGCCGCGAGGGCCACGAGAAGAAGCAGGCTCAGGCCACCGTCGAAAAAGGGCTGCTGATCGTCAATACGGGCACGGGCAAGGGCAAGACGACGGCCGCGTTCGGCATGGCCGTGCGCGTGCTCGGCCACGGTATGAAGCTCGGCGTCGTGCAGTTCATCAAGGGCGCGCTGCATACGTCGGAGCGCGATTTTCTCGGCGCGGTCGCGAATTGCGATTTCGTCACGATGGGCGACGGCTACACCTGGAACACGCAGGACCGCGAGGCCGACATCGCGACGGCACGCAAGGGCTGGAACGAGGCACGCCGCATGATCGAAAGCGGCGAGTATCAGATGGTGATTCTCGACGAGTTGAATACCGTGCTGAAGTACGAATATCTTCCGCTCGATGAAGTGCTCGAGGTCGTGAACGCGAGGCCGGAGATGGTGCACGTCGTCATCACGGGCCGCCACGCGCCCGATGCCCTCGTCGAAGCCGCCGATCTCGTCACCGAGATGCGCCTCGTCAAGCATCCGTACCGCGAGCAGCACGTGAAGGCGCAGCGCGGCGTGGAGTTCTGAACGATGCCCGCGTGCCCCGCTCTCTTCATCAGCGCGCCGGCGTCGGGCCAGGGCAAGACGACGGTGACGGCCGCGCTTGCGCGGCATCATCGGCGGATGGGGCGCGACGTGCGCGTGTTCAAGACGGGCCCGGACTTTCTGGACCCGATGATTCTCGCGCGCGCGAGCGGCGCGCCTGTGCTCTCGCTCGACCTGTGGATGGTCGGCGAACGCGCATGCCGTGCGCTGCTCGCGCAGGCCGCCCGCGAAGCGGATCTGATCCTGATCGAAGGCGTGATGGGCCTGTTCGACGGCACGCCGAGCAGCGCCGACCTCGCCGCGAAGTTCAACGTGCCCGTCGCCGCCGTGATCTCGGCGAAGGCAATGGCGCAGACCTTCGGCGCCGTCGCGTTCGGCCTCGCGCGCTTTCGCGAGGACGTACCGTTTCATGGCGTGTTCGCGAACCGCGTCGGCTCGCCGCGCCACGCGCAGATGCTCGAAGAAGCCTTGCCGCGCGATCTGAAGATGCTCGGCCATCTGTCGGCCAGCGATGCGATCGAATTGCCCGATCGTCATCTGGGCCTGCTGCAAGCGGCCGAAATCGACAATCTCGATGCGCGGCTCGATCGTGCCGCCGATGCGCTCGCATCGACGGCGCTCGCGCAGTTGCCTCCCGCCGTCACGTTCGAAGACGACGCGCACGAAGTGCCGTTACCGCGTCTGCTCGACGGCATGCACATCGCGATTGCGCGCGACGCCGCGTTTTCGTTCATCTATCCGGCGAACGTGCAACTGCTCGAAACGCTCGGCGCACGTCTCACGTATTTCTCGCCGCTCGCCGACGAAGCGGTTCCCGCCGATGCCGACGCGCTCTATTTGCCCGGCGGCTATCCCGAGTTGCATGCGCCTGCGCTCGCGGCCAACACGCGCAGCGCGGCAACGATCCGTGCGCATGCGGATGCGAACCGGGCCATCGTCGCCGAGTGTGGCGGCATGCTGTATCTGCTCGACAGCGTCACCGATACACGCGGTGTCACGACGCCGATGCTCGGCTTGCTGCCCGGCGACGCCGCCATGCAGACGCGCTTCACCGCGCTCGGCATGCAGCAGATGAACGACGCCGTGCACGGCACGCTGACGGGCCACACGTTCCACTACTCGCGCGTGAGCACGCCGCTCGCACCCGTGCGCCACGCGACGCGCGCCCAGTCCGACGCGCCCGGCGAAGCGGTCTATCGCCAGGGGCCCGTCGTCGCCACTTACATGCACGGCTACTGGCCGTCGAACCCGGCCTTCGCGGCCGCTCTCTTCCATGGCCGAGCCTTTTAACGACGCCGAACGCGCCGCCGTCTACCGCGCGATCTACGAACGGCGCGACATGCGCCACTTCGTGCCCACGCCCGTCGATCCCGCCGTGCTCGCGCGCCTGATCGACGCCGCGCATCACGCGCCGAGCGTCGGCTACATGCAGCCGTGGCGGATCGGCCGCATCACCGATCCCGTGCTGCGGCAACGCCTGCACGCCGCCGTCGAACGCGAGCGCGTGCTGACGGCCGACGCGCTCGGCAAGCGGCGCGACGAGTTCATGAAGCTCAAGGTGGAAGGCATGCTCGAATGCGGCGAGCTGCTGGTGATGGCGCTGATGGACGGCCGCGAGAAGCACGTCTTCGGACGGCGCACGCTGCCCGAGATGGATCTCGCGTCGGTGGCATGCGCGATCCAGAACATGTGGCTCGCGGCGCGTGCGGAAGGTGTGGGGATGGGCTGGGTATCGCTGTTCGATGCCGACGAAGTGCGCGCGATGCTCGGCATGCCCGAAGGCGCACGGCCCGTTGCGCTGCTCTGCCTCGGGCACGTCGAACATTTCTATCGAGAACCGATGCTCGAAACCGAAGGCTGGGCCACGCGCAGGCCGCTCGCTGCGTGTCTGTTCGAAAACACGTGGCCCGAAGCGCCGCCGGACTGCAACGAGAAGCAGCCGGAAGGCGACGCGAGCGAGACGGTCTAGAACGCCTTTAAAAGGCGCTAGACGCGCTCATCAAGCCTCGCCCTTCTCGATCCGTTCGAGCCGGTATCCATAGCCGTAAATCGGCATCAGCCGATAGCCGTTCTCGGGACGCAGACCGAGCTTCGAACGCAGCATCGACACATGCGTGTCCATCGTGCGCGATGGGATGCCCGCCGCCTGCTTCCAGATCGCATCGAGAATATGCGAGCGCGACAGCGGCCGGCTCAGATGCTTGAACAGCAGCAGCGCCAATTCGAATTCCTTGTGCGTCAACGTGACGGCACTGCCGCGCACATGAACGCGCTTCGAGCCGGGCTCGAATTCGTACTCTCCGAAGACTTCCTTGTCGGCCACCGGCTGCCGCTGAAACGCACCGCGCAGCAGCATGCCCACGCGCGCGAGCAGCGCCGCCGCGCTCACCGGCTTGACGAGATAGTCGTCGGCGTCGACGTCCTGATGCGCGACATCGCTTGCGCGGGTCATGAACAGCACGGTCAGACGCTCGGCGAGATTCTGACGGACCCAGCGCAGCACCTCGTCACCCGACAGCGCGGGCGCGTGTCGATCCAGCACGAGCAGATCGAACGGCTGGCTGCGCAGTTGCCTGACGAGTGCGTGGCCGTCCTCGAATGCATGACACGTATGCCCCGCCGCCGACAAGGTCCTGCACACGAAGTCGGCTTGCGCCTGCGTCTCCTCCAGAACTGCAATTCTCATAAAACCCCGCAACGCTAATTCATTGTTTCCGTCCGACCGGGAAATCCCCGATGAAGGATGACGGCTCACGAATATGAAATTTCAAATCCACATTCGCCGAGTTCTTCACGCCTTACATCGAATGTCGGCAAATTGCTTCACATTGCCAGACAATGCCTCGATTGCCCGATATTGCTTTAAGGCCTGCTTCCGATCCCCGCCATGGAACGACGGGAATTAAACAGGCGCACAAACCACTTCTTTTGACCGCGCAGTACCAGCGGAATCTTTTTCTTGCGTTTTCCTGCCCGCGCGTTTGACTGCTTCATCGCCTGGATTGCCGGGCGCCACGCCCGAAAGGCATGACGCTACGCGCTTTCCGGCCAGGCGTAGCACATCTTGTGCGGCTGGATATGACGGATAGTCGACCGAACGCTGATCGACGGACGAATCCGCCGATGCGTGGCGGCACTGCATCACGAACGTCCCCTTTTGCGTGTTCTATTCCACGCATTAGAATAAAAGTTCGTGCCAGATACCTGGGAGATTTAACAATTCGAGCGTCGCCGCAGACGCATTCGATTTAAATCGGGGTGAAGATTATTAGAACGAATTGATTCAGTCAATTAATCTCGCCATTTTTATGTGGCGAGGGGGCCATTTCGTTAAATCGTCCCAATGATACCGATAACTGTCTTATCGGTGCCATATGCACATTACGCTCGTAAGCTCGCAAACCGCTCTGCCGTTCAACCGGGTTAGCGGCGTTTGCGGCACTGCACTTTAGGGCTGCGCGCAGGCGCTTGCTGGGCGACCTGCGCGTGAATTCGTTGCGGGATCGCTCCGCCTCATACGCGACGGGCCACGCAAGTCCTTTACGGACGATTAGACGACTTCCTCATTTGTATCGTCGGCAACGGGCGACACACAGATTATCTCCACACCGGCGTGCGTCAGGACTTTCGACAGCCCGGCCGCCGGCACGGCATCCGTGACCAGCGTGTCGAGACCGTCGGCGCCGAACACATGCACGAGCGCGCTATGGCCGAATTTCGTGTGATCGGCGGCGACGATGCGGCGCTCCGCTTGCGCGAACGCCACCTGCGCCAGCGCGGCGTCGGCGGGCTGGGCATCCATGAAGCGCCCTTTCGCGTCGATGGCCGTTACCGACACGATCGCGTGGCGCACATGAAACTGCCGGAGGAACGCGAGCGCGCTGTCGCCGACGGCGGATGCATCGTCGGCCCGCAACTCGCCGCCCGCCATCAACACCCGGTTCTCGTTGCGCGGCGCAAGCAGGCGCGCGACCTCGGCCGAGTTGGTCACGACCGTGAGGCGCGCGTGCGATTCGAGCGCCTGCGCGATGTGCACGCAGGTCGTGCCGCCGTCGAGCATCAGCGAGTCGCCATCCTCGATCAGTTGCGCGACGCGTGCCGCGATCGCGCGTTTCGCGTCGCGCTGCTCGACCATGCGACGTTGGAACGGCGGCTCGTCGAGCTGCGCGGGCAGCATGACGCCGCCGTGCACTTTCACCAGCAACCCTTCCGCGACGAGCGGCTTCAGATCGCGGCGGATCGTCTCGTCGGATACCTCAAAGGTGGCGGCCAGATCCGTGATCGTGCAGGTCTGCTGTGCGCGGACGAGCCGCAGGATCTCGTTCTGTCGATGCGTGGAGAACATAAGGGCGGGATCGGGAAATTGGCGCCAGTCTAGCAAACCCTTTCGCGCGAATTCAATATAAATCCAATCAAATCCACACATCCTGCCTGGGACTGCAGTCAGTGAAGTTGTTCTTCGACATTGCATCTGCATTGTTTTTGCGGCAAAGTACGCAGCAACACACATCCACGCATTTCCACTTAATTCCACATTTCCCGCGAGACGCCATCCATGTCAACTTCTCTTCCGACCCAGGCGCGTGTCGTCATCGTCGGCGGCGGCATCATCGGATGCTCGGTCGCCTATCACCTCACGAAGCTCGGCTGGACCGACGTCGTGCTGCTCGAACAGGGCCAGCTGTCGTGCGGCACCACGTGGCACGCGGCCGGTCTCGTCGGCCAGTTGCGCGCGCAGGAAAGCATGACGAAGCTGATCCGCTATTCGACGGCGCTCTATGCGGAACTCGAGGCCGATACGGGCCTCGCGACGGGTTGGAAGCAATGCGGCTCGCTGTCGGTGGCGAGGACGGCGGAACGCATGACGCAACTCCGGCGCACGGCCGCCGTCGCGCGCGCCTATGGCGTGACCTGCGACGTGATCGGCCCGAAGGAAGCCGGCGAACTGTGGCCGCCGATGCGCACCGACGACCTGCTCGGCGCGGTCTGGCTGCCCGGCGACGGCAAGGCGAATCCAACCGACCTGACCCAGGCGCTCGCGCGCGGCGCACGCCGGCGCGGCGCGCGCATCGTCGAAAACTCCCGCGTCACCGCGATACACACGCGGCCCGCCGCGAAGGGCCGCGTAGCCAGCGGCGTCGCGTGGCGCGACAAGCAAGGCAACGAAGGCACGATCGCAGCGGAGATCGTCGTCAATTGCGCGGGGCAATGGGCGAAGCAGGTCGGGCGCCTGTGCGACGTCACCGTGCCGCTGCATTCGGCCGAGCACTACTACATCGTCACCGACCGCATCGAGGGCGTGCACCCCGACCTGCCCGTGATGCGCGACCCGGACGGCTACATCTACTTCAAGGAGGAAGTGGGCGGACTCGTGATGGGCGGCTTCGAACCCGACGCGAAACCGTGGGGCATGAACGGCATACCCGAGAACTTCGAGTTCCAGTTGCTGCCCGACGACTGGGATCAATTCCAGATCCTGATGGAGAACGCGCTGCAACGCGTGCCCGCGCTGGAAACGGCGCAGGTGCGCCAGTTCTACAACGGCCCCGAGTCATTCACGCCCGACAACAACTTCATGCTCGGCGAAGCACCGGAGCTGCGCAACTTCTATGTCGGCGCGGGCTTCAACTCGATGGGCATCGCGTCGGCGGGCGGCGCGGGCATGGCGCTCGCCGAGTGGATCGTCGCGGGCGAGCCGACGATGGATCTGTGGCCCGTCGACATCCGCCGCTTTGCGCGCTTCAACGGCAACGATACATGGCTGCACGACCGCGTGAAGGAGACGCTCGGCCTGCACTACGCGATGCCCTGGCCGAATCGCGAACTCGATAGCGCGCGCCCCTTCCGCCGCTCGCCGCTGTATGCGCTGCTGCGCGACGACGGCGCATGCTTCGGCAGCAAGATGGGCTGGGAGCGCGCGAACTTCTTTGCACCGACGCGCGACCAGGCCCGCATCGACTATTCGTTCGGTCAGCAGAACTGGCTGCCGTGGAGCGGCGAGGAACATCGCGCGTGTCGTGAAGGCGTCGCGCTGTTCGATCTCACGTCCTTCTCCAAGTTTCTCGTCAAGGGACGCGATGCCGAAGCGGTGCTGCAACAGATCGTCGCGAACGATGTCGCGGTGCCGCCGGGCACAGCCGTCTATACGGGCATGCTGAACGAGCGCGGCGGCTATGAATCGGACTTCACGCTCACGCGTCTGAGCGACGACCAATACCTGCTCGTCACGGGCTCCGCGCAAACCACGCGCGACTTCGACGCGATCGACGGACGCATTCCGCCCGACAGACATTGCATGCTCGTCGACGTGACGAGCCAATACGCGGTGCTCGCCGTGATGGGACCGCGTGCGCGCGATCTGCTCACGAGCGTGTCGAAGGCCGACTGGCGCAACGAGGCGTTCGCGTTCGGACAGAGCCGCGAAGTCGATATCGGCTATGCGACCGTGCGCGCGACGCGCATCACGTATGTCGGCGAACTCGGCTGGGAACTGTATGTGCCCGTCGAGTTCGCGGTCGGCGTATATGAAACGCTGCATGCCGCAGGCAAGCAGTTCGGGCTGAAAAACGCGGGCTATTACGCGCTCGATTCATTGCGGATCGAAAAAGGTTATCGTGCGTGGGGACGCGAACTGTCGCCGGATACGAATCCGTTCGAAGCGGGTCTCGCGTTTGCCTGCAGGCTCGACAAGGACACGTCTTTCATTGGGCGCGAAGCGCTCGTCAGGTTGCGCGGCGAGCCGTTGCATCGACGCCTCGTCGTGCTCACCGCCGACGGCGCGAGCGATCGCATGCTGTGGGGCGGCGAAGCCATCATGCGCGACGGCGTGGCCGTTGGCTTCGTGTCGTCGGCGGCGTTCGGGCATACGCTTGGATGCCCTGTCGCGATGGGCTATGTCAAACGCGACGATGGCGCTGCGCTCGACGACGCGTGGCTCACAAGCGGCCGTTATCAGATCGACGTGGCGGGCGAACTGCTGCCTGCCACGCTGCATCTGAAAGCACCGTACGATCCTTCGTCGACGCGCGTCAAAAGCTGAACTCGCAACGCACGACGCCGACGCTAGCGCACGATCTCGCGCGGCGTCACGCCCAGCAGGCGCTTCATCCAGTGCGCCATATGGCTCTGATGCGCAAAGCCGACTTCGAGTGCGATCTGACTCGCGCTCGAACCGCCTTGCAACAGCAGTTCTCTCGCGCGCTCGACGCGCCGCTGCACCACGTGCCGATGCAAGGGCATCCCCATGGTTTCGCGAAACAGCACCTTGAAATGCGGCACGCTCAGTTCGACGAGCGCGGCCAGTGCGGTCAGCGTCAGACGTTCGTCGAGATGCGCCTCGATGTAGTCGATCACGCGCGCCGCAGCGCGCGTCGACAAGGTGCGCCGCTTGCCGTCGTCAGGCATCGCGGCGCCCGCGAGCCGCACGATCATCGCCGTGCACAGACTCTCGGCGTAAAGCGGATCGGAAGCGTGCTCGGCTTCCAGTTCCGCGCGCATCGCCCACGCCAGATGCTGCACGCGCGCGTCGCGTAGCTGAAACTGCGGCCGAATGTGCTGTTGCGCGCCGCGCACGCCGAGTTGATCGACTGTCGCGCGCACGAAGTTATCCGCGAACCAGATGCGCAGCACCGTGCAGCTTGCATCGTCGGACCATTCGCCGTCGACGCCCGCGGGAACCACATCGGCGTCGCCATGCGCCTGGATGCGCGCGGCGCGCTGGCCGTCGCATCGGCAGACGGCACGCACGGGCGCGCCGACATGCACGCCGACGCGATGCTCGGCGATCGCCGGCAGGCGATGCATGCCCGCCGATATCCCCAGCAGTTCCGCGCCGAATCCCGACCAGCCGAGCGACGCGCTCGACAGCAGGCTTTCGCGTGCGCCCGAGTGCGGTACCAATACAGGGGGAACGGCATTCATCGCTTGCATCTCGTTCCATCATCCGATTGCCGCATTGTGCTGCGTTTTGCGCCGGCGTGCTGGCGTCATGGTTTTCGTGGTGCCAATGCGATGCGCAGATCGTCATCCGGATCTGCTGCGCGTCATCTTTTCATGCGCGCTTCCCGTCTTGTTGACTCGTACGCTTGATGGCACCGAAACCGAGGAGATGGACGATGTATGTGATTTTTGGCGCATCAGGCAACGTGGGACGCGCGACTGCAACGGCGTTGCGCAATGCCGGGCACGCGGTGCGCGCCGTCGTGCGCGACACGGCGAAAAGCGACGGGCTCACGCATATCGGCTGCGAAGTCGTGCACGGCGATCTCGGCGATGAAGCGTCGTTGCAGCGCGCGCTCGATGGTGCGCATGCTGTGCAGATGCTGTGTCCGTTGCCGCATGACGACCCTGATCCGGCCGTCGCGATGCATCGGATGATCGCAACGGCCGCGCGTGCGTTGCGGACGCACCCGCATCTGCACGTCGTCGCGCTGTCCGACTATGGCGCCGAACTGCATGAAGGCACGGGTATCACGATGCTGTTCCACGATCTCGAAGCGGCGTTCAGTGAGAGCGTGCCGCGCCTCACGCTGCTGCGCTCGGCGGAACACATGCACAACTGGGCGCGCGTGCTGCCCGTCGCGCTTTCGACGGGACGGCTGCCCAGTCTTCATCATCCCCTCGACAGGCCGTTTGCGACGGTGGCCGCGCATGATGTCGGCGTGCTTGCCGCACAATTGCTCGCCGAAGGGCGTGATGACGATGGCGTTCGCATCGTGAGTATCGAAGGCCCACGCCGTTACGATGCCAACGATGTCGCCGGCGCGTTGAGCGAAGCAGCGGCACGCGACATCGCCGCGCTCGCCCTGCCGCGAGGCGAATGGACGGCGACGATGCTGCGTGCAGGCCTCGGTGCGAATCACGCCAAGCTCATCACGGATCTCTACGACGCACAGAACGCCGGACGTATCGATGTCGATCCGCGCAGCGAGCGGCGCTTCGGCACGACGGATTTGCGGGATGTTTTCGCCACGCTGATACGTACCGTCGACGCGTGACGTGCTCGTTACGCCATCGAAAGTAAAAAGGCCTCGCAATCTGCGAGGCCTTTTGGCGTGTTGCTACGGCTATTGCTGCTATCGCATCGAGCCGGAAGCAACAACGACGTCACTCGTTCTCTTCAAAATAGTGCCCAAACTTCACCTGCTTGGTGCGGATGTAGCGTTCGTTCTCCTCGCGCATCGGAATGGCGAGTGCAACACGTTCGCAGACAGGAATGCCGTGCTTCGACAGCGAGTCGAACTTCTTCGGGTTGTTGCTCATCAGGCGCACGGAGGTGACCTTCAGCAAACGCAGGATGGCCGCCGCCGAATCGTATTCGCGCGAATCGTCGGGCAGGCCGAGATCGAGATTCGCCTCGACGGTGTCTCGTCCCTGCTCCTGCAGCGCATACGCGCGGATCTTGTTCGACAGGCCGATGCCGCGTCCTTCGTGACCGCGCAGATACAGCAGCACGCCACACCCTTCCGCTGCGATATAACGCAGCGCGAGATCGAGCTGCTCGCCGCAGTCGCAGCGGTATGAGCCGAGCACATCGCCCGTCAGACACTCGGAATGCAGACGCGTCAGCACCGACTGCTGGCTCTCGACATCGCCCATGACGAGCGCGAAATGCTCGGCGCCCGAGTCGTTCACGCGAAACACGTAAGATTTGAAGGTGCCGTAGCGGGTGGGAAGCATGGCGGTCGCGTCGAGCGTGACGCATTCGCCGGTGATTGCGCCGTCAGCTTGCGACGGATCGTGAGACATGGGCATGGCGGTAACGGAATTGCGGACATGAACCCGTGCACTACCGGGGATAAAGTACAGAAGCGGAGTTTACCGCTAAACGCCTAATTGTACCTGGCAGCCGCTTCGCATTGGTGCACATGGGCAATACGGTGCATTCCATCCATGCAACGCGCCGCCCCGGCCCCTGCGAACGGTCGCTTCGCATGGCATGCGTGCCGCGCCACACGAAACCAGGCGAAGCGAGCGTCGCCGCCGCTCCCGTCCACGCCTATACTTGACTTGCGCTTGATCTGCGCTTGACGTGCCTCTCCTTCACCCCAGCGCGCCGCGACCGGGCGTGCTGCACTGCAAACGGAGCCGCTCCATGACTAGCGTTGCACAAGTCCTCAAATCGAAGCCGACTCAAGACGTCTACACGATCGAAGCCGCCGATTCCGTCTACAACGCCGTCAAGCTGATGGCCGAGAAACAGATCGGTGCGCTGATCGTCAAGGAAAACGGGGCGATCGCGGGGATCGTCACCGAACGCGACTATGCGCGCAAGATCGTGCTGATGGACCGTTCGTCGAAGACAACGCCCGTACGCGACATCATGAGCAGCGCCGTGCGCTTCGTGCGCCCGGAGCAGACCACGGACGAATGCATGGCGCTGATGACGGAGCGCCGCATGCGTCACCTGCCCGTCATGGAGAACGACGACCTGATCGGCATGGTGTCGATCGGCGACCTCGTGAAGAACATCATCGCCGAACAGCAGTTCACGATCCAGCAGCTGGAGCACTACATCCACGGCGCATGACGGCTCGATAGCCGCTACGCGTCTGCTTCGCCCGGCGCCGCAAGCCAACAAAAAAAGCCCAATCCGCGAGGTTGGGCTAAGCCACCTTGCGGGCGGCGGAGGTTCATGCTTTCGTAGACGGCGGCACGGAGAACGTTTTTCTGTCCTCACCGCGCCGCCGTCTGAATGTCTGTCATCTGCGCTTCATGCCTGCGCCGAAGCCGCACACGCCGGGCCGTGAACACTGCGGCCCGGTTTGTTGAAGCGTCGATTAATGCCCGAAGTACACGTCTTGAGCCGGGTTCAGCGTCTTCGCGCCCGCTTGCGACGAACCGTTGGTCGATGCGCCGTAGCCGGTATCGGCGACGGCGGCTTGCGCCACTGCACCGTTTTGAGCCGAGACGCGCGCTTCGGCAGCCTGGATATCGGCCGGATAGGTCGAGTCGACAGCCGTCGCCGGGTTGTAGCCTGCCTTTTCGAGCTGGACCAGTTGCGCGCGGACTTCAGCGCGGGTCACGGGTTGGTTCGACTGGGCGAACGACACAGCGGGAACGGCGAGAACAGCAGCGAGTGCAACAGCCTTGATCAGCGATTTCATGGTAACTACCTCCAGAAGTTGTTTTGTCAGGTGCTTCACTCATCTGTTTGTGAAGCGAGTGAAGCCAGTTTAGCCACCGGCCGACCAAGGGAAAACCCCTATTCCGGAGATACTTAATTGCGCTGTTTGCAAAAGTCACGTCGTCCTGCAAGCGCCCGTCAATTCCCGTGATAGCGCGGCGTAATAATGTCGGGACGCACCACGCCTTATACGGCGAAAAGCCAAGGTCACGTCACCCGGACGCTGGCCCCCCGCCCGTCAGCAGCTTGCGCGGCCCGCTGACGAACGGGCTGCCGGGCACAAAAAAGCGCAGCAGCCGGTGCGTTTCGCGCGCGATGCCGATGCGCGTCGTGACGGCGAACGGCGACGGCGGCGTGCGCGCGCCGCCTGCCGCGCCGAGCCACAGCCCGTGTCCCGTACACAGATCGACACCGTCGAAGCCAGCTCCAATGCCGAGCGCCAGCGCGAGCCGTCCTGGCCCACGCGTCAGATCCCGCGGCTTCGTGCCGGGCCGGCGCGCCTGCATACACTCGATGCCTTCCATGGGTTCGAGCGCCCGGATCAGCACGGCGGCGCCCGTGCCTTCGCGCTCGCTGACCACGTTGATCACGTTGTAGATGCCGTACGTGAGACGCACGTAGGCGTGTCCGTGCTCGAGGAACATCGAGCCGTTGTACGCGCGCCGCCCCGGATATGCATGATTGGTCGAATCGCCGACGGGATAGGCCTCCGTCTCGACGATCCTCCCCGCAGTCCGCCCTTCGAGCAGATCGTGGACCAGGTATTTACCCAGTAAGAAGCGTGCAAGGTCAACCGTATCGACGGGTAGATCGTTGCGATGTAGAGGAACGAGGGAAAGCGTCGTCGTCGCCATGCGATGATGTGCCGGAAGTGCAGTCGAGGCCCGTCGGACCGGGCCGTTTGCAGCATGATGGCGTGCCGCGCGATTCCATGCACGGCGCACGCCGGATGGTGCAAACGGCATCGATCCGTTGTAGCAATGCCTCATCACGGCGACCCTTAGTCTTCACCATGGAACCAATTGAGGTATCGTTACTGTCCAGCCAGCCGCATCGGTGATTCAGGTGTGCCCGTTCTATCGGCAAACCACCCGATGCGTAGACAACCGCAGCCGTTTTCATCCCCGAAGTAAAGAAGTGGTAGTGCAGTGGTATCGCGCGTGAAGAACCCGCTCGCCGGGCGCGTTTCAGGCGCGACACCGTCGCAAATCATGACAACAGGAGAAAGTGAATGAAGGCGATCCAGGCAATCAAGATGGTAGGCGCAGCACTCGTGGTTCTCGCATCGGTCAACGCCTATGCTCAGGCAAGCGATGCCGACATGACGGCTCAACCGAGCGCCAAGCAGACTTCGAAGGCAGCCAAGTCGGCTGACCGTGCGCTCGCCAAGAAGGTGCGCAGCGCACTGGCGAAGTCGAAGGACATCAGCGTCTCCAACATCACGGTTCGCGCGAAGAGCGGCGCTGTGGTGCTGCAGGGCTCGGTGCCGGAGCAGCCGCAAGTCGACAAGGCAACGGAAGTCGCCCAGGGCGTCCAGGGTGTAACGTCCGTGAAGAACGCACTGACGATCCGCCCGGTCGGCCAGTAAGTTCAACGTAGCGCCCCTTCGTGCCCGCCAACGGGCGCGATAGCCGGACAACGCACCGCTCTTCGTCGCGAGGAGCGGTGTTTTTCTTTGTGATGCGTTTTTTTGCGCTCCCGTCACACCGCCCGTTGGTCCGGCTGGTTTAATCTCACTGCTATGCGTGCCGCCCGTCGACGATGCACGAGCGTCCCGTGATGAACCACCACACGAACAACAACAAGCGGACTGAACCCATGGCATCGACATCGCCCGTACTGCCCCGCTGGACGATTGCAGCGCCCATCATCGCGTGGCTCGTGCTCGGCGCCGCCTATGCGCTGCCCGGCAACGGCCTGCTGACCGCGCTCGCCGCACTCGCGCTGGCAGGCTCGGTGTTCGCCGGCGTGCACCATGCGGAAGTGGTCGCGCATCGCGTCGGCGAGCCGTTCGGCACGCTCGTGCTGGCCGTAGCGGTGACGGTGATCGAAGTAGCGCTGATCGTCTCGGTGATGCTGTCGGCGGGGCCCGAGAAAGCGGGCCTCGCGCGCGATACCGTGTTCGCCGCGGTGATGATCGTGTGCAACGGGATCGTCGGGATCTGCCTGCTGGTCGGCGGCTTGCGCCATCGCGAGCAGGACTTCCAGATTCGCGGCGCCAGCGCGGCGCTGGCCGTGCTCGCCTCGCTGTCCGTGTTGACGATGGTGATGCCCAACTACACGAGCGTCGCACTCGGCCCCGCGCTCAGCGACTCGCAGCTTGCGTTCGCGGGTGTGTCGTCGCTGGTGCTGTATGGCGTATTCGTGTTCGTGCAGACCGTGCGCCATCGCGATTACTTCCTCGCCGACACTTCTCACGCCGCCGATGAAGATGCCCACGCCGCGCCGCCCAGCACGCGCGTCGCGCTGGCAAGCGCCGCGTTGCTCGTAGTGAGTCTCGTCGCCGTCGTGCTGCTCGCGAAGGTGCTGTCGCCCGTCGTCGAGCACGCGGTGCTCGAAGCAGGCGCACCCGCTGCCGTGGTCGGCATCGTGATCGCGGCGCTCGTGCTGCTGCCCGAAGGCCTCGCTGCCGTGCGCGCGGCACGCGCGGACCGCTTGCAGACCAGCCTCAATCTCGCGTTGGGCTCGGCGCTCGCGAGTATCGGCCTGACGATACCGACCGTCGCGCTGGTCTTCATCTGGACGGGCCGCCCGCTCGTCCTCGGCATCGACGGCAAGGACACCGTGCTGCTCACGTTGACGCTGCTGATCAGCGCGCTCACGCTCGGCACCGGCCGCACGACGATCCTGCAGGGCGCCGTGCACCTGTCGCTATTCGCCGCGTATCTGTTTCTGTCGTTCGCGCCGTGAAGCCGGTTCGAACCGCGCGGCGCGGCCCGCTTAGTGCGCCCAGTGCGCGTCGATCCAGTCGCGAAACAGATTGACCTTCTGCTGATGCGCGACGCTGTCCGGATACACGAAGTAGTAGCGCGCACCCGTCGTCAGCACGGTATCGAACGGACGCACGAGCCGTTGCGCGGCCACGTCCTCTTCGATCAGCGCGAGATCGCTGATCGCCACGCCGAAGCCCTGTAATGCGGCGTTCGTCGCGAGATCGAGTGTGTCGAAGCTTGGGCCCAGGTTCGCATCGACGTCGCGTGCGTCCACGTGATCGAGCCACATCTTCCAGTCGCGATGATCGCGTGTCGGATGCAGCAGCGTGTGCCGCGCGAGATCGGCGGTCTTCGCGAGCGGCTTGTCCTGCATCAGTTGCGGCGCGCAGACGGGCGTGAGGCGCTCCTCGAAGAGCGGCACGGCCTGCACGTCCGCGCCCGCCGACGTGCCATAGACGATGGCGGCATCGAACGGCTCGACCTGGAAGTCGACGTCGTGCTGCCACGTCGTCGTGATCTGCACGTGCAGGTCCGGATAGTCGGCCTGGAACTGCATGATTTTCGGCAGCATCCAGCGCATCACGCAGGTCGGCACCTTCAGCGCGAGATCGGTGCGCTGACGCGTAAGACGCAGCGAAATTTCTTCGATGCGCGCAAAGCTCTCCTTGACGGCGGGCAGCAGCAGTTCGCCTTCCGCCGTCAACGTCAAACCTTTCGCATGCCGCTTGAAGAGCGGGAACTGATAGTAGTCTTCGAGCGCGAGAATCTGCCGGCTCACAGCGCCTTGCGTGAGGCACAGATGCTCGGCCGCGCGCGTGAAGCTGCGATGGCGCGCGACGGTCTCGAAGATCTGCAGGGCATTCAATGGCGGGAGTCGTCGCATGGCGTTCGTCGTATCAGGAAAATTCATCGTGGGTGCATGCTTTGACGCAGAACATACACGCAACAATGCCTAAGCATACGCGATCCAAAAATTCTGCACGTACATCGGCCATGCGTCTTGCTCATGCGCGAGACGCACCGGGAGAACCCCTACGGCATGAGCGCTATGCATGGCTTCCATGCGCAGATTTCGATTGTTCGAGGTTTTTGGCAAACCTAGAGTGGGCTCACCGCAGTTCCAACATTCACGAAGGATGCTTCCATGACCACCGCTGCCTTGTCCCGCCGCCGCTTCTCCCGTGCGTTCGCCGCGCTCGCTTTCGCGGGTGCCGCGCTGACGGCGTTCGCCCCGCTCGCACATGCGGACGCGCTCGATACGATCACGAAGGCGGGCGTCGTGCGCGTCGGCGTGTTCATGGACTATCCGCCGTTCGGCTCGATCGGCCCGGACATGAAGCCGCAAGGCTATGACATCGACGTCGCGAACCTGATCGGCAAGTCGCTCGGCGTCAAGGTCGAACTGGTAGCGGTGACGGGCGACAACCGCATGGCGTATCTCGCCGACCACAAGGCGGACATGCTGCTGTCCGTGGGCCAGACGCCCGAGCGCGAGAAGGTGATCGACTTCTCGCAGCCTTATGCGCCTTACTACCTTGCCGTGTTCGGTCCGAAGTCGTTGAAGGTGAAGGACGCGAACGATCTGGCGGGCAAGAGCATTTCGGTGGCGCGCGGCACGCTGGAAGATCTGAGCGTCACGAAGATCGCGCCGCCGTCGGCGAACATCAAACGTTTCGACGATCCGAACGGCGCTATTTCGGCGTTTCTTTCTGGTCAGGTACAGTTGATGGTCGTTGGCAACGATGTGGGCGCGACGATCCTCGCGCGCCATCCTGCCAACGATCCCGAGCAGAAGTTCTCGCTGTTCAGTTCGCCCGATCACGTCGGGCTGAACAAGAACGAGCCGCGTCTCCTGAAGAAAGTCGACGAGACTATCGCGCGCGCCCGCAAGGACGGCACGATGAACGCGATTTCGCAGAAGTGGCTGCGTGCGCCGCTGCCGGAGACGCTCTAAGCCTTTTCTTTCGATCAGCCGATGTCACGATGAGCCGCATGCGATGAGTTACACATTCGATTTCAGCAGTTTCGACATGTATGCGGGGATGCTCGTGCGTGGCGTCGGCGTGACGCTGGCGCTGACAGCCGTATCGACCGCGCTTGGCGGCCTGGTGGGCATTGGCGGCGCGGTGGTGGCCGCATCCGGACCGAAGTGGGCGCGCTGGCTGATCGCCGGTTATGTCGAGGCGATCCGCAACACGCCGTTTCTGGTGCAGCTGTTCTTCGTGTTCTTCGGGTTGCCGAGCCTGGGCATACACATCGACGAGATCCAGGCCGCGGTACTCGCGATGACGGTCAACCTCGGTGCGTATGCGATCGAAATCGTGCGTGCGGGCATTGATTCGATTCCGCGCGGCCAGGTGCAGGCGGCGCAAGCGCTCGGTTTGCAGGGACGCCAGGTGTTCCGCCACGTGGTGTTGCCGCAGGCGATTGCGAACGTCTTCCCGGCGCTGTTGAGTCAGGTGTTGATCGTGATGCTCGGCTCGGCCGTCGTGTCGCAGATCTCGGTGCCCGATCTGACCTATGCGGCGAACTACATTCAGTCGCGCAATTTCCGTTCGTTCGAAGCGTACGTGATCATCACGGCGACGTATCTGGTGTTGTCGATCGTGTTGCGGCAGATGTTGAACCGGCTCGGCAAGGGTCTTTTTGCAGGCCGTGCCGCGCGTTCTGTTGACGCGTCGCCGCGTCGCATTTTCTCATTGCGCGGCGCGCGTGCTGCATCGTCGACGGAGCGCTCATCATGATCGAATTCACGCTATGGGACATTGCGCGTAATCTGCTGCTCGCGGCGCGCTGGACGGTGTTGCTGTCGTTGATTGCGTTCGTCGGCGGTGGCGTGGTGGGTTTGCTGTTGCTTGCAATGCGGGTTTCGCCTTTGCCCTGGCTGCGGCGCATCGTCGTGCTGTATGTCGAGTTGTTTCAGGGCACGCCGTTGCTGATGCAGCTTTTTCTGGCGTTCTTTGGTTTGCCCTTGATGGGCGTCGATGTGTCGCCGTGGGTCGCAGCGACTGTCACCTTGACGCTTTATACAAGTGCTTATCTCGTGGATATCTGGCGCGGTTGCGTTGAAGCTGTGCCGCGTGGGCAATGGGCCGCGGGCGCGAGTCTCGGGATGACGTTTGCGCAGCAGCTACGGTATGTCGTCTGGCCGCAGGCCTTGAAGATTGCTGTCGCGCCGACGGTTGGGTTTCTCGTGCAGGTGGTCAAGAGCACGGCCTTGACTTCCATTATCGGGTTCACCGAACTCACCAAAACCGGGACCATGATTACGAATGCTGCCTTCCGGCCGTTTCCTATCTATGGGATGGTTGCTGTGCTGTACTTTTTGATGTGCTTTCCGCTGACGTGGTGGGCTCGGGTTTTGGAGCGTAAGCAGAAGGTTACGCAGCATCGTTGAGGGTTTTTGTCTGCGACGCAGTCGTCGTTCTTGCCTTCTCGGCGCGGGCTTCGCCTTTTGGGTTTTTGTGTTGTTGTCGCTGGCATCCGCATGATGTTGTCGTTATTCATGCGTTGCCCCTGTGCGGGGCGGCACTCACTTTCTTTGCCGCCGCAAAGAAAGTAAGCAAAGAAAGCGGGCTCACACCGCCAGCCCTTGTTCTTGCCTGCGGGCCCCCAACGGGTCCCGCACTTCACACGGCGACACTGTGTTTTGCGCCCGTTGCCAGCGCCTTGAACCGGCGCATCACCCACTCCAATCACCCGCAGGCAGCCCGCGGCAGCGACTCGTCTGCGCCGCCCAGGTGGCAAACTGTGTGTAGCTTGTCGCACCATATGCGTTCGCGCTTCTACGACACCGATCCCGCTTTTCAGTCCGGAGTGGTGCACTTCGATCGCGACGGCTTACACACCGTTTGCCACCTGGGCGGCCGCGAACGCCTGGTAACGCGGCCCGTGACGCGAGAGTGTGAAGTGGGTGATGCGTGAGTTAGCACGCTGGCAACGCGCATGAAATAGCACGTTGCCGCACGGAGCGTAAGAACCGTCGGGGGCCCGCAGGCAAAAACAAGGGCTGGCGGTGTGAGCCCGCTTTCTTTGCTTACTTTCTTTGCGGCGGCAAAGAAAGTAAGTGCCGCCCCGCACAGGGGCAACGCAAGAAGCAAGACAACATCACGCGGATGCCAGCGACAACAACACAAAAACCCAAAAGGCGAACCCCGCGCCGAGAAGGCAAGAACGACGACTGCGTCGCAGACAAAAAAACGACCTACTGAGTAGCCTTCCGGACCTTGGCGACATCAGCGGCGCCAACAGAACCCGCGCCATTCCTCCATCCACCCCGAACAAAAGTAATCACATCAGCGATCTGCTGATCACTCAACACATCAGCGTACTTAGGCATAGGATACGGCGCCGGAACACCCCCAATCACAAGATCTTCAGTGCCATTCAACGTCACGTTGATCAACGAACTGGCATCCTTCTCCAAGACATTGGGATTCCCGGCAAGCGGCGCAAGCATAGGCGCGAACCCGCGCCCATCCACCCCGTGACAGTGCATGCAATAAGCCGTATAAACCCGCGCCCCCGCATCGTTCGCGGGCCGCGTCAACGACACCTTCGTCGCCGCCGCGTCGTATGCATAAGCAGGCCCGCCGGAACCGCCCGCTGCCGGCAACGACTTCAGATACCGCGACATCGCAGCAATGTCGCCATCCGTCATCGCCTGCGTGCTGTTGTTGATCACGCTCGTCATCGCGCCGAACGCCGACGCGTGCTGGTTCGCGCCCGCCTTCAGAAACTGCGCGACATCGGCTTCCGACCAGCGGCCCAGACCGACGTTGTGCTCGCCCGTCAGATTCGACGCAAACCAGTTGTCGAGCAAACCACCCGTCAGAAACGCACTGCCGCTTTCATCAAGCGCCCTCTCCTGGAACGCGACGCCGCGCGGCGTATGACACGAGCCGCAGTGACCAAGCCCCTGAATCAGATACGCGCCGCGATTCCATGCAACGTCCTTGCCCGCCTTGTCCCGGTACACGCCCTTGTCGAGAAACACCATGTTCCAGAACTTCAGCGGCCAGCGCATGTTGAGCGGCCACTTGATGTCCGGCTCGCGGTTCGCCTGCTTCACCGGCGTCACACCATTCATGAAGTACGCGTAAAGCGCATGCATGTCGTCGTCGTTGACCTTCGCGTACGACGGATACGGCATCGCCGGATAAAGATTGTGGCCGTCCTTCGCGATGCCTTCACGCATCGCGCGTTTGAAGTCGTCCTCGCTGTATTGTCCGATGCCCGTCTGCGCATCAGGCGTGATGTTGGTCGAATAGATCGCGCCCATCGGCGTCATCATCTGCAGGCCGCCCGCAAACGGCTTGCCATGCGGCGCGGAGTGACATGCGATGCAATCGCCCGCTTTTGCAAGGTACTCGCCGCGTTTGACGAGCGCATCGTCGGCGGCGTTCGCGAACAAAGGCAGCGCAAGCGCGGCGCTCAAGGTCAAAGCCTTCAATGTGGTTTTCATCGCCGGCCTCCCCTTACGCGCTCATCAACTGATTACCGACGGGCAACTGCCGCAGGCGCTTACCCGTCGCCGCATAGATCGCATTGGCGACGGCCGGGATGGCAGCCGCCGTCCCCGGCTCGCCGATGCCGCCCGGCGCCTCGCTGCTCTTCACGATATGCACCTCGATGGGCGGCGTCTCGTGGATGCGCAATATCCGGTAGTCGGTGAAATTGTTCTGCTGCACGCGGCCGCGGTCGATCGTGATCTCGCCATACAGCGCCGCCGTGATCGCGAAGATAATGCCGCCCTGGATCTGCGCGTCGACCGTGTTCGGATTGACGACCATCCCGCAATCGACCGCGCATACCACGCGGCTCACGCGCACCTCGCCCTGATCGACAGTCACGTCGGCGACCATCGAAAAGAAACTGCCGAACGCATGCATCACCGACACGCCACGCCCCTGGCCCTTGGGCACCGTGCTGCCCCAACCGGCCGCCTGCGTCGCGACGTTCAGCACGTTCAGCGCGCGCGGCGACTTGCCGAGCAGATCCTGCCGATACTTGACGGGATCGACCTTGGCCTGCGCCGCAAGCTCGTCGATGAAGCTCTCGACCACCCACGTGCCGCGCGTCGGTCCGACACCGCGCCAGAATGCGGTCGGTATGTCGCGCGGTTCCTGACGCACGTAATCGATCAACTGGTTCGGCAAGTCATACGGCAGATCGGAGGCCACTTCGACGGCATCGGGATCGACGCCGTTCTTCACGGCGGGCGGCGCAAACCGCGCAAGAATCGACGAACCGACGATCCGATGCTGCCAGGCAATCGGCTTGCCGTTCGCGTCGAGCCCCGCCGAGATCCTGTCGTAGTAGGCCGGGCGATACATGTCGTGCTGGATGTCTTCCTCGCGCGTCCACACCACTTTCACGGGCACGCTCAGTTGCCTCGCCACCTTCACCGCCTGCGTGACCATGTCGAATTCGAGCCGCCTTCCAAAGCCGCCACCGAGCAGGAAGTTGTGCACGACGATCTTGTCGGCGGGCAGGCCCGTCACGTTCGCGCCCGCATCGCGCGCCCGCGTCGGCACCTGCGTGCCGACCCAGATCTCGCAACTGTCGGGCTTCACATGCACGGTGCAGTTGACGGGCTCCATCGTCGCGTGCGCAAGTAACGGCTGCTGATACACAGCATCGACACGCGACTTCGCCTGCGAAAACGCGTTGTTCACATCGCCTTCCTTGCGCGCGACAGCGCCATGGCCTTGCGATGCCGCCTTCGCCAGATCGTCGAAGATCGTTTTGGTCGACACCGACGCGCCCGCGCCTTCGTTCCATGTGATCTTCAACGCCGACGCACCGCGTTTCGCGGCCCACGTGTGATCGCCGATCACCGCGACGCCGTTGTCGAACTTCACGATCTGCCGCACACCGGGAATCGTCTTCGCAGCCGTATCGTCGACGCTCGCAAGCGTGCCGCCGAACACCGGGCAATTGACGATGGCCGCATACACCATGTCGGGCAGACGCACGTCGAGGCCGAACATCGCGCTGCCGTCCACCTTCTCCGGCGAATCGAGACGCTTCGCCTGCGTGCCGATCAGCTTGAAATCTTTCGGGTTCTTGAGCGGCACGTTCTGCGGCACAGGCAGCTTCGCAGCCGCTTCCACGAGTTGTCCATAAGCGATGCTGCGCTTCGTATCGGCATGAATCACCTGGCCTCGCTCGGCATGGCACGAGGCCGGTTCGACCTGCCACTGCTGCGCGGCCGCGCCGATGAGCAGCATGCGCGCGGTCGCGCCCGCGCGGCGCATCGGCTCCCATGTGGAGCGAATCGATGTCGAGCCGCCCGTCAACTGGCCGCCGAGCAGCGGGTCCGTAAAGAGTTTTTCGTTGGGCGGCGCGTGATCGACGGTCACGCTGTCGAGCGGCACTTCGAGTTCTTCTGCGATCAGCATCGGAATCGACGTGTACACGCCCTGTCCCATCTCGACCTTCGGGATGATCAGCGTGACCTTGCCCGCCGTGTCGATCTGCACGAACGCGTTGGGCGCGAACACGCCGCTTTGCGGCGTCTCCACGCCGTCGCCTCCGATCACCGACTTGCGTACGTCGCCCTGGCTTTGCGCGGGCACGCTGAAGCCGAGCAGGAGTCCGCCGCCCGCTACCGCGGCAACGCTGGCGCTGAACTTGAGAAACGTGCGGCGCGAGACGGACGCATGACCGTCATCGCGCGGCTTGCCGTTTTGTGCATCGAGCAATCCTTGCGACATGTCATGCCTCCTTCGCCGCCTGCTTCACGGCAGCGCGGATGCGGTTGTACGTGCCGCAGCGGCAGATGTTGCCCGCCATCGCCGCGTCGATGTCGGCGTCGCTCGGATTCGGGTTCTGCGCGAGCAGCGAAGCCGCCTGCATCACTTGCCCCGACTGACAGTAGCCGCATTGCACGACATCGATCTGGCGCCACGCTGCCTGCACCTTCTTGCCGGCTGGCGTATCGCCGACGGCTTCGATCGTCGTGATCTTCTTGTCGCCGACGGCCGCGATGGGCAGCACGCACGAGCGCACGGCGACGCCGTCCAGATGCACGGTGCATGCGCCGCACTGCGCGATGCCGCAGCCGAACTTCGTTCCCGTGAGACCGACGAGATCGCGCAACACCCAGAGCACGGGCATGTCGGGCGGCGCATCGATAGTGTGAGACTGGCCGTTGATGTTCAGCGTTGCCATGAGCGTTTCCGTAAGGGGGTTTCTTTTATCCGCCGACGTCGAACAAAAACCGGTCGACGACCGTGCTTTGTTAGACGTGACGCGCTAATCACGCGAAGCCGACAAGTGCATACGCACCGCTTGCATACGTTGCGCATGCATCGGGAGATCGGTCAGCCGATTGTAGAGGCACCTTAAAAAACGTGCGTGCGAGGTGTCTCTTGCAGATCAGACGCGGATGGGAGCGCGAAAGCGATCCATGCGGAGGGGACGAAGCAACGCAGCCCTTGCGTCGCTTCGTTGGAGAACAGGCTTTACTCGTTCACGGGCAGATAGTACGAGCGCACGGGCGACGGCGGGAATATGCTCAAGCCCGTCTGCTTCGTGAACGCATAGCGCACGTACACGGCAGCGACGAACTCGCGATACTGATACGCGTTGCCGAACGAAGCGGCCGCGCCCACCGCGAGCTGCGGCGCGAGCTGATACTCGCCGACGGCATCGATCGAATACGACACGCCCGTCTTGCTCTGGCCGGGATAGACGGCACCCGAGTCCGGCACGTTCGAAGCAGACGCCGCGCTGCTCTGATACTTGCTGTTGCTCGGGAAGTAATCGGACTCATCCTGACGATAATGCTGCACGCCGATCGACGCTTTCAGGTCATAGGTGAACGGGCCGTTGCGCCCGGTGTACTCGATGGGCAGATTCAGGATCGCATACTGCTGCGGGCTGAAATAGCCGCCCTGGCCGAACGTGAAGTACGACAGGTTCTTGTCGTAGTGCATCAGCGTCGTGTTGACGCCGACCGTCAGCGTCTGGTCCGGGTCTTTCACGAGCCGCGTATAGACACCGCCACCGCCCTTCACGGCATTGTTCGACGCGACGTTGTGGCCCATCAGATACGCCCACGACGCGTTCACATAAAGGCCATTCGTGCCGTCGTCCCAGCCAGCATCCCCGCGCAAGCCGTTCGACGTCACGCCGCCCCATTGCAGATTCATCGCCGAATCGTGTGCGCCCGCGTACGACAGCAAACTGTCCGTCACCGCCCGCCGTCCCGCCGTCAGCTTGTACGAGACCTTGTCGGTGATGTTGCCGCGATATTGCACGCCGCCCACGATGTTCTGCTCGCGAAAGCCCCACGGCGTCGCGCCGACGTCGGCCTTCAGCCCGCGCCATTCGTAGCCCACATCCGCGCCGACGCCGCTGGCCGTCTGCGAGCCGGGCAGCACCGTGCTGGTGCCGAACGACTGCGACGAGCCAAAGCGCGCCAGCGTGTTGGTGCTGTTGCTCGCCGTACCTGCATCGAGCGTCACGGGCGTGACCTCGACGATCACGTGGCCATCGCCCGCACGAATGCGGCCTTGCAGCGGCGCTTCGATGTCGGTCAGATTCGACAGGCCGTTTTCGCCGTCGCGGTTGCGAAACACGATACCGCCGCTCACGGTGCTGGTCTGCTCGCGGTTGATCTGCGCGAGTTCTTCTTCGACGGTCAGCGGCTGCTGCTGCGCCGGCTGCGGATACTGCCGGTTCTGTTCGTCCTGCAACTGCGCATTGCGCGTCGGATACGGCGCGGGCGGCTGCGGAATGTACGGCACGAGACCGTAGCCCTGGTTCGTGTAGTTCTGCGGATAACCCTGCTGCGGATAGGCCTGCTGCTGATTCGGTTGCGGCTGATAGCCCTGCTGCGGATACGCCTGTTGCGCATAGGCGCGCTGCTGCGGATAAGGCTGTTGCGCGTAGCCGGGCTGCTGTGGATACGGTTGCGGATAAGCCTGCTGCTGCGGATACGGTTGCGCATAGCCCTGCTGCTGCGGATAACCGCCCTGCTGCTGCGCAGATGCCGTGCTGTTATTGCCCGTGCGGGCATTCTTCGCCGTGCGCTTCTTCGACGTCGACGTCGGCTGCGGGTTCATCCCCTGTGTCGCCTGCGCCTGCGCGGCGGCCTGTGCCTGCGGCGACATCGGCCAGGGCGTGCTCACGTAAGCATCGTTCGGTTGCGCGTACACCGGTTGCTGATACGTTTGCTGCGGATAAGGCTGCTGATAAGTCTGCGGCTGCGCATAACCTTGCGCCGGATACGCCTGCCCCGGCGCAAGCCCGCCGCCCGACTGCGACGAACCATATTGATCGGGACCGTAGCCATCGGCATCCGGCGTGTCGGGTCCGTTCGATGCCGCCTGCGGCGCGAGCACACCGAGCGAATTGATCTGCGAAGCCGGTTGCTGCTGCGGCGCGATGTAAGGCGCCGGCTGCGTCGGCGGAGTATAGGCAGGCATGGCTGGCATCGGATACGGTTGGGTGTTCTGCGCAGGGAACGGCACACTGTTCGACGCATCCGCCGACGTCCGGTTCGCAAACGGGTTCGTGCCGGGCAGCGGAATCGGACCTCTCGGCCGCAACGGCACATCCCAGCCGCTCGGCACGGGCTGCCCATTCGCACCCACCGTCTGCGCGCCGGGACGCGCGAGCGGCGCGTTCTGCGCAATCAGCGCACGCTGGAAATACTGCGCGGCCAGACTGTTCCTGCCTTGCGCACGATACATGCGGCCCATTGCAGCGAGCGCATCGGCATTGTTCGGCGCGATGCGCAACGCCTGCCGCAAAGTCGACTCGGCGAAATCGAACTTGCGGATCTGCGTCGCCGCGCCCGCCGCGTTCAGCAACAGGCCAAGGTCGTTCGGATTCTGTGCGAGCGCGAGGCGGTAGGTGGCGAGCGCATTCGCATTGTCGTTGTTCGCGGTGTACAGACGCGCAAGCGCCGCCAGAATGTCGGGATCGTTCGGGCGGGCGGCAAGCCACGGCGACAGCACGTCAAACGCGCTCGCGAGATCGTTGGCCTGACGCAGCGCATCCGTACGGCGCACGACGATCGCCACGTTGATCTTCTCGAAATCGCTGCGCTGCTGGCCCGTCAACTGCATCGACGCGAGGCGCCGCATCACTTCGCCCAGTTCGACGTCCTGGCCCGCGTTCAGCAGAATGCCCGCGTCGGTGAGCAGCAGGCCCGCGTCATTCGGCGAACGCGCGACGGCGCTGCGCACCATCATCAGCGCGCGCGCCGTGTCGCCTGTATTCACATACGCCGACGCAATCGCGCCGATCAACTCGGCATTATTGCCCGCAACAGGCTCCGCGTTCTGCAGCACGCCGCGTGCCTGCGCGACGCGGCCGCTCTTCGCCAGCGCCACGGCTTCATCGCACTGCTGATGGACCCACAGCCGGTGTTGCAGCATCGCCATCGCGTCGGTGCGCTTATTGGCGGGAATGCGTTCGAGTTGCGACAGACCGTAGCGCCAGTCCTGCATGTCCGCGGCGAGCAAGGCGCTCGCATAGAACGCGTCGGGCATGTCGGGATGCAGCGCGATCAGGCCATCCATGATGCTCTTCGCATTCGCATAGGCGCCCTGCTTCGCGTAGATGCGCGCAAGGTCCAGACGCAGCCATGGATCGTCGGGATTGCTCAGCAGCGCGTCTTCGAACAGGCTGCGCGCATTGCCGAGATCGCCGCGCGCTTCGGCCGCACGCGCCTGCGCCGCCTGCGCCTCGCCGCGCAGACGGTCCGCGCCGCCCACCTTCTTGCGCTGCTCGTCCGTCAACTGGTTCGCGAAGCTGAGCGCTTCGTCGCCGCGCCCCTGTGCGGCGAGCGCGCCGACCAGCCCGCGGATCGCATCGGGATTGTCGGCCTGGCGGCGCAGCGCCATCCGGAACGCCGCTTCCGCGCCGCGAGGATCGCCGCTTTGCATCAGCAGATCGCCGAGCGCGGTTTGCGCGGTGACGTCGCCGGGACTGACGGCAATCGCCTTTTCGAACGATGCCTTCGCTTGCGTCAGATTGCCGTTGCTCTGTTCGCCGAGGCCTTCGCTCGTGTACATCCAGTACGTCGCGCTGTTGAGCGCCTCGCGCCAGCGCGCCGCGCCGCCCTGCTGCGACGCGCGCAGCAGATACTCGCGCGCCTGCGCGAACTGCTCCTGCTTCAGCAACGCGACGCCCATGCCGCCGAGCGCGTCGCCGTCGTTCGGCGAACTCGCGAGCACCGACGAGAAGCGCGCCTTCGCCGTCACGAGGTCGCCGCGATCGAGCGCCGCGAAGCCTTCCGCGACAGCGCGGCCGCGCGCGTCGGTGCCTGCATTCTGCTGCGCTCGCTCGCTCGCGCGACGGTCCTGTTCGGCGATCGAATCGGCGCGCGCCTTGACGGCGGCATCGTCGGGCGCGACGGACAGATACGCCTGAAACAGCGGCGCATCCGATGCCCGCACGCCGAGCCACAGCAGCGCCTGGCGCCACGCCGCTTTGGCCTGCACACCGACGATCGAATCTTTCGACAACTGCGCAAGCTGCTCGATGCCCTCGCGCCGGTTCGCTTCGCGATACGTCAGATGCTGCGCATACGCGAGCGCGAAACGCGGATCGTCGCGATGCTCGCGCGCGAGCTGTTCGAGCCCGCGACGCGCCTCTTCCCAGCCCTGCGGCGACGAACCGAGCGCCTGGTAATACTCGAGCGCGAGCTGCGGATTGGTCGGCTTCGTGCCCAGCGCCTGCCGGTAAGCCTGGGCCGCCGACGCCTGCTGGCCGGACTGCGCGAGACGCCGCGCGTCGTTGACGGCTTGATCGGTCGGACTCGACTGGCCGAGGCGCCGCGCGAGTTCGTCCATGTTCGGGTAGTTCGGCGCGGCCTGGCGCAGCCGCGCGAGGTACTGCTGCGCGCCCGCGCCGTCCTTGCGGTCGGCCATCACGATGCCCATGCCGTACAGCGCGTCGGGCTGCTTCGGATCGATGCGCAGCACCTTCAGCCACGCCTGCTCGGCGAGATCGCCGCGCTGGTGCGCCTGCCAGTACTTGCCCTGATCGATCAGCACGTTCATGGGATCGTTCGGCTGCGCCTGCGCGAATGCCGACACCGCCGCGCCCGTGCCGAGCGTGAGCGCGATACCGATTACGAGCGCGCGTTGGCGGATTGGCATGTGTTCTCCCAACGCGGCACGAGACGGCCGTTTTCATCGAAGCGGTAGCGGCCGTCTGCGGACCCTGTACCGAAGAGCATCAACACCTCGTCGTAATAGACAGGCTGGTTTTGAGTGGTTTGAGCAGCGCCAGGCGCGGGCGTCGCGAGCGAGGCCAGATGCGTTTGCGCGAGGCCCGCCGCACGCGTGTCGCCGAGCGCGCGGAAATACGGCAAGAGCGCGCCCCAGAAACCGATCGGGCCTTCGCCCGTCGCATTGCCTGTTGTTGTCGCGACTTTTTCGGGCGGCACGCCCGTTTGCGCGATCCGGTCGCGCATGCCGTGCAAAGCGGCGAGCCAGGGCTTCGCAAGGGGATCGGCGGGCGCGGCGAGGCCGGCCCACAGATAGACGCGAATCGCGTCGTAGCTGCCGACATCGCCCTTTTGCGGATCGACGACGAACTGGCCGTCGCGATAGGCCGCCCAGTCCGGCGCGAAGCCAAGCGGCGCAGTCGTTTTGACGAGCCTGAACGCGCTGTCCGCGACGCGCGACCACGGCCCGTTGGGCGACTGCGCGGCGAGCGCGCGGATCAGCGGCAACGGCAGATAGCTCGGATTCAGACGCGTCGTCGCGCCGTTGCGAAAGCCTTGCGGACCGGGCAGCAGCATCGGACCGAGGCCGCGCAGATCGGCGACTTCCTGCTTCTCGATCTGCGTGACGAGCGCGTACGCGAGCTTCGTGTAGGCAGGCTCGTGCCACAAACGCCCCGCTTCGAACAGGTCGTAGGCGATCCACAGGTCGGAGTCCGCCGCCGAGTTCGGGTCGATCACGCCATACGAGCCGTCCGGCTTCTTGCCCCATTGCCATGACGGCAGCTTCACGTCGTCGCCGTCGAAACGGCCCGCCGACAGGTTGGCGCGCGTCCAGCGCAACAGGCGCTCGAAGGTCGCGCGGTCATTGGCGACGAGTGCGAAGAACATCCCGTACGACTGGCCTTCGGACGTGGTCTGCTGCGTGGGCGTCGAAAAATCGACGACGCGTCCGTCCTGCTGCACGAAGCGCGATGCGAACGCGCGATACGCGGGCCAGTCGTCGCATGTCGCGGCCTGTGCATGGCCCGTCATGCCCGCGACGAGACCCGCGCACGCGAGCATGCGGGCAAGCGGTACGCGCAACCCGAAGCGCAATGAAGGAAAGAAAAACGCCGCCCGCATATCAATCCTTCAGCCGGCGCGCCGCGACCGCGCGCAACAGCCGGTAGAACACGGCCGCGATGATCAGCGCCGCCAGCAGGCCGCCGAACATCAGCAGCAGCGGATGCACGGACAGCGCCCAGCGCATGTACTCGACGGGCGACAGATGGCCGACGTAGTACACGTCGCCGTTCGACACCACTTCGAGCGTCCGGCCGCGCACCACTGTCAGTCCGCCCTGGATCGACTGGACGAGATCGGGGTCGAGCATCGCGTTGGTCAGATCCGTTTCCGATTGCCCAGGCGCGGAAATCAGCGCGACTACGCTGCGCCCTTTTTCGAGCGGCGACTGGAAGCCGGTGACAATCGCGTCGCCCGATGAATTCACGAGCGACAGGTCGGCGCGCCCCGCCGTGCGCACGCCGCCGCGATTGCCGTGCCACCAGTTGGCGATGCGGAACGACACGTTCGAGAACTGCATGCGTCGCGTGTCGTCCGCGGCGGAGAACGGCATGTCCTTTTCCCAGGTGGCCAGCAACGGCTGCTGGCCGGGCGCGCCGATCACGAGCAGATCCTTGTCGGCGAGACGCTGCACGTCGGCCGCCGTCGCGACCGTGACGCCCGTCACGGGATACGCCGTCGACGCACCCATGCGGCCCATCACCATCAGATACAGGCTGTAGTCGCTCGGGTTCGCGTTCACGGGAAGGATCACGGCCGTCTGCGACAGGTCGGCGAGCTTCGTGAACGGCCAGCCGCTGTTCGCGAACGCGGCCAGATCGGGCAACGCCATGTAGTGCGGGAAGGACGACAGGTCGATGGTCGAATCGGGATCGATCTCGCCGCGCACGTTGTCGAGCACCTGCCCCTGGCATTCGCCCGTCTTCGGCATGTCGTAATAGAAGTGGAAACGCAACTGCGCCTGCGACGCGAGCAGATGCGGCGGAATGTAGATCTCTTTCGATGCGGGCGCCGTGTGGTCCGGCAGCATCCGGTTCAGATAGCGGCCGAGATCGAGCATCGACGACGACTCCGCCGGAATGCGCAGCGCCTGCACGAAATTGTTGTTGACGCTGATGTTGAGCGTCGAGCGGTCGGGCGCGGGGCGCACCGTGTAGCGGTAACGCAGGTCGACGGGGACGCCCTTCGTGCGCCACGTGAACAGATCGGGCGCGATGCGCAGATCGACGCGCACCACGTCCGGGTTGTAGCCGCGCACGGAAAGATCTTTCGGCACGGTCAGTTCGCCGAAGCGCACGGCGCGGTCGGTCGGCAGCCAGCCCGGCGCATCGTACGGCTGACGCGCGCGCGGCGCGTCGACGTGCGTGATCGTCTGTGCCGTGCCCGACAGCGCCGCCTCGCCGAGCGACAGCGCGTTCGCCGCGATCTTCAGTTCGCGCGCGTCGCGGCCCATCACGAGCAGCAGCTTGCCGTGCGCGGGCGCTTCGCGATCGACGATCGCCAGCATCGGACCGTTGATGGTGGGCAGCGTGACGCCCGCGGGACGTTCATCGTTGGTCGCGAACACGACGGCATTGCCCGACAGCGGCGCGTTGTCGAGTTGCGCCGGAAACAGCGCGCCGCGATAGCCCGCCAGCGAGCCGAACCACGATGCGACGGCGCCCGCCGCTTCGAGCGCCTGCGACGACGGCTTCGCGGCGAACACGAACGGCAGTTCGAGCCGGCGGATGTCGCGCCGGTCGAAGAACGGCAACGGCAGCGCGCCGAGATCCGGCTTCGTCGCCAGCGACGCGAACGTCAGGTCGAGCGTGCTCGCATTGCTGACGGTCGCCCACAGCGCGCTGCTCGCAGGGTCTTCACAGCCCTGCGTGTAATGGCCGATCAGCTGGATGTTCAGGTGATTGAACTCGGTGACGAGGCGCGGTTCGAGCGGAATGTCCCGCGCGAGCAGCGTGCCCGCCTGCTCGCGCGGCAGCGGCAGCGTCGCGGCCACTTCGCCGTTCACGAGCACTTTCAGATGCGACAGGTTCGACAGCAGCGACGGCGAATAGCTGTAGATGAGATGCAGGTTCGCGCCCGTCACCACTTCGTCGGCACGCACCGAGAACGGTACGCCGTTCTGTCCGTCGACGCCGCGCAGTTGCAGCGGATCGAGTGCGCCCAGTTGCGCGAACGTGAAGGTCTGACGGCGTCCGCCGGACACGGCCGTGCCGTTGTCGGCCGTGGTCGGCATCGTGTCGCGGCCGCTGCGCACGGCGGCGAAGGTCTGTGGCGTCGGCTCGGCGAATGAAGGCTGCTGCGCCGCGCGGGCATCGACA
>NZ_JAAGPD010000023.1 GCF_017104565.1 Paraburkholderia sp. Tr-20389 | reverse complement strand
AAAAAAAAAAAAAACCGCGCCGATCTTGCTCCCCATTTCTTCGATCGACCAGCCCGTGCGGCGGCTCACAAGTTTACCTTCGTAATCGTTGACCTTCATTTAACTCGCAAGTTCAATCGCGCGGCTCAGCGACGCACCGTCGCACACCGGCCGACCTTCACCCGCATCGACCATGAACGGGCTTTTTTCGCTCTCGACTTGCTCCACGTGCTGGACCTTGCCGTCCAATCCGTCCCGCCC
>NZ_JAAGPD010000022.1 GCF_017104565.1 Paraburkholderia sp. Tr-20389 | reverse complement strand
GATTCAACAAGCAGGCGCAGATCATCGACCAGCATGGCGATGAAAGTTAACATCGCCGCGTCCCGTTTACAACCGGTTTGCGCCAAAAACAAAATGCCGTTCAGTCGCTTAACTGAACGGCATTAGGGCTCGTGGCCGCGTTTTTTCATGCTTGCGAGAGCGCGCTCAGTTCAACGACGCGCTCAGCTTGCGCCGCCATTTCGCAACCAGTTCCGGCTGATGCGCCGCGAGATCGAACACGGATAGCATTGTCTTGCGGCCGATGTCCTCGCGGAACGTACGGTCTTGCTGCACGATGGCCAGCAGATGTTCGAGCGCCGGGTCGTACTTGCGCCGCGCGATCAGTGCGCTGGCCAGATCGAAGCGCGCTTCGAGGTCGTCGGGATTTTCCGCGACACGCGTTTCGAGCGCGCCTGTCGGCGGCAAGTCGGCGGCGGCATCGACGGCATCGAGTCGCGTCTTGATCGCGTTGTAGCGAGCGTCGATGCCCTGGGTGGTCTTGGGCGACAGCAGATCGTTTTCGTTCTGCACTTCGTCGATGCGGTTGTCTTCGAGCAGCAGCTCCATCAGGTCGAGGCGTGCCTCGTCGAAGCCGGGGTCGTAGGCGAGTGCTGCTTTCAGCGCGTTGTACGCGTCCTCGCGGCGCCCTTCGGCGATCGCGATGGATGCTTCAGCTCGCGCGGCTTCCGCGCCATCCGGCACGAGGCGATCGAGGAACTGGCGCAACTGGCCTTCGGGCAGCACGCCGATGAACTGGTCGACGGGCCGGCCGTCCGCGAATGCGACGACGTGCGGGATGCTGCGCACCTGGAAATGCGCGGCGAGTTCCTGGTTTTCGTCGACGTTGACCTTCACGAGACGCCATTTGCCCTCGTACTCGGCTTCGAGCTTTTCGAGCATCGGGCCGAGCGTCTTGCACGGTCCGCACCACGGCGCCCAGAAGTCGACGAGTACGGGCGCGAGCATCGATGCGCTGATGACGTCCTTTTCGAAAGTGGCGAGAGTGGTGTCCATTGCTATCTCTTCCTTGAATCGGTAGGCGTAGTAGTTGGGGGCGGCGCGCGCCGTTTCAATGCGGGACGCGATGGCCCGCATGCCGGCACGGCGTTCGATGGATGCCGTTCAGTCTAGCGCGGCTTGCGCTCGGGCAGCGGGATCCATTCCGTTTCGCCGGGCACCTTGCCCATCTCCTGGTTCGTCCACGCGAGCTTGGCCTGCTCGATCTTCTCGCGCGAACTCGCGACGAAATTCCATTCGATGAAGCGCTCGCCTTCGAGTTTCTCGCCGCCCAGCAGCATCACCGTGGCGCCTTTCGCGCTGGCGAGCGTGATGGTTTCGCCGGGCGTGAGCACGGCCATCGTGGCGACTTCGAGCGGCTCGCCATCGAGCGAAAGATCGCCGTCGACCAGATACACGCCGCGTTCTTCATGCTCGGGTTCGAGCGCGAGCACGCTGCCCGGCGAGAAGTGTGCGGCTGCATACAGCGTGCCCGAGAACGTGCGTGTCGGCGCCGTCTTGCCGAACGACGACCCTGCAATGATTCGCAGCGTGACGCCGTTGCGCTCGATTTCCGGCAGCGTTGCGCCTGCGTGATGTTCGAACGAAGGCTCGGCGTCTTCGTCGGCGAGCGGCAGCGCGACCCATGTCTGGATGCCATGTACCGTCGAGCCATTGGTGCGCTCCGGTTCGGGCGTGCGTTCCGAGTGGACGATGCCGCGGCCGGCCGTCATCCAGTTGACGTCGCCGGGGACGATCTTCTGTTCGGAGCCGAGGCTGTCGCGATGCATGATCGCGCCTTCGAACAGATAGGTGACCGTCGCGAGGCCGATATGCGGATGCGGGCGCACGTCGAGACCTGTACCGGCGGGAAGGGTGGCGGGGCCCATGTGATCGAAGAAGATGAATGGACCGACGAGACGCGCTGCCATCGCGGGCAGCACGCGCCGCACGGCCAGATTGCCGATGTCGCGGACGTGGGGCTTGAGAACCGCTTTGATCGATGTGGACATGACGAGCTCGATTGGTGGGGACAGGACGGCTCATTCTACTGCCCGGCGGCGACGGCAGGCGGTCGAGGTCGCGACACGCGGTAAGGCGCGCCCTGCGCGAAGCAGGCGGTGCGCGGGTCGATGCTCCGCTACACTCTCCGATTCAGCTACAAGTAAAAACAGGAGTCCGGATGTCACCGAAAGACCTGCTGCTGGCGCTGGTCGTCGTCGTTGCGTGGGGTGTGAACTTCGTCGTGATCAAGGTCGGCCTGCATGGCGTGCCGCCGATGTTGCTCGGCGCGTTGCGGTTCATGCTTGCCGCGTTCCCCGCTGTGTTTTTCATCAGGCGGCCGAAGATGCCGTGGCGCTGGTTGCTCGCGTATGGCGCGACGATCTCGCTCGGGCAGTTCGCGTTTCTGTTTTCCGCGATGTATGTCGGCATGCCGGCCGGTCTTGCGTCGCTGGTGCTGCAGGCGCAGGCGTTCTTCACGCTTGGCTTTGCCGCGCTGTTTCTGCACGAGCGCTTTCGCGCGCAGAACGTGCTCGGTCTTGTGATCGCGGCGATTGGTCTTGGCGTGATCGGGTTGCAGGGCGGCCATTCGATGACGCTTGCCGGGTTCATCCTTACGCTGTGCGCGGCGGTGATGTGGGCGCTCGGCAATATCGTCACGAAGAAGGTGGGCAAGGTCGATCTGGTGGGACTCGTCGTGTGGGGCAGTCTGATTCCGCCTGTGCCGTTTTTCGTGCTGTCGTATCTGTTCGAGGGACCGCAGCGGATCGAGGCTGCGTTGACAGGGATCGGCGCTTCGTCGGTGTTCGCGATTGTTTATCTCGCGTTTGTTGCCACGTTGTTGGGGTATGGGTTGTGGAGCCGGTTGTTGTCGCGGTATCCGGCGGGGCAGGTCGCCCCGTTTTCGTTGCTCGTGCCGATTGTTGGGCTCGCTTCGGCTTCTGTTTTTCTCGATGAGGGTTTGTCTGCTGCGCAGATTGCTGGGGCTGTTCTTGTTATGGCTGGGCTTGCTGTTAATGTTTTTGGTGGGTGGGTCGTGGAGAGGTTTTCTCTGGCGAGGTGATGTTTTTTTTGTCTGCGACTTTTTTGTCTGCGACGCAGTCGCCATTCTTGCCTTCTCGGCGCGGGCTTCGCCTTTCTTGTTTCGTTCTGCCGCTTTCGCTGGCGTCCGCGTGATGTTGTCTTGCTTCTTGCGTTGCCCCTGTGCGGGGCGGCACTTACTTTCTTTGCCGCCGCAAAGAAAGTAAGCAAAGAAAGCGGGCTCACACCGCCAGCCCGTTTGATTGCCTGCGGGCCCCCAACAGTTCTTACGCTTCACGCGGCAACGCACTTATTTACGTCCGTTGCCAGCGTGCTAACTCACGCATCCCCCACTTCACACTCCCGCGTCACGGACTGCGTTAGCAGACGTCCACGGCCGCCCAGGTGGCAAACTGTGTGTAGGCCATCCTGATGGAAGTGCACCACTCCGGACTGAAAAGCGGGAGCGGTGTCGTAGGAGCGCGAACGTGTACGGTGCGACAAGCTACACACAGTTTGCCACCTGGGCGGCGCAGACGAATCGCTGCCGCTGGCTGCCCTACGGGTGACTGGAGTGGGTGATGCGCTTGTTCAGGGCGCTGGCAATGGGCGCCAAACAATGTGTTGCCGTGTGGAGTGCGGGACCCGTCGGGGGCCCGCAGGCAATCACACGGGCTGGCGGTGTTAGCCCGCTTTCTTTGCTTACTTTCTTTGCGGCGGCAAAGAAAGTAAGTGCCGCCCCGCACAGGGGCAACGCCAGCAAACCAGAGACAAAACGCGGACGCCAGCGAACAAATAACGGCACACCGCCGCGTCGCAGACAAAAAAAACCGATTAAGTCATCCGACTCTTGGCAAGCGGCGGGTTAGCCGCAAAATACCGCTTAATACCACTCATAATGGCGTTAGCCATCTTATCCCGATACGCATCGTCATTGAGACGACGCTCCTCGTCAGGGTTACTGATAAAAGCAGTCTCAACGAGAATCGACGGAATATCCGGCGCCTTGAGAACGGCAAACCCGGCCTGCTCGACAGAGCCCTTATGCAACCTGTTGATCCCGCCGATCTCCTTCAGCACGAACGTGCCATACCGCATCGAATCGCGGATCTGCGCCGTCGTCGACATGTCGAATAGCGCACGGTTCACGCTCGCATCGGCGGACTTGATGTTGATGCCGCCGATCTGATCCGACGAGTTCTCCTTGTTCGCCATCCAGCGCGCGGCCGCACTCGACGCGCCATGTTCCGACAGCGCGAATACCGACGAGCCGCTCGCTTCCGGCGTCGTGAACGCGTCCGCATGAATCGACACGAACAGGTCCGCGCCGACTCGCCGCGCCTTCTGCACGCGCACGTTCAGCGGCACGAAGAAGTCGGCGTCGCGCGTCATCATCGCGCGCATGTTCGGCTGCGCATCGATCTTCGCGCGCAGTTTCTTCGCGATGTCGAGCGCAACGTGCTTCTCATACGTCCCGCTGCCACCGATCGCGCCAGGATCCTCGCCGCCGTGGCCCGGATCGATCGCGACCGTCAGCAGACGCACCGTGTTGCTGCCTTTCTTCGGCGTAGTGAACTTGTACTCGTCGTCGTTGTTGTCGCCGGCGTTGTCCGCATCGTTGTCGTTGTTGCGCGCGATGACAGGTGGCGCAGGCATCGGTGTGGGCTTCGACGGTACGTGCGGCGCGGGTGCAGGCGCGCTGTGCAGCGGCGGATGCGGTACGGGCACAGCAGGCGAGGGCGCGCCGTTCTGCGCGTACTTTTCGAAGAACGCGTCGCTGTTGTCGCCGGGCGGCGTGGTCGGGCCGCTGAGCGTCGCAGCGGGCGGCGCGGCGTTGTCCTTCAGTTGCTGCTCCTTGCGCTCGGTCTGCGCGAGCAGATCCATCAGCGGATCGGGCGCGACGGCGGGATACAGGTCGAACACGAGCCGGTACTTGTACGTGCCGACGGGCGGCAGCGTGAACACCTGCGGCTTCACCGAGCCCTTCAGGTCGAACACCATCCGCACCACATGCGGCTGATACTGGCCGACGCGCACGGATTGAATCTGCGGATCGTTCGGCGCGATCTTCGACACGAGATCCTTCAGCGCCTGGTCGAGATCGAGACCGCTCAGGTCGACCACCAGCCGGTCCGGGCCCTGCAACAGCTGCTGCGTGTTCTGCAGCGGCTGATCGGACTCGATGGTCACGCGTGTGTAGTCGCGCGCGGGCCACACGCGCACGCCCAGCACCGACGACGCCAACGCGAGGCGTGGCGCCAGGCCGAGGACGAGCGTGGAAGCGCCCGCGCGAAGAATCTGCCGGCGGCGCCAGTTATGCGTCGCGGTGGCCGCCGATTCGATCGAGCGGAACGGTTTGATCAACATCTTTCGAGACATGCCTTTCCTGGTTCGCTATACGCCCGGGCGACCAGCACGCGGCCATCGCCGTCGACGTCGAGCGAGAAGACGAGATCCGGCACGCCCAGCAGGCTGCCCGCGCGTTGCGGCCATTCGACGAGGCAGATTGCGCCGCTGTCGAAGTACTCGCGAAAGCCTGCGTCGGCCCATTCGGCCGGATCGTTGAAACGGTAAAGATCGAAGTGATACAGCTGGAGTTCCCCATCCGGCCGTTCGACCGCATAAGGTTCGACAAGCGTATAGGTCGGGCTGCGCACGCGGCCCGCGTGTCCGAGCGCGCGCAGTGTGGCGCGCACGAGTGTCGTCTTGCCGGCGCCCAGGTCGCCGTGCAGTTGCACCTGGAGGCCCTGGAATGCGTGCTGGCCCGTCACTCGGGCTTCGCTGCGCACGCTCTCGATTGCATGCGCGAAGCCTGCGCCGAATGCCGTGGTCGCGGCCTCGTCCGCGAGCGCGAACTGGCGCTCCAGCAGGACGGCGGCGGAAGGTCGACTCGCGTGACCGGTGTAATCGGGCATTCTCGTAAAATGGCGTTATGAACCAAGGTCAGCAGCATCCCATGCCGGATCCGCAAAGGAACCCACAGTGCGATCCGCATTCGTCGCCCCGTGCGACGGATGAAGCAATACCCGTCACGCGTCGTTTCGATGAAGCGCAACTGGCTGCGCTCGCTTCGCGTATCAGGGACTGGGGACGCGAACTGGGTTTCGGCGCAGTCGGCATCAGCGACATCGATCTGTCGCACGCCGAAGCGGGGCTTGCAGCCTGGCTCGACGCGGGTTGCCACGGCGAGATGGATTATATGGCCAAACATGGGATGAAACGTGCGCGGCCAGCCGAGCTTGTGGCCGGCACGCGACGCGTGATCTCGGTTCGCATGGCCTATTTGCCCACGCATTCGACCTCGCACGCGGCTGGTTCGACGGATACGCGAAAGCGCGGTGAAAGTGCCGTCGACGACGTTCAGCACGAATGGCGACTCGAGGAACGCGCGCGTCTGGACGACCCGTCGGCGGCGGTCGTGTCGATCTACGCGCGCGGCCGCGACTATCACAAGGTGATGCGCAACCGCCTGCAGCAACTGGCGGAGCGGATCGAAGGCGAGATCGGGCCGTACGGCTATCGCGTGTTCACCGATTCGGCGCCGGTGCTCGAAGTCGAGCTTGCGCAAAAGGCGGGTACGGGCTGGCGCGGCAAGCACACGCTGCTGTTGCAACGGGACGCGGGGTCGCTGTTCTTCCTCGGCGAAATCTTCGTCGACCTGCCTTTGCCGACGGATGCGGAAACCTCGCCGGAGCGCGCGCCCGAAGCGCCCGGCGCCCATTGCGGCAGCTGCACGCGCTGTATCGGCGCGTGTCCGACGGGGGCGATCGTCGCACCGTATCAGGTCGATGCGCGGCGTTGCATCTCCTATCTGACGATCGAACTGAAGGGCAGTATTCCCCAGGACTTGCGGCCGCTGATCGGCAATCGTGTGTATGGATGCGACGATTGCCAGCTTGTGTGTCCGTGGAACAAGTTCGCGCAGGCCGCGCCCGTCGCCGATTTCGACGTGCGTCACGGACTGGATCGCGCGTCGCTGGTCGAGCTGTTCGGCTGGAGCGCCGACGATTTCGACACGCGCATGCAAGGCAGCGCGATCCGCCGGATCGGCTACGAATGCTGGCTGCGTAATATCGCCGTCGGCATGGGCAATGCGCTGCGGGCCGCGCGCGAGTCGCTGCCCGCAGAAGCGCGCGCCGCGATCGTCGACGCGCTGCGCCGGCGTGCCGCCGATCCTTCGCCGCTCGTGCGCGAGCATGTCGAGTGGGCGCTGGAAGCGGCCTGAGCGCGCCCCGATCCGCCGGATCCGAATGAGGAGCACATCATGTTCAATGCAGTGATCGACGCGCCGTTCGGCAAGATCGGTGTCCGGCTGGAAGGCGAGACTGTGCGCGAGATCGTCTATCTGCCCGACTCGGTGGCGAACGTCGAGCCCGATTCCCCGCTCGCGAAGCAGGCTGTCGAGCAGATCAAGCACTATCTGCGCCAGGCGTCGGCGAGCTTCGATCTTCCGTTAGCCGATGTCGGCACGCCGTTCCAGCGGCGCGTCTGGAAGGCGATCGGCGAGATTCCGCCGGGCGTCGTGCTCACCTACGGGCAACTCGCGAAGCAGATCGGCAGCGTGCCGCGCGCAGTCGGACAGGCATGCGGGTCGAACTTCTTTCCGATCGTGATTCCGTGTCATCGCGTGGTCGCATCGGGCGGCATCGGCGGCTTTGCGCATACGGGCGGCGACGGCTACTATCGCAACGTCAAACGCTGGCTACTGAAACACGAGGGCGTACCCTACGCATGACTGATGTGCTGACCGAAGACGCGCAGCCCGCGTCGCCTGCTGCGTCGCCGCTGCTGTTGACGAGCGGCGCGTCGATCGACGCGTTCTGCGATGCGCTGTGGCTCGAACACGGCCTCGCGCGCAACACACTCGACGCATACCGGCGCGACTTGCGGCTCTTTTCCGAATGGCTCGCCGAACGCCGCGACGCTTCTCTCGACACGGCCAGCGAAGCCGATTTGACGGCCTACAGCGCCGCGCGCTCGGCCGACAAGTCGACCTCCGCGAACCGGCGTCTGTCTGTGTTTCGCCGCTACTATGCATGGGCGGTGCGCGAGCATCGTGCGTCGGCGGATCCGACCTTGCGCATCCGTTCGGCCAAGCAGCCGCCGCGTTTTCCGTCGACCTTGACGGAGGCGCAGGTCGAAGCGCTGCTCGGCGCGCCGGACGTGACGACACCCCTCGGTCTGCGCGACCGGACGATGCTCGAATTGATGTACGCGAGCGGCCTGCGCGTCAGCGAACTGGTCACGCTGAAAACCGTGGAGGTCGGGCTGAACGAAGGCGTCGTGCGCGTGATGGGCAAGGGATCGAAAGAGCGGCTGATTCCGTTCGGCGAAGAGGCGCACGCGTGGATCGAACGCTATCTGCGCGAATCGCGCCCCGCGTTGCTCGGCCAGCGTTCCGCCGATGCGCTGTTCGTCACCGCGCGCGCCGAAGGCATGACGCGCCAGCAGTTCTGGAACATCATCAGGCGTCATGCGCTGACGGCTCATGTGCACGCGCCGCTGTCGCCGCACACGCTGCGGCACGCGTTCGCGACGCATCTGCTGAATCACGGCGCGGACCTGCGTGTCGTGCAGCTGCTGCTAGGCCACACCGATATCTCGACCACGCAGATCTACACGCACGTCGCGCGCGAGCGGCTCAAGTCGCTGCATGCGACACATCATCCGCGCGGGTGAATTTCCGAAACGGATTCGCGCGACTCAAACGAGATCGCGCAGCCGGTGCTTGAGAATCTTCCCCGTCGACGCCGCAGGCAACACGGGGAGCACCTTGATTTCAGCCGGACGCTTGTAGGGCGCAAGGCGCGCTTCGCACCACGCGGCGAGGTCGTCGGGCGTTGCGGTTGCGCTGCCCGACAGTTCGACGAACGCTGCGACCTCCTCGTTACCTGCCACCGCGCGCCCGATCACGGCCGACTGCACGACATCGGGATGCGCGTTCAGCACATGTTCGACTTCGGCCGGATAGACGTTGAAGCCCGAACGGATGATCAGCTCCTTGCTGCGCCCGGCGATGTGCACGGCGCCGTCCGCGTCCTGGCGCGCGAGGTCGCCCGTCTTGAGCCAGCCGTCTTGCGTCACGGTGGCCTCCGTTTGCTGCGGGTTGCGGTAGTAGCCGAGCATCACGTTCGGTCCGCGCACCCACAACTCGCCGACTTCTCCTTGAGCGACGTCCACGCCATCCAGTCCGACAAACCGCACCTCGATGCCCGGAATCGCCTGGCCGACGGAGCAGTCGGCGCGCGGCGACTCGATCATCGTTTGGGACACGGTCGGACTGCTCTCGGTCATCCCGTAGCCATTGTGCAGCGCGACGCCATATACGCTTTCGACGCGCGCCTTCAATGCGGCGTCGAGCGGCGAACCGCCGGAGTAGGCGAAGCGCAGACGTGGCGCGGACCACAGCAAGTTGTTTGCCTGCAGGTATTCGAGCAGCTTCGCATGCATTGCGGGCACGCCCTGGAAGATCGACACGCGTTCTCCGGCGAGCGCGCGCTGCACCGCCTCCGGCGAGAAGCGCGGTGCGAGCCTCAGCGTCGCGCCCGCATACAGACTGCCAAGGCACACCGACGCGAGACCGTACACATGCGAAATGGGCAGCACGGCATAGACGACGTCGTCGGCATTGACGCGCCTGAGCGTGCTCGACACGGCCGCGATGAACAGCAGATTGCGGTGTGACAGCATCACGCCTTTGGGCGAGCCTGTCGTTCCCGTCGTGTAGATCAAGGCGGCGCATTGGCGGTCACTCGCGGTTTCGACGGGTTCTGCTTGCGCCTTGTCGTCGATCGCGTAAGACCATGCGCCGATGTCCACAGCGATCCTCGATGCCGCCCGAGCGCCGTGGCGTTCGGCGTGCTGCCGCGCATCCGGCGAAACCTCGACGGCATACGCGACCAGGCGCGGTTGCGCATGCGCGCGGATCGCGTCGAGTTCGGCTGCCGACAGCCGCGCATTCGACATCAGCGCCCATGCATCGAGCTTCGCGGCCGCGAACATCAGCACGATCTGCACGACGCTGTTCTCCGCGACGATCATCACGCGGTCGCCGGCGCGCACGCCTTGTTCGGCGAGTAGCGCGGAGACGGCGTCGACGGCATGGACGAGTTGCGCGCGCGTGAGGCGGCGTCCGTCTTCGATCAGAGCGGGATGCTGCGGATCACGCGCGGCGATCAGCTTCGGAATCCCGGCGATACGTTCGGGGAGAGCGGCGAGTAGCGTGGCCACATCGACAGCGACAGACCGCGAACCGTCGGGGGAGTGCTGGGCTGTATTCAACGATGTCTCCTTTGAAGGCGGGAGTTTACGCTTTAGCGCCGACTCCCTGGACAGCCGCGAGAAGCGGCTGCAACGCCATTGCACACGTAGAATTTCGAACGATCGTGCCACACCCTCGATGCCCGCACAATTGGCCATTCGGCAAATGGTCGTTGCGCCGTGCGGCCATTACAATGCGCCGATGAGCAAATCCAGACACGTTTCCGAAACGCCCGCCACGCAGTTCTTGCGTCGCCACAAGGTCGAGTTCGGTGAGCATCCGTACGACTACGTCGACCACGGCGGCACGGAAGAATCCGCGCGGCAACTGAACGTCGACGAGCATCACGTCGTCAAGACGCTGGTGATGGAAGACGAGCATGCCAAGCCGCTGATCGTGCTGATGCACGGCGACCGCACGGTATCGACGAAGAACCTCGCGCGGCAGATCGGCGCGAAACGCGTCGAGCCATGCAAGCCGGAAGTCGCGAGCCGGCATTCGGGTTATATGATCGGCGGCACGTCGCCGTTCGGCACGAAGAAGGCGATGCCCGTGTTTGTCGAATCGACCATACTCGACATGGACCGGATCTATATCAATGGCGGGCGGCGTGGCTTTCTGGTGAGCATCGCGCCCGGCGTGGTCACGTCGCTGCTGGCCGCGAAGCCGGTGCAGTGCGCGAGCGTCGATTGACGGCTGCGGCTGGTGCATACCTCGCACGCCACGTTTGTAAAAGCACGTCGAGGGTTCGGTAGAATGTGCGCCGTTGTGCCGGCGCGTCCTGCGCATACGGCACATGGAGACGGGCGCCGCCTGGTGCGCTTTCCAATACTGATAAGAGTTTCAACATGGAAAACCTGATTGTCGCCATCGTGGCCTATCTGATCGGCTCGGTGTCGTTTGCCGTGATCGTCAGCGCCGCGATGGGATTGGCCGACCCGCGCTCCTACGGCTCGAAGAATCCCGGGGCGACGAACGTGCTGCGCAGCGGCAACAAGAAGGCCGCGATTCTCACGCTGATCGGCGACGCGTTCAAAGGCTGGCTCGCCGTGTGGCTGACGGGGCATTTCTCGGCGCACTTCGGACTCGACGACACGTCTGTCGCAATCGCCGCGATTACCGTGTTCCTCGGTCACCTGTATCCGATCTTCTTTCGTTTCAAGGGCGGCAAGGGCGTCGCGACGGCGGCGGGCGTGCTGCTCGCGATCAATCCCATTCTCGGTATCGCGACGCTGCTGACCTGGTTGATTGTCGCGTTCTTCACGCGCTATTCGTCGCTGGCTGCGCTGTGTGCGGCGATCTTCGCGCCGCTGTTCGACGGCTTTTTGTTCGGCGCGAACGTCATTGCCCTGTCGATCGTCGCGATGAGCGCACTGCTGATCTGGCGTCATCGCGCAAACATCGCGAAGCTGATGGCAGGCCAGGAAAGCCGCATCGGCGACAAGAAAAAAGCGGCAGCGGCCGCTTCCAACAAGCATTGAGCCGGGAAGGGCGGCGCTAACACGCGGATGCCCTTCATCGCTCTGTCATGCGTCGGCCGGCGGACCGCGCACGACAGCGGAGATCAATCGCGGAAGTTGTTGAAGTCTAGCGGCGTGTCGGTCACGTCCTTGCGGAGCATCGCGATCACGCTTTGCAGATCGTCGCGCTTGGTGCCCGTCACGCGCACCGCATCGCCCTGAATGCTCGCCTGAACCTTGATCTTGCTGTCCTTCACGAGCTTGACAATTTTCTTCGCGAGATCGCCGGACACGCCCTTCTTCACGGTGACGACCTGCTTGACCTTGTCGCCGCCGATCTTCTCGATCTTGCCGTAGTCGAGGAAGCGCACGTCCACGTTGCGCTTCGCCATTTTCGACACCAGCACGTCCTTTACCTGGCCGAGCTTGAATTCATCGTCGGCGAACGCGGTGAGTTCGCGTTCCTTCTGCTCGACGCGGGCGTCCGAGCCCTTGAAGTCGAAGCGCGTCGAGATTTCCTTGTTGGACTGCTCGATCGCGTTCTTCACTTCGATCATGTTGGCTTCGCAGACGACGTCAAACGATGGCATTGCTTTCTCCCATTTGTTTCAAAGCGTGCGGCGCTGCAAGGCTGCGCGCGACGCACTCGCTATAATCACGGACCGGTGTCATTTTACCGACGCCTTTCCCTTTTGCCCAAGGCTCGCGAGCGGCTTCGTTCCCGCGCCGCCGCTTCTGACGGGCGCTTGCCAGAACATCCGATGTCCCAGTCCGAATCGCTTCCGTTTATCGCCGACTTTCCGCTCAAGCCGCACAACACGTTCGGTTTCGATGTGCGCGCGCGGCTCGCGTGCCAGATCGAAAGGGAGGCGCAGCTGCTCGCCGCCGTGCGCGATCCGCGCGCAGCCGGCTTGCGGCGGCTCGTGCTGGGCGGCGGCAGCAATGTCGTGCTGACGGGCGATTTCGACGGACTCGTGCTGCTGATCGCGCTGCGCGGCCGCAACGTGGTCCGCGAAGACGGCGAGGCGTGGTACGTCGAGGCCGCTGCGGGCGAGAACTGGCACGAGTTCGTATCGTGGACGCTTGCAGAGGGCATGCCCGGTCTTGAGAATCTCGCGTTGATTCCGGGCACGGTGGGCGCGGCGCCGATCCAGAACATCGGCGCGTACGGGCTGGAGATGTGCGAGCGCTTCGCGTCGCTCCGTGCGATCGAGCTGGCGACGGGCGAAACCGTCGAACTCGACGCGGGCGCTTGCCGCTTCGGCTATCGCGACAGTTTCTTCAAGCAGGAAGGGCGCGAGCGCTTCGTGATCGTATCGGTGACGTTCAGGTTGCCGAAAGCGTGGGTGCCGCGCGCGGGTTACGCCGATATCGCGCGCGAACTGGCTGCGGTGGGTCTCGGCGATGCGACGCCGACGCCGCAAGCCATCTTCGATGCCGTCGTCGCCGTGCGGCGCGCGAAGCTGCCGGATCCGCTCGCGCTCGGCAATGCGGGGAGCTTCTTCAAGAATCCCGTGGTCGAATCGGCGCAGTTCGACGCGCTGCTCGCGAAGGAACCGGAGATCGTCTCGTATCGGCAGCAGGATGGGCGCGTGAAGCTCGCAGCGGGCTGGCTCATCGACCGTTGCGGCTGGAAAGGACGCACGCTGGGCGCGGCGGCCGTGCATGAGCGGCAGGCGCTCGTGCTAGTGAATCGCGGCGGCGCGAGCGGGGCCGAGGTGCTGGCGCTCGCGAAGGCGATCCAGCAGGACGTCGCGCAGCGCTTCGGCGTGGAGCTGGAGTCCGAACCCGTCTGTCTGTGAGCGGATTCCGGCGTCGGGCAGCGACGCGAGCCTGAAAACAAAAAGCGCCGGGTGTCGAATCCGGCGCTTTTGTTTTGTGACGGCGTGTTGCCGTGCCAGCTTAGTGATTCAGCTTGCCGAGCAGCAGGAATTCCATCAGCGCCTTCTGCACGTGCAGGCGGTTTTCGGCTTCGTCCCACACGACACTCTGCGGCCCGTCGATCACCTCCGCGCTCACTTCCTCGCCGCGATGCGCGGGCAGGCAGTGCATGAACAGCGCGTCCTTGCTGGCGCGCGACATCATATCGGCATCGACGCACCAGTCGGCGAACGCCTTCTTGCGCGCCTCGTTTTCCGCTTCGAAGCCCATGCTTGTCCAGACGTCCGTGGTGACGAGGTCGGCACCTTTGCAGGCTTCGTTCGGATCGTCGAATTCTTCGTAGAACGGCGCGCTTTCGGGCGCGACCAGCGCGCGGTCGAGCTTGTAGCCCGGTGGCGTGGACAGGCGCAGCTTGAAGCCGAGGATTTGCGCCGCTTCGATCCACGTGTACAGCATGTTGTTCGCGTCGCCGACCCACGCGACCGTCTTGCCGCGGATCGGGCCGCGATGCTCGTAGTACGTGAAGATGTCGGCCAGCACCTGGCAGGGGTGGTATTCGTTCGTCAGACCGTTGATGACAGGCACGCGCGAGTTTTCCGCAAAGCGCTGGATGATGTCCTGGCCGAACGTGCGGATCATGATGATGTCGACCATCCGCGAGATGACCTGTGCCGCGTCTTCGATCGGCTCGCCGCGGCCAAGCTGCGTATCCCGCGTGCTCATGAAGACGGCGTGACCGCCGAGCTGGAAAATGCCCGCTTCGAACGACAGGCGCGTGCGCGTCGAGTTTTTCTCGAAGATCATCGCGAGCGTGCGGTCGTGCAGCGGATGATACGTCTCGTAGTTCTTGAACTTGCGCTTCAGGATGCGCGCGCGTTCGAGCACGTACTCGTAGTCTTCCAGCGAGAAATCGTTGAACTGCAGGTAGTGGCGGATAGTCTTGGCGGTCATAAAACAAATACGGCGGTTTCACCCGGGCGAAGATGCCGGACTGTGCCGCCGTCGTTTGTGGTAACTCAATCCAGCATAAAGGATTTTGAATGTTTTGACGAGTCGGCCGAAAGGCATCTGCCACCTGTCGGAATCTGCAAAGGACTGTTCCGGGACCCTTGTGTGCGGTGCGGAAAAACCCTGGCTGCGCTATAATCTCAAAGTTTTCTTAAAGCCCGGCGAGCAGGCTCTGACGCTTGCAGGACACGGCTTTTGCGCATCCGCTGGTGCACTCGTGTGTGCCGCGCCATGCGCCATCATGGCCGCTGCCCGAGATGCCCTGGCTGGCTTTCCGTGTCAGGCGAACGGCATATCACTGCCCGTTTGCGTGGTCGCGAGACGTGTTCAGACAGCGTTTTCAGGCAATATCCTTCGCGGGCTTATCACCGGCAGATCGCTGGGCAGTCACACAGGGTTTCGTACATGGCCGACACACCCCCAATCGAATATTTCATTCAAGGCATCACGTCGAATGGGCGAAAGTTTCGTCCGAGCGACTGGTCGGAGCGGCTGGCGGGCGTGATGTCGTGTTACGGTCCGGGCGCGAAAGGGCCGAATGCCCGTCTGCAGTATTCGCATTACGTGCGTCCCACGCTGATCGGCGACCTGAAGTGCGTGATTCTGGACTCCCGGTTGCGCGACATCGAACCGATGGCGTTCGACTTCGTGATGAACTTCGCCAAAGACAACGATCTGCTCGTCACCGAGGCTTGCGAGCTCCCGCCGGAGCATGAAGCGCGAAAGGCGCCGACGCGCTGAGCGCAGCGTTCCGCGCTATCGGCAGCAGGCAGGCAAAAGCAGGCAGGCAAACAATGGAACCCGCATCGGCGGGTTTTTTTGTGTCCGCAGGTGTCGCGTGCGCAGAACAGGTTAGGGCGCAAAGCAACGTACAAAACAAAAAAGCCCGCCAAAGCGGGCTTTCCTGACGCAGCGGAAACAGGAAGCAGCCCGCCGAAGCGAGCTGCCGGATTCGTGAATTTACTGCGCTGCGGGCGCTTGCAGACCCTTGATGGCTGCAGCGAGGCGGCTCTTATGGCGAGCTGCCTTGTTCTTGTGAACGATTTTCTTGTCGGCAATGATGTCCAGCGTCTTTGCCGATGCCTTGAAGATTTCAGCGGCTTGAGCTGCGTCGCCGGCTTCGATTGCCTTGCGGACAGCCTTGACAGCCGTGCGGTACTTCGAGCGCAGCGCCGAGTTGTGCGAATTTGCCTTGGCGGCTTGGCGGGCGCGCTTGCGTGCTTGTGCGGAGTTAGCCATGACGGTTCCTTATCCTGTTCCTGTTTCCAGTGCCCACCTTAGAGGGGCGGGCGCTGCTTTTAGATCGAACCCTTGAGAGCGATTGCTCAAGGGCGCAAATAGACAACGACTGAGAACTACCGTGAAATCCCGCTCGTCCGGCTCGGATTGCCTGAGGCAAAAAACGAGGCAGAAGGTTGAGCGAGCTTCGAAACCGGCGATTATAGCAACAAAATCAGATACGTGGCAACCGCGCGGTGAGTCGGCATGGCGGAAGGCGTGTCGCGGAACGGGAAGGCGAGGGCGGGTTGGAACGCCGCGCCGTTGTCCGGGCGGGCCCGCGCGGCCTCGAGTACATCGCCGGCAGACACCGTGCGTTCACAAATTCACCTTCAAATCGAACGTCTTTGCAGCAAATCGGTCCCAAAGCCTTCGAATTGCCACGAATCGTGCCCTCGACATACTGACCGCCCTGGACGCACCCGTATAATAAGCGCCCCATGAATCTATTCCGAGCCCTGCTGACGGTCAGCGGCTTCACGCTGCTTTCGCGCGTGACCGGACTGGCCCGCGAGACACTGATCGCCCGCGCCTTTGGCGCGAGCCAGTACACCGACGCGTTCTACGTCGCCTTCCGCATTCCGAACCTGCTGCGCCGCATTTCCGCCGAAGGCGCGTTTTCGCAGGCGTTCGTGCCGATCCTCGCCGAGTTCAAGAATCAGCAAGGACACGACGCGACCAAGGCGCTCGTCGACGCCACCTCGACCGTGCTCGCCTGGGCGCTGGCCATCATGTCGTTGCTGGGCGTGGTGGGCGCGTCGTGGGTCGTGCTGGTGGTTGCCTCCGGTTTGCGCGGCGACGGCCAGGCGTTCACGCTCGCCGTGTCGATGACGCGGATCATGTTCCCGTACATCGTGTTCATCTCGCTGACGTCGCTGGCGTCGGGCGTGCTGAACACTTACAAGAATTTCTCGCTGCCCGCGTTCGCGCCCGTGCTGCTGAACGTCTCGTTCATCATCGCGGCCGTGTTCGTCGCGCCGCTGATGAAGGTGCCCGTGTTCGCGCTCGCGTGGGCGGTGATCGCAGGCGGCATCGCGCAGTTCATCGTGCAGTTGCCGGGCCTGAAGAAGATCGACATGATCCCGCGCATCGGGCTCAATCCGCTGAAGGCGCTCGCGCATCGCGGCGTGAAGCGCGTGCTCGCGAAGATGGTTCCTGCGATGTTCGCGGTGTCGGTTGCGCAGATCAGCCTGATCATCAACACGAATATCGCGTCGCATATCGGGCCGGGCGCGGTGTCGTGGATCAACTACGCCGACCGTCTGATGGAATTCCCGACGGCGCTGCTCGGGGTCGCGCTCGGCACGATCCTGCTGCCGAGCCTGTCGAAGGCGCACGTCGATGCCGACGCGCACGAGTATTCGTCGCTGCTCGACTGGGGCTTGCGCGTGACGTTCCTGCTCGCCGCGCCGAGCGCCGTCGCGCTCTTCTTCTTCGCCGAACCGCTCACGGCGACGCTGTTCCACTACGGCAAGTTCGACGGCAATGCCGTCGTGATGGTGGGGCGCGCGCTCGCCGCGTACGGCGTCGGCCTGATCGGACTCATCCTGATCAAGATTCTCGCGCCCGGCTTCTATGCGAAGCAGGACATCAAGACGCCCGTGAAGATCGGCGTGTTCGTGCTGGTCATCACGCAGCTGAGCAACTACGTGTTCGTGCCGATCTTCGCGCATGCGGGGTTGACGCTGTCGGTGGGACTCGGCGCCTGCGTCAACGCGCTGTGCCTGTTCATCGGCTTGCGGCGGCGCGGCATCTATATGCCCTCGGCGGGCTGGACGGCGTTCTTCGTGCAACTGGCCGGCGCGTGTCTCGTGCTGGCGGGCGTGATGCACTGGTTCGCGATCAACTTCGACTGGATCGGCATGCATGCCGAGCCGCTTCGGCGCATGGTCCTGCTGGCGGCGTGCCTCGTGCTGTTCGCGGCGCTATATTTCGGTATGCTGTGGCTGATGGGCTTCAAGTACGCGTATTTCAGAAGGCGAGTGAAGTGATCACGACGACCCGGGTTCTCGACTATTTCAGCGCGCTCGTCGCCGAGGACGATGGGCTTCCGCTCACGGAAGCGGCGCTGTCGCTCGCGCAGGATGCCTATCCCGACCTCGATCTGCAGGCGGTGCTGGCCGAGATCGACGAACTCACCTTGCGCGTCAAGCGCCGCATTCCTGACGACGCCGACATCCAGCAGCGCGTCGTCATTCTGAATCGCTACTTCTTCCGCGAGCTGGGTTTCGCGGCGAACGTCAACGATTACTACGACCCGGACAACAGCCATCTGAACGTGGTGCTCAAGCGCCGCCGCGGCATTCCGATTTCGCTGGCGGTGCTGTATCTGGAGATGGCGTCGCAGGTCGATATTCCCGTGCGCGGCGTCGCATTTCCGGGGCACTTTCTGCTGCGCGTGACCCTGCCCGAAGGCGACGCGATGATCGATCCGACTACGGGTCATCCGCTGACTGAAGCCGAGATGGTCGAGATGCTGGAGCCCTACGTGGCGAAGGCGGGCGAATCGGTGAGCCGCGCGCTGCGCATGCTGCTTCAACCGGCGACGCGCCGCGAGATCATCGCGCGCATGCTGCGTAACCTGAAGGCGACCTATCTGCAGACGGAGCGCTGGCAGCGGCTGCTGGCCGTGCAGCAGCGTCTCGTGATCACGCTGCCGGATAGCATCGAGGAAGTGCGCGATCGCGGCTTCGCGTATGCGCGGCTCGATTATCTGCGGCCGGCTCTCGAAGACCTCGAACGCTATCTCGGCGATCGGCCGGATGCTGAAGATGCCACCGTCGTCGAATCGCAATTGCTCGAGTTGCGGCAGCGCACACAGCACAACGATCGCGATTGACTGCTTCTTCCAAACGAAAACGCCTGCATAGCTTTGACTACGCAGGCGTTTTTCATTCGAGGGATAGCGCGAGCCCGACGCGAGCCGCGCTTACTTCGGCTGCATGCGAATCGCGCCGTCCAGACGGATCACTTCGCCGTTGAGCATCGGGTTGTCGAAGATCTGCTTGACGAGCATCGCGTACTCGTTCGGCTTGCCGAGGCGCGGCGGGAACGGCACCATCGCGCCGAGCGCGTCCTGGACTTCCTGCGGCATGCCGAGCAGCATCGGCGTTTCGAAGATGCCGGGTGCGATCGTCATCACGCGGATCGCGTTGCGCGACAGGTCGCGCGCGATCGGCAGGGTCATGCCCGCGACGCCTGCTTTCGATGCCGCATAGGCGGCCTGGCCGATCTGTCCGTCGAACGCCGCGACGGACGCCGTATTGACGATCACGCCGCGTTCGCCGAGCGCATTCGGTTCGAGCTTCGACATTTCCGCGGCAGCGAGTCGAATCATGTTGAACGTGCCGACGAGGTTGATCGACACCGTGCGCGCGAACGAATGCAGCGGATGCGGGCCGTCCTTGCCGACCGTCTTCATGGCAGGCGCGACGCCGGCGCAATTGACGAGGCCGCGCAGCGCGCCGAGCTTCGTCGCGGCTTCGACGGCTTGCGCGGCATCGTCTTCGCGGCTCACATCGCACTTGACGAACACGCCGCCCAGTTCCTGCGCGAGCGCCGTGCCGGCATCATGGTTCAGGTCGGCGAGCACGACCTTGCCGCCGTGCTGCGCGAACAGGCGTGCCGTCGCGGCGCCCAATCCGGACGCGCCGCCTGTGACCAGAAACACGTTGTCCTTGATGTCCATGTCTTCTCCTTGATGGAATGCGTGATCGCGTGATTGGAATAGTTGTCGCTGAACGATTTTAACGGCTCGTTCTCATGCGTCAAACCGCGCCGGCCGTGACGGATCGCAAGCGCGCGTCGGCACCGGCGGGCTGCGCTCAGTGCTTCCGCTCAGTGCTCCCGCTCAGTGCTCCGAACGAACCCGACGCACAATAAAAAACCCGCCGTGAGAGGCGGGTTCTTCATGTGCTGCGTGCTATACGGCTTGCTGGCTTCAGCGCGTTACTTCAGCGCGTCGAACACACGGGCGCGGATTTCATCGACGCTGCCGAGGCCAGAAATGCGGCGATATTGCGGCGCCGTCAGCGACGTCGACGGATCGCCCTTTTGTGCCCAGCCGTTGTAGTAGTCGATCAGCGGCTTGGTCTGCGAGACATACACGTCGAGGCGCTTCTTGACCGTTTCTTCCTTGTCGTCGTCGCGCTGGATCAGCGGTTCGCCCGTCACGTCGTCGACGCCTTCGACCTTCGGCGGATTGAACTTCACGTGATACGTGCGGCCCGACGCCGGGTGCATGCGGCGGCCGCTCATGCGCGTGATGATCTCGTCGAACGGCACGTCGATCTCCAGCACGTAGTCGATGGCCACGCCTGCCTGCTTCATCGCTTCCGCTTGCGGAATGGTGCGCGGGAAGCCGTCGAACAGATAGCCGTTCGCGCAGTCGCAATCCTGCAGACGCTCTTTCACGAGATTGATGATGAGCTCATCCGTGACCAGTTCGCCCGCATCCATGTAGCGCTTCGCTTCGATGCCGAGCGGTGTGCCCGCCTTCACGGCTGCACGCAGCATGTCGCCCGTCGAGATTTGCGGAATGCCGAACTTTTCCTTGATGAAGTTGGCCTGGGTGCCCTTGCCCGCGCCGGGAGCGCCCAACAGGATCAAACGCATTTGATATCTCCAGATCTATGTAAATTCTGTCTGGCGTGCCGCGCATCATTCATGTCTGCCGCAGTCAACGCTCTTGATTCTTTGTTGTCCGCCCTATCTGTCGGGCAGCGTTTCGCTGCCGGCTTCGCGCAGCACATGATGAACGGCGCTGCGAAGCAAACGGCAAAACAGGCGGATTAAAAATACGGGCGAATGGTGATATCGATCAATGCGCATCGATATCGGGTGAATCGCGCGAACGATCGATTATGCCATGCCTTTTTACGCTGACGACCCGAAAAACGCCTGTACGCGGGCAAGATCGTCGGGTGTGTCGACGCCGGGCAGAGGCGCGTCGTGCGTGACGAGCACTGCGATGCGCTCGCCGTGCCACATCGCGCGCAGCTGTTCGAGGGCTTCGGCCTGCTCGATCGGCGAGATGGAGAGACTCGGGTAAGTACGGAGGAACTTCGCGCGATACGCATACAGCCCGATGTGCCGGTAGACGGCTGCGGGCGCCGGCGGAGCGGGCATCTGCGCGACGTTCGGCCAGTGCGGCTGGTATGCGTCGCGAGCCCACGGGATCGGTGCGCGCGAGAAGTACAGCGCCACGCCACGTGCGTCGAGCACGACCTTGACGACGTTCGGATTGAACACTTCGGCCGGATCGTGAATAGGATGCGCGGCCGTCGCGATTGCGCAGCCGTCCGTCGCCGCGAGGTGCGACGCTACGCCGCGCACCAGCGCGGGATCGATCAGCGGTTCGTCACCCTGCACGTTGACGACGATCGTGTCGTCGCGCCAGCCGTAATGCGCGGCCACTTCCGCGAGACGGTCGGTACCCGACGGATGATCGGCGCGCGTCATCATCGCGTCGATGCCATGTTCACGCGCGACATCGAAGACCGCTTGTGCGTCGGTGGCGATCAGCACCTGCTGCGCGCCCGATTCAAGCGCGCGCTCCGCGACGCGCACAACCATCGGCTTGCCGCCGATATCGGCGAGCGGCTTGTTCGGCAGACGCGTCGAAGCGAGGCGAGCCGGGACGACGGCGATGAAGGGCGGAGTGTGCAGGGTGTCGTTCATGGGAGGTGACTTCGGGCCTCGACGAGGCTGAGAAAGACGCGCCGCCCTGTCGGCGGCGCGGTTAGTGCGTTCGGGCTTGCTGCAAGGCGCGTCATTCGACGCCGCGTTGCAAGCGGCGCCGCTCAGGCCACGGAGCCGGGGTTCAGATCGACAGGCGTGCCTTCGACCGTTTGCCGTGCTTCGTCGACGAGCATCACGGGGATGCCGTCGCGGATCGGGTAGGCGAGCTTATCCGCGTTGCAGATCAGTTCCTGCGCGGCGCGGTCGTAGCTGAGCGGGCCCTTGCAGATCGGGCAAACGAGAATTTCAAGCAGGCGAGCGTCCACGGACTTTCTCCACAACGAGTGCAATGAGGCGATGATCGAGCGTGGCTTCGACGGGAACGACCCAGAGCCGCGCATCATGCCAGGACCCCAATTTTACCGCATCCTTTTCGGTGATCAGGATGGCGTCGGCGTCCACGTCGACGAACGGATTCGTGCTGAACGCGTAGTGATCGGGCAGCGCGCGCGTGTCGGGCGAGAGGCCCGCCGCGCGCAGCGTCGCGAAGAAGCGTTCAGGCGAACCGATGCCCGCCGCGGCGAGCACGCGTTCGCCGGCAAATTGCGCAAGCGGACGGCGCAGGCGCGGATTGTCGAGATGCCAGGCGTCGCCGGGTGCGAGATCCAGCGAGAAGGTGTTCGGCCACGGCGGCATCGCGCGGTCGTACGGATTGTTGATCAGCGTGGCGTCGCGTTCGCGCGAGAGCGGCTCGCGCAGCGGTCCGGCGGGCAGCAGAAAGCCGTTGCCGCCCAGCCGGTGATCGAACACGACGATCTCCGCATCGCGTTCGAGCCGATAGTGCTGCAGGCCGTCGTCGCTGACGATCACGTCGACATCGCGATGCGCCTTGCACAGCGCCTCGGCGGCCGCGACGCGGTCGGGGCACACGAATACGGGCGCGCCCGTGCGGCGCGCGATCAACAGCGGTTCGTCGCCCGCCTGCGCCGCTTTCGAGGTCGGCGTGACGAGCGTGGGCTGCGTGATCTTCGCGCCGTAGCCGCGCGACACGACGCCCGGCGTGAAGCCCGCGCTGCGCAGCGCCTGCACCAGCGCGATCACTGTAGGCGTCTTGCCCGTGCCGCCGACCGTCACATTGCCCACGACGACGACGGGCACGCGCACCCGCACTGACTTCAGCCAGCCGAGCCTGAATGCCGCGCGACGCCCGAGCGCGACCGCGCCGAACACGCACGCGAGCGGCGTCAGCGCCCACGCGAGCGGACCGCGCTGCTGCCATTCGCGCGCGACGCGCGTTTCGAGGCGGGAGGCGAGGTCGCTCATCGGCGGGCAGCCGGCTTGCGCGGCGCGTCAGACGGGACGAACGGGGCGGACATCGGCAGGCATCTCCGGGCAGTCGGTTGCAGCGGCGAAAAGCATGGGCAGGGTCGCGCGCGTCACGACCCGCGATTCCACCAGAACCCGGCACTCTAGCGCGCGGGCGGCGTCGGCTGCAAGTCGGAAAGGCCGAGGAGCGACAGCCGCGCACGGCGAATGCTTTATCCATAGCCTGTGGATAACTTTGTGGAGAACCTGCCTTGCAATGTGTCGGAAAGGCCGCCACGCAAGCATCGGGTCGGCGGCTGGGAACTTTTAAAATACAAAAAACGTTGAAAAATCAGATAGTTGATTGGTATTAAGTGGGCTCTGGCGTGGTTTCGAAGCCGTTCTTCACCGTTCTCCCGGCATGTGGACACTTTTAACAATCCGGCTAAAGGCGTGTAGAACACGCTAGACCTGGCCAGCCGATCGGTCTATCGTCTGTCCGGCCTGTCAAAACCATTCCTCGCATGAATTCCGAAAGTCAGTTCTCGTCCCCCGTCGGTGCAGGCGGCGATGCCGTCGTTCCCGTGTCGGTGCTCAACCGCGCGATCGGGACCATGCTCGAACGTTCGTTCCCGCTCGTCTGGGTGTCGGGCGAAGTGTCGAACTTCACGCGCGCCGCGAGCGGACACTGGTACTTCTCGATCAAGGACGCGCAGGCGCAGATGCGCTGCGTGATGTTCCGGGGCCGCGCGCAATACGCCGAGTTCACGCCGCGCGAGGGCGACAAGATCGAAGTGCGCGCGCTCGTCACGATGTACGAACCGCGCGGCGAACTCCAGCTGAACGTCGAAGCCGTTCGCCGCACGGGGCAGGGCCGGCTGTACGAAGCGTTCCTGCGACTCAAGGCGCAGCTCGAAGCCGAAGGCCTGTTCGATCCGCAGCGCAAGCGCCCGTTGCCCGCGCATCCTCGTTCGATCGGCATCGTCACGTCGTTGCAGGCCGCGGCGTTGCGCGACGTGCTGACCACCCTGGCGCGCCGCGCGCCGCACATTCCTGTGATCGTCTATCCGGCGCCCGTGCAGGGCGCGGGCGTCAGCGCGAAGCTGGCCGCGATGGTCGAAGCGGCGAACCGCCGGCGTGAAGTGGATGTGCTGATCGTGTGCCGCGGCGGCGGCTCGATCGAAGATCTGTGGGCTTTCAACGAAGAAGTGCTGGCCCGCGCGATTGCGGCGAGCGAGGTGCCCGTCGTCAGCGGCGTGGGTCACGAAACCGACTTCACCATTGCCGACTTCGCGGCCGACGTCCGCGCGCCGACTCCCACGGGTGCCGCCGAACTCGTCAGCCCGCAACGCGTGCTGCTGCTGCGCGATCTCGACCATCGGCACGCTACGCTCGCGCGCGGCTTCGGACGCATGATGGAACGCCGTGCGCAACAACTCGACTGGCTCGCGCGCCGTCTCGTGTCGCCTGCCGAAAGACTCGCGCGGCAACGCACGCATTTGCAGCAACTGAGCGTGCGGCTCGCGTCGGCGGGTGCGCGGCCCGTGCGCGATGCGCGCGCGCGTTTCTCGCTCGTGCAGATGCGCTGGCAACGCTGGCGTCCCGATCTCACATCGCATCGTTCTAAAGTCACCGGCCTTGCCGAGCGCCTGGAGCGTGCACTGTTGCGTCAACATGAAAGACACCTCGCACGCGTGGAAACGCTTGCGGCCCGGCTCGAAGTATTGAGTCCGCAACGCACGCTCGAACGCGGTTACGCCGCGTTGCTCGATGCGCAAAGCGGACGCGCGGTGCGTGCGCCATCGTCGTTGAAGCCTGGCCGGCGCATGACCGTTCACCTCGCGGAAGGCTCGGCGGATATCGCCTTGTCGGATGTTCAACCGCGTCTTACGGATGGCTTCTGACGCCGCTTCTGCACAGTAGTTTTGACCTTCGTATGACATGTGAAACGATGCAGCGCGAGCATTAATTACGCTGCCCGTGCAGCGCCTTTTCGCAATGAATGCCATAAAGGGCTTGCGTTTGCGGGGTTATTCCAAGTCGCCTACAATCGAGTGCTCCCACCGCGTTATCCGCAGACTCCCCATAAACAGATACAAAGGAATAGCACCATGGAACATACGCTCCCGCCGCTGCCGTTCGCCAAGAACGCGCTCGCTCCGCACATGTCGGAAGAGACGCTTGAGTTTCACTACGGCAAGCACCATCAGACCTATGTGACCAACCTGAACAATCTGATCAAGGGCACCGAGTTCGAAAGCCTGTCGCTGGAAGAAATCGTCAAGAAGTCGTCGGGCGGTGTCTTCAACAACTCGGCACAGGTGTGGAACCACACGTTCTTCTGGAACAGCCTGTCGCCGCAAGGCGGTGGCGCACCGAAGGGCGCGCTCGCGGACGCGATCAACGCGAAGTGGGGTTCTTTCGACAAGTTCAAGGAAGAGTTCACGAAGACGGCAGTCGGCACGTTCGGCTCGGGCTGGGCATGGCTCGTGAAGAAGGCAGACGGTTCGCTGGATCTGGTGTCGACCAGCAACGCAGCCACGCCGCTGACCACGGACGCAAAGCCGCTGCTGACGATCGACGTGTGGGAACACGCGTACTACATCGACTACCGCAACGCACGTCCGAAGTTCGTCGAAGCGTACTGGAACATCGTCAACTGGGCCTTCGCTGAAAAGAATTTCGCGTAAGTCTTTGAGACGCGCCCGTGAAAATCCCGGGCGGCAGCATCACCCGAAAGCCCTCATTGATGAGGGCTTTTTCTTTCTCCGCTTGACGTCGATGCTTTGCATTACATGCGCTTACATAGCGCGTGTTCGGCTGCATTGATTCGCGATCCGAATCAATGGATGCGTGACGCGCAGCAACAAAGAAAAAGCGCCGCTCTATTGAGCGGCGCTTTCACATGACGTTCCACTTACTCCGTATCGCTCGTCGCCTCGGTCTTACGAGGGCGGCGGCTGCGCGTCGCAGATTTGCGCGACGGCTTCTTTCTTGCAGCGGGTGCTTCTGTCGCCGGGTGTTCTGCTTCGGGCGCGGGCGTTTGAGCCTCCGATGTCGTCACCTGCTCCGCGACATGCGGCGCATCGGCGGTTTGCGGCGAACCTGCTGCGGCATCGACGGCTTCGACGGCTTCGACGCGTTCCGCCTTGGCTTTCTTCGTCTTCTTCGCCGCGGGCTTGCGTGTACCGCGATCCTTGCGGCGCGTGTCGCTCTTGCCCTTGTCAGTCACCTGCCCGGTCGATACCACGGGCTGCGCAACGTCGACGCTTTCATCCGCCGCCACATCCGCTTCGACGGCGGAAGCGGCAACCGCCGTTTCCTCCAGTTCGACGATCTCGGCAGCCGCCGGCATCGCGGCCCATTCATCGCCCGTTTCGCGCGGCGTCGCGACATCGGCGGGCGCAGCGACGGAGGGTGCCGCGCTGCGATAGACGAACGTGCCCGACTTCTCGTCGCGGCCGACTTCGAGCAGCCCGCGCGACTGCGCTTCTTCGAGCAGATTGCCGAACGCGCGGAAACCGTAGTACGTCTCGTTGAAATCGGGCTTGCGGCGCTTGATCGCGTTCTTCAGCACCGACGCCCAGATCTTGCCGCTGTCGCCGCGCTCGGACGCGAGCGCATCGAAGGTCTGCACCGCGAATTCGATCGCCTTGGTCTTGCGCGTCTCGAGATCTTCCTTGCGCTTCTCGCCTTCGGGTGCGCGCTTCGACGGTTGCTGCGCCGCCTGCTGCGCGGGTTTCGCGTTGTCGCGCTTCGCAGCGGCGCGCTGACTTTCGCGCACGAGGTCGTCATAGAAGATGAACTCGTCGCAGTTCGCGGTCAGCAGATCGGAAGTGGAGCGCTGCACACCGACGCCGATCACCTGCTTCGCGTTTTCGCGCAGCTTCGACACGAGCGGCGAGAAATCCGAGTCGCCGCTGATGATGACGAACGTGTTGACGTGCGACTTCGTATAGCAGAGATCGAGCGCATCGACGACGAGGCGGATGTCAGCGGAATTCTTGCCCGACTGCCGCACGTGCGGGATTTCGATCAGCTCGAAGTTCGCTTCGTGCATCGCGGCCTTGAAGCCCTTGTAGCGGTCCCAGTCGCAATACGCCTTCTTCACGACGATGCTGCCTTTCAGCAGCAGGCGTTCCAGCACCAGCTTGATGTCGAATTTTTCGTATTTCGCGTCGCGCACGCCGAGCGCGACGTTTTCGAAATCACAGAACAGCGCCATGCTGACGGTATCCTGGGATGACGCCATATGCTTCTCCAGTGAAGTGCAGGCTCGATCGTCTCACACAACGCGGCGTCGATCGAGCGTTTGCACGATGATTGACCCGCGCTGCGCTCAGGCGCCGCCGAACGACCCGTTCTCCGCGACGGCGCTGACGAATTCCTCCGTCGAACGCACGAAACCCATGCGCGGGAAAATATGCTCGACGGGAAAACGGTGCGTGTCAGCCGACAGCCCCGACATCGCGTCTTCGATGAAGACCAGTTCGTAGCCTTGATCGAACGCCGCACGTGCCGTCGACTCGACACCGAAATTCGTCGCGATGCCCGTCAGCGCGATGGTGCGAATGCCACGGCGGCGCAATTGCTGTTCCAGATCGGTGCCGTAAAACGCGCCCCACTGACGCTTGGTCACGATCAGATCGCCGGCCTGCACGTTGCATTCGGGCACGAGGTCGGAGGCTTGCGGCGGCGGCGCGGGCGCGTCGCGTGGACGCAGCGGCGCGTCGGCGGGCAGCGACAGCAACTGCGCGACATCGACGCGCACGAACACGACCATGCCGCCCGCCGCGCGCAGCGCGTCGGCGGCGCGCACGGAACGCGCGACGACGTCCGTTGCCGAATGCGGCGCCAGTTGCCGCGCGACATTGCTGTGTTGCAGATCGATCAGCACGAGGGCCGTGCTGCGCGGATCGATGGAAAGAGCTTGCGTCATGCGTCACCTGTATGTGAGGATGGCCTCATGTCATGATAATCGATAAACATGAGTCTCGCCTCAGATAATCAAAAGGTGCGGCGCATTCCACAGCAGGAACGCGCGGCAAAACGTGTCGACGCGCTGCTCGATGCCGCAGGCGACGTCATCGCAGAGCGCGGCTTCGATGCTGCGACGATGACCGCGATTGCCGAGCGTGCGGGTACGTCGATCGGGGCCGTCTATCAATACTTTCCGAACAAGGATGCGCTTGTTTTCGCGCTGCGCACACGCTATGGCGACGAAATGGAAGCGCAATGGAGCGCGCTCGGCGAGGCGGCGCAGGATTGCAGCGTCGACGAACTCGTCGATCGCATTTTCGCGCTGATGACGGAGTTCATGGCGTCGCGGCCCGCGTATCTGCCGTTGTTGTCGGTGACGCTGAATTTCAGGCGCGATGCCGCCGCGCGCAACCGCTTGCGCGGCAGGTTCGCCGAACTGTTCCAGCGCTACAGCTCCGCGCTGGCGGACGACGACGCGTTTCGCGTCGCCGAGGTCGCGCTGCAGGTGGTGAAGAGTCTGAATCCGCTCTATGCGGCCGCGAAGCCCAAAGAGCGCAAGGCGCTGGTCGACGAATACAAGCTGGTCGTGTCGTCGTATCTTGCCGCGCGCCTGCGCTGAAACATCCGCAGAAAACGCGTGTCAGGTCGTGCCGTGCAGCGCGTCGACGGGAAGCGGCACGCGCGTCGTCAGCACATCGTCGACGAGACCGTAGGTTTTCGCCGCCTCCGCCGACATGAAGTTGTCACGATCCGTGTCCTTCTCGATCTGCGCGATGCTCTGGCCCGTGCGCTGCGCGAGCACTTCATTCAGGCGCTCGCGCAGATAGAGCACTTCCTTCGCCTGAATCTCGACATCGGATGCCGTGCCCTGGCCGCCGCCCGACGGCTGATGAATCATGATGCGCGCGTTCGGCAATGCATAGCGCTTGCCGGGTGCGCCCGCGGCCAGCAGAAACGTCCCCATGCTGGCCGCGAAGCCCGTGCAGAGCGTCGACACGTCGGGTTTGATGAACTGCATCGTGTCGAAGATCGCGAGGCCGTCATAGACCGAGCCGCCCGGCGAGTTGATGTAAAAAGAAATATCCTTGTCGGGGTTCTCCGATTCGAGGAACAGCAGTTGCGCGACGATCAGGCTCGCGGACTGGTCGTTGACGGGGCCGACCAGAAACACGATCCGCTCGCGTAAGAGGCGCGAGTAGATGTCGTAGGCGCGCTCGCCGCGGCTCGATTGCTCGATGACGGTCGGCACGAGATTGAAGCCAGAGTTGGCGGGTGAAGAGAAATGACGCTGCATGCGATCCTCGCTGATTGCCTGAAAGGCCCGCGCAAGGCGGGTTTCAGTCGCATGACGCGACAGCGGGGCGTAGCGTGACAAAAGAATTTTCACGTCGACGTGTCACATCGCGGACGGTTTGCCCGTCTAGCCGATGACCCAGCCACAGGAGCGGCACGCATGGAACAGATGGACAGAGAGAAGTCGGCGGAATTCGAGGCGGTGCGCGCGAAGCTGTTCGCGCTCGCGTACCGGATGCTCGGCAGCCGCGCGGAAGCGGAAGACGTCGTGCAGGATGCGTGGCTCAAATGGCATGCCGCCGACGCGAGCGAACTGCGCTCGTCGCCCGCCTGGCTCACGACGATCACGACGCGTCTCGCGATCGACCGGCTGCGTCATCTGCGGATCGAGCGCACGACGCGCTCGGGCGGCTGGATGCCGGATCCGTGGCTCGAAGGCCTCGCGCCTTCCGCCGAAGATCTGGCGCTGCAGGCGGTGCAGATGTCGTATGGCGTGATGCTGCTGCTCGAACGCCTGAAGCCCGAAGAACGCGCGGCCTTCGTGCTGCACGAGGCATTCGAGTGCGATTACGCGGAAATCGCGAAGATTCTCGCGAAGACGCCCGCGAACTGCCGGCAGATGGTGCATCGCGCGAAAGAGCGCTTACAGCGCGAAGGCGTGCCGGCGAAGCGGGCCGATCCCGCGGCGCATGCGCGCATCGTCGAGCGGTTGCGGGCGGCGATGGAGGCGCAGGATCGCGTGGGCCTCGTGCGGCTCTTCTGCGACGTGCCGAGCGTAATCAGCGATGCGCCCGAAACCGTCGACGCCGTCGCGACGGCGGACCAGGTAGCGACCACGCTGTCGATGCGCGGCCGGGGCGATCAGATGGAGACGGTGTCGATGAACGGCATGAGCGCCGTCGCGTGGATGCGCAATGGCGAGATCGACGCGCTGCTCGACATTACGATCGGCGAGGACGAGCGGATCGTCGCGCTGCGCATCGTGACGGGCGCGCTGCGGCTTGCGCCTGCAACGCAGGTGTTCGGACGCGCGGCGATCATGCGGCTGCTGCAGCCCGTCAGCAGCCAGGCCGCGTCAGTTACGATGCGCGGCGACTTCCCAGTTGATATCGACGCATAGCACCTGCATGCCGCGCGCCGTTTCCGCCGCGATCGACGCCGTCACGCACAGGTGTGCTTCGTTGATCGACAGATAGGGCGGCGTCAGGTGCACCTGGCCGGGTGCGCGCACGGCCTCGATGAAATACGGGCGACGCTCCCAGCTGGCGCCTTCCGAATGCAGCAGCGGACGGAAGCGCTTGGCGCGCTGCGACGCTCGGCCCGACGGCAGCACGTTGTCGCCGATCTGGCGGCCCGAACCGTCGAGCAGGAAGCAGCGCGCGGTTTCGCGCAGCGCGAGCAGCGGCGCGGTTGCGTCCGCCATCGTTTCGCCTTCGACGAGATGCGCGCTCGCCGATTCGAGCGCCGTAACGAACGGCGCGAGCCGCTCGGACTGCGCGCGTTCGCGTGCGGCCACCCGTTGCCGGAGCGCGGCCGACAGTTCGTCCATCAGGTTGACCGTCGCCTGGCGCGCGACGGGCTCCACACTCGGCGCGGCGAAGAACGAACCCTGCACGAAATCGACGTTGCATTCGAGCGCGATCAACGCATCGCGTTCGGTCGACAGACCGCCCATCAGCACCAGTTGCCCTGATTCATGCAGCATCGACACGATGCCGGGCAGCACGCGCTCGATATGCGAATGCTCGCTGGCTTGCGCGAGGATGCAGCGATCGAGCGTGACGATGTCGGGCCGCAGATTCCACACGCGGTCGATGTTCGAATGCTTCGCGCCGAAGCCGTCGAGCGCGATCAGGAAGCCGGACTTGCGCAGCGAATCGATGATTTCGGCGAAGCGCGTCGTTTCTCCGCCCGCCTGCTCGGACACTTCGAGCACCACGCGTTGCGCGGGCAGGCCAAGTGCCTTGAGGCCGGCGAGCAGCGCGTCGCCGTAGCTCGTGTCCATCAGCGCGGCGGGATGCAGGCTCAGAAAGAGCCATTCGTCATGGCTGTCGAACGCATTGAAGTTGCCCAGATGCAGCGATTCGGCGAGCCGCCCGAGTTCAAGCAGATCGCCGCGCCGCGCGGCTTGCGTGAAGACTTCGCCCGACGGCACCTGCTTGCCGTTCTCGTCGTGTGCGCGCAGCGACGCGTGATAGCCGATCGCGCGACGGTGCGAAACCGAGAAAACCGGCTGAAACACGCTGAAAACCGTGTAGCCGCCATACCGGACGGTGCGGCGCGAGCCTTCATCGCCCGCTATCGGGCGTGGAGGCTGGAAGCCGGGAGGATCGAGTTCGATCATGCTCATCGTGTCGGTTATCGGTTGAGTAGCGAAGCAGGCCGCGCGTGGGCGCGAAAGTTTCAAGTTTACAGGATAGGGCAGCAAGAAACATGCGCACGACGAAACGCTTCAGGGTTCATCGTTGCGACGGCTGCACTGCGCCGTGTTTGCCGCGCCGGCCTTCAATTGTGCGCCGCGAACGCTGACGCTGTCATGCGCGCGAGCGGCGAAGCGCACATCGATGGTGCGCCGCGCGCCCCATTAGCGTTCGGTCGTCGTGCCCGGCGTGCGCGCGCTCACGTGCGCTCCTGCGGATCGGCGCGTCTCGCGGGCTGCCGGATATCCGCCGACAGTTGCGCGAAGATCCATGACGTCGCCGCGGTGATCAGGCCGACGCACAGGAAGGTCGCGTGAAAGGCGGGCAGCGAGTTGGCCGCGGTGACGCGCGGCATGAGGCCGGTGAATGTGGTGAGCAACGCGCCCGCGACCGTGACGCCGAGGCTCATCGCGAGCATCTGCACGAGCGAGAACAGGCTGTTGCCGCTGCTCGCGCCGCCCGTGCCGAGATCTTTCAGTGTCAGCGTGTTCATCGCGGTGAACTGCATCGAGTTGACGCCGCCGAAGAACGCGAGTTGCACGAGACGCAGCCACAGGGGCTGATGCTCGCTCGTCAGCGAGAAGCTCGCCATCGCGAGACCGACGAGCACCGTGTTCGACACGAGCACGCGCCGGTAGCCGTACTTCATGATGAGCCGCGTGACGAGACGCTTCGACGACATGCCGGCGGCCGCGACGGGCAGCATCATCAGGCCGGCCTCGAATGCGCTGTAGCCGAGGCTCACCTGCAACAGGAGCGGAATGAGATACGGCATCGCGCCGCTGCCGATGCGCGCGAACAGATTGCCGAGCAGGCCGACGCTGAACGTGTGGATCTTGAACAGGTCGAGCGAAAAGATCGGGTTGGCGGCCCGCACCGCGTGCAAGCCGTAGGCGACGAAACAGCCTAGCGAAAGGATCAGCAGCATCAGCACGGTCGCGTGCTGGATCGTGAATTCGGTGCGGCCGTCGAGCGCCATCGAGATCGACACCATGCCGACGATCAGCAGCACGTAGCCTTTGATATCGAACTTCGCGGTGTCCGGGTTACGGCTGTCGGGCATGAAGATGAACGTCGCGATGATGCCCACGATGCCGACGGGCACGTTGATCAGGAAGATCCAGTGCCACGACGCGATCTTGACGAGCCAGCCGCCGAGCGTCGGGCCGATCAGCGGTCCGATCAGCCCCGGAATCGCGACGAACGACAGCGCGGGCAGGTAGCGTTCCGCCGGAAATACGCGCAGCACGGCAAGCCGGCCGACGGGCAGCAGCATCGCGCCGCCCACGCCCTGCAACACGCGATAGATCACGAGTTGCGTGAGCGTCTGCGCGTTCGCGCAGAGCAGCGAGCCGATCGTGAAGACGAGGATCGCGGCCATGAACACGCGCCGCGTGCCGAGCTTGTCCGCGAGCCAGCCGGAGACGGGAATCATCACGGCCATCGTCAGCGAATACGCGATCACGACCGATTGCATGCGCAACGGCAGTTCGCCGAGGCTGCGCGCCATCGCGGGCAGGGCGGTGTTGACGATGGTCGAATCGAGCGTCTGCATGAAGAAGCCGGTCGCGACGATCCACAGCATCACCGTCAGCGAGCGGGCCGTGGGCGTGGTCTTTTCGGGGCGGTCGCCGGCGGCGGCAGAGGCGGATTCGGTCGATTCGGACATGAAGGCAGGGCGGCTGGGCGGGGAGAGCCCACATTCTAGGGAAAAAGCGCGGGGTTCGTGCTCCGCCTCAGCGATTGCAAGCGCCGCGCCTCGGTGTGCGGGCGTATGATAGTGTCATACACTTTCGATTGCGGAGCGATCATGGCAAGCACACGTTTGACCATCACGTTGACGCCTGAGCTGCTCGAGTTCGTTCGTGAGCGGAGCCAGGGAGGCGACTACAACAACGATAGCGAAGTGATTCGCGACGGCTTGCGCCTTCTCAAAGCCCGCGATCAGGCCGTCGAAGAATGGCTGCGCAAGGAAGTCGTGCCCGCGCATCTGCGACTCAAGGCCGATCCGTCGCGCGCCATGTCGGCTGACGATGTATCGAAACAGCTCGCGGAGCGCCGCAAGGCCCGAAAGAAGCATCCCGCATGAGGCAATACGCAGTTGTCTTCTCGCCGGAATTCATGGTTTCGCTGGACCGTGTTTTGAGCTTCATGGAATTGACGGGCGCTTCTGAGCATCACCTCGACCGGTATCAACGAAATGTGCTCGAGTTCTGCGAAACGATGAGCTGCTTCCCTTACCGGGGAAAGCCGCGCGACGATCTCGCGCCAGGCTTGCGGCTCACCCACTAAGGAGCCAACACGGTACTGCCGTATGCGGTCGACGAAGACGCTGGGACCATCGCCTTTCTCGGCGTATTCGCCGCGCGTCAGGACGATGAGAAGCTCATGATGGGCGAGTGAGCCCGTGTCACGCGTTCAATCCCGCCGCCGCTTCGAAAAACATCCGCGCACGCGGCTCGTTCGCGAACGCGGCGTTGATGCGGATCCACGGGCTCGGCTCGCCGTTCGGCCGGAAGTAGCTGCCGGGCGCTACCGTCACGCCGAGCGGCGCACCGCATTCGACGAGCCGTTCGGCATTGTCGATATGCGGCACGCGCGCCCACACGAATTTGCCGCCGAGCGGATTTTCGAACACCTGCCAGCCGCTCATTTCGAGCGTCTGCACGGTCGCGCCGAGCGCGTCGCGCATGCGCCGCCGCAGCCGGTCCAGATGCTTGCGGTACATCCCGCGTTCGAGCAGTGCGACGGTCACGGCTTCCGCAAAGCGCGATCCGCCGATGCTCGTCAACATCTTGATGTCGGCGAGATCCTTGATGGTCGCGTGGTCCGCAATCACGTAGCCGATGCGCAGCGACGACGACAGGGTCTTCGACAGCCCGCCGATATAGATCACGTGTTCGAGCTGGTCGAGCGTCGCGAGGCGGTCGGTGGGATCGCTCTGGAAGTCCGCGTAGATGTCGTCTTCGATGATCTTGAAGTTGTGTTCACGCGCCAGTTGCAGCAGACGGAACGAGACGGGCGGCGCGATCGTCGTGCCCGTCGGGTTGTGAAACACGGAGTTGATGAAGAACACCTTCGGCCGATGCTGCTGCAACTGCTTTTGCATCGCTTCGAGATCGGGGCCGGTGCGCGTGCGCGGAATGCCGATGAGATTCACGCCATGCAGTTTCAGCAGGCCGTTGAAGTTGTAGTAGCCGGGATCCTCGACGAAGATCGTGTCGCCGGGCTTGAGCATGTAGCGCATCAGCAGGTCCATCGCCTGGCTCGCGCCGATCGTGATGAGGATCTGCGAGGCCTCCGCTTCGATGCCGAGCTGTGAGACGCGCGCCTGCAGATGTTCGCGCAGCGTCGCGTTGCCGAGCGGCGTCGCGTAATCGATCATGCTCGCGCCGTCGGTGCGCGACACGTGGCGGATCGCCTGCGCGAGACTGTCCATGTCGCGCCAGGCTTCGGGGATGAAGCCGCTGCCGAGCTTGAGCGATTCGCCGGGATGATTGAACTGCTGCAGGATGTGCACCGATTCGCCCTCGGCGCGACGCGGGTCGGACGCGCCCTGTCCGCTCATCGACGCGCGCTGCCGCTCCGCCACGTAGAACCCGGAGCCCGGCCGCGAATCCAGATAACCGAGCGACACCAGCCGGTCGTATGCCTCGATCACGGGGAAACGGCTGATGTCGTTATCGGCGGCGAACTGGCGGATCGACGGCAACTTCGCACCGGGATGCGCGGTGCGCGAGCGGATCCATTCCTGCACCCCGCTCACGATCTGCTCGGTCAGCGGCACGCCGGTTTCGCGGTTCAGGTCGATGTCCAGCTTCATTCGGTGTCTCCTTCGGGGCGCTCCGCAGGCCGTCGTCACGGTCTGTCACGGTCGAAGCACCGGCAACTGTCAGGTTTTCTGGCTGTACAGTTCTTTTGAAACTGTTCAGCACTGTGCATGTGACAGTCATCATCGCACGCCAATAATGGATGCAAGCGAAAAAGCACTTCAAGGAGCAAAGCGATGCGTGAAATCCGTACTTTCGAACTCGAACACGGCGAGCCGGCGAGCGCCTGGCGGGTCGCGCAGCCGCTCGCCGTGAACGTGCTGGCGGGCGAACTCTGGCTTACGGTCGAAGGCGACGCCGAAGACTACTGGCTCGCGGCGGGCGAGTCGTTCGAACTGAAGCGCGGCGCAGTGGCGTGGCTGAGCGCGGGACGCGACGGCGTGCGGCTGTCGCTGACGGTGACGAGCGGCGCGGGCGATACGGTGCGTGTCGAACGGCGCCGCACGCCGCGCTGGACGTGGATGCCTCGCTGGCTGCTCACGGCCTGAAGCGCCGATTGCGAATCAGCAATCTTTCAGTCCACCTGATACGCGCCGATGTACCTCGCACGTGGCCGGATCAGCCGGCCGTCGTTCGTCTGCTCCATCGCGTGCGCAATCCAGCCCGTCACGCGACCTACCGCGAACAGCGTGAAAGCCGCGCCGGCGGGCAGACCGAGCACGCGCTCGATGGCCGCCAGCGCATAGTCGACGGTCGGCTCGGCGCCCGTCGTGTCGCGCACGGTGCGCGCTAGCCGTTGCACATCCGCAAGCGGCGAACGGCTGGGCGCGCATTCTCCAAGCAAATCCAGCAGCAACCGCGCGCGCGGATCGCCGTCCGGATACAGCGGATGACCGAATCCCGAGATCACCGGCACCGGCGCGCCCTGTTCGTGGTGCGCGAGGCGCGTCGCCAGATAGCGGTCGAGATCGGCGGCACGTGCGGCTTCGTCGAACAACGCGGCGACGCGCGCCGTTTCCCCGCCATGCCGCGGCCCCGATAGCGCCGCGAGCCCGCCCGCCACCGCGCCGAACAGATGCGTGCCCGTCGACGTGATGCAGCGCACCGTGAACGTCGACGCATTCAGCTCATGGTCGGCGCACGCGACGAGCGCCGCTCTCAACAGATTGATCTGAGCGCGGTTGCGCACGCCCCATGCGCCGGCGAGCTGTCTGTGCAGCGGATCGTTCGACGGCACCGCCGAGATCATCGCGCCCGCCAGCAGCCGGATCAGCGCACACGCATTGTCGAGTTGCGCATCGCGGCCGAGTGCCCAGATGCGCGGCATCTGCGCAGCGGCGGCGGGCAGCAGCACGAGCGCGCGGTCGAGCGGTGTGCTGTCGCTCCACAACTTCAGCCATGCCGACCATTGAGCAGCAGCAAGCGGCGCGGCGGGCGCGTCGGCGACGCGCCGCGCGCTGCATTCCCACAGCAACGCCGCCACCTCTTCCAGCGTGGCCGTGCGCGCGAGTTCCATTGCATCGCGCCCGCGATACAGCAGCTTGCCGTCCGCGATCAGTGTGATCGACGATTCGAGCACGGGCACGCCCCAATCCAGCACCTTCTGCGCGACCTTGCCCGCGCGCTTGCCGTCTTCCTTGCGGCGCGCAAGGCGGCGCACTTCGTCCTCATCGTAGAGGCGGCGCTTGCTGTTCGCGTCCGGCGCCGAGCGCAGCATGCCCCGGCTGACATACGCATAGAGCGTCGTGACGCTGATGCCGAGCATCGCGGCGGCTTGGTCGGCGGACAGATGACGCGCAGTGGACATAGCGGGAAGAAACCCAAACAAACGAATATATATTGATTATATAAATCAAGATTGATCATGGCGAGGCGCAATCCTAGACTGGGTCCTGTCTTCTTTCTCCAGGAAGCTTGCCATGACGCCCCAGCTCGCTCTCGATCACCTCTGGTCCATCGCAGGCTGCGATGCGGCCTTGCTCGAACATGTGTCGATGGAGGGCAACGATCCGGCGTTGCCGTCCGTGTTTCGTGTCGGGACGCTGGCGAGTGCGTCGATCGCGGCGATGGCGCTCGCCGCCGCCGATTGCTTCCGGCTGCGCACGGGCCGCATGCAACACGTGGACGTGAGCGTGCGGCGGGCGCTCATCGCGTTTCGCAGCGAGCGCTATCTGCGTGTGAACGATGGTCTGCCGCAGGAGTTGCGTCATCCCGTGACAGGCTTCTATGCGACGCGCGACGGCCGCTGGATTCAATTGCACACGAACTTTCCGCATCACCTGCAGGGCGTGCTGAAGGTGCTCGGCTGCGACGGCGATCGCGACGCAGTCGCAGCTGCGATCGGCCACTGGGACGGCGTAACGCTCGACCAGACGCTCGCCGACGCCGGCCTCTGCGCCGCGCTGATCCGCTCGCCGCGGGAATGGGCGGCGCTCGATCAGGCGAGGGCGATTGCGAACCTGCCGCTGTTCGAGATCGAGCGCATCGGCGATGCGCCGCCCGAAGCGCCAGGGCGTGGTACGGCAGTGCGGCCGCTTACGGGCACACGCGTGCTCGATCTGTCGCGCATCATCGCGGGTCCGGTGGCGGGGCGGGCGCTTGCGCAGCATGGCGCCGACGTGCTGCTGATCAACGGTCCGCATCTGCCGAACATCGCACCGCTCGTGATCGACAACGGCCGTGGCAAGCGCTCCGCGACGCTCGATCTGCGCGAGCCTGCGGCGCGCGAGCAATTGCAGGCGCTCGCCAGCGAAGCGGATGTGTTTCTCCAGGCGTATCGCCCCGGCTCGCTCGCCGCGCGCGGCTTCGATCCCGAGACGCTTGCGCGCGTCAGGCCCGGCATCGTCTGCGTGTCGATCTCGGCATACGGCCATGCGGGGCCGTGGGCGATGCGGCGCGGCTTCGACAGTCTCGTGCAGTCGGCAAGCGGCATCGCGTACACGGAGAGCCGTGCGGCGGGCGTCGACGGGCCGAAGCATCTGCCTTGTCAGGCGCTCGACCACGCGACGGGCTATCTCGCCGCGTTCGGCGCGATGGTCGCGCTCGCACGGCGCGCGCAGGAGGGCGGCAGCTGGCATGTGCGGCTGTCGCTGGCGCAGACGGGCCGCTGGCTGCAATCAATGGGACAGATCGAGGACGGCTGGCGCGCGCCGGACGTCACCTTCGATGAAGTGCAGGAGGGTCTGCACGAAGTCGATTCGCCGTTTGGGCGGGTGTGCGCGGCCGCGCCCGCCGAACGGATGTCGGAGACGCCCCCGTTCTATGCGCGGCCGCCCGCGCCGATCGGCAGCGACGCGGCGCGCTGGGAAGGATGAAGGCGCCGGCGCGGCAAGTCGGCGTGCTTACTTGCGCAGTTCCGCGACGAAATCGTAGTAGTCGTTGCGGCAGTACGTATCCGTGAGTTCGATCGCACGCTGGTCGGCCGTGTAGCCGACGCGCGTGATCAGCAGCAGCGCGTCGTTCGGCGCGATGCTCATCTGCTGCGCGATCTCGTCGCTCGCGTTGACGGCGCGAAAGTGCTGCAACGCACGTACGATGGTCAGCCCGCGCTGTTCGAGATACGTGTACAGCGAATCGCCGATCGCCTGCGGATCGGGAATCACGGAAGCGGGGAAGGTCGAATTCTCGACGGCCATCACGATGCCGTCCGCGAGACGCAAGCGGCGCAAACGCGTGACGGCGGCCGCGGGCGACAGCCCAAGCTGGATCACTTCATCGCGATTGGCGGGCACGATTTCACGCGACAGCCATTGCGAACTCGGCGTGAAGCCGCGCCGGCGCAGCATTTCGCTGAAGCTCGACAGACGCGACAGCGGATCTTCGTAGCGCGGCGTGATGAAACTGCCCGCGCCTTGCGAACGGCGAATCAGCCCCTGTTCGACGAGCAGCGCGATCGCCTTGCGCGCGGTGATGCGCGACACGCCGAGCGCATCGGACAAGACGCGCTCCGACGGCAGCGCTTCGCCTGCATTCCAGCGGTTCTCGTGGATGGCCGTGCCGAGCTTGCGGGCGAGCTGAAGATACAGCGGCGTATCGTTTTCCGGGTCCGGACGCAGATCGCGCCAACGGTCTTCCGAGACTGGGTTCATGTGACGGACGCAAGTAGGGCAAGCGGCAATTCTATGACATTGGCGCGCGGCGTTATAGCGGGGTTTTGCCGGGACGCGGATGCATGTCGCCGTCCGGCGCTACACTCGCGGCATGAGCCGCTGCATCGATCGTTGCCATGCAGCGCATCTTCACGCCATCACTAGCGAGGACCGCAACCATGACGAACGACATCGCCAGCGTGACGCTGCCCGACGGCGAACGCATTCCGAAACTCGGGCAGGGCACGTGGGAGATGGGCGAGCATTCGTCGCGCCGCAAGGCTGAGATCGACGCGCTGCGCGGCGGCATCGAACTCGGCATGACGCTGATCGATACAGCCGAAATGTACGGCGAAGGCGCGACGGAATCGCTGCTTGGCGAAGCGTTGCACGGCCTGCGCGACGACGTGTTTCTCGTCAGCAAGGTCTATCCGCACAACGCGAGCCGGCGCGGCGTGCAGCATGCATGCGAGCAGTCGTTGAGGCGCCTGAAGACCGATCGCATCGATCTGTATCTGCTGCACTGGCGCGGTTCGGTGCCGCTCGAAGAGACGGTCGCGGGTTTCGAGGCGCTGCGCCGCGACGGTAAGATCCGGCACTGGGGCGTGAGCAACTTCGACGTCGACGATATGGAAGAACTCGTCGACGTGACGGACGGCGATGCCTGCGCGACGAACCAGATTCTCTATAACGTCGCGCGGCGCGGGCCGGAGTTCGATCTGCTGCCGTGGCTCGCGGGCCGCAAGATGCCCGCAATGGCGTACAGCCCCGTCGATCACGCACGCCTGCCGAAGCACTCGCCGCTCGACGATATCGCCGGCAGGCTGGGCGTGTCCGTGATTCAGGTCGCGCTTGCGTGGGTGCTGCGGCAGCCCGATGTGTTCGCGATTCCCAAGTCAGGACGCATCGAGCACGTGCGCGACAACCGTCGCGCACTCGACCTGCAACTTTCCGCCGATGACGTCGCCGCGATCGATGCGCACTTTCGTCCGCCGCGCAGCAAGCGGCCGCTCGAAATGCTTTGAGCGGCGCAGCGCCAGGTGCTCGCGGGTTGTGAATCAGCGGCTCAGTCGCACGCGTGATGCATATGCACCGAGCCGAGCACGGCGACTTCGGCGGGCGTGCGTTTGAGCGAGTCGGCGCTGACCTGGCTCGCGTCCTGAACGAATTCGTCGACGAGCGTCGAGACGGGCACGTCGCGCAGACACAATGACACGCGCTGCGTTTCCTTGGCGGGCAGCGACGTTCGCTGACTCAGGAACAGCACGCCGTACTGATAGCCGTGGATGATGCCGCGCATCGTGCCGACGCATTGACCATGCGCGACGTTGTCGGACTTCTGCCGGCAGGATTGCGCGAGCGACCACGCGGAGAAGGTGGGATCGACGGGAGGGGCGGCCTGGGTTTGTGCCGTGTTTTGCGTTGCATTCTGCGCATGAGCCAGCGACGCGCCGCCGAGCAGCGAAGCGATCAGCAAGCTCGACGCGATGCGTGCAACGGGGCGAGAGAAGTGTCGTTGCATGTAGGAGGCCTCATATCGAAGGTGGAATAGATAGGAGGCGGGCGGGGCGGTTTGGTTCCGGTGCGTCTGTGTGTCTGTGTGCCGTGTTGCGCCTGAGTGCTTTCGCCGTGGACGCGTGTATCCATCACGTGGTCGATGCATTCCTGGCCCCGGCGGTGACGTCCGGCCGGGGGAGCGGAGCGTCACCGCCAACGTTGACCAGTTTGTCCGCGTAGCGTAATCAATGTCATCGCTGCCCGGCGCGTTCGCCCGGATCTCAATGTCCGTTGCCGCCACCGTGACCGCCACCCGAGCCGGAACCTCCTCCGTAGCCGCCGCCTTTGCCGAAGCCACCGCCAAAGCCACCAAACCCACCACCAAAGCCACCACCGAACCCGCCGCCAGGTCCGCCCGGGCCGCCGTGACCGCTGCCGCCACAACCGCAGCCACCGCTGTTGCCACCGCCGCTGTTGCTGCCACCGCCGCCATTGCCGCCGCCGCCGTTGCCACCGCCGCCGTTGCCACCGCCGCCGTTGCCACCGCCGCCGTTGCCACCGCCACCGTTACCACCGCCACCGTTACCACCGCCACCGTTACCGCTTCCGCCACTGCCACCCTTGCCACCCTTGCCACCACTGCCACCACTGCCACCACCCGAATTACCGCCCGGACCTGCAGCGGCTCCAAAACCCCCACCGCCCGAAGCCGCGCCCGACGATCCCGCCCCAGTCGCCCCAGCCGCTCCCGCGCCACCACTACCGCGTCCGCCGCCGGGCGAGCAGTGCGCTGAATTGCCGATACATGTACCAGGCAGAAAGACGGATGAAGCATCATCGGCGGCCGTCGTCGCACCGGACTCCGCACCCGTCGATGCCGCATCGCCCGACGCAGGCTGCGTCGCAGCCGATGCACCGCTGGCAGGCAGTGGCGCATCGGCTACGACGATCCACTTGGGGATCACGTCGTCCGTGGATGCGGCCTGAACGAACTGGGCCGCCATCAAAGCCCCCGCGCCGACCACGAGGATCGCCGCACCCCGTCTTGTCTTGTAGTAGTACGTATCAATTGTGCTGGTCTTCATCGCACCTCTCCCGAGGAAACGACGCCCCCGCGCCCGTCATTCCTTGTTCACCGCTTATTGGCGTGTTCTGTTCGTTCGTAAATGCGCGTGTCGGGCCGATCGGCAGCGGGCGCGCTTTTTCTGTTCTCCGGAGCAGCGGCGCGTGCCGTTATCCGTGGCACGTCGCGCGCTCCTGCCTCCCATTCCGCTGCCTGCGGCTTCTCGTTTCTGCGTGACGTTCATCCGTCGAACGCCGGATCGACTGTCCTTTCTGTGCGCCGTTGCGTCGTTCGTGTACCGGCGCGAATTCGCGTTGTCCGAGGGTTTGTCGATCCCGACGCAACCCCATGCGTGAGCGTCATTTAGCGATAAACATGCCATTGGCCGCAGACGCCCGTCGCACATGGCATGCGCATGACAGCCCGATTGCGCGCACGGCGAAACGCGATGAAAACGTTTCGGACCTGAAACGCACGCGTCGAAACGCGGCGTTTTTCGTTTCAACGCGCGATGGACGAGCGGTCCGGCAAGCGGGAATCAGTTGCGACGTTGAAGCTCGCGCAATTCGTCGACGGGGATATGGCAGCGGATGCGATGGCCGTCGCCGGCATCGGTGTAGGGCGGATCCTGTTGCTCGCAGATCGCGCCGAGCTTGCGCGGACAGCGCGTCTGAAACACGCAGCCCGAGGGAGGCGCGGCGGGACTGGGCAGTTCGCCGGAGAGGTGGATGCGCTGCGTCCGCGCGTTGCCGGGCGTTTCGCCGTCGTGCAAATCGAGCGTCGGCACCGACGACAGCAGTGCTTCCGTATACGGATGATGCGGTCCGTCGAACACGGCCGCCGCGGGCCCGATCTCCAGCAGGCGGCCCACGTACAGCACCGCGATGCGATCGGACAGATAGCGCACGACATTCAGATCGTGCGAGATGAACACATAGCTCACGCCCCGATCGCGTTGCAGATCGGCAAGCAGATTGAGGATCGCGGCCTGCACCGACACGTCGAGCGCCGAGGTCGGTTCGTCGCACACGACGATACGCGGATCGCCCGCGAATGCGCGCGCAATCGCGACGCGCTGCTTCAGGCCCCCCGACAGTTGCCGCGTGCGCGAGGTCAGATAGCGGTCGGGCAGCCGCACGGCTTGCGCCAGCGACGCCAGCCGAGCCTCGCGTGCGTCGCCGCGCAGCGAGGACAGACGCGACAGCGCGCGCCCGATCAGCCGCCGCACGGAATGCGCGCGATTGAGCGCCGAATCAGGGTTCTGGAACACGATCTGCAGCGACTTCACCTGATCGTCGTTGCGATGCGTGACGCGCGGCGGCAGCGGCGCGCCGTCGAGTTCGAGCACGCTGCCCGCGTCGGGCGACACGAGGCCGAGCAGCAGCTTCGCGAGCGTCGTCTTGCCGCTGCCCGATTCGCCGACGAGGCCGAGTGTTTCCCCCTTCGCGAGTTCGAGCGAGACATCGTCGACGGCGCGCAGCGCAGAGCCATTGACGTGAAAAGTCTTCGACACGTACTCCGCGCGCAGCACGGGCGATGCGTCGTACGTCATGCGCCCGTTCGCCGACGCTTCGACGGGCGTCATGCGCGGCAACTCGATGGCGCGTTCGTGATAGTGGCAGCGCGACATCTGATCGCCATGCTGCGCACTCACGCGATACGGCGGCGGCGCTTCACGCCGGCAACGGTCGTCGGCGAGCCGGCAGCGTTCCAGATACACACAGCCCTGCGTGACGGTACCAGGCTGAGGCAGACTGCCTGCGATCGTGTCGAGCCGGTCGGTGTCCTTGCTGCGGCCGACCGTCGGCAGGCAGCGCAGCAGGCCGACCGTGTACGGATGCCGTGGACGCGCGAACACATCCTGCGTCGCGCCTTCTTCGACGAGCTTGCCCGCATACAGCACGCCGACGCGCTCGCACATCCTGCCGATCACCGCGAGGTTGTGGCTGATGAACAGCACGGCCGTGTGGAATTCCTCGCGCAGTTGCGCGACGAGATCGAGCACTTCCGCTTCGACGGTCGCGTCGAGCCCGGTAGTCGGTTCGTCGAGAATCAGCAGCGCGGGTTTCGACGCGAGCGCCATCGCGATCACGACGCGCTGCTGCATGCCGCCCGACAGCTGATGCGGATAACTGTCCATCACGCGTTCGGGTTCGGCGATGCGCACCTTGCGCAGGATCTCCGCCGTTTGCCGCAGCGCGTCTTCGTGTGCGGCGCCCGCTGCCTCGAATGCTTCGGCGACCTGGCGCGCAACCGTCAGCGATGGATTGAGTGCGCGCGACGGATCCTGATACACCATCGATATGCTGTTCGCCCGCAGCGCCCGCAACGCGCCCGCATCGAGCGCATTCACGTCCTTGCCCGCGATCGAAATGCGGCCCGCCTTCACGCGGCCGTTGCGCGCCAGATAGCGAAGCGTCGCCATCGCGACCGTCGACTTGCCGCAGCCCGATTCGCCGACGAGTCCATACGATTCGCCGCGTCTGATGCGAAACGACACGTCCTGCAGCACTTCGCGTTCGCGTCCGCGCGTGCGATACGCAACCGTGAGTCCGACGATGGTGAGCGCGTCCGACTGCTCGCTCTTCGACACGTCGAAGGCCGGAAACGAGGCGGGCGGCGGAGGTGGAGAAGGGCCGTTCATGCGTCGACGGCTCCCTGCACGGCATCCGCGATCAGGTTCACGCCAACCACCAGCGAAGCAATGGCGGCGGCATCGAACACGACCGTCCACCACGCGCCACCTGCCATCAGCGTGTACGACTCGGACAGCGCGAGGCCCCAGTCGGCGGACGGCGGCTGGATACCGAAGCCGAGAAACGACAGCGTCGCGACAGCGAAGATCGCGTAACCGAGCCGCACCGTCGCTTCGACGATGATGGGCGGCAGTACGTTCGGCAGAATCTCGGCGAACATGATGTAGAGCGCGTTCTCGCCGCGCAATTGCGCAGCAGCCACGTAGTCGAGATGCCGTTCCGCGAACACGGCGGCGCGCACCGTGCGGGCCGTAATCGGTGTGAACGTGATGCCGATCACGAGAATCACCGTGAAGTTCGACGCGCCCACCGCAGCGAGCGCAAGCAGCGCGACGATCACGAGGGGCAGCGCGAGCACGGCATCGATCGCGCGTCCGACCACGTTGTCGACCCAGCCGTCGAAGTAGCCGACCACGAGACCGAGCGCCGTGCCCGCGAGTGTGCCGAGCAAGGTCGCGAGCGGGGCGATCGTCAGGATGTCGCGAGCGCCGACGATCACGCGCGAGAGTACGTCGCGGCCCAGCTGATCGGTGCCGAACCAGTGGTCGTGCGCGGGCGGCGTGAGCGAGTTCAAAGGATCGGATGCATAGGGGTCGAGCGGCGCGATCCACACGCCGGCAATCGCGCACACGATCCACCACAGCACGATCAGCGCGCCGACGACGAAGGTCGGCGAGCGCAGCAACGCGCGCAGCACGTCATGGCGGCTGTCATGCGCTCGCGGCGGCGACGGCTTGGCGGGCGTCTGTGGTGTCTGCTGCGTCGAAGGCGTGCTCGTGCTCATTCGGCGCTCCTCACGCGCAGACGCGGATTGAGCAGCACGTACAGTCCATCGGCGACGAGATTGGCGAGCGTGTAGACGACGCCGATCGTCAGTACGCCGGCTTCGAGCATCGGAAAGTCCTTAGCCTTCGCGGCGTTGTAGATCAGCGAGCCGATCCCCTGATAGTGGAACAGCGTCTCCACGACGACGAGGCCGCCGATCATGTAGCCGAGCTGCGTCGCGGCGACGGTGATGGTCGGCAGCAGTGCATTGCGCAGCACGTGCCGGAAGATGACGATATGCGGCGGCAGTCCCTTGAGGATCGCAGTGCGCGTGTAGTCGGCGTCGAGCGCTTCGACGGTGCCGGCGCGCGCCATCCGCGCGATATAGCCGAAGAACACGAGCACGAGCGGAAGCACGGGCAGAACCAGATGCTTCAGTTGCGTGAAGATGCCTGCGCCGGGCGGATACGATGCATCGATGGGCAGCCATTGCAGCCACACGCCGAACACGAGAATCAGCACGATCGACGACACGAACTCGGGCACGACGGTCGCCGACAATCCGGCGATGCTGATCGTGCGATCCAGCCAGCGTCCCGCGTGCATCGCGGCCCACACGCCGCCCGCGATGCCGAGCGGCACGACCACCACGAACGCGAGCAGGCCGAGCTTCGCCGAGTTCGCGAGCGCGCTGCCGACGAACTGCGCAACGGGTTCTCGGAACACGTACGACACGCCCATGTCGCCCTGCACGAAATGGGTGATCCACTGCGTGTACTGCGTGAGGAGCGGCCGGTCCGCGCCTAGCTGATGATTGAGCGCAGCGACGGCTCGCGCATCGGCGAGGGGGCCGAGAATCGCGCGGCCGATGTCGCCCGGCAGCAACTGGCCGCCCGCGAACACGATCACCGACAGCAGCCACAACGTGATCAGCGACAGGCCGACGCGCGTCGCGACGAAGCGCGCGATACGCGCTGCGCTGCCGCCTGAGCCGCGAGCCACGGATGAGGAAACCGTCGTCGACATCGCTATCCCTTGCTCGCCGCGTCGCGCGCAATCAGGCCGCGAGCGTCGCGCGATCGAAATACAACTGCGCGATCGCCGTGAAGCGCACGCCGTTCAACTGCTTGCGCGCGGCGATCAGCTGATCGTAGAAGAACGGGAAGATCACGGGCGTTTCGTCGAGCAGCAGCGTCTGGATCTGCGCGGACACTTTCTTTTGCCCGGCGACATCGAGCGCCGCGACGTAGTCGGCAACCAGCTTGTCGTATTGCGGGTTCTTGAAGTGCGCGGCGTTCCACGTGCCGCCGCTCGTCAAAGGCGCGCTCAGGAACACGTTCGGCACGCCGCGGCTGCCGTAGTCGGTGATGCCGAGCGGCGAATCGAGCCAGTCCGATTTGCCCGGCGTGCCCGAGCCGTAGTACTGCGACTGGCTTTCGACCTTCAGATTGATGCGGATGCCGACGGCCTTCGCGTAGTTCTGCACGACGACGGCAAGGTCGGGAATCTCCATGTATTTTTCGGTGGTGAGCGTCACGTCGAAGCCGTTCGGCACGCCCGCCTGCGCGAGCAACTGCTTCGCCTTCGCGACATCGATCCTGCGCTGCGGCACGCCGGCATCCGACGACGGAAACGCGGGCGCGAACGGGCTGTCGTTGCCGACCTGCGCGCGGCCCTTGAAGAGACCTTTGACGATCACCTCGCGATCGAGCGACAGCGCGAGCGCCTGGCGCACGCGCTTGTCCTTGAACTGCGGGCTGTCGACGCGCATGTGTATCTGCCGATGGGCACTCGACTTCACGCCGATCACCTTGAACTCGGGGTTGTTCATCAGGCCCTGTCCGCCCTGCACGGTGAAGGTGCCCATCACGTCGGCCTGATGGCCTTGCAGCGCGAGAATCTGCGCCTGCTGGTCCGCATAGAAGGTGAACTGCACGCGCTGCGGCAAGGCCTTGTCGCCCCAGTAGTCGGGATTGCGCACGAACGACGCGCCTACTTTCGCCTGATACTTTTCGAGCTTGAACGGACCCGTACCGATGAAGGTCTTCTCGTAGTTGCCCGTGTAGTTCGCGGGCAGGATCACCGCGTTGTAGTTGTCCGACGAGACGTAGTACGGGAAATTGCCGTTGGGCGCGTCGAGATGGAACGCGACGGTGTGATCGTCGACGACCTTCGTGTTGCCCTTCGACAGCACGCCCTTCAAGGTCGACAGCGCAGCCGAGCCGGCGGCGGGATCGGCGAGCCGGTCGAACGTCGCGGCGACGTCCTTCGCGGTGAAGGTCTGGCCATCGTGGAATTTCACGTTCTCGCGCAGCTTGAAGGTCCACACGTCGCCCTTGTCGTTGGGCTTCCACGACAGCGCGAGTGCGGGCTTGAGCGTCTGCTTTTCGCCGTCGTCGTCGATCAGGAATTCGCCCGTCTGATTGAGCAGGCAGAGACTCGCGGCATCGGTGACGGTCATCGGATCGACGGCGCCCGCGGGCGTCAGATGCGCGACGCGGATCGTCGCGTTGGCGCCGGCAGCGCCCTGGGCGCGCGCGCTGCGTGGCGTGAGCAGACTGCCGCCCGCGAGCGACATCCCGATCACGCTGGCATAGCGCAGCAGTTCGCGCCGCGTGAGACGGCCTGCGAGGAATTCGTCGATGGCGTGGTTGCCGTGAGCGTCGGCGCCGACGCGCGTCGCCTCCAGGTCAACTGATTCTGCCAGGCGAGGCGCAAAACGCGGGTCCGCGGAATTCTTCATCGATGGTGGGTCCGATCCGTTCTGTTGGGACGCCGTGCGCAAAGGCGCGGGCGCTGCGGTGGTACTGCGATCACGATGCGGGTTCAGTGTAAGCGATTGCCTCCTTATTGGGAGCATTCGCTACGGCGCACGGTTCCCTTCAGACGAATCCGGGGCGAGAGTTGTGTCGTACGCACAACGGCGCGGCGCGCGAAGCCCGTCGGGTGGCGCGCTGCGGCGCCTTTTGCGGCGCCTGGGCGTCGGTATGCTAATGGCTGGCCGCTGCGGGCTTGCGCCAGCGATGAAACAGGATCGAGCCGATCCAGCACAGCATGAACACGCTGACGATGCCGTAGCCCAGCATCCCGAAGCGCTCGTTGACGGCCGCCACTGCGTCCCACGCGCTGCCGCTGAGTCCCAGTTTGTCTGCTAGCAAACCGAGTGCCTCGATGCCGCCGATCGCGATCGCGACGATGGCCGACACGAACGTGATGCTGGCGTTGTAGTAGAGCTTGCGCTTGGGGTCGTCCATTGCCCAACTGTATGCGTGAACCATCAGCACGTTATCGGTGGAATCGACCAGGGTCATGCCTGCCGTGAAGAGCGCGGGAAACACGAGGATCGAATAGAGCGGCAGACCCTTGCCGGCTTCGGCCGCGGCGATCGCGAGCAGGCCGATTTCCGTTGCCGTGTCGAAGCCGAGGCCGAACAGCACGCCGACGGGGTACATATGCCAGCTTTTCGTCACGAGCCTGAAGAGCGGCTTGAGCGCACGCGACAGGAGGCCGGCGGGCGCACTGCGCGCGGCGTCGTCGTGCGTCAGTTGTCCGCCTTGTTGCACGTGCCGGTAGCGTCGCCACACGTCGCGCAGGATGACGAGGTTCACGCCTGCGAGCACGAGCAGAAAGACGGACGACACGATCGTGCCGATGGTGCCGCCGACGGCATGAAATGCCTCGAAGCGCCCATGCAGCGAGAGCGCCGTCAACGCGATGCCGACCGTGGCCGCGAGCACGATGGTCGAGTGTCCGAGCGAGAACGCGAGCCCGACGCCGAGCGGGCGTTTGCCTTCCTGCATCAGCTTGCGCGTGACGGCGTCGATCGCGGCGATGTGATCGGCGTCGACGGCGTGGCGCAGACCGAATCCATAGGCGAGCAGCGCGGTGCCGAGCAGCAGCGGATAGTGGCGAAACGCGATCAGCGCCCACCCCCACGCGGCGAGATTGGCGGCGATCAGTCCGGCGTACAGCGTGACGAGGCGAGGGCGCAGGGAGAGAGTCGGCGTCATGTGGGCGTGGTGAGGGACGGTGAGGGCGTCAGTGATCGTGTGGATGCTTGTGGATGGGGTCGACCCAGTAGACGGTCTCGGGTTGTTCGACGGCATCGATGTTGAGATTCACGACGACGGCTTCGTTGTCGCTGCGCACGAGCACGCATTCGAGCGGATCGTCGGTGCTCGCGTTGATTTCTTGATGCGGCACATAGGGCGGCACGAAGATGAAGTCGCCGGGGCCGGCTTCGGCGGTGAATTCCAGATGTTCGCCCCAGCGCATGCGGGCATGTCCGCGCACGACGTAAATCACGCTTTCTAGCGCGCCGTGGTGGTGCGCGCCTGTTTTTGCATTTGGGTGGATGGTTACCGTGCCGGCCCATAGCTTTTGCGCTCCCGCGCGGGCGGCGTTGATTGCTGCTGCGCGGTTCATGCCGGGCGTTTGCGGTGTGTTCGTGTCCAGCTGGTCGGCTTTGATGACCTTGACGCCGTTGGTGCGCCAGTCGGTGCTGGCTCGCTGGTCGTCGTGTGACATGGCTTGTCTCCTTTGCTCCTTGCTCTCGCGGTTTGCTTTGCCATTCTGGCATGGTCAAAAATTTGATGTTTTAATTGCCGGGAGTGGCATCCGCGTTTTGCTTCTGGTTTGCTGGCGTTGCCCCTGTGCGGGGCGGCACTTACTTTCTTTGCCGCCGCAAAGAAAGTAAGCAAAGAAAGCGGGCTCACACCGCCAGCCCGTGTTGTTGCCTGCGGGCCCCCGACGGTTCTTACGCTCCACGCGGCAACACGCTACTTTCCGCCCGTTGCCAGCGTGCTAACTCACGCATCACCCACTTCACACTCTCGCGTCACGGGCCGCGTTACCAGGCGTTCGCGGCCGCCCAGGTGGCAAACTGTGTGTAGGCCGTCGCGATGGAAGTGCACCACTCCGGACGGAAAAGCGGGATCGGTGTCGTAGGATCGCCAACGCATACGGCGCGACAACCGACACACAGTTTGCCACCTGGGCGGCGCAGACGAGTCACTGCCGCTGGCTGCCTGCGGGTGAGTGGAGTGGGTGATGCGCCTGTTCAAGGCGCCTGTAACGGGCGCAAAACAAAGTGTTGCCGTGTGGAGTGCGGGACCCGTTGGGGGCCCGCAGGCAATCACACGGGCTGGCGGTGTGAGCCCGCTTTCTTTGCTTACTTTCTTTGCGGCGGCAAAGAAAGTAAGTGCCGCCCCGCACAGGGGCAACGCCAGCAAACCAGAAGCAAACCGCGAATGCCAGCGAAAAGCCAAACCGCGAATGCCAGCGAAAAGCCAAACCGCGAATGCCAGCGAAAAGCCAAACCGCGAATGCCAGCGAAAAGCCAAACCGCGGATGCCAGCGAAAAGCCAACCCGCGAATGCCAGCGAAAAGCCAAACCGCAGACGCCACCTCACAGCAACCCGCAAAAAACAAAAAAGGCCCGTCCAAAAGAACGGGCCCCTGCTCTCGAAGAGCGATAAAAAAAACTTACTTGGACTTCGAATTAATAATCGCCTCGGACACGTTGTTCGGTGTCTCGGCGTACTGCTTGAACTCCATGGTGTAGGTCGCACGCCCCTGCGTCAACGAGCGTAGCGAGGTGGAGTATCCGAACATCTCGGACAGCGGCACTTCAGCCCGAACGAGCTTGCCGCCGCCGCCGGCGATATCCTCCATGCCCTGCACGATCCCACGTCGTCCCGACAAATCGCCCATGACATTGCCCATGAAGTCTTCGGGCGTTTCCACTTCGACGGCCATCATCGGCTCGAGCAGCACCGGCTTCGCCTTGCGCATTGCCTCCTTGAACGCCATCGATCCAGCCATGCGGAACGCGTTTTCATTCGAGTCGACATCGTGGTACGACCCGAAGGTCAGCGTCACCTTCACGTCCACGACAGGATACCCAGCCAGCACTCCAGCCTTGAGCGTTTCCTGAATGCCCTTGTCGACGGCAGGAATGAATTCGCGTGGAATCACGCCGCCCTTGATCGCGTCGATGAACTCGTAGCCCTTGCCCGGATCGGGTTCGAGCGAGATCACAGCGTGACCGTACTGACCGCGTCCGCCCGACTGCTTGACGAACTTGCCTTCGATGTCTTCGACCTTCGTGCGCACAGTCTCGCGATACGCCACCTGCGGCTTGCCCACCGTCGCCTCGACACCGAACTCGCGCTTCATCCGGTCGACGAGAATTTCCAGGTGCAACTCGCCCATGCCCGAGATGATCGTCTGGCCGGATTCTTCATCCGTTTGCACGCGGAACGACGGGTCTTCCTGTGCAAGACGGTTCAACGCGATGCCCATCTTCTCCTGGTCGACCTTCGTCTTCGGCTCGACGGCCTGCGAGATCACCGGCTCAGGGAAGATCATCCGCTCGAGAATGATGATGTTGTTCGGGTCGCACAACGTGTCGCCCGTGGTCGCTTCCTTCAGACCGACCGCGGCCGCGATATCGCCCGCGCGCACTTCCTTGATTTCTTTGCGCTCGTTCGCGTGCATCTGAAGAATACGGCCGAGGCGCTCTTTCTTTTCCTTCACCGGGTTGTAGACGGTGTCGCCCGATTCGACGACGCCCGAGTACACGCGGAAAAAGATCAACTGGCCGACGAACGGGTCCGTCATGATCTTGAACGCGAGCGCCGAGAACGGCTCGTCGTCGCTCGGATGACGCTCCGCTTCCTTGTCGTCTTCCGTGTGGCCGAGAATCGCGGGCACGTCGACAGGCGAGGGAAGATAGTCGATCACGGCGTCGAGCATCGCCTGCACGCCCTTGTTCTTGAACGCGCTGCCGCACAGCATCGGCACGATCTCGTTCGCGATGGTGCGCTTGCGCAGGCCCGTCTTGATCTCTTCTTCCGTCAGGCTCTCGTGGTCGGTCAGGTACTTTTCGAGCATCTCTTCGCTCGCTTCCGCCGCTGCCTCGACCATCTTTTCGCGCCACTCGTGCGCGAGTTCCTTCAGGTTGTCGGGGATCTCTTCGTACGTGAACTTGATGCCCTGGCTCTCGTCGTCCCACACGATCGCCTTCATCTTCACGAGATCGACGACGCCCTGGAAGTGCTCTTCCGCACCGATGGGAATCTGGATCGGCACGGCCACGCCTTTCAGGCGCTCGCCGATCTGCTTCTGCACGCGGAAGAAGTCCGCACCGACACGGTCCATCTTGTTGACGAACGCGATGCGCGGCACCTTGTACTTGTTCGCCTGGCGCCACACGGTTTCGGACTGCGGCTGCACGCCGCCGACCGAGTCATAGACCATGCACGCGCCATCGAGCACACGCATCGAGCGTTCGACTTCGATCGTGAAGTCGACGTGTCCCGGCGTGTCGATGATGTTGATGCGGTGCTCCGGATAGTTGCCGGCCATGCCTTTCCAGAAGGCCGTCGTGGCCGCCGACGTGATCGTGATGCCGCGCTCCTGCTCCTGTTCCATCCAGTCCATCGTCGCCGCGCCGTCGTGAACCTCGCCGATCTTGTGAGTCACGCCGGTGTAGAAAAGAATGCGTTCGGTGGTGGTGGTCTTGCCGGCATCGATGTGAGCACTGATACCGATGTTCCGATATCGCTCGATAGGAGTCTTGCGGGGCACGTGAACCTCCATGAGTTGGCGCGCCGGTGAATGGCGCCGGGCCTGCCGCGGTTCGCTGCTGCGCGGTCCGGACGATCTCGGTGCTGCGGGTGAGACTATAAGGATAGCGTGTCGGCCCCGCTTTTGCAGGCGTCCTGCCAGAAAGCGCCTCGGCGAGGCACACGCCGGGCGTTGCAGTGCAGCGGACGCAAAGAAGCCGGCGCGCCTTGCGGCTGCGCCGGCTTCTTTGCCGCCCTGGCGGTTGTCGCCTCGAGACTCGCCTGCGCCTACTGCGGCGCCGGCAGCCCCTGAATCTTCATGCCGGGCTTGATGCCCTTCGACGTGAACCAGCCCTTGCTCATTTCGAGCGCGTAGACGCCATTGTTTTTCGGGCAATGGTTGTTGGTGGTTTCCGCCTGCATTTCGTCGATGTCGGTGATCGTGCCGTCCGCGCGCATGAATGCGATCGACAGCGGGATCAACGTGTTCTTCATCCAGAAGCAATGCACGGCGTTCTCGCCGAACACGAACAGCATGCCTTCGTTCGGCGCGAGTTGCGTACGGTACATCAGGCCTTGCTCGCGATCCGCATCGTTGGCGGCAACGGCAGCGTCGATCACGAACATGCCTGCCGTGAGTTTCGCGCGCGGGAAATCGCCGGGCTGTTTCGCGCCCTGCGGCATCTGCTGCGCGCGTGCATCTTGCACAGACATCGTCGCGAACGACACAGCCGACAATGCGGCAACAGGCAATACAACTGCAATCGCGAAGCGCGCGATCAACGAGCGCAATGAAAATCGCACGGCGTAGCTCCTGGGTGAATATGAACCGCGAATGTTACGCGAGCGCGTCAAAAACAAAAAGGCAGAGAGCCTTGCGGCCTTCTGCCTTTCAACGCCGTAAGAACGGCAAACCAGCTTGTTCTTGACTGCGTTATTGCAACAAACTTATTCCGACGCTGCCGAAGCTGCTGCTGCCGGAGCTGCCTTCTTGTGCGACTTCTTGTGCGAAACCTTCTTCGTTGCCTTGTGCGACGAAGCTGCTGCTGCCGGAGCTGCCGAAGCTGCTTCCGGTGCCGAAGCTTGTGCGAATGCTGCCGTTGCGAAGAGGCCAGCGACCAGAGCGGCGATCAGTTTGTTCATTTTGCGAATCCTCAGCTTTAGATAAATAACCAAATGACCCGGTTAGATTGAGTCATGTCGTTAAACGTGCCATCCACCTTTCGGTTGACATCCGCATCGAAGAAAATTTTCTTTGCGGCTGCGAGCGTTCAGACACCTTCATACACGTCGTTGGAGCGGCTTGTGCAAAGGCTCTTGAGGCTGAATGCCGGACAGCTTTAGCGGCATCTGCGTGGACTAACGCATGAACGCGCGACGCGGTTGACGAAAATTTTCAGGAATTTTTTCGAACGTGATAACGCGTCGCAGAGTACGCGATTTAGCGCCGCTTTAACGTCGCTTTTGTAGAGTATTTGCGCTTCATTCGCAGCGTTTTTCAAATGATGCAATCGAAGCAGAAACGCATGTCGATACAACGGCTTAGCGATTTATCGACAGCCATTTTGCAGGAGCGCGAGTTGCTACGCGATGCGATCCCACGGCGCGCGCGGAGATAGCCCGATGCTCTCGCCGGGCTGCAGCCCCAGCGAAAAAATATCGAGCGCACCGACGCCGACACGCACGAGACGCAGTGTCGGAAAGCCGACGGCCGCCGTCATGCGGCGCACCTGGCGGTTCTTGCCTTCGGTGATCGACAGTTCGATCCATGTCGTGGGAATCGCCGCACGATATCGAATGGGCGGCGTGCGATCCCATAGCGCGTCATCCGGTTCGACGAATTCGGCGCGGCAGGGCCGCGTGACGTAATCGCCGAGATCGACGCCGCGCGCAAGCGCCTTCAGATGCTGTTCCGTGGGCGCGCCTTCCACTTGCGCCCAATACCGCTTCACCAGCTTGTGCCGGGGCTCCGCGATGCGCGCTTGCAGCGCGCCATCGTCGGTGAGCAGCAGCAGACCTTCGCTATCGGAGTCGAGCCTGCCAGCAGGATAAACGCCGGGCACCTTCACCCAGTCGGCCAGCGACGCGCGCGTTTCGTGCGGCGAAAACTGGCAGATCGTGCCGAAGGGTTTGTTGAGTGCGAGCAGAGTCATGCGTGAAAAGGGCGAAGAGCGGGACCGTCGATAGCGAACGGCGAGATCTTAAAGCATAACGCTCTCGGTCACGCCGCAAGTCTTATATAAGACATAGGACATAAAACAGGTTCATGCGACGTGCGGCGGTCGAGTCCGTGTCCGTGCACGTCCCGAGCGCGGCCAGGTGCCGACGTGGGCTAGAATACCCGCCTGGCCGCTTGTTGCATCGGTATCTGGCATCAGCATTTGCATCGGCGTGGCGCTGCGTCGCACGCAAGAGAAGCGCCCCGGTTTCGCATTTCCAACCTGTTCTCACAGTACAGCTATCACTGGAGTCCGATCATGGCGTATCAGCACATCACGGTTCCTGCTGACGGTGACAAGATCACTGTCAACGCGGATTTCTCGCTCAACGTTTCCGATCAGCCGATCATTCCTTACATCGAAGGCGACGGTACGGGTGTCGACATCACGCCCGTGATGATCAAGGTCGTCGATGCAGCCGTCGAGAAGGCATACGGCGGCAAGAAGAAGATCCACTGGATGGAAATCTTCGCGGGCGAGAAGGCGACGCGGGTGTACGGTCCCGACGTGTGGCTGCCGGATGAGACGCTGGAAGTCGTGAAGGAATACATCGTGTCGATCAAGGGGCCGCTCACGACGCCCGTCGGAGGCGGCATCCGTTCGCTGAACGTCACGCTGCGCCAGGAACTCGACCTCTACGTGTGCCTGCGTCCCGTGCAGTATTTCAAGGGCGTGCCGTCGCCGCTGCGCGAGCCGGAGAAGGTCAACATGGTGATCTTCCGCGAGAACTCGGAAGACATCTATGCGGGCATCGAATGGCCGGCGGGTTCGCCCGAAGCGAAGAAGGTCATCCAGTTCCTGCGTGACGAAATGGGCGTGAAGAAGATCCGCTTCCCGGAGTCGTCGGGTATCGGCGTAAAACCGGTGTCGCGCGAAGGCACGGAGCGTCTGGTGCGCAAGGCGATCCAGTACGCGCTCGACCACGATCGACGCACGGTCACGCTCGTGCACAAGGGCAACATCATGAAGTACACGGAAGGCGCTTTCCGTGATTACGGCTATGCCCTCGCGCAGAAGGAGTTCAACGCGGAACTGATCGACGGCGGTCCGTGGATGAAGGTGAAGAATCCGAAGACGGGCAACGATGTCGTCGTGAAGGACGTGATCGCCGATGCATTCCTGCAGCAGATCCTGCTGCGTCCCGCCGAATACGACGTCATTGCGACGCTGAACCTGAATGGCGATTACATCTCCGACGCGCTCGCCGCGCAGGTCGGTGGCATCGGCATTGCGCCGGGCGCGAACATGTCGGACTCCGTTGCGATGTTCGAAGCGACGCACGGCACGGCGCCGAAGTATGCGGGCAAGGACTATGTGAATCCGGGTTCGGAGATTCTCTCGGCGGAAATGATGCTGCGGCATCTCGGCTGGACGGAAGCGGCGGACACGATCCTGGCATCGATGGAAAAGTCGATTCTGTCGAAGCGCGTTACGTATGACTTCGCGCGTTTGATGGAAGGCGCGACGCAGGTGTCGTGCTCGGGCTTCGGTCAGGTGATGATCGACAACATGTGAGCGCCGCTTGAGCGTTCGGTGTGTCGTGACGAAACCCCGGTGAGCGCGAGCCCATCGGGGTTTTGTTTTCGAGCTTCGCGTCATCGATGCAGCAGCGCGGCTGCGTTATCATCGAATGATCTTTCTTCCGCTGCATTTCGCAATCGTTCGCTTCGGCATCGACAGACAGGCATGAAATCGTTGTGGCGCATTCTTATCGTGTTGACGCTTGCACTGCTTGGCATGCAGGGCGCGTCGGCGTGCGAGCATCGTCATGATGTTTCGCCGCGCGCGATGAGCATGCATGCGTCGGCTCCCGCACCTGTCGTTCACTGCGTTACGTCGACGGATACGAGCGACCCCACGGCGCCTTGTCATCGAACGCATTCGCTTTGCTGCCTGACCCTGTGCGGTGCGCATTGCAGTGCTTTGCTGTCGAGCATGGGCATGTCGGCACGCATTGCGTCATCCGACTTGCCGGGCATCGATAGCGACCCTGCGCGCGCGAGTGTCACGCGCGCCCCGCCTGTGCGTCCCCCGATCGTGTGACCGTTTCGCGTCTGCGCGCCTCGTGGCGCGCATAGCAAGCCGATGCGTGAAACAACCTTCACGCTCGCGCCATTACACGTTTCATGCGCGTGGCGAGCAACGGGCTCGCCGCGCCGCATCAACAAGGGGTTGACCCATGATTCGCAGGGATTTTCTCGCCCGTACGTTGAGCGTTGCCGTTGCGTCGCTCTTCACGCGCAATGTGTTCGCGCAGCATTCGATGCACGGCACGCACGACATGTCCGGCATGAGCGATATGGAAGACATGCCCGGCATGTCGTCGATGCATGCTGCCGACAGCAAGCATGCCGCGCAGGCCGCTCCGAAGCTCGCGCCCGAAACGGCGATACCGGCCGGCGCGCCGCTCGCCGCGTTGCGCAAACTGCCGAACGAAAGCAAGGAGCCGGGCGTGTTCCGCGCGACGCTCGTCGCGCAACCCGTGCGCCGCCAGCTGATGTCCGGGCATTCGACCGCGCTGTGGCTGTACGGCGATGCCGCGCAGGGGCCCATCGTCGGTCCGCTCATCGACGTGCGCGAAGGCGACACCGTCGAGATCCGCTTCGTCAACCATCTACCGCAGCCGTCGACGATCCACTGGCACGGCCTGCCCGTGCCGCCCGATCAGGACGGCAATCCAATGAACCCCGTCGCGCCCGGCGCGACCCAGGTCTACCGCTTCACCTTGCCGCCCGGCAGCGCGGGCACGTACTGGTATCACCCGCATCCGCACATGATGTCGGCGGAGCAGGTGTTTCGCGGCCTGGCCGGGCCGATCGTCGTGCGAGCCGCCGACGATCCGATCGCCGCGTTTCCGGAGCGTCATCTGTTCTTCTCGGATCTGAAGCTGGCAAGCGACGCGTCCATCGCGCCGAACGACATGATGGACTGGATGAACGGCCGCGAAGGCCAGTTCGTGCTGGTGAACGGCGCACGCCGGCCGCGCATCGAGGTCGCGCAGGACGAGCGCTGGCGTCTGTGGAATGGTTGCAATGCCCGCTATCTGAGATTGTCGCTGGGCGGCAACCGGATCTTCACGCAGGTCGGCACGGATGGCGGCCTGCTCGACAAGCCGCGCGACGGCCTGACGGAACTGCTGCTCGCGCCGGGCGAGCGGGCGGAGATCATCGTGCGCGCCGGTGAGCAGGCCACGACGGCGATTCTCACCGCCGCCGCGTACGACCGCCGCAAGATGACGATGACCGAGGGCAAGAGCCTGCCCGCCGATCCGTCGAAGGCCCTCGCCGACGTGCACTTCGCGCCGGCGTCGCCGTCCGCGAGCCGAGCCGTGCCGCCGGCGCTGCGGCCCATCGCGCCGCTGCTGTCATCCACTGACAACGCAGCGGACAAAGCGCCGCGAAAATCCGTCGTTTTCTCCGAAGCAATGGACATGACGGCCATGCACCGTCCTGGCGCGACGATGTCGTTGCCGGCCGGCATGCAATTCATGATCAACGGCGCGAGTTTCGACCCGGCGCGCATCGCGTTGACCAGCCGGCGCGGCGAAGTCGAAGTCTGGTCGATCGAAAACCGCACCGACATGGATCATCCTTTCCATCTGCACGGCACGCAGTTCCAGGTGATCGGACGGGAGCGGGGCGGCGTCGCGGCACCTGAGCGGTATCTAGCATGGCGCGATACCGTCAACGTGCAGCCCGGCGAGACGGTGCGCATCGCGACGGTGCAGCGCGACGCGGGCGAGCGGATGTTCCATTGCCACATACTGGAACACGAGGATCTCGGCATGATGGCAACCCTCAAGGTTGTCTGATTGCTGCCGTAGTTATCGTTAGAGGCATTGCCGACGCCAGAAACGAAAAAACCCGGCATGAAGCCGGGTTTTCAAGGCTGCGGACCGAACGTATCAGGCTGCGGACTGAATGTTCGATGCCTGTTTGCCCTTCGGGCCTTGAACGACCTCGAAGCTAACTTTCTGGCCTTCCTTGAGGGTCTTGAAACCGTTCATCTGGATAGCCGAAAAGTGTGCAAACAGATCCTCACCGCCTTCGTCGGGCGTAATGAATCCGAAACCTTTCGCGTCGTTGAACCACTTGACCGTACCAGTTGCCATACCAACTTCCCCTGTAACTCAAAAGCTGCCACGAGCCCTCGAAAAGCTCAACGACCACGGGATGCAGTCGTCCCTCCTCACAAGCTCACCAACGGCATTTTTTCGTATAGACCGCTTATTGAAAAAAGTGCCAGCTTGATTGTTGAGTCTCTTTATTCGAGTGTCAAGAAAATTTTGAGACGCCCATTTCTTCGTTGTAAAGAACCAATTTCCAGGGTTTTTCCCGCTTTTCTTATGTGCGGTGGCGCAAGCGGCGCGTCTTGAAAAGTCGCATAATCGACTCACATGCAGTGCAGTGGTGAGAAGCGGATGGCGCGATGGCGAGTCATCAGCCTGCTGGCCCGGGTTGTGCGATACTCGATCCGACTGCAGTCATCATGCTGCAACACAGATTGACCGGAGGGCCGCCAACCGCACGCGGCCCGGCGCAGAGAGCGCACCCGCGAGAGGCCGCTCCACAGGGCCGGAGGGAACCGATGTCCGGCCAGCCGGTCGGGTTTTGACAGGATTGCGGGCCTGTCCGAGTTGTTTAGAATGGGTGTATGGCGATTATCCCGGACAAGCAGGACAACACCGTACTGGAGCGGCAGGAACAAAAGCTGAAACCGCCTGCCATGTTCAAGGTGGTGTTGTTGAACGACGATTTCACGCCGATGGAATTCGTCGTGATGATCGTGCAAGAGTATTTCAATAAAGATCGAGAGACCGCAACACAGATCATGTTGAAGGTCCATCGCGAAGGCAGGGGAGTTTGTGGGGTCTACACGCGGGACATCGCGTCGACCAAAGTCGAGCAAGTCGTTACCCACGCGCGGCAGGCAGGGCATCCGCTGCAGTGCGTGATGGAGGAAGCATGATTGCCCAGGAACTGGAAGTCAGCCTGCACATGGCGTTCATGGAAGCGCGCCAGGCGCGGCATGAGTTCATCACGGTCGAACATCTTTTGCTGGCGCTGTTGGACAACCCGACGGCGGCCGAAGTGCTGCGCGCGTGCGCGGCCAACATCGAAGACCTGCGTCAGAACCTGCGCAACTTCATTCACGACAATACGCCGACCGTTCCGGGCACTGACGACGTCGATACGCAGCCCACGCTGGGTTTCCAGCGTGTGATCCAGCGCGCGATCATGCACGTCCAGTCCACGTCGAACGGCAAGAAGGAAGTGACGGGCGCGAACGTGCTCGTGGCGATCTTCGGCGAGAAAGATTCTCACGCGGTGTATTACCTGCAGCAGCAGGGCGTGACGCGTCTCGACGTCGTCAATTTCATTTCGCACGGCATCGCGAAGACGAACAGCTCGGAAGCTGCGAAGTCGACGGATGCGAATGCGGAATCGGACGAAGCCGCTGCGCAAAAGGAAACACCGCTTGCGCAATTCACGCAGAACCTGAACCAGATGGCGAAGGACGGCCGCATCGATCCGTTGATCGGACGCGAAGCGGAAGTCGAGCGCGTCGTGCAGGTGCTGTGCCGCCGCCGCAAGAACAATCCGCTGCTGGTCGGCGAGGCCGGCGTCGGCAAAACTGCGATCGCGGAAGGTCTCGCGTGGCGCATCACGCGCGGCGAAGTGCCCGACATCCTCGTGGATGCGCAGGTCTATTCGCTCGACATGGGCGCGCTGCTCGCGGGCACGAAGTATCGCGGCGATTTCGAACAGCGCCTGAAGACGGTCCTGAAGGAACTGAAGGAACGTCCGAACGCGATTCTGTTCATCGACGAAATTCATACGCTGATCGGCGCGGGCGCCGCATCGGGCGGCACGCTGGACGCGTCGAATCTGCTGAAGCCGGCGCTGTCGTCGGGCACGCTCAAGTGCATCGGCGCGACCACATTCACGGAATTCCGCGGCATCTTCGAAAAGGACGCGGCATTGTCGCGTCGTTTCCAGAAGATCGACGTGACCGAGCCGACCGTCGAGCAGACGGTGGCGATCCTGCGCGGCCTGAAGTCGCGCTTCGAAGAGCACCATGGCGTGAAGTATTCGTCGGGTGCGCTGTCGGCGGCGGCTGAGCTGTCGGCGCGCTTCATCACGGATCGTCACTTGCCCGACAAGGCCATCGACGTGATCGACGAAGCAGGCGCGGCGCAACGCATCCTGCCGAAGTCGAAGCAGAAGAAGACCATCGGCAAGAGCGAGATCGAGGAAATCATCTCGAAGATCGCGCGCGTGCCGGCGCAAAGCGTGTCCCAGGACGACCGCAGCAAGCTCCAGACGCTCGACCGCGATCTGAAGGCAGTCGTGTTCGGCCAGGATCCCGCCATCGACGCACTGTCGGCATCGATCAAGATGGCGCGTGCGGGCCTCGGCAAGACGGACAAGCCGATCGGCGCGTTCCTGTTCTCCGGTCCGACGGGCGTCGGCAAGACGGAAGTGGCGCGGCAACTGGCGTTCACGCTGGGCATCGAGCTGATCCGCTTCGACATGTCGGAGTACATGGAGCGTCATGCGGTGAGCCGTCTGATCGGCGCGCCGCCGGGATACGTCGGTTTCGATCAGGGTGGTTTGCTGACGGAAGCCGTGACGAAGAAGCCGCATTGCGTGCTGCTGCTCGACGAAATCGAGAAGGCGCATCCGGACATCTACAACGTGCTGCTGCAGGTGATGGACCACGGCACGTTGACGGACAACAACGGTCGCAAGGCGGACTTCCGCAACGTCATCATCATCATGACGACGAATGCGGGCGCAGAGTCGATGCAGAAGTCGACGATCGGTTTCACGACGCGCCGCGAAACGGGCGACGAGATGGCCGACATCAAGCGTATGTTCACGCCTGAGTTCCGCAACCGTCTGGACGCGACGATCAGCTTCCGCTCGCTCGATGAAGAAATCATCATGCGCGTGGTCGACAAGTTCCTGATGCAGCTGGAAGATCAACTGCACGAGAAGAAGGTCGACGCGCTCTTCACCGACGCGCTGCGCAAGCATCTCGCGAAGCACGGTTTCGATCCGCTCATGGGCGCGCGTCCGATGCAGCGTCTGATCCAGGACACGATCCGTCGTGCGCTGGCCGACGAACTGCTGTTCGGCAAGCTGATGAACGGCGGCCGCGTGACGGTCGACGTCGATGCAGACGACAAGGTGCTGCTGACGTTTGACGAGAATTCGGCGCCGCCGCGCAATCCGAATCCGGAAGCGGTGGAAGTCGACTAAGCGTCGAATCATCCAAAGCATAAAAGAACGGCGTGGGTTGCAAAACCCACGCCGTTTTCATTTGGCCTTCAGCAAGCGGCCATAAAAAGCCGAGCAATGCCTCAGTGTTTGCCGGTGCTGCCGAAGCCGCCTTCGCCGCGCTCGCTCGTGTCGAACTCGTCGACGATATTGAACGTCGCCTGCACGACGGGGACGATCACCAACTGCGCGAGCCGTTCCATCGGATTCAGCGTGAACGTGGTCGTGCCGCGGTTCCACGTCGAGATCATCAGCTGGCCCTGGTAGTCCGAGTCGATCAAACCGACGAGGTTGCCCAGCACGATGCCGTGCTTGTGGCCCATGCCCGAGCGCGGCAGGATCAGCGCCGCATAGCCGGGATCGGCGAGATGGATCGCGAGGCCGGTCGGCACCAGAACCGTTTGACCGGGTTCCAGCGTCAGCGGCGCGTCGAGGCACGCGCGCAGGTCGAGGCCCGCGCTGCCCGTCGTGGCGTAGGCGGGGAGTTGTTCGCGCATGCGCGGGTCGAGAATCTTGATGTCGAGTTTCATGCAGTTCGGTGAGAGGTTGAAGAAATGGCGGCGCCTGTCATTGCAACGGAGCGCCGTGATCGATTCATGACTTGCCGAGATCGAACGCGCTGGCCAGCAATTCATAAGAACGCAAACGCGCGCGATAACTGCCCGCCACGGTGAGCACGATCAGTTCGTCCGCGTCGAACTGTTCCTGCAGCGCATGCAGCCGCTCCGTCACGGACTCCGGCGTGCCGACGATGCTGCGCGGCTTTTCCCGGTCGATGATCAGCTGCTCGCGCTCGCCATATTCCTGTGCGAGCCCTTGCGCGACGGATGGAATCGGCGCGTTCAGTCCATACGCCATCTGCACGCGGCGTAGATCGACGGCTTTTTCGAGTTCGGCGGCTTCGCGCTCTGTGTCCGCGCAGATCACGAAAACGGCCGCCGCGAGGTACGGCTTTTGTTCGTGACCAGGCTTGAAGCGCTCGCGATACGCCTGTGCGACGGCATGCCCGAAATGCGCATTGATGAAATGCGCGAATGAAAAGCGAATGCCCAGTTGCGCCGCCAGCATGCCGCCGAAATCGCTGGAACCGAGCACCCACAGTTGCGGACGCGTGTCGATCTGAGGTTGAAGCAGCACGCCGTGCGCAAGGTGATCGGAGGGCAGCGTGCCGCTCATCAGCGCGACCAGTTCGGTCACCTGTTGCGGGAACAGTTCGCCGCGATTGTAGGCGCCTGCCGCGACGGCCTGCGCCGTGCGCATGTCGCCGCCCGGCGCGCGCCCGACGCCCAGATCGACGCGGTTAGGGAACAGCGCCTCGAGCATCATGAACTGCTCGGCAACCTTGAATGGGCTGTAGTACGGCAGCATGATGCCGCCCGAGCCGATGCGGATGCGTCGGGTGACGCTGCCGAGGCGCGCGAGCATCACTTCCGGGCAGGGATTCGACACGCCGTACAGCCCGTGATGTTCGGCGCACCAATAACGCGTATAGCCGAGGTCGTCGGCGAGTTGCGCGAGTTCGACCGTCGCGGCGATCGCGTCGGCCACCTTATGCCCGTCGATCACGGGCGTCTGGTCGAGCACGGAGAGCAGGGTCATGACAGCACCAGAGCGTTAGCTGATGAAAACCATTCGAGCGTGATCGTTCCCGAGGAAGGCGAGCGCGGCGCGCTCAACCCGTCACGCTCGCATCCGGCAGGCGCTTGGCGATCTCGGCGATGAGCGCGCGCGCGAGCGTCTGCTTGTCCGCGCGCGGCAGCCGCGTCGTGCCGGCGGCTTCGAACAGCACGACTTCGTTGTCGTCGAGCCCGAAGGTTTGCGGGCCCAGGTTGCCGATCAGAAGCGGCACGTTCTTGCGCTTGCGCTTCTCTTCGCCGTGCACGTCGAGATCGCCGCTTTCCGCCGCGAAGCCGACGCAGAACGGCGCGCGCGGCAGCCTGGCGACGGCAGCCAGAATGTCCGGATTCTCGACGAACGAAAACGACGGGATCGTGTGATCGGCCGTCTTCTTGATCTTGTGTTCGGCGACATGGTCGACGCGCCAGTCCGCGACGGCCGCGACGCCGATGAAGATGTCGTAGCCGGGCACCGCGCGCATCACGGCGTCGTGCATCTGCTGCGCCGTCTGCACGTCTTCGCGGTAGACGCCCCACGGCGTCTCGAGCCCGACGGGGCCGGCGACGAGATGCACATCGGCGCCTGCCTGCTGCGCCGCGCGCGCGAGCGCGAAGCCCATCTTGCCGCTCGAACGGTTCGTGATGCCGCGCACGGGGTCGAGCGGCTCGAAGGTCGGACCGGCCGTCAACAGCACGCGGCGGCCGGCCAGCATCTTCGGCGTGAAGAAAGCCGCAATCGCTTCGTAGACGGCTTCCGGTTCGAGCATGCGCCCGTCGCCGACTTCGCCGCACGCCTGCGCGCCCGAATCGGGGCCGAGCAGTTCGATGCCGTCTGCGCGCAACTGCGCGACGTTGCGCTGCGTCGCCGGGTTCATCCACATCTGCCGGTTCATCGCCGGTACGACCAGCAGCGGACAGTCGCGCGCGATGCACAGCGTGGACAGCAGATCGTCGCACAGGCCGTGCGCGAGTTTGGCGAGGAAATCGGTGGAGGCGGGGGCGATCACGATCGCGTCGGCTTCGCGCGACAGATCGATGTGCGGCATGTTGTTCGCGATGCGCGCGTCCCACTGGCTCGTGTAGACGGTGCGGCCGGAGAGCGCCTGCATCGTGACGGGCGTGATGAACTGCGTCGCGGCTTCCGTCATCGCGACCTGCACGGTCGCGCCTGCCTTGACGAGAAGGCGCGTGAGTTCAGCGATCTTGTAGCAGGCGATCCCGCCCGTCATGCCGAGTACGATGTGTTTTCCGGCGAGTTCTGTGGCCAACTGATGCCTCCGACGAGACGTGATGGCCGGCGCATCGTGAAGCGCGCCGGCTTCGTGCTGCAAGACTGCGAGGGCGCGGGCGGCGCGGCTTCGTCGCCGCTGTCACCCGCGCTGCAAATACGGCCCTGAATGCGCCGCGTGAGTTGTTATGTCAGCGCGCGCCGCGCACGCGCCGCAGTTCGTCGAACACCAGCAGCGCCGCGCCGACAGTGATCGCGCTGTCCGCGAGATTGAACGCCGGCCAATGCCACGCGCCGACGTGGAAATCGAGGAAGTCGATCACGTGGCCGTACAGCAGGCGGTCGATCACGTTGCCGATTGCGCCGCCCATGATCAGCGCGAGTGCCGCACAGAACATCTTCTGCGTGCCGTGGCGCTTGAGCAGGTAGCAGATCAGAATGGCCGCCGCAACGCCCAGTGCCGTGAACACCCAGCGCTGCCAGCCGCCCGCCATCGCGAGGAAGCTGAACGCGGCGCCGCGGTTGTAGACGAGCACGAGGTTGAAGAACGGCGCGATGGCGTGGGACGAGCCATACGCGAACACCTTCGCCACCGCGATCTTCGTCAACTGGTCGAACAGGATCACGATAACCGCAACGCCCAGCCACGGCGCGAGCGAGCCGCCCGCCGTTTTCGACAGCGTTCTGGACATTATGCCGCGCTCCTCGTTTCGCCGTTGCCGAACAGATTGCTGATGCAGCGGCCGCAGAGCGTGGGATGCTCGGCGTTTTCGCCCACTTCCTTGCGATAGTGCCAGCAGCGCTCGCACTTCAGATACTTCGACGTGATCACGTCGACGCCTTCTTCCTCGACGTTGTCCACCTTCACGACCGTCGCGCCCGACGTGATCAGCACGAACTTGAGATCGGCGCCGAGGCTCGCGAGCGCATCGTGACGCGCGCCGGCTGCGCGGATCTCGACTTCCGCCTGCAGCGACGAACCGATCTGGTTCGCGACGCGCGCTTCTTCCAGCGCCTTCGTCACGTCGCTGCGCACCGCGCGCAACAGCGTCCACTTGTCGAGCAGCGTCGATGCTTCCGGCACTTCCGGATAGGCGTGGTACGTCTCGGTGTAGATGGTTTCGTTGTTCGGCTGGAACACCTTCCACGCTTCTTCCGCCGTGAACGACAGGAACGGCGCCATCAGGCGCAGCAGGCCGTGCGCGATGTGATACAGCGCGGTCTGGGCCGACCGGCGCGCGTTCGAGTCGGGCGCCGTCGTGTACAGGCGGTCTTTCAGCACGTCGAGATAGAAGCCGCCCAGGTCTTCCGAGCAGAACGTCTGCAGCTTCGCGACGACCGGGTGGAACTCGTAGCGGTCGTAGTGCGACAGGATGTCCGCTTGCAGATTCGCGGTCAGCGCGACGGCATAACGGTCGATCTCCAGCCACTCGCTGACGGGGCGCGCATGCTTCCCGAAATCGAAGTCCGACAGGTTCGCGAGCAGGAAGCGCAGCGTGTTGCGGATGCGTCGATAGCTTTCCGTCACGCGCTTGAGAATTTCCTCGGAGATGGCCAGCTCGCCCGAGTAGTCGGTCGACGCGATCCACAGGCGGATGATCTCCGCGCCCAGACGGTTCGACACCTCATGCGGGTCGATACCGTTGCCGAGCGACTTCGACATCTTGCGGCCTTCGCCGTCGACGGTGAAACCGTGCGTCAGCAGCGCGTTGTACGGCGGGCGGCCATCGAGCATCGACGCGGTCAGCAGCGACGAGTGGAACCAGCCGCGATGCTGGTCCGAGCCTTCCAGATACAGGTCGGCCGGGAACTGCAGTTCGTCCTTGTGCGAGCCGCGCAGCACGTGCCAGTGCGTCGTGCCCGAATCGAACCACACGTCGAGCGTGTCGCGGTTCTTCTCGTACAGGTTCGCGTCGTCGCCGATCAGCTCGCGCGGATCGAGCGTCTGCCATGCCTCGATGCCCGACACTTCGACGCGCTTCGCGACTTCTTCGAGCAGTTCGGGCGTACGCGGATGCAGCTCGCCCGTTTCCTTGTGCACGAAGAACGCCATCGGCACGCCCCACTGACGTTGACGCGACAGCGTCCAGTCGGGGCGGTTCGCGATCATCGCGAACAGGCGCTGCTTGCCCCACGACGGATAGAACGCCGTCGCCTCGATGCCTTCGAGCGCCGTCTCGCGCAGCGTCTTGTCGCTGTCGTTCGGCTTGACGTCCATGCCGGCGAACCACTGCGAAGTAGCGCGATAGATGATCGGCGTTTTGTGACGCCAGCAGTGCATGTAGCTGTGCAGGTACTTTTCGGTGCGCAGCAGCGTGCCTGCTTCGTCGAGGGCTTCGACGATCTTCGGGTTTGCGTCCCAGATCGACAGGCCGCCGAACAGCGCGAGCGATTCGATGTAGCGTCCGTCGCCCATCACCGGGCTGATGATGTCGGAGTCGGCCATACCGTGCGCCTTGCACGAGACAAAGTCTTCGACGCCGTACGCCGGCGACGAGTGCACGATGCCCGTACCCGTTTCCGTCGTGACGTAGTCGCCGAGGTAGACGGGTGACGTGCGCTTGTAGGACGGATGCGCGGACGCGAGCGGATGGTTGAAGCGCAGGTTCACGAGCTTCGCGCCGGGCGCCGTCGCGATGACCGTGCCTTCGATGCCGTACGACTTCAGGCAGGCCTCGACACGTTCTTCGGCGAGAATCAGCAGGCCGCGCGGCGTATCGACGAGCGCGTAGACGATTTCCGGATGCAGGTTCAGCGCCTGGTTGGCGGGGATCGTCCAGGGCGTGGTCGTCCAGATCACGACGCCGCCTTCGTTGCGCGGCAGCGCGGCAAGGCCGAACGCGTGCGCCGTTTTCTCCGGCTCGGCGAACGTGAACATCACGTCGATGGTCGGATCGGTCTTGTCCTTGTACTCGACTTCCGCTTCGGCCAGCGCCGAGCCGCAGTCGAAACACCAGTTCACCGGCTTCAGGCCGCGGAACACATAGCCCTTCTCCATGATCTTCGCGAGCGCGCGGATTTCGCCGGCTTCGTTCGCGAAGTTCATTGTCTTGTACGGATTGTCCCAGTCGCCGAGCACGCCCAGACGGCGGAAGCCGGCCTTCTGCTTCTCGATCTGCTCGGTCGCGTAGGCACGCGCCTTCTGCATCACCTCCGCGGCGGGCAGCGACTTGCCGAACTGCTTCTCGATCTGGATTTCGATCGGCATGCCGTGGCAGTCCCAGCCGGGCACGTAGACGGCGTCGAAGCCCGCCAGGTTGCGCGCCTTGACGATCATGTCCTTCAGGATCTTGTTCACCGCGTGGCCGAGGTGGATGTCGCCGTTCGCATACGGCGGGCCGTCGTGCAGGATGAACTTCTTGCGGCCCTTCGAGGCGGCGCGGATCTGTTCGTAGATCTTGCGTTCCTGCCAGTCCTTGACCCATTGCGGCTCGCGCTTGGGCAGGTCGCCGCGCATCGGGAAGGGCGTGTCCAGCAGGTTGACGGGATATCGGGCCTGCGGTTTCGAATCGGCTTTCTTGTTGCTCATGATGAAGTAGCGGTGAATACGATGTTGGGACGCGGCATGCGCGAAGGCCTGGGTGGCGCCGGGCGAGGCGTCTGGCGATGCGCCCGGCGTCGCGCACGATCCGAGGCCGTTGCAGATGCTGCATGCGGCGCCCGTCGATACGCGGCGGACGGTACGTGCTTCGCCAAAGTGCCTGCACGCACCGCGGCGGTCATCTAATTCGGTCGGTGGCCGACGTGGCGAATCCGGTGGAACGGCCGCCCGGCGCGTCGCCGACTGCTTCGAACCAGGCGCGGGCGTTCGCGACGTCGCGCGCGATCGCGGCCGTCAGCGTTTCGAGATCGACGAACTTTTCCTCGTCGCGCAGCTTCTTGAGAAACTCGACGCGCACCAGCTTGCCGTACGCATCGCCGTGCCAGTCGAGCAGATGCACTTCGAGCAGCACGCGGCCGGAATCGTCGACGGTGGGACGCAAGCCGAGGCTCGCGACGCCCGGCAGCGGTTTGTCGGCGATGCCGTGCACCTGCACGATGAAAATGCCCGACAGCGCGGGACGCTTGTGCGCAATGGGCAGATTCAGCGTGGGAAAACCGAGATCGCGACCCAGCTTCAGGCCGTGCACGACGTGGCCGCTGATCAGATAGTCGCGGCCGAGCGCGGCGCGAGCCGAGTCCAGATCGCCCGCGATCAGCGACGTGCGCACGCCCGAACTGGAGATGCGCGCGCCGGAAGGATCGGCGACTGTCGCCATCTGCTCGACTTCGAAGCCGTATTCCATGCCCGCCGTTTTCAGCGAATTGAAGTCGCCCACGCGCTTCGCGCCGTAGCGGAAGTCGTCGCCGATCATCACCCAGCGCGCGTGCAGGCCGTTCACGATGATCCGCTCGACGAATGCATCCGGCGACTGGCTCGCGAACGTGTGATTGAAATGCTCGACGACCACGCGGTCGACGCCGTTCATGCGCAACGCTTCGAGCTTGTCGCGCAACATGGCGATGCGCGGCGGCGCGCCGGCGGGATTGAAGAACTCGCGCGGGTGCGGCTCGAAGGTCATCACGCAGACGGGCAGGCCGCGCGCGTCTGCGGCGGCGCGGACACGGGCGAGCAATGCCTGATGCCCGCGGTGGACACCGTCGAAGTTGCCGATGGTCAGCGCGCAGGGCGCACGGCTCTCGGCATTGGGAAGACCGCGGAAGACTCTCACGATAGCGGGCGAAGGATTTGAGCGGGCCGGATGCCGCAAAACAATCGATTATAAACGCACAGGGCCTTAGACGGCGCCGGCACGCGGATTGGGCGTGGCCGAATGATAAAATCCGCGCATGAAAAATCTCGTCATTCTGATTTCCGGACGGGGCAGCAACATGGAAGCCATTGTGCGCGCGTGCGCGAGCGAAGGCTGGCCGGCGCGTGTCGCCGCCGTGATTGCCAACCGTCCCGACGCCGCCGGGCTTGCGTTTGCAGCGTCGCAAGGCATTGCTACGGCGGTCGTCGACCACCGCCAGTTTCCGGATCGCGAAACCTTCGACGCCGCGCTCGCCCGCGAGATCGACGGCTTTGCGCCGGACCTCGTCGTGCTGGCCGGCTTCATGCGCGTGCTGACCGACGCTTTCGTCAACCGTTATACGGGACGCATGATCAACGTGCATCCGTCGCTGCTGCCGAGCTTTCCGGGCCTCAAGACGCATCAGGCGGCGCTCGACGCGGGCGTGCGGCTGCATGGCGCGTCCGTGCATTTCGTCACGCCGACGCTCGATCACGGCCCGCTCGTGCTGCAATCCGCCGTGCCCGTGCTGCAAGGCGACGACGCCACGATGCTCGCGGCGCGCGTCCTCGAAACCGAACACGTCATTTATCCGCGCGCAGTGCGCTGGTTCGTCGAAGGGCGCCTTGCCGTCGACGGTCTGCGCGTCACGGTGACGCCGCCCGAGCCTCAGTGGCTCTTCCTTGATACAACAAGCAAGTACACCGCCGGGGAGGGCGCATGAGACTGCATGGATTTTTGATCGGACAAACCGAGACGCTGCTCGCGGACGTCCTTAAGTTCACCGGCCCCGCCGATGCTGCGACCAGCCGTTTTTTCCGTGCGCATCCGAAGCTCGGCCACGGCGAGCGCGGCGTGATCGCGGAAGCAGTGTTCGCGGTGCTACGTCGCCGGATGGAATTTGCACATCTGGCGGAAAGCGGCACCGGTAGTCCGAACCGCCGCCTTGCGCTGCTCGGACTGATGCAGACGGCGGGGCGTACGGCGCTGAAGCCGTTCGTGTCGGAAGCGGAAAACTCGTGGCTCGAGCATGTCGCGAAGATCGATCCGCAGAGCCTGCCGCTGCGGATCCGTATGAATCTGCCCGACTGGATCTATCAGGCGCTCAGCAGCCGCTTCGAAGCCGAGGAATTGGCGCGCCTGGCCGCCTCGCTGAACTATCCGGCGCCTTTGGACCTGCGCGCGAACCCGATCAAGGCGAGCCGCGACGACGTGCTGGGCGCGCTGTCGAAGGCAGCGATCGAGGCGGGTGCGACGCCTTACGCGCCGTTCGGCATCCGCGTGGTCGGCAAGCCGCCGCTCACGAAGCTCGACGCGTTTCAGGACGGCTGGCTCGAAGTGCAGGACGAGGGCAGCCAGTTGCTGTGTTCGCTGGTCGCGCCCAAGCGCGGCGAGATGGTCGTCGATTTCTGCGCGGGCGCGGGCGGCAAGACGCTGGCGCTCGGCGCGATGATGCGCTCGACGGGCCGCCTGTACGCGTTCGACATCTCCGACCGGCGCCTCGCCAAGCTCAAGCCGCGCCTGGCGCGCAGCGGTCTGTCGAACGTGAATCCGGTGCTGATCGACAGCGAACACGACGCGAAGATCAAGCGGCTCGCGGGCAAGATCGACCGCGTGCTGGTCGACGCGCCGTGCAGCGGCCTCGGCACGCTGCGCCGCAATCCCGATCTGAAATGGCGCCAGTCGCCTGAGTCGATCGCCGAACTGACGCCGAAGCAACTGTCGATCCTGACAAGCGCCGCGCGTCTCGTGAAGAAGGGCGGACGGCTCGTGTACGCGACCTGCAGCATTCTCGACGCCGAAAACGAAGGCGTCGTGCAGCAGTTTCTCGCCGCGCATGCCGATTTCCAACTCGTGCCCGCGCGCGACGTGCTCGCCGAGCAGCGCATCGATCTGGAAATGGGCGACTTCCTGTCGCTGTGGCCGCACCGTCATTCGACGGACGGCTTCTTCGCAGCCGTGCTGGAGCGCCGCGGCTAGAAGCGGCCCGGCATCGGCCGGGCTTCGTGCGGTCTGGCCGGCGCACACTGCGTGAGTGGCGCGCCGGCGCCGGCTGCTGGAAACATCATGCAAAACCATCTTTTCTTCCACATGCTGGGCGATGTCGTGCGCGACTTCGGCCAGCCCGTGATTCTCTGGCAGGTCGGCGTGCTGCTCGGCACGCTGGCGTTCGCGTGGCTGCTCGCGCGTCTCGCGCGGCGCGCGCTCGATGCGCAGCGCGAAACCCGTTACGGCGCGCTGCGTTTCGGCGCCGAGGCGCTCAATCGCGCGCTCTTTCCGCTACTCGGCGGCGTGCTGGTGTGGATTGCGCGGGCGATCGCCGGACAGTTCATCCACACGTCGCTGCTCGATCTCGCTTTGGTGCCGCTGTTCGGGATCGGGCTGATCTACATCGTGTTCTATCTCGCGCGGCGCGTGTTCGGGCGCGATGGCAGCGCGCACACGTGGTTATCGCTGGTCGAAAAGGTTGTGTCGCTGGTCGTCTGGGTCGGCATGGTGCTGACCGTGATGGGCATCCAGAACGACGTGCTCAAGTGGATGGCGAGCGTGCAGTTCCGCATCGCCAACACGCACGTGACGCTGCTGTCGCTGCTGTCGGGCCTGCTGTGGGTGTGCGTGACGATGATCGTCGCGATGTGGCTCGGCGCGGCGCTCGAAGACCGGCTAATGCGCTCGGGCGCGCTCGACGCGAACCTGAAAGTGGTGCTGTCGCGCGTCGGCCGCGCACTGCTGATACTCGGGGCCGTACTGATCAGTCTGTCGCTGGTCGGCATCGACATCACGGTGCTCGGCGTGTTCGGCGGGGCGCTCGGCGTGGGTCTCGGCTTCGGCTTGCAGAAGATTGCGAGCAACTACGTGTCGGGCTTCATCATTCTGATTGACCGGTCGCTGCGCATCGGCGACACGATCAACGTGAGCGGGTTGCAGGGCAAGGTTACGCAGATCCGCACGCGTTATACCGTCGTGCGAGGACTCGACGGAATCGAAACGCTGATTCCGAACGAAAAGCTGATCACCGACGTCGTACAGAACCAGTCGTCGTATCTGACGCGCGGCAACGCTAAGGCGACGGTCCAGATTGCCTATTCGACGGACGTCGAACAGGCGATGGCGCTGCTGGTCGAGGCGACGGCGGGCGTCGAGCGCGTGCTGCAGGAGCCGGCGCCGACGCCTTATCTGGCGGGCTTCGGGCCTGACGGCATCAATCTCGAACTCGGTTACTGGATCGAAGACGCGGCGATGGGCACGTCCGGCGTGCGCTCGAACGTGAACCGTAACATCTGGCGGCTCTTCAGGGAACACGGCATCGCGATTCCTTATGCGCAACGCGAAGTGCGCCTTGTCGCGGGCAATGGCGACATCATGTCGCAGTCGGTAACTGTGACCGGACGGGCTGCGAACGAACCGGGCAGCGCCGCCTGAAACGGGCCTCCGCGTGCCGAAAATGGATGTTTCGACCCTCAATCAAGAGCATATCCGGTTGATGCAACACAACAATTTTCTTTTTTGTTACAGACACTTGGAACCGTTCGAGTAAAATAATGTCCTAAATCTCCAATTGCTTTCACTTTCTTGACATCCGCCGTTGTATCCTTGCGCGAATGTCTTTCCGTTCGTAGGTAAATGGCCTTGTTGAATTCCCTGCTTGATTTCCTTGCTCACGGCGCATTGCGTTTTTCGTGGTGGCAAATCGTGTTGTGGACGCTCGCCGTCACGCACGTGACCATTATCGGCGTCACTGTCTATCTGCATCGCTGCCAGGCGCACCGCGCACTGGATCTGCATCCCATCGCAAGCCACTTCTTCCGCTTCTGGCTGTGGATGAGCACGGGCATGCTGACGGGGCAGTGGGCCGCGATTCACCGCAAGCACCACGCGAAGTGCGAGACCGAAGAAGATCCGCACAGCCCGCAGACGCGCGGCATCTGGAAGGTGCTGCTCGAAGGCGCGGAACTCTACCGCACCGAAGCGAAGAACGAAGAAACGATGCGCAAGTTCAGCCACGGCACGCCGAATGACTGGCTCGAGCGCAACGTTTATACGAAGTACCCGATTCTCGGCGTGAGCCTGATGATGGTCATCGACGTCGCGCTGTTCGGCATCGTCGGCCTGACCGTATGGGCCGTGCAGATGATCTGGATTCCGTTCTGGGCGGCAGGCGTCGTCAACGGTCTCGGACACTTCTGGGGCTATCGCAACTTCAACTCGTCGGATGCGAGCACGAACCTGTTCCCGTGGGGCATCATCATCGGCGGTGAAGAGCTGCACAACAATCACCACACGTACGCGACGTCCGCGAAGCTCTCGAACAAGTGGTACGAGTTCGACATCGGCTGGATGTACATCCGCATCATGTCGGCGTTCCGTCTCGCCAAGGTGAAGAAGATCGCACCGACGCCGCGTCTGACCACGGGCAAACTGGTGCTCGATCAGGACACGCTGCAGGCTGTTCTCGCGAATCGCTATGAAGTGATGGCGCGTTACGCGAAGGCGATCAAGCGTGCCTACCGTCAGGAACTGGCGCATCTGAAGGAAGTCGGTGCACGCGAGAAATATCAGGTGATGCGCGGCGCGCGCACGTGGTTCCACAAGGAAGAAGCCGGTCTCGACGAGCCGCAGCGTCGTCAGTTGCCGCAGATTTTTGCGAACAGTCAGAAGTTGCGCACTTATATCGAGTTGCGCAATGAACTCGCGGCGATGTGGGAGCGTTCCAATGCATCTCGCGAGCAACTGCTGGTGCAGTTGCAAGATTGGTGTCACCGCGCTGAACAAAGTGGCATCAAAGCCCTGCAGGAATTTGCGATGCGCCTGCGGCGCTACGCCTGATCCTCGACGAAATCTATTAAACTTTCGTTACGTCACAAAACCCCGCGTTGGCGGGGTTTTGCTTTTTTGGGCCGCCGAATCGGGTCGCGGTATCGGCTGTGGGCGGCGGAATCAGCAGGGCAGAGGAGATCATGAATCAGGCGATCAGGAGCGTCGAGTACGACCGTCCGCAAGGCACGGCCTGTAGCATCGGCCACGCTTGGGCGAAAGTGCCCGACGCGCCGTCAACGCAGGAACGGCTCGCGTTGAAGGAGCGTATTCGCGGCTTGCTCAAGCGCGAAAAAGCAGTGCTAGTCGCGCATTACTACGTCGACGCTGAGTTGCAGGAACTGGCGGACGAGACGGGCGGCTGCGTGGCCGATTCGCTTGAGATGGCACGGTTCGGACGCGATCACGACGCGCAGACGCTGGTGGTCGCCGGGGTGCGCTTCATGGGTGAGACGGCGAAAATTCTTAGTCCGAACAAGCGCATTCTGATGCCTGATCTGGACGCGACCTGTTCGCTCGATCTTGGCTGTCCCGTCGACGAGTTCTCTGCTTTCTGCGACGCGCATCCGGATCGCACGGTCGTTGTCTATGCGAATACGAGTGCGGCAGTGAAGGCGCGAGCCGACTGGATGGTGACGTCGTCGATCGGGCTGGAAATCGTCGCCGATCTTCATGCACGTGGCGAAAAGATCATCTGGGCGCCGGACCGTCATCTCGGCGGTTACATCCAGAAGAAGACGGGCGCCGACATGCTGCTATGGCAGGGCTCGTGTCTTGTCCACGACGAATTCAAAGGCGTCGAACTCGATTTGCTACGCGTCGAATATCCGGACGCAAAAGTGCTCGTGCATCCGGAGTCACCGGAAAGCGTGGTTGCACAGGCCGATGTGGTTGGCTCGACGACGCAACTGATCGACGCGGCGAAGAACAGCAGCGCGACGCACTTCATTGTCGCGACCGATCTCGGCATCCTGCACAAGATGCGACTCGCGGCGCCCGGCAAGACGTTCATCGAAGCGCCCACGGCCGGCAACAGCGCGACGTGCAAGAGCTGCGCGCATTGTCCGTGGATGGCGATGAACGGGCTGCGCAATCTTGCCGAAGTTCTGGAGCGCGGGCACAACGAAATCTTCGTCGATCCGGCGATCGGCGAGCGCGCACGTCTTCCGATCGACCGTATGCTGGATTTCGCCGCGCGTCACAAGACGCGCGTGCAGGCGAGCGGCGATCTGGCGCGCGACACCGCGCTGTTCTCGAACGTTGGAGCGGCCTGATGGGTGCGAATGAACCGCTGGATTTGAAGGACGCTGTGTCGCCCCTTTTCGCGGAAATACGGGAACAGTACGGCGACGCGTTCGTTGCGGCGATCACACGGAACGTCGCGGATGCGCTCGCGGAAGACGTAGGCAGCGGCGATCTCACAGGCCTTCTGGTCCCCGCCGACGAGATGCGCGACGCGCGCATCATCGTGCGGGAGGAGGCGGTGCTGTGCGGTGTGCCTTGGTTCAACGAAGTGATGCGTCGGGTCGATCAACGTATCGAGGTGCAATGGCGTTATCGCGAAGGCGATCGTATGGCGGCGGATTCGGTAGTGTGCACGCTGCGTGGTCCCGCGCGCGCACTGCTGACGGCCGAGCGCAATGGGCTCAATTTCCTGCAATTGCTGTCGGGTGTCGCGAGCGCGACGCGCAAGTTCGCCGATGCCATCGCACATACCCGCGCACGCGTGCTCGATACGCGCAAGACGCTGCCGGGCTTGCGACTCGCGCAGAAGTACGCAGTGCGCGTGGGCGGCGGCGCGAATCAGCGCCTAGCGCTCTATGACGGCATCCTCATCAAGGAGAACCACATCGCCGCGGCAGGCGGCGTCGGCCCGGCGATGCAGGCGGCGCTTGCGCTGAACGCGGGTGTGTCGATCCAGATCGAGGTCGAAACGCTCGAACAGCTCGAGTCGGCGCTTGCTCATGGCGCGCAGTCGGTGCTGCTAGACAATTTCTCGTTCGACATGATGCGCGACGCGGTGCGCATCACGGCCGGGCGGGCGGTGCTCGAAGTGTCCGGCGGCGTGAACTTCGATACGATCCGGCAGATTGCTGAGACGGGCGTCGATCGCGTCTCGGTTGGTTCGCTGACCAAGGACGTGCGCGCGACCGATTTTTCGATGCGCATCGTCTGATCGAATCACGTAGCCGGTCAAGGAAAAGGCCATCGCCAGTCTGACTGGCGATGGCCTTTTTCAATCCGCAACGCTGAAAGGCTACACGTTCCGGTTCGGCACGCGTTCCGGCGACAGCACGGTCGGCAGCGCCTTCGGCAACGGATTCGGCCAGTCGCGACTGTAGTGCAGGCCGCGGCTCTCACGCCGCGAGCGCGCACCTTCGACGATCAGCGAAGCCACATCGACGAGATTGCGCAACTCGAGCAGATCGCGGCTCACCTTGAAGTTCGCGTAGTACTCGTGGATTTCGTCGCGCAGCAGCGCGAGCCGATGCTTCGCACGCGCGAGCCGCTTGTCCGTGCGTACGATGCCGACGTAATTCCACATCAGGCGACGCAGTTCGTCCCAGTTGTGCGCGACGACCACTTCCTCGTCAGGATCCGACACGCGGCTCTCATCCCAGTCAGGCAGCGGCGCATGCACCGCGGCGCCGAAACCTTCCTCTTCGATCGCCTGCGCCGCCGACCGCCCGATCACCAGACACTCCAGTAGCGAGTTACTCGCGAGCCGGTTCGCGCCGTGCAGGCCCGTGCACGACGTTTCGCCGACGGCGTAAAGCCCGGCCAGATCGGTACGCCCTGCGAGATCCGTGACGACGCCGCCGCACGTGTAGTGCGCGGCAGGCACGACGGGAATCGGCTCTTTCGTGATGTCGATGCCGAACTCCAGGCAGCGCGCAAGAATGGTTGGGAAATGTTCCCGCAGGAACTCAGGGGATTGATGGCTGATGTCCAGATACACGCAATCGATTCCGCGCTTCTTGATCTCGAAGTCGATCGCACGGGCGACGATATCGCGCGGCGCCAGTTCGGCGCGTTCGTCGTGCGCGGGCATAAAGCGCGTGCCGTCAGGCAGCTTCAGAATGCCGCCTTCGCCTCTCACTGCTTCCGAGATCAGAAAGGACTTGGCGTAGGGGTGGAACAGACAAGTCGGATGAAACTGGATGAACTCCATGTTCGACACCCGGCAGCCAGCCCGCCAGGCCATCGCGATACCGTCGCCCGTCGCGGTATCGGGGTTCGTCGTGTAGAGGTAGACCTTGCCCGCGCCACCTGTGGCCAGAACCGTGTGCGGCGCCTCGATCGTGACGGTACGCCCGCTCGCCAGATCGAGCGCGTACAGCCCGTGACAACGACGGCCTGGCAGCCCGAGACGGTCGGAGGTGATCAGGTCGATCGCGTAGTGATCTTCGAGCAGCGTGATGTTCGGATGCTGCCGCACGCGCTCGCTCAGCGTCGCAACGACGGCGTGTCCGGTCGCGTCGGCCGCGTGAATGATGCGCCGATGGCTATGACCGCCTTCACGTGTCAGATGGAAGCCAAGCTCAGCAGCATCGTCTTTCGTGAACGGCACGCCTTGGTCGATCAGCCACTGGATCGCTTCACGGCCGTGTTCGACGATGAAGCGTGTTGCGGCTTCATCGCACAAGCCGCCGCCGGCGACCAGCGTGTCGTCGACATGATTCTCGACGCTATCCGCCGAGTCGAGCACGGCTGCAATGCCGCCTTGTGCCCAGTCGCTGGCGCCTTCGGTCAGCGAGCGTTTGGCGATCACGGCGACGCGCCGCGTCTGCGCGAGATTCAGCGCGACACTCAAACCAGCCAGCCCGCTGCCGACAATCGCTACGTCGAAATTCATCTCCTCTCTCCGTCGTATTGCGCGGCTGGTGCGGTGAACGCCGCCACAGCCTTTTGATTGGGAAACCGAAGAGCATACGCGCTGCAGCCTGCGAGGAAAAGCTGGCCGAACGGCGCAGTCAGTTTTGCGCGGGGAAAGAATGAGGAAAAAGGCAAGGGCGGCCGGGTCGACGCGAAACAGGGGCGGCGTCAAAAACAAAAAGCCCCGCAGAAGCGGGGCTTTTCATCGTCAAACGGCCGAAAACGAGATTACTTGATCTTCGTTTCCTTGTACGCCACATGCTTGCGAGCGACGGGATCGAACTTCATGATCTCCATCTTTTCCGGCATGTTGCGCTTGTTCTTCGTGGTCGTGTAGAAGTGACCCGTACCTGCGGTCGATTCCAGCTTGATCTTGTCGCGTGCGCCCTTGGCCATGATTTACTCCTTAGGCTTCGCCACGTGCGCGCAGGTCTGCGAGCACGGAGTCGATACCGTTCTTGTCGATCAGGCGCAGGCCGGCGTTCGAAACGCGCAGGCGCACCCAACGGTTTTCGCTTTCAACCCAGAAACGGCGGTTTTGCAGATTCGGGAGAAAACGACGCTTGGTCTTGTTGTTCGCGTGGGAAACGTTGTTGCCGCTCATCGGCGCTTTCCCAGTTACTTGGCATACGCGTGCCATGAGAGCACTCCTAATACGCTAATTCTGAGTTCGAACGCCGTGAAGTTTCCCGGGAAAACATGAGGACCGAGCCGTAGCCGACTTGAATCGCGTGCTTTCCGAGAAGGCCTTGTGGCTTCGGAACAGGGGTTGGAAAGAGGCAAACCGAAATAGTAGCAGAAAAAGAGCCGAAAAATCAAACCTTATTTGCGACGGCGGAGCAAGCAGCGCGGCCGGCTGCGCGTGCAACGCGCTCCCGGCCAAGACGGTCGCGGTTCAAGGCCAGCCGGCGCGTGCGAACGAAAACGTCTCGTTTCCGCCAATCACCAGATGATCGATCAGCTTCACGTCGATCAGGGCGAGGGTATCGCGCAGCACGCGCGTCAGTTGGCGGTCGCTGGCGCTCGGCTTCACGGCGCCGGACGGATGGTTGTGCGCCACGATCAGGCTGGCCGCGTTGACGGATAGCGCGCGCCGCACGATCTCGCGCGGATACACGGCCATCCGTGTGAGCGAGCCGCGCGAGTTTTCCTCGGAGCGGATCAGCCGGTGCCGCGTATCCAGAAACAGACAGATAAACACCTCGTAGGGCCGCGAGCCGATCAGCAGCCGCAGGTAATCTTCGACGGCTTCGGGCGAATCGATCAGCGGCCGCTCGCGCATCTTCTCCGCGAGGGCGCGCCGCGCCATTTCCATAATCGCGAGCAATTGCGCGCGCTTGGCCGGGCCGACGCCGCGCACGCCGTCGAAATCTTCGGGCGTTCGGTCGAGCATCGCGCGCAGCGAGCCGAAGCGCTGCAACAGCGAGCGCGCGACGTCGAACACATTGTGTCCTGGCAGCCCCGAGCCGAGCACGAGCGCGACCAGTTCGGTGTCCGAAAGCGCCGCGGGACCCGCGTCGAGCAGTCGCTCGCGTGGCATGTCGCGCGTCGGCCACGACGGCGGAGCACGGCGTATCGGGGATTTTCCCGCGTCGGTAAGCGGGATGACTATCGTGTCGTTCATGGCAACGTCCTTCGAAATCCAGATGAGGCGGCGACGAGGCGCCGCGCAGCAACGTTCCAGCCGGCTCGGGATATGTGGCTTACAATAGGGCCTTTGCGCACGGCATCTCCGGCTTCGCACAAGCCCGCCATGCGCGCGACCCGCGCCGCCGCATCCATGCGCCGCGCGCCACGACCGAACGAGTACCGCATGAGCATCATCGACATCTCCGAAGTGAAACCCGGTTCGCACGTCACGCTTCACTACCGGCTTTCGCTTGCCGATGGCGCCGAGATCGTCAGCACCTTCAACGACAAGCCCGCCACGCTGTTGCTGGGCGCGGGCCAATTGGCGCCGCCGCTGGAAGACATTCTGCTGGGACTGAAGGTGGGTCACCACTCGACCTTTCAGCTAGAACCGGGTCAGGCATTCGGCCCGCGCAATCCGGAGCTGATCCAGCGCGTGTCGCTCGCCACCTTGCGTGAAAACAGCATGATCGGCGAGGATTTTTCTCCCGGCGATCTCGTCGAATTCAATGCGCCGGGCGGCGGTCGCTACGCCGGCGTGCTGAAAGAGGTTGGCGAAACCTCGGCTCTCTTCGATTTCAATCATCCGCTCGCCGGCCAGGCGCTGACGTTCGAAGTAAAAATCATCGGGATCCTGTAAACATGAGCATCACGGATACGACTTTCGCGGAAGCTGAAATCCTGCTTGCGCAGCCGCGCGGATTTTGCGCCGGCGTCGATCGGGCGATCGAGATCGTCGAACGCGCCATCAAGCTGTACGGTTCGCCGATCTACGTGCGTCACGAAATCGTTCATAACGCGTATGTCGTCGAAGACCTGCGCAAGAAGGGCGCGATCTTCATCGAGCAACTGGATGAAGTGCCGTCGGGCAGCACGGTGATCTTCAGTGCGCACGGTGTGTCGAAGGCCGTGCGCGCCGAAGCCGATGAGCGCGGGCTGCGCGTGTACGACGCGACGTGTCCTCTCGTCACCAAGGTGCATATCGAAGTCGCGAAGATGCGCGCGGACGGCTTCGACATCGTGATGATCGGTCACAAGGGTCACCCTGAAGTGGAAGGCACGATGGGGCAGACGGCCGAAGGCATGTATCTCGTCGAAGACATCGACGACGTGAAGGCGCTGCAGCTCGCCGACCCGGACCGCATCGCGTACGTGACGCAAACCACGCTTTCCGTCGACGACGCCGCGCAGATCATCGGCGCGCTGAAAGCGAAGTATCCGAACATCAAGGAACCGAAGAAGCAGGACATCTGCTACGCGACGCAAAACCGCCAGGACGCCGTCAAGTTCATGGCGCCGCAATGCGACGTGGTGATCGTCGTCGGCAGCCCGAACAGCTCGAATTCGAACCGTCTGCGCGAACTGGCCGAAAAGCTGGGCGTGCCTTCCTATATGGTGGACTCGCCGGATCAGATCGATCCCGCATGGGTCGCCGACAAGCGCCGCATCGGCGTGACGGCGGGCGCATCGGCGCCCGAGGCGCTGGCTCAGGCGGTCATCGGCCGTCTGCGCGAACTCGGCGTGCGCAACGTGCGCGCGCTCGAAGGCATCGAGGAAAACATCGCGTTTCCGTTGCCACGCGGGCTGGGTTTGCCGGCCTGACGAACTGTCCCCATCGAAAAAAGCGCGCCGCCGGCGCGCTTTTTTATTGCCTCGACACGCCGTAAAACGCTGGAAAAACGGTGCCACATCACATAAAAATTAGAAAGTGACGGTGTCGAGGCGAATATTCTTTTTGTTTTTCGCAGCGTAATTTGGCTTGAAGTGATCGATCGCGCCCCGTTTTTCGTCAGACGATCTCCGGAACGGCGATTCGGGCGCACAAAGTCGGTGCATTAGCGGTACAGCGCATTATTGGGATAGGAAAGTGTGTCGACGTCCGTAGCATCGGCCTGTCGCGGAAGTCGCTGCAACAACTGGTGTTGCGAGCAGTCATCGATGGTGCAACTGATGCACGAAAATCTGGCGCAACCCGGTTGCAACAAATGTGCGCTAAAGGTCTCGGGAGGCGGTTGCAATGCAGGAAAACCCTGCGCATTCAACAATATTGCCCGTCGCAGAATTGGAGTTACAATGCGCGCGTTCTCAGGGCTTGAGCGCCTTGGAACGCCAGATTTTGCAAGGCGCAGGAGACCTATTTAATGCGAGTCAAGTTTGCTTGTGCCGTGTCTATCGCGGCCGCGGTTGCGCTGACCGCGTGCGGCAAAAAGAACGATGGCGAAGCGGACAAGAGCGCGTCGGCTGCAGTGGCAGCGTCGGCTGCGCCCGCAAGCGAAGTGACGGTCGTGAAGATCGGTCATGCGGCCCCATTGACGGGCGGCATTGCGCATCTGGGAAAGGACAATGAAAACGGGGCGCGTCTCGCTATTGAAGAGATCAACGCGCAGGGGTTGACCATCGACGGCCGCAAGATCCAGCTGGAACTCGACGCACAGGATGATGCGGGCGATCCGAAAACGGGCACGCAGGTCGCGCAGAAGCTGGTGGACGATCGTGTGGTGGCCGTGGTCGGGCACCTGAATTCGGGTGTATCGATCCCGGCCTCGAAGATATACAGCGACGCGGGCATTGTGCAGATCTCGCCGTCCTCGACGAATCCGGCCTATACGCAGCAAGGTTTCAAGACGACCTACCGGGTCGTCGCGACCGATGCGCAGCAGGGTCCGGCACTGGCGAACTACGCGACGAAAGCACTCGGCGCGAAACGGATCGCCGTCGTCGACGACGCAACTGCCTATGGCAAGGGTCTTGCTGACGAATTCGCGAAGACGGCGGAAGCGGGCGGCGCGAAGATCGTTGCGCGCGAGGCGACCAATGACCGGGCCACGGATTTCCGGGCCATCCTCACAAAGATTAAAAGTGCCCAGCCGGACGCCATCATGTTCGGCGGCATGGATGCAACGGGCGGGCCGTTTACGAAACAGGCAGCGGCGCTCGGAATCAGGGCAAAAATCCTTGGCGGCGACGGCGTGTGCACCGACAAGGTAGGGGAGCTGGCGGGCAGTGCCGTCCAGAACCTCGTGTGTTCGGAAGCAGGCCTTGCGCTTTCGAAGATGGAAAGGGGAGCGGACTTCGAAAAGAAGTACGACGCACGCTTCCACACGCCGGTGCAGATTTATGCGCCGTTCACGTATGACGCTGTATACGTGATCGTCGATGCAATGAAGCGCGCCAATTCGATCGAGCCGCCCAAGGTACTCGCTGCGATGCCTTCGACCGATTACACAGGTGTGATCGGCCACATCGCATTCGACGACAAGGGTGACCTGAAAGAAGGCGCCATTACGCTTTACGACTTCAAGGACGGCAAGAAAGCGGTCCTCGACGTCGTGAAGATGTAATGACGGGACGTACAGCCTGACGGCACCGGACCATCCGACGGTGCCGTTTTTGCATCCGCGTCGAGCGCGCGGGCCGCTGCAACCCGGCGGCCACGAGCGCTCGACGAAGATAACCCTTACCGGTCTTTTATATCAGTACCCGCAGTGCCGTTGCGATTCCGTAAAGCATCAGCGCCAACCGGCAGATGAAGAGCGCGAATCCAGTCGCACGGGCTAAGGAGCATTAAATGGATATTTTCATCCAGCAGGTGATCAACGGACTGGTGCTTGGCAGTGTCTACGCCATCATCGCACTGGGCTACACGATGGTGTACGGCATTCTCGGCATCATCAACTTCGCGCACGGCGACGTGCTGATGGTGGGCGCGATGGTTGCGCTCTCGGCCATAGGGGTATTGCAGAACCATTTCCCCGGACTCGGCAACGTGCCGACATTGTGTATAGCGCTGGTGATTGCCGCTGTTGTTTGCGCGGTGGTGGGCTATACCATCGAGCGCGTCGCCTACCGGCCGCTGCGCAAGGCTCCGCGTCTCGCCCCGCTGATTACCGCAATCGGCGTGTCGATCCTGCTGCAGACCCTCGCGATGATGATCTGGTCGCGTAACCCGCTGCCGTTCCCGCAGCTTCTGCCGACCGATCCGCTCAACGTGATCAAGGCCACTGACACGACGCCGGGCGCCGTGATCTCGATGACGGAAATCGTGATCATCGTCGTCGCGTTCCTCGTGATGGCGGGCCTGCTGCTCCTCGTGCACAAGACGAAGCTCGGCCGCGCAATGCGCGCGATCGCGGAGAACCCGGGCGTCGCTTCCCTGATGGGCGTGAACCCGAACTTCGTGATTTCGGCGACTTTCATGATCGGCTCGGCGCTGGCAGCGCTGGCGGGCGTGATGATCGCGTCGGAGTACGGTAACGCGCACTTCTACATGGGCTTCATCCCTGGTCTGAAGGCATTCACGGCAGCTGTGCTGGGCGGTATCGGCAATCTCGGCGGCGCGATGGTCGGCGGCGTGATTCTCGGTCTGATCGAACAGCTGGGTGCCGGCTACATCGGCAACCTCACGGGTGGCGTGTTCGGCAGTAACTACCAGGACGTGTTCGCGTTCATCGTGCTGATCATCGTGCTGGTGTTCCGTCCGTCGGGCCTGCTGGGCGAACGTGTCGCGGACCGTGCGTAAGGGAAAGGAGCAAATACAATGACCTCAATTCAACCGATCGAGCCGTCCACGACGCTCATCCCCGAACGCAACCTGACGAAGACGCTGACGGTGGGCATCATCACCGCCGTGTTCGTGATCGCTGCGCCGATGATCATCGGTGCTGCAGGCGGCAACTACTGGGTCCGCGTGCTCGACTTCGCGATGCTGTATGTGATGCTCGCGCTGGGTCTCAATGTGGTGGTCGGTTTCGCCGGCCTGCTGGACCTGGGCTACATCGCGTTCTACGCGGTGGGCGCCTATACGGCAGCCTTGCTTAGCTCGCCGCACCTGTCGTCGCAGTTCGAATGGATCGCGCATTTCGCGCCGAACGGGCTGCACGTGCCGTTCCTCCTCATCATCCCGTGTGCGATGGCGATCGCGGCGATCTGCGGCGTGATTCTCGGTGCACCGACGTTGCGTCTGCGCGGCGACTACCTCGCGATCGTGACCTTGGGCTTCGGGGAAATCGTCCGGATCTTCCTGAACAACCTCGACCGTCCGGTGAACATCACGAACGGCCCGAAGGGCATCACGGGTATCGATCCGATCCACGTCGGCGACTTCAGCCTCGCGCAGACGCACTCGCTGTTCGGCCTCACGTTTCCGTCGGTGTACTCGTACTACTACGTGTTCGTGCTGTGCGCGCTGTTCGTGATCTGGGTGTGTACGCGTCTGCAGCACTCGCGTATCGGCCGTGCATGGGCCGCGATCCGCGAAGACGAAATCGCCGCGAAGGCAATGGGCATCAACACGCGTGACGTGAAGCTGCTGGCGTTCGCGATGGGCGCGTCGTTCGGCGGCCTGTCGGGCGCGATGTTCGGTGCGTTCCAGGGCTTCGTGTCGCCGGAATCGTTCACGCTGCCGGAATCGATCGTCGTGCTGGCCTGCGTGGTGCTGGGCGGCATGGGCCACATCCCGGGCGTGATTCTCGGCGCGGTGCTGCTCGCCGTGCTGCCCGAATTCCTGCGTTCGACGATGGGTCCGCTGCAACACATGATCTTCGGTCATGAAATCGTCGATACGGAAGTGATCCGTCAGCTCGTGTACGCACTCGCGATGGTGCTGATCATGCTGTACCGCTCGGAAGGCTTGTGGCCGTCGCCGAAGCACGAAGACAAGATCGCGAAGCTTGCGAAGCGTAACGGCAAGAAGCCGGTGCGTGCGTAACGGACAGGGAGCAGAAAACATGAGCGACAAGAAAATCCGTCTGTCCGTGAAGGGCGTGAACAAGCGCTTCGGCGGTCTGCAGGCGCTGTCGGATGTCGGCCTCCAGATCGAGGAAGGCACGATCTACGGTCTGATCGGCCCGAACGGCGCCGGCAAGACGACGTTCTTCAACGTGATTACTGGTCTGTACACGCCGGACTCGGGCGAGTTCAAGCTCGACGGCACGCCTTATACGCCGACGGCGGTGTATCAGGTGGCGAAGGCTGGCATCGCGCGTACGTTCCAGAACATCCGTCTGTTCGGCGGCATGACCGCGCTGGAAAACGTGATGGTCGGCCGTCATGTGCGCACGAAGCACGGGCTGCTGGGCGCGGTGTTCCAGACGCCGGCTGAGCGTCAGGAAGAGCGTGAGATCAAGGAGCGCGCGCTGGAACTGCTCGAATACGTCGGCGTGCTGCAGTACGCGGACTACACGTCGCGCAACCTGTCGTACGGTCACCAGCGTCGTCTGGAGATCGCTCGTGCACTGGCAACCGATCCGAAGCTGCTCGCACTCGATGAACCGGCAGCGGGCATGAACGCGACGGAGAAGGTCGAACTGACGAAGCTGCTCGACAAGATCCGCGCGGACGGCAAGACGATCCTGCTGATCGAGCACGACGTGAAACTGGTGATGGGCCTGTGCAACCGGATGACAGTGCTCGACTATGGCAAGGTGATCGCCGAAGGTCTGCCGCAGGACGTGCAGAAGGACCCGAAGGTGATCGAGGCTTATCTGGGCGCGGGGGTTCACTGATGGCTACGGCAATGTTGAAAATCAAGGGCCTTCAGGTCAACTACGGCGGCATTCAGGCCGTGAAGGGTGTCGACCTCGAGATCGCGCAGGGCGAACTGGTCACGCTGATCGGCGCGAACGGCGCGGGCAAGACCACGACGATGAAGGCGATCACGGGTCTGAAGCCGTACTCGGCGGGCGACATCGAGTACATGGGCCAGTCGATCAAGGGCGTGCCGCCGCATGAACTGCTCAAGCGCGGTCTCGCGATGGTGCCGGAAGGGCGCGGCATTTTTGCGCGCATGTCGATCGTCGAGAACATGCAGATGGGTGCGTATCTGCGCAGCGATAACGAAGGCATCAAGAAAGACGTTGAGCGCATGTTCGGCTTCTTCCCGCGTCTGAAGGAACGTGCAACGCAGCTCGCCGGCACGCTCTCGGGCGGCGAACAGCAGATGCTGGCGATGGCGCGTGCTGTTATTTCGAAGCCGAAGCTGTTGCTGCTCGACGAGCCGTCGATGGGTTTGTCGCCGATCATGGTCGAGAAGATCTTCGAAGTGGTGCGGGAGATCTCGAAGGAAGGCATTACCGTGATGCTGGTTGAGCAGAATGCTCGACTTGCCTTGCAGGCTGCTGACCGTGGTTACGTGATGGATTCGGGTACGGTTACGATGTCTGGCGACGCCAAGCAGATGCTTGATGATCCGAAGGTGCGGGCTGCTTATCTGGGTGAGTAATTTGCCCTTGCAGGGCGGCTTATTTTTTCGCCGCTCTCGTCTGGGAGCGAAGGCTGCATGTGATGAACATGTGGCCTTTTTTGCTTTTTGGGTTGGTGGTGGGGGTGCTGTTGCTGTTGTTGTTGCTGGCATCCGCGATTTGCCTTCGTAGTTCATGCGTTGCCCCTGTGCGGGGCGGCACTTACTTTCTTTGCCGCCGCAAAGAAAGTAAGCAAAGAAAGCGGGCTCACACCGCCAGCCCGTGTTCTTGCCTGCGGGCCCCCAACGGGTCCCGCACTCCATACGGCAACACATTGTTTTGCGCCCGTTGCCAGCGCGTTGAACAGGCGCATTACCCGCTCCAGTCACCCGTAGTGCAGCCGGCGGCAGCGAATCGTCTGCGCCGCCCAGGTGGCAAACTGTGTGTATCTTGTCGCGCCGTACGCGTTGGCGATCCTACGACACCGATCCGCTTTTTAGTCCGGAGTGGTGCATTGACGCCGAGACAGCCTACATATAGTTTGCCACCTGGGCGGCGGTGAACGTCTGGTAACGCAAACCGTGACGCGGGAATTTGACGTGGGTGATGCGTGAGTTAGCAAGCTGGCAACGCGCCTGAAATAGAAGATTGCCGCTTGGAGTGCGGGACCCGTTGGGGGCCCGCAGGCAAGCACTAGCACTGGCGGTGTGAGCCCGCTTTCTTTGCTTACTTTCTTTGCGGCGGCAAAGAAAGTAAGTGCCGCCCCGCACAGGGGCAACGCCTGAACTACGAAGGCAAATCGCGGATGCCAGCAATAGCGACAGCAACAAAACAAAACCAAACCAAACCAAACCTTCACCCAGCGTCGCAGACAAAATCCAACCGCTTCCCCAGACTCACAACCTCATCGACCCGATACCCAAGCGCCTCATAAAAGCCACGCACATCGACTTTAGCGCTGAGCACCTGAAGATTGACCTTCGGACAACCGCGCGCCGCGAGCGCGGCCTCGGCGTGCTTCACGAGCCGTGTCCCAATTCCATGCCGCCGGCAAGCAAGATCGACGGCGAGCGAATACATCCATCCCCGATGCCCGTCATAACCAGCCATCACCGTGCCAACGATGCGCCCCTCCCGCACAGCGACAAAGAAAAGCTCAGGCTGCGTCGCTAGCTTGTTGGCAATGGAAAGACGCGGATTGCGCTGCGGCCTGCTAGCGTCCCCATACTCAGGAAACGCTTCGAGCCACAACGCAATCACGGCATCGGTATCGGCCGCGTCGAACACGCGAATCGATACGGAAGAAAAGTCGATCACAGCGTGTCCAGAATCGAACGCAGCATCGACATCATCTGGTCGATCTCTTCCGTCGTCACGTTCAACGCAGGCATGAAGCGCAGCAGGTTCGGACGCGCAGCGTTAAGCAGCAGGCCGTCCGGTTGCATCAGCCGAGCCTTCTCGACGATCTGGTTGCCGATGTCCTTGCCGAGCAGCAGCGCACGCAGCAGACCTTCGCCACGCTCGCCCTCGAAGCCGCGCTCCGCCGACAGCTCGAGCAGCTTCGTGCGCAGATAGTCGCCACGCGCCCGCACGCCTTCGAGAAACCCCGGTGCCGTCAGTTGCGAGATCACCGAATAGCCGGCTGCCGTCATCAGCGGATTGCCGTTGTACGTGCCGCCCTGGTCGCCCGCCTCGAACACCTCGACATGCTTCTTGCACAACAGCGCGCCAAGCGGCACGCCGCTGCCGATACCCTTCGCCAGCGTCATCACGTCCGGCTCGATGCCCGACAACTCGTACGCGAACAGCGTCCCCGCACGGCCGCAGCCGCTTTGCACTTCGTCGACGATCAGCAGCAGGTTGTGCTTCGTCGTCAGTTCGCGCAGCTGCTGCATGAATTCGCGCGTGGCGGGAATCACGCCGCCTTCGCCCTGGATCGGCTCGAGCATCACGGCAATGGTCTTGTCGGTGATCAGCTTCTCGACGGACGCGATGTCGTTCAGTTCAGCTTTCGGGAAGCCCGGCACTTGCGGTGCATAGATCGTATCCCAGCCCGGCTTGCCGCTTGCCGACATCGTCGCCAGCGTGCGGCCATGGAAGCCGTGATCGAACGTGATGATCTCGTACGCACCGTTCTTGAACTTCTTGCCGTACTTGCGCGCGAGCTTGATCGCGCCTTCGTTCGCTTCGGCGCCGCTGTTCGTGAAGAACACCTTGTCGAAGCAGCTATGCTGCGTGAGCAGGCCGGCGAGTTTCGCCATCGGCTCGTTATAGAACGCCGGCGACGGGTTGATCAGCGTGCGCGCCTGCTGCGCCATCGCTTCGATCACGCCGTCGTTGCAATGACCGAGGCTGTTCACGGCCCAGCCCTGAATGAAATCCAGATATCGCTTGCCGGTGTTGTCGTAGAGCCACGAGCCCTTGCCGTGCGTGAAAACGATTTCGGGCCGGTTCGTGATGTACATCAGCGAATCGATCGGATACTCATTGAAGTTCATGGCTACAGGCTCCAGGCAAACAGGGATAAAAAACCGCCTCGGACAACATGGCCCAGCAACGGAAAGAAAGAGAACGCCAGAAATACAAAAAGCCACGGCATGCCGTGGCTTTCATGATTCGAACTGCGTGCGCGTTGTTCGCGCGAATCCGTGACGAAGCCAGCGGCGCCCCTAGGGGAGCGGCGAGCGGCGACGTCGAAGTTCGGACAGGATGCGGTTCATGCGCGAAAGAATACGACAATGCCGGCGCCCGTGTAAACCTGCAATTTGCATGTCTTCACGCTTTCTCATGCTCGCCGGTCGGTTTCACATTCTCCAGTCGATGCGGATGACTGCGCAACGATCAGACGGGATTCGCGAGATCGGCCGCGCTCGTGAACGAATCCGCATAGAACTCATCTTCCGGCAGGCGATGATGCTGCGTGAAATCGCGCTGCGCCGACTCGACCATCACAGGAGCGCCGCACGCATACACCTGATACGCCGACAAGTCTGGCAGATCTTCGATGACGGCCCGATGAACGAAGCCCGTGCGGCCCGTCCATGCGTCGTCCGCGTCAGGCTCGGACAGCACGGGCACGAACTTGAAGTTCGGGATCTCGCGCGCCCATTGCTCGGCGAGCTCCATCATGTACAGATCCTTCTTGCGACGCGCACCCCAGTAGAGCGTCATCGGACGCGTGATGTTCTTGAACGCGGCATGCTCGACGATCGCCTTCAGCGGCGCGAAGCCCGTGCCCGATGCGAGCAGCACGATCGGCTTGTCCGATTCTTCGCGCAGGAAGAAGGTGCCGAGGGGCGCCTCGAAGCGCAGGATGTCGCGCTCCTTCATCGTGTTGAAGACGTGGTCCGTGAACGCGCCGCCCGGCATGTGGCGGATGTGCAGTTCGATCGGGCCTTCCGTGTGCGGCGCATTCGCCATCGAATAGCTGCGGCGCTTGCCGTCCTTCAGGATGAACTCGAGGTACTGGCCCGCCATGTATTGCAGACGCTCGTTCGCGGGCAGTTGCAGCTTGAGCACGACGACGTCGTCGGCCATGCGCTCGATCGCATTCACGCGGCACGGCAGCTTCTTGATCTGCACGTCGCCGATGCCCGTCACTTCGCGGATCTCGATTTCGAGGTCGGTGCACGCAGTCGCGCAGCACAGCAGCGCCATGCCGCGCGTTTTTTCGTCGTTCGACAGCGCCGACGACGAATGCGCACGCTGCTCGACTTCTCCGCCGACGACCTTGCCCTTGCACGAGCCGCATGCGCCGTTCTTGCAGCCATACGGCAGGCCGATGCCCTGGCGAAGGGCGGCCGTCAGCACGGGTTCGTCGGGTTCCACCTGAAACTGCCGGCCGCTTTGCCGGAGCGTTACGTTAAATGCCATATGCGTTCAATCTTCGAATACAAGGAGTCGGTAACCAATGCGTGTCGTGGATCGCAGCTACAATGCGTCCACGATGAAAGCGACACGAAATTTGCGCAGGCCGCGCGTGCTGATCGTCGGTTGCGGCGATGTCGGCATGCGCTGCGTGCGGCAACTGCAACGACGCGCGCGCCTCTATGCGCTCACGAGTCACGCCGGGCGCCGCGACGAACTGCGCGCGGCGGGCGTCACGCCGATCGTCGGCGATCTCGACGTGCGCGCGAGCCTCTTGCGCATTGCCCGTCTCGCGCCGACCGTGCTGCATCTCGCGCCTCCGCAAAAAAACGGCGACGCGGACACGCGCACGCGTTCGCTGATCGCCACGTTGACGGCGCCGCGCATCCGCCATGCCCGTCATGTTGCGACGTCGCGTCTCAGACGCGCGCAGCACGCCATTCGTGCCCGCAAAACATCCGGTATTGTACCCGACGGGGTTAGCCCGTCTCTCCGGGCTGGCCATGACGCGGGCAGGCGTTTGCGGGTCGTCTATGCGAGCACGACAGGCGTGTATGGCGATTGCGGCGGCGCATGGCTCGATGAAACGCGTCCCGTCGCGCCCGCCAATGAGCGCGCGAAACGTCGCGTATCGGCCGAAACCCAATTGCGGCGCGCGGCGGCGCGTCGGATGCTCACCGCGAGCATCGCGCGCATTCCGGGCATCTATGCGGGCAACCGGCTGCCCCTCGCGCGGCTGGAGAAGCGCACGCCCGCACTCGTCGACGAAGACGACGTCTACACGAATCACATCCATGCCGACGACCTCGCCGCGATCCTGCTGCGGATGGCGAGGCATGGTCGGCCGTCGCGTGTGATCCACGCGTCCGACGACACGACGCTGAAAATGGGCGAGTACTTCGATCGCGTGGCGGATGCGTTCGGCGTCGAACGCGCGCCGCGCATCTCGCGCGACGAAGCCGAACAGCAGCTCGGCGAGATGATGCTGTCGTTCATGCGCGAATCGCGGCGTCTGATCAACACGCGTCTGAAGCGCGAACTGCGGATGCAGTTGCGCTATCCGCACGTCGACGACTTTCTGCGCACAGCGACAACCCAGCCCAGGATGCAACCGGGCGCGAGCAAGCCGTGACGGAAAGCGAAACTAGCAGGTGATCAGGTAAGGGCCGGTAGCGCTTCCAGCAGCAGGAAGCAGCAGAACGCGCCGATCAATGCAGCGATCAGGTTCGGCTCGTATCGGTGCCGAAGGTGCATGATGGCCACGACGCCGCCGATCAGCAGAAGCGAGAGACCGATGAACGCAATCATGCCGTATGACATCGCCAGGTTGCCGTAGGTGAACATGGCGCCTCCTTGCCTGCTTTGTAATCTTTGTTAATACGAGTATAGGACGGGCGTTCGGGGCAAGCATGCTGCGTCGCAGCGTTTCGAAAGGTTTTTGTCGCGCTTTTGTTCGGAATCCAACGTAGTCTCAAAGACTTGAGACGGGCAGGGCGTCGCGCTCGTCGTTTACCCGCTCCGTAGTGCGCCCAGGTCGGCTTCATCGAGCCATTGCCACGCGCCCTCGGCGAGTGCCGCCGGCAATGCGAGCCCGCCGACCCGCTCGCGGTGCAGCGCTTCGACGCGATTGCCCGCCGCCGCCACCATCCGCTTCACCTGATGGTATTTGCCTTCGAGCACGGTCAGTTCGAGTTCGTGAGCGCTGCGCGCAATAGCGGCGACGGCGGCAATCGGCTTGGGTTCGCCATGCAGCAGCACGCCTTCGCGCAACGCGGCGAGTTGCGCGTCGTCGAGCGGATGGCGGGTCGTCGCCACGTAAAGCTTCGGCACCTTGCGCTTCGGCGAGGTGTACGCGTGGACGAACTGGCCGTCGTCGGAAAGGAGCAGCAGGCCCGTCGTATCCTGATCGAGTCGGCCGACGCACTGGATGCCGCGCGTCGCGAACTGCGCCGGCAGCAGGTTGAAGACGCTCAGATGATGCTGCGGATCGCGCGAGCATTCATAGCCGGCAGGCTTGTTGAGCAGCACATATGCACGCTCGTGATACGGCCAGGCCGTGCCGTCGACTTCGAACACCAGCGCCTTCGTATCGACATCGGTGTCGGCGTCGTTGAAGGTTGCGCCGTCGATCGACACGCGGCCGTCCGCGATCATCGCGCGGCACTGGCGGCGCGATCCGAAGCCTTGAGAGAAGAGAACGCTTTCGAGATTCATTGGGAGCGGAAGGCAAGCCGCAAGCAAGCGGCATCAAAACGTTGAAGGCGTTCTCCGATACTCCGAAGAACGCCTTCATCGCCTGCATTTTACCTGCCGCGCGGACCTGTCCGCCCAGGCTCAGTGCGCGCCGGAGCGCCGCTCGACGAAACGCGCGACGTAATCGTCGGCGGGCTTCGTGAGAATTTCGTCCGGCGTGCCTTCCTGGACCAGCGTGCCGTCGCGCAGGATCGCAATGCGGTTGCCGATGCGCAGCGCCTCGTCCAGATCGTGCGTGATGAACACGATGGTCTTGTTGAGCGTCGCCTGCAGCTGCAGCAGCTGGTCCTGCATTTCCGTGCGGATCAATGGATCGAGCGCGGAGAACGCTTCGTCCATCAGCAGCACGTCGGTGTCGGCGGCGAGCGCGCGGGCAAGGCCGACGCGCTGACGCATGCCGCCCGAGAGTTCGTCGGGATAGTGATCGCCATAGCCGTCGAGCCCGACCTTGCCGAGCCAGGTGCGTGCTTTCTCGTTGGCTTCGGCCTTGCCTTCGCCGCGCGTGCGCAGCGCATACGCGGTGTTGTCGAGCACGGTCTGATGCGGCAGCAGTCCGAAGTTCTGGAATACCATGCTCACCTTGTAGCGGCGCAACTCGCGCAGACCATGCGCGTCGAGCTTGATGACGTCCGAGCCGTCGATGACGATCTCGCCCGCCGTCGGCTCGATCAGCCGGTTGAAGTGACGCACGAGCGTCGACTTGCCCGAGCCCGACAGGCCCATGATCACGTAGATTTCGCCCGAGCCGATGTGCAGGCTCACGTTGTTCAGGCCGACGTTGCAGCCCGTCTGGGCGAGCACTTCGGCCTTGCTTCTGCCGCTCTTCAGCAGGTCGAGCACGCGGCGGTGGCCGGCCTCCGGGCCGAACAGCTTGTACACGTTCTTGACTTCGATCGATGACATGTCCATGCCCTCCGTCAGTCCGCCGTGCGGGTTTCGAGGCCGCTCTGCGTTGCGTTTCCGGTGCCTGCTGCCGCCGGCTCTTCGTCGCGCGCCGTGCCTGCATTGCGATAGGGAATGCGCGATGCTGCCTTCGCCTTGCGGCGTTGCGCGACGAGGCGTCGCGTGCGGCGATCCTGCCCGTAGCCCTGGCTGATCCGGTCGATGACGATCGCGAGAATCACGATCGCAATGCCCGCCTGCATACCCTTGCCGATGTCGAGCGTCTGGATGCCGGCGAGCACGTCTTCGCCGAGTCCGCGCGAGCCGATCATCGACGCGATCACGACCATCGACAGCGCCATCATCGTCGTCTGGTTGATGCCCGCCATGATGCTCGGCCGCGCGAGCGGCAACTGCACGTTGACGAGCAACTGCCAGCGCGTCGTGCCGAACGCGCGCGCCGCTTCGACGACGTCGGCGTCGACGTGGCGAATGCCGAGATCGGTCAGGCGGATCAGCGGCGGCAGCGCGTAGATGATCGTCGCGAGGATCGCGGGCACCTTGCCGAGGCCGAACAGCATCAGCACGGGGATCAGATACACGAAGCTCGGCAGCGTCTGCATGATGTCGAGCACGGGCAGCAGCACGCGCCGCATCCACGGGCTGCGCGACGCCCAGATGCCGAGCGGCACGCCGAGCACGACGGACAGCACGGTTGCGACGAGCATCAGCGCGAGCGTCTGCATCAGCTTGTCCCACAGCCCGAAGCAGCCGATCACATACAGCAGCAGCACGAAGAAACCGGCGATGCCGATGCGCCGCGTCGCGTTCAGCGTGAGCAGCCCGACTGCGATCAGGATCGCCCAGGGCGGCGTCGCGCGCAGCGCGCCTTCGAGCGGCACCAGCACGTAGCGCAGCAGGGCGGTGCTGAAGTCGTGGAAGCTGTCGCCGTAAGCGGCGACGAACGATTGCACATGGTCGTTCACCCAGTCGGCGATCGACAGATGCAGGAAGATTGAATTCATGTTGAAACCCTCCGGTGCGTCATGACGCGTTACTGCCGATCTCAGCCTGCCAGCGCAGCTTGAACCTTTTGCGCGACGTCAGTCGGCACCCACGCCTTCCACATTTCCGGATGTTCGCGCAGGAACTGCTTTGCCATCGTCTGACCGTCGATCTTCTTGGTCGTCATGTCGAGGATGGTCTTGTTCAGGAAGTCCATCGGAAAGCTGATCTTCGAGTAGGTGTCCATCAGTTGCGGCTCGGCCTGATAGAACGGCGTCGACACGCCGACCTTCAGATGCGACACGAGATACGACGACGCGCACTGCGATGCGCTGTTGTCCGCGCGCAGCGTGTCCCAGCACTTCTGGTTGAACGGCGGCATCTTCAGCTGGACGAACTTGTACTTCGCCATCAGCGCAGCGGGTTCCCAGTAGTAGAAGAGGATCGGCTTGCCGCGCGCATAAGCCGATTCGATCGCGGCATCGAGCGCCGCGCCCGTGCCGGGGCGGAAGTCGGTGTACGAATCGTCGAGGTTGAGCGTCTTCAGGAGGCGCCGGTTCACGCGCTCGCAGTCCCAGCCCGACGGGCAGTTCAGGAAGCGGCCCTTGCCGGGCTCTTCGTCGTCTTCGAAGACGTTCTTGTATTTCGGCAGATCGGTCACCGACACCAGGTTCGGCGCGACGGGCTTGATGTTGCGCTTTGCATCGCCCTTCACGACGTACTCGGGCACGAACCAGCCTTCGTTCGTGCCGCCCGGCAGCGTGTCGCCGAGCAACTTCACGTGACCGTCGGAGACCGCCTTCGCGATGATTTCCGAGCGGCCCGTCCACTGTTCGGACCAGACCTGCAGATCGTCGCGCGACAGCGCCGTTTCCGTCGCGGCCGTGTTGCCCGGCACCGTGTCCGTCTTGCAGCCGTAGCCTTTTTCGGTGATGAAGCGCAGGACTTCCGACGTGAACGCGCCGCTTTCCCACGTGACGCCCGCGAACCGCACGGGCTTGCCGGCCGAGCACCAGCTGCCGGCGTGAGCGGCGGCTGGCCATAAGGCGCCGGCGGCGAGCGCGACCGTGGCGGCGCGCATCAGGGATCTGATCTGCATGGTTTTGTCTCCGATTGTGATTGGATGCATAGGCGCCATCGCAGGGCGCCTTGCAGGTCTTGCCTTAACCGTAGGTGCTGCTGGAACTGAGCGTCGCGGCGAGGATGTCCTCATCGATAGCGAGGCCGAGGCCCGGCGCGTCCGGCAACGTGATCCAGCCGTCGCTGTCGATATCGATCGGGTTCTTCAGCATGAAGTCGCGGCGTTCGATCGACCATTCGGGCGGGTCGTACGGAAATTCGATGAACGGCGCGCTCGCGGCGCCCGCCGTCAGATGCAGGTTCGCGGCGAGCCCGATGCCGTTGCCCCACGTGTGCGGCGTGAAGACCTTGCCGTGCGCCTCGACGGCTTGCGCGAGCTTGCGCAGGCCTTCCATGCCGAGCGAGCACGCGACGTCCGGCTGATACACGTCGAGGCAATTGCGTGCGAGCAGCTGGTCGAACTCGTAGCGCTCGCGCGTCATTTCGCCGCCCGCGATGCGCAACTGCGGCGACGCGGCCTGGCGCAGCCGCGCCATGCCGTCGTAATCGCCGCGATGCAGCGGCTCTTCCATCCAGTAGACGCGGTGCTTTTCAAGCTCGCGCGCGACGCCGAGCGCTTCGTCGAAAGTCCACGGCGCGGCCGTATCCCACGGCATGCGCCAGCCCTGATTGCAGTCGACCATCAATTCGAGCCGGTCGCCGGCGGCTTCGCGCACGGCGGCAAGCACGGCGAAATCGTCCTTCAGTTGCGGACGCCCGAAGCGGATCTTGAGCGCGGGAAAGCCACGATCTGCGACATGCAGCGCCATGCGCGCCATCTCGTCGGGGCGGCGGTGCACGCCGCTCGACGCGTACGCGCGAATCCGCTTGCTGCGGCCACCTGCCATTTGCCAGCACGGCTCGCCGCGAATCTTTCCGGCGAGATCCCACAGCGCGATATCGAGCGGCCACGGACGGCCCGCGTGAAAACCGATGTTGTCGAGCACGGCGCTGTGGCGCGCAAGGTCGAGGGGATCGGTGCCGATGAACAGATGCTGGTAGTCCGCGAAGCCGTACATCGCGTCGCCGGAGCCGAAGCCGACGCGGCCCGCGTCATCGTGTACGCGCACGATCGTCGCGGGAAATTTGCGGCGCGGCTGGCTATCCCAGGAAGCGGGGAAGGGCGGATCGAGCACCAGCTGATGGTGCGTTATCTCGATCCGGGTGATCCGGGCCGCTTGTGCGCTGTGCGCAATCTGATTCGCGGCCTGGCTTGCTTCACGATCCATCAGGCGTCTCCTCCTGTTGACCGGCGTCGGCGCCTGAGCGCCTTGCCTGGGTCCCATGCCGCTGCGTCGTCGATCGATTGATGCGGTGCCGCATTCAATTCACGAGCGATGCATAGCGGATGGGATAAGAATGACGCCATGCTATGAAGCTGAAGCAGGCAACTCAATCGCTTCAATAAAAGTAAATGACTGCATCCAATTCTGGGATATGCAGTGCGTATCATCCGAATGACACAACTCAACAAACCTCCGGAGACCGTCGCATCATGGCGATGAATGCCTGGCTGCCGAGAATCGAGGCGGGCAGCGAACCGAAATATCAGGTCATTGCACGCGCGTTCGCGCAGGCCATCCTCAACGGACAACTGCCTGCCGGCGAGAAGCTGCCGCCGCACCGTTCGCTCGCAACGGAATTGCGGGTGACGACGGGCACGATCAGCCGCGCCTATGCCGAACTCGAGCGCCAGGGGCTTGCGAACGCGCGCGTCGGCGACGGCACCTATGTCGCGCAGGCGCGCTCGCGCGAATTGCCGTCAGCGGCCAGCGGCTACGCGACGATGCTGCGCCCCGGCGCGGCCAGCGCGCCGCCGCTGATCGACCTCGGCCAGAACGTGCCGCAGTCGACGGAAGAAGCGGCGGCTCTTTGCACGACGCTCGCGGAGATCGCCACCGACCAGCGCCTCGCGGCCGAATTGCTGCAATACGCGCCCGAGGCCGGCTCGATGCGCCATCGCCTTGCAGGCGCTGCATGGCTCGGCCGCGCGGGCAGCCCGGCGAGCGCGTCGCGCGTGCTCGTCACGCAGGGCGCGCAGCATGCGCTCGCGTCGGTGCTGCGCGCCGTCACGCGTCCGGGCGACACCGTGCTCGCCGAAGTGGTCAGCTATCCGGGCATCATCGCGCTCGCGCGGCAACTGCGCCTGCATCTGGTCGGCGTGGAGATCGACCAGGACGGGCTCGTGCCCGCCGCGCTCGAACTCGCGTGCAAGTCGCTGCATCCGCGCGCGATCTTTTGCGTGCCGACCATCCACAATCCGACCACGGCGACCATGCCGGCCGAACGGCGGGACGCCGTCGCGGACATTCTGCAGCGGCATGGCGTGCTGCTGATCGAGGACATCGTGCCGGCGATGCTTTTGGAAACGCCGCCCGAGCCTCTCGCGGTGCGCATGCCCGAGCAGGCGTTTCTGATCGCGGGCCTGTCGAAGTCGGTCGCGCCGGGGCTGCGGGTCGGCTATCTGCAGGCGCCGAGCGCGTGGTGCTCGAAGATCGCCGCCGTGATCCGCAGCGACTGCTGGATGACGGCGCCGCTGATGGCCGAGATCGTGTCGCGCTGGATCGAGAGCGGCGAGATGGACCGGCTCAATGCGCTGCAGCGCGCGCGCATCGACGCCGAGCATGCGGTCGCGAACGACGCGCTCGACGGCGTCGCGTACCGGCAGGCACCGACCAGTTCGCATCTGTGGCTGCCGCTGCCCGAGCCGTGGCGCGCGGCGGAATTCGCGGCGGCGCTGCGTCAGGAAGGCGTGCTCGTGAAGACGGCGGATAGCTTCGTAATCGGCCGCAATGCCGCACCGCACGCGATCCGCATCTGCATGAGCGGCGCGGCCTCGCTCGATGCACTCGCGCGCGGCCTCGCGCTGATTCGCACGACGCTCGACCACGGGCTGGAAAGCGGCATGGCGTCGTCGTACGCGCCTTGAGGCCCGTGGCGCGCGCCGGCCGCACCTTGTCGTCTGACGGAATCACAGAGCAAGAAGCGGAGCGCAACGGCCGACCGTAACCGTGACGATGGCATTTTCGTCATCGCGTTACGGAGGCCGCCGATGCGCTTTTCTTTCCCTCACTGTCTTTTCCCTCGTGCTCGCGCGGCGTTGCCCGCGGCGTTTCAGCGGCTTGCGTGGTCGAACCTGATCGCACAGTCGGCTGAGCAGATCAGTCTTGCCGCCGCGCCGCTCGTCGCCGTGTTCACGCTGGGCGCCAGCGCTCGCGATACCGGGCTGTTGCAGACGGCGCAGACCTTGCCGTTCCTGCTGCTGTCGATTCCCCTCGGCGTCTACGCCGACCGCCGTTCGCGCCGCGCGCTGATGGCTGTGTCGGAGGGCGTGCGCGCGCTGGCGATGGCGACTGTGCTGCTGCTCGTGCTGTCGCACGCGTTGACGCTGCCGCTGCTCGCCGTGCTCGGCTTTTTCGGCGCGACGGGCACAGTGGCGTACAGCGTCGCCGCGCCTGCGCTCGTGCCCGCTCTCGTCGCGCGCGATGCGCTTTCCGTTGCCAACGGGCGCATCGAACTTGCACGCAGCGTCGCGTATTCGGCGGGGCCGGCGCTGGGCGGACTGCTGGTCGGCTGGATCGGCGCGGGGTGGGCGTATGGCTGCGCGGCGACGCTGTCGGCGCTGGCGGCGGCGCTGTTGGCGGGCTTGCACGAGCCGCAGCGCGCTTCCGCGCCCGCCCGGCACTTCATGCTCGAACTGCGCGACGGCGCGCGCTTCGTATTCGGCGATGCGTTGCTGCGTCCCATGCTCGCGACCGCCGTGTTTTTCAATCTCGGTTTCTTCACGCTGCAGGCGGTGTATGTGCCTTATGCGGTGCATCGGCTGGGACTGGGCGCGTCGGCCGTCGGCGCGACGCTCGGCGCGTACGGCATCGGCATGGTGTGCGGCGCGCTGGCCGCGCCTTCCGTCGCGCGGCGGGTGACGTTCGGGCGCACGCTGATCGTCGGGCCGTTTTGCGGTCTCGGCGCTTCGCTGATGATGGTCGCGACGCTTGCCGTGCCGTCGTTCTGGCTGGCAGCGGCGAGCTTCTTTCTGCTCGGCGCGGGGCCGATCCTGTGGACGGTCGGCTCGACGACGCTGCGTCAGGCGATCACGCCCGTGGGCATGATGGGCCGCGTGTCGGCGCTCAACAGCACGGCGACTTACGGCGCGCGGCCAGTGGGCGCGCTGCTGGGCGCTGCAATCAGCGCACGCTACGGCATGGACGCTTGTCTGGTCGTGGCCGCGCTCGGCTTTGCCGCGCAGGCGTGGATCATCGTGATGTCGCCGGCGGCGCGGCTCGCGCGGATTCCAGATGGCGGCGCGGTGCCGTCCTCATGATGCCTTACGCACCGCGCAGCCCTCACTCCTTGCCGAATTCCTTCGCCGCCCGGTCGATCGCATCCGCCGTCGCGCCTGCGTGGGCGACGGGCATCAGATGGCTAGACGGCGTCTCGACGATGGTCGCGCCGATCCGATGCGCCATCCAGCGCTGGATTTCCGGCGACACGGCGCGATCGCGCGTCGTCACGATGTACCACGACGGCTTGTAGCGCCACGCGGCCTGCGTCGCGCGCTCTTCGAACGATTTGGCCGCGATCGGTTGCTGCGCGGCGACGAGCACGCGGGTCAGGTTCTCGGGGACGTCGGCGGCGATGTCGTTGTGATATCTGGCGGGATCGAACCAGATAAAGCCGGAGCTGTCCTTCGTCATCCCCGAGCCGGCGGGCATCTGCGGGCCGCGCTTGAGAATATCAACCGACGATTCGCCGACGTCCGGCGCGATCGCGGCCACATAGACGAGGCCGACGACCTTCGATGCGTCCGCGCCCGACCCCGCCTCCGTGATCACGAAGCCGCCCCACGAATGCCCGACCAGCACGGTCGGACCGGACAACTGGGCGAGCACGCGTCGGGTGGCGGCGATGTCGTCGGCGAGCGATGTCAGCGGGATCTGCACCGACGCGACGCGATAGCCCTTCTTCTGCAAGCGGGCGATCACGCCGTTCCAGCTCGATCCGTCGACGAACGCGCCGTGCACCAGCACGATGTTCTGCACGGGACCGCCCGGCGGCGTGGAAGCCGCGGCGGGGCGAGGCGCGGGAGCCGGTGCTGCAGCGGGAGGAGGCGCGGGTTCGGCGGCGGAGGGCGCGGGCGGTGTATCGGCCGCCGATGGCTCGGGCTGCGCCGCGGGCTGACCCGTCTGGGCGAGGACGCCGGTTGTGGCGACGCAAGCGCCAAGGAGAACGGCATAGAGCAGATGTTTCGGCGACATGGCGACTCCATCGGCTGGACGGGATTCTGCGAACATACCGAACGCAAGCCAGGGTGACAACCGCAATCACACGCAGTTTTCGGACACGTTGCGCGACGATTTGGCGGGTGCGTGGGATTCCGTTGCGCCTGCTTCGACTGATGCGTCGGGTGCGGCGGCACGGACGCCGCCTGAGCCACGTCCTGGCAAGCACCGCAGGCGAGCGCGCTGCCGAAGGGTACAATTTAGGGTTTTTCCGCGCGGATACTCGCTGCGCGGCGCGTCTTCGGTTGAGTGCAATGCAGTGAAGTGGAGTGAGACATCTTGAGTAACGCAGGGAACAACGGACAGCAGCATGACGGCCTGAAGCGTGGGCTGAAGAACCGCCATATCCAGCTGATCGCGCTGGGCGGCGCGATCGGCACGGGCCTCTTTCTTGGATCCGCGGGGGTATTGAAGGCGGCGGGACCGTCGATGATTCTCGGCTACGCGATCGGCGGCTTCATCGCATTTCTGATCATGCGGCAGCTCGGCGAAATGGTGGCACAGGAGCCCGTCGCGGGTTCGTTCAGCCACTTCGCGTACAAGTACTGGGGCGATTTCCCGGGCTTTCTGTCGGGCTGGAACTACTGGGTGCTGTACGTGCTCGTGAGCATGGCCGAACTGACGGCTGTCGGCACCTATGTGCACTTCTGGTGGCCGGACGTGCCGGCTTGGCTGTCGGCGCTCGTGTGCTTCGTCGCGATCAACGCGATCAACCTCGCGAACGTGAAGGCGTACGGCGAGACCGAGTTCTGGTTCGCGATCATCAAGGTCGTGGCCGTGATCGGCATGATCCTGTTCGGCGGCTACCTGCTGCTGAGCGGCCACGGCGGTCCGCAGGCGTCGATCTCGAACCTGTGGAGCCATGGCGGCTTCTTTCCGCATGGCGTCAACGGTCTATTCATGATGCTCGCCGTGATCATGTTCTCGTTCGGCGGGCTGGAGCTGATCGGTATCACGGCTGCCGAAGCCGACGATCCGCAGAAGAGCATTCCGAAGGCCGTGAACCAGGTGATCTACCGGATCCTGATTTTCTACATCTGCTCGCTGATCGTGCTGTTGTCGCTGTATCCGTGGAATCAGGTCGCGGAGGGCGGCAGCCCGTTCGTGATGATCTTTTCGCAGATCGGCGCAGGGCTGACGGCGAATGTTCTTAACGTCGTCGTGTTGACTGCGGCTCTCTCGGTGTACAACAGCGGTGTCTATGCGAATAGCCGCATGCTCTACGGTCTCGCGGAGCAGGGCAATGCGCCGCGCGCGCTGCTGAAGGTGGATCGACGCGGTGTGCCGTATATGGCGATCGGTCTGTCGGCGGTCGCGACGTTCGCTTGCGTGATCATCAATTACCTGATCCCCGCGAAGGCGCTCGACGTGCTGATGGCGCTCGTCGTCGCTGCGCTGGTGCTGAACTGGTCGTTGATCAGCCTGACGCATCTGAAGTCGCGTCGCGCGATGCTTGCCCAGGGCGAGAAGCTTGTCTTCAAGTCGCTGTGGTTCCCGCTCGGGAACTGGATTTGTCTGGCGTTCATGGCGCTGATTCTCGTGATTCTTGCGCTGACGCCAGGACTCAACGTGTCGGTGCTGCTGGTGCCTGTATGGCTCTTCGTGATGTGGATCGGCTATGTGGTGAAGCGCCGGCGCGCGGCTGCGCATCAGTTGGCGGCGGCGGGCGGGCGTTGAGTCTCGTGTAGATCCGATCCGTTTGATGCAGCGAAGCCGGATTGGCCGTGAGTCGATCCGGCTTTTGTTTTTTTGTAGTGTGTGCTCGCATTCGCCGGGTGCCATTTGGCTTCGGCCAGAAAACACAAAACCCGCGGCATCCGATGGATGAACGCGGGTTCGGTTGGTGACGCTGCGGTGAAGCTGAATTCTGGTGCCCAGGGCCGGACTCGAACCGGCACGCCTTGCGGCGGGGGATTTTGAGTCCCCTGCGTCTACCTGTTTCACCACCTGGGCATGTCTTGCAGACTGACTTCGCGCCAGCTTGACGCCGGGCGAAGACGGAGATTATGGCCGAAAACCCGCTCGCGGGCAAGCCGAACCCTTTCGCCGCGTTCGCTGCTACCGCTATACGGTCCGGGAAAAGCGCTGCATCGACTGCTGCCCCAAGTAGCGGTCGAACACCAATGCGATATTGCGCACGAGCATCCGCCCGGCCACCTGCACGTCGAGCCGCCTGGTGCCGATCTTCACGAGCCCGTCGTCCTCGAATGCGCGGAGGCGCTCCAGTTCCGGCGCGAACGCGTCCTGGAAGCGGATGCCGTACACAGCCTCGAATTCGTCGAAGCGCAACTCCAGGTTGCACATCAGCTGGGTGATGATGTCACGCCGCAGCCGGTCGTCGGCGGTCAGGCGAACGCCGCGCGTGATCGCCAGTTCGCCCTTGTCGATGGCGGCCGCATAGCCCGTCAGGTCTTTCGCGTTCTGCGCATACACGTCGCCGACCTTACCGATCGACGACGCGCCAAAGCCGATCAGATCGCACTCGGCGCGCGTACTGTAGCCCTGGAAGTTGCGATGCAGCGTGCGCTGCGCCTGGGCGCGTGCGAGTTCGTCGGTTGGCAGCGCGAAGTGATCCATGCCGATGTAGACATAGCCCGCATCCGTCAGCCGCTCGACGACCCGTTGCAGGATCGCGAGCCGCTCGGCGGGCGAGGGCAGCGTGGACGCGTCCATCTGCCGCTGCATCTTGAAGAGTTGCGGCATGTGCGCGTAGCCGAACACGGAAAGGCGGTCGGGCGCGAGTTCGAGCATCGTATCGAGCGTCTTGCTGAAGCTGCTCACCGTCTGATACGGCAGACCGTAGATCAGGTCGACGCCGATCGAATGAAAGCCCGTTGCGCGCGCGGCGCGCATCACGCCCGCTGTCATTTCGAGCGGCTGGATGCGGTTGATCGCGCGCTGCACGACGGGATCGAAGTCCTGCACGCCAAGGCTCAAGCGGTTGAAGCCGAGGTTGCGCAAATGCACGATGGTTTTCGGCGGCGCCTCGCGCGGATCGACTTCGATCGAGAATTCGCCTTCCGTATCGCTGCGCAGCAGAAAATGCTCGCGCGTCGCTGCCATCAGCTCTGTCATTTCGTCATGCGACAGAAAAGTCGGCGTGCCGCCACCCCAATGTAGTTGCGACACGGGGCGCGCCGTATCGAAGAGTTCGGCCTGCAGTGCGATTTCGCGCTTGAGGCGTTGGAGATACGGCGTCGAGCGCGCGCGGTTCTTCGTCACCACCTTGTTGCAACCGCAATAGAAGCAGACGGTGTCGCAAAACGGAATGTGAAAGTACAGGGAGAGATCGGTCTCGGCTGCGCCTTGGTCGGCGGCGGCGTGGCGGTAGTGGTCGGGCGAGAAGTCGTCGCGGAACTGGAGCGCTGTCGGGTACGACGTATAGCGCGGACCATTCGCGCTGTACTTAGCGAGCAGGTCGGGGCGGAAAAGCGAATCCGCGGAAGGGAAGGATGGGGCGGAAGGAGCGGTGTTCATCGGATCGGTCTCCAGACGCCCGCCTGACGATGCGCAAGCCGCTTCGGATGCGACTCGTTCTGATGCCCGGCTGAAGTGGAATGTCGCCGTGCGAGCGTGGGTTGAGCTCGAACGAGTGTAAGGGCGCGCGCACGCGAGACATTGGGTAAAAAGGTCGCAACGCGCTAGATGGCACAATGTCGGTTGATCAACATCAAGGTTTCGACGGATTGCACCGCCGTTTGATGTGCTCGTGTGTTCCTGTACCAGGAAGTGTGTCGTGTCTCTCCATCCGTCTCAAACTTCGTCCGCTACGGCGGATCATGCGTGCCGGCCGAAATGCGGCGCGTGCTGCATCGCGCCGTCGATTTCCAGTCCGATTCCCGGCATGCCGCACGGCAAGCCAGCCGGCGTGCGCTGTGTGCAACTCGGCGACGATCTGCGCTGTGCGATCTTCGGTCAGCCGGAACGTCCGGCCTGTTGTTCGGGTCTACAGCCGCAGGCGGACATGTGCGGCAGCTCGCGCGATGAAGCGCTGGTCTGGCTCACGCGTCTCGAAGCCGAGACGCGGCCGTGATCGCCGGCGGTCTGCCCCGAAACACGAACGACAACCCATCGAAAGCAATACCGGCGCGGCGCCCGCCGTGCCACAGGAGAATGTGCATGACCCAATCCGCTGCGCCCGCACGGCGCCGCTTTCTGATTTCCGCGCTGTCCGCCTGTGTTACCGCAGGCGTGACGGCGCCGCTCGTCGCGTGCGCAACGTCGACGTTTCCGTTTATTCCGGATCACTACACGTTTTCGCAAAAGCAGGTTCAGGATGCGGTCCAGCGCAAGTTTCCGTATCAGCGCACGGTGTCGCAGGTGTTCGATGTCGCGCTGGCCAATCCCGTCGTTGGCTTGTTGCCCGATACGAACCGCGTCTCGGTGCGGCTCGACGCGCGACTCGCCAGTCCGTTCCTGCAGCAGCCGGTGAACGGCGTGTTCACGCTGTCGAGCCAGCTCGAATACGATCCGCAAAGCCGTTCGGTCGTGCTGCGCGCGCCGAATGTCGAGAACGTCAGCGTCGACGGCAACGCGCAGGCCTACACGCAGCAGATCAACGCGGCCGCCGCCGTGCTCGCGACCCAGCTGCTGACCAACTATCCCGTCTACACGTTCAAGCCCGAGCAGCTGCAATTTGCCGGAGTGAATTACGAACCCGGTACAATCACGGTCCTTACAAACGGCATACGCGTGCAGATCGTCGAAAAGTGACGCATGCGCGGCCGGGCGGCCGCGCCAACCTTGCTGACGCGGCCGCATCGCCCACCAACTCCAAGCGAAAAGGCCACGGATGGACTGGATCATCACGTTGAAGGCGCTGATTCTCGGCGTCGTGGAAGGCTTGACTGAATTTTTGCCGGTGTCGAGCACGGGTCACCTGATCGTGGCCGGCAGTCTGCTGAATTTCGACGTTCCGCAGGAAAAGACATTCGACGTCGTGATCCAGCTCGGCGCGATTCTCGCCGTGTGCTGGGAATTCCGGCAGCGCATCATCGACGTCGTGGCGGGGCTCGCGACGCGCATCGAGTCGCGGCGCTTCACGCTGAACGTGATCATCGCGACGATTCCGGCGATCGTGCTGGGCTTGCTGCTCGAGAAATCGATCAAGGCGGTGCTGTTCTCGCCCGTGCCCGTCGCGTTTGCGCTGGTGGTGGGCGGCGTGCTGATCCTCTGGGTCGAGGCCCGGCAACGCAACCGGCCCGAGGTACGCGCGCGCGTCCATTCGATCGACGACCTGAGTCCGCTCGACGCGCTCAAGGTCGGTCTCGCGCAATGCTTCGCGCTGATTCCGGGCATGTCGCGCTCCGGCTCGACGATCATCGGCGGCATGCTGTTCGGGCTCGACCGGCGCGTTGCGACCGAGTTCTCGTTCTTCCTCGCAATACCCATCATCTTCGGCGCGACCGTCTACGAGCTGCACAAGGGCTGGCACGAACTGTCGTCCGATGCGCTCGGGCTCTTCTCGATCGGCTTTCTGGCGGCGTTCGTCAGTGCGTTCGCGTGCGTGCGCTGGCTGCTGCGCTACATCGCCGCACACGATTTCAGCGCGTTCGCCTGGTATCGGATCGGCTTCGGCTTGCTGATTCTGCTGATCGGCTATAGCGGCGGCCTGAGCTGGGCGGACTGACGTTTCGCCCGTTTCGCCCGTTTCGACGTTCCGAATGTGAAAAAGGCCCGCGGTATGAAAATCGCGGGCCTTTTTTGTTTCAGTTGAAGCAAACGTGCGTCAGCTGTTCGGACGACGCTTGTAGATCAGATCCCACACGCCGTGCCCGAGGCGCAGACCGCGCTTCTCGAACTTCGTCACGGGACGATAGTCGGGACGCGGCGCGTAATCGTCGGCGGTGTTCTCGAGCGCGGTTTCCGCGCCGAGCACTTCGAGCATCTGTTCCGCATAGTTCTGCCAGTCGGTTGCGCAATGAATGTACGCGCCGGGCTTCATCCGCGACACCAGCAGCGCGACGAACTTCGGCTGGATCAGGCGGCGCTTGTGATGACGCGCCTTGTGCCACGGATCGGGGAAGAAGATATGCACGCCGTCCAGACTCTCCGGCGCGATCATGTTTTCGAGCACTTCAACGGCGTCGTGCTGGATGATGCGGATGTTCGACAGATTCTGCTCGCCCATCAGCTTGAGCAGCGCGCCGACGCCCGGCTCGTGGACTTCGACGCCGAGAAAATCGTCGTCGCGACGATGCGACGCGATCTCGGCCGTCGTCGCGCCCATGCCGAAGCCGATTTCCAGAATGCGCGGCGCGCGGCGTCCAAAGACGGTTTCCCAATCCGGCTGCTCGGGCGTATAGGGCACGACGAAACGGGGGCCGAGTTCGTCCATCGCGCGACGCTGTCCCGTCGATACGCGGCCCGCGCGCGTCACGAAGCTGCGGATGCGGCGCAGGTGCAGTGCGCTTTCCGGCGCTGCGACGTCGGCGGTTTCGACGGATTCAGGTGGTTCGCTGTCCGGCGCTTCGTTGCCCGTAAGCTGGGAAAGGTCGCGCGGCAGACCGGCTTCGTTCGGATCGTGAATCATCGTGATGAAGACTTGAGTGGCGGCGGAAATCACTGAATTGACAGAGCGTGAGGCGCGTCGTTCGGTGTTCGCGGCCGGTGGTACGCAGAAGCACGCTACAGGAAACACGCTACAAAAAAGCCGCCTTCAGGGAGGCGGCTCTCACGCTGGATTTTCCGCCTGGTTTCTCCGCCCGTGCGTTGCGCGGCGGAGGGAGCGGCTGAAATTGGAGCGGGCGATGGGAATCGAACCCACGTCTCTAGCTTGGGAAGCTAGGGTAATAACCATTATACGACGCCCGCAGAGCGCGCCATTTTACGCGGATTCGGCTGCTTTGGGCAAATCGCCGGAGGCGCCGGGCATCCGGCATCGCAAGCCGTGTCAGATGCCGAACAGTGTCAGCGACACGGCCGCGCGCGTCACGACCATCAGCAGCACCTGGACGATCACGAACAGCAGGATCGGCGACAGATCGATGCCGCCGAGGCGCGGCATGATCTTGCGCAGCGGGTCGAGAAACGGCGCCGTCAGCTGATACAGGATCGGCATGGCGGGCGAACGCGGATTGAGCCACGACAGCAGCGCCATCAGGATCGTCAGCCAGATCAGCAGGTTCAGCGCCCATTTGACGACCGTCAACAGCGCGACGATCAGCAGCGACGGCATCAGCCCGAGCGGATCGACGCCGACGATCGCGACCATCAGCACGACGTAGACAAGCGATGTGAGCAGCGCCGCGACGACACTCGCCCAATCGATGCCGCGCGTGCCCGGAATGATCTTGCGCAGAGGCAGCACGAGCCAGTTGGTCGCCTGCATGACGGCGCTCGACACCGGGTTGTACGGCTGCATGCGGATGAACTGGAGCCAGGCGCGCAGCAGCAGCGCCGCGCCGAACAGCGTGAAGATGGTATTGAGCAGAAAACGGGCGATATCGCCGAACATCGTGGATCCTTTCCTTCAGAAAACGCCCCGGCGGGCGGGACGCATGGCGCCGGGAGGCCGGCGGACGGCTGACACTATGGCGCGCAGAACAGACACTGCGCAGTTCGCCACAGCACGCTTGCGCGCGGATCGCCGGACTAGACGGCGACCTTGACTTCGCTGATCAGGATCTTGCCGTTGCCGCCGTCCGTGTAATTGGGAATGTCGGCGAGCAATGTGTCGCTGGCGGGTTTGAAGACTTCGTAAAACGCCTCGACCGTGTCGAACAGAAAGTGACCCGCCGCGACGAACGGCGGCGGCGAGCCCGGCGGCCCGGCGTTGATGCCGATGTCGACCGACCAGCCCTTCAGCGCCGCGCCAAACAGTTTCGCGGCAAGCGGCATGTGCGTACCGCAGTAATAGTCGACGTCGAAACGTCCGCCTTCTCGATACGGATAGAGGATGCTGACCTTGATCATTGTGCGTTCTCGTCGGTTGGTCACGAAGCGCCGGCGGGTGCCGTGCATCTCATGCGCCCGCTGCGTGTCGTTGCCCGCGTGGTGGCCGGCAGTGCTGACGGGACTCTGTCCTTGCCGCCCATCCCGTCGCGGACGGTGGTCATGATGGCCCCGCTCATGCCGGACGTCACATTATCACGGCTTACTCCACGCTTGCACCTTTCGCTGCGCCTTTGAGCGTGCGGCTGAGCGACTGTTCGACGACTGCCGCGATCGCATCGATCGCGGCGGGCGGCGTCGTACGCTGGCGCGCGAGTGCAACCGCCCGGCGCGACATCAGGCCGAACAGCGCGCCGTGATCGCCGCCCAGTCCTTCCAGCAGCGACAGTTGCTTTTCCACCACGCCGACGTCGCCGCGTGAAACCGGTCCCGCCAACGCATTGGCGAGGCCGCGGTCGTGAGCTGTTTCGAGCGTGCGCGTCATCATCGGCAGCAGGGCGCGCAACGCGTCATGTTCGTCGAACCCGAGTTCGCGCCACAAGGCCACGTTTTCAGCCAGACTGCATAACGCGAATCCCGCCGCGTAGTGCGCTGCCGCGTGATACAGCAGGCGGCCGTCGGCGGGAATCGACAGCGGATGGCAGTGCAGCGCGGCGGCGAGCGCCACCAGCGCGTCCTTGAGCGCGCCGTCCGCCTCGATCGTCACCGAGCAGCCGGCGATTCGATCGACATCTGTCAAATCGCCGCTGAACAGGTAAAGTGGATGAAAACCGCCGATCGACGCGCCCTGGTCCCGAGCCGGGGCAAGCAGTTCGACGGGCGACGCACCGCTGCAATGCACGACGGCCCAGGCTTCCTTGCCGGGCGCTGCGCGGGCGGGAAAGGCGAGTGTGTTCGCTGTCGTACCGATGCTGTCATCGGGGACGGTTAAAAAGAGTATGTCCGCCGACTCGACGGCCCGCTGAGGGTCGTCATACGCGGCGCAGAATTCGATCTGACTGGCGAGCCGTCGTGCCGATTCGGGCGTGCGGCTCGCGATGGCCGTGACGGGATATCCGGCGCGTGCGAAACCGGGCGCAAGGCAGCGCGCAATCCGGCCCGCGCCGATGAAGCCCAGGCGCGGCAAGGAGGGCTGGGACATGGTTCCTGCTCCCGACGGGACTGAAGAAGGAAGCTGGAGTATCGCGCTCCAATAAATTGGCGGCGCGAACTGGCGGCTTCGGCAGGTGGTTTGGGCGCACGCCGACGCGTATTTCGCGGTCAACTGATGCTTTCAGGACCGCTCGCTGGCGCACGACAGCAGGTAGTCGTGCGAGCAGGCGCGAATACTGCTTTCAGGATTTCCGTAGGAGTGGATAGGCAGTCACCGTGGTTTTCTATGTCTCGCAGTCAGATTCGGGAGGTTACGATGAGCATCTTTGCTTACCGAAAGCACTTGCGGTTCCTCACGCACTCTCAGCGTCGTCGCTGGTGGGATCAGAAGAAGCGGCTTACCCCTCGGGTGAAGATTAGCGGTGCCTATGTGCCACCCAATGTCACGCGCGAGTTCACGTATGTGAAAGTCGGTTGACGCTCATTCGAATCGGATCATGCAAAACGCCCGGCCAGTCGGCCGGGCGTTTTTCGTTTGCGCCTGCATCGCTTGCGGGACGGTGTGATGCGCGTCCGCAACGGCTATTAGGCGAATTTGTAAATAAAGATTACCGACGTGCCGCGTGCGCTTCCGACCAGGCCGGTCAGGATGCCCGATCCACGTCGGAAGCGCGGGCAAACCCTTGATTTTCGACACCATCTGCATCATCTAACTAATGGTGAGATCGCGCTGGCTGACGAACCGCTTTCCCGCAATTGCAATTTGCAACAAATGCAGACAACGGCATGCAGACTTTTTCGATACATTGAACTCACAGCATGTCCGTCATGCGACCGGTCACAAAGGCCGAGCCGCCAGGAGAAATACAAGTGAAGAAGATCGTTCCGTTTATCGCTGCTGCCGCACTCGGGGTTGGACTGAGCACTGCAGCGCAGGCTCATGTGTCCGTCGGTATCGGGATCGGTGTCCCTGTTGCGCCGGCCTATCCCGTCTACGCGGCGCCGCCGCCCGCTTACTATGCGCCGCCTCCCGTGGTCTACGCACCGCCGCCGCCCGTGGTGGTCGCGCCTGTGGTGGTCGGCGGTGGTTACTATGGTTACGGTTATCACCGGCCTTACTACCATCACGGCTATTACGGCCGCCCGTATTATCGTTATTGATTTTCCGGCTGCGTAGCGCCTGGCGCTGCGCGAGTCGAATGAAAAACGGCGCAATGCCGGCTCGATGCCGCATTGCGCCGTTTGCATTGTGTCGCCACGAAACTGCTGCGCCGTCGCTCAGCTAGCCGCAGCGTGCGCCGTCGGCACGATCAGTTCGTGGTAGCCGTTGACGATCACGCTGTACGAGAAATAAGCGAACAACAGCGCCGACAGCACGTGACAGATGCGCAGCAGTCCAGTGCCCGCACGCTTGCGTCCGTGGCTCGCCAGTCCGCAGATGAAGAGCGTCCAGCACAGCCCACCGAGGAAGAAGCCGCCTAGAAACACGGGCGCCGTCGTCGCCGACGTCGCGCCTGCCTTGGCGATCAGCGCGCCGCCGACGGCCGCGAACCACAGGATGGCGCTAGGTGAAGAGATCGCGAGCAGTACGCCGCGCAGGAAGCCGCGCTTCGGATCGAGATGCGGCGTCGACGCGTCGGCTTCGCCTTCGACGGGTGGCGCCGATGCCGGAAACAGCGCCTCGCGCGCCATCTTCCATGTCAAAAAAAGCAGAATTGCCGCGCCGCCGATCCACACGACCCAGCGCACCGACTCGAACTGCAGCAGCGCGGCCATGCCCGCGAGCGCGAGCGCCGCGTAAATCAGATCGCCGAAACAGGAACCGAGGCCGAGCCAGAAGCCGGGCTTGAAGCCGTGCGACAACGTCAGCGAAATGATCGCGACGTTGACGAGGCCGATATCGAGGCACAACGACAGCGAGAGAAAAAAACCGTCCGACAACATCGACAAGCTATGCATCCGTTCGACCGCTTTGATGATTGTTATTGTTGAGAGGGCGGCGGTTGCGTCGCCTGCAACCCCGCCTCGGCTTACAGGCCGAGTTCGTTCCACAGACCGTCGATGCGTGCCTTGACGGCGTCATCCATCACGATCGGCCGGCCCCATTCGCGGTCGGTTTCGCCGGGCCATTTGTTGGTTGCGTCGAGTCCCATCTTCGAACCGAGTCCGGCAACGGGCGACGCAAAATCCAGATAGTCGATGGGCGTGCGATCGACCAGCACGGTGTCGCGCGACGGGTCGATACGCGTCGTGATCGCCCAGATCACTTCCTTCCAGTCGCGGATGTTCACGTCTTCGTCGACCACGACGATGAACTTCGTGTACATGAACTGCCGCAGAAAGCTCCACACGCCGAACATGACGCGCTTCGCATGGCCGGGATAGCTCTTCTTCATCTGCACGATGGCCATCCGGTAACTGCAGCCTTCGGGCGGCAGATAAAAGTCGGTGATTTCGGTGAACTGCTTCTGCAGCAGCGGCACGAATACCTCATTCAGCGCGACGCCCAGCACGGCCGGCTCGTCGGGCGGTTTGCCCGTGTAGGTGGAGTGATAGATCGCGTCGCGGCGCATCGTGATGCGCTCGATCGTGAACACGGGAAACCATTCCTGCTCGTTGTAGTAGCCGGTGTGGTCGCCGTACGGACCTTCGAGCGCGTGCTCATAGGCTGCGCTCGCGCCTTTCGACGGACGCGGCGGCGCACCTTCGGGCGCGGGCGCCAACGTGCCTTCCTGCGGGTAAATGAAGCCTTCCAGCACGATCTCCGCGCGCGCGGGCACCTGCAGCGTGTCGACGCCCGGCGTGATGCACTTCGCGAGCTCCGTGCGGCCGCCGCGCAGCAGGCCCGCGAACTGGTATTCGGACAGCGTGTCGGGCACGGGCGTCACGGCGCCGAGGATTGTTGCCGGATCGGCGCCCAGAACGACTGCGACGGGATACGGTTTGCCCGGGTTCTTCAACGCGAACTCGCGGAAGTCGAGCGCGCCGCCGCGATGCGCGAGCCAGCGCATGATGACCTTGTTGCGTCCAATCACCTGCTGCCGGTAGATACCCAGATTCTGCCGCGTCTTGTTCGGCCCACGCGTGACCGTGAGGCCCCAGGTGATCAGCGGACCAGCGTCGCCGGGCCAGCAGGTCTGGATGGGCAGCTTTGCGAGATCGACGTCGTTGCCTTCCCAGACGATTTCCTGGCAGGGCGGGGCGCTCACCGTCTTCGGCGCCATGTCCCAGACCGCCTTCGCCAGCGACAGCAGCTTGCCCGCGTCTTTGAGGCCCTTGGGCGGCTCCGGCTCCTTCAGCGCGGACAGCAGACGCCCGACGTCGCGCAGCGACTCGAGCGCGGCCTGATCGCCTCCGGCGTCGCCTGGCGTAGCCGTATCGATGCCCATACCGAGCGCGACCCGCCGCGGCGTGCCGAACAGATTGCCGAGCACCGGGAACGCGTGTGTTTCTTTCGACTCGAACAGCAGCGCCGGGCCGGCTGCGCGCAGCACACGGTCGCACAGTTCCGTCATTTCCAGGACAGGCGACACCGGTTGCGGGATGCGGCGCAACTCACCGAGCGATTCGAGGCGGCTCGCGAAGTCACGCAGGTCTTTGTATTTCATCGGTCTGTTCTGGCTGCGATGCAGGAGCTAGGAATGCAGGCGGCGCGGTGACCAACTGATGACGAACGACCGCGCCGAATGGATTGTCGATTTTACCTGCGTTAGGAAGCGCACGTTGAATACGGAAAATGCCAATCGGCTGGAACGCCCGTATGCAGGGCGCCTGGCGCTCCTGAACACTGTTCATTATTACAATTGGTTATGGTTTTGACAGTTTATAGTGTTGACGATCTATAAAACCCTGATAAAATCCGGTCACATCGGTTGCAGGGATTTGATAGTTTTTACCACCGTCCCCCGGTCCTTCAGACGCAACGCGTCGCTCTTACCGCCCCTGCACGGTATTGACGGTCATATGTAGTCTTCACCAGCGCACTTCGACGCTGGTTTTTCGCGTGGGAGCCACCGAATGCGTGCTTTTCGGCATGCAGGCGGCCCTTTTCGAGATTTTGGCTCCTCAACGGTACTTTTTGCCGTTTTCCCGACGTCGTTAGCGCCTTAACCAGAGCGCGCGTCGTCTTGGCTTTTGCGAACCAGCAGTCCAACCGTTCGTTTTTACGGTGTTCGCGGAGCCAGCAACATGGGAGATCTGAATGAACGCCTGGTTATCGTGGCGTCCCAACGAGCGGCTCGCGCAGGTCATGCGCGGCGCGCTGCGTCAAGGGACGCGTTTGAGTCATCATCTTTTCAGCATGGTCGGCGGAGCTGCTGTCCTGTTCGCGCTCACGCTTTGGCTGATGCCCGGCTGGCGCCTGACGCTGGCAACGCGGCTGATGCCCTTCATTTCGGCCGCCGTGCAGGCTGGTCCCGCACGTCTGCTGCAGGGCAATCCGCTGCCGTCGTTCGCGCCTCAACAGCGCAGCAACCCGGCGCCGCAGGACGATACGCTGTCGAGCACGTCTGGCTCTTCCAGCTCTTCGAAACCGGCCGACACGCCCAACACCGCGGCGGCCGCCGCTGACGCCGGCTACAACGTCGCCAGCGACAACAGCAGCTTCACGGCTCCGTCAGGCGCGGGCGTCAGCACGGGCCTTTCCTCCGCAGCCCTCAACGGCCTTGATCCGCGTACGCTGCCGAGCGTCGGCACGATCGCGTCGATGATCCCGTCGCAACGCGTGTCGCCCGATGCACGCGATGACCGCGTGCTGGTCTCCACCCGCGAGCAGGATCTGGTTGCCACCTTTATCGCGCGGCGCTATCGCGTTGCCCAGGAGCCCGTCAGCGAGCTTGTGAAAGCCGCTTTCGACACAGGCCGTGAAGTTGGCCTCGACCCGCTGCTGCTGCTCGCCGTGATGGCGATCGAGTCGGGCTTCAACCCGTACGCGGAAAGCGGCGTCGGCGCGAAAGGCCTGATGCAGGTCATGTCGACGGTGCATTCGGACAAATTCCGCTACTTCGGCGGTCAGAGCGCAGCGCTCGAGCCGCTGGCGAACATCAAGGTCGGCGCGATCGTACTGAAGGATTGCATCGCGCGCGGCGGTTCGCTGCCGGGTGGCCTGCGCCTGTACGTCGGTTCGACCTCGCCGGACGATGGCGGCTACGGCGCGAAGGTGATGGCCGAGCGCACGCGTCTGCGTGACGTGGCGCGTGGCCGAAAGGTGCCGATCAACTCTCCGCAGGCGCCGGCGACGGTGCAGGCTTCGACGCCGACGTCCACCGCGGCCTCGAATGGCGCGAACAAGCGCGTCCAGGTGACCCTGGAAGGGCATCCGCTGACGGCGGCGACGCCGGTGAAGGGTGTGGAGCAGGACGACGCGAGCGCGAACGCGGCAAAGCATCCGACGCAGCAGCCTGAACTGGGCGCCTGAACGCGGATTCGGGCTTCGCTGTTCCGACCAATGAAAAAGGGCACCTCGCGGTGCCCTTTTTCATTGGTCGGCCGGTTGCGCTCAGCCGCCGAACAGCTTGCGCAGGCGCTCGACGGCCTCTTCCAGCTTCGAATAAGCCGTCGCATACGAGAGGCGAATGTACTCGCGCGGCTGATACGAACCGAAATCCATGCCCGGCACGAGCACGACGCCCGCATCGTGCAGCATCGCCCGGGTCAGCGCGGCACTGTCGCCGGCGGCCGGATGCGCGACGCTGCGGCAGTCCGCATAGACGTAGAACGCGCCGTCCGGCATGACGGGCACCGAGAAGCCGAGCGATTCGAGCGCGGGCGCAATGAAATCGCGGCGGCGCTTGAATTCGAGCCGGCGGCCTTCGTAGATCGACAGGGTATCCGGCTCGAAGCAGGCGAGCGCCGCATGCTGCGCGAGCGCCGACGCGCAGATGAACAGGTTCTGCGCGAGCTTTTCGAACGCGCCGACGAGGGCGGGCGGCACCACGAGCCAGCCCAGACGCCAGCCCGTCATGTTGAAGTACTTCGAAAAGCTGTTGACGGTGACCACATCCTCGCCGAACGACAGCGCGGACACGGGCGGCGCGTCATAGCTCAGACCCTGGTAGATTTCGTCGACGATCGTGAAGCCCCCGCGCGCACGGACCGCTTCGACGATGCGCTTGAGTTCGGCCGGCTCGATCGACGTGCCCGTCGGATTGGACGGCGAAGCGAGCAGCACGCCGCGCGTGTTCGCGTTCCACAGACGCTCGACGTCGCTCGCCGTCAGCTGGAAGCGCTCGGCCGGGCCGCTTGGGACCAGCACGGGTTTGCCTTCGGCGGCAGCGACGAAATGACGGTTGCACGGATAGCTGGGGTCGGGCATCAGCACTTCGTCGTCGCGATCGACGAGTGCCGCGCAAGCCAGCAGCAGCGCCGCCGACGCACCCGCCGTCACGACGATGCGCGCCGGGTCGATATCGAGGCCGTACGCGTGTTTGTAGTGCCCGGCGATTGCCTCGCGCAGCGGGTGAATACCGAGCGCGCTCGTGTACTGCGTGACGCCGCTGCGCAGCGCGCGCGTCGCCGCCTCGATGACGGGTTCGGGCGCGGTGAAGTCGGGTTCGCCGATTCCCATGTGGATGATGTCGCGCCCGGCGCGCTCCAGCAGCGCCGCTTCCTTCGCCAGTTCCATTACGTAGAACGGCTGGATGGCGTCGACGCGGGCGGCGAGTTTCACGAGGGGTTCGGTCACGCTGTTCATTCGATCAATCCAGTTCAATGCAAAACGCGCGGTCATCGCCGCGCAAACAACAAAGGCGGGCCAGCGTAACGCCGGACCCGCCTGCATCGCCAACAGTTGAAGGCGCCTACGCTCGTCGAGAACGCTTACTGCTTGCGGGCCGCGGCCTGCGTCTCGTCGACGCGCAGCTTCGCCGACAGCTTGTCCAGCACGCCGTTCACGTACTTGTAGCCGTCCGCGCCGCCGAAGGTCTTCGCCAGTTCGACCGCCTCGTTGATCACGACTCGATACGGAATGTCGACGTGATTCTTCAGCTCGTACGCGGCCACCAGCAGCACCGCGCGCTCGACGGGCGACAACTGCTCGATGGGGCGGTCGAGGCAAGGCGTGAGATCGGTGGACAGTGCCTCCGAATCGCGGATCACGCCGTGCAGGATGGCGTCCAGATGTTCGTGGTCGGCCTTGTCGTAACCTTGGGCGCCACGCAACTGCGCGTCGATCTCACCTGCCGGCGAACCCGACAGCAGCCACTGATAAAGCCCCTGCGTGGCCAGTTCGCGGGAGCGTCGGCGTGCGCTCTTCATGCCCGTTCCTCTTCTTCGTCCTCGTCTTCGCCTTCGTCGTCCTCGTCGCCGTCCAGCTGTTCCAGCGCGACGGCGAGGTTCGCCATTTCGACGGCCGTGCGGGCCGCATCACGACCCTTCTCGGTCATGCGTGCGACGGCCTGCTCGTCGTTTTCCGTGGTCAACACGGCATTCGCGACGGGAATGCCGAAGTCGAGCGCGATGCGCGAGATGCCCGAGCCGCTTTCGTTCGACACGAGTTCGAAGTGATACGTCTCGCCGCGAATGACCGCGCCGAGCGCGATCAGCGCGTCGAACTGACCGCTTTCGGCGAGCTTTTGCAGCGCGAGGGGGATTTCCAGCGCGCCCGGCACGGTGACGAGCAGCACGTCTTCGCCCGTCACGCCGAGGCGTTCGAGTTCTTCGATGCAGGCGTCCGCGAGGCCATTGCAAACAGGTTCGTTAAAGCGCGATTGGACGATGCCGATGCGCAGGCCGTCGCCGTCGAGATTCGGTTGGTATTGTCCGATTTCCATATGAGATCCGTAGAGTGTTGGTTGAGCGCAGACAAGCAGAAACTAAGCGACAACTGAGCAAAAACTGGTCGTGAAAGCAGTTGATGCGTTCAGCAGTTCTGCGGCTTCTCGGCCGCGCTGCCTGGCATCGGCACGAAGCCGGTCACTTCGAGCCCATAGCCGGACATGCTGCCCAGCTTGCGCGGGTTCGACAGCACCTGCATCTTGCCGACGCCGAGTTCGCGCAGAATCTGCGCGCCGATGCCATACGTCTTGAAGTCCACCGGGCGGCGCTTGAGCACCTCGGCCCGGCTCTTTTCGTCGAATGCCTTGAACACGTCGATCATGTGTTCCTTCGAGTCGCCGCAGTTCAGCAGCACGATCACGCCGTGATCGCGTGCGGCAATTTCTTTCATCGCGGCGTCGAGCGTCCACGAGTGCGTGGACGTGCCGACTTCCAGCAGATCCAGCACCGACAGCGGCTCATGCACGCGCACCATCGTTTCGCGATCCGGTGTCGGCGTGCCGCGCACCAGCGCCATGTGTGGCTGGCCGCTCGGCTGGTCGAGATACATGACGGCGCGGAACGGACCGTGCACGGTCTGCATCGTACGTTCGCACACGCGCTCGACGATCGATTCCGTGCGGCTGCGGTAGTGGATCAGGTCGGCGATCGTGCCGATCTTCAGGCCGTGTTCCTCGGCGAACGTCAGCAGGTCGGGCAGACGCGCCATCGTGCCGTCGTCCTTGATGATTTCGCAGATCACGGCAGCGGGTGTCAGGCCCGCGAGGGCCGTGAAATCGCAACCGGCTTCCGTGTGGCCGGCTCGCACCAGCACGCCGCCCGGCTGCGCCATGATCGGAAACACGTGGCCCGGCTGGACGATGTCCTCGGCGCGCGCGTTGGCCGCGACCGCCGTGGCGATGGTATGCGCGCGGTCCGCCGCCGAAATGCCCGTGGTGACGCCTTCGGCTGCTTCGATGCTGACCGTGAACGCCGTGCCGTACTGCGTGCCGTTGCGGTGCGTCATCAGCGGCAGATTGAGCGTCCGGCAGCGTTCCTGCGTGAGCGTCAGGCAGATCAGACCACGGCCGTAGCGCGCCATGAAGTTGATCGCTTCCGGCGTGATGAATTCCGCTGCGATGACGAGGTCACCCTCGTTTTCGCGGTCTTCTTCGTCGACAAGAATCACCATCCGGCCAGCTTTGAGCTCGGCGATGATTTCAAGGGTGGAGGCGAGGGTCATGTTGGCGAGAAGTTTGGGAAAGCGCGTATTTTACGCCACGCCGCCCGCCAAGTCGCCCGTCCGAACGGCATATGCCATTCGGACGAATGTTCGGCTGCAAAGAGGAAGGCGAGACTACTTCGGTGCGTTGAGCATCCGCTCGACGTACCGCGCGATCAGGTCGATCTCCAGATTGACCTGCGTGCCTTCCTTCAAAGCCTTGAGCGTAGTGACTTCAACCGTATGCGGAATCAGATTGATCGAAAACTCGCAGCCGTCGTCGCGGTCCTCCACCGAGTTCACGGTGAGGCTCACGCCGTTCACGGTAACCGAGCCCTTGTACGCCAGATACTTGCCGATGTCGCGCGGCGCGAGCACGCGCAATTCGTGCGACTCGCCCACGCGCGCAAAACGCGTCACCGTGCCGAGGCCGTCCACGTGGCCCGAGACGATATGGCCGCCCAGCCGGTCATGCGAGCGCAGCGCCTTTTCGAGGTTGACTTCGCGCGTTTCGCCGAGGCCCACCGTGCGGTTCAGGCTTTCGCGCGATACGTCGACGTCGAACGAAGCCGCCGACTTCTCGATCACGGTCATGCACGCGCCCTGAATGGCGATGCTGTCGCCCAGTTGCACGTCGTCCATGTCGAGGCCGCCCGCTTCCACATGAAGGCGGACGCCCGAATCCGGTTCGTTGCCCAGCGGCGTGATCGATGCAATGCGGCCGACAGCCGCGACGATTCCCGTAAACATCGTGTCGTGTCCTTTATCTATCGGTCAATGCGTGGGCACCTTGGGCATCAGCCGCGCGAGAATCCGCACGTCGCTGCCGATCCGGTCCACGGCATGAAATTCGAGTTGCGTGCGCGCGTCCAGCGAGCCTGGCGCGGCGAGGTTGAACATGCTCATCGAGTCGTTGCCGAGCAGGCTCGGTGCGAGGTAGACGAGCAGTTCGTCGACGCAGCCTTCGCGCAGGAGCGACCCGTTCAGCTTGTAGCCCGCTTCGACGTGCAGTTCGTTGACTTCGCGCTTGCCGAGTTCTTCGAGCATGCGCGGCAAATCGACTTTGCCGCTTTCGTTCGCGAGCGGCACGATCTCCGCGCCGCGATCGTGCAGCACGGCGGCGCGCTCCGCGAGCAGCGGCGTGAGCGTGCTGCAGAAGATCAGCGTGGGCGCGCCTGCGAGTATCTGCGCTTCGGGCGGAACCTCGAGCTGGCTGTCGATCAGCACGCGACGCGGCTGACGCGGCGTATCGACGGCGCGCACCGTCATGCGCGGGTTGTCCTCTTTCACTGTGCCGATGCCCGTCAGGATCGCCGACGCGCGGGCGCGCCACGCATGCCCGTCATTGCGCGCCGCTTCGCTCGTGATCCACTGGCTTTCGCCCGACGGCAGGCCCGTACGGCCATCCAGCGAGGCCGCCACTTTCATCCGCACCCAGGGCCGGCCGCGCGTCATCCGCGACACGAAGCCGATGTTCAGTTCGCGCGCGTCGTTTTCGAGCAGGCCGCAGCGCACTTCGATGCCCGCTTCGCGCAGCATCGACAGACCGCGTCCCGACACGCGCGGGTTCGGGTCTTCCATCGCGGCGACCACGCGTGCGAGCTTCGCTTCGATCAGCGCGTTCGCGCACGGCGGCGTGCGGCCGAAATGGCTGCACGGCTCCAGCGTCACGTACGCCGTCGCACCCTGCGGGTCGTGGCCGCGCTTGCGCGCGTCCTTGAGCGCCTGGATTTCCGCGTGATCGTGACCGGCCGGCTGCGTGAAGCCTTCGCCGATCACCTCGCCGTTCTTCACCAGCACGCAACCGACGCGCGGATTCGGGTCGGTGGTGTACAGGCCGCGCCAGGCGAGGGCCAGCGCGCGCTCCATGTGGACGAAATCGGTCTGCGAGAACATCGGGTTCGGGTTATCCGTTCAGTGTTTCGTCGACGGGGATCAGGCGAGCGACTTGAATGCGCCGCGCGCTGCTTCGATGGTGGCGTCGACGATCGCGTCGTCGTGCGCGCTCGACACGAAGCCTGCCTCGTACGCGGACGGCGCGAAGTACACGCCTGCATCGAGCATCTTGTGGAAGAACGTGTTGAAGCGCGGCACGTCGCAGCGCGAGATTTCGGCGAAGCTGCCCGGCACCGACTCCGAGAAGTACAGGCCGAACATGCCGCCGACGGAATCCGCCGCGAACGGAATCTTCGCTTCGCGCGCCGCTTCCGTCAGGCCTTGCACGAGGCGGGTAGTCTGACGCGACAGCGCATCGTAGAAGCCCGGCGCCTGGATCAGTTGCAGCGTCTTCAGACCGGCTGCGACCGCGATCGGATTGCCCGACAGCGTGCCCGCCTGATACACGCCGCCGAGCGGCGCGAGATGGGCCATGATGTCGCGCCGTCCGCCGAACGCGGCCGCCGGCATGCCGCCGCCGATCACCTTGCCCAGACACGTGAGGTCCGGCGTGATGCCATACAACTGCTGCGCGCCGCCTAGCGCGACACGGAATCCGCACATCACTTCGTCGAAGATCAGCACCGAGCCGTACTCGGTACACAGGCGCCGCAGCGCGCCAAGGAATTCCGGCGTCGCGCGCACGAGATTCATATTGCCCGCCACCGGCTCGACGATCACCGACGCGATTTCATTGCCGAACGCCTTGAACGCTTCTTCGAGCGCAGCAACGTTGTTGTATTCGAGCACGGTGGTGTGCTTCGCGATATCGACGGGTACGCCCGCCGAAGTCGGGTTGCCGAAAGTCAGCAGGCCCGAGCCGGCCTTCACGAGCAGGCTGTCGGCGTGGCCGTGATAGCAGCCTTCGAACTTGACGATGCGGCTGCGGTTCGTGAAGCCGCGCGCGAGACGCAGCGCGCTCATGGTTGCTTCCGTTCCGCTCGACACCATCCGCACCTGTTCCATCGAAGGCACGAGCTTGCAGATTTCCTCGGCGATCTCGATCTCCGCTTCCGTCGGTGCGCCGAACGAGAAGCCGTTCGACAGCACGCGCTGCACGGCTTCGAGCACTTCGGGATGCACGTGGCCGACGATCATCGGTCCCCACGAACCGATGTAGTCGATGTAGCGCTTGCCCTCGGCATCCCAGAAGTACGCGCCTTGTGCGCGTTCGATGAAACGCGGCGTGCCGCCGACGGAACGGAAGGCGCGCACGGGCGAGTTCACGCCGCCCGGAATGGTTTTCTGGGCGCGGTCGAAGAGTTCTTGATTGCTGGGCATGGGCGTTGGACCTGCTTGGGTTGGGCTCGCGCGTCGAACGGCTGCGACCTGCGCGAGTGCAGTACAAGGGCGGTTTGCGTGTGGTCCGAACGCTCGCGCACTGACGCAGAGCGGCCACACGACCGTCAGGATGACCTCACGAAATTGTACCGGAGTCGGGTCGAGTCGGCCGCGAGCGGGGCGGTGCGGTTAGCCGCGGACTCACGCGCGGACCGTTGCGTTCAGCTGTTGCCGGAGGGGTTGCCATCACTACCGGTGCCGCCTTCTCCGCCTTCGCCTCCGCCGGGTGTGCTGTCCGGGCGTTTGCGTGCACTGAAGTACATCGCGACCCGCGCCGCGCGTTTCCCGGCTGCGGCCTTGTTCGCGGCGCTCCACGCTTGCGTCGCCTGCTCTTTCGTCGAGGCCGCCGGTGCGTCGCACTGCGGCGTGAGCGCGGTAGCGGGTCGCGCCCGCTTGCCGGTTCGTTCGATCCACAGCTTCTCGAGCGCGCCTTCGGCCATCGGCTTGATCGAAATGCCCGAGGTCTGCGCGTCCCAGGTCTGCACGGAGAACGGATGCTTGCGCAGTTCGTCGCGGGTAATCACGACTTCATGATGCGCATCGACCAGATAGTCGTACACGAAGTCGACGCACAGCCGATAGCCGCGCTTCTTTGTCGCGTCAGGCACTTCGTACGGCGCGCGCGTCACGTAGCCCGACGCGAACACGCCTTTGGGTTCGAGCGTCACGCGATGAACGAACACGCGATCGCCAGGCAGGATGCTGCGCGAGTGGCCGCAGCCCCAGACATCGGTGACGGCTTCGCCTGCCGCGACGCGTTTTGCCACGTCGGGCAGTTCCGGCCATGGCCATTTCCTGGGGCTCCAGATCAGCAGAAAGGCGGTCATCTGGGTCGGATGTCGGCGTCGAAAGGATGGACGGTCAGCTTAACCGATAAGCCGGATCAGGGCCGCCGATGAAGGTTGGTGGGGAGGGCGGGATGGGGCGTCGGTTACAATCGGGGGCCGTATCCGCAGTGCCGCACGGTCCGCTGGGTCCAGCATCGGCCGTTCCTTGCGCGCTGCTTCTCACTGGAATTCCATGTCTCACGACGTCAGATCCCGGCCCGACGCGCGGCTGATTCTGCTGCTCGGCGCGCTCGCCGCGTGCGGGCCGATTTCGATCGATATGTACCTGCCCAGCCTGCCGTCGATCACGCAGGCATTCAGCGTCAGCGCGGGCGCCGCGCAGAGCACGCTGACGAGCTTCATGCTCGGCTTCTCGATCGGCATGTTGCTGTACGGGCCGATGTCGGATGCGTATGGTCGGCGTCCCGTGCTGCTCGGCGGCATTGTGATGTACACGCTCGCGACGATCGTCTGCTCGTTGTCGCCGACGATCGGTTCGCTCATCACGTTCCGCTTCGTGCAGGCGCTGGGCGCAGGCGCGGCGTCGGTGCTGGCGCGTGCGATTGCCCGCGACGCGCACGGTCCTGCCGATGCAGCGCGTGTGCTGTCGATGCTTGCCATCGTCACGTCGATCGGGCCGTTGCTTGCGCCTTTGATTGGCGGGCAGTTGCTATTGCTTGGTGGCTGGCGCGTTGTCTTCATCGCGCTGACGATTTTCGGCGCGATTTGCGCGGTGACTGCGTTCATGCGAGTGCCGGAGACCTGGCCGCGGGAGAAGCGCGCGCACGGTGCGGTGTTTCAGTCGTTTGCCGCGTACGGCACATTGCTGAAGGATCCTGTCACGTGGGGGCACATGCTGTGCGGCGGCATGGCGTTCGCGTCGATGTTCGCGTACATCACGGCGACGCCGTTCGTCTATATCGAGTACTTCCATGTGTCCGCGCAGCACTATGGCTTTTTGTTCGGGATGAACATCGTCGGCATCATGCTCGGCAATTTCATCAACACTCGAGTGGTTGGACGCAGTGGTCCGTTGCCGGTGATTTCCGTCGCTGCGACCATCAGCTTTGTCGCTTCGCTGTTCGTCGCGTTGATGTGTTTGACTGGGTGGGGCGGCTTGTGGTCGATCGTGGCCGGTTTGTTTTTCGTAGTCGGTGTGGTGGGGGTGCTGTCGGCGAATTGCACGACGGATTTGATGCATCGGTATCCGCGCAATGCTGGCGCGGCTGCGGCTGTTTTTGGTGCTGTGCAGCTGGCGTTAGGGGCGCTGTCTTCGTTCGCCGTCGGGCTTTGGCATGATGGGTCGCCGCAAGGCATGGGCGTTACCATCGCTGTTGCTGGGTCTTTGTGTTTTGTTGGAAGGTTTTTGGTCGTGCGGTGGCATGGGAGGCCGGCTTTGTCGTAGTTGTTGGTGCTGTTGTTGTCTGCGACGCAGTCGCCATTCTTGCCTTCTCGGCGCGGGCTTTGCCTTTTGGGTTTTGCTCCGCGCTTTCGGTTTCGCTGGCATCCGCGTTTTGCTTCTGGTTTGCTGGCGTTGCCCCTGTGCGGGGCGGCACTTACTTTCTTTGCCGCCGCAAAGAAAGTAAGCAAAGAAAGCGGGCTCACACCGCCAATCCTTGTTCTTGCCTGCGGGCCCCCACCAGTTCTTACGCTCCACGTGGCAACGCGCTTATTTGCGCCCGTTGCCAGCGTGCTAACTCACGCATCACCCACTTCACACTCTCGCGTCACGGGCCGCGTTACCAGGCGTTCGCGGCCGCCCAGGTGGCAAACTGTGTGTAGGCCGTCGCGCTGGAGGTGCACCACTCCGGACTGAAAAGCGGATCGGTGTCGTAAGAACGCCAACGCGTATGGTGCGACAACCTACACACCGTTTGCCACCTGGGCGGCGCAGACGAGTCGCTGCCGCTGGCTGAGGTACGAGTGACTGGAGTGGGTGATGCGCCTGTTCGAGGCGCTGGCAACGGGCGCAAAACAAAGTGTTGCCGTGTGGAGTGCGGGACCCGTAGGGGGCCCGCAGGCAAGTACACAAGCTAGCGGTGTGAGCGGCTTTCTTTTGCCTACTTTTCTTTGCCGCTGCAAAGAAAAGTAGGTGCCGCCCCGCACAGGGGCAACGCCAGCAAACCAGAGAAACAGCGCGGATGCCAGCGAAAAAAAACTGGCAACGCCGCGCCGCAGGCAAGAATGGTGACTGCGTCGCAGACAAAAAAAACGCTAATCCTTCGGCGACGCAGCCGCCCCATGACTAAGCCAGTCAAGCACGGCCGACGTATCAACATCGGCACCTTTACGGGCTTTGGTAACAGCAGCGCTAACTTCAGAAGAAGCCGGCGCAGCACGCCGAATCGCAACCCCGACAGCCAGAATATCGATCATCAGCAGATGCAAAATCCGCGAAATCATCGACAACTGCGATTCGCGAATCTCGATGTGATCGGTCTCCAGCGCGACCGTCGCGCGTTTAGCCAGCGGCGTATTACTCGACGTGATAGCGATCACCTTCGCACCCGCCTGCATCGCCACTTCCAGCACGCGCAGCAATTCCGGCGCGCGCCCGGATTTCGAAACAGCAACGATCACATCGCCCTTGCCGAGCAACGCTGCCGACGCCGCCTGCATGTACAGATCGCCATACGCAATAGTCGGAATGCCAAAGCGGAAGAACTTGTAGTGCGCATCCTGCGCGACGATGTTCGAGTTGCCGAGACCATAGAACTCGATACGTCGTGCGCCGTTCAGCAAATCGATCGCCGACTCGACGTGCTCGAAGTTCAGATGCTCGCGCAGTTGCAAGATTGCGGAGACGGTATTGTCCAGCACCTTCGCGCCGAAATCCGTCGCCGTATCGCCAAGATGCACCTGGCTATGCGACACGGGAATCGTGCCCGTCAAACCCGTCGCCAGCTTCAGCTTGAAATCGGAAAGACCCTGGCAGCCCAGTGAACGGCAGAAACGGATCACCGTCGGCTGGCTCACATCGGCCTTGCGCGCGATATCGACGATCGGATCGTTGATGATCGAACGCGGATGATTCAACGCGAGATCCGCGACGCGCCGCTCGGCAGGCGTCAGCGCATCGCGCATCTGGCGAATACGCTCGAACACCGCCGACGAACTGCCGCCCGCGCGATTCGACAGCTGCTCAGCGAGAATCGCCGACACGCCCAGGAACGCCGGATACTCCGCCGTGATCACGTACGTCGGCACGTTCTTCAGATACGCCTCGAAACGGCCCTTCGCCTCGAAGCGCTGACGGAACGACGAGCGGGCAAACACTTCGCCCAGACGCGGCACGACGCCGCCGCCGATATAGATGCCGCCCAGCGCGCCGAGCGTCACCGCGATATTGCCCGCGAACGTGCCGAGAATGCCGCAGAACACATCGATTGTTTCAGCCGCGAGCGAATCTCCGTCGAGTCCCTTCTTGACGATCTCCGACACCTCGATCGTCGCCGGCACGCGCTTCTTGTCGCGGCCCGCGAGCGCGCGGTAGATCACTTCGATGCCGGGGCCGGCCGCCACACGTTCGAACGACACGTGCGACCACTTCTTGCGCGCGTACTGCAGAACCAGGTCTTCGCGTTCGTCCATCGGCGCGAAGGTCGCGTGGCCGCCTTCGCTGCCGAGCGCGATCCAGCGGTCGTCGGCGGGAATCAGACCCGACACGCCCATGCCAGTGCCCGGACCGAGCAGGCCGATCACGCTGTTCTGCCGGCGCGAGCCGCCGCCCACCTGCACGCGCTGCGAATCGGTGAGGCCCGGCAACGCCATCGCGAGCGCGGTGAAGTCGTTGACGACGAGCAGCGTATCGAAACCGAGCGCGCGGCGCGTTGCTTCGATCGAGAACGTCCAGTCGTGATTGGTCATGCTGACCTGATCGCCATCGACAGGATTCGCGATCGCAATCGCCGCATGATTCACGCGGCCGATCTTCGTGTCCTTCAGATACTTCTTGATGACATCTGCGACGCCCGGATAGTCAGCGCACGGATAGACCAGAACCTGCGTGATTTCGCCTGGACCCGTTTCGAGCGCGAAGCGCGCGTTGGTGCCGCCGATGTCGGCGAGCAGCCTCGGTCCGTCGGCGTGCTGGCCCGCGCCGGGGGCAGCCTTAGTTTGCACACCAGTAGACATCGAGTCTCACTCCCTTGTCGTTCGCCAGCGTCGAGATGGCATTTTTTTGTGGGGCGGCTGCGGCGGCATTGAGCACGTCGAGCTTTTTCTGACCGGCGATCAGCAGGAATAGCCGGTCGATCTTCTTCAAGGCGGACATCGACCAGCTCACGCGCGCATGCGGCGCGGCGCCGGGATGAACGGCGACGAACGGTTCGGCCGTCGAGACGGCGTGCTCCCATTCGGGCGCGTCCGCGAAAATGGAGGCCGTGTGACCGTCTTCGCCCATGCCGAGCACGGCGACGTCAGGCAGATGACGCGAACCGCTTGCGACTTCACCGTTCAATCCGGCGACATAGTCATCAAGCGATTGCGCCGTATCGACGAGCGGAAGGAAGGCGGCATCACGCGCAGCATGCTGCAACAGCGTCTCGCGCGCGAGGCGGGCGTTGCTGGCGTCATCCGATTCGGGCACCCAGCGGTCGTCGACGAGCGTCACGGCAATGCGCTTCCAGTCGAACGGTTGCGTGGATAGCGTCTGCAGAAACGGACGCGGACTCGTGCCGCCGGACACGGCAAGCGTCGTCGGGCGGGCGCGGGTCGCGCTCGCACGGGCGGCGAGCGACGCATGTAACGCGTCGCCGACCGCCTTCGCCAGCGCGTCGGATTGGGCGCGCGGGTCGTCGAAAGCGTGAAGCTCGATCACTTCTCCTCCATGCTGCTTTCTTTGTTTGATCTGAAGTGTTGCTTGATCATGCTGTGCTGCATACGGCGCGCTGCCTGAAAGTCACGAAAGACGTCGATCATCGCAGGTCAAAACAAAACGCGCCGTGGAAAATCACTTACCTCAGTTTTCTTCTTCGAGCCAGCAGGTGCCGTGCTGCGCGAGCATCGCGCTCGCGGCAGCCGGGCCCCACGTGCCTGCCGCATAAGGCTTCGGTTTGCCCGACGCGGCCCATTCGTTGAGGATCGGCTCGACCCACTTCCACGCCGCTTCCTGTTCGTCGCGACGCACAAAGAGCGCGAGACGACCGTTGATCACGTCGAGCAGCAGGCGCTGGTACGCCTCCATCTGGCCTTCCTTGAAGAACTGGTCGAAGGCGAGGTCGAGGTGCACGCTCGACAGGTTCATCCCTTCGCCCGGCTTCTTCGCGAGGCAATAGAGGCGAATGGTTTCGTTCGGCTGCAGGCGGATCACCAGCCGGTTCGCGCCCGCGCGCAACGCCGACGCACCCAGTGCCGAATGCGGCACCGGCCGGAAGTTCACGACGATTTCCGCAATGCGATCGGCGAGACGTTTGCCCGTACGCAAGAAGAACGGCACGCCCGCCCAGCGCCAGTTGTCGATCTCGACCTTCAGCGCGACGAACGTTTCCGTCGCGCTGTCCTGCTTGACGCCGGGCTCGGTTGCATACGCGGGCACCGACGTGCCGCGAATGACGCCCGCGTGATACTGGCCGCGCACGGCGACCCTGCTGATGTCGCGCGGTTCGATCGGCTTCAGCGCGCGCAGCACGCGCAGCTTTTCATCGCGGACGGAATCGGAATCCATCGAATGCGGCGGTTCCATTGCGACGATCGAGAGCAGTTGCAGCAAATGGTTCTGCACCATGTCGCGCAGCGCGCCCGTATTGTCGTAGAAGTCGCCGCGTGCTTCGACGCCGAGCTCTTCCGCAATCGTGATCTGGATGCTCTCGACCCACTCGCGGCGCCACAGCGGCTCGAACAGCGCATTGCCGAAGCGCAGTGCCAGCAGGTTCTGCACGGGCTCTTTGCCGAGGTAGTGGTCGATACGGTAGATCTGCTCTTCCGCGAAGATTTCGCCGACGGCGTCGTTGATCGCATTCGACGAACGGAGGTCGTAGCCGAGCGGCTTTTCGAGCACGATGCGCGCGTTCTCGTTCAGACCGACGGACGCGAGTGCGCGGCAGATCGGCACGAACAGCGACGGACCCGTCGCCAGATAGAACACGCGCGTACCGGGCAGATCCTGCACCGCATCGCGCAGCTTCACGAAGTCTTCCGCGTTGCCGAGGTCGAGCTTCACATACTCGATGCGATCGATAAAGCTCGCCCACGCGTTTTCGTCGACGCCGCTCTTCGCGACGTGCGCCTTCACGTGCTCATTGACCCATCGCAAATAACCGTCACGGTCTTCCTCATGACGCGCGACCGCCACGATCTTGCCGCTCGCCGCGAGCATGCCTGCACGGTGTGCTTCATACAGTGCAGGGAGGATCTTGCGCATCGACAGATCGCCAGTTCCGCCGAAGAGAACGAAGGTGAAGCTAGAGTCGGTTTGCATGCGTCTCCGTGGGATATCCGATGGGCCTGTAAGGCGCCCGTAGTCCGATAAAATTTTTTTTGACACTGAATTGTAGTTTAACTACAATCCAAATCAAGAGGTAACGTGAATTCGATGAAAAAAGCGTGCGGGGCTTGTGAACTAGCGCGTTTTCGCGGGTGCACGTAGCTTCCCTGCATGTTAACGGACAACGCGTACCGGCATGCGCCAGAGTGCCTTTGAGCGCGGCGCAGCATGGCGGAAGCGGGCGTTTTCCAGCGAACGACCTGCGTGGAACACCTCGAGTCTGCAACGCGCCGCAGTCAGAAGGCGGAGCAGGCAAAAATCAAAAGAGGAGACAGTTCTTGCACTGCACATCACTCATCTCTTGAGCGTCATGCGGCCGAACCTCGGCGCGCTGGCACATCCATTCAACGTGTGCCTGTCCGACGCTCGACCGTCCAGCGTATTGCCTGTTTGACCAACCATCACACCCTGGTGACATCAGGGGCCACTCGTTTTTAGTTCAGGTGTCTGGAGGAGATAAGCAATGAAATTCCGTGCGATCATGGGCGCCCTTTGCGCCGCAGGTCTGATGTGTGGCGTCGCCACGGCACAGGCGGCCGAGTCTGTCGAAGTGCTGCACTGGTGGACGTCGGGCGGCGAGTCGAAGGCCGTCGGCGTGCTGAAGGACGACCTGCAGAAGCAGGGTTACACGTGGAAGGACTTCGCGGTGGCAGGCGGCGCGGGTGCAGCGGCCATGACGGCACTGAAGACCCAGGTGATCTCGGGCAACGCGCCGACCGCGGCTCAGATCAAGGGCCCGCTGATCCAGGACTGGGCATCGCAAGGCGTGCTGGTGAACATCGATTCCGTCGCCGGCGACTGGAAGAAGAACCTGCCGCCCGAAATCGACAAGATCATGCATGCGGACGGCCACTACGTCGCAGCGCCGTTCTCGGTGCACCGCGTCAACTGGCTGTACATCAACAAGGCGGCGCTCGACAAGGCAGGCGGCAAGGTCCCGACGACGTGGCCTGAGTTCTTCGCTGTCGCCGACAAGATGAAGGCAGCCGGCATCCAGCCGATCGCCATGGGCGGCCAGCCGTGGCAAGACCTGACGCTGTGGGAAGACGTCGTGCTGTCGCAAGGCGCGGATTTCTACAAGAAGGCGCTGGTCGACCTCGACCAGAAGACGCTGACGTCGGACAAGATGCTCGGCGTGTTCGACACGGTCCGCAAGATCCAGGGTTACTTCGACAGCGGCCGCACGGGTCGCGACTGGAACCTGGCGACGGCGATGGTCATCAACGGCAAGGCCGGCATGCAGTTCATGGGTGACTGGGCGAAGGGCGAGTTCGCGAACGCGAACAAGAAGTCCGGCTCGGACTACATCTGCGCGGCCGTTCCGGGTACGGAAAAGTCGTACACGTTCAACGTCGACTCGTTCGTGTTCTTCCAGCAGAAGGGCCAAAAGGCGGCAACGCCGGGCCAGTTGGCGCTCGCGAAGACGATCATGAGCCCCGAATTCCAAGAGCAGTTCAGCCTGTACAAGGGTTCGATTCCGGTTCGTCTCGGCGTGTCGATGGATAAATTCGACGACTGCGCGAAGAAGTCCTACGCTGATGAACAGGTGGCCATCAAGTCGGGCGGCTATGTGCCGTCGCTGGCTCACGGCATGGCTCAGCCGGACGCAGCAGCAGGCGCAATCTCGGACGTCGTGACGAAGTTCATGAACTCGAATCAGGACTCCAAGAGCGCGGTTGCCGCTCTCGCGAAGGCTGCGAAGACGAAGTAAAGCAGTCGTAGCACAGTTGTAGCAGAACGCCCGGCGCGCATCGCCTTTAATGGATTCATGCGCGCCGGACGACGATGGTGCAATGCATCACCGCGCCTCTGCCGTTCCGGCGTCTCCCTGATGCCTGACGGTACAGTTCCAGGAGTCGAGTTGTGACTGCTTCTATTAGCGGAAACGCAAAAGGCACGGCGTCCGCAGCACGCCGCGTGTCGCCGATGGCGGCAATGGCCGACCGCTGGATTCCGAAGCTGGTGTTGTCTCCCAGCGTCGTGATCAGCCTTGTCTTTGTCTACGGTTTCATTCTCATCACGGGTTATCTGTCGCTGTCTACGTCGCGACTGATGCCACGTTACGACTTCGCCGGTTTCGAACGCTATGCCGAGCTGTTCGATAACGACGTCTGGTGGACGTCGGCGAAGAACCTCGGCTGGTTCGGCATTCCGTTCATTGCGATCTGCGTCGGCCTGGGTCTGTTTCTCGCGATCCTCCTCGACCAGAAGATCCGCAATGAAGGCGCATTGCGCGCGGTGTTCCTGTATCCGATGGCGCTGTCGTTCATCGTGACGGGCACGGCGTGGCAGTGGATTCTGAACCCCGATCTCGGCTTCCAGAAGGTGCTGAACGACTGGGGCTGGACGAGTTTCTCGTTCGGCTGGCTGGGCGACCCCGACAAGGCGATTTTCTGCGTCGTGATCGCGGCCGTGTGGCAGTCGACGGGCTTCGTGATGGCGCTGTTCCTCGCCGGTTTGCGCGGTGTCGACAGCGAAATCTTCAAGGCCGCGCAAGTGGACGGCGCGACGCTGCCGACCATCTACCGCAAGATCGTGATTCCGAGCATGCGCCCCGTGTTTTTCTCGGTGCTGCTGATTCTCTGCCACATCACGATCAAGACCTTCGACCTCGTCGTCGCGTTGACGGCGGGCGGTCCGGGCACGTCGTCGTCGCTGCCCGCGATGTTCATGTACACGTTTTCGTTCAACCGCGGGCAACTGGGCGTCGGCGCTGCGTCGTCGATGATGATGCTCGCAACCGTCGTGGCCGTGCTCGTGCCGCTGATGTACCTGGAATCGAGGAGCACGCGCAATGCAGCCTAAGATGAACATCAGCCGCGCTGTCATCTACGCGGCGCTGATCCTGTTTGCGCTGTACTTCCTGTTCCCGCTGTACGTGATGCTGTCGACGTCGTTCAAGGACATTGACCAGTTGCGCACGGGCAACCTGTTGACGCCGCCGTCGCACTGGACGTTCGCGCCGTGGGTGAAGGCGTGGAGCGAGGCGTGTACGGGCGTGCGTTGCGACGGGATGCAGCCGTTCTTCTTCAACTCGGTGAAGATGGTGATTCCCGCCGTGCTGATCTCGTCGATCATCGGCGCGTTCAACGGTTATGTGCTCACGCACTGGCGCTTCCGCGGCGCGGACGCGCTGTTCACGATGCTGCTGGTCGGCTGCTTCATTCCGTTCCAGGCAATCCTGCTGCCGATGGCGCGTCTGCAAGGCTTCTTCGGCCTGTCGAACACGATCGGCGGGCTGGTGCTGGTGCACGTGGTCTACGGTATCGCGTTCACGACGATGTTCTTCCGCAACTTCTACGTGAGCGTGCCGGCGGAACTCGTGAAGGCGGCGCGGATCGACGGGGCAGGGTTCTTCATGATCTTCACGAAGATCATGATGCCGATCTCGCTGCCGATCTTCATGGTGTGCCTGATCTGGCAATTCACGCAGATCTGGAATGACTTCCTGTTCGGTATCGTGTTCTCCGGTGTCGATTCGATGCCGATCACCGTGGCGCTGAACAACCTCGTGAATACGTCGACGGGCGTGAAGGAATACAACGTCGACATGGCGGGCGCGATCATCGCGGCACTGCCGACGCTGCTCGTCTACGTGATCGCCGGCCGCTACTTCGTGCGCGGCCTGACGGCGGGCGCGGTGAAAGGCTAATTTTTCTTTGGCGTGCTGCCCGCTTCGTTCGATGAAACGGGTGGCGGCTTGAACGGTATTCGGCTCGCGTCGCCAGCTAGCGACGCATCAGCAGTACAGAGACTAGAGGATTCACAGCATGGCAAGCCTTTCCATCCGTGACGTGTACAAGACCTACCCGAACGGGGTGCCTGTCCTGAAGGGTGTCAACATCGACATCGAAGACGGTCAGTTCCTGATTCTCGTCGGCGGCTCGGGCTGCGGTAAGTCGACGCTGCTCAACATGATCGCCGGTCTCGAGACCGTGACGAAGGGCGAGATTCAGATCGGCGGCAAGACGGTCAACGACCTGTCGCCGAAGGATCGCGATATCGCGATGGTGTTCCAGTCGTATGCGCTGTATCCGTCGATGACGGTGCGCGACAACATCTCTTTCGGCCTGAACATTCGCAAGGTGCCGAAGGGCGAGCAGGATCAGATCGTTTCGCGCGTGTCGAAGCTGCTGCAGATCGAGCATCTGCTGGATCGCAAGCCGGGTCAGCTTTCCGGCGGTCAGCGTCAGCGGGTGGCGATGGGGCGTGCTCTGGCGCGTGATCCGGCGATGTTCCTGTTCGATGAGCCTTTGTCGAACCTCGACGCCAAGTTGCGTATTGAGATGCGGTCGGAGATCAAGCTGCTGCATCAGCGTCTTGGCACGACGATCGTTTATGTGACGCACGATCAGATCGAGGCTATGACTTTGGGCGATCGGATTGCCGTCATGAAGGACGGGATCGTTCAGCAGTTCGGTGCGCCGCAAGAGATTTATGATTCGCCTTCGAACCTGTTCGTGGCTGGGTTTATCGGTGCGCCGCCGATGAACTTCATTCAAGGTAAGGTTGTCGAGCAGGGTTCTGGGGTTGGGCTTGAGCTGGATACTGGCGTGAAACGTAGCGTGCTGAATCTGCCGTTCGATGGCGCCGTGAAGGGGCATGTCGGCAAGGAAGTGATTCTTGGCCTGCGTCCTGAACGTATCACCGATACGCGTAATGCTCACAACGTCGAAGACGGCAAGCTTCAGCCGATCGAAGTTAAGGTCGACGTGATCGAGCCTACGGGTCCGGATACTTTGGTGTTCGCGCAGGTGAATGGCAAGCGCATCGTCAGCCGCGTTCACCCGGGCGCTAACCCGCAACCGGATCAGAACATGTCGTTGATGTTCGATGTTTCTAAGGCAGTTCTGTTTGATCCGAAGTCGGAAGAGCGGATTGCTTAAAGGTTAATTACTGTTGTTGAGTTGGTTTTAGGAAGGCCCCGAGCGGATAAGATTCGCTCGGGGCTTTCTGGTTTTTGGGCTCCAGGTTTCGCTTGTGCGGGCGAAAGGGCGGTTGGTGCGTAGCCATATACTTTGGATTGCTACCTAAACAAAGGTGGCCGGGTTTGGAAGCCTGCTAATCGCACCATTGCATTGACCCCGCGCAAGCGGGCGATGCAGTTGCCTCAGCACGTCTACGGGCGGGCCGTGGCAGGGGAGCCGTAAGGCTCGCCGGTGTGCGATTCCGGTCTTCCAACCTTGTCATGTGCCCGCTCACCCGTTTGGAAGCGAGTGTCGGGCGATTGTCTTGTTTTTTTGTTAGGGAAATCGCACCATGACTTCATCTTCAAATTTCGCCGCAAAATCATCATTTCTGGACAGGCGCATTCATTTGCTGGAAGCACTGTTACAAGAGGCCGTAGTCGCCGGAGAGCGGCACGTACGGCAATTTGCGCAATGTGCGGTATTGATTCGGACCATCGAAACATCTCGCGTGCGAAGGTCAGATAGAGTCAAACTACTGTCTGCTCTGGAAGCATTGGCAAATGAAGCCGAAACGAACGCGCGATTCGACTTGGAGGTATTTCAAAGCCTTCTCGCCGGGCAATTGATGAAACGGCAGTTGGCCCGTGTTAGCGATTAGCATTGAATGCCGAATGATCATTGTATCGCTTGGCAGTTGATCGAATCTAAGTCAGATACACCGTTGCATTGGCAACAGCGATTTGGCAGGACCGTGTCATAATCATACGGATAAAGTTTGCAAGGTGCGATGTAGCACTGCAGGAACCTCCGCATAGTAAGCTTGCCCGAGAGAGACCCATGGCAAAAGTACACGTGACCGCGAAGCGTGATTTTATTCAATCACTCGTTTCAGCAAAGCCGATTCTGGCGCTATCCGAGCTTATCTGGAATGGTTTTGATGCTGGCGCGTCTCGTGTGCGCATCATTCCCGAATATAACGAGATGGGTGGATTGGATTGCATAAGGGTGCGGGACGATGGCTATGGGATCAATCATAATCGGATCACCTCTTTGTTCGGCGGCCTCGGCGATTCATGGAAGAAGCAGCAGGGCAAGCAATTCGGGCGCGCCCTGCACGGAAAGAATGGCAAGGGGCGTTTCAAGGCGTTTTCGCTAGGTGAACGGATTGAATGGAACACCATCTATTCTGAAGGGGAAGGGCGCCGCACATACCATATCGTTGGTCATGCCAGCGCGATAGACGATTTCGACGTTAGCGACCCGATTGATCTTGATGTCTCTCAGTCAACAGGGACAGAGGTCGTGATTGAAAACGTTACTCACGACTTCCGATCGTTCAAGGATGGCTCAGCACTCGTAGAACTGGCAAAGATCTTTGCTGCATATTTGACAGAGTATCCCGAGCTTCGTCTTGAGTTCGATGGTAATGTCGTCAACCCCGCAGATGTTCAACAGGACAAAGTCGATTATCGGCTACGGGATGTTCAACTGTCGGACGGAAGGCGGGTGCAGGTCTCACTCACGATCGTAGAGTGGAGAATGTCGACGGAGCGTGTGCTACATCTTTGTGATGCTAATGGTGTGACCCTCCACGAACTGCCGGTCGGTCAACAGGTGCGTGCGCCAGGATTCAATTTTACAGTCTATGTCAAGGCAGACCTATTCCGCGAGCTGGACAAGACTGGTGAGCTTGTATTGTCAGATATTCATCCTGACGTGCAAGTGATAATGAGAGCTGCGAGGAGCAAGACTAAGGATCATTTTAGAAGGCGCCTCGCCGAGAATCAGAGTGAAGTTGTAGCTAAATGGAAAGAGGAGCAGATTTACCCGTACGACGAAAAGGCTGACATTGGCCCGGTCGAAGCTGCGGAGCGGCAGGTTTTTGATATTTTGGCGGTGAACGTTCAAAGTTATCTTCCTTCCTTCGAAGAAGCTGATGCAAAGTCGAAGAAGTTCACTTTTAAGCTTTTGGCGCAGGCAATTCGGCAAAATCCGGATTCTGTCCAAGTAATTATTAGTGAAGTACTTGGACTCAAGGAAGAAGCTCAGAATGAACTCGCCGCTCTCTTGAAGAAGACGAGTCTCTCGTCGATCATCAGTTCAGCAAAGATCGTCGCGAATCGACTCGACTTCTTGAATGGCCTTGAAACCTTGATTTTTGACAAGGAGAGCAAGGAGGCTCTTCTTGAGAGGGATCAACTTCACAAAATGCTGGAAAATGAGTCATGGCTGTTTCACGAAGAGTATGCGCTCGCGGGAAGCGAGCAGCGTCTTGAAGAGGTTCTGCAAAAGCACATCGCGAAACTGGGACATCGAGAAGAAGAGCTGAATCTGGACGCGCCGGTAGATTTGGGAAATGGCAAGCGTGGGCGCATCGATCTCATGCTTCACAAGGCCATACAGCCTCGAACGGGTGAGTACGAGTATCTTGTTGTTGAGCTTAAGCGACCGTCGAAGAAGATAGACGACGAGGTGATTACTCAGGTAAAAAAATATGCAATTGCTGTGTCCAACGATGAGCGATTTCGGGATGTGCCGGCTAAGTGGACCTTTGTGGCGGTTTCGAACGACCTAGACGCATTTGCGAAGAAGGAAGCGAATCAGCGCGACCGCCCAAAAGGACAAGTTTACGACGATGCGGACCAAAACATTACTGTCTGGGTGCGGAGTTGGGCAGACGTGATAAATGATGCACGCGCCAAACTGCGCTTTATCAATCAGCAACTTTCATACGAAGCAGATGCTGAGAGCGCGAAAGACTATCTTCGATTGACGCACGCAAAGTTCATTCCAGATGTACTTGAGGTTTCCGACGACGAACCGGAAGCAGGGGCAGAAGCGTTCGAATGCGATTCCGAGATATGAGTGGATGGCGTGGCGTATGGAGATACCGTCCTCGTTGGCTCGTTAATGCGGCAACCTGACATCCCACTTAAACGTCACCAGCCGCGCCACAAGAATAAACCCCGTAGCAATCAGCACGCTGTAGACGGTATCGAAGTTAAAGTGATCGAGCAGCAGGTACAGCCAGCATCCAACAAGCGCACAAGTAGCATACGGCCGAGAGTCCCGCAGAATCAGCGGGACCTCATTGCAGATCACATCGCGAATAATCCCGCCGAACACGCCGGTCGCGACGCCCATCATTGAAGCCACGAACCACGGCATCTGCGCATCGAGCGCTAAAGAAGTCCCCGAGATGCTAAACAGCCCCAGCCCAACAGCATCCGCCACCAGCAACACGCGCTCGTTAAAAACCCGCGTATAAGCCTTCAACACAAACGGCGCGAAAAACGACAGGACGAAAATCAGAATCGCGTACCACTGATGCTCGACCCAATAGAACGGCCTCCGATCGAGCAAAATATCTCGAACCGTCCCGCCGCCGAAAGCAGTCGCCATCGCCACAAGAAAAGTCCCAACAGCATCGAGCCGTTTCGTACGAGCCTCGATAAATCCTGAGATCGCGTAGGCAAGAATAGCCAGCGCTTCCATGATGACGAGCGCGAGAGAGAGGCGAGGATGCATCGTTGGATAGCCTTCTTAGACTTTGCCAGAGGAAGAAGACGAAGACCCAGGACCAACCGATCCAGGCTGCAACAAAACCAGCACAGCCCCGGCTCCGCCATCGTGCGCACGAGCCTGCGAAAACGCGATGACTTCTTCCTTCTGAACGAGCCACGCGCGGACCTTGCCTTTCAGCACCGGCTCTTTTCCGATCGACCCCAGCCCTTTCCCATGAATCACGCGCAGGCAGCGGAGACCTTTCTTACTCGCCTCGCGGATGAACTCGGATAAAGCCTCGCGCGCTTCCTCACGACGCATCCCATGCAGATCAAGCTGCGCCTGCACGATCCACGCACCGCGTCGGAGCTTCTTAACGATCTCCTGGCTCACACCGGGCCGACAGTAGGAAAGCGACTCATCGGTATCGAGCAGCACTTCGGGATCGAACTCATCGGAGATCGCTTCGTGGAGCACGGCTTCTTCGTCGAGTTTCGTCTGAAGGGGAACGGGCGCGGGCGGCGTGCGCGTGACCGATGCGCGAGGCTTCGCGCCCAGCGGCGCGACTTCGCCGATTTCACGGCGGAACATATCGGCATCGGCTGCGGCTTCACGCGACGCTTGCGCCGCCGCAGCCTTCTCACGCTGCACGCGTTGCGACGCGCCTTTCAACGCATCGCGCAAACCACCGAGTCCGGCCAACCCAGCGCCAGTCTCCACCAAAGGCTTCTTCGACGAAGACGCGGACGCCACGGAAGAAGAACCCGCAGCATCAGCAGGACTAGAAGCCGCATTACGCGGCCGTTTCGGTTCGCTCGGATGGGGAAGATTCTTGGGCATGGCAATCGAAGCTGAAAACAAAAAGGGCCGCCGGCATCACGCCGCGGCCCTTACGAACATCGAGAATCTCAACAAGCGCGGCAAGCGTTCTGCATGCCGCTATTCTACCGATCCGTGGACTTCGTTTTACACAAACGCCCTAAGACACACCCAACGAGCCAAGCCCACGGAAAGCAGAAATCAACGATCCGCTTCAGCGCTCATCGCGCGCTCGCCGATCGACTCATGGATGCTTTCCAGATAACGCTGAGCATCCAGCGCAGCCATACAGCCCGTGCCCGCGCTCGTGATCGCCTGACGGTACACGTGATCTTGCACGTCGCCGGCTGCGAACACGCCCGGCACGCTCGTGCCCGTCGCGTTGCCGTTCAGGCCGCCGTTCGTGATGATGTAGCCGTTCTTCATCTCCAGCTGGCCTTCGAACAGATCCGTGTTCGGCTTGTGGCCGATCGCGACGAACAGGCCTTGCAGTTCGATATCGGTGGTCGCGCCCGTCTTCACATTCTTGATGCGCAGACCGTTCACACCGCCGTCATTGCCTTGCACTTCGTCGAGCGTGTGATCCCACTTGATCTCGACGACACCTTCCTTTTCCTTCTCCAGCAGACGGTCGATCAGGATCGGCTCGGCGCGGAACTTGTCGCGGCGGTGAATCACCGTGACCTTCTTCGCGATGCCCGCGAGATACAGCGCTTCTTCAACAGCCGTATTGCCGCCGCCGACCACGGCGACGTGCTGGTTCTTGTAGAAGAAGCCGTCGCAGGTCGCGCATGCCGACACGCCGCGGCCCATGAACAGTTCTTCCGACGGCAGGCCGAGATACTGCGCCGATGCGCCCGTCGCGATGATCAGCGAATCGCACGTGTACTCGCCCGAATCGCCGATCAGGCGGATCGGCTTTTCGTCCAGCTTGGCCGTGTGGATGTGATCGAACACGATCTCGGTGTTGAAGCGCTCGGCGTGCTCGAGAAAGCGCGCCATCAGTTCCGGACCTTGCACGCCGTTGGCATCGGCGGGCCAGTTTTCCACGTCCGTCGTGGTCATCAGCTGGCCGCCCTGCGCGAGGCCGGTGATGAGCAGCGGCGACAGGTTGGCGCGCGCCGCGTAGACGGCCGCCGTGTAACCGGCAGGGCCGGAACCGAGAATCAGAACCTTCGCGTGTTTGGTCGAGGAAGCGGGCATGATCGAAATCCGTTAAAAGCGTCGGTCTGCGGCGAGGAAGCAATTGCCATGACCGGCGGTACTGGCGTCGAGCCGGAAAACCTGCTTGACACGTTAGTTGGGTATCAGCGCCGTATTATAAAGGGCAGGGCAAACCGCTGCTTCATGAAGCTTTACGATCAACCCGATAGCCGATGTCGAACGGATAAGAAGCGTTCGGAGCCGAAAATGCCGGAAACAGGCCTGGATTGGCCGCAAAACGTATGGGATTTACGACATTCCTGGCCGTCCGGCCACCGTTACCGTCATTTACAGCCTTGGGCGCAACAGTGCGTTTACAATAGTCGCCAACGAACGACAGGCGGCTTGCCGGCAGACATCGTCGGCACCTGAGTCAGTCCCGGAAGGCGAATGAAGGGCAACTGAAACCGGCACCCCAAACCGCTGCAGGCCGCCACACGCAACAGGCTCAATGGCAAAAGCTCCATACTCCGCGAACGCGCAGGCATTGCCTCACCGCATGTCGCGCCTCTTCACCGAAATCCGCTGGATTCTCCAGGTGGCGCTCGGCGTTTTCCTTGTGATGGCGCTGATCAGCTACAGCCGCCGCGACCCGAGCTGGACGCACGCGGCAGCCGTCGATCACATCTCGAACTGGGCCGGCCGCGTCGGCGCCTGGACCTCCGACATCCTCCTTCTGCTCTTCGGACTGTCCGCCTGGTGGTGGATCGTGCTGCTGGCGCGCCGCATCTCGGCGAACTACAAGCGCATCACGCGTCAGGAAGAACCCGCCGAAGACGCGCCGCGCGACAACAGCTGGCTCGCGGACGTGTTCTCGTTCGTGCTGGTGCTGCTCGCGTGCGACGGCATCGAGGCGCTGCGCATGTGGTCGCTGAAAGTGCAGTTGCCGCGCGCGCCGGGCGGCGTGATCGGCGAGGCGGTCGCGAAGGGCGTGTCGCACGCGCTGGGTTTCACGGGCGGCACGCTGGCGCTGCTGATTGCGCTGGGCATCGGCTTGTCGCTGTACTTCCGTTTTTCGTGGCTCTCCGTGTGCGAGAAGGTCGGCGATTCGATCATCAACGCCGTGACGCTCGCCAAGCTGCGCCGCGAAGCGGGCCGTGACCGCAAGCTCGGCGAAGCCGCCGCCGTGAAGCGCGAAGGCAAGGTCGAACAGAGCCGCGTGAAGATCGAGGAACACGAGCCGGTGATGATCGTCCCGCCCGTGACGAAGCCGGAGAAGTCGGAGCGCGTCGAGAAAGAACGTCAGGTGCCGCTGTTCGAAAGCCTGCCTGGCGATTCCACGCTGCCCGCGATCTCGCTGCTCGATCCCGCGCCCGCCACCCAGGAAACCATTTCCGCCGACACGCTCGAATTCACTTCGCGACTCATTGAGAAGAAGCTGAAGGATTTCGGCGTCGATGTGAGCGTGGTCGCGGCGTATCCGGGTCCCGTCGTTACGCGTTACGAAATCGAACCGGCAGTCGGCGTGAAGGGCAGTCAGATCGTGAATCTGGCGAAAGACCTCGCGCGCTCGCTGTCGCTGACGTCGATCCGCGTCGTCGAAACGATTCCGGGCAAGAATTTCATGGCGCTCGAACTGCCGAACCAGCGTCGTCAAACGGTGCGGCTGTCGGAGATTCTCGGCTCGGCCGTCTACGCCGACGCCGGTTCGCCGCTGACGATGGGCCTCGGCAAGGACATCGGCGGCAAGCCGGTGTGCGCGGACCTCGCGAAGATGCCGCACTTGCTGGTCGCGGGCACGACGGGTTCGGGCAAGTCGGTCGGTATCAACGCGATGATTCTCTCGCTCTTGTACAAGGCGAGCGCGGATCAGGTGCGAATGATCCTGATCGATCCGAAGATGCTCGAAATGAGCGTCTACGAAGGCATTCCGCATCTGCTGTGTCCTGTCGTCACGGACATGCGCCAGGCCGGTCACGCGCTGAACTGGACCGTCGCCGAAATGGAGCGCCGCTACAAGCTGATGAGCAAGCTCGGCGTGCGTAACCTCGCGGGCTTCAACAACAAGATCGACGAAGCGGCGAAGCGCGAAGAGAAGCTTCCGAATCCGTTCAGCCTGACACCGGACGATCCTGAACCGCTGTCGCGTCTTCCGAATATCGTCGTGGTGATCGACGAACTGGCTGACCTGATGATGGTGGTCGGCAAGAAGGTTGAAGAACTGATCGCGCGAATCGCACAGAAGGCGCGCGCGGCGGGCATCCATCTGATTCTCGCGACTCAGCGTCCGTCCGTCGACGTGATCACCGGCCTCATCAAGGCCAACGTGCCGACGCGGATGGCATTCCAGGTGTCGTCCAAGATCGACTCGCGCACCATTCTCGACCAGCAGGGCGCGGAATCGCTGCTCGGCATGGGCGATATGCTGTATCTGCCGCCTGGCTCCGGTCTCCCCGTTCGCGTGCACGGCGCATTCGTGTCCGACGACGAAGTGCATCGCGTGGTCGACAAACTTAAGGAGCAGGGCGAGCCGAACTATATCGAAGGGCTGCTGGAAGGCGGCGTGTCGGGCGAAGGCGACGAAGGTTCCGCCGAGGGCGCGGGAACCGGAGCGGGCGGCACCGAGTCCGACCCTCTCTACGATCAGGCGGTCGAAATCGTCGTCAAGAATCGTCGCGCATCGATCTCGCTCGTGCAGAGGCATCTGCGAATCGGCTACAACCGCGCTGCGCGTCTGCTCGAACAGATGGAGCAGTCGGGGCTGGTGTCGGCGATGTCGTCGAACGGCAACCGCGAAATTCTGGTGCCGGCGCGCGAGACGGATTGACGCTTGCCGCTCGAACGCCACAAGGGAGAAAACTACATGCTGCAAATCATTGGGTCCAGGATCCGTCTTGGCAATCTGACGCGCGCGCTGGCTTTTGGCGCAACGATGCTTCTCGCGTCGCATGCATTCGCAAGCGGCACCGAGCAACTGAAGCAATTTGTTTCGCAAGTGCATTCCGCGCGCGGCGAGTTCGTGCAGACGGAAGTGCGCGCGCCGAGCAACGCGCAGCAACAGGCGAGCGGCGTGCTGTCTACACAAAACGCGTCGCAGAACAAGGTGTCGAGCGGCTCGTTCACGTTCGCGCGCCCGGGCAAGTTCATCTGGGCTTACGAGAAGCCGTACGCACAGTTGCTGCAAGCCGACGGCGACAAGCTCTACGTCTATGACAAGGATCTGAACCAGGTGACGGTGCGCAAGCTCGGCGGCGCGCTCGGCGCAAGCCCGGCCGCAATCCTGTTCGGCAGCAACGATCTCGACAAGAACTTCACGCTGAAGGACGCGGGCGTGAAGGCAGGCATCGACTGGCTCGAACTGATTCCGAAATCGAAGGACACGCAGTTTCAGCGCGTCGGCATCGGCTTCAAGGACGGCAACCTCGAAGCAATGGAGTTGCACGACGTGTTCGGCAACGTGACGCTGCTTAAATTCTCGAACATCCAGAAGAACCCGTCGCTGCCCGCCGACGCGTTCAAGTTCACGGTGCCGAAGGGCGCCGACGTGATCAACGGCTAAGCGCCTCTCACGACTGAAGGCCTGGCGACGGATGCGCGGCCTTCATATCGTCGATAAACGCGTCGACGATTTCCGTCCGATGCTGCCGCGTGCGCGTGACCATATGAAACGCGACGCGGTAGCCCATCTGCTGCGGGTTCACCGCAGCGAGCAAACCTTCCTTCACATACGGCGCGGCGAAGTGCCCCGGCAGATAGCCGAGGTGATGCCCCGACAGCACGAGCATCGCGACGGCTTCCATGTTGTCGGCGACGGCGGTGACGTTGTGCGGCGTCGCCGATGCTTCGGCTTCGGGCAGCGGATAGCTGCGCCACGCCCATTCATGTTGCGCGGCGTCGACGGGTGAGACGTTGCCTGCCTCAGCGAACAGCGGATGCCCTTTCGCGCAATACGCGAACTGTTCCTCGGAAAAAATCTCGGTGTACTCAAGCGAAGGCACGCGATGCCAGAAATAGCCGATGCCGATCTGAATCCGTCCGCTCAGCAGCAATTCTTCGAGTTCGCCGGGTGAGCGGACCAGAATCGAGAATCGCACGGATTCGTCTCGGGCGCGAAACCGTGCGATTGCATCGCTGATACGCGCACTTTCCGACACCGGCGTATGCCCGATCATGCCGATTCCGAGCGTGCCGACCAGCTTTCGTCCGACGTTTCGCGCCTGCACGCCGAATGCATCGACGGCGGACAGCAGCGCGCGCGCCGCTTCGACGAACTGCTCGCCTCGCGCGGTCAGGCTAAAGCCGCTGCGGCCGCGCTCGCACAGCCGATAGCCCAGGCGCGTTTCGAGCGTCGACAATTGCGTGCTGATGGTCGACTGTCCTACATTCAAGGTAGCCTGTGCAGGCGAAACGCCGCCCGCGTCCACGATGGCAAGGAACACGCGGATCAGGCGCAGGTCGAGATCGGTCAGTTGCGAGAACATACGGCAGGATACATCGGTGCGAATCGATGTGAAGTTTTTTCTGTCGGCATTTTATCTTCGCCGGAACTGCACAAAAATAAGAAATGCCCCGGCGTCGTGCGCTTTGCGGCGGCTGGATCCAACGCTTTTTTAAGACGCTGTGCTTTTCATTGGCGAACCACGATGAATACTTCCTCGAATTTCGTTTCCCCGGACCTGACCGAACGGCCGCAGCCGTTGTCGGGCAACGCGATGCCGCGCTCGGGCGGGATCGCCACCATGATGCGACTGCCGAACGTCGGCTCGGCGGAGGGGCTCGATGCCTGTTTCGTCGGCGTGCCGTTCGATCTGGGTACTTCGAACCGCACGGGTGCGCGCTTCGGCCCACGTCAGATTCGCGCGGAATCGGTGCTGCTGCGTCCGTACAACATGGCAACCCGCGCCGCACCGTTCGATTCGCTGCGTGTCGCCGACATCGGCGATGTTGCGATCAATCCGTACAACCTCCTGGATTCGATCGGCCGCATTGAGCGGGCTTACGACGAAATCCTGCAACACGGCACGAAGCCGATCACGCTGGGCGGCGATCATACGATCGCGCTGCCGATCCTGCGCGCGATCCACCGCAAATACGGCAAGGTCGGCCTGATTCACGTCGACGCGCACGCGGACGTCAACGACACGATGATGGGCGAGAAGATCGCGCACGGCACGCCGTTCCGCCGGGCAGTCGAAGAAGGCCTGCTGGATTGCGACCGTGTCGTGCAGATCGGTCTGCGCGGCACGGGTTACGCGGCGGAAGACTTCGACTGGTGCCGCGATCAGGGTTTCCAGGTCGTGCAGGCGGAGGCGTGCTGGAACCAGTCGCTGGTGCCGCTGATGTCGCGCGTGCGTGAGCAGATGGGCGACGGCCCCGTCTACATCACGTTCGATATCGACGGGATCGATCCGGCCTTCGCGCCGGGTACGGGCACGCCGGAGATCGCCGGGCTGACGGTGCCGCAGGCGCTCGAAATCATCCGCGGCGCGCACGGGCTGAATATCGTCGGTTGCGATCTGGTGGAGGTGGCGCCGCCGTACGATCCGTTCGGCACGACGGCGCTGCTCGGAGCGAATCTCGCGTTCGAGTTGCTGTGCGTGCTGCCGGGCGTCGAGTATCGGCCGTCGACGCGGTAATTTTTCGCTCTGGCGTCTGCGTGGCGCCATCTGCAAGGACGGTTCGCAGAATCGTTCGGAAAACGCCCATAACGTCCGTTATGGGCGTTTTTGTTTCTCATCATCGAAGGTCGAGATTGCCGCCGCGCCAGTATTTTTAAGAATAGTGAGCTAGAGACGGACTGCTTGCCTCGGTACGCTACAAAGGCCTCGGCGCGATGTTGACCAGAATTCCTGGATAAATCGTAAAGCGCGCCGGCACTCCTTCCTAATACGTTTCCGCAGGATCAAGTCATGTACGGCGCTTTGCAGAATCCCGAGGCCGCAGCCGATCGCTTTTCATCCGCAGTCGCCCTTTATGGCAGTTCACGCTTCGATGCAGCGCTCGAATTGCTCGAACCGTTGCTGACTGGGCACATCGCGGATGCACAGGTTTTCAACCTGGCGGCTGCGTGCTGCCTGTCGCTGGATCGCCCGCACGATGCGGAAAGCCACTGGCGGCGCGCAATCGCGCTGAAGCCCGATTACTGCGACGCGTATAACAATCTGGGGGTCGTGCTGAAAGAATCGGGCCGTCTGGAGGAAGCCGAGGCCTGCTATCACAAGGCACTGTCGATTTCGCCGACGCACGCAGGCGCTTACGTGAATCTCGGGCGGCTCCATGCGCAACTCGGCCGTTCGGACGAGGCAGAATCCGCCTATCTGCGTGCGCTCGAACTTCAGCCCGACGACGGCGATTTCTACGTGAATCTTGGCGTGCTGTATCAGGAGCAGATGCGCTTGCCCGAAGCCGAGGCTGCGTATAAAAGCGCTATTGCCTTCAATCCGCGCGACGCCAAGGCGCATTTCAATCTTGGTGTGGTGCTCAAGATGCAGCATCGTTTCGTCGAAGCGGAAGCGTCGTACCGGCACACGCTCGCGCTTCGGCCCGACTACTTCGAGGTGAAGATCAACCTCGCGCATCTGCTGCTCAACGTGGGGCGTCTTGAAGAGGGATGGGCACTGTTCGAAACACGCTTCGATCCCACATGGCCGGCGCGCAAGGTTGCACCGCCGCCTGTCGATTTTCCGGTCTGGCGCGGTGAGCCGCTCACGGGAAAATCGTTGCTCGTGTGGCCGGAGCAGGGGCACGGCGACAGTCTGCAATTCTGCCGCTATCTGCCGATGCTCAAGGCGCTGGGTCTAGCGAAGCTGAGCGTCGCGTGTTCGCCTGCGCTGCGGAGCCTGTTCGAGACTATCGAGGGCGTCGACGCATGCGTACCGCTCGACGGCGAACACGGCATTCCGGATCACGACTATGTGTGCCTGACGATGAGCCTGCCGCATCGGCTCGGTACGACGCTCGCGAGCATTCCGGGCGTGACGCCTTATTTGCGCGTGCCGCCGGCTTACGCGGCCACATGGAAAGGGCGGTTGCCCGAAGGCAAACGCAGGGTAGGCCTTGTCTGGGCCGGCGACCCGCGCCCCGATCAACCGGCGATCAACGCTGTCGACCGCCGTCGCTCGCTCGACGCGCGCGCATATCTTCCGTTGCTGCGCGTGCCGGGCATCACGTTTGTCAGTCTGCAAAAAGGCGCGTTGACGCAGCCGCAAATCGACGCACTGCCGCCGGAATTCCGCCCGTTCGATCCGATGCACGACGTCCACGAGTTCGCGGACACCGCCGCGATCATTGAGCAACTCGACCTCGTGATTACCGTCGATACCTCGATCGCCCATCTGGCGGGTGCGTTGAATACGCCGACGTGGATTCTGTCGCGCTACGACGGCTGCTGGCGCTGGCTGCACGATCGCGACGATACGCCGTGGTATCCGCGCACACGTCTGTTCCGTCAGACGCAGCCAGGCGATTGGGACGGGGTGATCGAGCGAGTGAGAATCGCGCTCGAACAATGGCCGGCGTACGAACGCACGCCGGCCTGAAGGTCTCGCACAACAGCGCTTACGCGTACGCCTGCTTGCGCGCGGACACGAACGCGAGATAGCACACCGCGCCGATCACGAGTGCCGGCAGCGTCGCACCGAGATTCGGCAGCCACTGGTTGATCGCCTGATAGGCCGCAATGCCGATCGCCCACGCGATGAACGCGCTCATGTGCCAGCCGCCCGAGTAGCCGTAGCGGCCTTGCGTATCGGCGAGCGCGTCGACTTCGATACGGCGCTTGCGCACGATGAAGTGATCGACCAGCACGACGCCGAACAGCGGCGCGAACACCGAGCCGATCAGCAGCAGGAAGTTCTGATACTTCGCCATCGGCACGGCGAGCGCGATCAGCGTGCACAGCGCGCCGAACGCGGCCGACAGCAGCGGGACGCTCGCACGCGTCCAGAACGTGCCAGTCGACACCGCCGCCGAGTGCACGTCGGCGAATGCGTTGTCGATTTCGTCGATCAGCACCAGCAGCAGCGCGAGGCCGCCACCTGCCTGTGCGAGCGCCGTCGTGAGCAGCGCGTCGCCGCCGCCCGCAGCCAGTCCGTAGACCGCGCCGAGTGAGTAGAACCAGATGTTCGCAATGCCATAGCCGAGGATCGTGCCGCGGAACGTCTCGCCCGCTTTCCGGCCGAAGCGCGTGTAGTCGGCGATCAGCGGCAGCCACGACAGCGGCATCGCGACGACCAGATCGATCGCGCCGCCGAACGACATTTCGCCGTTGCCCGGACGCCGCATCAGCGCGCCCAGATCATGCTGCACGAGCAGGCTGTAAGTGAGCCACGCGGCGCCCGCCAGCAGCAGCCAGATGCCCCACGTGCGCAGAAAGCGCCGCACGAACGACAGCGGACCGCTGATCGCGAGCAGCGTCGCGAGCACGCCGAAAATCAACGTCCAGACGAGCGGGGCCGAGAAGCCGAACGCCTGTTTGGACAGGGCATCGGCGGAATCGCGCATCACGATCACTTCGAACGAGCCCCAGCCGACCAGTTGAACCATGTTCAGCACGGCGGGAATCGACGCGCCGCGCACGCCGAGCGTCGGTCGCAGCGACGACATCGCCGCGAGCCCCGTGTCCGTGCCGATCACGCCCGCGAGCGCGAGCAGCACGACGCCGATCACGCTGCCGATCAGAATCGCCAGCAGCGCGTGCGGCAGCGAGAGGCCGGGCACGAGCAGCGCACCTGCCTGCGCGACCAGCAGGCCGATGCCGAGAGAAAACCATAGAGCGAATGCGTCGCCCGTCTTGAACGCGCGGCGCGCATCCGACACCGGCTTGAGCGGCGCGTAGGTCGAACCGGTCTCGCCGGCGATTGGATCCTGAGCCATCGAATCTGCTTCCTGTCTGTCGTTGTCGTGTCGGCTGTCGTTTCAGCCGTCTTGTTGCCATGTCGCACGGTACGCGTCTTGCGGACCGCACCATCAGATATCGCCTATGACGTCTGCCGCGGGCCTCGCCGCCCGGCGGCTGTCATAATGCACAACTCTGCATGTGCCGCCGCACGCCGGATGACGGTTTGGCGCGGTTGCATGCCGTTCCGGGGCAGGCCGTCGCGTGCAAGGCGGTGCATGCTGTGCATCGTGACGGTTTATACCCGAAAAGCCGAGATTATCCCCAAAACGCCATGTTTGAAGAAACCCGCGCCAATGTCCCGCTCGCCGAGCGCCTGCGGCCACGCACCATCGACGAAGTGATCGGACAGAAGCACCTGCTCGGCCCGAACAAGCCGCTGCGCGTCGCGTTCGAATCGGGCGAAGCGCATTCGATGATCCTCTGGGGCCCGCCGGGCGTCGGCAAGACCACGCTCGCGCGCCTGATGGCCGACGCGTTCGATGCACAGTTCATCGCGCTGTCGGCGGTGCTGTCGGGCGTGAAGGACATCCGCGAAGCCGTCGAAACCGCGCAGATCCATCGCGCGAACGGTCACCAGACGCTCGTGTTCGTCGACGAAGTGCATCGCTTCAACAAGAGCCAGCAAGACGCATTCTTGCCGCACGTCGAGTCGGGGCTGTTCGTGTTCGTCGGCGCGACGACGGAAAACCCGTCGTTCGAGGTGAACAGCGCGTTGCTGTCGCGCGCGGCCGTCTACGTGCTCAGAAGTCTCGATGCCGACGAGCAGCGCGAACTGCTGGCTCGCGCGCAGCAGGAACTGGGCGGCCTCACGTTCACGGACGAAGCGCGCGACGCGCTGATCGGTTCCGCCGACGGCGACGGCCGCAAGCTGCTGAACAACATGGAGATCGTTGCGCGCGCGGCGGCCCAGCAGAAGAAAACGGAGATCGACGGCGAGCTGCTCGCGAGCGCGCTCTCCGAAAACCTGCGCCGCTTCGATAAAGGCGGCGACGCGTTCTACGACCAGATCAGCGCGCTCCACAAGTCGGTGCGCGGCAGCAACCCGGACGGCGCGCTGTACTGGTTCTGCCGGATGCTCGACGGCGGCGCGGATGCGCGCTACCTGTCGCGGCGTCTCGTCCGCATGGCGTGGGAAGACATCGGTCTCGCCGATCCGCGCGCCGCGCGCATCGCGCTCGACGCTGCCGAAACCTACGAGCGCCTCGGCACGCCCGAAGGCGAGCTGGCGCTCGCGCAGGCGGTGATCTATCTGGCCGTCGCGCCGAAGTCGAACGCGGGCTACAACGCGTACAACGCGGCGCGCAGTTTTGTCGGCAAGGACCAGTCGCGTGCGGTGCCGATCCATCTGCGCAACGCGCCGACCAAGCTGATGAAGGAACTCGGCTACGGCCACGAGTATCGCTATGCGCACGACGAGCCGGACGCGTACGCCGCAGGCGAAACCTATCTGCCCGATGGCATGCGCGAGCCGCGCTGGTATCAGCCGACGCCGCGCGGGCTCGAAGGCAAGATCGGCGAGAAGCTCGCGCGCCTCGCCGACCTCGATGCGCAATGGCGCAGCGAGAACCGCAAGAAAAGCTGACGCGCACGTTGCGCCCGACCCGACAATGCAGCCGGCCAGCCGCGCCGGTGCGCTAAAATCGCCCATTCAACCAACGAACTGTCGCCCCCACCCATGCTTGACATCCAGCTGCTGCGCAAAGACATCGACGGCGTCGCGAAACGCCTCGCCGATCGCGGCTATATCCTCGACGTCGCGGCTTTCTCCGCGCTCGAAGCCGAACGCCGCGCCATCCAGACCCGTACCGAAGAGTTGCAGGCAAAGCGCAACAGTCTGTCGAAGCAGATCGGCGCGATGAAAGGGCGGGGCGAGGACACGTCGGCGGTGATGGCCGAGGTAGGTGGTATCGGCGACGAGATGAAGGCGTCGGCGGTGCAGCTCGAAGACATTCAGAAGCGCCTGTCGGATCTGCTGCTCGGCGTGCCGAACCTCGCGCACGAAAGTGTGCCCGTCGGCAACGACGAAGCCGGCAACGTCGAAGTGCGCCGCTGGGGCACGCCGCGCCAGTTCGACTTCGAGGTGAAGGATCACGTCGACGTCGGCACGCCGCTCGGGCTCGATTTCGAAACGGGCGCGAAGCTGTCGGGCGCGCGCTTCACGATGCTGCGTGGACAGATCGCGCGCCTGCACCGCGCACTCGCGCAGTTCATGATCGACACGCACACGCAGCAGCACGGCTACACGGAAGTCTATACGCCGTACATCGTCAATCCTGAGATCCTGTTCGGCACGGGCCAGTTGCCCAAGTTTGCCGACGACATGTTCCGTGTCGAGAAGGGCGGCGGCGAGAATACCGTCACGCAATACCTGATCTCGACGTCGGAGATTTCGCTGACGAACACGGTGCGCGACAGCATCGTCGATGCGAACGAGCTACCCATCAAGCTGACGGCGCATTCGCCGTGCTTCCGCTCGGAAGCGGGCTCGTACGGCCGCGACACGCGCGGCATGATCCGCCAGCATCAGTTCGACAAGGTCGAGATGGTGCAGATCGTTTCGCCCGACACGTCGTACGACGCGCTCGAGCAGATGGTCACGCACGCGGAGACGATCTTGCAGAAGCTCGAACTGCCGTATCGCGTGATCACGCTGTGCACGGGCGATATGGGCTTTTCGGCGGCGAAGACCTACGACCTCGAAGTGTGGGTGCCCGCGCAGAACACCTATCGCGAGATCTCGAGCTGCTCCAACACGGAAGCGTTCCAGGCGCGCCGGATGCAGGCGCGCTTCCGCAACGCGCAGGGCAAGCCTGAACTCGTTCATACGCTCAACGGTTCGGGGCTGGCTGTCGGCCGTACGCTCGTCGCCGTGCTGGAGAATTTCCAGAACGCCGATGGCTCGGTGACGGTTCCGGCCGCGCTGCGTCCGTATCTGGGCGGCGTCGAACGTCTGGAAGTGAAGGCTGCCGACTGATCGGCTTTCGGGCCTTCCAAGTCCTTTTGAAGTTTCTTCGAAAAAGGACTTGGAAATCGAAAACAGGTGTTCTATAATCTTCGTCTCACGCAAGCAACGACCCGCTTAGTGTGACGCGACAAGACCACCTTGGTGGGAAGTCAAAGAATCTGGAAAGGTGGCAGAGAGGTCGAATGCGCCGGACTCGAAATCCGGTATACGGTTATACCGTATCGTGGGTTCGAATCCCACCCTTTCCGCCAGATGCAAGCGAAACAGGCCCTTCGGGGCCTGTTTTCGTTTGTGCTGCTTTTTCCCGCGCAGGTATTCGCTCGCGTTCGGCACAAGCCCTCTCGGTGTCGCAATTTACAAGGCGTGTGTGCCACGCTCCAGCTTTTCCTCTACCTCATCCTCGCAAGCGCTGAGCGGATGTTCGTTCGCACATCGCATGTCATAGAGGCGCAGCGCGCATTCCGCGCGTCGCTGAACGCAGCTGCACAAAATGCATTGGTACGGTCGTTGCGTGACTCGTTGCGTCTGCCCAACCACAATTGGAGTCACGATGACGAACCCCAATCGCGAGGAAAGCACACAACCGAAAGATCCGGCTGAGATCCCGCCGAACGAGCTCAATAAACCGATCGGCGACGCTATCCCAACGCCTGTCGAACCGGGCCTGGATCAGCCATTGCCGGAAAAACCCAAAACGGACGATAAAGCTCCAGACGATCCGATAGGCGACGACGATCCGCCGCCAGGCGTGCCATCACAAGGGCCATCGGATTTCGCATGAGGTAGCACTTCACCATCTCACCAAACGCCCGGGGCGATCATTCAAGATTCAAGCGAACGATCGTTTCGGGTCTCGCCTCGAACTCCGTCATTAAAACGCTTACGTGAACAAGCGTTGTCTCATACCAGTACTTCACCAGACATGAACGCCTCCATCAGTTTCTCGTCGCCGGTCGACTTGAAGCTTTACTAAGCCTTACTTTGTGCATAGGATGGAGTTGCACTTTTTTCCTCCTCGCATGGTGCGAACAAGTAAAAAGTCGCCAGTAATTGTTGATAAAAAAGACCTTGGTCGAACTTCGCAGTCCATATGAAGATTGGCCAGTCTCCGCTTTATCGGTCATTTTCCGTCATAGTCATTGACCTCGGCGACCAACCAGTGCATCAGTACAAGACGTTGTCACGGTTTCACGCGTAATGGCAGAGGCGTCGCGCGCCCCATTCCCGCGCCGTCGCCCCCGGTTGAGTTGCTAACAACAACGAAGGCGTGCGCACGTGGTCGCGACAGTTCGAGTGCGAACGTCTTGAGGAACGGTAAGTCATGCACATCGCTATTTCTGCTCTGACAGTCGCGGTGGCTGCAATCGCTGTCTGGTGGTCGCTGCATCCGCGCCGCATCGCGCCCGAACGCACCGCAGGCTCTATGCCCATGCGCAACGGCGTATCCGTATTGCCTATGCTGTTGCGCATCACGAATCCGCTTGCGCGCGTGAGCAGGATGCAGAGCGCAAACGGATTCTTCAGCTTTCCGCGTCGGCAGCCAGGCACGATGAATGACCTGGCCGATGTATTCGAATGCTTGCCTGTCGCGTCAGTCGTGTTCGACGAGCATGGCGTGATCGTTCTCGCCAATGCGCAAGCCGAACGGCTCTTCGACTACCGCCGCGGCGTGCTGGCTGGTGCATGCGTCGGCATGGTCGCGCCCGCGCTTTCGCAGCAAAACAGTGCGTCTGGCGGCACGTCGCAGCACGCGGGCCGTCCCGTGTCGACACGCACACACAGCTTGCGCGCGCGGCGCCGCGACGGCAGTGAGTTTCCCGTCGAAATCGCGACGAGTGCGATCCGCTACGAAGGGCGCATCGCGACAGTCGCCTTCATCACCGATATGACCGAGCGCTTTGAACTCGAACGCAATCGTCGGGAACTGGCGCATCTGACGCGCGTGTCGACGATGGGCGAACTCGCCGCGTCGCTCGCGCATGAACTGAACCAGCCGCTGACGGCGATTCTCAGCAACGGCCAGGCCGCGCAGCGCTTCATGGATCAGGAGCCGAGCGATCTCGCCGAAGTGCGCGACATCCTGAAGGACATCGTCGACGACAGCGGCCGCGCAAGCGAAGTGATCCGCAGGATGCGCGCGTTCGTGAAGAAGGACGAGCAGCAGCAACTCGTCAGTCTGGATGCAGGCGGCTTGTTGCGCGACGTCGCGCTGCTCGTGCATGGCGATGCCGTCGCGCGCGGCATCCATGTGTCGCAGGTGATCGACGACGGCCTGCCGCCCGTGCGCGGCGACAAGGTGCAACTGCAGCAGGTGCTACTCAATCTGCTGCTCAACGCGTTCGATGCCGTAAGCGAATGCGGCTCGCGCGATCGCGTGGTGGCGCTCTTTGCGCAACCCGACCGTGAAGGCATGGTACGCATTGCCGTGCGCGATCGCGGACATGGTCTGACGCACGACAGGCTCGAATGCATCTTCAAGCCGTTCGTCACGTCGAAGCCGCAGGGCCTGGGTCTCGGGCTGTCGATCAGCCGTTCGATCGTGCAGATGCATGGCGGTCGCCTGTGGGCCGAGAACAACCCGGATCAGGGCTTGACGTTCTATGTCGCGCTGCCCGCAGCGCGCGAAGCGGGCAGCGCGTGCGCTGCGCAGGCGGCGTCATGAACCCGTCTGCCGCGCTCGTCTATGTCGTCGACGACGACGCCTCGGTGCGCCGCGCACTCACGCGGCTCGTCAGATCGGCGGGGCACGAGGTCGAGGCCTATGGTTCGGCACGTGAATTCCTCGCGCATTGGTGTGTCGAGCGCACGCCGGCGTGCGTGGTGCTCGACGTGCAGTTGCCGGATCTGAGCGGACTCGAACTGCAGCGTGAACTCGATGCCCGTTTGCCCATCATCTTCCTGACGGGACACGGCGACATCGCAATGACGGTCGGTGCAATCAAGGCCGGCGCGACCGATTTCCTCACGAAGCCGGTGCGCGACGACGACCTGCTGCGCGCCATCGATCAGGCGCTCGTGCGCTCCGCCGAAGTATCGAAGTCGATGCACGAACTGGATGAGTTGCGCAGCCGCGTCGGACGCCTGACGGTGCGCGAGCGCGAAGTGATGAATCTGATCGTGCTCGGTCTTCTGAACAAGCAGGTGGCGTGCGAACTGGGCACCGTCGAAAAAACCGTCAAGGCGCATCGCGCGCGCGTGATGCAGAAGATGGAAGTCGGCTCGCTTGCCGAACTGGTGCGTATCGCCGACAAGGTGGCCGTCGCGAGCAACGCGCACCGTGCCGTCGGGCCGCACGCGGATGCATCCGCTGTCGCGTGCCAGCCCGCAGCCCAGCGGATACGAGACCAAGGTCCAATACCACCGACGCCCGCAGTCTCATAGTCTATTGCTGAGACGCCCACGCATCGTCCGCGTGGACGTGGCGGCTCAATGGGCTAATCGGAATGGGCACAGACAAATCATTCGTCGTCGTGGTCGACGACGATGCGTCGGTGGGCAGGGCAATCAGGCGTCTGTTGCGTTCAGTCGGGATTGCAGCCGATACGTACACGAGTGGCGACGAGTTTCTCGACGTGCTGTCGGCCACTCCTTCGTATCGTCCCGACTGCGTGATCCTCGACGTGCAGATGCCAGGCTCGAACGGCATCGAGGTGCAGCGCCGGCTGGCGGGGAGCGGCGCGCCCGTCATTTTCATCACGGCCCACGACGACGCTGGCGTGCGAGAAGCCGCGCTTGCGGCGGGCGCACGTGCCTATCTGCGCAAGCCCTTCAACGACGTGCTGTTCATCAGGACAGTGTGTGCCGTGCTCGGCATCGCTGCGCCGCTATGAGCGCGTTGCCCTTACGCGCGAACGGTCCTGGACACCGGTGCGCAGGCGCTTATGCGCAAGACCATCGTCGCCAAACGGGGTATTGGACCAAGGTCCAATTGTCTTTGACTTGTCCCGATTCCACACTGGATTGCATTGGACTCGCCAGTTCGCCTGGCGCGCCACCCGTTAGTCCGCCGCGCCGTGCAAGCGCTGGCGGACGCAATCGTTTCGAGTTGCGGAGATTTGTCATGGGATGGACATTTCGACACCCGTCGATACTTGCCGCGCGGCCGCTGGCATCACGCTTTGCGGTGGCGGCGGTGTTCGTGTCCGCCTTGTCCCTCACCGCCTGTAAAAAAGCCCCCACCGAACCCCCACGGCCCACCGTCGAAGTGACGGTGGTCACCGTCGCGCAGAAGGAAACCCCCGTCGACTTCGAGTTCACCGCGCAGACGCAGAGTTCGCGCGAAGTGGAAATCCGCGCGCGCGTCGACGGCTTTCTCGAACGGCGCCTGTACGACGAAGGCTCGCTGGTCAAGGAAGGCCAGGTGCTGTTCGTGATGGACCGCAAGCCCTTCGAAGCCGCGCTGC